>NZ_JBVHTL010000001.1:0-21228 GCF_055565895.1 Streptomyces sp. NPDC028298
GGGGGGGGAAGAGCGCTGGGGGGGGGTGTTTGCTTTGGAATGGGGGGGGGTGGAGGGGGTTCTGGGGGCACTGGGGGTGGCGGTCCTCAGGACAAGGCCCAACCCCCGCGACCGCTCACGTCAGGCCTGCGAGGTGACCTCCCGGCCGAGGTGCCGGGCGAGGAACCGGACCGAGCTGTCCACCTCGAACATGGGGAACGCGACATGATCGCCCGCGTTGGCGTGCAGCGTCTTCTCCTTCGAGGCGAAGGCGTCGAACAGCGCGAGACCGGCCTCGCGCGGGACGCGCGCGTCGTCCCACTGCAGGACGAACTCGATCGGGACGGTGATCCGCTTCGCCGCCTCGAACAGGGCGTCGGGCCACATCATGCCGAGGACCGCGGCCGTGATCCGGGGCTCGGCCGCCACCAGCGGCACCCCCAGCGCGGTGCCCATGGCGATGCCGACATACCCCACCGGCCCGTCGGCGCCGATCTCGGGAAGTTCCTGAAGGGCGTCCAGGGTCGCCCGCCACTCCGGCACGGCGAGCTCGGCCAGACGGGCGTTGTAACGGACGACGATCGGCGCTTCCGGCTCGCCCGCGGCCTGCGCCTTGCGCAGCTCGGCGATCTCCTGCTCGTCGTACGCGGAGCGCGGCCGGTCGCCGTGACCGGGCGCGTCGATGACGGCGACATGGAAGCCGCAGCCGGTCACCAGCTTCTGGGCCCGGCCCTGCATCGCCCGGTGCTTCTTGTGGGCGCCCCCACCGTGGCCCATCAGGACCAGGGGTGCCCGTTCGGCTCCGGAGGCGGGCGCGGCGGGCGACCAGAGGACCCCGGGGACGTCGCCCACGAGGAAGTCGCGCTCAAGGATGCCGTTCGAGGACGACTCGGCGGTGAACTGCAGAGAATGCATAGGTGTTGCCTTTCGGGGAGTGCCCTGGTGTGGAGGCGCTCCCGGCGACACCTACGTCGATCGCCGGCCGTGACGGGAAAGGGGGAGCACCCACGTCGTTACAGCGTTCATGGGTCTCACCTCCTCCGGTGGCAGCACGGTCGCTCGTAAGCTACAAGCCCGGCCGTCGTCCCGTCCAATGCTTTTCCGTCGCCCGGTGCGGGCGCCGAGGGGCGCGGGTCAGATCGCCGGCTCGGGAAGCTCCCCGGGCTCGACCACGACGACCTCGACACGGGTGCAGCCGACCGCCTCCAGCGCACGGCGGCGCCGCGTGGCGGAACGCTTGTCGTAGCGACCCGCGGAGGCCTGCGGCGCACCGTCCGGATCGGTCCACGTCAGGCTGTACCGACGCTTCGCAGTCGACATGCAGCCATCCTCTCTGGCACCGGTTCGTACGGGCGCACCCCGACCGGTTCATGGTCCATTCGGTGCAGCAGCATCACATACCCGGCGCCGTACCGGAAGGATTGCCGGAAATCGATGCCTCACAGCCCCGGTCGATCCGGTCCGGCGGGGTGCCGCGCGAGGAGTGGGCGGGGGTGGACGGAAGGCAGGGATTCCAAGGGATCGCGCGTCGTTCCCCCGTACGTCATTCCGTGGGCGCTTCCGGAATCTGGTCGGGGCCGTGCCGGTCGAGCGCGTCCTCCAGTTCGACGCGGATGTTCTGAGGGATCTCGCCGTCGCGTCCCCAGAGAATGATCAGTTCGGCGACGTTGCGGAGCTTGATGTTGGTGTGCTGCGAGACGTCCTTCAGTACGGCCCAGCCCTGGTCCGGGGACACCCGGCCGAGCGCGACCATCATTCCGATGGCCTGGTCCACGACGGCATGTGAAGTGACGGCCTCCTTGAGCTGCTGGACCTCCGCCTCGAGCTCGAAGATGCGGTCGCTCTCGGCGTTCGAATCGCTGGGTCCCGGTTCCATGAGTCCATCCTCCTGACTCGACGGGCCCGATGCCACCAAGGGCACGTCCGCCGCGGCGGATGGCCGGAACCGTCCCGGCGCGGCCTCGGAGTGTCGAGAACCACAATGTCGGCGTACAACCAAGTTGTCGATCTCTGATCGTTACGTCAAGCGACTCTAACGCGCTGGCAAAGTCCGCTGGTTGTGAGCTTGAATGCGGCTCGGCGCAGCCGTTGTCGTGGACGCGCCCATAGAGAACGTGAGGGTGGGGAAGAACGTGAAGTCAGTTCCGGGGCGCGTCCTGGTGGGCATCGTTGTGACGGCGGCGCTCGCCGCGACGGCCGCGTGCGGCGCGAAGGACTCCGACAGCGACACCGGCGGCAGCGCGGCCGGCTCGAAGAAGCCGGCCGCCCAGGCGACGCCCGCCGCCAAGGAGGGGCTGAAGCCGCTCACCGAGGCGCAGTTGACGAAGGCCGCGGTCACCAAGGAAGACCTCAAGGGCTACCGCGTCGGCAACACTCCCGACGACGAGATCCCCGAGGTGAGCGTTCCCGCGAAGCCCGCCACGTGCCAGGCCCTGGCCGACATGTTCCTGCTGGGCACCGAACCCGACGCGACGGCCCGTGTGTCCCGCTCGGTGACGAGCCTGAAGGCGACCGACGGCACGGTGCTGCGCGTCGGGCTGCTGGCGCAGAAGGAGGCGGACGCCAAGAAGGTGGTCGCGGACCTGCGCACGCAGAGCGAGAACTGCAACTCCTACGAGCACACGGACTACCACTACACCGAGGTCAAGCCCGTGAAGGCCCCCGCCCTCGGCGACGAGGCGGTCGCGTACTCGATGACCAGCGACATCGAGGGGACCAAGATCCCGGTGACGTACACGGTCGTGCGCAGCGGTTCGACGCTGGCCGTCTTCTACGCGATGAGCGTCCTGAGCGAGAAGGCACCCGACGTGCCGGCCGACGTCATGGAGGCGCAGGTCACCAAGATCGAGAAGACCGTCTGACGGTTCTCCGGTCAACCGACGTGAAGGGTCCCGCAGTTCGCTGCGGGGCCCTTCGGCGCGATCACACCCGACACGACACGGCTCGCACGTCGTGCGCGGCGGGTCCTACGTGGTTGCGTCCTACGTGGTGCGTCCACCGCAGCGCCTCCTACGTGGTGCGCGGTGCGCTGTACGCGGTGCGCCGTTCCGGTGAGAGCAGGCCCGGGCAACGGCCGGTACGACAAGGCCATTTCCGCTGAACTGCCCTTTAGAATCTGCCTGTTGAGTTCTCGCGCAGTGTCGCCTTCCCGGCCCCGTTCCGCCATCTGATCGCACCGTCCACGACCGAGGAGCACAGGATGCAGGATCGGCCCGAGGAACCCTCGTCGCGGGCACAGCCCCAGCCGCAGCCACTCCCCCCGGCACAGGCACAGCAGCCCTTACCCGCGCCGAGACCCGAACCCACGCCGGGCCCGGCGTCGGGGCCGACCCCCGGCCCGGTCCCCGGCCCGACGCCGACGGGCTCCTACGGGCCCCCTCCCACCCATCCCCCGACGCAGCAGTACGCGTACGGGCAGCCGCCGGGCTTTCCCCCGCCGTCCGGAGGCAAGGGCACCGCGGGGCGCGCGGTCCTGTGGGCGGCGGTCGGCGCGGTCGCGGCCTCCGTGGTGTGGGCCGGAGGCATCGTCGTTCTCGGCCCGCTGGGCGACGACCCGGATCTCGCCGGGTATCGGGCCAAGGCCAATCTCTGCTCCGCGGTGGACTACAGCGCCTTGCGGACCGAGTACTCCGAAGAGGACAGCTCCCCGACGCACAACTCGCTGAAGCACAAGGCGATCGATCAGAGTTACTGCAGCATCTCCCTGAAGACGTCCTCCAGTTCCTCCTACGCCGACGCGTACCTCTCGGTGGAGATGGACCTGCACAAGTCGACGGACCCGGCCCCCGAGTTCACGGCCGTGTGGTCCGAGTACGGCCAGCGGTACGAGGACTACGAGGTGGAGGAGGTGTCCGGTTTCGGTGACGAGGCCTATCTCGTGACCGAGGACACCACATCGGGCACGGGGACCAGCGGCAGCCGGGCGGTGACCCTCGCGGTGCGGGACGGCTGGATGACGTACCAGATGAGCTGGAGCGCGTATACGACCTCCTACGGGTCGACCACCCCGCCCGAGGTCAGCGAGGTCTCCCGGTGGCTCAGGACCGACACCCGCTCGACCCTGGAGAACCTCCGGTCCGACTGACGTAGGCCGCGGGCCGCGACGTTTCAGAGGCTCTTCCGTGCGTAGGCCGCGAGCCGCGCCGCTTCAGAGGCTCTTCCAGGCGTGGGCCGCCCGGGCCAGGTGCTCCCACACGGCCGCGAGGGCCGGGCTCGCCGGCGCCTCGCGCCGGGACGCCAGATACAGGGTGTTCAAGGGCTCGACCTCCGGCCGGTGCATCTGCACCACCTCGCCCGCGGCCAGGGCCGGAGCGGCGAGATAGCGGGGCAGCACGGAGATGCCCATGCCGGCGACCACCGCGGCCAGCACGGCGCGCAGGTCCGGGACGGTGACCGCGACCTGGTTGGGCGGCCGCCGCCCGAACTCGCTGCGCCAGTACCGGCGGATGATCGGAAGATCGGCCGCGTAGGCCACCAGTGGCAGCCGGGACAGCGCGGCGACCGGGTCGGCGGCCAGCCGCTCCCGGTCCACGGCGTGTGCCAGCGCGGGCGGCCCCACCAGCAGGAACTCCTCGTCCACCAGTGGCGTCACCGACAGGTCCTCCTGCTGGGGGCGGACCGCCGACACGACCAGGTCGAGCCGTGCCGCCGTCAGCGCCGACAGCAGTTCCTCGGCCAGGCCCAGCGTCACCCGGATACGGAGTCCGCGGGCCGAGAGCGGTGCCAGGGCGGGGAGCACGCGAAGGGACATCACCTCGGCCGCTCCGCCCAGGTGGACCGTGCCTTCCAGCGTGCGTTCCTCCCCCGAAGGAGCCAGGGCCGTACGGAGCCCGTCGACATGCAGGCCGACACGGGCCGCCAGCGCCGCGGCCCGTGGTGTCGGCTGGGCCCCCTTGCTCGACCGGACGAACAGGGGTTCGCCCAGTTGTTCCTCGAGACGGGCGAGCTGCCCGGTGACCGCCGGCTGGCTCACCCCCAGCCGCGTGGCCGCCGCGGACAGCGACCCGGTGCGGTAGATCTCCAGGAACGTCGCCAGCAGGTCCAGGCCGGGCATGGACACCTCCACCCATCAGAGAAATTATGAAGTGCTCCCGCCCATCAAATTCTACTGATGGGTCTGCGGTGATGGCGCGGCCTCCCGCCGCTCGACGTCCCCCAGCACATCCCGGGGAGATCGGCCACCGCTGCTCCATAACCCTTCTTATGGCGCGGCGCGGGCGGCAGGGCATTTCCGTGATGAATCCTGGAGTTGTCACGAGCACCGCGTCACCGCGGTCCGCGGGCCTCGGGCACCGCGTTTCCAGAGTCGTCCCACAGATAAGAGCAGGTATTCCGATGTCGAAGATCCTGATGATCGTCTCCGCCGCCGACAGCTTGGTCCTGGCCGACGGATCCACCCATCCGACCGGCTTCTGGGCGGAAGAGGTCGCCGCCTCCCACAAGGTGCTCAGTGCCGCCGGAGCGCAGGTGGACATCGCCACTCCCGGGGCCGTCCGCCCGACGGTCGACGCCCTCAGCCTCGACGCCCGTGGCGGTGTGTCCGAGACCGACGCCAAGGAGTTCCGCGCCTACCTCGACGGCATCGACGACCAGCTCTCCAGCCCGCTGCCGCTGGCGGAGGTGCGCCTGAGCGACTACGACGCGCTCTACATCCCCGGCGGTCACGCGCCCATGGCCGACCTCGCCCACGACGCGGACCTCGGCCGTCTCCTGAACGAGGCCGACGCCGACGGCACGGTCGTCGCCGCCCTGTGCCACGGCGTCGCCGCCCTGCTCAGCGCCACGACCCCGGACGGCGGCTTCACGTTCGCGGGCCGCGAACTCACCTCGTTCGCCGACGAGGAGGAGCGCCAGGGAGGTCTCGGCGACAACACACCGTTCTTCCTGGAGAGCGTGCTGCGCGAGCGCGGTGCCACGGTCGAGACCGGGGCGCCGTGGAGCGACAAGGTCGTCGTGGACGGCAAGCTGATCACCGGTCAGAACCCGCAGTCGAGCACCGCCACGGCCGAGGCCACCCTGAAGGCGCTGTCCGGCCGCTGAGTTTCCTGGCCGCTGTCAGGGCCGCCCGCTTCGGAGGCATGTCGAGCCTTCAAGGCGGGCGGTCTGATTACTGGGCGAAATCGTCCCTCAAGTGACTTTTCATGGCAGGCTGTTGCCGGCCGTTCGAGGTGGGCAGTGGACTGCGAGGGGGATCGCCCGATGGTGTTTCCGACGAGGGGGACGGCGGAGGCCGTGTCATGAGCGGCGAGATGGCCTGGATCGCCGCCTACTGGCTGCTGGGATTCGGCGCGGTCAACGCCGTGCTGTTCTCGGTGTGGTGGCTGCGTACACGGGAAGAGCGGACGTTCCTGCGGGGCATGCGGACGACGGACGTCGACCCGATCCAGGCGGCATGGTGGCTCGGCGCCGCGTGGGAGGGCGCGTCACCGCAGCAGCAGGGCTACGCGGCGGAGACGGCCGTGAGCCTGCTGATCCTGGCCGGGGACGCCGAGATCGACGACGAAGGCCGGATCACCGTGCCGCCCGGACGGCTCGGCAGCCAGAAGGATCCGGTCCTCGCCGCACTGGTGACACTCCTGCGCCGCAACAAGGGGGCCACGGTGTACGAACTGCTCAACGACCCTCCTTTCCAACGGTTCAGGACGGCTCTCGAGGCCCGACGTACGCCCTTGCGAGAGAGGTTCGGCTACTACCGCGTCCCCGCGCTGACCGCGGCGTTCGTCACCGCGTTCGGCCTGTCCATGCACGCGATGCTCCTGCGCTGTCCTGTCCCCGGGCTGCCCGACCGGGATCCGGGCTTCTGGGCCACGGCCTGGATGCCGGTGTGGGCCGCGCTGGCCGCACCGGCGGCACTCTGGCCCCCGGAGTTGTCCCGTCCCTGGCGCCGGTTCACTCGTCGGTGCCGGGCCGCCGTCACCACGGCGCTGGCCGGCCGGAGCCCGGACACCGGCTACCTGGTGTACGTCAGCACAAGGGAACCCTCGGACCGACGCCCGCCGGAGGACAGGGCCGTCCCACAGCCCCGGGCCACGGCAGCCGTCACGGCCCACAAGCCGCCCCGGTTCGACGATCTCGCCGACGACCTGGACTTCGACCTGGCCACCCACTCGGACGCCCACCACGACGGCGCGGGAGGCGGGGACGCGGGAGGGGGCGACTGAGCCCCATCCCTTGTCAGTGCCGTGAGGTTCACTGTCTGTCATGGAGCTCACGCAAGAGACCGTCAATGACCTGATGGACCGACTCGGTCCGCGGAACGGCCACATGTACCTGTCCGGGGACGTGGACCCGCAGGAACTGACCGAACTGCTCGCCGACAGATACGGCGTGCCGCGCACGCTCGTTCTCGATGGCTTCACCGATCCCACGCTCGACGAGTCCAAGGGGTCCGGGCTCCTGGTCCCCTTCGAGGACCGGGCGGTGCGGATACGGGCATGGGCGTACGGGGATCAGTGGATCGGCACGGGTGTCGCGCGGGACGCGGAGGACATCGAGCGACCGGTCCTCGTGGTCGCTCACCGGGAGGTGCCGGAACTCTTGACGGCGTCTCCGGACGCGGACGCCGACGTCGACTGGATGGAACGGCTCATACGGATCACCGGCTGGACACAGCCGGCCCAGCGGCCTGACGTGGACTGGACGGAGGTGGAGTCGCGCCTCGGTACGGCACTGCCGGCCGACTACAAGCGCATGGTCGAGACGTTCGGCCACGGGGGCTTCGACGCGTATCTGGACCTCGACCAGGAGCCCTCGACACACCTCGAACGGGACGGGCTTCTCATCTGGGCGGGCACCGAACACGAGGACCTGTACTGCTGGAGGACCGACGGCGACGACCCCGACAGTTGGCCCGTCGTGGTCCGGTCCTTCGACAACAAGGACGTCCCGTTCACCTGCGGGACCGCCGAGTTCGTCTGCCGCATCCTGGTCGACCCGCACCACCCGTTCACGATGGCCCGTTACTTCGACACTCACTGGTTCATGAACTATCGGACAGCCGACTGACGGTGGCTTCACCGCGAACGGGAATCCGCGGTGGGGACCGTCGGAGCCTTCGGCGAACGGAAGCGGCTTCGTCCGGGCGGGCTAGCCGGCGGTGTCGAACGGTCGGCCCGGGAGGGCCGGTTCGGGGTGGCGGGTGAGCAGGTGGGCCAGGAGTGGCAGGGCGTGTGTCGCGTCGGGGGCCTGGGCCAGGGGCAGGTGGGCGATGTCCGCGGGGAGTGCCATGCGGTCGCGGGGGATGGCGAGGACCGGCATACCGGCGGCGGCAGCGGAGCGGATGCCGTTCGGGGAGTCCTCGACGGCCAGGCAGCACGACGGCGGGAGGCCCATGGCGGCGGCCGCGCGCAGGTACGGGTCGGGGGCGGGCTTGGCCCGGACGACGTCCTCGCCGCACACCACGGCGGTCACGTCGCCGGCCAGGCCGAGGTGTTCGAGTGCGGCCAGGACGAACCGGCGCGGGCTGGCGGTGGCCACCCCGACGGGACCGTGCCGGCCGGCTTCACGGAACAGTTCGACAGCTCCGGGCAGCGCCTCGACGCGGCCGGCCGCGCAGGCCTCGGCCATCAGGCCGGTGCAGGCCTCGACGACGTCGGCGGGGTCCACCGGGCCGGTGCACAGTCCGGCGACGTACGAGGCCCAGTGGCCGTTTCCGTGCAGGGCGATGCCGTCCCGCCGCCGCCAGCGGTGACCGTGGCGGGCGGTGAAGTCGGCGCAGACGCGCTCCCAGGCGTCGCCGCTGTCGATCAGGGTGTCGTCGAGATCGAAGACCGTCGCTCGGAGCACGTCGTTCACACCGACGCCGGAGCGGGGTCGGCGTCACGCAGGTGCTGCGAGAGCTGCTCGATGGAGACCAGTGCCAGACCGTGTTCGTCCGCGAGGACGCGCAGCCGCTCGAAACGGGCGAGGGAGCCGTCGTCCTCGCAGACCTCGCTGAGCACGCCGACCGGTGCGAGCCCGGCCAGGCGCAGCAGGTCGACGGTGGCCTCGGTGTGGCCACGCCGCTCGGCGACCCCGCCGGGGCGGGCCCGTAGCGGGAACATGTGCCCCGGGCGGACCAGTTGTCCGGGCAGGGTGGAGGCGTCGGCCAGGGCCCGCGCCGTCGCCGCCCGGTCCTCGGCCGAGATCCCCGAGCCGATGCCGGCCGCGTCCACGGAGACGGTGTAGGCGGTCGTGCTGATCGGATCCGTGCCCGGGGCGGGCTCCACCATGATCGGCAACCGAAGCCGGTCCGCGATCTCGCCGGTCATCGGGACGCAGATCAGACCGCTGGTGACGCGGACGAAGAAGCCCATGGTCCGCGCGGTGGCGAACTGGGCCGCCATGACCAGGTCACCCTCGTTCTCCCGGTCCTCGTCGTCGACCACGATGACCGGCCGACCGGCCCGCAGTGCGTCGACGGCGACGGCAAGAGGGTCCAGTGACCGTCGCGTTCCACCTGATGTCACTCTGTGCAGCCTTTCTCGATCTTGCTCTTCCGGCGTTGGCATCGGCCGGCCGGCGGTCCGGCTTGAGCGTCGGCACTCGAACAGGCGAGTCGGCGGATGAACGGCCCTTCCCGACCCGGAGGGTGAGCCCTTCGCACGGCCCCGGCCGCCTGGGCGCTCACCGGCGTTCGATCGGCGCCGATGATCCGTTACGCTGCGGCCCGTAGATCACGAAGGAAGACATGTTCAAGAGACTTGCGACCGCCGCGGTGACGGCTGTTCTGATAGCCGGGCTCGGCGCGTGCGGCGGCGGGGGTGACTCCTACGACGAGGGCTCGGACTACTCGGTCGACGTCGGACAGGACGGCGGGAGCGGTGCCGGGGAGCCCGGTCCGGACACCGCCACCACGGCCGACACGAGCGTGTTCGGCCTCCGGGACGAGGTCCGTCACCGGGCCGTCAGGACCACCCGGGCCACGCGGCCGCGCATGACCAAGAAGTGCACCACGACCACGCGGCGGGTCAGACACTCGACGAGCACCGGCTCGGGCACCAAGCGGCGTACCCGCACCTGGTACTCCACCGAGCACGCGAAGACCTGCAAGAAGGTCCGCAGCGGAACCGAGACGTACACGCGCGTCGTCCGGCCGGAACAGTGGTGCGTCCGCCTGGACGACGTCGGCGGCGACAAGAGCCGGGACGACGTCTGGTACCAGGTCACGAGTACGACGTACCACACGGCCGTCGCCACGGATCAGCACCAGCGCCTGGACTTCACGCCCAAGGACACCGGCTGCTGACCGATCGGCAGACCTCGTCCGCGGAGGGGCGCTGACCGTTCGCCAGGCCCTCTCCGCGAGCGGCCGCGGTTCCTCGCCGCGACCGCGGTTCCTCGCCGCGTCCCGGTCGAACGGGGCGCGGGAGGGACCGGATCTCTTACCGGACCCCTCGGCCTCGTAGTCCTACGAGGTGAGCAGCCCGGCGGCGATCAGTGCCGCCACCGCGGCCACCACCCGCGGCTTCCTCCAGCCCGGCCCCGAGGCCTGGCGGGTCAGTTCCCAGAGGGTCACCAGCGCGCCCCCGAGGCCCAGCGCACTCCGCAGCAGGAAAACGGTGATGTGCACGGGCCCTCCGGGGATCTTCGATCGGACGGGAAGGATAACCGGACGGGTCGGCTTTAGCCGTCCGGCTCGGTCCCGTCGGGCTCGGTCCCGTCCCGCAGCGGGAACGCCATCACGCTCACGCCCAAGGGGACGGTGCCCGGGGTGTGCGG
The DNA here is from genome assembly GCF_055565895.1 of Streptomyces sp. NPDC028298. Classification (NCBI taxonomy): domain Bacteria; kingdom Bacillati; phylum Actinomycetota; class Actinomycetes; order Kitasatosporales; family Streptomycetaceae; genus Streptomyces; species Streptomyces sp. NPDC028298. Next base: position 10,678 of record NZ_JBVHTL010000001.1, read on the forward strand.
TGGCCGGGCCGCCTCATGGAGTTCGGTGGCGAGCTCCGCGAGCCGTCGCCGGACGTTCTCCCAGGTCCCGGGATCCACCCACAGCTCGGCGTCCACGGTCACGCCCGCGCCGCCCTCCACGCGCCGCATGGCACGTTCCCTGAGGGTGTGCGCCATCGTCTCGGCCAGCATCGGGGTGCCCTCGTGCTGGTCGGACAGCGGCGTGCCCTGGACGGCGCGGTAGCGACGCTCCCTGCCGCCGCGGCGGGTGCGTTCCTCGGCCAGCGCGACCAGGCCCACCGCGTCCAGGCGGCGCAGATGCTGGCTGGCCAGCGCGTGAGAGATGTCCAGCTCGCGGGCGAGCTCGGCGGCCGACATGGGCCCCGGCCACATGAGGCTGAGCATCCGCAGCCGCAACGGATGGGCGAGCGCGCGCAGCACGGGATCGGTATCGGTCACGCGAGCCAGTAAAGCGCACACCGCACCCGGAGCCGACTACCGCCAATCAAATGATTGGGGGTAGGTTGTGCCCGCTCCCGCAAGGGCGCCGCACCGTAAGGAAGGGTGAGGGATGGCCTGGAACACGCTGAAGGTCTTCCGGGACCGCAACGCGGGTCTGTATCTGGGCGGGGTGGTCGTCTCCGGCTTCGGCAGCTCGGCCATGTCGCTGGCCGCCGGGATCTGGGTCAAGACGCTCACCGGCTCCAGCAGCCTCGCCGCCCTGGTCAGCTTCTGCGTCTGGGCGCCGACCTTCGCGGGACCCGTGATCGGCACCCTGGCGGACCGGGTGCGGCGCCGTCCGCTTCTGGTCGCCACCAATCTGGTCCTGGCGGCCGTCATGACCGCGCCGGTCTTCGTACGCTCCGAGGGGCGTGTCTGGCTGTTGTTCGCCGCGTTGACCCTGGTCGGCGTGGGCATGGTGCTCACGGACGCGGCCGAGACCGCCCTCGTGGCGGCGGCCGTGCCGCACGAACTGCGCGGCGACTTCAACGGCCTGGTGCTGACCGCCATCGAGAGCATGAAGCTGCTCGCCCCGCTGGCCGGCGCGAGTCTGTTCACCGCGTACGGCGGTCCGACGGTGGCACTGCTGGACGCCGTCACCTTCGTCCTGGCCGCGGCCGCGTTCCGGCTGATCAAGGTGCGCGAAGCCGCGCCCGCCCCGGCCGGGGCCGGACGGGCGTGGACCGCCGAGCCCGCCGAAGGCGCCCGCTACGTGCGACGGCACCCCGTCCTGCGTCCGCTGGTCGTCACCAGCGGGACGACCATGATGCTGGCCGCCGTCAGCAGCACCGCCACGTACGCGATGCTCGACGCCGGGCTGCACCGGTCACCGGCCTTCGCGGGTGTGCTCACCTCGGTCCAGGGCCTCGGATCGGTGGTCGGCGGGCTGACGGCCGGCGCGCTGATGCGCCGCATGTCCGCGCGCACCTTCGCGACGGCCGGACTCGCCCTCTTCGCCCTCGGCGCGCTGGCGCGGGCGACGCCCTGGACGCCGGTCGTGGTCGTCGGCAGCCTGATGATCGGCCTGGGGCTGCCCTGCCCGCTCATCGCGGCCCTGACAGCCGTCCAGAAGCACACCCCGTCCGAGCTGCTCGGCAGGGTGGCGGCGACGGCCAACACCTTGATGTACGCGCCGACCGGGCTCGCCCTGCTCCTGGGCACGGGCATGGTGGCCGTCCTCGACTACCGGGTGCAGCTCCTCGCCGCGGGCCTGTGCGGCCTGGCCGCGGCGGCCACGCTCGCCCTGACGGGCCGCACCTCGAACAAGGCGGCTCCGATCGACGTCCGCCCCGCACCGGAAACCCAGAAGGGCTGACAGACCTTGGGAGTTGGGCTTCAGCGCCACCGGCGCGGCCGCGCCGCTCCGGACCGGGTGATCTTCGGCGTGCGGCTTCCGACAAGGTACAAACACCGTTACTTGGACGTAACAGTTCCGCAACCTTGACTGTATTGGTCCAGTCCAATAACGTCACCCCCGCACAGAACCCCACATGAAACAACTCCCCCCAACCGTCATCTTGTTGACGGACCGTCACCCCCTCCGGGAGGGCCCCCGTGGTTTCCCGACGTTCCTTCCTGGCCGGAGCAGCCGCCGTCACCAGCACGGCCGCGCTCAGCCCGTTCTCACCGGTCTCGCCGTTGACGTCCACCGCGGCGGCGGCAGGAGTCTCGCTCCCCGTGAGACTGGCGAACACCTCCGGCCACGACACCGTCTACGCGTACATATCCGGCACCGACAGCAGCGGCTGGCCCGTCTTCGTCTCGGCGAACGGCACCCTGAACCGGCTGCCCAGCCCCTCGTCCCCGGTGACCCCCATCGCCGACTACTCCATCGCGCTGGGCGCCTCCGGTTCGGCCGCCAAGACCGTCACGCTGACCGACTACATCATCGGCGGCCGGGTCTGGTTCTCGGTCGGGCAGAAGCTCCAGTTCTTCGTCAACCCGGGCTCCCCGCCCGGTGTGGTGCAGCCCGCCCTGGTGAGCTCCGACCCCAACTGGGCCACCAACTGGACGTTCTGCGAGTTCACCTTCAACAGCGCCAACCTGTACGCGAACATCTCCTACGTGGACATGGTCGCGCTGCCGATCTCGATGGCCAGCACCGGCAGCGGAGGCAACCAGTCGGTCAGCCCCCTGCCCTCCGGCGCCCTCGCCTCCATCGCCTCCGGCCTGCAGGCGCAGCACGCCTCCGACGGAGCCCCCTGGGACAGGCTGGTGGTGACCGACTCCTCCGGCGGGGTGCTGCGCGTCATGGCGCCCGCGCACTCGCCGGTCGACTTCGGCGGCTACTGGAACGACTACCTGAACCGGGTCTGGAGCCACTACGCCTCCACCCCGCTGACCATCAACGGCCAGGGCAGCATCGGTTCCTACACCGGCACGGTGTCCGGCAACGCCATCGTCTTCTCCGGTCTCAACACGAACGGCGTGCCGTTCACCAAGCCGAGCGCCGTCGACATCTTCGGCTGCGCGTCGGGTCCCCTCTACAACTCCGGCGGGGACGCCCGCGGGGCGATCGCCGCCCGGCTCGCCGCCGCGATCAACCGCAGTTCGCTGCTGGTCCCGGGCGGGAACAGCAACCCCGACGGCGTGACACCCTCGCAGTACTACACGGACTCGATCACCAACCACTACGCGCGGCTGGTCCACAAGTACGCCAGCATCGGCTACGCCTTCCCCTACGACGACGTCGGCCCGACCGGCTCGGCCCCCGTCGACGGGCACATCCAGGACGGGGCGCCCACCTCGTGGAGCATCACCCTGGGCGCCGGAGGCACCGGTGGAGGATCGGGGGGCGGTTCGGGCGCGGTCAGCGCCTACGGCACCATCCAGGCCGAGTCCTACTCGGCGCAGAGCGGGACCACCACCGAGAGCTGCTCCGACACCGGCGGCGGCAGCGACGTGGGTTACATCGCGAACGGCGACTGGCTGAAGTTCTCCTCCGTCGACTTCGGTTCGGCCTCGCCGGCCCAGTTCAAGGCACGGCTCGCGTCGGGCGCGGCCGCCGGTGTCAGCGGCGCCGTCCAGGTACGGCTCGACAGCACCACCGGCACGAAGATCGCCGAGATCAGCTTCGCCAACAGCGGCGGCTGGCAGACCTGGCAGACCGTTCCCGCGAACATCCTCGCCTCAGCCACCGGCGTCCACGACGTCTACCTGGTCTTCGCGGGCAGCAGTTCGGACTTCACCAACATCAACTGGTTCACGTTCACGAGCTGATCCCCGGCTCCGCGACAGCGGACCGATGAGCGGCGGGTCCCAGCGATGCGGCTGCCCCACCAGGGCGGTCGCACCGCTTTCCGGCGTCAGTGGGCGATGCCGTCGATCAGCTCGCGGGCGCCCTGCCGCAGCAGGGCCAGCGCGACGGAGGCGCCGAGGTCCGACGGGCTGAGCCGTCCGGCCCATTCGTGGGCGTTCAGGACGGTCTTCCCGTCGGGGCTGAACACGCAGGCCCGCAGCGACAGATCGCCCCGGGACGCCTTCGCGTAGCCGGCGATCGGGCTGTTGCAGTGACCCTGGAGGACGTGCAGGAACATCCGCTCCGCCGTGGCCTCCCGATAGGTGTCGGCGTCGTTCAGACCACTGACGAGGTCGATCGTCGCCGTGTCCTGCTCACGGCACTGAAGAGCCAGCACACCGGCCCCGATCGGCGGGCACATCGTCTCGGCCGACAGGACCTCGGTGATCACGTCCGGCCGGCCGATGCGCTCCAGCCCGGAGACGGCCAGCAGCAGTGCGTCGGCCTCGCCGGCGGCGAGCTTGTCCAAACGGCGGTTGGCGTTGCCGCGGAACGGCACGCACCGCAGATGCGGGTGGGAGGCGGCGAGTTGGGCCGCCCTGCGCACCGAGGACGTTCCGATCCGGGTGCCCGCGGGGAGCTCGTCGAGCGACAGGCCGCCGGGGTGGACGAGGGCGTCACGGATGTCGTCCCGCTTGAGGAACGCCGCGAAGGTCGTGCCGGCGGGCAACGGCCGGTCCGCGGGCACGTCCTTGACACAGTGCACCGCGACGTCCGCCTCCCCGGCGAGGAGCGCGGCGTCGACCTCCTTGGTGAACGCCCCCTTGCCCTCGACCTGGGAGAGATCCCCCATCCACTTGTCGCCGGTCGTCTTGACCGGGACCACCACGGTCCGGACACCGGGATGGAGCACGCCGAGTTCGGCGCGGACGCGCTCCACCTGGGCCAGGGCCATGGGCGAGTCACGGGAGACGATGCGGATCAGCTCAGGGGCGGACATGTCGTACACGATAGTGCGTCGGAGCCGGCGTTCCGCGCCGAACCCGAAGGCCCAACTCGGCAGCCCGGGACGGGTGTTCGAGGATCGGACGGGCTGCCGAGAACGGGTCGCGTCCGGCGTCCGGCGGCTCAAGGCGTCGCGGCGCCGCGACGCCTCGCGGCGGAGCGCGCCACCGGGAGCCCCGCGGCCGCCAGGAGGAGCAGCACCCCGCAGACGACGGCCGCCGTCCAGGAGGCGTCCGGGGCGTTCGCGCTGTGCGCCACGGCATCGGCGGCCGGTGCCCCCGTCAGGTTCAACACGGGTGCGGGGTGCTCCGGTTCGGGCTGTCCCGCCTCCGTCTTCTGGTCCCAGGTGACGACTTCGCCGTCGTCGTACTCCTGCCGCGCCACGAAGGCCAGTTCCGACACTCCGGTGGGCAGGTGGTCGATGTGTACGACGAAGTCGGCCTCGTCCTCTCCGCCGATCTCCCCGCCCGACCAGGCGGCCGTCCTGCCCCCGTCGCCCGCCGCGGCCGGCTCGGCGGTCCAGCCCGTCACCTGCTCCGCGCGCAGTCCTCGTACGCCTTCCGGGGCCTCGATCCGTACGGCGACGGTCCGCGCGGACGGCTTCTCGTTCGGCACGTGGAACGTCATGCGGACGTCGGCCGCCCCCGGGGCCACCGCTCCGTCGGCGTGCACGTGCACGTGGGCCCAGGCGGGGGCCGCCGAGACCAGGAGCAGTGCCGCGGCGATCAGGGCCGCGGCCGCCCGGGCCGGGGGAAGGAGGTTCATGGTCGGGTTCCTCTCGGGGCAGTGCGGTTTCGGTGCCGCGGCCCACGCGTCGGGTCGGCGGGTGGGGATCCGTGTCATGCGGGCGGAGCGGCCGTGACGAGGGCCGCTGTGACGCCCAGCACGAGGGCCGCGACGAGCAGTTCGGCCAGCAGGCCGCGCCGCAGGGTTCGTACGAGCGCGGCGTCCGGCGGCGCGGGCGGGGCCGGCGCGGTGAGGGTGAGCGTCGTGCCCGCCGGCCCGGCGGGCGCCCCGCCCGCCGTATCGACCGCCGCCCCGCCCGCCGTGTCGAGCGCCGTATCGACCGCCTTGTCGACCGCCTTGTCGAGCGTCGTCAGCGGAAGGGTTGCCGGGCGGGTGGCGTGGCGCCGGACCCAGCGGCGGGCCAGGCCGCCGAGCGCGACGATCGCGGCGACTCCGGCCGACTTCAGCAGGAGCAGCCGCCCGAACGGGGTGTCGAGGAGATGTCCGGCGGAGCCCACCTCCTGCCAGGCCTGGCAGGTCCCCGTGACGACGAGGACGACGACGGCGGTGAACGCCAGCCGCGAGAACCGGGGCAGTACGGCGGTCAGTTCGCCGGCGTGCGCGGGGCGCGACAGGACGGCGGCGACCAGCGCGAGCCCGCCCAGCCAGAGCGTCATGGCGGCCAGGTGGAGGAGATCGACGGCCACCGCGAGCGCCGCGTACCGGCCGTCGACGGCATGCCCGGTCGTCGGCCAGGTGCCCCACAGGACGACGGCCGCGGCCGTCGTCGCCAGGACCAGCGGTCTGGCGGGCCTGTCCCGCCCGGCCGACGCGGTGGCCACCGCGGTCGCGGCGCCGAGGGCGAGCAGGGAGTAGAAGCGCACCGCGTAGGCCAGGTCGGCCGTCACCGCGTGCTGGTGGGCGTCCGAGCCGGACCAGGCCTCGGCCAGGGGCCGGCCGTCGGCCCAGACGGTGTGGACGGTGAGGACCGCGAGCGTGCCGGCCGCCAGCAGGCCAAGCCCGGCCCACAGCAGGACGCGGGTCCTGCGGTCGCGCAGCCCGGCGGGCCACAGCCACAGCGCGACCAACAGCACGCCCGGTCCCAGGGCGAGCCCCGCGTAACCGATGCCGCGGGCGGCACCGAGGAGCCGGCCCGCCCAGGCGCCGTTCGCGCCGGCGAGGGAAGGCACGACGCCTACGACCTGGGTGGCCGCGCCGATGGAGAACCGGTAGGTGCCCGCCACGGGATGCCCGTCGGGCGAGGTCACCTGCCAGGCCACGGTGTAGGTGCCGGCGCGCAGGCTTCCGGGCAGGGCGGTCCGCAGCGTCCGGCGCGACCGGTCGTCGGGGTGGCCCCCGAGGTCCATCCGGCGCATGTGGTCGTCGAACACCCGCACCGCGTCGGCTCCCGCGGTCACGGGCTGCCGGAACGTCAGCGCGACCTTGGCCGGCAGGCGCGGCAGCACCTGGCCGGACGCGGGCTCGCTCGACAGCAGCCCGGTGTGCGCGGCGGCCGGGCCCGCGGTCAGGGCCTGGAGCCACAGCGCGCACAGGACGAGGCACAGCGTGGTGACGATGCGGCGCATCCGTTTCCCCCCGGGTGCAGTGGTCGGACGTCACGTCCAGGGTGTCGCCCCGCCGCTGTCACCGGCAGCCTCGCCCTTGGGGGGTGCGGACCCCTCAAAACGAGGGGGTCAGGTGCGCACCGCCAGTACGGTACGCACCTCGGTGCCGCCGCCCGCGCGCTCCGCGACCGTGACCTCGCCGCCCAGTTCACTGGCCGTGTCCCGGATGAGCTGCAGTCCGAGATGACCGGTGCTGCCGAGGGCGGTGCCCGGCCCCTTTCCGTCGTCCGTCACCACGACCAGCAGCCGGTCCTGGCCGCCCGTGACGTCGATCGACGCCCGGCCCGCCTCGGCGTGCTTGAGGATGTTGGTCACGCACTCCCGGGCGCAGCGGTAGGCGGCCGCCGCCAGATCCGGTCCCAGCGCGGCCCGGACGTCGACGGTCGTGGTGACGGTGATCCCCTCCCGGCGCAGGCGCTCGGCGAGGAGTTCGACCGCCTGCGGCAGGCCGTCCTCGGTCAGGTCCGGCGGATAGATGTCCACCATCAGCGTGCGGAGCGAGCCGACGGCGCCGCGCAGCACCTCGGAGATCCTGTCGAGCATGCCGCCCGCCGCCGCCGACGTGCCAGGCGGCAGGTCGGCCCGCACCGCCGCGAGGGCGTACCCGACACCGGCGAGGTCCTGGACCACACCGTCGTGCAGGTCGCGGGCGATCGCGCGCCGCTCGCGCTCCGAGGCGGTGAGCGCCTTGCTCAGCAGCCGGCTGCGCTCCGCGTCGGCCTGGCTGACCCGGCGCAGCAACTGCACCGAGACGGGGAGCTGGGCGAGGAGCAGAAGCAGCAGCGCCAGGATCGAGAACGGTACGAGGGTCTCCATCAGCTCCCCGCGCGCCGTGGCCACCCGCTCGTCGGTGGAGTACACCTCCAGCGCCAGCCGTTCGCCGGAGGCCAGGTCCAGGGGGACGTAGACCTCCACGAGACGGCTGTCACCATGGGGTTCGGTGATGTTCTCCTCGTCGGACAGGTCGGAGAGGTCCGCCCAACTGGCGTGCTGGTCGATGGTCTTGCGCACGTCGTCGTTGAGGGGGAAGGACATCCCGATGGCGTGGTGCTCGTTGGAGTAGAGCACGACGCCCTGCCGGTTCCACACCTTCACGCGCACGACGCCGGCCTCGCTCACGCGGGCCCGGACCGCCTCGTCGAGCTGTGCCCACGCGGTGCGATCGCCGCGGATCAGCCGGGGCATGACCGGCTTGAAGATCACGTTGCCCATGAGCTGCGCGGACCGGGCCGCCTCGGCGAGGGCGGTCCGCTTGGCGATCGACTCGGCGGCGAACACGGTGGCGGCGCCGACGACCGTGAAGGCGCCGAGTCCGATCAGCACCATGGCGATCACCGCGTGCCGGACCGTTCTGCTGCCCCCGGCTTCCGTCGCCGGGGCCGCCGTGCCGGGGCGGCGGGCCTTCAAGGCGCGGTAGCGGCCCGCCGTCGTCTCACGCACGCGGTCGTCCGCCGTCATCCCCTCGCGGTCGTCCGCCGTCGCGCCCTCGCGGCCGTCCGCCGTCATGTTCCGGCGGCCGTCCGCCGTCACGCCCTCGCGGTCAGCCATCGCTGTGCGCCTCGACGAGACCGAGTTGCTGCGCCTTCACCACGGCCTGGAGCTGGGAGCGCACCCCGAGCTTGAGGTGGATCGACTTCACATAGCCGCGGCAGGTGTTGACGCTGATGCCCAGAAGCCGGGCGATCGCGGCCGGGGCCAGCCCCTTGCCCATCAGCGTGAGCACCTCGGACTCGCGGGCGGTCAGACTGGCCACGGCGGGGTCGTCGGTGGCCGGCGGCCGGGGCGGTTCGCCGAACATGGACGCCGACACGAGCATCGATCCCTGCCGTACGTCGCGCAGGACGCCCAGCATCTCCTCCAGCGAACCGGACTTCGGCACGAACGCGCTCGCGCCGGCCTGTGCGGCGCGGACCACCCAGTCGGGATCACGGTGCGCGGAGACGATCACGACGGTCGCGTCCGGCGTCGCCTCCCGGATCCGCCGGGTGACCTCGAGGCCGTTCTCCGTGCCGAGCGAAATGTCCATCACGACCATGTCGGGCCGTTCCCTGGTCGCCAGCTCGACGGCCGCCGCCCCGGTGCCCGCCCAGCCCGCGCAGTCGAAGTCCGGCTGGGAACCCAGCGCGAAGGCCAAAAGCTCCGCGAATGTCCGATGGTCGTCGACGATCAGCACACGCGTCGTCGGCGAACCCCCTTGTCCCGGCATGTTCTCCCCACCCACTCAGCGGACCGCCACTCTGGCCGGAACGCATACGCCATGGAATCACGGTGTGGATGAAGGGAACACATGCTGTGGAGAAAATGTGTCCTCCCGGGTCCGCGACCCCTCGGGTTCAGGGTGTGGACCCCTCCGGTTTGGGGGTGGCTGTGAAGCCCGGGACGAGGCACCGTTGGACCATGCCGATTCGCCTGCTCGTCGTCGACGACCACCCGCTCGTACGGGACACCCTGGCCGGTGCGCTCGGCCGCAGCGCGCTCGTGGACGTGGTGGGTGTGGCGTGCGACGGCGCCGAGGCCGTCGACGCCGTGGAACGGCTGCTGCCGGACGTGGTCCTCATGGATCTGGTCATGCCCGTCCTGGACGGGGCGGAGGCGACCCGGAGGCTGCTGGCGCTCCGCCCGGGAACCAGGGTCGTGGTGCTGACCTCCGCCGTCGGCGGCCGGCTGGAGCGGGCGGCCCTGAACGCCGGGGCGGCGACGATCCTGCACAAGGACGCGGGGATCGAGGCGGTGCTGGACGCCGTCGTGGCGGGCGCCCCCGGTGCGGTGAACCCGTAAGGAGTGCGCGGTCCGGTGCCGAGCACTCGCGCACCCGTCACAACCCCCGGTCCGCACACCCGCCACCGTCCCCGGGGCGGCCCCGGGTCCCCGCACCGATCACGGTCCCCCCGACCCAGGTCCCGCCCGGTCCCGCGCACCGGTCACGGTCGGCCGGGGCGTGGCCACCAGCGCAGGATCACCCGTCCGGTCACCTCGGTGAGCGGGACCGGTCCGAACTGCCGGGAGTCCACGGAGTGCCGGCGGTTGTCGCCCAGCACGAAGACGGTGCCGGACGGTACCCGCGCGGGCCCGTAGTACATCCCGTCGACCGTCTTCGGATCCACCGCCGGCTCCCGGACGGCACGCCCGTTGACCTCCAGGACCCCGTCCTCGATCGCGACGGTGTCCCCGCCCACCGCCACGACCCGTTTGACCAGCGTCCCTCCGGAGCCCTCGAACACCACGAGGTCGCCGCGCCCGGGCGGGGCGTCGCGGTACGCGTGGTCGTCGACGAGCAGATGGTCCCCGGACAGCAGGGTCGGCTCCATGCTGGTCGACTCGACCCGCACCGGCGCGACGAAGAAGCTGCCGACCAGCAACGCCACGGCCGGCAACACGAGCAGGGCGGTGGGGGGGGGGGGGGGGGGGGGGGGGAGGGGGGGGGGGGTGGGGGGGGGGGGGGGGGGGGGGGGGGGGGGGGGGGGGGGCGGGAGGGGA
>NZ_JBVHTL010000001.1:21238-130378 GCF_055565895.1 Streptomyces sp. NPDC028298
TCACCCACCACAACCCCCCCCCCCCCCCCCCCCCCCGCCCCCATACCCCCCCCCCCCCCCCCCCCCCCCCCCCCCCCCCCCCCCCCCCCCCCCCCCCCCCCCCCCGGCCGTGTCACCCCGCCAGGCCGGTCAGCCCGAACGTCCACAGCACCGTCCCGATGACGAGGAGGCCGTTGACGGCCCAGGCCCGCCCGCGGCCGGAGAGGGCGCGCACCAGGCAGGGCACGGCGGCGAGCCGCAGGAGCAGCGCCGCCGTCGCGACCGGCCCGGCCCGCAGCGGTTCGTCGCGCGGCCCGAAGGTCGCGCCTCCGCGTACGGCGACCGTCTGCAGGCCGATCAGCAGTCCCAGGACGAGGACCGCGGACAGGGCCGCGGCCGTACGCGGCGAGGCCCACACCCGCCGGACGAGGTCGAGTTGGACGACGGCCGCCGCCAGGAAGGGCAGCGACACGGACAGCCCGTACGCCAGGTTCTGCTGGAAGACCACCAGGTCCCCGGCGGTCGCGGCGGCGCAGAGCAGGGCCCCGAGGCGACGGGCCGGCACGGGCCGGCCCCATCGCGGGCCCGCCGGGGAGACGCCCGTCCCGGCGAGGGGCGCCTCAGTCGATGGAGTCATCGTCGTATCCCAGCGTCGGGGCGGGCCAGGACTCGGCGGGGGCCGCGTACACCGGGTGGTGTCCGTCGGCGGGCGGACCGACCCGGAACTGCGCCATCATGTCGTGGTCCTCGTGCACCAGGTTGTGGCAGTGGATCATGTAACGCCCGGTGTTCGGACCGAACTTGACCACCATGCGCACGGTCTCGTTCTCACCGACGAACACGGTGTCCTTGCCGCCGAGTTCCCACGGCGACGGCGGCTTGCCGTTGCGGTCCAGGATCTTGAAGTCGACCAGGTGCACATGGACGGGGTGCCACCAGCCGCCTGACTTGTTCTCGAACTCCCAGATCTCGACGTCCCCGAGCGACGGATCGGCCCAGACGTACTCGTAGTCTGAGGCGACGACGTCGGCCCAGGTCTTGCCGTTGACGGTCCAGATGCCGTCCTTGCGGATGAACTCGAACTTGCGGGTCTTCTTCGCCATCGCGGCGGTCAGGTCCATGGCCGGCGCGTTCGGGTTCAGCACGTCCGGGATGGAGTTGCCGGACAGGTCGGTGGCATCGCCCACGACGTCGAAGGCCATGACATTGCCGGTGGTGTCGAAGTCCTCGACGTTCGGCACGCTGAGGTTCTGCAGCACCACCCGCTGGCCGACCTTGTACTTGGCGAAGTCGATGATCACCTCGTAGCGCTCGGCGATGCCGTGCCGGTAGCTGGTCACCGAGCGGGGCTGCGGCATCAGGCCCGCGTCCGTGCCGATGAAGACGAACGGGTCGCCGGTGCTCAGCGCGAACTTGTAGCCGCGCGAGATCGAGCCGTTCAGGATCCTGAAGCGGTACTTGCGCCGCTCGACCTTCATCACCGGCCAGGGCCGCCCGTTGACCAGGATCACGTCGCCGAAGATGCCGGAGTGGCCGCCGTCGTCGTACAGGAGCTGTCCGTCGCGGTCGAACATGGCATCGCGGACGATCAGGGGCACGTCGTAGCGGCCGTGCGGGATCGGCAGCGACTGCTCCAGGGCGTCGTGCATCGTGTACATCGCGGCGAGGCCCATGTACGCGTTCTCCGCGGTGTGGTGCACGCCGTGGTCGTGGTACCAAAGGGTGCGCGCGTCCTGGGAGTTCGGGTAGTGGTAGTCCTTGTACTCGCCCGTGCGCGTCACGTCGCTCGCGTAGCCGTCGTACTCGGGCAGCGACGCCGAACCGTGCAGGTGCACCGAGGTCCACGACTCGTACCCCAGGCGTGGATGCACCCTGGGCAGAGCGTTGATGTGCCGTACGACGGCCGGCCGGCCCCGGGTGGCCCGGATCGTCGGGCCGCCGAACGACCCGTCGTACGACCAGGTCTCGGTCTTCAGGCCGGGCAGGATCTCGGTCATGGCGCTGCGCATGGTGACCGTGTAGTAGTCCGTCGTGCTCGACCGTTTCGTCGGCACGGCCTCGGGCGGTACCGCGAACGGCACGGTGAAGGGCTTCGGGAACTTGCTCACCGCGATCCGGTCCGAAGCCGTCTTGGCGCGCACGACGCGTTCGAACGGCAGCGCCAGGGCCGCCGACGCCAGGACGCCGTACTTCATCACGTCACGCCGGGACAGGGCGTTGTCTTGCATGTGTGGGTTCACCCCCATGGTGGGCCGCCGCACCGGCGGCTCGGGCACCGCGCTCTCCCCCATGGAGTCGCGGATGCCCCGGTCTTCTCGGAACTGAGGAGGGGCTGCTTTCGACCGCCCTGTCCTGACGGGCCCCGGCGGCGGACGTGCGCGGCACGGCGAACGCCCCCCGCCGGGGTGCCGGTCGCTCGGACCGGCCACGGTCTAGCCGTTCGGCACGGTCACCGGCCCCAGGGTTCCGCCCTTGTCGGAGGAGATGTAGACCGGGGAGGGGTTCGTGGTCGCGGCGCTGCCCGACCGCAGGCGCAGGCTCCACGTGCCGTTGGCGGCGCCCGCCGCGGGCGGCTGCACGATGACGTCGGTGGCGAAGACGGGGCCGGTCGGCGAACCGGAGCGCAGCGTCAGCGACGCGCCGGGAACGGACCCGGTGCCTTCGAGCCGCAGGTCGCCGGACTTCCACTTGGCGAGCGTGATCGCGAGCTTGTCGACCGCGGGCACCTTGGGGGTGACGTCGACCGGCGTGGACGAGGCGCCCTTGCCCACCGCGTTGACGGCGACGACCGTCACGGCGTACTTCGTGTCGTTCTTCAGCCCGGTGAGCGCGACGCTGGAGGCGCTGGCCCCGGCCGTGGTCGTGACGGCCGTGCCGGAGGCGGGCGTCGCGGTGATCTCGTAGCCCGTGACCGGCGAGGTGCCCGGGTCCTCGGGCGCCGTCCAGCGGACGGTGGCGCTCGCGTTGGCGGCCTGCGCGGTCACCGACTGCGGGGCGCCGGGCGCGGTGGCGGACCCGAACGTGTACTTCTCCATCCGCGCCTGCGAGGCGTTGCCCGCCGGGTCGAAGGCCACGAACCGCAGCGTCCTGGACCCGTCGGACGCCTTCAGGTCGAAGGGCCCGGTGTACAGCGTCGCCGCGGGTCCGGTGGTGCCCGCCTCCAGCGGGTCCGAGCCGTCGAGCGTGTAGTAGATCTCCGAGCCCGGCTCGTTGGCCGTGAGGGTCACCGTGGTGTCGGCGGTGTAGAACCCTCCGGCGGGCTTGGCCGAGACGGTCGGCGGCGTGGCGTCGGCCGAGGCGGTGTCGCCCGGCAGCGCGGGCGGCCAGGACTCGCCCGCCTCGCCGAAGGACCTCACCTCGACGCGCTTGCCCGCCACGGAACCCGGCAGGGTCACCGAGGTCGCGTCCGGGTCGTTGACGCGGACGCCCACCTCGCCCTGCACGCCCTTCTTGCTGAGCCGGTCGACGGCCCGCACGGTGTAGCCGAGGATCGGTGCGGCGCCGGGAGCCGACCGGGGCGCAGTCCAGCTCACCGAGGTCGTGTCGCCCTCGTCGTGGACCACGACTCCGGTGGGCGAGGCGGGTCCCTGCTGAACCGCTCCGGCGGGGCAGCCGCCCATCCCGGGGCCGCCCACCTCGCCGAACTCCGCGATCGTCACGCCCTGCGTGTTGCCGTCGGGATCCTGGTCCTGCCAACTCGTCACGGTGTACAGGCCGTCGGCGGCGACGGCGGCCGTGTCCGCGTTCAGGAACTTGTACGTGGCGGTGAAGGTGCCGTCGGCGACCTCCATGCCGGAGGAGTAGCCGCCCTTGGGGGCGTTGGCCAGGGCACCCGGAACGGCCCGCACGTCGCGCCGGGCCACCTCGGTGTCCCGCAGGGCCGGTTCGATGATCCGCTGCTCCAGGAACGTCGGGTCGACCGCGGATCCGAGCCGCCCCTGGATCACCAGGGTGGTCGGCGTGGTCAGGGCCCCGCCGGTGACACCGACGTCGAGGGCCGTGGCGTCGGCGGCCACGGCACCCCCGAACTTGACCGACACGACGTCGCCGGTGCGGATGTCGGGCGTCACCTGGAGGCCGCCGCCGGCTCCCCAGCACAGGCCGCCGGGGTGGTTCACCTCGATGGCCGGGTTGCCCGCCGCGATCGAGTTCGCCGACGCCATCGTGCCGGTGGCCGAACCGATGAGCCCGACGTGCGGGCGCTGCACCTCGATCGTCACCTGCTCCCCCGCGTGCTCGGAGAAGCCGTCGATCGAGACGAAGTCCCGGTCCGGGAAGATGGTGATGTTGTCCGGGAAGGCCGGAACGGCGGCGTGGGCGGTGACGGGCGCGACCGACGCGCTGATCACCATGCCGGAGATGACGAGGCCGGCGGCGGTGGCCTTCCGCCTTCCTCCGCCCCGCGCGAACTTGGTCATGACGACTTCCCCTCCTTGGCCGTACCCGGACCGGGCTGCGCCGGGCGGTCGGCAGCGATGAGCGGGTGCCAGCCTGTCCGACCCGGCCGCGCCGCGGCAGCCTTGTCTTGGGCACCCGCCCATCCCCAATCTGGAGGGGTCTTCCTCGCGCCCGGGCCCCGTCGCCGGGGAGCCGGACCCGTCGCCGGGGAGCCGGACCCGTCGCCGGGGAGTCCGACCCCGTCACCGGGGAGTCCGGGCCCGCCACCGGCGAGGCCGGGGAACCGTCAGCGGTCGTCGCCGCCGTGGCCGCCCCGGTGCCGGCCGCGGCCACGCCCGCCGTCGT
This sequence comes from Streptomyces sp. NPDC028298, assembly GCF_055565895.1. Lineage (NCBI taxonomy): Bacteria > Bacillati > Actinomycetota > Actinomycetes > Kitasatosporales > Streptomycetaceae > Streptomyces > Streptomyces sp. NPDC028298. The sequence continues at coordinate 25,961 of NZ_JBVHTL010000001.1, forward strand.
CACCGGTGTGATCGTCCCCGCCGTGGTCCTCCCCCGCACTCGGGTGGTCGTCACCGCCGACGTGGACACCGTGGTCGTCCCCCGGCGCGTCGTCCAGTCCGCCGGTACCGCGGCCCCGGTCGTCTCCGGCGCCGGCCGCGCCGTGGTCGTCCGTTCCCGGGGCCACCCCGTGGTCGTCACCGGGAGCGTCGTCCCGTCCGCCCCTTCCGCGGCCCCGGTCGTCTCCGGCGGTGGCCGCGCCGTGGTCGTCGGTTCCCGAGCGCACGCCGTGGTCGTCACCCCGGCGGTCGTCGTCGCCGCGCCGGTCCAGGGTGACGGCACCCGTGCGTACGTCGACGCGTACCTCGCGGCGGACCTGGTCGGCGCCGACGATGTGCACCTCCCAGTAGCCCGGGTGGTCGGCGTCGAGTTCGACGGCGGTGACGGTACCCGGGTACGCCTTCCGCGCGGCGGCGGCCGCCTGAGCCGCCGTCAGGGACGTCGCCGCCGGGGACGGTGCGGGTGCCGGCGAGGCGGTGGCGGACGGCCGGTCCTCGGGACCGCCGCCGTGCCGGTCGGTGTCCGCCGTCGCGAGCGCCGAGTACCCGCCGCCGCCGATGAGTACGGCGGTCACGAGGACGGTGGCGATGGAGGTGGTGCGCTTCATGTCGAGCCTCCCCGGCCGGACGTCCGCCCGGCCCGTGTCGTATCCGTGTCCTGACTGTTCGGTGACGCCAAGGTGCCCGGGGAAAGCTGAAGGGGACCTGAAGCCACCTGAAGATCCCTTCAGGTTCCGTTTGGGAGACTCGGCACATGCGCCTGTTGATCGTGGAGGACGAGAAGCGGCTCGCGCTCTCGTTGGCGAAGGGCCTGCGGGCCGAGGGCTTCGCCGTGGACGTCGTCCACGACGGGAACGAGGGCCTGCACCTGGCCGCCGAGGGCGTCCACGACCTGGTGCTGCTCGACATCATGCTGCCGGGCCTCAACGGCTACCGCGTCTGCGCCGCCCTGCGCGCGGCGGGTCACAACATGCCGATCCTGATGCTCACGGCCAAGGACGGCGAGTACGACGAGGCGGAGGGCCTGGACACGGGCGCCGACGACTACCTCACGAAACCGTTCTCGTACGTCGTGCTGGTGGCGCGGGTCAAGGCGCTGCTGCGCCGCAGCGGTTCGGCCGGGGCGTCGCCGGTCCTGCGCGTGGGACGGCTCGTCGTCGACACGTCGACGCGCCGGGTGTGCCGGGACGATACGGAAGTGACGCTGACCGCGAAGGAGTTCGCCGTGCTGGAACAGCTCGCGACACGGGCCGGACAGGTGGTCGGCAAGCCCGAGATCCTGGAGCACGTCTGGGACTTCGCCTACGACGGCGACCCGAACATCGTCGAGGTGTACATCAGCACGCTGCGCCGCAAACTCGGCCCCGACACGATCCAGACCGTACGCGGCGCCGGCTACCGGATGGTGGCCTCGTGAAGGGGCGGCCGCTCGGCTCCGTGAAGGCCACGATGGTGCTGTGGGCCACCGCCGTGGTGACGGTCGCGCTGGTGGCCGCGGGGGTCGCGGTGCTGATGTCCCTGCGCGTGAACCTCACCGAGCAGGCGCAGAGCGAGGCCAACGACACCGCCCGCAGGATCGCCCTCGGCGTCGCCACCTGGCGCGGGGGCGACGCCCGGCTGACGCTGCCGGAGGGCGCGCGGGACGGAATCCCCGTACAGGTGACGGACGAGGACGGCCGGCTGCTGGCCGTCGGCGACGGGCTGGAGAGCATCAGCGGCACCGGTGTGACCGCCGTCCGCGTGCCGCGCTCCGCCGCCTCCCCCGCCACGTCTTCCCCCTCTCCTTCCCCCTCCCCATCCTCTGCGTCCTCCCTCTCGCCGTCCGCGACCACGACGCCCGCCCCGGATCCCGCCGCACAGCTCGTCATCGGATCGGGCGACGACCACGGCCGCGGGCGGGACCGGAACCGCGGCTCCGACGACGCGTCGGACGACAGCACATCCGTTTCGGACGACAGCACGTCCGGCGGCCACGGTTCGGACGACCGCGGCAGGGACGATCACGGTACGGACGACACCGACGGCAGCCCGTCGCCCGAGGCGAACGACCCCGCCATCGGGACCATCGGCGACACCGTCCAGGAAGGCTCCGGACGCGCGGTGGTCGACGGCCACGGTGCCCCGTACCGCTTCGCGACCATCAAGGCCACGGACCTCGGCGGCCGGACGGTGCTGGTCCACGCGGGGGCCTCGCTCGCGGCCCGCGAGAGCGCCGTCCGCAGCGCCGCGGTGGCGATGCTGGCCGGGCTGCCGCTGATCCTGCTCGTCGTCGGAGGGGTGACCTGGCTGGTGACGCGGCGCGCGCTCGCCCCCGTGGAGGGCATCCGGCGCGAGATGGCGGCGATCACCGCCTCCGAGGACCTGTCCCGGCGCGTCCCGGAACCCGCCTCGCACGACGAGGTGGCCCGGCTGGCCCGTACCACCAACGAGACGCTCACCGCGCTGGAGGCCGCCGTCGACCGGCAGCGCCGCTTCGTCGCCGACGCCTCCCACGAACTGCGCAGCCCCATCGCCTCGCTGCGCACCCAGTTGGAGGTCGGCTCCGCCCATCCGCAGTTGCTGGACGTGCCCGGCGCGGTCAAGGACACCGAGCGGTTGCAGCACCTCGCGGCCGACCTGCTGCTGCTCGCCCGGCTCGACGCCGGGGAGCGGCCGGGTCAGGGGCTCGTCGACCTCGGCGAGCTGGTCCGCGAGGAGGCGGAACACCGTCCGGCCGACCGCACGCCGGTGTCCTGCCACACCGACGGTCACCTGCAGGTGACGGGCTCCCGTGGGCAGTTGGGGCGCGTCATCGGCAATCTGCTGGACAACGCGCAGCGGCACGCGCGCGACGAGGTCGTCGTGCGGGTGGAGCGGCGGGACGACCGGATCGTCCTCACCGTCGCGGACGACGGCGACGGAGTGCCGGCGGGCGAACGTGAGCGCATCTTCGAGCGGTTCGTGCGGCTGGACGACGCGCGGGCCCGCGACGACGGCGGTGCCGGGCTCGGCCTGGCCATCGCCCGCGACGTGGCCCGCCGCCACGGTGGCACGCTCACCGCGGGAGAGGCGCCGTCCGGCGGCGCGCTCTTCGAACTGTGCCTGCCCGTGGCGCCCGTACTCCCTCACGCGTCGCGTTCCTGAGACGCCGGAGCGCCGGGAAACATGTCCGGAACGCCGGAACACCGCACCTCACCGTGTTGTCGGCAACAGACCTCGCGTGAAACAAGTCACGGCTGCGCGCTGTGCCGAACAGCGGGCCGCACCATGTAAGTTCCTGCGTCCAAGGGGCGTGGACTCCCCCTGAATCACCCATTCGTGCCTGCACATCTGCGCCCCCTGAGGGAGACATCACCATGCCCGCAGAAGAATCGGCCCATCACCCGCCCCAGGTCGTCGGAGTGGTGGCCGAGTCCACTCCCGGGGAGACCCGTGTCGCGGCGACGCCCGCCACCGTGCGCCAGTTGGTGGGGCTGGGCTACGAGGTCGTCGTCGAGTCGGACGCCGGTACGGCGTCGGGTTTCACGGACGACGCGTACGGTGACGCCGGAGCGCGGATCGGCGACGCCTGGCAGGCGGACGTCGTCCTCAAGGTCAACGCTCCGTCGACGGGCGAGATCGCGCGCCTGTCCGACGGTTCGACGCTGATCGGTCTGATCGGTCCGGCCCAGCGCGCGGACCTCCTCGCGGAGCTCGCGGACCGGCCCATCACCGTGCTGGCCCTGGACGCGGTACCGCGGATCTCGCGGGCGCAGTCCATGGACGTGCTCAGCTCCATGGCCAACATCGCCGGGTACCGGGCCGTGATCGAGGCGGCGCACGTGTTCGGGCGCTTCTTCACCGGTCAGGTGACGGCCGCGGGCAAGGTCCCGCCGGCGAAGGTCCTGGTGGCCGGGGCCGGTGTGGCCGGCCTGGCCGCCATCGGTGCCGCCTCCAGTCTCGGCGCGATCGTCCGGGCGACCGATCCGCGGCCGGAAGTGGCCGACCAGGTGCGGTCGTTGGGCGGCGAATACCTCGCGGTGGACGTCGCGCAGGAGGAGAGCACCGACGGGTACGCCAAGGCGACCTCCGCCGACTACGACCGGGCCGCCGCCGCGCTGTACCACGGGCAGGCCGAGGACGTGGACATCGTCATCACGACCGCGCTGATCCCGGGGCGTCCGGCCCCCCGCCTGCTCACGGCGGAGGACGTCGCGGCGATGAAGCCCGGCAGCGTCGTCGTCGACATGGCCGCCGCGCAGGGCGGCAACGTCGCGGGGACCGTGGCCGGCCGCACCGTGGTCACGGACAACGACGTCACCATCATCGGTTACACCGATCTCGCGTCGCGGTTGCCCACCCAGGCCTCCCAGCTCTTCGGCACCAACCTGGTGAACCTGATCAAGCTGCTGACGCCCGGCAAGGACGGCCGGCTGGTCATCGACTTCGACGACGTGGTCCAGCGCGCCGTGACCGTCGTACGCGAGGGTGAGATCACCTGGCCCCCGCCGCCCGTGGCCGTGTCGGCCCAGGCCGCGCCCCAGCCCGCCCCCGCGCCGGTGGCCGCCCCGGCGAAGGAGCCTCGGCTCACCCCGGCGGCCCGGTTCGCCCTGATCGGCGCGGGCATGCTGGCGATGTTCGCCCTGGTCGCCTTCGCCCCCGCGCAACTCGCGGCGAACTTCACGGTCTTCGCGCTGGCGGTGGTGATCGGCTACTACGTGATCGGCAAGGTGCACCACGCGCTGCACACACCGCTGATGTCCGTCACCAACGCGATCTCCGGGATCGTGGTGATCGGGGCGCTGCTGCAGATCGGGCACGAGAGCGCGGTCGTCACCACCCTCTCGTTCATCGCGATCCTGCTGACGAGTGTGAACATCTTCGGCGGCTTCGCCGTCACCCGCCGCATGCTGTCCATGTTCTCGAAGGGCTGAGCCGCCATGACGTCCATCACAGCCTCCCATGCGGCGGACCTGGTCGCCGCCCTGCTGTTCATCCTCAGCTTGGCCGGACTGTCCCAGCACCGCACCTCCCGTGCCGGTGTCGTGTACGGCATCGCCGGCATGGCCCTCGCCCTGGTCGCCACCGTCGTGCTGGCGGCACAGAGCATCACCGCGGGCGCGGTCACCCTGATCGTCGTCGCGATGGTGCTCGGCGCCGCGATCGGCATCTGGCGGGCGCGGCAGGTCGAGATGACCCAGATGCCCGAACTCATCGCCGTGCTGCACAGCTTCGTCGGCCTCGCCGCGGTGCTGGTCGGCTGGAACAGCTACCTGGAGGTCGAGGCGCACGGAGCCGCGCAGCGGCACGTCACGTCCGACCTGCTGGGGATCCACCACGCCGAGGTGTTCATCGGCATCTTCATCGGCGCGGTCACCTTCACCGGCTCGATCGTCGCGTTCCTCAAGCTGTCGGCGCGCATGAAGTCCCGTCCGCTGGTCCTGCCGGGCAAGAACGCGCTCAACGTCGCGGCGCTGGTGGCGTTCGTGGCCCTGACGGTCTGGTTCACCGTCACCCCTTCCCTCGGCCTGATGATCGCCGTGACGGTCCTCGCGCTGGTCCTGGGCTGGCACCTGGTCGCGTCGATCGGCGGCGGCGACATGCCGGTCGTCGTCTCCATGCTCAACAGCTACTCGGGCTGGGCCGCCGCGGCCGCGGGGTTCCTGCTCGACAACAACCTGCTGATCGTCACGGGCGCGCTGGTCGGTTCCTCGGGTGCCTACCTGTCGTACATCATGTGCAAGGCGATGAACCGTTCCTTCATCTCGGTCATCGCGGGCGGGTTCGGTATCGAGGCTCCCTCCGGCGGGGACGAGGAGCAGGGCGAGCACCGCGAGGTCCACGCCCAGGAGGTGGCCGACCTTCTGGTCCAGGCCCGGTCCGTCGTGATCACCCCCGGCTACGGCATGGCGGTGGCGCAGGCGCAGCACCCGGTCGCCGAGCTGACGCGTCAACTGCGGGAGCGGGGCGTCGAGGTGCGCTTCGGTGTCCATCCCGTGGCGGGCCGTCTGCCCGGGCACATGAACGTGCTGCTGGCCGAGGCCAAGGTGCCGTACGACATCGTGCTGGAGATGGACGAGATCAACGACGACCTCTCCGACACCTCGGTCGTCCTGGTCATCGGTGCCAACGACACCGTCAACCCGGCCGCGGAGGAGGATCCGGCGAGCCCGATCGCGGGCATGCCGGTGCTGCGGGTGTGGGAGGCGGAGCAGGTGGTCGTCTTCAAGCGCTCGATGGCCTCGGGTTACGCGGGTGTGCAGAACCCGCTGTTCTTCCGTGAGAACAGCGGCATGCTGTTCGGCGACGCCAAGCAGAGCGTCGAGGACATCCTGCGCGCGCTTCCCTCCGACCCCCGGTCCCAGGCGTCGAACGAGGCCGCCCTCGCCCGCTGAGCCCGGCACCCGGGCACGCGGCCTCCGCTTCCGGTACAGCCGCACCGTCGTCCGTCCCCCCTCTCCGGGGAAGGCCCGTCGTCCGCCCCGCGCGCTCGTGTGCGCGGGGCGGCGGCGGGCCGTGCGCTTTCCCGGCCGGGTGGGACCGCCCGGGCGCGGCGGCGTGGGTTCGTGTGCGAGGAGAGCCGGAGCCGACCGGTCAGTCGATGCGTGTTCCCGCGCCGCTGACGTGGACGCGGGGGTCGCCCTGGCGCAGGGTCACCGTGAGTTCGCCGGGGCGGCCCAGGTCCTCGCCCTGATGCAGGGTGAGGACGGCTTCCTCGGGGGCCAGACCGAGCTCACGGAGGTAGGCGCCGAACGCGGCGGCCGCGGCGCCGGTCGCCGGGTCCTCGACGACCCCGCCGACGGGGAAGGGGTCACGGACGTGGAAGACCGTGGCCGACTCCCGCCAGACGAGCTGGACCGTGGTCAGGTCCAGGCGGTGCATCAGGGCTTCGAGGCGCGCGAAGTCGTACGAGAGGTCCGCGAGGCGAGCGCGCGTCGCGGCCGCGAGGACGAGGTGGCGGGCACCCGCGAACGCGATGCGGGGCGGGAAGGCCGGGTCGAGATCGCCGGCGGGCCAGCCGAGCGCGGCGAGCGCCTCGTCCAGGTCGGTGTCGGCGATCCCCTCGACGTGCGGCTCGACGCTCGTGAGCGTCGCGCGGACCGTCCCGTGCTCCTGGGTCACCTCCACCGGTACGACACCGGCGCGCGTCGCGAACACCAGCTCACCGGGCCCGATCCGCTCGGCCAGCGCGACGGCGGTGGCCACGGTGGCGTGCCCGCAGAACGGCACCTCCGCCTTCGGGCTGAAGTAGCGGATGGTGTACGACCGTCCCTCCGGGCCACCGAGGTCCTCCGGGGGCGCGGTCAGGAACGCGGACTCCGAGTATCCGAGGTCGGCCGCGATGGCCAGCATCTCGCTGTCGTCCAGGGCGGAGGCGTCCAGGACGACACCCGCGGGATTCCCGCCGTCGGGGGTGCCGGAGAAGGCGGTGTAGCGCAGGACCTCGGCATGCGGCGCGTTGATCGTCATGATCGTGGAACGTGGGGCATCAAGTGGCTATTCCGTCCGCCCGGGTGCGGCGGGAAGCGGCGCCCGGTCGAGTTCCAGTACGCCCACCGTCTGGTCGCCGCTGGTCTCTCCGGTCGGCGTGAATCCCAACGTCCGGTAGAACTCCCCGGGTCCGTCCGCTCCTGGATGCCACGTGGTGGTCAGGCGCGTGCCCCCGCGGCGCCGGATCTCGTCGGCCACCGACCGCACGGCGAAGCGTCCATAGCCCCGGCCCTGCCGGCCGGCGGCGATGTTGAGGCGCCAGAGCCCGGAGCGGAGGTCGGTGCCGTCGCCGGTCCAGTCGATGTCGAAGAAGGCCATGAGGAATCCGACGGCCTCGTCGCCGTCGCGGATGAGCCGGGGCCAGGCGATGCCGGGGTGCACGTACGCCTCGGCGAGCGACTTCACCACGGGCGCCACCGCGTGTTCCTGGTCGGGCCGGACCCTCAGCGCGATGGCGGCCTCGAAGTTGTCGGGGGTGATCTCTTGCAGGTGCGGCGAAACGGGCATGACCGAACTCTATGCAGGCGGGGCCGGTCGCGGCCCCGGGATTTCGCTCCGAGCGCGGGGCGAGGCAGCCGGCGGTGAGGGGCCCCGCGCGCCGAACCGTCGGCCTCGCGTGACCTCTGCCGGGGCGAGACGGCGCCATGATCATGGCTGAGATACGCTGCGGCTACTTCATGAGTTCAAGCCCGGGGGGGCCTTCCACATGATCACGTCTTCGCGCGCGCTTCTGGGCAGCGCGCTGGTTCCCGTGTTCGCGCTGACGGTGACCGTGCCGTGCGCGCACGCCGTCCCGTCCACCACCACGGCCGCCGCCACCGCCACGGCGAGCGGCACCGCCGCGACGGCGGCCGCGACCGCCGTGGGCATCGGCCCCTGGGCCACGCCGAAGCAGCTTCCCGGCGTCACCCGGGTGATCGACCTCCAGTCGTCGCGCGGCGGCACCCTGGCGGGTCTCTTCGAACAAGGCGGCAAGACCGTGCTGTCGGTCAGGCCCGCGGGCAGTTCGACCTGGCGGTCCGCCGAGCCCGCCCCCGGCGCGACGCTCCATCGCACGGACGACGGCGCGCTCGTCCTCGTGTGGTGGGAGAAGGCCGCGGACGCGACGACCGGCACCCTGCGCATGTCCCGGCTGGCACCCGACGCGACCGTTTTTGGGCCCGCCGAGGTCGTCGCGGCCGGCACCTCGGCCACGGACGGCTACTTCCGGGGAACGGCCGTCACCACGGTCGCGGCGGGACCCACGGGCCGCCAGGCCGTCGCCTGGATGGACAAGGACCACCGGCTCACCGTGTCCGAGCGCCCCGGACCGACCGGCGCGTGGTCCGCGCCCACGGTCCTCGACCGGCTCCCGGAGCCGATCGTCCGGCCCGACAACGTCTACGACTACCACCTGCGGGACCTGCGCCTCGCCGTCGCCAAGGACGGCGCCCTCGGGCTGATCTGGGGCGGCGACAGCTACTACACGGGCGACGGCGTCGACCCGGACCCCACCGCCTACCAGTGGTACTACAAGTACCTGGAGAAGCCCGCCGGTTCGGCCTCCTGGACCGCGCCGCGGGATCTGCCGCAGCTCGGCGAGAAACCCCGGCTGGTCACGCTGGCGGCCCACCCGCAGGGCGGTTTCCAGTTGCTCTCCTTCAACAACTACGCCCGCAAGCCCGCGGGGGCGGCGAACTGGGGTCCGACCGAGAGCACCGGGATCTACGCGAACGACACCCGGCCCGCCGACCTGCTGACCGCGCCGAACGGCGATGTCACGGCGGTCGGTTCGGGCGCCAGAGGACCGGCCGTCGCCACGCGCCAGGCGACCGGGAGCGGCTGGAAGGCCCCGCAGGACCTGGCCGGTGACACCGAGGCCGACTCGCTCGGCAGCACCCGCACCGCGGACGGTTCGCTCGTGCTCACGTACACCCAGAAGCGCTTCCTCTCGGGGCACACGATCCGCCGCGACTTCGTCGCCCAGACCGTCGCCGTCGGCAGTGTGGGCAAGCCGCGCACCCTCAACTCCCTGACGGACGGGACCACCAGCGCGGGCCGCGTGGCGACCGACGACAAGGGGCGCCCGGTCGCCGTCTGGACGCAGTCCGCGGCCGCCGGCTCCGCGCCCACCGCGTTCACCGCGACGACGGGCACCCGAGCCCTGCCCAAGTGGCACGACTACGCCGACGACACCCGCTCGGACATCCTGGGCACCGGCCTCTCCGACACGATGAACCTGCTCACGCAGGACGGCACCAATCCGCTCCGTACGTTCCAGGCACGCCCCTGGGCGGCCGAGACCCGGATCGTGCCGTTCGGCGACTTCGACGGGAACCGCTGCAACGACCTCGTGGTCCGGCTGCCCGGCGGCGAGGCGCGGCTCTACACCCCGGTCTGCGGCGGCCTGCCCACACCCGACTCCGCCTACCGGCGCCTGTCGCGGGACTGGAGCGCGTACGACGTCCTGCTCTCCAGCGGCGACCAGACCGGCGACGGCCGCCCCGACCTGCTGGCCCGGAACAAGGCCTCCGGTGACCTGTACCTGTACGCCCACGACGGGAGCGACGGATTCCTGCCCCGGGTGAGGATCCGGACCGCCTGGACGGGTTACAAGCGTGTCATCGGCGCGGGCGACCTCAACGGCGACGGCCTCGGGGACGTCCTCGCCCTGGACGGTACGGGGAAGCTCTGGCGCTACGACGGCACCCGCACCGGCAAACTCAAGGACCGCGTGCAGGTGTTCAAGGACTGGGGCCGCACCTACAAGGACGTCATCGGCGCCGGCGACATCAACGGCGACGGCAGGAACGACCTGATCTCCCGGGACACCTCCAACACCCTCTGGCTCAACGCGGGAACGGGCACGGGCTCCTTCAAGAGCCGCGTCCAGGCGGGGGATTCGACGTACTGGAAGTCCTGGGCCTCACTCGGCTGAGGAGGCCGGCCTTCGGCGCCGCGTGTACAGGGCCAGCGCGGCGGCGAGCAGGGCGATGACGACGGCGGCGCCGGCGTAGAAGCCGGGGGTGGCCCAGGCCGGGCCCGGCCACACGGACACGACGACGTCCGCCGCGTCGTCGGTCGGCGTGGTGTCCCGGCTGGGGCGCGCGGAGTCGCCGTCCGAGACCGTGACGCGGCCGCGCCGGTCGACGCTGTCGGTGCCGATGTCGATGCGGAGGGTGAACGGGAAGGTCGTCGTGGCTCCCACGGCCTCGACGCGAGCCGTGCACACGTACCGTCGGGCGCTGGGCTGCTTCACGAACGCCTCGGCCAGAGGCGTGTCGTCGGCGGCAACTGCCCGGCAGTCCTGGTCGATCGCTTCCTCGTCGCCGGCGAAGCTGTACGGCGACTCCACGACCGTGGTGCCCTCCGGCACGGTGAAGACGACCCTCACCGTGGTCGGCAGCGAACCGGGGCCGTCGTTGCGGACGCCGATCCGCACGGTGGCCAGACTGCCGACGGGGCCGCGGGCCGTGTCGGCGATCGCCGCGAGCTCGCTCCGGTTGCGCACCGGCACGTGGAGAACCTGTGGCCCGTCGCCGGCCTTGTCCGGCACGGCGGGGTCGGTCACGGTCGCCGGCACGAGCCGCAGGCGTGTCCCGTCGTCCGGCCGGTGCCACGATGCGACCGGTGGAACGTACTCGGTTCCGACGGCGGCGGCACTCACGTCGACGGTCGGATAGCCGGCGTCACGCGCCGCCCGAAGGTGTTCGGGGACGGCCAGGCTGTACGACCGGCCGGGCGGAATGACGACGTCGGCGGCGGCGAGCCGGCACCACACCGAAGTGCTGCCCCGGTAATAGCAGTTGGTGTGCCGACTGCCGATGGTGACTCCGTCATGCGCTTCCATGCTCAACGCCACTCCGCGGGCGGGCACGTCACCGACATTGCGTACGGTCAGACGGACCGCGAGGCTCTCACCGGGTTGCACAGGGCCCTGACGGAGACGGGTCGCGACCCGGAGTTCCGGTCGGCCGACCACGATGCGGGTCTTACCGGTGAGGGGCCTCATGCCGGGAGCGGTGACGCGGTAGCGCAGGACGCCGGAGTCACCCGCCTTCGCCCCCTTCGCGGGACTCAGATGGAAGGCCTGGATGCCTCCTGGACCTGCCCCCACCTGCGTGTCGCAGTGATAGACGGGCAGATGGACAACGCAGTCGTCGAGTGCGCGCCGGACGGTGACGACGTTCTTCAGATCGGCGGCGTCGAAGGTGACCCGCAGTTCGACCGTCTTCCCGTCGAGAGCCCTTTCCTGGACTCGCAGGTCGTGAGCGGTCCGGTGCGGATCCCGGGAGACGTAGACGACCGGGGGAGCGACCAGCTCCACGTCGTCTCCCCCGTTCGAGGAGCACCCCGAGAGGACGGACGTCACGCCGGTCAGCGCGAGCAGGAGGACGACGACGGCCCTCCACGAACGGACGAACAGGCCCATCTACCGCCTCACCTCCCCTCGGGCTCGACGCGCACGTGACGGTCACGGAGCCGGGCGAAGGCTGTCGGGGTCGGGCGAAGGGGAAGGAACTCCTTGATCTGCTCGGCGCATTCACGCGGGCTCGACGTGCCGGTGTCGCACTCCAGGTCGTAGTCGCCGTGACGGTGCACGAGGTCGTACTGATACGCGGCCAGACCCGACGGGCGGTCTCCGCGCGCCCGCTCCCGGCGCTCGAGTTCCTCCAACGGACAGTGGACACCAACGAACAGCACGTTCTCCGCGGGAAGGACCGACAAACAGTCGAACAACCGCCACCGCTCGCTCAGCACATGGTCCACGACGACGTCGTTGCCGACCTCGGCCATCGCGGCGATCGAGCGGTGGAAGCCCATCCTCGTCCGCCGCAGCGCGGTCTCCAGCTCCGCCTCACCGAGGGTCCGCTTGGTGCGCATCGCGTTGAAGCTGTCCACCGCCAGATGGAAGAACACACCGTCGTCCAGCACGTCGAGCAGCTCGCGGGCGACACTCGACTTTCCCGAACTCGACGTGCCGTTGAGGAAGATGATGCGGCCGACTGTCATTCCGTCATGATCACACGGCCGCCGTGACGACCGTGAACACCCCGGAGGCCACGGCCTCAACGGCCTCGGCCGGGACCTCCTACAGTGGTCTGCTGTGAGCCACGACTGGGCGGCCGCGGGTGGCCCGTACGGAGGAGAGCGATCACTTGGCGCCGGACCAGGGAGCACCGAGATGACCCGGCCCGACGGACGGCTCGAACGGGGCAACCGAACCCGGCAGTTGGTGCTGGGCCGAACCGTCGACATCGCCTCGGTCGAGGGGCTGGAGGCGCTGTCGGCGGGACGGCTCGCGACCGAGCTGGGGCTCAGCAAGAGCGGGGTGTTCGCACTTTTCGGGTCCAAGGAGGAGCTGCAACTCGCCACCGTGCGCGAAGCCGGACGGATCTTCGCCGAGCGGGTGATCCGCCCCTCGGAACAGGTCCCCGCCGGCGTCGGACGGGTGTGGCGGCTCTGCGAGGCGTGGCTCGACTACTCGCGCGGACGGGTCTTCCCGGGCGGCTGCTTCTTCTACGGGGTCATCGCCGAGTTCGACGCCCGATCGGGTCCGGTGCACGACGATGTGGTGTCGGCCCATCGGGCGTGGACGGCTCTGATGGAGCGCACGATCGAGGAGGCCCGCACGGGCGGCGAGCTGCGCCCGGACACCGATGTCCCCCAACTCGCCTTCGAGTTGGTGGCGTTGATGGAGGCGGCCAACGCCGTGTCGGTGCTGCACGACGAGGAGACCGCCTATCACCGGGCTCGGACGGGCATCGCGAACCGCTTGCGGAACGCTTCGGCGGAAGGGGTGTCCGTCCCCCGAGGGGGCTGATGCCGAGGCAGTCCCTGGCCACGGCCAGTCCCTGACCACGGCCAGTCCCTGGCCACGGCCCGAGAGATCCCTCTGGCTGGAAAAATAATTGCACGACCGGTCGCACAGTTTTACGGTCGGTTCATGACTGTCAGCGGAGCGGACATCGTCGAGCTCGACCGGATCGCCGTGCAGGAGGCGCTGCGGGTGGTGGACCTGGCGGAGCCCGCGGACTGGGACCGGGACACCCCCTGCGCGGGCTGGGATCTTCGCCGGCTCGTGGCACACATGACCGCACAGCACCTCGGATTCGCGGCGGCGGCACGCGGAGCGGGTCTGGAGGCGGCCCACTGGCGGGAACCGCAGGACATGGACGAGCCGGCCCGGGTCCACCGGGCGGCCGCGACAGCAGTCCTCGCGGCCTTCGCCGAACCCGGCACGACGGAGCGGGAGTTCGCGCTCCCGGAGCTGGGCGGCAGCTTTCCCGGACGGCAGGCCGTCCGCTTCCACCTCGTCGACTACGTGGTCCACGCCTGGGACGTCGCCGCGACGCTGGGAGTGGGTGTGAAGCTCCCCGACGACGTGCTCGCGGCGGCACTGGCCACAGCCCGGCGCGTACCGAACGATCCGGCGGTCCGCGGCCCCGGCAACGCCTTCGCCCCGGCGCTGGACGTGCCCGACGGGTCGGACCCGCTCGACGCGACGCTGCGGCTGCTGGGCCGGGAGCCGCACCTCTGGCCCGTGGCGACCTGAACACCTCGCGGCGCGGAGCCGACGCGCGAGGAGGCCCTCCGCACCGGTCCCGTTTGACCTTGACACGGTGGCAAGGCCTTCACTGCGTGTCCAGGAGGTGGTCTCGATGACGATCACGGAGCGGGACGCGGACACGGACACGGATGCCTTTGTACTTGCGGGCGCGGATGCGCGGGTACCTGGCGGGGCTGATGCGGATGCGCGGGTGCCTGGCGGGGCTGATGCGGATGCCTGTGTGCCTGCCGGCACGAATGCGGGTGCTCATGTACCTGCCGGCACGGCTGGGGATGCGGATGCGGATGCGGATGCGGGTACGGCACGCATGCTCCGGGGGCTGGAGCACGGCGACTCGTCCGTGCGGCTGCGGGCCGCGCTGGCGGTCGGTTCGGCACCCGACCCCGCCTTCGTCCCCCGCCTCGTCCAGCGCTGCGCGGTCGAGCCCGAGTTCTTCGTCCGCGACATGCTGACCTGGGCGCTCACCCGCCACCCGGTGTCCATGACGCTTCCCGCGCTGCTCACCGAGGCCGGTTCGGACCGCGCGCAGGCACGGAGCCAGGCACTGCACACGCTGTCCAAGATCGGTGACGCGCGAGGGTGGCAGGCGATCACACCGGCCTTGCTGTCCGACGCCGACGACGAGGTGGCGCGGAGCTCCTGGCGCGCCGCGGTCGTTCTCGTACCGGCGGGCGAAGAGGCCGGGCTGGCCGCGGAGTTGGCGACCCAGCTCGGGCGCGGCGGACAGGACACGCAGCTCAGTCTCAGCCAGGCCCTGGTCGCGCTCGGAGACGCGATCGTGCCGGTTCTGCTCGCCGCGACGACGGCGCCCGGCGAGCGCGTACGGACGCACGCGCTGGCCACCCAGCGGCTGCTGCGCGATCCGGACGCCGGATTCGAGTCGGCGATCGAGGAGGCCAAGCGCGTCGCGGTCCTCGACGGGCCGGGACAGGAGGGACCATAGGGCGTGTTGATCGGTGAGGTGGCGCGACGGTCCGGTGTCAGTGCCCGCATGCTGCGGCATTACGAGTCGCTCGGTCTGGTCCGTCCTTCGGGGCGTACCGGCTCCGGCTACCGGGAGTACTCGGGGGACGACATCCGGCGGATCTTCCACATCGAGAGCCTGCGTTCACTGGGGCTGTCGCTGCGTGAGATCGGGCGCGCGCTGGACGATCCCGGATTCGCGCCGTCCTCGCTCGTCGAGGGTCTCATCGCTCAGACCCGCGAACGCATCGCGGCGGAGACCGAGTTGCTCACGCGGCTGCGCAGGATTCATGCCGCGGAGCCGGCCGGCTGGGAGGACGTCCTCCAAGTCATTGCGCTGCTCCAGGCGTTGGCCTCGAAGAGCGCCGACGCGCGGCAGCGCGCCGCGCTGTCCTCGGCCGGTGAGGTCCCGGTGCCCGTGGAGGCCCTGGTGGAAGCGGTGCTGGGCGAGACGGAGCCGAACGTCGCCGGGGCCCTTCGCTGGGCCCTGGCGCGCTCCGGCGACCGCGGCCCGGCGCTGCTCGCGGAGGGTCTGGCCTCCGAGTCGGCCGCGGTGAGGGAACGTGCCGTCCAGTCGCTCGCCGAGATGCCGGACGCCGAGGCCACCACGTATCTGCGAGGTGCTCTCGCGCACCCCGACTCCGTGGTCCGCGGGCACGCGGCTCTGGCACTCGGGGCGCGCGGCGTGGCCGACGCGGTCCCGACGCTCCTCGACATGATCGTGGAGGGACGCAACGACACCGACGCCGCGGACGCGCTGAGCGTGCTGGCGAGCGACCCCGTCACGGCGGACCGGCTCGCGGACGGGCTCCTCGGCCGTCTCGCCCACCCGGCCACGGAGGCACCCGCGCGCGGGCGGCTGACGCAGGCCCTGGCGGGCATCCCGGGGGCGAGGACGTCGGACGCGCTCGTGGACCTGTCCAAGGACCCGGACCGAGCCGTCGCCCTGACCGCGGCCTATCTCCTCCATCTGCGTGACACGCACTGAACCCCTCCACCTGCTACTCCTCCACCTGTGCGACGCGCGCCGACACTCGTCCCCCGGCAAGACGCTCCGTCCGTCAGAATCAGCGCATGCTGACCGTCGGTTCCGTCGTCCTGGGTGTGTCGGATGTGCCGCGCGCGGCCGCGTTCTGGACGGAGGCTCTCGGATACGTCCCGCGCGACGCGCCGGAGGACGACTGGGTGGTTCTGATGCCTGCGGACGGGGCCGGGGTACGGCTGTCACTCGGCCTCAGCGAGACGCCCGTACAGGAGCGTCCGCGGATCCACCTCGATCTGTACGCCGGGGACGCCGCCGACCAGGCCGCGGAGGTCGAGCGGCTGGTGTCCCTGGGCGCGCGGCGCGTCGCATGGGACCGGTATCCCGACGACGCCGATTTCGTCGTTCTCGCCGATCCCGACGGCAACCGCTTCTGCGTCATCGACACGGGCCACCGCTGACCGCCGCTCCCGCGCGGGAAGGCTACAGCCCGACCGTGCGGCGGACCGTCTCCAGGCCGACCAGTTCGATGCGGGGGGTGTCGTCGACGTCCCGGGTGAGGAGGACCTTGTTCTCGACGAGCAGGCCGCTGGTCACCACGTAGCTGCCGTCGGGCAGGACGCCGAGCGGCAGGGTGCGCGGGCCGAGGTGGAGGTTCAGGTCGCGTCCCTCGCGTGTGAGGCGGTAACCGCCCTCGTAGTAGCCCAGGTACGGTGCGGTGGCTCCCGGGTCGGTCGGCGCGGTCCGGCGGCCGAGGGCGCGCAGGTCTTCGAGGGCGGCGACGTACGCGGCATGGGCCTTGGCCGGGACGCCCTTGTTGAGGCCGAACCGTTCGCTGAGCAGCAGGTTGAGGACGTAGAGGTAGAAGTACGGTCCGGTCGGGGTCGGGTTCATCCCGTTGAGCACGACCAGTCCGAGGTCGTGCTCGGGCAGGAAGCCGATGTACGAGGTGAAGCCGTCGATCCCGCCGTTGTGCCAGATCAGCGAGGTGCCGTCGCGGAAACGGTTCTGGATCCAGCCCATCCCGTAGCCGGACTCGGTGACGTCCGGGTCGAACTCGGGTGACACGGGGACCGGGATGTGGGGCTTCCAGCACTCGGCGAGGTTCCTGGCCGACACCACACGCCGGCCGTCGACGGAGACACCGCGCCGCAGTTGCATGCGGACGTACGCGGCCATGTCGTCGAGCGAGGCGAGCGTGCCGCCGGCGGGGGCGTAGCTGCCGACCGGCCCGTAGGCGAGCGGCCTGTTGGCGCCGGTGAGGTCGGGTACGTACCCGCGCATGAAGTCGGTGACCAGTCCCCGGGGGTCGTCCGCGATCCGGGCACCGGTCATACCGGTCGGCCCGTACACCCGCTCCCGCATCTCGTCGGCGAACGTGCCGGTCAGGGCGTCGCCGGTCACGCCGGAGGCGAGCAGCGGGAGGTAACCGCCCACGCAGTACACCGTGTTGTTGTAGTGGTAGCTGGTGCCGGGTGGCGCCACCACCGGGAGGGTGACCAGGGATCGGAGCAGCTCGGGGGCTGTGGGGTCGCCCTCGTGGAGGCCCGACAGGGCGGGCGGTTCGTCGATGCCGGTGGCCATGCCGAACAGGTCGCGGACCCTCAGGGAGCGCGTGAGCCGGTCGGTCGGTGCTCGGAAGCCCGGCCAGGCGTCGACGGCCCGCTGGTCCCAGGCCAGTTGCCGCCGGTCGACGTAGGTCGCGGCGAGCAGCGAGGTCATCGACTTGGTCGTCGAGGCGACGAGGAAGCGGGTCGACGGGGTGACCGGGGCGCGGCTCTCGATGTCGCGGACGCCGAGCGGCAGCGTCAGCAGTACGCGGTCCCTGCTGACCACGGCGACGGCCGCGCCGGCCAGGCCCATGGCGGTGAACTCGTCCCGTACCCGGGCGGCGAACCCCTGCCATGCGCCCGCCGCGGCCGCCGCCGGTCCGGCTGCGCGTGCCGGGGACGACCGGACGCCCAGCCCGGCGGCCAGGCCCGCGGCCACGGCTCCCCGGATCGCGGTCCTGCGCGTCGTACCGGTCGACGAGACCGCACTCGCGGCGTCGGACTCCATGGGCGTTCTCCTCAGGGCAACGGGAGGGAAGATGAATGGCTGTCGATCGAGGCGGTGATGGGGCGGCGCTCTTCCCGGCGGACCGGTGTGGGGCGGCCGGTCCCGGCACCGCCGGTGCGGCGCGGCCCATCCCGGCAGACCGGTGTGGGGACGCCGGTCCCGGCCAGGGAGGTGCGGCGGGGCCTGACGGCTCGGCCCCGCCGCTGTCCTCGCTCTGTCAGCGGCCGTCGATGACGACGTACTGACCCTGCGCGTCGTAGTCGATACGGCAGTCCAGGTTGCCCTCGGAGGCGCAGTTCGGCAGGACCCTGCCGTCCTCGACGGTCGCCGTGATGCGGACCTGCCCGGCCCCGCCCTCCGACTGGTACACGGCCGTGGAGGGGCCGTCGATCGGGACGATGGCGGCGTAGTTCGGGTAGAGGGCGCGGGGGTACTCCCCGCTGCCCTCGTGCGAGGCGAGCTGTACGCCGTTGAACGGCAGACGGGTGCCCGTCTTGATGCGCACCGTCGTCTGGCTCACGCCCGGCGCTCCGACCCCCGTCGGCTGGGTGCCGTTCCCGTTGCCGGAGCCGACGACGTTGTCGTGGCCGACGTTGAAGATGTCGCCGTCCGCGCGCTGGTACACGTTGTTGATGACGATCAGGGGACCGTCGCCCTTGTCGGCCGCGGCTGCGGTCGCGGCGGTGACGGGAAGGGCGACGAGGGCGGAGGCGAGCAGTGCGGCGGCCCTGGCGACTGTGCGGTTCAAGGATCGTTCCTTCGCATGTGTTCCGTTGGCTTCGAACACGACCGTAGGAACCGCGCAACCGCTCGTGCCGCACCGTAGCTCACCCGGGTGGTGTCGCTGCGCCGATCGCCACACCCCGGACCGCTCGACCCCTCGCCACCGATCAAGGCGGCACGGAGATACCGGGCGGGCGCCGCCTTCGCCCCGCGACCGGTACCACGCCGTGAGGGTCGGTGGTTCACGAAGCCCCGTCCGAGCCGACGGTACGGGCAGCCGCATCGGCGCCGGCCAACTGATGCCACCAGTGACCGCACCCACCGGAACAGAAGCGCCGGCGACGTCGCTCGTCCGCGATGGCGAGCACCGCGACCAACAGACGGAAGGCTTTTCGGCGTTCGTCGACCGGGGTGAGACCTGCGACCTTCCCCAGTTGCTCGTCGATCCGTCCCCGGGTGATCAGCACGGCAGGGGTGTACGTCGGGCGCAGCCCGGAACGCCGGACGGCCTCAGGTCCGTCTTCCTCGACGGCGCGAGCCTGGCCACAGTGGTGGCACAGGAAGCGCAGCACCTCGCTCTGCTCCTCCGAGCCGAGACCGTCGAACCACTCGACACCTTGCGCCATCGGGCGCAGCCCTTGGGCGAGTTCGTTGAGTATGACGTCGCGTTCGCTCACAACGGGCTCCGGTCGAGAAGGCGGCGCTCCGCCGCGGCTGATCAGGGTTTGCGCGCAGCACCGCCGGATCGCCACGCCATCGACGGCGCCGTCCCGCCCAGCGGCCAGCGGATTGCGCTCGATCCTGGCTGCCGCAGGCTGATCACGCCAGTTGATTGTCGCGCCATGCCCGCCTGAGGGCTTCGAGTTCGAGGGAGGGAAAGTGTTCGCCCCATTTCCCTCGGTATCCGCTGACGCCGTACTCTCGCTTCACCTCGTCGAAGCAGCGAATCACCGCCCGGGCAACGGCTTCGAGGGATTGCAGGCTCGACCAGATCTCAGTACCCGCGTTGTCATGGTTGCCGCCGTCCGGCAGCTCCAGCACGCGGATCCAGACGTCCTGTCCTTCGCGGAAGAAGATCCAGCGGTAGGCGGTCGGCTCCGCCTCGAACTGCGCACGGGTCTCCCCCTCGCCGGCGAACATGCGGGTCACGGCTGTCAACAGGTCTTCCGGTGCTGTCGTGATGTCGGAGACGGTGGTTTCGGCCTCACCGCGCGCATCGGCCACCGTGCAGTGGGCCCAGCCATGTCCCGTCAAAGTCCAGACGAGCCTCAGGTCACCCATGCCGCTCATCGCCCCGCTCTCGCGGCGAGGACATCGATCCGTTCGGTGGGCCGTCGTCGAGATGACGTGCGAGCGGACGAACCGGGCGCCGGGTCACCGTGAACCAGCCCGGCCGTACTTCGGTCAGCAAGGGACTCAGCGACTCCACCGCCGTTCGCAGGTCGTCCTCGGTCGACGTCACAGGCGCGGGCAGGCTCTGCCCGTACAGGCGCAGTCGCCAGAGGTCGAAGATCTCCGTGCCGTCGGCGGCGAAGTCGACATCGACCTCGGTGCCGTCCTGGGCCGTGAACCGACACCCTGCCCCGTGCACGGCGTACTCGTAGCCGCCTGCTTCGCCGCGCCGGGCGATCTGGCGCGACCGGACCAGCCCGAGGATGTCCGCGAGTCGTACGAGCGAGGGCATCGCCGCCCGGACGGCCTCCCCTACGACGCCGAGAGCGTCGACGTAGCCGACCACCAGGGCGCGTGACGGGTTCACTCGCGACCGCCCGCGGTCATCAGCCCGGAGCCACACATCGCGTCACCCATCGCACCGACATCAGGGATGCGATTGTTCCACGACGACCGGGGACTCCGTGTCGGGCCACCGCTTCCGCATGCGTCAAGTGCCGTCGCGTCACAGGTCCGTCCCAGCGGGTGACGGTCGTGGGCAGGGGTCGTGGGGCCCGTCGGCGGGGTGGGCGCCGGGGTGTGTCCGGGGAGGTGGGCTTCGGGTTCGGGTGGGCCTGTAACAGGGGTGTACTACACGGCGATTGGGCGGAACGGCTGCCGGGCCGGGGCGCTCTTGATGCTCGGAAACGCTCGCCGCCGGCGGGCAGCCGGTACCACCGACCCGGACCGAGGAACAATCGATGCGCGTTCACAAGCTCACCTTCGCCGCCCTGGCCGTCGCCGCAGGCCTCTCGCTCACGGCCTGCCAGAACGGGGACGACGGTACGGGGAAGAGCGCACCGTCCGCCGGATCCCACGCGTCGGCCCAGGCCGGCGGTTCGAGTTCGAACGGTTCGGACCAGGGAAGCGGTTCGGACTCGGGCGGCTCGGATCAGACCGGCGGGACGGGCACCGGAAAGGGCTCGACCGGAAAGGGCTCGACCGGAAAGGGCTCGACCGGAAAGGGCTCGACCGCCGGGACCGGCACCGACGCGAGCGGCAAGGTCGAGAGGTGCCACACCGACGAGCTGGAGGTCACCGCGAAGGACGACACCATCGACGGCGACCCCTCCGGCAACGTCGCGGTGGAATTCAAGAACGGCGGCGGTCACGACTGCTCGATCTCCGGGTACGCGGGCGTCGACCTGAAGACGAACTCGGGGACGGTGTCCGCGAAGCGCACCGGTGCGTCGGCCGGCCGGAGCATCCTCAAGAACGGACAGTCGATCGCCTTCGCCGTCACCTACCCGCTCAACAAGACGGGCGGCTCCGGCGTCCGCATCACGGGCCTGCTGGTGACCCCGCCGAACGAGACCAAGACGGTCACCCTCGCCTGGCCGGGCGCCGCCACCCTGCCCGTCACGAACGGCTCCGGCGAGCCGGTGAAGGTCGGCCCGATCGGCAGCGCCGGCCAGGGCGGCTGAGCCGTACCCCGGGGCGTCACCTAGGGATTCGCCCCGATACCCGCGAAGCGGCCTCTTCCCTACCATCGTGGGTGGGGCTGAACGTCCGGTCAGCCGATCCACTACGCACCGAACCCACCGTGCGCCACGGAGGCCCGATGAAGGCGATCGCCCAGGACCGGTACGGCTCCCCCGACGTCCTGGAACTCAGAGAGGTCGACACCCCGGCCGTCGCCGATCACGACGTCCTGGTCCGCGTCCACGCGGCCTCGGTCAACGCCCGGGACTGGCACCTCATGCGGGGTGATCCGTACCTGGCACGCCTGGCGCTCGGGGTGAGCCGCCCGAAGACGAGGATCCGGGGTACGGACTTCGCGGGCCGGGTCGAAGCGGTGGGCAAGTCCGTACGGCGGTTCCGTCCCGGCGACGAGGTGTTCGGCGAGGTGGACGGCGCGTTCGCCGAGTACGTCAGTGCCCGGGACGACCTGCTGGAGCCGAAACCGGCCGCGCTGTCGTTCGAGCAGGCGGCCGCCCTCCCGCTCGCGGGGAACACCGCGCTGATGGGCCTGCGCGACCTCGGTCGGATCGGGCCGGGGCAGGAGGTGCTGATCAACGGCGCCTCGGGCGGGGTGGGGACCTTCGCGGTGCAGATCGCCAAGGCGTTCGGCGCGGAAGTGACCGGCGTATGCAGCACGAGGAACACGGACCTGGTCCGGTCGCTGGGCGCGGATCACCTCATCGACTACACCCAGGAGGACTTCACCCGGAACGGACGGCGGTACGACGTCGTGTTCGACCTGGTGGGGAACCACTCGTTGGCCGGGTTCCGCCGCGCGCTGAAACCCCAGGGGACACTCGTCCTGTCCGGCGGGGGCGTCTTCGAAGGCGGGAGTGTCGTCGGACCGATGGGGCTCCTCATCAAGGGCCAGGTGATGTCCCGCTTCGCCCGCCACCGCCTGCTCGTCCTCACGGCGGCGCCGAGCAAGGAGAACCTGGCGACCCTGAGAGAACTGGCCGACTCCGGGAAACTCACCCCTGCCGTCGACCGCACCTACCCGCTGAGCGAAGCGCCCGAGGCCATCCGGTACCTCGAAAAGGAGCACGCACGCTCGAAGGTCGTCATCACCGTCTGACCGGGCGTTGGAATCATGTCGTGCGCTGATCCTCCAGGCGGCAGCCATGCGCAGCCGCGGACGGCGGGGCGTGCCCGCGGCACGGCCGGGCGGGACGGACGATCACGATGCCCGTCACCTCAAGAAACCCCCTCGTCACCCTGTGTGAGATCCGGCCGCGGCTCCCGTCACGGCCCCGCGAGTGCTCCGCATGGTCAGACCCGTCCCATGGTGCGACGCTGGAGGGAGCAGGTATCCGTGGGGCCACCGGGAGGACCGATGGGACGCGACGTTCCGGCACTGGTCTTCACCCGCGAGGACCGGCGCCAGTACCGGATCAAGATGCAGGAATGTCTCGACGCCTTCGCACAGATGCTCCGGGAAGCCCGGTTCGACGTGGAGCGGCCCCGAGTGGGCCTGGAGATCGAGCTGAACCTGACGGACACCGAGGCCGAGCCGACGATGCGGAACGCCGACGTGCTCGACGCCATCGCGGACCCCGCCTGGGACACGGAGCTGGGCCGGTTCAACCTGGAGATCAACATTCCGCCCCGGCGGCTGATCGCGGGTGGCCCCGACGCCTGGGAGGAGGAGATCCGCGCCGCCCTGAACCACGCGGACGAACGCGCCAGGACGATCGGCGTCCATCTGATCATGATCGGCATCCTGCCCACCCTTCGGGAGTCGGACGTCGGACCGGAGGCGCTGTCGGAGAACGCCCGCTACCGGCTGATCAACGAACAGGTCTTCGCGGCGCGCGGCGAGGATCTGCTCATCGAGGTGGACGGGGTCGACCGGCTGCGGACGTACGCGGAGACCATCACGCCGGAGGCCGCGTGCACGAGTACGCAGTTCCATCTCCAGGTGTCTCCCGAGCAGTTCGCCGACTACTGGAACGCGGCGCAGGCGATCGCCGGGGTCCAGGTCGCGCTGGCGGCCAACTCGCCCTTCCTGTTCGGCAAGGAGCTGGCGCACGAGACCCGAATCCCGCTCTTCGAGCAGGCGACGGACACCCGCCCGCAGGAGATCAAGGCACAGGGCGTACGGCCCCGGGTGTGGTTCGGTGAGCGGTGGATCAACAGCGTCTTCGATCTCTTCGAGGAGAACGTCCGCTACTTCCCCGCGCTGCTGCCCCTGTGCGAGGAGCAGGATCCGACGCAGACGCTGGAGCGCGGGGACACGCCGGAGCTGGCCGAACTCACCCTGCACAACGGCACGATCTACCGGTGGAACCGTCCGGTCTACGCCGTCTCCCAGGGCAGGCCGCACCTCAGGGTGGAGAACCGCGTGCTGCCCGCGGGCCCGACGGTCGCCGACACCCTCGCCAACGGCGCCTTCTACTACGGGCTGACCCGCGCGCTGGTGGAGGAGGACCGGCCGGTGTGGTCGCGGATGTCCTTCTCCGCCGCCGAGGACAACCTGCACACCGCGGCGCGGCACGGCATCGACGCCCGCCTGTACTGGCCCGGAGTGGGTGAGGTGCCGGCGCCCGAACTCGTCCTGCGGCGGCTGCTGCCGCTCGCCCACAAGGGCCTGGAGCAGTCGGGCATGGACGAGGCGTGGCGGGAGCCGCTGCTCGGCATCATCGAGCAGCGGTGCGTCACCGCGCGGAACGGGGCGGTCTGGCAGAAGGAGATGCTGCACCGCTTCGAGGCGGCGGACCACTGCGGCCGTCACGAGGCCCTGCGGCGCATGACACGGCAGTACATCGACTACATGCACCTGAACGCGCCGGTGCACACATGGCCGGTGGACTGACCCGAACTCCTCGGTCCCACAGGGCCATCGGACTGACGCACGCCTCTCGGCCCGTGCGCATCAGCCCTTCGCCATCTCCGTCATGGTCTCGCGCACGATCCGCACCGCGTGCTCCGTGTCGGCGCGCGTCACGTCCAGGTGGAACACGAACCGCAGTTGGCCCGGGTACCCCGCGCACAGCAGACCCCGACGGGCCAGTCGGTCGCGTACCTCGTCCGTCTCGACGCCGGGGGCGGAAGCCGCGAAGACCATGTTCGTCCCACTGGGCTCCATGGTGAGGCCCGCCACGTCCTTCAGCCCCTCGGCGAACAGCGCGGCGTGCGCGTGGTCGTCGGCGAGCCGCGTCACATGGTGGTCGAGCGCGTGGAGCGCCGCGGCCGCCAGGACGCCCGCCTGCCGCATCCCGCCGCCCAGGACCTTGCGCCAGCGCCGGGCCTCGACCACGAACTCCCGCGATCCGAGGAGCGCGGAGCCCACCGGTGCGCCCAGGCCCTTGCTGAAGCAGACCGACACACTGTCGAAGTGGCCGGCGATCAGCCGTGCCTGCTCGTACGGATCGCCGCCGCCGGCCACCGCGGCGTTGAACAGCCGGGCCCCGTCCAGGTGGGTGGCGAGTCCGTGCTCGTGGGCCAGGTGCGTCGTGGTCTTCAGGTAGTCCGTCGACACGGCCCGCCCGCCGATGGTGTTCTCCAGGCAGAGCAGGCGCGTCCGGGCGAAGTGCGCGTCGTCCGGCTTCACGGCCGCCGCGATGTCCAGCGGGTCCAGCGTCCCGTCCGCCCGGTGCGGCAGCGGCTGGGGCTGAATGCCTCCGAGTACGGCGGCGCCACCGCCCTCCCACCGGTACATGTGGGACATCTGGCCGGCGATGTACTCGTCCCCGCGGCCACAGTGGGTCAGCAGGGAGCACAGGTTGCTCTGCGTGCCCGAGGAGACGAACAGCGCGGACTCGAATCCGAGCAGCCCGGCGATCCGCTCCTGCAACGCGTTGACCGTGGGATCGTCACCGAAGACGTCGTCTCCGACCTCGGCCTCGGCCATGGCGCGGCGCATCGCCTCGGTGGGCCGGGTGACGGTGTCGCTGCGCAGGTCGATGAGGTGACCGGGCTCGTCATGGGCGGCCTCGGGCGCGTTCACGGCGCGGGGGGCATCGACGGCGTCGGCGGCACGGGCGGCATCAGTGGTGGGCACACGCATACTCTGCCACGCCAGGAGCCGCCCCGAGTGTCTGGGGGACGAGGCCCTGGAGGTCCGGCCGCAGCACCCTCCGGGAGGGGCAGATGTCCGGCCCTCCGCACCTCCCGTCAAGGCTGAGACCGACGGGCCATCACGCGGCTCCCCCGGCCAGGCCGCTCTCCCACCCACGCCGCTCCCCCGATCACGCCGCACCCCCGACCCAGGCCACGCACGCTGCCACCCACACCGCTCCCCCGCTCACGCCGCTCCCCCGGTCGTCGCCTTCGCGGCTCCCGCCAAGTGCCCGCCGTACGCGTGCCGTTCGCCCTCCGTACGCCTGGTCCGTGTCTCATTGCGGGCGGTCGTGAACACGACAGGGTGCAATCCGGTGCAGGGGTGCCATTCTGTTGGTCCACTTCCGTCTCACTCCGGGTCGCACGCCCGGCGCCACGAAGCGACAACGTTGTCTTTCGACGAGGCGCGGCCCGTGTGCGCGCCCGACCGTGCGTGCGTATGAGCGACGCTGGAGAGGTCACGTGCCCAACAGATCCCGTCCCCCCGTGCCCCGCGTGCTCCTTCCGGGGACCGCCCGCAGCGGCCGTCTGCCACTGCGCGCGGCAGCGGCCGCCCTGCTCACCGGGGCGCTCGTCCTCGCCGCGTCCGTCGGTGGTACGGCCGTCGCGGTGCCCCTCGCCGTCACGTCCACGGCCTCCGGCGGCACGTCCGGCGGCACCGACTACACGCGGCTCGTCGACCCCTTCGTGTCGACCGCGGGCGACGACGGCAACGATCTGCCGGGAGCCCAGGCCCCACACGGTCTGGCCAAGGTCAACCCGATGACCACGCCGGGCCGGAACCACTCCGGATACGACTACGACGAGGACCACATAGCCGGCTTCACGGCCACGGACCTCGACGGCGTCGGCGGCTCGGGAGGCGGGGGCGACCTGCTCGTCGTCCCGACGTCCGTCCGGTACGACAAGCGCCCCTCCCCCGGCACGTACGCGCACACCTACAGCCACGACGACGAGAGCGCGACGCCCGGCTCGTACCGGGTGGGGCTCGGAGCCGTTTCCGGGACCGCCTCGTCGGTGACGCAGGACTCCGGCACGGTCAAGGCCGAGGTGACCGCGACGACGCGCACGGCGCTGGAGCGGTTCGACTTCCCCGCCGGATCGGCCCCGGAACTCGTCCTCGACCTGGCGAACAACTTCACCAGCCGCACCCGCTCGACCCTGAAGGCGACGACGCTCCCGGACGGGACCACGTCGATCGGCGGGCTCATCGCGGGGTCGTTCAACGGCGCGTCGTACCAGCTCTACTACAACGCCACGACGAACGTCCCCGTGACCTCGCTCAAGAGCTGGGGCGACGACGGCGGGCTGAGCGACGCCACCGCGCGGGACGGCAAGGACACCGGCGCCGTCCTCGCGTTCGACCCCGCCGCGGGGAAGGACATCGAACTGCGCGTCACCCTGTCGCCGATCAGCGCCGAACAGGCCGCCACCGACCAGCTCGACGAGGTGGGCGACCTCACCTTCGACCAGGCGCGCGAGCGGACGCGCGCGGACTGGAACCGTGCGCTCGGCGCCGTCGACGTACAGGCCTCCGCGCAGTCCGATCCCGGGTCGACGCTGACCAAGGAGTTCTACACGCACCTGTACCGCATGTACGCACTGCCGGTGAACGCGACGAGCACCAGCGGGACGTATCGCGGTGTGGACGGAGCGGTGCACAAGACGAACGGCTTCACGTACTACGACGGTTGGTCCACCTGGGACGACTTCCGCAAGTACTCGGTCGAGGCGTACATCGATCCGTCCACCTACCGGGACATGGTGCAGTCGCTCGTCGAACTCTTCGCGGACGCGCACACCGCCGGCAAGAGCCTCGGCAGCCTCACCCACTCCGTCCCCACCGTGCGCTGGGAGCGCTCGGCCGTGCTCGTCGCCGACGCGCTGTCCAAGGGGTACAAGGACTTCGACCGGCTGGACGAGGCCTATCCCGCGCTGATGTCGTACGCCGGGTACTACACGGGGGCGCAACTGCGCCAGGGTTACGTCACCGGGGATCCGGGCACGACCGTCCAGCGCGGCTACGACCAGTGGGCGCTCTCCGTCATCGCGGACGCGCTCGGCAGGAAGACCGACGCGGCGAAACTGCGTACGCAGGCCACCATGGCGATCGACAACCTCGTGCGGCCCGGCGCCTGGACCGCGGCCGACGGCACCGGAGTCGGTCTGCTCACCCCGCGCGCCGCGAACGGCGACTGGCAGAGCGCCGACCACGAGAAGTTCGAGGCGGCCGGGCTCTACCAGGGAACGCTCTGGCAGTACCACTGGTACGACGCCTACGACATGGGCGGTCTCATCAAGGCCATGGGCGGCGCGAAGGCGGGCAGGGCCGCCGTGGAGCACATGTTCGGCGAGGACTCCGGCGCCGACGACGGCTCGGCCATGCTGCACTCCAACGCGAACGAGATCGACCTGCAGGCCCCGTACCTCTTCAACTACGTCGGCGAGCCGAGCCTGACGCAGAAATGGGTGCGCGCGATCTACACCGGGACGACCTGGAACCGCTACATCGCGACGGGTTCCTCGAACGAAGCCCCCAGCTCCGGCGGCGAGTTCCGGCCGCCGGTCAGGACTCAGGTCTACAAGCTCTCCCCCAAGGGCTTCCTGCCGACCATGGACAACGACGCCGGCACCATGTCGACCATGTTCGTCGGCGCCGCCCTGGGCCTCTTCCCGGTGACCGCCGGTTCCAGCCAGTTCCAGATCGGCAGTCCGTTCTTCGACTCCACGACGATCCACTACGCGAACGGCGCCCGGTTCACGGTGAAGGCCGACGGGGTGTCGCCCGACGCCTACTACGTGCAGAGCGCGACCCTCAACGGCGCCCGTTTCGGGAACACTTGGCTCGACTACTCGCAGATCGTCTCGGGCGGAACCCTGGAGTTCACCATGGGCTCCAAGCCCTCCACATGGGGCGCGAAGACGAGGCCCGCCTACTCCCTGGACACCGACGCGGGTGACACGGGTGGCGGCGGCACGGGAGCGGGCCGGGGCGACACCGTCGTCTCCGCCGCCCCCGGCACCGTGGAGACACGGGCCGACGGCACCGTCGAGGGCGGCGTCAGGCTCACCCTGTCCGGCCCCGCCGAGTTCGCCGCCCGCAAGGGCACCAGCCTGACCAGGACGGGCGCGGCGACCGTGACGGGCCTGCCGGGCGGGGTCACGGCGGATCTCCGCGTCGACGGCTCGCGTACGGCGACACTGTCACTGAGCGGCAGCACACGGGCCGACGCCCGCATCGGCATCACGTTCCAGGACGCGGCCTTCGCCCACGGCGTGCCGGCCTCGACGGTGCGCGGCACCGGCACATCGCCCACCGACCCGCTCCGCCTCTCCGCCGCCGCGGTGCATCGCAAGGCGCTCGGCACGCTCGTGGACCAGGCCTCGCTCGTGCGCGCCGGCAACTACTCCGACGGCTCGTGGACCGTTTTCCGGGCCGCGCTGGAGCGGGCGCGGACAGTCCTCGGGGACAGCGCCTCCGCGACGGGCACGGTCATGGCCGCGGACGACGCGCTGCGGTCCGCCGCCGACGCGCTCACCATCGACGAGGGCGGCTACGCCGTCCTGCAGGCCGAGGCCCCCGACCAGAAGGAGGGCCCCAGCCTCGTGAGCGAGGCGTACTACTCGGACGGCGACCTCGGCGGCGTCACCGAGGGCGCCTGGGAGCGGTTCACCGCGCTGGACTTCGGCGGAATCGCGCCGCGCAGCGTCTCGGTCCGCTACGCCAACGCGCAGGCCACGACGGCGAAACCGAGCAGCGTCGACGTCCACGCCGGTGCCGCCGACGGCCCCGTCGTCGCGAGCGTCCCGCTCCCCGGTACCGGCGGCTGGCAGTACTACAGCACGGTGCGGGCGGCCGTCACCGACCCGGACGCCCTGCTGGGCGCGTCGAGCGTCACGTTCGTCTTCCACGCGCCGTCCGGACAGCAGTGGGTGTCGAACTTCGACCGGTACCAGTTCTCCCCGTACGAGGCCTCCTCGTCCTCCGCGACCACGCTCGCCACGCTGACGGCGCCCAACAGCACCACGACCGGCGGCGGTTCGCTCCCGCTCAACCTCGCGAACGGCGTCTTCGAGAACACGACGAACGGCGCGTGGGCCGAGTGGAAGGACACCGACCTCCGCGACGGCGCCGACACCGTCACCGTCCGCTACGACAAGCCGCAGTCGCGCGCGGCGTCGGACTCGCGCATCGAGTTGCACCTCGGTTCGAAGGACGGCCCGAAGAGCGTCGACATCCCGCTCGACTACAGCGGATCGGGCTGGGGAACCGTCGCCACCACGACCGTACGGCTCGATCCGGGCGTCTTCAGGGGCGTCCAGGACGTCTACGCCGATTTCGTCTCCAGCACTCAGAATGCCTCACAGCCCTACGTCGCCAACGTCTACTCACTGACGCTCACTCAGGAGGCCGACGCGCCCTTGGTGTTCGACGCCACCGCGTTCCGCTCCAACAGCGGCGGCGGGCTCAAGAGCGAGCCGGTCGGCTGGACCGGCGCGGGATCCACCACCGACCTCGGCGGCACCTACGCCGGAGCCTGGCTCGACTACGGCGACCTCGACTTCGGCGGTTCCCCGAAGAACACCGTCACGATCACCTACGTCAACAACTCCGCCCGCTGCGGCACCGGTTCGGCCGTCCAGCTCTACCTGGACTCCTTCGACCCGGCCGCCCCCGGGACGCCGTACGCGACCGTCCCCCTGCCGGTCACGGGTGCCGCCTGGTCATCGGGAGGGACGACAAGCCTGACCCTGCCGAAGGCGGTCACCGGCCCGCACGCCGTCCATCTGCGTCTGGTGACCACCCCGGACGCCTCGCACCCGTACGTCGCGAACCTGGGTCGGATCACCTTCACCCATGTCGGGACGCCCGCCGTCACGGACAAGTCCGCGCTGCGGAAGGCCATCGACCAGTACGCCGGCCTCTCCACCGAGCCGGAGCGCCACGACACGATCGACTTCGGTGTCTACCAGCGCGAACTAGCCGCGGCGCGCGCCCTCGTCGACGCCGACGCCGTGACCCAGCTGGAGGTCGACACCCGGACCCGTGGTCTCACCCTCGCGGCCAGGCAACTCGTCCCGCTCCCGAGGCTGAGGCTGGAGGAACTGGTCGCGACCGCGTCGGCCCTCGACGACGCGCGCTACACGGACGCGTCGTGGACGGCGTTCTCCGAGGCGCTCGCCGCGGCCCGGACCACGGTCGCGGACGCGGCGGCCTCCGACGAGACCCTCACGGCACGGTACGCCGCGCTCGACCACGCCCGGGACGCGCTCACCACCAGGCCGAAGGCGGTGCCCGCCGTGCCCGCGGCCGTGTCGGCGACCTCGTCCGGCACGAGCGTGACCGTGGCCTGGTCCGCCCCCGGGGACACCGGAGGCTCACCGGTCACCGGTTACAAGGTCACCCTCGACGACGGTCACCAGGTCGAGATCCACGACCCGGCCGGCCGGCGCACCACGTTCACCCGGCTGCGGGTCGGCAGGTCGTACACGGCCCGGGTCCGGGCGGTGAACGCCGTCGGCACCTCGCGCCCGAGCCCGGCCACCGCCCCCGTGGTGACCGGGGGCGGCAAGCCGCAGAGGCCGACCGTGAGCAGCGTGGTCACCGACGGCAAGCGGGTCCGCGTGAGCTGGCGTCCGGCCGGCGACGGCGGATTCCCGGTCGTCGGGTACACCGTGGTCCTCGACGACGGAACCACCGCGCACGTCCCCACCATGACGGAGACCACCCTTCTCACGGCCGCAGGCAAGGCGAAGACACACACGGCGACCGTCACCGCGGTCACCCTGGCCGGAACCTCCGCCGACACCGTCGCGCCCGCCTCCAAGACGGCGGCGGACACGGCGGACGCCTCCGACCCGGCGTACGAGCCGTCCCCTTTCCCGGACGACACGCTGAACGCGACCTACACATCCGACAGTTGGCCGACCACTGGCGACGGAAGCGACTACTTCGACAACCTGCTCAACGGGTTCGACGACCTGGGCACCGGCGTCCGCGCCGCCAACACCAGCGTCCCGAACGGCACTTCACCGACCGCGGAGAACGACAGGATCGCCGTGGCCGTCAACAACGCGGCCACCCAGGCGGAGGTGGACCGCGCCGAGGTGGACGCGACCCACAGCGCCACCGTCACGATGGCCGACGGCCTCGGCTCCCGGCTCGGCCGGATCTACGGCGACGCCCTGAGCGGCGGACGGCTGCCCAAGACCAGCGCGCTGTTCTCCCGCGTCACGAAGGGCCTCGACGGGGTCGACGCGGCGAAGAACCGCTACGGCTACCAACGCCCTTACGTTCGGCTCGGGTTCGTCGGTACCGGGGGTGCCGTCTACGAGTCGCAGGACGGCTCGTACAACAGCCTCGCCACCAGCGGCTCGTACCCGAGCGGCCACACCTACGGCGGCTACGAGGCCGGGACCGTGCTCGCCACGCTCCTGCCGGAACTGGCGCCGTCGATCCTCGCCCGCACCTCGGAGTACGGGGACAACCGCGTCGTCCTCGGGTTCCACTACCCCCTGGACGTCATGGGCGGCCGCATCACCGGACAGGCCACCGTGGCACACCGCTGGGCCGACCCCGACTTCCGCAAGCTGCTGCTGGAGGCCCACACCGAGATCGAGAACGTGCTGCTCGCACGGTGTGCGCAGGAGGGGTACGGCGACACGCTCGCGGCCTGCGCGGGCGACCCGTACGCCGGTCTGAGCACGACGCAGGACGTCGCCCTGTACACCCGGCGCCTCACCTACGGCTTTTCCCAGGTGGCGAAGCCCGGTCAGACGCTCAGGACACCGGCCGACGCGGCGGCCCTGCTGACCACTGCCTTCCCGGACCTGACCACCGAGCAGCGCGTCCAGGTCCTGGAGCAGACCGCGACGGACTCCGGGTACCCGCTCGACCTCACCGCGGACGGCGGAGCGAGCTGGCAGCGGATCAACCTGGCGGCCGCCATGTCGGCACACGTCGTCGTGGGCGCGGACGGTTCGGTCACGGTGACCGACTTCGCCGACGCCACCAAGGCGAGTGTCGCCGACGCGGACTCGATCAGGGTGGGCGGCGTCCCCATCGACGGCTTCGATCCGGAGGGGTCCACGTACGTCGTCGACTGGCCGAAGAACAAGAGGATCCCGGCCGTCTCCGCCGTACCGGCCAGGTCCGGCGCACGGGTGCGGGTCACCGACGGCGGGCCGGTCCTCTCGTCGGCCGGCTCCCGGTTCGTCAACCGCACCATCAAGGTGACCTCGGCCAACGGTTCGGTCAGCCGCACCTACACGGTCGGGTTCCGGCTCACCGACCGCGACGACCGGCCGGTCGTCGCCGGCGGGAACGGCGGCGACCGGGACGACGTAGGGGCCGGCCCGTGGCTCCCCGGCGACAGCGGAACAGACCCCTCCGGCGGCACGCGCCTCTGGTCGCCGGGGAGAGAGTGGGCCGAGCGCCTCGGCGTCGCGAGGCCGGCGGGAAGGACGTGACGACGTGCCGACTGACCATCGGGCGGTCGGCTCACGGCGGTTCAGAATCCGATGGCCTCGCGGAGCAGCAGGACGGTGGCGCGCCCCGGGTGGGGTTCCGCGTTGAGGACGAGCAGGCGATTGAGCGCGCTCGGCACGCCGTAGACCTTCCGGGCGCGCTCGTCCTCCAGCGGGACGCAGTACTCGTCGACGCGGCGCAGCGCGGTCTCCAGGTCGGGCACCACCTTCTGCGCTCCGACCACCAGGATCACGCGGGGCGCGGAGCCCGCGTAGGCGGGCAGTTGGCTTCCGCTGGCCGACGCGGCCACCAGGGAGCCGGTCTCGGTGACCGCGGCGACACTGCCCACCACGACGTCGGGGCAGGCGAGCATCCGCCAGATCTCGGCCATCTGGGTCGCGCGGTCCATGGCCGTTCCGCGCGCCTTGACGGAGTCGTACCGACCGCTGTCGTTGATGTCCTCGTCGATGCCGGACAGACGGAGGGTCTCGCTGGCCACGGTGAACACCGCGGCGCCCTCGGGGATCAGGTCCTTGACGCGGGCCCGCGCCGCGGTGGCGTCGTCGAGGATCTCGACGTCGAAGTTCTTCTCCTTCAGAGCGGCGGCCACCCGCTCCAGTCGCTGGTCGTCGACGGGGTCGGTGAACGAAGGCGCGGCGGTCGCACGCGTCTCCGCGGTCTCCTGGCCCGCAGGTGTCTCCGGGGTCTGCGCGGTCGCCGGGGTGTCCGGGGTCTGCGTGGAACCTGATGTCGAGGCGGTCATGATGTCTCCGGCCTTCCAGTCGCTGAATGATGGGTCGTGTGTCGGTCTCATCCCTTCGACAGGACAGGCCCGCGAAATGTGAGGTGCGGCTCCGGCCTCACATTCCGGTGCGCTGTCTTGTCGAAGGGGTGACAGCGGATGCGACCGAGGGAGTTGTCGACACCATGACCACCCGATCCGAGCCCGGGCAGGGCCGGCCCGATCCGGGCCTGGACGCGATCGTGAGCGAGCGGCGGCACCTGATCAATCTCGCCTACCGGCTGCTGGGCTCCCTGACCGAGGCCGAGGACGCCGTCCAGGAGACGTACACGCGCTGGTACGCCATGTCCCGGCAGGAGCAGGACGCCATCGAGTCCCCCGGAGCGTGGCTGACGACCGTCGCCAGTCGGGTCTGTCTCAACGTGCTCGGCTCGGCACGGGCGCGGCGGGAGACGTACGTGGGTGAATGGATCCCCGAACCGCTGCCCGGGCGCACGGAGTGGATCAGCGGGCGGCCGGGCGGTGCCGTCGTCGACCCGGCCGACCGGGTCACCTTGGACGAGTCGGTCGGTCTGGCGTTCCTGGTCGTGCTCGAATCGATGACCCCGGCCGAGCGGGTCGCGTTCGTCCTGCACGACGTCTTCTGCCACTCGTTCGCCGAGGTGGCCGAGATCGTCGGCCGTACGCCGGCGGCCTGCCGTCAGCTCGCCTCCTCGGCCCGCCGCCGCCTCCGGGCCGCGCGCCCGGCCGCGGCCCCGGCCACCCAGGCGAACCGGAGCACCGGTGTCGTCAGTGCCTTCAAGGAGGCCTGGGAGGCCAAGGACATCGACGCCCTCATCGGACTGCTCGACCCCGACGCCACGGCGATCGCCGACGGCGGCGGTCTCGCCCAGAGCTTCCTGCGCCCGATCGAGGGCGGCGAGCGGATCGCCCACGCCTGGGCCGGGCTCGCCGAGCGGAGGCCGGACGGCATGACGCTCCTGGAGCGCACGGTCAACGGTCAGCCGGGCCTGGTGGCCCAGCAGGACGGCGTCATCGTGACGGTGCTCGCGTTCGAGGTCGTCGGCGACCGGATCACGCACATCTGGGTCATGCGCAACCCCGAGAAGCTGCGTCCCTGGACCACCGGTTGAGCGCGTCCGGTCCCGCGTCGGCCCGCGCCGCTCCTACGACACCTGGAGCGTGTAGCGGCCGGAGGTGTGCGCGGTGAGGCGCCAGCCGCCGGGCCGTTCCGTGGTCCGCATGCCGGAGAGGCCTCTGCCCTTGGCCTCGGGGCGGCCCGGTCCGGGGACCCACACGTCCAGCGTGCCCGTCCCGGAGCCGGACAGCCTCAGGTCCCGCTCGGTGCGGGAGGACCGCAGGGAGCCCAGGCGGCCGGGAGCGCTGCGCGGGTAGGCCTGGGAGAGCGCCGTGGTCTCGAAGGCCGGGCTCGCCAGCGGCTTGCCGTCGGGGCAGGTGTACAGCACGACACCGCCGCCGGAGGTGCTGGCCTCGGGGTCGTTCTGCGGATCGCCGCAGGCCTTCTTCCACACCCAGATCGCCGAGCCCAGCGCGTCGGCGTTCTGCCGGTCCAGGAAACGGTCGAACCGGGAGCGGAAGTCGTCGGGTTCACCGAACCAGCCCCACTCCCCCGACCACAGCGGTGTCCCGTACGCCCGCGCGGTGCGCTCGGCGGCGGTGTAGCCCTGCTCGATCGAGGTCAGGGTGACGCCCAGGCCCTGGTCCATGGTGATCGACTCGCTGTACAGGTGGGGCGAGAAGACGAGCAGCGGGTCGTCGGCGAACCCGGCCGGCGGGGTGGTGTCGAAGCCGAGTCCCGACCACAGGATCGAGGGCTCGAAGAACACCAGGTGGTGGAAGCCGCCGGCCACCTTCGACTCCGCGGCGCGGATCGAGGTGATCGCCTGCTGGTAGAGACGGCCGAGCAGGATCGAGGAGGTCACGCCGGGCGCGTTGCCGGGGCCGGGCTCGTTCAGGAGGTCGTAGCCGGCGACCGCGGGATCGTCCGCGAAGGTCTTGGCGAGGTGGCCCCACATGCGGGCGAACTCGGTGCCGATGCCGTCGGTGTCGTCGTAGAGGTTGGTGAACGCCTGCTGCACATTGGGCGAGAGGTCGCGTCCGAGGAAACCGCAGGCCTTGGCGCCGTCGGTGCGGGTCGCCCACTTCGGGGCGCCGTCGTTGCCGAACTCCGGTGAGGCGTTGGCGCGGCACCGCGTTCCCGGAGCCGCGCTGACGTACTTCGAGAAGGTGTCCTGGTGCATGTCGAGGACGGTGTGGATGCCGTGGGCGGCGGCCTGGTCGACCGCGGTGCGGATCCGCGCCAGATACGCCTCGTCGAAGACGCCCCGCTTCGGCTCCAGGGCCGACCAGGACAGGGCGAGGCGCTGGACGTCGAATCCGTACCGTTCCATCTGGGCGTAGTCGGAGTCCTTCAGCGGCCACACCGTGGGCTTGGCCGGGTCGGGCTGTCCGTAGTCGATGAGCTGATTGACGTTCACACCGCGGAGCAGCACCTGCCGCCCCTCGCTGTCGCCGATCACCGGGGACTGCCCGTCCTCGCGCAGCACGGTCAGCGGCAGCAGCCCGTCCCGGTCGCGGCCGGCGGCCTGCGTCTGCGTGCCGACGGCGGCCACGGCCGGTCCCGGTACGAGGGTGCCGGCGGCGAGCGCGAACACGGCGGCCACGGCGACGGGTGGCGCCCATCGGACGACCAGGGCGAGGGCGCCGCCGGCCGAGGGCTCCGTCCTGCGCCGCCAGGCCAGTTCCGCGACCCAGGGCACGCACACGACGCCGGCGCACACGCCCGCGGTCACGCCCCCCGCGACGCGTACGAGGCCGGACGCGACCGGGAAGAGTGCCCCGCCGAATCCGTTCAGGCATCCGTCGAGAACCCACAGCGGGACGCTGCCGAGCACGCCCGCCGCGACGAGGGTGGTGGCGAGCGACCACAGCGTCACGCCGGTACGGGCCCGGGTCAGGCCGGGCGACACCACTCGGCGCCAGAGCCCGATGCCGGCCAGGACCGCCGCGACGCCGCTGAGAAGCGTGGCCGTCACGAAGCCGCCGGGTATCGGTCCGGCGGCCCAGGCGAACACACCGGTCCCCGACTGGAGCGCCACGGCGGCACCGGCGGGCAGCCAGGCGAACCCGGCGACCGGGTCGAGACCGGCACGCGACGCCCCTGCGGGACGCTCGGTGCGCTTGCCGCGCTCGCCGGCCCCGGCGCCGACCTCAACGGCCTTGCCACTCCCGGGGCCTTCGCCGCCCTCACCGGCTGTGTCACCCTCGGCGCCCTCGCCCGCCGGGGAGGCATCGTCGGTCCGGGAGACGGCCTTGGAGGCGTCGTCGGCCTTGGAGGCCTTGGCGAGTTGGGCGGCCTCGCGGTGGAGCCGCCACACACCGATCCGGTACGACGCCGCCGTCAGGCCCGCGACCAGCGGCCCGAACACGGCGTACTTCGCGCCGGTCAGACCGCACTCCGCGAGCAGCGCCCCGGCCGTCGGGAAGATGTGGAGCCCGCCCGGTCCGGCGATCGCCAGCAGCAGCACGCTGTAGGCCAGCTTCGCCAGGAACGCGACCAGGACCAGACTCGACCACACCCCGCCGAAGACCCATCGTGCCCTCGCCTCGGGAGCCGCGGCGCGCACCAGACGGTGAACGGCCACCGCGCTGCCGACGATCAGCAGGGGCAGGAACACCACGGTGGCCCAGGCAGGGCTCGTGGCACCGCCGGGTACGAAACCCGCGTCCGGCCAGTTCTCCGGAGCGAACAGTCCGGTCCCGTCGGCTTGGCCGAGGACGGCACAGAGAACCGCGAGAACCACCACGGTGGTGAGGGATGCGACGCCGGCGAGCAGACGGCCGCCGCGCTGATCATCGGCAAGGGGCATGGATGGAGAAGATAAGGCAGCCCCGAGGTCGCGCGGAAGGCCTGTGATCAGGAATTTCTTCGGGTCCACGAGGCTCGGACCGGCCGTGGACCGGGCGCCGGAGCAGAACCGCTCGACGCGTGCGTGCCGGCGGCACACGGGCTCGGATCCGAACTCCCGCGCCCGGCCTGGGAGTCACCGGATCCGGCGCCGGCCCCTCCCTGGGAGCCGAGGTCCCGCCGCGAGGGCGCGCCCCCCGTACGAACGGCACGAAGCCCGCGCCATCGACGCGGGCTTCGATCCCATACCGTTGTTCAGTCGAGACAGAACTCGTTGCCTTCGATGTCCTGCAT
This sequence comes from Streptomyces sp. NPDC028298, assembly GCF_055565895.1. Classification (NCBI taxonomy): domain Bacteria; kingdom Bacillati; phylum Actinomycetota; class Actinomycetes; order Kitasatosporales; family Streptomycetaceae; genus Streptomyces; species Streptomyces sp. NPDC028298. Next base: position 64,107 of record NZ_JBVHTL010000001.1, read on the forward strand.
CGCGATGCAGGACTCGTTCTCGTCGTCGGCGATCAGCGTCTGCACATGGGTCGCGCCGAGCGCGATCAGTCGCTCGCATTCGGCCTTCAGGACGGCCAGACGCTCGTCGCCCACGAGGCCGGTGCCGGCCCGCACGTCGAGGTGCACCCGGTTCTTGACGACCCTGCCTTCGGGAACGCGCTGGAAGTAGAGCCTCGGGCCGACACCCGAGGGGTCGACGCACGCGAACCACGAGCCCCGGTCCTCAGGGGGCCGCGAGGCCTCGTAGTCCTCCCACGTGGCGAACCCCTCCGGAGGTGACGGCACGACGTACCCCAGCACCTCGCACCAGAAGCGGGCGACGCGCTCGGGGCGCTCACAGTCGAAAGTGACCTGGAACTGCTTCACGGATGACATCGGCCCACCGTAACAGGGCGGTACGACGGCCGAACTGTCCGCAGGAACGGCCCTGTTGGCATGGCGTCGGGCCGTTCTCGCGACGCCGTGTCCGCGTTTCCTCCCGGAATTGTCCGTGATCGGTAACAGACGCATCCCCCGGCGGCCGGCGCTCGTCCTGCCAGGTGGTCGGTGGGCGACCGAGGAACTGCGGGAGAGCGGGGCGGACATGGCACGGCACGTCAGCAAGCGGGGCTGGTACGGCAAGGTGGCCGCGGCGGCACTTGGGGTGACGGTGCTGGCCGCCGGTGCGTCGGTGTGGACCGCGCAGGCCGGTGCCGTGAACGACGCGTCGCCCCGCCCGGCCGCGTCGGCACAGCAGTCCGCCGTCAAGCCGGTGGCGGTGACGATCGCGCACGCCTCGGACAAGGGGGCGAGCGGCGTCAACATCACCATCGACGACGGCCCCGACCCCGTATGGACTCCTCAAGTACTCGACGTCCTGCGCGAGTACGGGGTGAAGGCCACCTTCTGCATGGTGGGGACCCAGGCGCAGGCGCACCCCGACCTCGTGAAGAAGGTGGTCGCCGCCGGCCACCGGCTGTGCGACCACTCGGTGTCGCACGACACCACCATGGACACCAAGTCGCAGGCGTACCAGTCTGAGCAGATACTCGACGCCGAACGCATGATCACCAAGGCGTCCGGGGGCGTGCGGCCGATGTACTACCGCGCGCCGGGCGGTGCCTTCACCCCCTACAGCCGCAAGCTGGCGGCTTCGCGGGGCATGCGACCGCTGGGCTGGAACGTGGACTCGAAGGACTTCGAGCGGCCGGGCACGGACGCGGTCGTCGCCACGGTCGAGCGGGAGCTGCCCAACGGGCCGACGCTCCTCTTCCACGACGCGGGCGGCGACCGCTCCCAGACGGTCGAGGCGCTGCGCCGGATCCTGCCCCGGCTGAAGGAGCAGGGTCACACGTTCGGCTTCCCGGTGCGCTGAGCGCCGGCTCGACGTCGCACTCCAGGCACTCGTCCCAGGCGCGCGTTTCCGGCGGGGCCGGCCCCAGAAGCCTGGACGGCCCGGTGACGGGCGGCTGACGGCAGACGGCACACACGCCGGACCGTCGCGCGGAACGCGGCTGACCGTCACGCCGAAGGTGCTGCGGACCGTCCCCCAGGACGTGCTACGGCCGGCCCCCTGTCACCAGCGCCGCCCGGAAGCCGACGGCTTCCGGGCGGTCAAGACGCGTCAGGGCGGGCCCGCCCTGTAGGCGGATCAGCGCTGCTGTGTCCCGGGCGGAAGGGCCAGGCCGACGGGAGCGGCGGGCCAGGAGCCCTCGGCCGCGACGGGGGCGGAAGTCTCGAGAGGCGGCATCACCCGCTGCAGGTCCCTGCGAATCTGCTCGGCCTCACCTCGGACCTGCGCGGGAACATCACCGCGCTCGGCGACGAGCTGGCGGTAGATCGGGGCTTCCTGGAACACGGACAACGCGTCCTTCCTGTCGGGCCTCGCGCCGGACACGGAGGCGGTTGCCGAGTGTACGGGCCTCACGGCCACCTCCGTTCCAGCGCCGGACCCCGGCGCCCCCACCGCACGCCTCCCGGCCCTCGACGGACCCGGAACGGGGCTGCTGCTGCGGTCCCCCAGGGAACCCAACAGCCCGCGAAAAGGCGGCCTTTCAGCCTCCGCTGTCCTCCCCATACCGCGCCGAATGTGCGGCTGGCCACACCGACGCGGCAGGACCCGACGTAGGCCCCGAATCGCCACGGTGGCGGCGACGCGTTCGCACAGGGGCTCAAGCTGCGGTCTCACGGCCGGCCGGGAGTCCCGTCCGGCCCGCTTCTCCGCGTGAGGTGCCGGAACTGTCGTTCGTGCACGTCGGGCAGCCAGTCCTTGCCGTAGGTGGACGGGCCGAGCCGGGGGTCGTCGGGGGCCCGGGCGTCGCGCACGGCGTGTACGTAGGCGCGGTCCTGGGCGATCCGCGCCCGGACCTCGTCGGCGCGGCCGACGGACCCGTGGCCGGGGACGACCGCATCGACGTCGTCCGCCACGTCCTCGAGCAGGCTCAGGGCGGCGAGGTAGCTCCCGATCGGGTCCGCGGTGTCGGTCAGGTCGAGCATCGGGATGAGCACGTCGGAGAGCATGTCGCCGGCGACGAGAACGCCACGGTCCTCGATGAGCAGTGCCGCATGGCCGGGGGCGTGCGCGTCGTGTTCGACGATCCGGACGGGAGGGCCGTCCCAGGGAATCCGCGCGGTCCCTTCGGGCAGCCCGGAAATGTGGCCGAGCAGGTCCAGGGGTACCTGCTCGACGATGTCCGGCGGGATCATCGTGGCCACGCGGGCCATCGCGCCCTCGGCCGACAGCCGCTCCCGGACCGTGGCCGCGCAGCGCGCCGTGCCGTAGCGGGGCGCCGAGCCGAGGCCGGCGTGCCAGAGGAGGTGGTCCCAATGGGGATGCGTGGAAAACCCCGCCACGACGGTCTGTCCCGCCTCGGCCAGGTCGTTCGCGAGGCAGACCATTTCGTGTTCCTGCACCCCGGCGTCGATGAGCAGCACACCGGCGCGGCCCTGCACGACGACGGCGTTGGTCCGCATGAACTCACTCTCGTGAACCAGCACACCCTCCGCGACCCGCTGAAGCACGGCGACCCCTTCCGCTAGCGGTTTGCACCCCTCACCGAGACCGTAGTACGTACTGCACCCATTTCCTGCTCAACACCGACTTTCTCCCTCAACACCGACAGGTGGTGCCATGTACGACCTCACCGCGCTGCTGCGCGAGTACGACCGGGCCCGGGCCTACACCGACGAGCTGTGGCGGGATCTCACGCCGGACGAGGTGGTCTGGCGGCCTCATGAGGATTCCAGTGCCATCGGGTGGCATCTCGGGCATCAGGCCCACGTCGCCCACTTCATGATCCGCAATCTCACCGCGGCGGAGCCCAGCCCCGATCCGGAGCTCGACGGGATCATGGATTCGGCGAACCCGGAGAAGTTCCGTGGGGCGCTGCCCACGGTCGAGCGGCTCTCCGCGTTCCGTGGCGCGGTCGCCGGACGCGTGCATGCCCGTATCGGCGACATCGCGGCCGGGAACGTCGGCGCGCCCGCCCAACTGACCGTCGTCGCCGGCCATCTGATGACCACGCTCATCAACCACGAGTACCAGCACGACCAGTGGATCGGCGAGGTCCGGGCTGACAGTCTGGGCCACGCCCTTCCGCCCGACCCCGAATCGGACCGGCTCAGTCGCGTCGACGGCTATCTCGTGCTCGACGCCTAGGGCCACCCGGCCTGTCGGGGCATCGGTGGAAGTCCCCCACCACCCCCACTACGCTTATAGGGACAAATGTGCCGCCGCGCTGTCCACCGCGCCGCCTGCCTGTCCTGGGAAGGTGTGCCGACCGGGCTCCGCGCAGACTCGCGAGCACGCGTCGAGCCCGCCGAAAGGCGGGGCCGTACGCCCGGACTCAGCCGATGTACGCGGAGGTACCCTGGATCAGGCAACTGACTTCCCGCTCACGATGCAAGCGGTCCCCAGCAGGCACCTTCGGAGTATCTTCATGGCATCCCACCAGTCGCCCACCCGTCGCCCCGGCGTCAGCCGACGTGTCTGGCTCGCATCCGCGCTGGCGGTGTCGCTCGCCGCGGCGGGAGTGGCGGGTGTGCAGGTCTCGCGGGCCGCCACCATCGATCCGTCCACACCGCCCTCGAAGCTCGCCGCGTCCACATGTGCCGACAGAACGTACTCGGCGATGACGACCGCCCAGCGCGTCGGTCAGCTCTTCATGGGAGGCGTGACGCCGTCCGCTCCGGACAGCAAGCGGATCGCTCTCATGCAGCAGTACCACGTCGGCTCGGTGTTCCTCGCCGGGCGCAGCAAGGCCGGGACGGCGGCGACCAAGAGTGTCGTCGACGGCCTGCAGGCGAAGGCGGACACCGTGGCCGGGCATCGTGTGGGCCTCCTGGTCTCGACCGACCAGGAGGGCGGTCAGGTGCAGGTGCTGTCCGGCCCCGGTTTCTCGACCATCCCGAGTGCGCTGACGCAGGGCACGTGGACGACGACGCAACTGCGCAGCGCGTCGGCCGGGTGGGCCAAGGAACTCAAGTCGGCCGGCGTGAACCTGAACCTCGCGCCCGTCGCGGATGTCGTGCCCGCGAGCCTGGGCACCGGCAATCCGCCGATCGGCAAGTTCAACCGCGAGTTCGGACACACCGCCGCGGTCGTGGCCCCGCACAGCGACGCGTTCCTCGAGGGCTCCTTGCAGTCCGGGGTTCTGGCCACGCTCAAGCACTTCCCCGGGCTCGGCTATGTGCGCGGCAACACCGACACCACGGCGGGCGTCGTGGACACGGTGACGACCAGCACGAGTTCGAGCATCACGCCGTTCAAGTCGGGTATCCAGGCCGGGGCCCCGTTCGTCATGATCTCGTCCGCGACCTACAGCAAGATCGACGCGAAGAACCGGGCCGCGTTCTCCTCGACGGTGATCCAGACGCTGCTGCGCAAGAACCTGGGGTTCAAGGGCGTGGTCATCTCGGACGACCTCGGGAACGCGGTGGCGGTGAAGGCCGTGGCCCCGGGCGACCGCGCGGTCAAGTTCCTCTCCGCCGGCGGTGACGTGGTCCTGACGGTCGAGCCGAACCTGATCCCGGCCATGACGAAGGCGGTGCAGAGCCGGATGACGCAGAGCTCGGCCTTCAGCACGCAGGTGAACCAGAGCGTCCACCGCATCCTGAACGCCAAGCAGAAGGCGGGCCTGCTCACCTGCAGTTGACCCGTGTCGGCTCCGGAACGTGCGCGACAAGATCCGAGTCATCGGGCAAGCTGCCGTCATGAAGTCGCGAACGGGTGGCATGTGGTGGGGTACGACGATCGAGGCGCCGGACCCGAGCGCCTTGGCGTCGTTCTACTCCGGACTTCTGGGCTGGCCCGTCGGCCACGAGGAACCGGGGACGGCCGTGGTCGCCGCCTCCCCGCAGGGACCGTTCCTCGTGTTCCAGCGGGCCGAGGGCTACCGGGCTCCGGTGTGGCCCCCGGTCGACGGGCGGCAACGCCCGATGATGCACTTGGACTTCCAGGTCGGCGACCTGGACGAAGCGGTCGCCGAGGCGGTCGCCCTGGGCGCCACGGTGTCGGATTCCCAGCCGCAGGACAACGTCCGCGTCCTCCTGGACCCGGCCGGCCACCCGTTCTGCCTGTGCCTCGACGGAGAATAGCCCCGTAACCCGAGTTCGCCCGGGCCCGTCAGACCAACCGCCAGATGACGAAGTACCCACTGCCGGCCCGGCCTTGCACCTCTGCCCGGACCCGCGCGACCAGGGCGATCGCCTCATCCATCAACCGGACGCGAGCCTCGTCCCGCTCGGACCAGGTGCTCCACGCCGGCCCCGTTTCGGTGACGACGTCGCCGACCACACCTTCGGACTCGGTCCAGGTCACCAGCTTCGGCAGCCGCGGACCGTCCGTGGCGACGACTCCCACGACGAGTCCGATGAGCCTGCCGCGGAGAGCCGCGTACCGCACGTGGACGGCATCGGAGGCGTACAGGTCGAGCAGGTTGTCGACACCGGGGGCAGTGTTCCACTCCTCGATGGCCAGGTACGGCTTGGTCACCTCGTCCATCTCGTCCAGTGCTGCGAGCAGTTGGTCGGCCCACTTCATCAGGGCGAGGTAAGCCTCGGCTCGCCTGTCGCGCAAGTCCTGTGCGTGCGACCGCTGCTGAAGCGCCTCCTCCTGTGCGCTGGACAGTCGCTCCTGCGCTTCGAGGGCGTCACGCGTGCTCTCCCGCTGCGCGCGCAGGGAGAGCAGCGTCGTCACCAGACTCGCGGCGACGGCCAGCCCCGCGATTCCCGTGGACGCCAGACTCACGACGGTTTGGGATTCCACGTACGCCAGTCCTCCCGTTCAGGGAAGCCGAAAACCAACTCCGGGCCCGCCGAGTCGACGTGCCCTCCATCGCCGAACTGGTCTACCCAGGCAGGGCCCGAGCCATTCGGTCGACCATCGCCAGGGACCGTCGCCGGACGTGGAGCGCTGTCCACCGCCCGGCAACGGTCACCCCGGCCGAACCGGCCGAACCCGGCCCCCGCGTGGACGGTTCGTGCCCCCTCGACGCCGTACGGTCGCACCTCCTTGACTCGGTGGGCGGCCGTACGGCGTCGAGGGAGGGGTCACTCGGTGCGCAGGGCCGTGGCCGTACGCACCTTGGCCGCCCATCCCGCGGGGGCCATGGCGCCGATGAGGGCGACGAGCACCCCGGCCAGGCCCAGCAGCACCAGTTGCGTGCCGTCGTACACGTCGAGGACCGACGGCGGCAGGCGGGTGCCGGCGGCCTCTCCCATGACCGGCAGGACGTAGTCGTGCAGCGCGAACCCGGCCGGGACGCCGATCAGTCCGCCGACCACGCCGATGCCGGCCACCGAGGCGAGCACGAGACTCACGGTCTGCCGGGGGGACATGCCGAGCGCCTTGCAGACTCCGAGGTCGTGGACGCGCTCGCGGGTGTCGAGGACGACGGAGTTGAGCACGCCGAGGCCCGCCACAGAGACCAGCATCAGGGTGAGCAGCGCGGCCATCGCCTCCAGCAGGACGATCATGTTCTCCCCCTCGGGGGCGGACTCGGCGAAGGCGGCACCGCCCAGGGGCTCGACCACGGCGGCGAGCTTCCGCGCGTACTCGGCGGGTGACACCCCCGGCTCGACCTCGATGTGGAAGACCCCGGGCTCCGCCTTCGAGAAGCTCGCCAGGTCCGCGTGCACCTGCATGCCGTCGTCCGACGTGTCGAAGGCCTCGCCGACGATCCGCAGGCTCACCGTCTCCTTCTGGAAGGTGACCCGCACGGACTCGCCGATCCTGGTGCCCGTCCGCTCCAGGAAGTGGGTGGGCACCACGACCTGGCCCCGCCCGGTGATCCAGTGCCCCGCGATCATCTCGTAGGCGCCCGCGCGGGAGTCACCCTGGTAGAGGGTGGCCCGGACGGTGCCGGAGATCCCGGCCACCGTGGCGTCGCCCGACGCCGTGCCGTAGTACGAGGCGGTGCCGGACTGCTTCGCGATCGCGGCACGCACCTCTTCCGGATCGGCCGACGGCTGCCGCTGGTTCGACCCCGTGGGGGCCTGGGCACGCCCGGAACCGGCCGCGGGCGCCTGCTGCACCCGACCGGCACCGGGACCCGAGCCGCCTGCCCCGCTGATGGCGGTGACATCGGCGCTGTTCTCGGGATCCTGCGCGCTCGCCACCGCGTTGAGGGACTGCGTCAGCCCCACCGCGAACGTCGCGGCCACGGTCCCGAAGGTCACCGCCAGCACCATGGCGATCGCGCGGACAGGATGCGCGAAGGGACTCGCGAGGCCGTACGTGACCGGCCGGGGCAGCGGGAGCCGCCCGGCCGCGCGGTGCGCCCACTGACCGCGCGTGGTGCGCGGCGCCCTGCCGACGGCGATGGCCTCCACCGTCCGCAGCCGCCCGGCCCGCAGCGCGGGCAACAGCGCCGCGACCGCCACCACGAGCAGAGCGCCGGCCGGCACCACGACATCCACCCACCAGGCCACCGACAGCGACACGGTGCCGTACACGGACTCGGTGTCGTTCAGCAGCGGCACGGCGAGCAGATTGCCGAGGACGACGCCGAGGGCGATGCCGGCCGCGGCAGGGATCAACGCCTGGGCCACATAGGCCCGTACGACCTCGCGCGGGGTGAATCCGATGGCCTTGAGGATGCCGATGCGACGCAGACTGGTGCCGACGGCGCCGCTGATGACGCTGCCGACGATGATCACCGACATGACGATGCCGAGGACACCGAACGCGAACAGGAACGGGATCGTCGCCGCCGCACCCTGATCGGCGGCACGCTTGGTGTCCAGCCACGACTGCGTGCCGACCAGCGCGCCGGAGGGCAGAGCGGCGGCGAGCTTCTTGCGGTCGGCGGTGATCTGCGCCTTCGTGGCCGCGGAGTCGAAGCGGTAGAGCATCTGGCTCGCCAGGACGCTCTCCCCCGTGGCGAGGGACCTGACCTGGGCGGGCGTCGCCCAGACGTCGGCGCTCCCGCTCGCGGACAGCGCGAAGCCGACGACGGTCAGCGTGCGCGCGTCCGAATCGTCGGAACTCTTCAAGGTCGCACCGAGTACGAGATCCGGCCCCTGGAACGAGGCGGACAGCACGATCTCACCCGAAGTGCGGGGCCACCGGCCCGACTTGAGGTCGAGCGCGTCCACGTCCCTCCCGGGACCGGGCCGTCCGACCAGGGTCAGCGCGGGCAGGTGTCCGCCGCCCTGGCCGATCGGGTTGATCGTCGTGGACGGGAAGGGTCCCGCGCTCGCCGTGACCCCCTCCAGGTCGCGGGTGCTCGCCAGTTGGGCCTCGTCGGCCCGTTTCGGGTCGAGCTGCGCGATGAGGTGCGCCCCGTGCTGCCGAGCGAAGGCGTGGTCGAAGGGCGCGTTCGTGGCCACCATCAGCGAACCGGCGACCACGGCCGAGGCCACCGCCATCATGGTGGCCACCGCGATCACCAGGGTCTGGACGCGTCGCCTGCCGACCCCGGACCGCACGACCCGCCCGAGGGCACCGTTGCCGAACCCGGTCATCGGACGGCCTCCGCGCGCGTGTCGACCGCGACCTTGCCGTCGACCAGATGGATCGTGCGCTGCGCGCACGCCCGGGCCAGCTCCAGGTCGTGCGTGACCAGGACGACGGTCTGTCCGCCGCGGTGCAGGTCCACGAGCAGCTCACGGACCTCCTGCCCCGACGCGCTGTCCAGCGCGCCGGTCGGCTCGTCGGCGAGCAGCAGCGCGGGCTTGTTCACCAAGGCCCGTGCCACCGCGACGCGTTGGCGCTCTCCTCCGGACAGCCGTCCCGGGTAGGCGCGGGCGTGCTTCTGGATTCCGAGCACCTCCATCAGCTCTCCGGCGCGGGTCGCCGCCGCCCGTCGGGCGGTGCCGGTCAACTGGGCCGGGAGCTGGATGTTGTCGGCGACGGTGAGGTCGTCGAGCAGATTGAAGAACTGGAAGACCATGCCGATCCGTTCGCGGCGGAACCGGGCCAGCGCGTGCTCGCTCAACCGGTCGATGCGCTGCCCGGCCACGGTCACGGTCCCCTCGCTCGGCCGGTCCAGACCGGCGACGAGGTTGAGCAGGGTGGACTTGCCGCTGCCGGACGGCCCCGTCACGGCCAGGGCCTCGCCCTCGGCCACGCCGAGATCGACCGGTCCGAGCGCCGCGGCGTCGGCGCCGCCGTACCGCTTGGCCACGCCCTCCAGTTCGATCACGTGATTCATGGGTGTGTCCGTCCTTCGTGGTCGGGAAGCCGGTGCCCTGAGCGGGCTCGGTGAACGTACGGGCGGACGCGACGGCGGCGCGTCGGCCGCGGCACCGACATACGGCCCTCCCCGCGGAGGACCCGGCGGCGGGGTCCTCCTCGAGGAGTACGCCTGGCGGTCAGGTGTGCCGGTCACACAGGTGGACGTGGACCCGTGCTCCCGGGCCGCACAATGTGCGGATGGAGAAGGAGGAGCCGTACGGGCGGCGGTACGACACGTCGTGGGCGGGCCCGTGGCGAGAGCGGGCCGGCCATTGGCGTGAGCGGGCCGGCGACGTGCTGAGGCCGGGGACGTGGTGGGCGCATCTCCGCGACGCGATGCGGCCGGAGGGCGAGCCCGCCCCGCTGTCCCGGCGCGCGGTGCGTCTGGACGTGGTGCTGGCGGTCGTCCTGACCGTCGTCGCGCTGGTCGTGGCGGCGCGCTACCCCGGAGACGGGCCGGTACGGATCAGCTCCCGGGCCGTGACCGAGGGCCGGGACTCGATCCCGTACCCCCCGACCGTGCCCGAACCCGGGCCGATGTTCGAACCGGCGACCGAGCCCAGGTCCGCGCCCTGGGTCCTGGTCGTGCTGTCCGCGCTGCCGCTGGCGGCCCGGCGCACGTACCCGCTGCTCGCGTTCGGAGTCATCGCGGTCTCCGTACTGGCCCTGGCGGACGGCGTCTCCTGGATCAACGTGCTGACCTGCAGCATCGCCGCGTACGGAGCGGTGGCGCACAGCCGCTACCGGACCCGGGCGCTGGCCGGGCTGATCGTCGCGGCCGTGCTGGCCGGTCTCGCCTTCCGGAACGCGGATCCCATGCTTCCCGGCTGGTCGAGTCCCGCCGTGGTGCTCCTGGTCGTCGGGGTGCTGGCGAGCCTCGTCCGGCTCGGACGCCTGCGGCTGGAGGCCAGCCGAAAGCGTTTCACGGACCTCCAGCAGGCCCAGGATCAGGCCATGCGCCGGGCCGTGGAGGAGGAACGCGCCCGGATCGCCGCCGAGCTCCACGACGTCGTCACCCACAATGTCAGCGTGATGGTCATACAGGCGGGCGCGGCACGCAAGGTGATGGACGCGGCGCCGGAGCGGTCCAAGGAAGCACTGCTGGCGGTGGAGGCCGGGGGCCGCGCCGCGATGGCCGAACTCCGCCATGTGATGGGCCTGCTCGCGGGCACCGAGGCGGGCGCCGACACTCCCGCCGACGGCCTGGAGCCGCAGCCCGGCCTCGGGCAGCTCGACGCCCTCGCCGAGCGGGTGCGGGCCGCCGGAACTCCGGTGGGCCTGACCGTGTCGCTGCCACCCGGACCGCTGCCTCCCGGGGTGGAGCTCACGGCGTACCGCGTCGTCCAGGAGGCGCTCACCAACACGATCAAGCACGCGGCGGGCGCGGGCGCCGCGGTGGCGATCGGCTTCGCCGGCTCCTGGCTGGAGATAGAGGTCACCGACACGGGGGCGGTACGGGACTCGCCGCCGGTCGACGGCAACGGCCGCGGGCTGATCGGGCTGCGCGAACGGCTCGCGGTCTACGGCGGCAGGCTCACCGCCGGGCCCACGCCCACCGGCGGATACCGGGTCACGGCCCGCGTCCCGTGGGAGGCGGTGTGAACGGGCCCGCCCTGCGCGCCGTCATCGCGGACGACCAGGCCCTGGTGCGTACCGGTTTCGGGATGATCCTCGCCGCCGACGGGATCGAGGTGGTGGCCGAGGCGGCGGACGGCGCCGAGGCGGTCGACGCCGTGAGACGCACCCGTCCCGACGTCGTCCTCATGGACATCCGTATGCCGCGGATGGACGGCATCGAGGCCACCCGGCGCATCCTCGGCAGCGGCCTGGAAGCCGCCGACGGCTCCCCCGGCACCCGGGTCGTCATCCTCACGACGTACGACCTCGACCACTACGTGTACGCGGCGCTCACCGCCGGGGCGAGCGGGTTCCTGCTCAAGGACGTCACCCCCGAGCACCTCGTGGCAGCCGTACGCCTCGTGCGCTCCGGCGACGCGCTGCTCGCGCCCACGATCACCCGCCGGCTGATCGAGCGCTTCGCTCAGCGCGAGGAGTCCCCGCGGACCGGCCTCCACCGTGACCTGTCCGGGCTGACCCCGCGCGAACTGGAGGTGCTGCGCCTGCTGGCGACGGGCCTCAGCAACGCCGAACTCGCGGACCGTCTGTTCCTGAGCCCGACCACGGTGAAGACGCACGTGGGCCGCATCCTGTCGAAGCTCGATCTGCGGGACCGGGTGCAGGCCGTCGTCCTCGCCTACGAGAGCGGGCTGATCTCACCCCAGGGGCCGGCCGGCCCCGGCTGAGGCCGCCGGTCGCGGGGCGCGGGTCGCGGGTCGCGGGTCGCGGGTCGCGGGTCGCGGGTCGCGGGTCGCGGCAACAGCGTCGTACGAATCACTGGTTCACGGTCGGGTCCACGACCCGCAGGAACCTGTCGGCGTCGTCGGGTTCCGCCAGACGGCCCAGCTCCAGCCAGGAGCCGTCGCTGAAGTGGAGCCGGAACGTGGCGAATCCCCGGGGCTGGCCTGCCTCGCCCTCCACCCGGACTTCGGAGTACGGGTACTCCGTGACGATCCGGAAGTCGTCCGCCTTCGTCGGCGACAGCCTGCGCCGAGGCGATGCCGCCACGCAGACGCGGTCGCTGGTCAGCATCACCAAACGCTTCGGATTGGGCGACTGCGTGTACCAGCCCAGGAGCAGCCGGCCCGCGGTCAGGTTCCAGTCGCCGTCAAAAACCCCGTTGGTCGGGTCCTCCCCGCGGCCGCGGCCCCCTGCCGACCGTTGCCCGTCAACGGCCCTACGGTCGGCCGCTGTTGAGCGGCCTCCCGGGCCCCGCCCGGACCGCGGCTCCGATCGCGTCCCGCCGAGTCGGTCACCGAGTCGGTCGATCAGCATCATCGGAACGACCACGAAGAAGAACGCGACGGCCCCGACGTACAGCAGCCAGTGGTGCCCCGGCTTGAGCCGGCCCTTGCCCGCGGCCCGGTGGACGTCCGCGGGCGGCTTCGGGATCCCCTTGTGGATCTCGCACCAGACCACAGCCGTCGGGTCCTCCCCCACTATCGCCCGCACCCGCCGCTGAACCTTGCGCTTCGCCATACGAGAGATCCTAGGAGGCCCTGATGCGGGCCCGGTTCACTCGCCCTTGACCGTCCTGCTCTCGACGCCCGGGATCCCCTTGTCCCACCAGTGGTTGTAGCGGCTGTACGGGGCCGGGTCGCGGTCCGCGAGCAGGACCGCCAGCTTCCGCGCCTCCTCGGTCAGGCCGCGCCAGGCCGCCTTGTCGAGCTTGCGGAACGCGGTCAGTTCCAGGCCGTTGTCCGCCGCGCGCCACACCCCGGCGACCTGACCGTCGACGAGCAGGGCCGGCAGGACGTCGCCGTTGCGCCGGACGACGAGCGGCCGGTACTCCTGCGGCATCAGGCGCCCCGGGAGGGCGTGGGCCAGCAGCGTGCTGTCCCACATCGGCAGCAGCCTGGGCGGCGCGGGGGTGTCCTCGGCGGGCACGGTGGCGCCCGCCAGGTCGAACAGTGCGGCCCGGGCCGGCCCGGGAACGCGCACCACCTGGTCGCCGAGCTCGCTCAGCGCCTGGGTGATCACGGGCCGCCCCAGCAGGGTGAAGCGTGCGAAGTCCGGTGCCGACGCCGGTCCGAACGCCCCGAGGTAGGAGAGCAGGAGCCGCCGTACGCCCGCCGCGGCGTCCTTCGCCTCGTCGGCCGGGTCGACGGCCGAGGCGAGATAGGTGTTCGGCAGCTTGAAGGACCACGGACCGCCGATCGGGGTGTGCTGGATCGGCGCGTACGTCCTCAGGGCCCACCACAGGCGGCGCGCGTCACCGCCGAGGCTCTCGGTGAACTCGGCCTCCACGTCGGCTCCGGTACGGGGGCGGGCCAGGAACTCGGCGAGCCGCGGAAGCAGTGTGTCGGCGTCCTCCTCGCTCAACTCGGTCGAGGTGTAGCGGCGGTCGTACAGCCGTGACGCCCGCAGGCTCCGGACCATGGCGGCGTGGTACGGCGCGTAGTCGTCGGCGTGGACGGCGTGCAGGGTGATCCGCATGAGGGTCGCCTTCACGATCCGCCGGTCCGTGAACGCCGCGTCGAGATCCTCGGGCATGAAGCCCTCCACGCGGTTCCACAGAGCCAGGTAGGGCGAAGCGGGCGCCTGGGCCTGGACGGCGCAGACCCGGCGGACCGCCTCCGCCACGTCGAGGCGCCTGCGCTCCAGGAGGAGCTGCCGGTCCAGGGTCGCCAGGGTGAGCTGCCGCGCGGTGAGGGTCACGCCCGGATTATCCCGCCCGGACGGCATCGGCGGCACCGATCCGGGTCGCGAACCGCCGCGTGACATGCGGAGGCCTCAGGAACCCCGCAGAAGCACCGCACACCATCCCTGACAGAACGTCAGGGTCCGTTCAGGGTCGAGGCGGGGGCGTCACCGATGGCGGTCGCCCGGTCGTGGCCAGGAGGCTGTGGTCATGTTGAACACGACGCCCGATGGCCGCCGTCCGTCCCTCTCCCGCCGCGCCGCGCTCGCCCTCGCCGGGGCCGCCGCCCTGACGGGGCTCGTGGGGGCGTACACCCCGAGCTTCGCCTCCGCGGAACCGGGTTCCGCCACCCCGCCGATCGCCACCGACTTCAGCGACTGCCCCGCCCTTCCGGCCGGGGCCGACCCGGCTCTGTGGCGGTGCGAAGTCCACACCGCGGCGCCCCGGTTGACGTTGGGGAAGGTCGAGGTGACGCTCGCTCCGATCACCATGACGCACGCCGAGGGGCCGATGCCCGACGGCTCCAAGGCGCAGGTCTGGGGCGCGATGCACAGCGTTCCCACCGCCGTTCCGGGCGGGCTCACCGGCACCGCCGCGGGTGTGCGCGCACGACAGCTCCGCCTGGCCGTCGAGCCGGAGTACGGGGGCCGATCCGACTTCTACACCGGGCAGTTCAGCCTGCGCTTCCGGCTGTCGAGCCCGCTGCTGCCGCACGGCTGCACCGTAGGGGCGAGCACGCCGGTCGACTTCCAGCTCAAGCGGTCGGGCCCCTCCAAGTGGGTCTCCCAGGATCCGCCGATCATCGAGTTCTCTGCCTACGACGACACCTTCACCGCTCCCGCGGCCGAACACTGCGGGCCCCTGGCAGGGCCGCTCAACCGCCGGCTGGGGCTGCCCGCGCCGAGCGGGAACCTGATGACGTACGACGCGTCCTACACGTTCCGGACGTACGACCAACTGCCCTCCGCGTAGGGCCGGGAGCCGACGGCCTCGCGCGGACGGGAGCCGAACCACCCCGCGCGGAGGGGGGCCACGGTCGCCGCGCGCGGAGGGGCCACGGGTCGACGCGCGCGGAGGGGCCACGGTCGACGCGCGCCCGCTCGACGATCTCTCACTCGGTGGTGTGAACTTGCCGGTCGCACCCGTAGCGACTGATCAACTCCGTGCGTTTGGGCAGGCGTGTCCGCTCTGGAATCCCCGCACGTCTCGCTCTGGCTGCTCAACCACTACAGCACCTTCACGCTGACCGTCGTCATCGTCGGGGGAACCGTCCTCCTCGCTGTCGGCGGCAGCGTGCTGCTGCGCCGCAGGTACCCCTCGGTGGCCCGCGGCGAACACAACGAGATGGTCGGGGTGACGCTCGGCATGTTCGGCGCGATCTACGGGATCATCCTCGCCTTCGTCATCGTCACGCTCTGGACCCAACTGGAGGACACCCAGACCATCGTCGCCTCCGAGGCCACCGACGCGGCGCTCATCACCCGGGACGCCGCCGCGTTCCCGGCGCCGGTCCGCGCTCGGCTCGACGCCACGATGGACCGATACGTCCACGCGGTCGTCGAGGACCAGTGGCCCCGGATGCGCGAGGGAAACCCCAGCTACGGAGCCACCGAGACCCACCTCCGGTCCGCCTTCGAGACACTCCAGCGATACGACCCGAAGAGCCAGAGCGAGCAGGTCTTCTACGAGGAGGCCGTCAACCATCTCAACGACGTCGCCTCCCAGCGCCGCGCCCGCATCACCATGGCGCGCCAGGAACTCCCCCCGCTCCTCCAGGTCCTGGCCTTCGGCGGCGCACTCGTCCTGGTCCCGCTGACGTTCCTGTACGGCATGCGCAAGCTGAGGGTCCAGATCCTCTTCGTCGCCTCGGTCGCGGGACTCGTCGGCTTCAGCCTGCTCCTGGTCTTCGTCCTGGACCGCCCGTTCGCCGGCGAACTCAGCGTGACCCCGGCCCCGTTCAGAGAGGGCGCTCTCGCCCAGTACTGGGCCCGGTGAGGCGACTCCGTGGGCACGAGGTGCTGAACAGCGCCCGCCGTACGCCGAGTTTCGCAAATAGAGGCCTCGGCGTTGCCTCGAACGGTGCCGTCCACGGCCTCGACGGGGTCGCCGACGCGGCGCGACGGCCCTCCGCCGGCCATACGCCCGCGAGCCGCCTGCTGTCGGCCAGTGATCCCCGACCGGCCTTCGAGGACGTCGGCGAGGGCCTGACGGCCGTCGTGTCCGTCAAGCTGGACGCCCCCGAGTTCTACGGAGCCACCCGCACTCGTCTGGGCGGCGACGGCGACGCGGTACACCCCGACGTACGAGACACGGGCGCCGTACACGCCTGCGTCCGGGACGCTGTCCAGGCGCACCTCGGCACATGGCTGGAGCGCCACCCGGAACAGGCCGCGGCCGTCATCGCCCGGATCGTCGAGAGCCCACACCAGGCCTGAGCGACAGCCCCCCGGCTCTGGACGGCAGGGCTTCACGCGTCACGCGGCCATCCGCCACGATGACGGTCATGAATGACGACCTCATCCGGTTCGTACGGAGCAAGCTCGACGAGGACGAGCACAACACCGTGACACTCACCTCCCTCGCGCCCGCCGGCACCGAGGTGACGCTCGACAGCACGATCCCCATGCTCGACATGGTGCGCGCCGTCACGGACCTCTACACGTCCGTCGCACACGTCGACCGGCCGGCCGGAGCCGACGACACCGAGGCCTTCGAAGCAGGTCGGGCGGCCGGCCTCGAAGCAGCGGTCAGGCTCCTCGCGCAGGCCTACCACGACGCTCCCGAATACCGAGACGAATGGCGTCCCGAAGCCCGCCCGTAGGACCGGCGCGGCCCTGCCTCCCCCGCACCCCAACTACCGTTGCCCGCATGACCTTCACCGAGTCGGACATCACGGAGGACTTGATCCGGGCGCTGCTGCGCGAGCAGCGGCCCGGTCTGGCGGATCTTCCGCTGAAGCTCGGCGCGCTCGGCTGGGACAATCAGGTGTGGCGGCTCGGTGACGACCTCGCCGTGCGGCTGCCCTGGGCGACAGGATCTGCGGACGCGCTGCTGCGCAAGGAGCACGCCTGGGTACCCCTCCTCGCCCCGCGCCTTCCGCTGCCGGTGCCCGTCCCGCAGTACCTCGGTGAGCCCGGCAAACTGTTCCCCCGGCCCTGGCTGGTCACCACCTGGGTGCCCGGCGAACCCGCCGACCGCGCCCCGGCGACACGCCCGGCGGAGGCCGCCGTCGCCCTGGCCGCGTTCCTGACGGCCCTGCATCGGCCCGCTCCCGAGGGGGCCCCGACGGGCCGGGACCGCGGGGGCCCGTTGGCCGGTACCGCGGAACCCTTCGCCAGGGCGCTCGCCTCGGCCGCCGAACTCGGGCTGGTCCACGACCCGGCCGCCGTCCGCGCGGTCTGGGAAGACGCGGCCGCCGCACCCGACTGGGCCGGCCCGCGTCTCTGGCTCCACGGCGACCTGCACCCGGCCAACGTCGTGACGACGAACGGCGTCCTGTCCGGCGTCATCGACTTCGGCGACCTCTTCGCCGGCGATCCCGCCTTCGACCTCGCCGCCGCGTGGATCCTGCTGCCGGACGGAGCCGTCGACCGCTTCCACGAGGCCTACGAACCGAGCCCGGACCCCGCGACCCTCCGCCGCGCCCGTGGCTGGGCGGTGCTGCGGGCTCTCGCCTGTCTTCACATCGCCGACGCGGGCGTCCGCGGGCTCCCCGGAGGCAAGCCAGGTTGGGGCCCGCCCGCCCAGGCCTCCCTGCGACGCCTCACCGCCCGGCCGCGGGGCTGAGCAGGTCCTGGTACGGCTTGGACTGGAACTGCAGGGGCGGAGCCATGTCGCCGAAGGACGCGCCGAACTCGCCCGGTTCGTCCGCCAGTTCGCGCCGTAGCCGCTCCGCCGTCTCGTCGCCGCCGAGGCCGGGAGCGAGGGCCGCGCAGACACGTACGCCCGGGTGCGGGTCGGTGAGCCAGGGGCGCGTGTCGCCGCCGAGCCGGCCGATGGCGATCAAGAGAGTCGCCACCTCGTACGAGGATGCGGCGGCCCGGGCCATCGACAACAACCGGGCCCGCAGGGAAGGGCGTTGTGCCGCAACCGCAGGGTGTGCGGCCAGCGACCCGACCGCCGCGGCGGCACACGTTCTGCGATGGACACGTTCCGAGGCCAGGTGCGGCAACATGCGCGGCAGGAGCATGGGCACGAGGTCGAAGCAGGCGAGCGCCGCCCGGTCGAGGACGAGTTCGCCCCGGCCCGTGCCGTCCCGCCACATGCGGGCCCGCGCGTCGGCGTCGGCCGCGAGATAGGCGTCGGTCCAGGCCCGCAGCTCCGCCGCACGCTCCTCCGTCCGGGCACGGATCCGCGGCGCCCGCTCGCCGAGGTCGGCCGCGACGCCGACCGCGTACAGGTAGGCGAGCATCGCGTCCGGCATGGAGGGGTCGTCGGCCCCCAGGCGCGGATCGTCCAGGAGTTCGGCGACCAGCAGCGCGGTGGGCGCCGTCGCGGGCCAGGCCTTGCCCTCCCGGCGGAGCGTCGTCGACCACAGGTGCGTGTACCCGTCGACGAACGCGTCCGCGTCGTCGGCGAGGAGTGCGGACAGGCGGCGCGGGGTGTCGGAGGCCCGCCCCTCGGCATGGAAGAGCCCGGACCAGTCCACGTCTTCCAGGTGATCGGCCACGGTGGGATGGTGTCACACCGTCGCGACCGGCCCGCTTCGGCCGGCCACGACGTACGGAAAACTCGGATGCGGTTCCCGCACGGTCCTCCCTATGCTGCACGCGCGCGGAGCGCAGCGCGTCCAATCGACCGTCAGCGAATCGGAGTTGCCCACGTATGACCAGTCGACTGTTCGCGATCTGCTTCAACGCCACCCGGCCCTCGGACCTGGCGCGGTTCTGGTCCGGTGTCCTGGGCTGGCGGCCGGCCGACGGCCAGGACGACGACGTCGCGATCCTGCCGCCCGAGGGAACCGGGTTCCGTATCCGCTTCCTGCCGAGCCAGGAACCCAGGACCGGCCGGAACCGGGCGCACTTCGACCTGACGAGCGCCACCCCGGAGGATCAGCGGCGGACGGTCGCTCGGGCTCTGGAACTCGGTGGCGATCACCTCGACGTGGGCCAACTCCCTGAAGAGGGACACGTGGTGCTGGCCGATCCCGACGGCAACGAGTTCTGCGTGATCGAGGCGGGCAACAAGTTCCTCGCCGACACCGGAGTCATCGGCGCGCTCGCCGGCGACGGCACCCAGGAGGTCGGCTACTTCTGGAGCGAGGTGCTGCAGTGGCCCCTGGTCTGGGACCAGGACCAGGAGACCGCGATCCAGTCGCCGGACGGTGGTACGAAGATCACCTGGGGCGGTCCCCCGGTGGCACCGAAGACGGGCACGAACAGGCTGTTCTTCGAGCTCGCGCTCCCCGCGGGCACCGACCTGGAAGGCGAGGTCGCCCGTCTCGTCTCGCTCGGCGCGACACGGACGTCCACCGGCGAGGGCCCCGGCGACCGCGTCCTGCTGCTCGACCCCGACGGGAACGAGTTCGTCGTACGTCGGTAGCGGCAACGGCAACGGCAACGGCAACGGCAACGGCAACAGGAACGACCCGGAGCCGCTGTTCGTCTTCCGGCTCCCCGCGCAGGGCGTTCGCCGACCCCGCACCGCGCGGCGTACGCCCCTCAGCGTTCCGGCCGGCTCACCGGCGTGCTGCCCCCGGTCGCGGCTCCCTCGCGGGGCTCGCCTGTGGTGACCCCTGAACCGCGACCTGCCGGGCGGCGCGCCGGGGCCGGCCGAGGACGACGCCGGCCAGGACCAGGACCAGTCCGCCCAGTTGCTGCACGGTCATCGCCTCGTTCGCGACCACCGTGCCGAGCAGGACGCCGGTGACGGGATTGAGCAGTCCGACGAGTCCGACCGTCCCGGTGGGCAGATGCCGCAGCCCGGTGAACCAGGCGGCGAAGGCCAGCGCGGTGGCTATCAGGGTGACGTAGCCGTACGCGAGGGCCGTCGGTGCGGAGAGCGCGGGCGGGGTGCCTTCCACGACCGCGGCGACGGGGAGCAGGAACAGGCCTCCGGCGGTGAGCTGCCAGGCGGTGGAGGCGAGCACGTCGACACCGGCGCTCCACCGCTTGGCCAGGATGAACCCGAAGGAGGACACCAGCATCGCGGCGCCCGAGGCGAGGACTCCCGGGACGCTCACCGCGCCCACGCCGGAGAGCAGCATGAGGCAGACCCCTCCGAGTCCGATCGCGGCGCCGGCCAGATGGGCGCCCCGGGGCCGCTCGGACACCAGGGGCCAGGCCATGAGCATCATCGTCAGCGGGGCCACCGCCATGACGGTCGAGGCCACGCTCGTCGGCAGGAGCTGGGAAGCGGCGTAGACGAGGACGAAGAACACGCTCATGTTGAGCAGCCCGAGCACCGCGGACCGCCACCACCACGCGCCGTGCGGCAGTCGTCGGCACAGGGCGAGCAGGACGAGGCCTGCCGGCAGAGCCCGCAGGGCGGCCCCGTAGAGGGGCCGGTCGGCCGGCAGGAACTCGTGCGTCACGAAGTAATTGGCTCCCCAGGCCACCGGTGCGACCGCGGTCAGGGCCACCCACCGCATATTAGCTTCCATGGAAGCTAATATAACTTCCTGGGAAGCTAATATGAAGCCATGGAGCATGGTGAATCCCACGAGCACGGTGGATCCCGGGACCGCGTGGCCCACATCCAGGCGGAATGGCGCCGCGAGCGACCCGACCTCGACATCACGCCACAGGGAGTGATCGGCCGGTTGCACCGCCTGGCCGGCCGGCTCACCGAGGAGCTGCGTCTCGTGTACGACCGCTACGGATTGAGCGAGGGCGAGTTCGACGTCCTGTGCGCACTGCGCCGGGCCGGTGAGCCCTACGAACGGGCGCCCGGGGAACTCGCCGCCCACACCATGGTCACCACCGGCGCGATGACGAAGCGGATCGACCGCCTGGAGCGGGCCGGGCTCGTCACCCGCCGCCGTTCCGACGACGACCAGCGCGGCCGGATCGTCGCCCTCACCGGACCCGGACGCGACCTGATCGACCAGGCCTTCACCGACCACATGCGCAACGAACGGCATCTGCTGGACGCGCTCACGGCGACCGAGGCCGCGTCGCTGGAGACCCTGCTCGCCACCTGGCTCGCCCGCATGGACGATCCGCGCGCTCCTGTCGGCGAGTGAGGGGAGGCCGCCGGGCGGGGACTGTCGGCGCCGCACGCTACGTTGGCGGCATGATCGAGGGTGAGAACAGGACCGGACCCATCAGGCCGCAGCGCTTCCACGAGACCGCCGGCCTCGAGGACTGGCGTGTGCTCGGCGAGGGGGCGTGCGCCTACTTCCGGACCGGGTCGTTCGCGGTCGGCGCCCAACTCGTACGGGCCATCGGCGAGTTGCCGGGAGTCCTTGACGACCACCCGGACGTCGACCTGCGCCGGGAGGGGGTGACCGTACGGCTGATCACGCTCACGGACGACTACTACGGACTGACCGAGCGGCACATCGACCTCGCCGGGCAGATCTCCGCGCTCGCGCGCTCGCTGGACATCACGGCCGACCCCTCCGCCGTCCAGACCGTGCAGGTCACCGTGGACGCGCTCTCCGTTCCCGGCGTGGTGCCGTTCTGGCGTGCCCTGCTCGGTTACCGGGATCGCGCGGGCAGCGGCGAGGACCTGGTCGACCCGGGCGGCCGCGGAGCGCCGTTCTACTTCCAGGCGATGGACGCCCCGAGGCCGCAGCGCAACCGGGTCCACGTCGACGTATGGCTGCCGTACGACGAGGCCGAGGCACGGATCGCCGCGGCCCTGGCGGCGGGCGGGCGCCTGGTGAGCGACGTCGACGCCCCCTCGAACCGGGTACTGGCCGACCCCGAGGGCAACGAGGCCTGCGTCGGCGTGGCCGGTCCCCCCGAGCCGGCCGCCGGACAGCGATAGTCTCGCGCGAACGGATCCGGAGCGAAGGGCGAGCCCAGCGGTGATACGAGACCTGTACAACGTCCGGACGCGGCCCGCCAAGGACGCGCCCGAACCGCTCTCCGCCGAGGAGGAGGCGCGCTTCCGGGCCCTGCTGTTCACCGAGCTCGGCAACAGGATCGCCGACGTGGGATGGGCCAGATACCCCGCCCATACCCGTCAGGACCGCCGTCGGCTGGTCGACGTGGCGCAGCGCCTCTCCGCCCACTGGGGCCTGCGGGTGGGCGTCGAGGCGGAGGACGAGTGCCGCCTCAGACTCTTCCTCGTCGACCGGACGCCCGACGCCTCGCTGCCGACGCGTTCCTGACACGGACCAGCCGGGATCGACCCGACCGTCGGCCCGCAGGCTAGGGCCCGACCTCCTGGCAACGGGCGTCGTCCCGGGACCGCCAGGAGGCCGGGGACGCGGCGCGTCCGTGTTCGAGGAGCCAGGCGGTCGCCTCCGCCAGGCCTCGGGCGGCTTCGAGCGGCGTCGTGAAGGTCTCCGCCCTCGCGGCGAGCGTATGGCCGCCGCAGTCCGGCACCTGGTCGCACAGGACCATGATCTCCGCCTCGACCTCCCACGGCGGACCCCATGTCAGGTCCCAGAGGCACCGGCGCGGAAAGCACAGGTCGGCGGTGAATCCGACTCCCTCCGCCTCGGCGGCTGCGAAGAGCCCCGCCGCCACGACGCCCCCGGTCCGCCGGAACACGAGGCCGTCGCCGGTCCCGCCCTCGCGCGCACCGAGGTGCCGGGCCAGGTCCCGGACACGTGCGTCGGCCTCGGCCAGGGCTCCGCGGACCGCTTCGGGTTCCGGCACCTCCGGAAAGACCCACCGCAGGTCGCCTCGGCTCAGCGGGATGGTTTCCATGCGCCCGACTCCCACTTCCATGACCGGCTCATCGGCCCTGGCGCAGGCCGCCCAGCTCGGAGGCTCGCTTCAGGGCCGGGACGAACTCCGGATTCGCCT
This sequence comes from Streptomyces sp. NPDC028298, assembly GCF_055565895.1. NCBI lineage: Bacteria > Bacillati > Actinomycetota > Actinomycetes > Kitasatosporales > Streptomycetaceae > Streptomyces > Streptomyces sp. NPDC028298. The sequence continues at coordinate 86,962 of NZ_JBVHTL010000001.1, forward strand.
GGAGGACAAGGATCGCCACGGTCCTGGCGTCGCGCCGCACCAGTTCGAACCGGTGGAAGGTGAGCAGGGGCGACAGGTTCGACATGTGCGTCAGCACGGTGACCCGGTCCCAGGGAACGACGTGCTTCACCTGGCCGAACAGTCCCGTGACGGCGAGACCGCCGGTGTGGATGTGGCACAGGCGCAACCCGGCCCGCGCGGACAGCCGGCCCCAGGCGATCCGCAGCCCGATCAGGCCCAGGATCACGGCTGTCGCGATCAGCCCCTTGGAGAGCCCACCATGAGGCCTCTTGAAGATCAGGAATCCCAGAAAGACGAGAACGAACAGCACGGTCAGGCGCCGGAACATCTGCAGAACAGCGCCCGTCACACCGGCTATCGGGTAACTCCCCCGTCTGTCACCGAGTTCCGCCGTGATCCCGGCACCCCGCGTCATGCTGCCCCCCGGTCGTCGCTACCACTCCCACGGTCATCGGTACCACCCCGATGGAGCGGATCACCGTGGAACGGGTCAACTATCAAGCTCCGCACCCGCGTTGACAAGACCGTATCCGTCGCCCCGGTCTTGACCCTCACGCGACGTGATGCCGCATGGTCGGTGGCGTGGAGGAACACCTGACCGTGGGACGCGTGGCGGAGCTGGCCGGCGTGAGCGTCCGCACGCTGCATCACTACGACGAGATCGGCCTCGTACGGCCGTCCGCGCGGACCGCGGTCGGATACCGGGCCTACGCGGCGGCCGACGTGGAGCGGCTGCGCGAGGTGCTCGCCTACCGGCGGCTGGGCTTCGGACTGCGGGAGATCGCGGATCTGGTCGACGACCCGGCCACCGACACGGTCGCGCACCTGCACCGGTTGCGCGGCCTGCTGCTGGACCAACGGGACCGCGCGGCGGCCATGGTGACGGCGATAGACAGGGAACTGGAGGCACGGGCCATGGGGATCAGGACGACACCGGAGGACCAACTGACCATGTTCGGAGCCACGTTGTACGACGTCATCGGGTCCGCGTACCCGGCGACCCGGCGGACCGAGCCGCGGATCGCCGCACGGGTCTGGGAGGCGCTCGGGGACGCCCGGACGGTGCTGAACGTCGGCGCCGGCACCGGCTCGTACGAACCCTCGGACCGCGAGGTGACCGCCGTGGAACCGTCGGCGGTCATGCGGGCCCAGCGCCCCGCGGACGCCGCGCGCTGTGTGGCCGCGAGCGCGGAGAACCTCCCGTTCGAGGACCGATCCTTCGACGCGGCGATGGCGTTCAGCACCGTCCATCACTGGCGGGACCCGATCGCCGGGCTGCGCGAGATGCGGCGCGTGGCCCGGCGCGTGGTGGTGGTCACGTACGACGCCGGGAGCCCGGCCTGGCGCGAGCGGTTCTGGCTCATCCGCGACTATCTGCCCGAGTTCGCCGACCTGCTGACCGACTGGCCCTCGCTGGCCGACCTGACCGACGCGATCGGGGGCCGGGCGGAGCCGGTGCTCATCCCGTGGGACTGTGCCGACGGATTCTTCGAGGCGTATTGGCGCAGGCCCGAGGCGTATCTGGAGGAGTCCGTGCGCCGCGCGGTGTCCGTATGGACCAGGGTCGGGCCGGAGGCCGAGCGGCGGGCCGTGACACGACTGCGCGACGACCTGTCCTCGGGCCGGTGGGCCGAACGCAACCGCGACCTCGTCGCCCTCGACGCGGCGGAACTCGGACTCCGCCTGCTCGTGGCCTGAGACGACGGGAGCGCGGAAACGACAAAGGCAAGGAGAGCCCTCTCCTTGCCTGTCTCAAGGTATAGCGCACTGGGGGGCTTGCCGCAAGGCCCCGGTCGGCGCGCACAATCGTCGCTCTGTGCCCCGGCCCGCGAAGGCGCGGGGCGCGCGCCGCCCGACTGGCGGAGCGGCCGGACGCCGCGTCAGCGGGAAGGCAACGAGGGATGACGACGTGTTCGGCAAGAGGTTCGACAGAGCGGGGGCGCCAGTGACCGGACGACGCAGGACGACACGGCACGGCCGCCCCGGAGGCATCACGATGACAGAGCAGCTCGGACGACACGAGCGGTACGAACGGCACGAGCGGTACGTGCTGGATCTTCGAGAGGCGGACCGGACAAGCATCGCGGTCGTCGGCGGCAAGGGCGCGCATCTGGGCGGGCTGTGGGAGATCGAAGGCGTCCGTGTGCCGGCCGGTTTCTGTGTGACGACGGACGCGTTCCGCCGGATCATGGCGGCGGAGCCGTCGCTCGACGACCAGCTCGACGCGTTGTCGGGTGTGGAACCGGACGACCGGGAGGCGATCCGTACGCTCAGCGCGCGGATCCGCCGGACCGTCGAGGAGATCGCCGTCCCGGGTGACCTCGCGGCGGAGATCACCCGCGCGCTGGCCCGGCACGGCGACGAGCGGGCCGCGTACGCCGTCCGGTCCAGCGCGACGGCGGAGGACCTGCCGACGGCCTCCTTCGCCGGTCAGCAGGACACGTATCTGAATGTGGTGGGACCGGCGGAGATCCTGCGGCACATCAGCCGTTGCTGGGCGTCCCTGTTCACCGAGCGGGCGGTGACCTACCGCCGGCGGAACGGCATCGACCACCGCGCGGTCCGCATGGCCCTGGTCGTCCAGCGGATGGTGTTCCCCGACGCGTCCGGGATCCTGTTCACGGCCGACCCCGTCACCGGCGACCGGAAGGTCTCCACCGTGGACGCCGGGTTCGGTCTCGGCGAGGCACTGGTCTCGGGACTGGTGAACCCGGATGTCTTCAAGGTGCGGGACGACGAGGTCGTCGAGAGGACGATCGGCGCCAAACAGCGTGCCGTCGAGGCGCTGCCCGCCGGTGGTACGCGGGAAGTGGCGATCGACGCACGGCGGCAGGAGCGACCGGCGCTGACGGATGAGCAGGTCGTACGGCTCGTACGCCTGGGACGGCGGATCGAGGCACACTTCGGCTGCCCCCAGGACATCGAATGGTGCCTGGCCGACGACGACTTCCTGATCGTGCAGAGCCGGCCCGTCACGACGCTGTTCCCCGTCCCGAAGGCCGACGACCGGGAGAACCACGTCTACGTCTCCGTCGGCCATCAGCAGATGATGACCGACGCCATGAAGCCGCTGGGGTACTCCATGTGGCAGCTCACCGCCATGGTGCCCATGCACGAGGCCGGCGGGAGACTCTTCGTCGACGTGACCCCGCGCCTGGCCTCACCCGCCGGCCGGACCGCCCTCCTGGACCTCATGGGGAAGGGGGACCCACTGGTCAGAAGCGCGTTGGAGACCGTCCTCGAACGTGACGACTTCGTTCCCTCGCTCCCCGACACGACTCCCGGCGGGCCCCCGGCGGCCGCCGAGTCCACCCCGGCCGAGGCCGATCCCGCGATCGTCACCGAACTCGTCGAGCGGAGCCGGGCGTCCGTCGCCGCTCTGGAGCGCGACATCCGCGCGAAGACCGGACCGGCGCTGTTCGACTTCCTGCTGGAGGCCTTCGAGGAGCACAAGCGGGTCCTCGGTGATCCGCTGAACATCCGGGCCATCATGGCGGGGATGGAGGCCACCTGGTGGCTCAACGACAAGCTGCTGGAGTGGCTGGGCGAGAAGAACGCGGCCGACACGCTCACCCTGTCCGCTCCCGACAACATCACCTCCGAGATGGGCCTGGACCTGCTCGACGTCGCCGACGTGATCCGCGCACGGCCGGAGGTGGTGGCGTTCCTGGAAGGCGTCGAGGACGACGGCTTCCTGGACGAGCTGCCGAAGCTCCCCGGCGGGACCGAGGCCCGCGACGCCATCGAGACCTACCTCGACCGGTACGGCATGCGCTGCGTCGGCGAGATCGACATCACGCGGCCACGCTGGCGCGAGCGCCCCGCCACGCTCGTACCCGTGATCCTCGACAACGTCAGGAACTTCGAACAGGGCGCCGCCGAACGGCGTTTCGAGCAGGGGCGGCACCGGGCGCGGGAAAAGGAACAGGACGTACTTTCACGCCTGCGGGCCCTGCCGGACGGGGACCGGAGGGCCGACGCGACCAAGCGGATGATCGACCAGGTCCGGGCCTTCGCCGGATACCGGGAGTACCCGAAGTACGGCATCGTCAGCCGCTCCTTCGTCTACAAGCGGGCCCTGCTGGAGGAGGCGGAGCGCCTCGTACGGGCGGGCGTGCTCGCCGAGCGGGAGGACGTCTTCTACCTCACGTTCCAGGAGGTGCACGAGGTCGTCCGGACGAACCGGGTGGACGACCGGCTCGTCCAGCGGCGCAAGGAGGCGTTCCGCTCGTACCAGGCGCTCACCCCGCCCCGGGTGCTCACCTCGGACGGTGAGGCACTCAACGGGGCCTACCGGCGCGACGACGCACCCGACGGCTCCTTGGTCGGCCTGCCCGTGTCCGCCGGGACGATCGAGGGCAGGGCCCGCGTCATCCTCGACATGGCGGACGCCGTTCTCGAACCGGGCGACATCCTGGTCACCCCCTTCACCGACCCCAGTTGGTCACCGCTGTTCGTCGCGGTCGCGGGCCTGGTGACGGAGGTGGGCGGTCTGATGACCCACGGCGCGGTGATCGCCCGGGAGTACGGGCTGCCGGCCGTCGTGGGCGTGGAGGGGGCCACCCGGCGGATCCGGGACGGGCAGCGGATCCGTGTGCACGGGACCGACGGATACGTCGAGCTCCTGTCCTGACCGACGTCGCCGGCGGGTGCATCCACCCGAGCCCCTGCGGGGAACACCGGCCTCGCCGGCTCTCCCCGCAGGAGGCCGTGGTCCCGGTCAGCGACCACGGCACACTTCCCGGCGTGTCACCTCACGGCGTCGGCGCCACCGTCGGCGTCACGGCGCGACGGGGTCGGTGTAGTCGTCGAGCAGGGGGCTGTGGCGTTCGGTGAGGGGGCCGACTCCGAGGTCCTCACGCATCAGCTTGCGCATCCTCGCGGCCGCTTTGCCGCGTGCCTCCCAGCGGGCGCGGTCCTGCGGACTGCTGACGGCGGTGCCGTCGATGTAGCCGTCGCAGATGTGGCGCAGGCAGTGGAACACGCTGTTGGAGGCCTTGACGACGGGTTCGGGCGCCGTGAGCCACATCCGTTCCGACGCGACGGCTATGCCGGAGTCCCTGAACGCCTCGCGCAGCGCGAGCGCCCGCTCGTCGTCGGAGGCGTGCTGACGCTCGGCCAGGGCCCGCAGGGTCTCACCGAGGACTTTCACGGTGGTGGTGTACTGCGTGTAGACGTCGAGCCGGAGGCGGACTCCGTCCTTGACGTCCTCGCGCTTCCACCGGTTCCGGTCGGCGATGAGGGTGGAGCCGATCCCGATCGCGGCCCCGGCCAGGGTGGAGAGCAGTGGCAACCAGTCCATGCGGGCCAGCTTGGGCCATCCCGCCCCGGCCGCACCAGGTGTACTCCCCGGGAGCGAACCCCCGTCGGGACGGCCCCGGGCCGAGGACGGAGAAAATGAAGGAGCTCATCGGCCGCTCGTCGCTCACCCGGACTCCGCGCTCGGTACGGTTCGATCATGTCCGCGTTTCTTCAGCAACTCCCGGCTCTCATAGGCGTCGTGATCGGCGCGCTCGGCTCCTATCTGGCCCTGGTGCGCAGCGATCGCGACCGGTTCAAGCGCGACCGGGCGAGCCGGTGGGAGGAGCGGCGCCTCGCCGTGTACTCGGAGTACGCGCGGTCGTTGAAGAAGTCGGTGACGCTCACCTACCGGGTCGCCGCCCACCTGGGCAACGACCCGCATCCGCACCCGTTGCCCCTGGACGAGGCCGAACCGCTGCTCGCCCGGGCCACCGACGACCGCGATCCGCCGGGCGAGGCCCTGCTCATGCTGGGCAGCCGCGCAGTGGTGGACCGGGCCCGGGAATGGGTGACCGTGGTGATGGAGATGGAACGGTTCCAGCGCGCGGGCACCCGCGACCCACAGGCGTGGCAGGCGCTCCTGGAGCGTCAACGCGTCGGCCGCGAGGGCTTCTACGCGGCCGTACGCGAGGATCTCCAACTGCCCCCGGGACACCCGGGCCGATGGCTGAGCATGCCGGAGGCGTGACCTGAGGCGACTCGTGCGCCGGGTCGTACGCGTCCGCCGGCCTCCGGCGTCACACTCGTCTCGTACCGCTTCGCCCCCTTCCACCGTCTCGGCGCGGTCGGCGCCCCCGGCGCGGCAGGCGCCCCGTACCCGCTCCAGGAGGAGAACGTTGGCTCCCACCGATGCCACCTACGCGATCACCGGAGCCTCCGGCCGCCTGGGCGGGCGTATCGCGCGTCGGCTGGCCGCCGCCGGCATCGCCCAGACCCTGCCGTCCCGCACCCCCTCCCGCGCGCCGCAGCTCCCCGGCGCGGTCGCGGTACCGGGTTCCTACGACGACCGCGAAGCCCTCATGGCCGCCCTTCGTGGCACCGACCGGGTGCTGATGGTCTCGGCCTCGGAGGCCCCCGACCGGCTGCGGGACCACCGCACCTTCATCGACGCCGCGGCCCAGGCCGGGGTCGCCCACCTGGTGTACATCTCCTTCTACGGGGCCGCGCCCGACGCGACCTTCACGCTGGCCCGGGACCACTGGCACACCGAACAGCACATCCGCGCCGCCGGGATCCCCTTCACCTTCCTGCGCGACAACCTGTACGCCGACTTCATGCCCGCTCTCGTGGGCGCCGACGGCGCGATCCGCGGACCGGCCGGTGACGGCCGAGCGGCCCTGATCGCCCAGGACGACATCGCCGACGCCGCGGTGGCGGTGCTGCGCGATCCGCGTCCGCACACCGGCCGCGCCTACGAGCTCACGGGACCTGAGGCACTCACCCTCACGGACGTCGCCCGCGTCCTCACCGCCGTCGGCGGCCGCCCGGTCACCTACGTCCCGGAGACGACCGAGGAGGCGTACGCCTCCCGGGCGGCGTACGGGGCACCCGACTGGCAGCTCGACGCATGGGTGTCCACCTACACGGCGATCGCCGACGGCTCCCTCGCCACCGTGACCACCGCCGTGGAGGACCTGACCGGGCACCGGGCGACATCGCTGGACGAGGTCCTGCGGGCGGCGGGCGACGGACCCCCTGCCGCTTGAGGCGAGCGCGGCCGCCGCGCTCAGCGCCGGAGCACCCAGCCCGGCGTCCAGGTCCCGGCCGCGTCGTGGCGGGCCGTCTGCGCGGCGAGGTGGGCGCGGAGCGTGGCGAGCGCCGGGTTCGGATTGTCCCGGTGCCATAGGAGCGAGTGCGGGTAGACGGGGGTCGGATCGGTCACCGGGATCAGCCGCAGGCCGCGCTCGTCGCGCCAGGTGCCGGGGGCACCTCCCGGCGACAGCCCGGGCAGGGTGCGCTCGCCCATGAACGTGGCGAGCGCCGGGGTGTCGGCGACGGTGTCGAGGAGCGCGTCGGAGCCGAAGTTGGGACCGGTCGCCTCGATGGTGAGCCCGAACTCGGCGGCGAGGTCGTCGTAGTACGCGGCCCACTCGGTCCCGGGGACGATGCCCGGCATCCAGATCCGGTGACCGGCGAGCTCGGCGACGGTGACCGAAGGGGCCCCGGCCAGCGCGTGGGCGGGGCCGGTGAGCAGGTGGAGCGGCTCGTCGAGCACGCGTACCGACTCGATGTCCTCGGGCAGGGGCCGGCCCGGCACGGAGACGGCGCGGAAGGACGCGTCGATCGCACCGGACCGGATGGCGGCGACGGCCGTGTCGATCTCGAACAGCATCACCACGTCGAGGTCGACCTCGGGGTGCGTGCGGTGGAAGCCGCGCATCAGGCCGGAGCCCGCCCCGCGTGAGGCGATGATGTCGACGCGCAGGGGACGGCGGCCGGTGCGCACGGACGCGACAGCGCGTTCGGAGACACGCAGCAGCTCACGCGCGTGGGGCAGGAACGCCTGGCCGTCGATGGTGAGCTCGGCGCCTCGCGGGGTGCGCGTGAACAGGCGCACCCCGAGGGTCCGCTCCAGCACGGCGACGCGTTTGGAGACGGCCTGCTGGGTGACCGCCAGCTCGGCGGCTGCCTCCTGGAACTGCCCCGCGTCGGCGACGGCGACGAACGTCCGGACGGTGTCGAGGTCCACGGGCCCACCCTAGCCCTACAACCGTTGGTTGTGGCGCGCGGTCACGCGGTTGTTTGATCCCCGGTCACGGCGCTCGCTTTGATGTCCTCGCACGCGGACCGGTCGTGCGGCGCGGGACGAGGGGCGAGGTGAGAGGGACGCGGTGCGAGGGCTGTCGGGCATGAGGAGCGGGCATCGGCTGGGGCGGCCGTTCGGGTGGCTCTGGGCCGCGTACGGGACGAGCGCGCTCGGCACCTGGCTCGCCTTCGGCTCGTTCGAGCTGATCGCCATCCGGGTGCTGAACGCGAGCGCGGCCGAGGTCGCCCTGCTCGCCTCCCTGGGGGCGGCCGTGGGCGCGGCCATGGCGGTTCCGCTGGGCCCGTGGATGGAGTTCCGGCGCAAGCGGCCGGTGCTCGTGGCGATGGACCTGGTGCGGTTCGCGGCGCTGCTGACGATCCCCGCCGCGTTCGCGCTCGGTGTGCTCACCTTCGTACAGCTCCTGCTCGTCTCGATCGTCGTCGCCGCGGCCGACATCGCCTTCCGTGCCGCCTCCGGCGCCTATCTGAAGACGCTGGTGGCGGCGGAGGACCTGCTGGTCGCGGGCGCCCGGTTCGAGTCGACGGCCTGGACGACCACGATCGTGGGACCACCCCTGGGCGGCGCGGCGATCGGGCTTCTCGGTCCGGTGGCGACGGTGGTGGCCGACGGGGTCAGCTACCTGCTCTCCGCCCTGGGCGTCCGCGCGACGGGCGGCCACGAGCCGCGGCCCGAACGCCGGGCGGCCGCGCGACCGCGGGCCTCGGACCTGCTCGACGGCTGGCGGTACATCCTCGCCGACCCCACCCTGCGTCCGCTGTTCTTCAACACGGCCCTGTTCAACGGCCTGGTGATGGCCGCCCAGCCGCTGCTGGCCGTCCTGATGCTCGGCCGGCTCGGGTTCGCGCCCTGGCAGTACGGCCTCGCCTTCGCCGCTCCCTCGATCGGCGGCCTGCTCGGATCACGGCTGGCCCGGCCGCTGGTCACCCGGTTCGGACAGACTCGGGTCCTGGTCACGTCCGGGGCGCTGCGCGCCGTCTGGCCGCTCGGCCTGGCCTTCCTGGGACCGGGCACCGGCGGACTGCTGCTGGTGACGGGCGTCGAGCTCGGGCTCATCTTCTGCTGCGGGGTCTTCAACCCCGTGTGCTCCACCTACCGCCTCGAACGCACCGCGACGGACCGGGTCGCCCGCACGCTGACCGCCTGGGCGGTCACGACCAAGGGCGCGACCGCGCTCCTGACGGCCCTGTGGGGCGTACTGGGCGCCCTGCTCGGCCCGCGCACGGCCATCGCCCTGGCCGGCGTGCTCCTGCTGGCGACCCCGCTGCTCCTCCCCCGGCACACGCGGGCGAACCCGGCGACCACGGAGGCGGCACCGGGGCACGTCTGAAACGGTGTCGGCTCAGCCACGCCCCTTGATGTAGCGGCCGATGCAGCTGTTGGTGGTCGTGCGGCCGCGTTCCGCGCAGAACGCGAGGGCCGCGCTGTTGTCGGCGAACGGACCGGGCGCGTAGATCACCCAGTAGCCCGGGCGCAGGGGCGCGTAGTCGTCGCTGCGCAGCACGAGCGCTTCCGGTACCGAGAGGCGGATGTCCGCGAGATGCCGGTCGCGGGACGCGGTACCCGCGGAGAAGGGTTCGGAGGAGAGCTGGGCGATCCAGCGACCGGACGCCGCCGGAGCGGGCGACGACACCTCGGGACGTGCGGGGGTGGACGCCACCACGTCACCACGGGCGGGACTCGACGCCACCACGTCACTGGGCGCGGCGACGGGACTCGGACTCCGCTGCGGCTGCGAACTCTGCGGTGTGGTGGCGGGTGCGGCGGACGTGCTCGGCGTGGAGCCCGCTGCCCGGTCGGAGGGCTTGTCGCCGCCGAACGGGCCGAGGGTGAGCACCAGAGCGGTGATCGCGACGACGGTCAGGGTGAGCGCGACGGCGATGACGGCTCCGCGATTCCGGTGCGGAGGTCCGGGGACCGGGGAATCCGGCAGGGTGAGCGGAGCCGGGAAGGACGGGGCCGGAAAGGATGGGGCGGGGACGGGCGGTGTCAGGACGGGCGGGGCCGGGATCGACGCCGCGGTCAGGGTCGGCGGGTCCCACCGCGGTGAGGCGCCCGACTCGACCTGCGCCAGCATCGCGTCCAGGCGCGCGCCGTCGGGGCGGGCGGCCGGGTCGCGTACGAGGAGGGACTGCAGGACCTCGGAGAGGGGGCCGGAGCGCACGGGCGGCGGAACCGGGTCGTCGAGGACGGCGGCCAGGGTGGCGAGCGTGCTCACTCGGCGGAGCGGGCTGACACCCTCCACGCACACGTACAGGAGCAGCCCGAGGGACCACAGGTCGGAGGCCGGGTCGTCGCCGTGGCCGCGGATGCGCTCGGGGGCCATGTACTCGGGAGAGCCGACGAGTTCACCGGTGACCGTGAGGGCGGTCGCGCCCTGGAGCGCGGCGATGCCGAAGTCCGTGAGCACGGCCTGGCCGTCGGGACGGAGCAGGACGTTGGCCGGCTTGACGTCCCGGTGCTGAATGCCCGCCGCGTGGGCGACTCGCAGGGCGGCGAGCACCTGCCGGCCGATGCGCGCGCTCTCCACCGGGCTCAACAACCCGTCGGACAGGCGTTCTTGCAACGACCGGCCGGGCACCAGCTCCATCACGATCCACGGGTGGGGCTGTGTGTCGACGATCTGGTGGACGGTCACCACGTGCGGATTGCTGAGCCGTGCCAGGGCCTTCGCCTCGCGCATGACCCGTTCGCGGACCGCCTGGGACGCCTCCGCCTCCGGATGTACGGCTTTGAGGGCGACGTCCCGGTCCAGCACGGTGTCGCGGGCCCGCCACACCGTGCCCATACCCCCGCTGCCCAGCCGATCGATTAACTCGAAGCGCTCGTCGATCATGTCCCCCGGTGCGTTCATACGCGTCAGGTTAAGGCAGGAGACGAAGGCCGAGACCCGGTTCCCGTCACCGGTACGCCCGACGGCGTATGGGGACGCCGGTGCCGAGGCTCCCCGTGAGGCGGTACGGCACCACCGGGCCCGACGCGGCTATTCCAAGGGGCATTCGGTCAGCAGCGCCGAGGCGTCCGCGTCGGCCGGACGCGGCACGGTGTGGCCGGCCGGAGGGCGTTCCTCGCCGGTCAGCCAGCGTTCCAGTGCCACGAAGGCGGAGCGGTGGCAGGGGGTCATCGGGCGGAGCTCGTCCGGGAAGGCGTCGACGAGCGAGTCGGTGTGGGTCCCGTCCGCGATGCGGTAGTACCGCAACAACGAGCCCCGCCCGGCCTCGCGCACCATGCGGGCGTAGACGTCACCGTCACGGCTGATCGGCAGCAGCACGTCGAGCGTTCCCTGAAGGGTGATCAGGGGCTTGCCGATGCGTCCGGTCAGCGCGATGCGGTCGACGGCCCGGTGCACGGACCGCGGTCGCGTGCCGTAGTCGTAGTCGGCGTCGCAGCCGGGGGTTCCGGAGGCGCAGAAGGGGGTTCCGGCCTCGGTCGCCCCGTCGTAGCCGGGGTCCAGTTCCTCGCGGTAGATGCGCTGGGTCAGGTCCCAGTAGGTCTTGTAGTGGTACGGCCACAGGAACTCCGACCCGGCCGGATAGCCGGCCGCGTGCAGGGCGTCCCGGGCCGCGTCGGCGCCGGGTCCGCCGGCCGCGTAGTCCGGGTACGCGCGCAGGGCGGCCGGCAGGAAGCCGAGCAGGCCGCCGTCGGAGTTCCAGAGCGTGCCCTCCCAGTCGACTCCCCCGTCGTAGAGCTCGGGGTGGTTCTCCAGTTGCCAGCGGACCAGGTAGCCGCCGTTGGAGATGCCGGTGGCGATGGTGCGGGACGGGGCCTTCCCGTAGCGCTCCTTGACGACCGTGCGGGCTGCCCGGGTGAGCTGGGTGAGCCGGGTGTTCCACTCGCTCACGGCGTCACCGGGGCGGCGGCCGTCGCGGTGGAAGGCGAGACCGGTGTTGCCCTTGTCGGTGGCGGCGTAGGCGTAGCCGCGTGCGAGCACCCAGTCGGAGATCGCGCGGTCGTTGGCGTACTGCTCGCGGTTGCCCGGTGTCCCGGCGACGACGAGTCCGCCGTTCCAGTGGTCGGGCAGCCGGATCACGAACTGGGCGTCGTGGTTCCAGCCGTGGTTGGTGTTGGTGGTGGACGTGTCGGGGAAGTAGCCGTCGATCTGGGTCCCGGGCACGCCGCTGGGCGTCGGCAGGTCCTTGGGTGTCAGACCCGCGTAGTCGGCGGGGTCGGTGTGGCCTGAGGCCACGGTCCCGGCGGTGGTCAACTCGTCCAGGCAGAAGGTCTCTTGGTGGGCGGCGCCGGGGACCCGCGGATGGCCGCCGGTGGAACAGGGCTCGGTGTGCGGGCCGTGGCCGCCGACGGCGGGCGACAGGCTGGCTGACGCGAGGACGCCCGAACCGGCGGTCGCGAGCACGAGCGCGCAGAGCGCGGCCCGCCATCGGGGCGGTCGTCCGCCGGGTGAGGTGGCGTCCGTACGGGGGTGCGGCATCAGGGACCTCGCATCCGAGTGGGGTGGGGTGAAGTGGGGCGGGAGAAGTGGGGTGGACGCGCCGGAGGCCAGTGAGGGGAGGCCCGGTGGGGACATGTGCGGGGCCGCCATGATGGCGGGGGCGGGAGCGGGGTCGGCCACCATGGCGGTCCGCATTCGGTCGTCTTCAAGCAACCTGAGGTCCGGTCAGGGACAGCCGCCGTCGGCGATGGTGTAGGTGCCGACGGGTGACTCCTTCAGGGTGTGGGTGACGAAGGTGTTGTACAGACCCATGTTCTGTTGGGAGCCCTTGGCGTACGTGTAGCCGCCGCTGGTGACGGCCCGGCCGGCCTGGACGTGGGCGTAGTTGCTGCTCGTCCAGCAGGCGGCGGTGGCGCCGCCGGTGGTCGTGACGGTGACCGTCCCCGAACGGGGGCCCGCAGCACCGGTGTTGTCGCGCGCGGCGACCGCGTAGGTGTGCGTCGTGCCCGCCTTCAGTCCGCTGTCCGTGTACGACGTACCGCTCACCGTTGCGACCGGGTCGCCGTCGCGGAACACGGCGTAGTCGGCGGCGCCGCTCACCGCGCCCCAGGTCAGGCCGACGCCGGTGTCGGTGACCGCGGTCGTGGCCAGTCCCGTCGGTGCGGGCAGCGAGCCGCCGCCGGATCCGGAGCCTTCGAGGCCGAAGAAGCGGGCGATCCAGTAGCCGGAGCAGATCGAGTCAAGGAAGTAGGGGGCGCCGGTGGCTCCGCACTGCTGGGCACCGCTGCCCGGTTCGACCGGGGTGCCGTGCCCGATGCCCGGTACCGCGTCGACCTCGACGGCGACCGTGCCGTCCGCCGCCAGATACTCGTCGTGCCGGGTGGAGTCGGGCCCGATCACGGAGCTGCGGGTGGGGGTCTGGGACAGCCCCTGGACCGCCGTCCACTGGTCGCGGAGCTCGGTGGCGTTGCGCGGCACGACGGTGGTGTCCTGCTCGCCGTACCAGATCGCCGTACGGGGCCAGGGACCGCCGTACGAGGGGTAGGCGTCGCGGACCCGCTGGGCCCAGGCGCTCGGGGCGAGGTCGACTCCGGGGTTCATGCAGGTGTACGGGCTGTTGTCGCGGGTGCAGTCGTAGGGCAGACCGGCGACGACCGCGCCGGCGGCGAAGACATCGGGGTAGGCGGCCAGCATCACGGAGGTCATGGCGCCGCCCGCGGAGAGGCCGGTGACGTACACCCGACCGGGGTCGGCCCCGTAGGCGGCGACGGCGTGGCTCACCATCTGGCTGATGGAGAGGGCCTCGCCCTGTCCGCGTCGGTTGTCCGTCGTCTGGAACCAGTTGAAGCATTTGTTGACGTTGTTCGAGGAGGTCGTCTCGGCGAGCACGAGGACGAAGCCGTCCCGGTCGGCGAGCGCGGGCAGTCCGGAGTTGTCGGCGTAGACCTGAGCGCTCTGTGTGCACCCGTGCAGGGCGACGACCACGGGCGGCTTCGCGGGCAGGGACGCCGGACGGTACACGTACATGTTCAACTGGCCCGGATTCGAGCCGAAGTCGGTGACCCGGGTGACCGGCACGGCGGCCTGCGCTGCGGGCGCCGGGCCGGTCAGGGCCACCCCCAGGACGAGGGCCACGACGGTGAGGAGGCGGCTCAGCAGCGGGGCCGGCCTGTTCCGGCGCGTTCGGGGCGGAGTGGGGCGTTGCACGGCGGCTCCTTGTCTGGGGTGTCCGGCCCCCGCACGTACGGAGCCGTCCCTGACTCCGTCGCGCGGGGCTTTGCGGAACCCCAGAGTCGACCGCCTGTGACCGCCGTGACATGGCGTCCGACACCACAACCGTCGGCACGTCAGTCGGCATCGCGCGGATTGCGGGAGCGCCGCCCGGTCTGCTAGGCCGAGCGGTTGTCCGATGATCCCCCGGGCGTGCCGGATGCCCCGGGTGTCACCTCGTACGGCTCTCCGGGCTCTCCGGGCTCTCCGGGCTCTCCGGGGTCGCCCACAGATCCGGGCAGAGCACGGCGACGATGCGTTCGAAGCGGGCGGCCATCTCGTCGGCCGTCTGCTCGGGGTGGTGCCGCCACCAGGCGACGGCGGCGCTCACGGTCCCGTACCAGAGATGGGTGACGAGGTCGGCGTCGAGGGGTTCCACGGCCGGGGAGGTGTGCAGGAACTCGGACACACCGACGGCGCCCATCCGGTTGAGTTCCCTCCGGTACACGGCCGCGGCATCGTGCAGCCGGCCCTCGGCCGGGAGCGTCCCGTCGTAGACGAGTTCCCAGTCGTGCAGTCGCGATTCGAGCGCGCGGAAGACGGCCTCCAGGGTGCGTACGGCGCGCGAGAGGTCGGAGGGCCCCCGCTGGGCGGACCCGACGGCTTCGACGAGGCGGGTGCCCGCCTGGTCGAGGCAGGTCAGATAGAGGCTGTCCTTCGATCCGAAGTACTCGTAGATCATCGGCTTGGTGATGCCGGCCCGCGCCGCCACGTGCGCGGTCGACCCGCGCGCGTAGCCCTTCGCGCCGAACTCCTCGGCGGCGGCCTCCAGGATCAGCCGTTCCCGGTCCTTGCGCGGCATCCCCTTGGTTCCCACGCCCTGCGTCGCCCTCGGCTGCTTGCTCATGTCTCCACCCTATGCCAAAGTGACCGGGCGGTAAGTTACCCAACGTTCAATTCAAGCGCCTGGGGAGACGATGAGCGGCAAGACGCGTTCGTGGTGGGGCTGGGGAAACGTCGAGGACGCGGTGACCGGCGCGGAGCGGGCGGAACTCACCCGGCGCACGGCCGAGTTGCTTCCGGACGCGGACCTGACCGTGAACCCGGCGCCTCCGGTGGAGTCGTTCGAGGTGGCACCGAGCCGGGTCACGGCTCCCCCGGCGCTGGCCGCCTCGGCGTCGTACGACATCCGCGACCGGCTGGCGCACAGTCACGGCCAGGCGTTCCGTGACGTCGTCCGGGCGTTGCTCGGAAAGCTGCCCCATGTGCCGGACCTCGTGGTGCGGCCCACGTCGGAGGCCGAGGTGGTGCGGACCTTGGAGTGGTGCGACGGCGCCGGCATCGCGGTCGTGCCGTTCGGCGGCGGCACCTCGGTCGTGGGAGGCGTCGAAGCCCGTACGGGTGCGGAGTACGCCGGAGTGGTCAGCCTGGACCTCGGCTCCATGAACCGGGTTCTGGAGGTCGACGGGACCAGCCGGGCCGCGCTGGTGCAGGCCGGTGCCCTCGGCCCGCACCTGGAGGAGCAGCTCAGGCCCCACGGCTACACGCTCCGCTTCTTCCCGCAGTCCTTCGAGTTCTCCACGCTCGGCGGCTGGCTGGCCACCCGGGCCGGCGGTCACTTCGCGACGCGCCTCACCCACATCGACGACCTCACCGAGTCGTTGAGGGTGGTCACCCCCGCCGGTGTCGTGGAGAGCCGCCGCCTCCCGGGCTCCGGTGCCGGCCCCTCGCCCGACCGGATGTTCCTCGGCTCCGAGGGAAGCCTCGGTGTCATCACCCAGGCCTGGGTACGACTTCAGGACCGGCCACGTTGGCGGGCGGGGGCGTCGGTCGCCTTCAAGGACTACGAAGCGGGAGTCCGGGCCGTACGGGCGCTGGCGCAGTCCGGACTCGATCCGGCCAACTGCCGTCTGCTGGACCCGATGGAGGCGTTCATCAACGCGGGCAGTCCGAGCGCGGTCCTCGTGCTCGGCTTCGAGTCCGCCGATCATCCCGTCACCGCCTGGATGGAACGTGCCCTGGAACTGTGCCGCGATCACGGGGGCACCCTGCCGGAGCCGCCGCGCCACACCGACACCGCGGACACGGCCGCGCGGACCGCGGCCGCCGACACCTGGCGCGCCTCCTTCCTGCGGATGCCCTACCAGCGGGACGCCCTCGCGGCTCAGGGCATGATCGTGGAGACGTTCGAGACGGCCTGCACCTGGGACCGGTTCTCCGAACTCCGCGCGGCCGTCGACGCCGCGGCCCGGGACGCCATGCGCCAGGTCGGCGCCACGGGTGTCGTGACCTGCCGGTTCACCCACGTCTACCCCGACGGCCCCGCCCCGTACTTCGGGGTCTACGCCGCGGGCACGTGGGGCAGGACCGTAGAGCAGTGGGACGAGATCAAACAGGCGGTCTCCGAGGCGCTCATCGCGAACGGCGCCACCATCACCCACCATCACGCGGTGGGCCGGGACCACCGGCCGTGGTACGACCGGCAGCGCCCGGACCTGTTCGCCGCGGCCCTGCGGGCGGGCAAGGCCGTGCTGGACCCGTCCGGGATCCTCAATCCCGGAGTCGTGATCGACCCCCTTCGCTGAACCGGTTCCCTTCACCGCGGTCACGGGGCCGAGCCGCCCCGTGACCGCGGGCCCCCGGCTACCAGCCGACGGCGACCAGGAGCCACTGCGGGCTGCCGTGGGAGACGAACGAGGACTGGCCCGCCACGTCGTCGTAGGGGAAGCCGTAGGCGAGGTTGTTGATCGCGTTGTCGTGCCAGAACTTGGCGTAGTAATTGGCGGGCGCGGCCTTGTAGTACTGGGCGGGGTCGCCCTGTTGGGAGGCCGGCAGGGTCGCCACGTGACGGTTGAGCGCGGCGCACATGTTCGGGTTGCTCGCGAGGGCCGCCGCGCAGCCGAAGATGTCGGAGGTCGCCGCGTTCACGCCCACGGACTGGGCGTAGGCGGTGAAGTAGTTGGCGTTGGCGCCGCCCGCGCGGAAGCTCGGGTCGCTGCCGGGCGCGATGATCCGGTACGGGGACTGGGTCTGGGCCAGCACCTTGAACGGGTCGGGGACGGCGGCCGTGAACCGCTGGAAGGTCGTGGCGCGGTCCTCGGCGAAGGTCTGCCGGTTCTCACCGACCTCGACGTCGTACCCGTCCTTGGAGTGCAGCCGCATGGCGATCTTCAGCCCGAAGGCGTCGACGCGTGTGGTGTTGCCGTTGAACACGTTGTTGCCGACGGTGAATTCGATGAAGTCGTAGTACGAGCTCGCCGGTGAGCCGAGGTAGAAGTACATGCGGCCCGCGGAGTTGGCCGGCATGTCGAGGTAGGGCTGCTCGGCGATGGAGTGGACCTGGCCGTTGAAGCTCCAGTACACCTGACTGTCGGGGTACTTGCCGTTCGTGCGGTTGAGGACCTTGACCTCGACGGCGTTGTTCGCGGCGGGAATGTCGCTCGTGCTGCCCCAGAAGTCGTCCGGCGGGGTGGTGCTTCCGGGCCCGTACACCTGGAACTCCCACAGGGAGTAGCCGTACGGGGTGGCGCGCGTCGTCCCGAGGACACGGACGTAGCGGCCGCTGCCGGTGACGTTGATGTTCTGCGTGCCACCGGTGCCGGTCGTCGTGGAGTGGACGGTGGCCCAGGAGTTCGCGTCGGTGGAGGTCTGGATCTGGAAGGACTTGCCGTAGGCGGCCTCCCAGTTCAGGGTGACGCGGGTGATCTGCTGGACCGACCCGAGATCGACGCGCAGCCACTGGGGGTCGGAGAAGGCCGAGGACCACCGGGTGCCGGTGTTGCCGTCGACCGCGGCTCCCGCGGGGAAGGAGCCGTTCTCGACCGAGGAGGCCGTGGCGGGCCGTCCCTGGGACAGCAGTTGATCGGCGGCGTGCGCGGGTGCCGGGCTCAGGAAGGCGACGCAGGCGGCGAGCAGGACGACGACGAGACCGAGGGCGGTACGGGCCCGTGCGGTTCTGCTCGACGATCGCCGGGGAAGGGCGCTGGCGCTGGCTAAGGACTGCATGCGGGATCTCCTCATGCCGGGTCGGCGTGCGTGGGGGCGGAGCAACAGCAGACGGAGAGCGCTCTCTCCGGGTTGTATCCCCGGACGTTCCAGACGTCAACAACTGAAGCTGAAATAAAGGGAGTTCCCGTGCCGGGCCTCCCGGAGCCCGATCCGTCACCGCTTCCGCCCCGTCCGCGAGCCACCGCGTTCGAACCCCGACGACGCGACCGGCCCCGCGCCGGACCTCGTCTTCAAGAGACGAAGACGAATCCGCTGCCGCCCCCACGGCTCATTGGATCAGGTCGGTGTGCGGATGCTCGGGGGACGTCGGGCAGACGTAGAGCTGCATGTTGTCCGTGCTCCCCACTTCGACCGCGGTCGGCTGCGAGAGGCGTTGGCCCCCGCGACGGGCGGCGTGGGCGGCGGCCTGGTCTTCGCGCGGTGCCCAACTGCATCCCTCACCGCCGCTCCATTCGAAGGAAGCGATGGTCAGCAGCGGGACCATCTGCGCCTCGCAGACAGTGCAGTGGCGGCGATACGGGTCGGTGCGGCCCCACGGAGGCCAGCCGCCGACCTTCCAGCCGGGAGCGTCGGCGAGCTCGCAGTCGTAGAAGTCCCGCGGATAGTCCCCGTAGGCGCTGTCGACGCTGACACCGGCTGCCTCCCATCTGCTCATGTCCTCCACCATCAGCCGCATCTCCGGGCTCAGATCGAGGCTGTCGGGGTATTCGGTGATCGCTTCCGGTGCCAGCAGGCACGGCTCCGGCACATAGCCCGGATAGTTCGCCTCGAACGGCTCCGGCGGTGTGGCGAGGATGTCGACGACCTCGGCGGCGGACCGCCAGAACAGCGCGGTCGACGGCTTGTTGTCCGGTTCGTGGTCGTAGGGGCACCAGAGGATCTGGAGCAGATCGGCCTCGCCGGGCGGCCGCAGCAGGGGTATGTCACGCAGATAGAGCTGGGCCACGGGCAGCATGGGGACGGGGCAGTCCGCGGGCGGAGGGCTGACGGCGAGGCGCTCCGCGAGCCTCGCGGCGCTTCGTTCCTTGAGCGCCTCCTCCTCGGGCGTCGGCTCGACATCACCGGCATCGGGGCGCCACCGGGCCCGCTGACGTCGTTCGAGCCGCACTATGGCAGGCGACTCGCGGAACCAACTGTCGAAGTGCAGGTGCGCGTCCTCGCAGTGCGGCCACGGCTCGTCGGCCGGCCACAACAACGGCCCGCCGACCGAGCTCTCCCTGACCGAGGGCGACCCCGGGCGGGGATGCAGCCGCATCGCAGGACGCGCGGACGAAGCCAGCTCGGGAAAGACCGCGGCCACATCGGCGGGCCGCGGCGGAGTCGTACGTACGAAGACCATGTCGATGATCCTGCCACCGGCCACTGACAGTCCCCTGCCGCCTCGATCGGCGCCGGTGACGTCGGTGCCCGGCGGGTCGGGTCCGACGCGGCCGGGCCCGGCCGCGGTGACGGAGTCGGCGGAGTCGGCGGGCACGAGGTCGCATGTCCGCGAGGGCTCACTGGACCAGTTCGATGTGCGGATGGTCCGGGCACGCCGGGCACACATGGAGCTGGAGGTTGTTGCCGCCGGTGATGTCGATCTCGGTGAAGTCGCCGGCCTGGGTGCCCAGGGGAACCGGGGTCGGGTTCGCCCGTTCCTCGTCGGGGATCCAGGTCTCGCTGCCGCCGTCCCATTCCGAGGAGGCGATGGTCAGGAGCGGAACCCTCTCGATGCCGCACTCGGGGCAGGAGCGGTCGACGGGGTCGGTGGGACTCCAGCGGGTCCAGCCGCCGGTCTTCCAACCGGGGGCGTGGCAGAGGTTGTTCAGGTAGAGCTCGCCGGGGTCGTCCGCGTACGCGTCGTACCGCGCGGGATCGATCGTCTCCCAGCGGCTCATGTCGTCCAGTTGGTCCTGAAGGTCCTGGCTCAGCTCCGAGGGGTTGGGGAACTCGGTGACCTGCTCGGGTGAGAACAGGCACGGCTCCGGGAGGTAGGACGCCGACTGGACGATCGGCGGCTCGGGCGGCGCGTCGAGGACGTCGGTGACGGTGGCGGAGGAACGCCAGAAGAGCGCGGTCTTCGGGTGGGCCATCTCGTGGTCGAAGGGGCACCACAGGACCTGGAGGAGGTCCGCGTCGGGCGGGCAGGGGAAGGGGACGTCGCGGGCGTAGAGCTGCGCGACGGACACGAGGGGGATCGGGCCGTCGAACCACGGGCGGCCCGCACCGATCCGCTTCCAGGTCTCGCGTTCCTCGGGGGTCCACTGGGGAGCCTCCGGGTCATGGCGGAGCCGCCCGGCCGCCGCGGCGCGGTCACGGCGGAAGAACCGGATGTCGCCCGGGGAGAGGACCCTCAGCGACGCGCGGCTGTCGTGCGGCTCGTCGCAGTACGGCCACGGCTCGTCGGCGGGCCACAGGAGCGGCCCGCCGACGGAACTGTCGTGCACGGTCGGGGATCCGGGGCGCGGATGCAGCCGGGTCGCCGTCCGTGCCAGCGGGGCCAGTTGAGGGAAGAGCGCGGTGATGTCGAACGGCCGCGGTGGGGTGGTGAAGTGGGCGGTCATGGCGGTGATGCTGCCAGCCGAGTCTGACAATGGGCGTGTCCCTCCACGCCTCCAGGCCGCGTGCTCCAACGCAGGCCGGCTCCCGCCCGGTTGCCCCTCCGCGGCCGACGGCGACGATGATCCGTCGGCACGGGGATCACCGCGCGGATGCCGCGCCCGCTCAGGTGTGCCCCGCGGGTGCCTCGTTCCGGCTACCGCTGGTGCGCGATGTCGCCCAGGCACAGGGCCGCCAGGCGTGGGAGGCGGCTGTGCATCTCGGCCGCGTCGTCGAAGTCGAAGTCCTCGCCCATGTCGTCGTCGCCCTGGAGAGAGCGGGCGCGTGAGGCCTCGTATGCGGTCCACGCTTGGTAGAAGTCGTCTTCGTCGCCGGTGATGCGCCCGAACGCCCGGGCGGCGACGTAGTTGACGTCCTCGTCGAAGAGCGCTTCGTCGCGGTGCGCCCCGGCCGCGGCGATCACCGAAGGGTGCTCGGCGAGTCGGTCAGGGGCCGCTGCCGCCTTCTCGTACCAGTCGCGTCCCTGGGCGATGAGGCCCGCGCGGAAGTCCATGAAGCTGTCGTCCGAACAGCCTCCGCCGATCAGATAGGCGGCGGCCCACACCTCCCATCGGTACACCGCGCCGCTCGCCTCGTCGAAGCGCTCCTGATAGCTCAGGATGTCTTCCTTGGTACGGGTGGCCAGTTCGTCGGTCAGCACTTCGGCGAACGACCTGTCCGCCGTGGCGGCCGACCGCGCGGCCTCGATCGTGGTCCAGAACTCGGAGATGTCCATGGCCCGGCACTGTGTCACCCGGGTCTGACAACAGCGTCTCGACGGTCGCGCCCATGCCCTGATGTCCGGGACTACGGTGGTGGCGCGACCTGTGGATTCCCCGAGACCGAAGGGCACCGCCGCATGCCTCCTTCTCCCGCCTCCGCCGACCAGGCCGTCGCCCTGCTGCGCGAGCTCGGCGCCGCGGACATCGCGCATCCGGGCGGCACGCTCTTGGCGCACTGCCAACGTGTCCAGGACAGACTCGCCTTGTGGGGAGCTCGTCCCGCGCTTCAACTGGCGGGTCTTTGCCACGCCTTCTACGGTACCGACGGGTTCGCCACCGCCTTGCTGTCTCCGGACAGGCGCTCCGAACTCACCGACGTCATCGGCGCCGAGGCCGAAGCCATCGTGTACCTCTACGCCTCATGCGACCGCACGGCCACCTATCCGACGCTCGCGGACGCCGACGGGGGCTTCCGGAATCGGTTCACCGGACGTACGGAGACCCCGGAGCCCCACCTCCTACGGGACTTCGCCGAGCTGTCCGCCGCCAACGAACTCGACCTCGCCCGCATCGACCCGGACTTCCGCCGGAAGTGGGGAGCCGAACTCCTCGCCCTGTTCACCCGATTCCGCCCCCTGCTGAGCCGGGCGGCCTGGTCGGACTGCCGAGCGGTGCTCGCCGCGGCTCCCCAGGACTGAGCCACTGAACCCGGGCCGGGCGATGGATCACCGAGCCGCCCGTTACCTCGTCCGCCGTGCGGCGCGGTACTGACGCGCCAGTACGCCCAACAGCGCCGGCACGGAAGGACGCGCGCCGCCGTCGGCCAGGCCCCCGCCCTTCCGGCTGACCGCGTCCAGTCGGAGTTCCTGCACCTGGAGGAGCGCGGTGATGAAGGGGCGCGTCCCTGGTGGCACCAAGTCGGCCAACTCACGGCTCGCGGACAGTCCCGGGCGCGCCAAGTCGACCTGTTCCCGGACCAGTTGCCCCAGACGCGCGCGGACGGCGTCCGTGGGGCTCCGCAGAACCTCGACGGACAGGCCGTGACGTTCCAGATCCTTGCCCGGGATGCCGACCTGCCGCTCCCCCGCGTCCTCGGCGAGATCGTCGAGGAAGTCGATGCGCTGCATCGCCTCGATGAGATCACGGCAACGCCGTACGAACACTTCGTCCTTCCCAGTGTCCGCTCGCTCCAGCAGACAGACCAGGAGCATGAAGGCGGGCAGGGAGTATCCGTCGACGTAGGACTGGAGCTCGTCCTCGGTGTCGAAGCCCGTGTAGTCGACCTCGTGTCGCGCTCCCCGTAGGAAGTCCTCGACGGATTGCCTCAGTTGGGGGTGTCGGTCCGCCGCGTCGACGAGCGCGCGAAGCGTCGGATCGGTGGCGGTCGGGCCGTCGAGTGCCGCACGGGTGGCGGAGGCCCACGACTCCAGCGCCGCACCGCGCGCCGCGCGTGTCCCGGTGTCGATGCGCTCGTCCGTCTCGTGCATGAAGGCGACAGCGGCGATGACCGGTGGATGCAGGCGCGCCGGGAGCAGGAGCCGGACGGTCAGATACTCCGCGGTCCTGAACCGCCGTACGAACCTCCGCTGTCGGTCGTACGCGGTCCGCAGGTCCGGCTCGGTGATGCCGGCCTCGCGCAGCGTGCGGGTCCACGTGGGCATGTCGCGTTCCTTACTCTGCCGGTGACTTCCGGGGCGGAGGTGTGCTGGTGAAGCGTACGAGTTCGCCCCGCCGAGCACCCGCGCGCGCAGGGGTCATCCGGTCGTCGGGCGTGAACTCTCGTGCAGGCGGGCCGCCTTGGTCGTGAGGTAGCGCTGCTCTGGGGTGCTGGTGGTGAGGGCTGCCGCCAGGCGGTAGTGGTGCGTCGCCGGTGTCGGATCCCCGGCCATCTCCAGCAGGTGGGCCCGCACCGCGTGCATCCGGTGGTGGTCCACGAGGGCACCGCGTCCTTCGGTGGCGAGTCGGTCGAGCAGCGCCAGGGCGGCGGCCGGACCGTCGACCATCGCGAGGGCTACGGCGCGGTTGAGCGTCACCAGCGGATTGCCCGTCACGTGTTCGAGCAACTCGTACAGACCGTGGATCTGCCGCCAGTCGGTGTCCCGCGCGCGAACGGCGGCGGCGTGCACGGCCGCGATGGCCGCCTGCAACCGGTACGCGCCGGGCCGCCCCGGCTTCGCGCCGGTGCCGGGCCTGCCTCGCTTCGCGAACGTGCCCATCAGCAGCGCCGAACCCTCCTGGATCAAGCGGCGGTCCCACAGTGTGCGGTCCTGGTCGGTCAACGGGATCAGCTCGCCGTGCGGGCCGGTGCGCGCCGGGCGGCGGGCCTCCGTCAGCAGCATCAGGGCCAGCAACCCGGCCACCTCGCCCTCGGCCGGCAGGAGACGGTGCACCTGCCGGGCCAGCCGGACCGCCTCACCGGACAGGTCCGCCCGGTGCAGGACCGGACCGCCCGAGGCGGTGTAACCCTCGTTGAACAGGAGATACAGCACGTGCAGGACGGAGCCGAGCCGCGCGGGCCAGTCCGGTGCACCCGGTACGGGCACCTCGAACCGCACGGATGACACCTTCAGCCGCTGCTTGGCCCGGCTGATGCGCTGCGCCATCGTCGCCTCGGGCACCAGGTGGGCGGCCGCGATCTGGGCGGTGGTCAGTCCGCCCACGGCCCGCAGGGTCAGGGCGATCGCCGAGGCGGGCGTGAGCGCGGGGTGGCAGCACATGAACAGCACCGCGAGCGTGTCGTCGTCGGCCGGACCTACGGCCGGGAACGGCTCCCTCGCGACGCGTTCCTCACGACGCCGTCGTGCCGTCTCGCTGCGCATCCGGTCGGTGTACCGGTGCGTCGCGGTGCGCAGCAGCCAGCCGCGCGGGTTCTCCGGCACCCCGTGCGCGGGCCAGTGCCGGGCGGCGGCGATCAGGGCTTCCTGGACGGCGTCCTCACACATGTCGAAGTCCCCCAGCCGCTGCGCGAGCGTGCCCAGGACCTGCGGCGCCAGCTCGCGCAGCAGGTCCTCGACGGTCGGAGCGTCGGTCACAGGTCGAACGCGACGTCGTTCATGACCCGGCGCACCTCGACCGGCTGCCGCGTCGGCACGCCGCCGGGGCCGGGCACCGCCGAGATCCTGGCGGCGATCTCCAGGGCCCGGGCCTCGGACTCCACGTCGACGACGTTGAACCCGGCCAGGACCTCCTTGGACTCGGGGAACGGACCGTCGGTCACCACCGGCGCCGAGGCTCCGTCCGAGCGCACGATCCTGGCCAGACGCGGGTCGGCCAGCCCGGTGAACTGCACCATCTCACCGCTCTCGACCAGTTCCCCGGTCAGCGCCTCGTAGTAGTCGAAGTGCGCCGTGATGTCGTCGGGAGCCCACTCGTCCATGGGCTGCTCGAACTCTCCACCGTCGTGGTTGACCATCAGCAGGAACTTCGGCACGTGAACTCCTCGATCTTCGGCGCGCCCAGTGTGACGCACTCCCCTACGAACGGAGCCACCTACGGGTTCTCTACATCGCCGGAAGGAAATTCCGGGAATCCACGGCAGGGGAGGCAGGAGTCGAACCTGCGACGTCCGGATGTGGAAGCCGGCGCTCTGGCCTCTGAGCTACACCCCTTCGACACGTGCCGGCCTGCACGACCCGCCCGGTCCCCCTCCACCGGTTTTCCGCCTCCTCGGGACCGGTGGGGTACGTCCCGTACAATTTGGGTCCGAACGATCAAAGGGAGCGTGCCCGTGCCCGGCCAGCGGTCCATCACCGAAGCGGAAAAGCTGGCGGCTGCGAAGCTGGGCGGCCTACCGGTACACCGCGAGCAGATGGCGGTCGTCGCGAACATCTACCGGGCCGCCTCCGCGGTCCGCCAGCACCTGGAGAACTCGGTCCTGCGCGACGCGGATCTGACCTGGACGTCCTTCGTCGTGCTCTGGGTGGTCTGGATCTGGGGCGAGTCCGAGACCCGGCACGTCGCCGAGGAGGCCGGGATCTCCAAGGGCACGCTCACCGGTGTCTCGCGGACCCTGGAGGGGCGGGGGCTGATGACGCGGTCGGGTCATCCCTCCGACGGCCGGCTGAAGCTGCTCGATCTCACCGACGAGGGCGAGGCGCTGATGCAGCGCCTGTTCCCGCGGTTCAA
The DNA here is from genome assembly GCF_055565895.1 of Streptomyces sp. NPDC028298. NCBI lineage: Bacteria > Bacillati > Actinomycetota > Actinomycetes > Kitasatosporales > Streptomycetaceae > Streptomyces > Streptomyces sp. NPDC028298. Next base: position 112,580 of record NZ_JBVHTL010000001.1, read on the forward strand.
CGAGGAGGAGGCGTTCGTCGCCTCCCGGCTCAGCGAAGAGGACTGCCACAGCGTCGCCGAAGGACTGCGGCAGGTCGTACGCCAGGTCGAGGAGGAGGGCGAGGAACGCCGCCTCACCCTGCTCGACGGCGCCGAACCGGCACCCCGCCGCAGCGGCCGCCGGGCGAAGGGCTGACGGCTGACGGCTGACGGCTGACGGCTGCGGGATCTCCCCCGCAGACCACCAGCCCGGCGCCCGTAGCCCCGGGCGCAACCCCGCAACCCCGCAACCCCGCAACCGGATCAAGGCCCCTCTCCGGCTCAACGCCCCCCGCCGGCCGCCCGGACGAGCGCGTCGAACAGCGCCTGCTGGGCGGAGTCCTCGTGGGCCGTGTCCTCGGGGTGCCACTGCACGGCCGTGAACCACCCTTCGGTATCCGGGAGTTCAAGGCCCTCCACGGTCCCGTCCGCGGCGCGCGCGGTGGCCGTCAGGCCCGAGCCGAGGCGCTCGACGCGCTGGTGGTGGTAGCAGGACGCCTCCATCTTCTGCGCTCCGGTGGCCCGTTCCAGCAGGGTTCCCCGCTCGACGGCCACCGGGTGCACGACGTGCCGGTGTTCGCGCTCGGGGCCGCCCATGTCCTGTTCCAGGGTGCCGCCGAGAGCAACGTTGACGACCTGGAGACCTCGGCAGACGGCCAGCAACGGAAGACCCAAGTCGAGGGTCCGCCGCGCGACTTCGAGGTCGAAGGCGTCCTGGAGGTCGTCCACGTCGTAGACGCTGTCGTGGGTGTCGGCGGCTCCGTAGCGGTGGGGCGCGAGGTCGCCGCCTCCCGGGAGCAGGACACCGTCGAAGCGGGCGAGGCGCGCGGTCACGTCCGTGGCGGAGGGATCGGCCGGGTGGATGGTCGCCGGTTCGCCGCCGGCCCGCCACACCGCCTCGATCAGGGCACGGGCGTTGACCTCGGCGGCGTATCGCAGGGCGGAGGTCGTCGCGGAGAAGCGGGCCGGTACGGCGATCAGGGGGCGCGTCACAACTGGATCCAGGTGGTCTTGAGTTCGGTGTACTTCTCCAGGGCGTGGGCCGACTTGTCGCGGCCGTTGCCCGACTGCTTCATGCCTCCGAAGGGGACGGTCAGGTCGCCCTCCTCGTAGCAGTTGACCCAGACCGTGCCGGCCCTCAGGGCGCGGGAGACCCGGTGCGCGGTGGAGAGGTCGGAGGTCCAGAGGCCGGCGGCGAGGCCGTACTCGGTGTCGTTGGCCAGTCGTACGGCCTCGTCGACGTCGTCGAACGTGAGGACCGACAGGACCGGGCCGAAGATCTCCTCGCGGGCGAGCCTCATGCCGGGGTCCACGCGGTCGAAGACGGTCGGTTCCAGGTAGCTGCCCCCGGTGTCGGTCAGGGTGCGGGAGCCGCCGGTGCGCAGCCGGGCGCCGTCGGCGAGGCCGGTGGCGATGTGGTCCTGTACCCGTCCCAGGTGCGCTTCGCCGACCAGGGCGCCCATCTCGGTGGCCGGGTCGAGGGGGTCGCCGATCCGCAGCTCTCGTGCGCGTCGTACGACGGACTCGGTGACCTGTTCCGCGATCGAGGTGTGCACGAGCAGCCGGGAGGGTGCCGTGCACATCTCGCCCTGGTTGAAGAAGATGCCCCAGGCGGCGGTGGCGGCCGCCTTCTCCAGGTCGGGTGCGTCGGGAAGGATGATGTTCGGTGATTTGCCGCCCAGTTCGAGCCATACGCGCTTGAGGTTGGAGTCGGCGGCGTAGTGCAGGAAGTGGCGGCCGACGGCGGTGGAGCCGGTGAAGGCGAGGACGTCGACGTCCGGGTGCAGGCCGATCGCCCGGCCGGCCACGGGGCCGGTGCCGCCCACGACGTTGAGGACGCCCGGCGGCAGTCCGGCCTCGGTGGCGATCCTGCCCAGGAGGAGCGCGGACAGGGGCGAGTTCTCCGAGGGCTTGAGGACGACCGTGCAGCCGGCGGCGAGCGCGGGGGCGATCTTCCAGCCGGCGAGCGTGAGGGGGAAGTTCCACGGCACGACGGCGCCGACGACTCCGGCCGGTTCCCGGGTGACAAGGGCGAGCGCGTCCGCGGCGGTGTGCGGGGACTCGTCGGTGACCTTGTCGGCGAGTTGCCCGTACCAGCGGAAGGTGTTGATCAGGGCGCGCAGTTCGATGTCGTGGGCGTCGGTGACGGGCTTGCCCATCTCCAGGCTGACGGTGAGCGCGAGGTCGGCGCGGCGTTCCTGGAGGAGGTCGGCGATGCGCAGCAGCGTCGCGCCGCGCTCGGCGGGCGCGAGGCGTGGCCACGGGCCGCTGTCGAAGGCGCGGCGGGCGGCGGCGACGGCCGCGTCCACCTCGGCGGTGCCGGCGTCGGCGATCTGGGTGAGCACCTGGCCGTCACGGGGCGAGACGGCGGCGAAGGCGGCTCCCGAGCCGCCCTCGTCGGCGCCGTCGATGTGATGGGCGCCGGAATGCTCCAGGGACTTGGCTCGGAGCAGCCACTCCTCGTGGGTGACGTCCGTCATGCGAGACCTCCCAAATGTTATTTGAACCCAAACGATAGAGTCGGGGCGGAGCCATCACAAGGGCTCGAGGATTCGATTGCCGACAGGTCCTGGGACCCGTCGGGGAGGGGAGCGCCAGGTGCGCGCACTCGTCGTCCAGCACGACCACGTGACGGAGCCGGGGCTGGTCGGCGCCCGGCTGGAGGAGCGCGGGTACGACCTCACGGTCGTGACGGTCGTCCCCGAGCACCGCCACCGGACGCCGGACGTCGCGTTCGACTTCCCCGACGCCGGCGACTGGGACGTGATCGTGTCGCTCGGCGCCCCGTGGTCGGTCTACGACCGGACGGCTGTCGGTACGTGGATCGACGGCGAACTGGCACTCCTGCGCAAGGCGCACCATCTCGGCGTCCCGGTGCTCGGCGTCTGTTTCGGCGCCCAGGCGCTGACCACCGCGCTCGGCGGCCACGTGGAGGCGTCGCGGCGTCCGGAGATCGGCTGGGTCGAGGTCGCCACGGACGATCCGTCCCTGGTGGTGCCGGGTCCTTGGTTCCAGTGGCACTTCGACCGCTGCGTCCTGCCGCCGGGCGCCGAGGTGGTGGCCCGCAACGAGGTGTGCGTCCAGGCGTTCCGGACGGACCACGCCCTGGGGGTGCAGTTCCATCCGGAGATCACCACGGCGATGGTGCGGGGCTGGATCGAGTCCGGTGGTGCGGAGCAGTGCGTACGCCACGGTGTGGACCCCGGCGCGTTGCTGGCGCGGAGCCGGGCCATGGAACCCCTGGCCCGGACGAACGCCCGCCGCCTGGTCGACGGGTTCCTCGACCGGATGGCGGGCCCGGTCGGCTGACCGGAGCGGCTGACGAGCGTACGGCGGACCGGTCCGGGCGCCCGGAATGCGACGGGCCGGGCCGGGCGACCGGCATACGACGGAACGGGCCGGGCCGGTCACCCGGCCCGGCCTGTGTCAGCCTCGGGCGGCACCCGCCTTGTCGCGGGTGAACCGTGCCGCCAAGACGCCCAGCAACAGGACCACCGGGACGGTCAGTTCAAGCACGAGGGCCGTGCTCCCCTCACCGCCGATGAGGGTGGTGAAGTTCTGGACGATCAGCCAGATCGCCCCGGCCACGCCGAGGGCCCCCAGGGACGGGGCGATCAGGGTGTTCCACGGCCGGGTGTCCAGGCGCTCGCGACGGAAGAAGGCCACCACCGAGACCGAGGTCAGCAGGTACAGCGCCATGATGCCGAGGACGGCGACGCCGCTGCCCCACGAGAACAGGGTGAGCACCGGGTCCTTGCCGGCCAGCGCGAACGGGACCACCAGGAGGACCGCGACGGCCGTCTGGACCCAGCCGGCCACGCTGGGCGAGTGCCGGCGGTTGATCGACGACAGCTTGCCGGGCAGCAGTCCGTCGCGGCTGAGCGAGAACAGGTAGCGGTTGGCGGAGTTGTGGAAGGCGAGGATGCCGGCGAAGAGGGAGGTGGCCAGCAGGACGGGCAGGACGTCGTTGACCCAGGTGCCGAGCAGGTCGGCGATGGGCGCGAACACGAAGCTCGTCGAGTCGCCGCTCTCCAGGGCCTTGCCCGCGGCCGCGGACACCTTCGAGGGGCCGTAGGAGGAGACCAGCATCCAGGAGGCGAAGCCGAAGAAGCCGGTGACGAAGGCGACGGCCGCGTAGGTGGCCCGCGGGACCGTCTTGCGGGGTTCGCGCGCCTCCTCGCCGTAGATCGCTGTGGCCTCGAAGCCGATCATCGACGCCACGGCGAACATGAGCGCCACACCCGGGGCGCCGTCGAAGGCCGCGCTCGGCGAGAAGGACTCCGTGAAGGCCAGCCCCTCGGGCCCGCCGCCCTTGAAGAAGGTGACCAGCGCGAAGACGCTCAGGATGCTGAACTCCGCCAGGACGAAGACCGCCAGCACCTTCGCGCCCATCTCGATGCCGGCGCTGCCGAGCACCTGGACGATCACCATCGTGACCAGCGCGCACGCCCACCAGGGCACGTCCAGGCCGGTGTAGTGCGCGAGCAGTCCGTTGACGGTCGCGCCGTACAGGCCGTACATGGCGGCCTGGATCGCGCAGTACGCGAACAGGGCGACGCCAGCCGAGCCGGTGCCGACGGTCCGGCCGAGGCCCTTGCCGATGTACGTGTAGAAGGCGCCGGCGTCGACGACGTGCCGGCCCATGGCCACGAAGCCCACGGAGAAGAGCAGGGTGATCAGACCCGCCACCACGTAGGCGGCGGGCGCCCCCGCGCCGTTGCCGACGCCGACGGCGATCGGGACCGCTCCCGCGACGCCGGTCAGCGGCGCCTGTGCGGAGAGGACGAAGAAAAGGATGCCCAGAACGCCGAGCGAGTTGGGCTTGAGCTTGCCTGCCGTGGGGGCGTCGGGCGCGGTCTGGTTCACGACCGCTGTCTGACTGTCCACTCGGATCACCTGCCAGGGAGGAAGAGGGATTCGTTTCAGGCCAAACGAGTTGCCTCATACTGGGCTGGAACTATCCGTTTGACAAGGGGCTGGGCCCGGTTTCCCTCCCGGGAACGCGACAGGCCCCGGACGACCGGCGTCCAGGGCCTCGCAACGCGCCGTCCGGAGCCTCAGTCGCGGCCCTCGGCGTCGGTGTGCCGCTCCTGCACCAGCCGGAGCAGCGAGCGCAGTTCCTCGATGGCGGCGTCGGTGATCTCGGGGCCGCCGAAGACGAGCTGGTGCAGCACCAGGCCGTCGAGGGCGGCGAAGACGAGGCGGGTGAGCGGCTGCCCGGATCCGTCGGGCAGCATGCGGGACAGCTCGCGTCCGGTGGCGTCGAAGTACTGGTCGTACAACGCGCGCAGGTGCGGGAGCAGTTCGGGGCGGCGCCTGGCCTCCAGCAGGAGTTCGTACTGGAAGGACTGTATGTCCGGGTCGGCGGTGACCATGTCGGACACTCCGACCGAGAAGTCCTCGACCTTGCCGGTGCCGGGCTCCAGCGCGCTGGTGTCGAGGGAGGTGCGGATCGCGTGCGCGACGGCCTCCTCGATGAGCGCGTCGCGGGAGCCGAAGTGGTGGACGACCAGTCCGTGCGTGGTGCCGGCCTCCTCCGCCACGGCCCGGTAGGTGAGCCTGCGCAGCCCGCCCCTGGCCACGACGCGCACGGCGGCGTTGAGCAGGGCCTCGCGGCCCTCTCCGTAGTTCATGCGCCGGCGCGGCTTGCGGGCCTCGGGGGTCTCGGCGGATTCGGTCATGGCTGCGACCCTACCCGCCTGTTCACGGGGCCCGGCACAGGCCAGACCGGGGCCGGGAACCGGTCCGCGGGCCCGCCGGCGAACCCGCTCCCGCCCGTGTCGGCGTACCCGCCCCGAGGGCCCGGGCTGGGGCTGGGGCTGGGGCGCCGTACCGGGCGTCCTTCTCCGTGACACCCGGTACGGCGCGGTCGCGTCGCCCGCATCAGCGCCGGGGCGGGCGGATTCCGCGGAACTCCCAGTCCCCGCCGAGCGCGGTGGACAGGACCTCTTCGGACTCGGTGGGCTGGGCGCCGACGTCGGCGCGGATCGCGGTCGGGCCGGTCACGATGTGGTTGGTGAGCCGACCCAGGCCCTCGACCTCGACCTCGACGACGTCACCGGGCTGCACGGGGCGGGAGTTGGCCGGGGTGCCCGAGAGCAGGACGTCGCCGGGGTACAGCGTGATCGTGCGGGCGATGTCGGCGACGAGGTAGTGCATGTCCCACTGCATCTCGTCGGTCGAACCGTCCTGCACCACCTCGCCGTTGACGTACGTCCGCAGGCTCTTGCCGCGGAAGTCCCAGTCGGTGACCAGGCCGGGGCCGAGCGGGCACAGGGTGTCGGAGCCCTTGACGCGGAGCATGGAGCCGGCGTCGGTGTCCCGGAAGTCGTGCAGGCCGTAGTCGTTGGCGACGGTGTAGCCCGCGATGTACTCCCCCGCCTCGGCCGGCGAGATGTTGCGTGCCGTCCGCCCGATGACGATGGCGACCTCGCCCTCGTAGTTGAGCCACTTGCAGCCCTCGGGACGCACGATGGCGCCCTTGTGGGAGTTGAGGGAGGAGGTGGGCTTGTGGAAGTACGTCGGGGTGTCGGGCAGGGTGATCCCGAACTCGTCGACGCGGCTGCGGTGGTTGAGGTGGACGGCGATCACCTTGGAGGGCACCACCGGCGGAAGGTGCTGCGCCTCCTCGGTCTTGACGCGGCGGCCGTCCCCGGCGACGAGTTCGTCCCCGTCGACGGTGACCTGGACGGCGGCGCCGTCGAGGAGGATGCGGCGGTATTCGGGCATGGCGGCTTCCTAGGAACGTCGGTGCGGGTTGTGGGGTGCGGCGGCAGCGGGGGATCCCGCGCCGGTCCAGCCGTCGGCGGGGCGGTCGAACCAGAGGTGGACCTGGCCGGTGCCGATCGAGTTCTCGTACGAGCCGTACTGGCGGGCCTTCGCGACGCAGGCCTGTTCGCCGAGGGCGCCGGCCATCATCAGGTAGTGGAAGAACCTGGCCTCGGGCTTGTACTTCCAGAACTCGTCCATGGTGTCGAGGACCTTGTCGTGGCGGCCCTCCTTGAACCAGGCGATGCGCTCCAGGTCGGCCTCGCGCGCCTCGGGGGTGAAGATGTGCGCCGGGTCGCTGGACTCGTGGTCGCGCAGTTCACGCAGCGGCCAGAAGGTGTGCGACAGGGCGCCCGAGGCGATGATCAGCACCCGGCGGCCGGGGGTGGCGGCGATGCCGTCGGCGAGGGCCCGGCCGAGGCGCAGGTGGTCCTCCATGTCGCCGGTCTGGCACACCCCGATGGTCACCCACCGCTTGTCGGGCAGTCCCTCTCCGAGGAACTTCCAGAGGTTGATGGTGGCGTAGTAGACGGGCAGGTAGTCGTCGTCGATCGCGGTGATCCAGGTGCCGTGCTTGTCCGCGAACTTCGCGATGTTGTGGGCGAGTTCGGGGTCTCCGGGATAGTCGTACGGCATGCGGCTCATGCCGCGCGGCAGTTCCTCGGAGGTGAACAGGCCGGCCCTGCGGTGCTGGGCGGCGGCGACGAACTCGACGGTGGTGGCCCAGTGCGAGTCGAGGACGACGACGGTGTCGTAGTCGTCGCGGTCGAAGACGTCCCCGCGGAGCTGTTCCAGACCGGTGACGAGGGTGATCTCCTTGCCCTCGTTCAGCTCCAGCCGGGTCTCCTCGGGGAGCACGATGGTGGGGACGTGTGCGAGCAGTCCCGCCCCGACGATCTCACCCATGGTCCTTCCATCCCTTCGGCGCGGTCACGGTGTTCTTCAGGTCGCAGTAGAAGTCGAAGCTCCAGGTGCCGCCCTCTCGGCCGACGCCGGAGTGCCGGGAGCCGCCGAAGGGTGCCTGGAGGTCGCGTACGAAGAAGCAGTTGACCCAGACCGTCCCGGCGACGAGCTGCCGGGTGACGCGTTCGGCGCGGTCCCGGTCGCCGGTGGCGAGGGTGGCGGCGAGCCCGAAGCGGGTGTCGTTGGCGAGGCGGACCGCCTCGTCCTCGGTGGTGAAGGTCTGGAGGGTCAGGACGGGTCCGAAGACCTCTTCCTGGACGATCTCGGAGTCCTGGGCGACGTCGGTGAGGAGGGTCGGCGCGTAGTACTGGCCCTCGCCCCGGTGGCCGCCGACGACCGCGCGGGCGCCGGCGTCGATCGCCCGCCGCACGAATCCGTCGATCTTCTCGAGCTGGCGCTCGTGGATGTTCGGGCCGATGTCGGTGGCCTCGTCGCGCGGGTCGCCCTGCACGATCGTGGCGGCCTTCTCCGCGAAGCGGCGGGTGAACTCCTCCGCGACGGACACCTCGACCAGGATGCGGGTGGCGGCGAGACAGACCTGGCCCGCGTTGTCGTACTGCTCCACGGCGAGGTCGACGGCGAGGTCGAGGTCGGCGTCCGCGAAGACCAGCAGCGGTGACTTGCCGCCGAGTTCGAGGCTGAGCGGGGTGAGGTTCGCGGCCGCCGACGCGGTGATCCGCTGGGCCGTCGGCACGGAACCGGTGAAGCTGATGCGGCGCACGTCGGGGTGCGAGGTGAGGGCGTCGCCGATCTCGGAGCCGTACCCCTGGACGATGTTGAGGACGCCGGCGGGCAGTCCGGCCTCGGCGGCGATGTCCGCGAGCAGGGACGCGGTCAGCGGGGTCCATTCGGCGGGCTTGAGGACGACCGTGTTGCCGGCGGCGAGGGCCGGGGCGACCTTCCAGGTCGACAGCATCAGCGGGGCGTTCCAGGGGGTGATGAGCACCGAGGGGCCCGCCGGGTCCCAGCTCACGTGGTTGGTGTGGCCGCGGGTCTCGAAGTCCTCGTGGTCCAGGCTGAGGAGCCAGTCGGCGAAGAAGCGGAAGTTGTGGGCCACGCGCGGCATCACGCCTCGGCGGTGCGAGCGCAGGAGGGCACCGTTGTCGGTGGTCTCGACGATCGCCAGGTCCTCGATCCGCTTCTCCACGCCGTCGGCGACGGCGTGCAGGATGCGGGCCCGCTCGGCGCGGGGGGTGGCGGCCCAGGCGGGGAAGGCGGCCTTCGCGGCGGCGACGGCGGCTTCGGCCTCCGCCGCGGTGCCCCGGGAGATCTCGCCGAGGACGCTGCCGTCGATCGGTGAGACGTCGGTGAACGTCTCGGCGGAGGCGACGCGTTCGCCGCCGATCCAGTGCCGGGTGTCGACGGCGACCCCGGCCACCGTGAGGGTGTGCTCGGTCATGTCCGGACTCCAAGTCCTGTGGTGGGTACGGTGGTCGCGGTCACTCGGCGCCGGAGGTGCCGGACTCCAGAAGGCGTCCGCCGTCCCAGACGACGCCGACCTGCCGGTAGTAGGCGGCGATCGGCTCGCGGATCTCCAGCCGGGCCAGTTCCTCGGTGGGCGCCTCGAACAGTTCCAGCTCGGCGTCGCCGGTCCAGGCCTGTCCGCCCTCGAAGGAGGCGGCGCCGGACTCGATCAGTTCGTCGAGCGCGAGGCCCTTGCCCTTCTCGATGGAGGGCAGCCAGCGGTGGTGGGCCATGGGGTGGCTGTTGACGAAGCCGTTGGTCTCGGACGGTTCACGCAGGGTGACGACGGCCTGGGCCAGGCGCCGGTCGGCGGCGGCGAGGGTGGCGCCGAAGCGGGCGCCGGCCTCGATGCGCGGGGCCGGGCCGTAGGGGTGCGGGCGGGTCTGGTGGATCGACCCGAGCTTCTTCGGGTAGCCCTGGTGCAGTCCGCGGGCGATGGCGAAGTCCTTGTCGACCCAGATGTACACGCAGCGGGTGTAGGTCTGGCCCCGGTACTTGCAGCGGACGACCGCGAAGGCCTCCTTGTACTGGGCGAGGACGGGGTCGAGCAGTTCCTCGCCGGAGCCGGAGCAGGACTGCCAGTCGGCCCAGATCAGCGCGACCGCGCCCGGGTCCTCGTCGGCCAACTCCAGCGGTTCGGGCAGGAGTTCACGCACGCGGGCGGGGTCCGTGCGGTACTCGACGGTGAGCAGGTCGCCCGAGTAGCGCCACGGCGGGGACGGGACGAGCGACGAGGTGCCGCCGGCCGTCTTGGGGTGGAAGAAGCCACGGACAGGGGACATAGCGGGGATTCCTTACGCTTCGTTACGCGGTGAGGGCGGGCTGCTTCAGCAGGTGGGCGCGGTAGCGGGCCGCGCGCTGCGCGGCGGCCTGGCCGCCGAGGGCCACCACGCCGACCAGCAGGTCGCCGGCGTGGTAGCCGACCACGACGTCGCCGTCCGGGTCGCCTTCGAGGATCCGCACGTCGTCCTTGCCGAGCAGGGGCGAGCCGAAGGACTGGAGCCGGAACTCGTGCTGGTCGCTCCAGAAGGTGGGCAGCGGCGCGAAGGGAGCCAACTCGGCCTCCCTGCGGTCGAGATGGGCGGCGAGGACCTTCGCGGCGTGCTTGGCGGTGTCGGTGGGGATGGACCAGTGCTCGACCCGGCGGGGCGCGCCGTCGTAGCGGGCGTTGGGGAAGCGGGCGACGTCGCCGACCGCGACGACCTCGGGGCGGCCGCCGACGCGCAGGTGCTCGTCAGTGAGGACGCCGTCGGTCAGGTCGAGGCCGTTGCCGTCCAGCCACTCGGTGTTGGCGACCGAGCCGACCGACTCCACGACCACGTCGGCCGGGAGGACCGTGCCGTCGCCGAGGACGACTCCGGTGACGCGCTGTCCGCCCTCGAACCCGGCGACCCCCGCTCCGAGCGCGAAGCGCACTCCGCGCTCCTCGTGCCGTTTGAGCAGCGCGCCGCCGAGCAGTTCGCCGAGCGGTCCCACCATGGGCAGGGGCAGCGGGTCGACGACCGTGACCTCTGCCGCGCCGAGTCCCACGGCGGTGGCGGCGACCTCGCAGCCGATGAATCCGGCGCCGACGACGACCACCCGCGCTCCGGGCCGGATCAGCGCGTCGCGCAGGATCTGGGCGTCGGCGAGGGTGCGTACGGTGTGGCGTCCGACGAGCGGGCCGGGGCACCGGAGCCGGCGGGGGCGCATGCCGGTGGCGACGACCAGTCCGTCGTACGGGATCACCTCGCCGTCGGCGAGTTCGACGACGCGTTCGTCCAGGCGGGCCGAGGTGATCCGCGTCCCGAGCCGCCATGCGACGTCGGCGGCGGCCGCCTTCGGGGTGAAGGCGAGGGACTCGAACGAGGCTTTGCCCGCGAGGACTTCCTTGGAGAGCGGGGGCCGGTTGTACGGCATGTGCGGCTCGTCGCCGACGACCGTGACGGCGCCGGTCCAGCCCGCCGCGCGCAGTTGCTCGGCGGCGCGCAGACCGCCCATCGAGGCGCCGGCGACGACGACGTGTCCCGTCATCGGGATCAGCCCTCGATCCGGATGGCCTGGAGCGGGCACACGTCGGCGGCTTCCTCGACCTCGTCGCGCAGCGCCTCGTCCACGTCGGAGACGTAGGCGAGGTGGCCGTCGTCGTCCATCGAGAAGACGTCGGGGGCGGCGAAGACGCACTGGCCGTGGTCCTGGCACTTGATCATGTCGACGACGACCTTCATGGCCGGTCCTCCTGTGGATACGGGCGTCGGAGCAGGGAGGGAAGGGGAAGAGAGGGGCCCGACCGATGTCGGACCGGGCCCCTCGGCCAAGGGGATGCGGGACCTCGCGGAACCGCATCCCCGACTCGTTTGGCTTCAAACAACATAGGAAGCCGTTCGACCCTGGTCAATACCTGTCCAGGTGGATAAATTCTTACCGCCGACCCCTTGCGGGACCTGAATGCGACTCATACCGTTCGGATTCAAACGACCGACTCGGGGTTCGACTCTCCTCCCCCGCACCCCGGCTTCCGTTTCTCTGCACACCACGCGTCCCCGGCCTCAGACCACGGGGACACCCCACCCTTCCGCCAAGGAGACAACGGTGAGCGCATCCGACACCCCAGAGATCCGCCGGCACATGGAGCGGCTCGCCGCCGAGGGCGTCGACGTGGTCCGGGTCGTCTATCCCGACCTGATCGGCACCGACCGCGCCCGTGACGTCCTGCTCGACCACCTGCCGTCGGCCGGCGAGCACGGACTGGCCTTCTGCCGCGCCGTCTACCACACGACACCGCAGGGCGACGTGGTCCCCGTCGCGGGCGGCCTGGACGCCGGACTGCCCGACGTGACCGTACGCCCCGACCTGTCCACCGCAGCCGTGCTGCCGTGGGAGCCCGGCGTCGCGACCTGCCTCGGCGAGGTCACCGACCCGGCGACCTCGGCCCCCGCGCCGGAATCACCGCGCGACCTGCTGCGGACCGTGCTGGCCCGGTGCGCCGAGCACGGGCTGCGTCCGGTCGTCGGACCCGAGCTGGAGTACTTCCTGCTGGAGCCCGCGCCCGACAGGCCCACCGGCTGGCGCCGCGCCCCGGAGACCACCGGCGCCGTCTACACCGCCGGACTGCGCGCGGACCCCGGCAACCATCTGCTGCGCACCCTGCGCATGCTGCGCGATCTCGGCCTCGGCGTAGTCACCGGCAACCACGAGTTCGACGGCGGCCAGTACGAGATCAACCTGACCCACTCGGCGGCCCTGGACGCGGCCGACCGCGCCTTCCGCTTCAAGGCCGCCGTCAAGGAGCTCGCCCGCCAGGAGGGCAACCTCGCCACCTTCATGGCCAAGCCCTTCGGCGACGCCGGCGGCTCCGGCTTCCACCTCCACCTGTCCTGCGAGGACACCGAGGGCCACAACGCCTTCGACGACCCGTCGGGCGCCCACGGTCTCTCGGCGACGGCCCGCCACGCCATCGCGGGCATCCTCGCCCACGCGCCCGCGCTCGCCGCCCTCGCGAACCCCACCGTGAACTCGTACAAGCGCTTCGGACCCGACACCCTCGCGCCCTGGCTGATCGACTGGGGGCTCGACAACCGCAGCGCCATGGTCCGCATCCCGCCGGAGCGCGGCTCGGGGGCCCGCCTCGAACTGCGGCTCGGGGACGCCAGCGCCAACCCGTACCTGCTGATCGCCGGAACCATCGCCGCCGCGCTGCTCGGCGTGCAGGCCGGAGAGGAGCCCGAGGCGCCGCTGGAGGGCTACGGCTACGACACCGCCCGCTCCGCCCTGCTGCCCACGAACCTGGCCGCCGCGCTGGACGCCCTGGAGGCGGACACCGCACTGACCGACATCCTCGGCAAGGACTTCGTCGCGTCCTTCCTCACCTACAAGCGGGACGAGGTCGAGCGCTTCGGGCGGCACGTCACCGACTGGGAGTTCACCGAGTACGCCTACCACCTCTGACCCTTCGAAGCCCGGCCCAGGAGAACCACCATGACCAGCCCCACCGTTCCCGCCACGCCCACCACCCAGGCCGAACTGCGCGCCGCCCTCGCCGAGCCGCTGCCGCTCGAAGAGGTCGACCTGGCGAATCTCGACAACTTCGCCGACGGCATCAAGCCGTGGCGCATGTTCCACACGCTGCGCCACGAGGACCCGGTGCACTGGCAGCCCGAGGAGGCCCCCAACTCCGGTTTCTGGGCGGTCACCCGGCACGCGGACATCGCCACCGTGGACCGTGACGCGGAGACGTTCACCTCCTCGAAGTTCGTCAACCTCGAAGAGCTGGACGACGACCAGATCAAGAAGCGGGCGTCCATCCTGGAGCTCGACGGGGTCCGCCACCGCGCCATGCGCAGCGTCATCCAGCGCCAGTTCGGCGCGAGCGTCATCAACAGCTACAGCGACTTCCTGCGCGGTCTGACGGCGCAGACCCTGGACGCGGCCCTGGCCAAGGGCTCCTTCGACTTCGTCGCCGACGTCTCAGCCGACTTCCCCATCAACGTCCTCGCCCGTCTCCTCGACGTGCCGCCGGAGGACAACCAGCAGCTCATCGACTGGGGCAACCGCATCATCGGCAACACCGACCCCGACTACGCGGACGTGCTGCTGCACAGCGCGGAGAGCGACAAGTACCGCGACCTGCCGTTCCGTTCGCCCGCCTCGCTCGAAGTCTTCGAGTACGGACGGGAACTGGCCCGGCAGCGCCGCGGCGGCAACGGTACGGACCTGGTCTCCAAGCTGGTCAACACCGTTCCGCGCGACGGGATCCCGCTGACCGAGCAGGACTTCGACAACTACTTCCTGCTCCTGGTCGTCGCGGGCAACGAGACCACCCGCCACACCATCTCGCACTCGATGCTGGCGCTCCTCCAGCACCCCGAGCAGCTCGCCCGCCTCAAGGACGACCCGTCCCTGATCCCGGGCGCCGTCGAGGAGTTCCTGCGCTGGGCCTCCCCCGTCTACCACTTCCGCCGCACCGCCACCCGCGACGTCGAACTCGGCGGCAAGCAGGTCAAGGAGGGCGACAAGGTGGTCATGTGGTTCGCCTCCGGCAACCGTGACGAGGAGGTCTTCGGCAACCCGTACGACTTCGACGTGACGCGTACCAACAACGACCACATCACCTTCGGCAAGGGCAGCCCTCACCTGTGCCTGGGCAACCTGCTCGCCCGCACCGAGATCCGCATCATGTTCGAGGAGCTGATCCCGAGGATCGCCGACATCAGGCTGGCCGGCGACGCGCCCCGCGTCCTGTCCAACTTCGTCAACGGCATCAAGAAGCTCCCGGTCGAGGTCACGCTCGCCTGACGAAGCCGCCCGCAGACCGCGCTCCGCGATCCCCACTCCGCACGACGCACATGACACGGCTGTCCCCCCGCCCCACGGGCCGGGGGACAGCCGTGCGGGAAGCCGTCGTCAGTGATCCGTGTCCAGGTGGAGCCTGAGCAGGTCCACTCCGTAGTCGTTGCCGTTGGGTGTGCGGACGATGGTGTGGATGTGCTGCTGGGTCGGGGTGCCCTGGGGTCCGCCCGGTCCGCCGGGCCCCGCGCTCGCGGAGGCGGACGCCGAGGCCGAGGCGGACTCGGAGGCCGAGGGCGAAGCCGAGCCGGCGCCGTCGCTCTCGTGGTAGCCGAGCGGGGACTCGGCGTCGTACTCGATCAGCACGACGGGGCTGTGCACGCGGTAGTAGAACGCCGAGTCGTCGTCGTACGCGCCGATCCAGTGGAAGTACGTGTCGTCGAGGTGCTTCTCGATCTCGCGCAGCCGCACCCGCGCGTGCCCTTCGTCCTGATAGCCGACGTACACCTCGGCCAGGTCGAGCAGCAGACGCCGCTGCCGGCGGTTCAGGGCCGTGCCCCTGACCCCGGCGTAGGGGATGACCGCGTTGTCCTGGCCCGCGCCCGCGAGGAGGTCGGTGCCGGACTTCTCGGCCGTGGACAGTGCCTGGGCGAGCTGGGTGTCGTCCAGGGAGCGGAGGAGTTCGAGGCCCGCGACGGTCTCCTCCCGGAACAGGTGGTACTTCTTCCCCTCGTACGTGATCTTCGTCGGCTCGGAGCCCATGAACGTCGGGGTCATCACGACCTGGTCGCCCAGGACGAAGTAGTTGATGACGAGGTGGTGGCCCTCGAACTGGAAGCCCCAGGCCCCGGTCGCCGAGGGGGTGCCCATGACGGTGAACCAGTAGGCGTCCTCGTTGAGCGCCTTCGACGTGTCCCCCTCGTACTCGCCGAGGAACTGGTTGAGCTTGCGGATGTTGTCGGCCTGCCGGAGACCGCGGGCCGACAGGGACGCCCTGAGCAGTCCGATGCCGAGCGCGTACTGCTTCTCGGTCAGATCGCGCAGGGCGACCCCGTCGCGGTCGTTGGAGTCGACGTTCGTCCAGTCGAGCCATTGGTCGGAGTCGACGTCGAAGAGGGTGGCCGCCTTCTGCTCGGCCGTGAGGGAGGCGACGAAGGCCTGCGCGGCGCGGACCACCGGGACGGTGGAGACGCCGGTGGAGTGGACGGCGTACAGGTCGCCGAGGACCGTGCCGTCCGTGGTGACGCCGACGAAGTCGTCGTACGCGATCGTCCGGCCGAAGCCGCCGCCGGGCGGCGGGCCCGACGGGGACGCGCTCGCCGTGGCGTCCGCGGCCGCCGCCTCGTCGCCGGTCTCTTCGGCACCGGCCGAGGAGGCGGCCCAGCCGCCCATGACCGCGACGGCGGAGACGCCCCCCGTGAGCAGGGCCTTGTTCATGAACCAGCGGCGCGACCGATGGGCCGCCTCAGTACGCGGCTTGTGTCCGTGGGTTTCGTTGACCATGCCCCCAACGATTTCGTCAACACTTTGCCACTCCGTAGCAACGGCCTGTGCATGACATAGGAATCGGGGACGGCCCTGTGCGACGGCACGCGCTCAGGCCGACCGGTCCAGAACGCTTCCGGGGAAGACCGTCTCCCGTGCGAGGAAGGCGAGTTGGGCGTGCTTCTCGGGGAGCCGGACGTCCGGGAGGTCGACCTCCGGCAGTACGACCACGGGGCCCGGGGTGAATCCCTGGCGGTGGAAACGGGCGATGGCCCGCTCGTTGCGCACGTCGGGGTCGACCACGACGCGGTCGCGTCCCAGGCCCAGCAGGACGTACGACGCGGCCGCGCTCAGCAGTGCCGTGGTCCAGCCGGGACGCCCGCCGCCGGGTCCGGCCGGCGCGAGCAGCAGGTGGACGCCGATGTCACCGGGTTCGGCCGGATAGCATTCGCCGACCCGGTCGGCCGCCGGCTCGTACGTCTGGAGCAGCGCGACCGGCTCACCGTCCTTCACGAGGAGGTAGGCGTGATGGGTGTCGAGAGTCTCCATGTGGGCGTATATCGCGGTCACCTGATCTCTCGTCAGGCCTCTCATGCCCCAGAACGCGGCCCGGTCCGAATCGACCCAGTCGTGGACCACGGGACCGTCGAACTCCGCGTCCATGGGCAGGACGCGGACGGTGCCGTAGCCGTCGACGATCTGCTCGTGCAGGGCGGCACGCGTGGCGTATGTGTCGGACATCGGTCTCCCTCGTTCAGCCGGCCACGGGTGCGCCCGGCGCTTTCCTGTGATCACCCTGTGCGTCACGCGGTCATATTAGGTTAGGCTCACCTAACTGATGGACAGGGTGCGGTCGTACGAAGGGTGAGGACGCGATGGGGCAGGCGCAGGGGCGGGGTTGGGAAGGCGCGGTTCTCAAACTGCTGCGGGCGAAGGACTACGTGTTCACCGTGACGGGCGCCGAGGACGTCACCGCGGAGTACCGCCGGGTCCGCTTCACCGACGGCGGCATGCTGGCGGTGACCGGCGTCCACCCGACGATGTGGGTGCGGCTGTGGTTCGACAACGCGGGCAAGCCGCACCAGCGGGCGTACACCCTCGTCGACGCCGATCCGGCGGCCGGCACCTTCAGTCTGGAGTTCGCCCTGCACGAGGGTTGCGCGAGCGACTGGGCCAGGGCGGCGAAGCCGGGGGACACCATCGAGGCGACGGTGCAGGGCACGGGATTCGAACATCCCGAACCCGCGCCCTCGCATGTCGTCGCCGTGGCCGATCCCGCCTCGCTGCCGGCCCTGAACTCCCTGCTCACGGCGCTCGGCCCGGTTCCCGCGACGATCTGGTTCGAGGGCAGCCTGGAGGGGCTGCCCTACCGGGCCGCCCCGCACCACGACGTACGACAGGTGGCGCGCAGGGATGCCGGACGCCATCTGGTCGACGAGGTGAAGGCGGCCCTGCCCGAGGTGCTGAAGGAGAGCCCGCAGCCGTACGTGTGGATCGCGTGCGACACGGCGACCACCCGCGCGCTGTCGGCACACGTCCGCAAGGAGCTGTCCGTACCGAAGCAGCGGGTGAACGCGTTGGGGTATTGGCGGGCGGGCTGAGTCCAGGCGGGGGACGGGGGGCGGCCGGTGCGGCGCGGGCGCGGGGCGGGGGCAGCGGGCGCGGGCGCAGCGGGCGCAGCAGACGCAGTCGGCGCAGCAGGCTCGGCGCGGGCAGCGGGGGCGCAGCAGGCTCGGGCGCAGCAGGCGCGGCGCG
This sequence comes from Streptomyces sp. NPDC028298, assembly GCF_055565895.1. Taxonomy (NCBI): domain Bacteria; kingdom Bacillati; phylum Actinomycetota; class Actinomycetes; order Kitasatosporales; family Streptomycetaceae; genus Streptomyces; species Streptomyces sp. NPDC028298. The sequence continues at coordinate 130,298 of NZ_JBVHTL010000001.1, forward strand.
GGCAGCGGGGGCGCAGCAGGTGTGGCGCGGGCGGCGGGGGCGCAGCAGGCTCGGCGCGGGCGGCGCGGGCCACCCGTTCCG
>NZ_JBVHTL010000001.1:130478-503156 GCF_055565895.1 Streptomyces sp. NPDC028298
CCGCCCTGCCGCCCTGCCGCCCTGCCGCCCTGCCGCCCTGCCGCCCTGCCGCCCTGCCGCCCTGCCGCCCTGCCGCCCTGCCGCCCTGCCGCCCTGCCGCCCTTGCGACCGGTACCGCCCGTTCGGCGGCGCTGAATGCGGGGCGTGCCAGGAATCCATCCATCATGCAGTCCCCCACGCAGTCCACCACGCGGCCCTCCCCACGGACCGTCGCCGCACCATCCACGGCCGGACCCGCCGGACCCGCCGGACCCGCCGGAGGAACCGCCCCACCCGCCGCCGCGCAGCCCGAGGGACCTCCCGGCGGCGACCTGGAGGCCCGCCTGGCCGCGGTCAACGGCGAGATGGACGCCCGTCTCGCCCTGGCGGCCGTCGCCTACGAGGTGAACACGGCGCACATCGAGACGCCGCCGGTCGACTGGTCACGTATCGGTGCTCCACCGGCTCCGGTCGCACCCGTCCCCGCCACTCCCCCGGGCCCGGCCCCGCGGGCCACTCCCATCGCGGCCCTCCTGCACCGCGCCTCACTGCGGCTGCGGACGGACGGCTGGTGCTCGGGAGCGCTGGTCGACGAGGACGGCCACCTGTGCGCGCAGGGCGCGATCCGCAGGGAGTCGGGCGGTGACCGCCAGGCCGAGACGCAGGCCATGGACGTGCTGCTGGAGGCGATCCGCAGACGGTTCGGCCCGCACGTGGAGTCCGTGCCGTCCTTCAACGACGCCTGGGGCAACGGCCGCGAGCCCACCCGCATGCTGGAGCAGGCCGCGATCCTGGCCGACGCGCGCGGTGTCTGAAGCGCGGGCCGCCGCCTGGCGGTCCGGCACCGCCGTCGCCGTCGCCGTCAGCCAGGGCCGAGGACGGTACGGAAGGTCACCGACACCCGTCGGCCACGGGGCACTCTGACCGCGCCCTCCGGGTCGCTCTTACGGGCGGCGATGCCGTGGCGCCAGTCGTACCGGGCCGCGCCGGTCATCACGCACAGGCTTCCGGGAGCGAGAAGGACACCGGTCTTCGTCCCGTCTCCGGGGTGGGTGAAGTCCATGACGCAACCGGAGCCGAGGGATATCGCGGCGACGACCGGTCCGAAGCATGGCACGCAGTCGACGTGCGCGCTGATGCCCTGGCCGGGCTCGTACTCGTTGACGATGACCTGGTCGGCCCGCGGTTCCATGATCCCTTCCCGGGCCAGCCGCTCCGCCTGCCGCAGGGCCCATGACGGAAGCGGTGGGGCGTCCGCCGACGTCCGAGGGTCCGCCGACCGGGGGTCCGCCGTCACGGAGCGCCGACCGTAGTCGTAGCGGTGGCCGTAGTGCTGGACCCGGCGTCTGAGCTCCGTCGACCACGTCCCGGCCTCGATCCGCGCGAGCAGCTCCCGGCACGCCTCGGGGTCGAGCCAGCCGGCGATGTAGCGCAGCCCCGGAACCGCCACGGACGCCACCTCGTCCCCCGCGTCGAACGACAACTGCCCAGGCCCCTCGGTCATGCTCGAAGCGTAGCCAGCGCCTCTGACATCCCGGTCTGCCTCAGCGGAAGGCCGCGACGTGGCGCCGGGCCCAGTCGGCGAACGTGCGGGGCGCACGGCCGAGGACCCGCTCGATGTCGGGGCTGACGCCCTGTTCGGCCGGAGTGGGTTCGCCGAGGATCGCCAGCGTCGTCTCGACCACGGGCTCGGGCATGAACCGCAGCATCTGCGCGCGGGCCTCGTCGCGGGTCTGCTCGACGAACCGGACGGGTTCGCCGAGCGCGTCGGCGATCGCCTCGGCCCGCTGACGAGGAGTGTTGAGCGCGGGCCCGGTCAGCTCGTGGATCCGTCCGGCGTGACCGTCCTCCCGCAGGGCCGTGGCGGCGACCTCGGCGATGTCGTCCGGGTCGACCGTGGGCAGACCGATGTCCGCGAACGGCGCGGCGACGGTCCGTTCGGTGCGGACCGAATCGGCCCAGGCGTAAGCGTTGGAGTCGAAGCCTCCGGGCCGCAGGATCGTCCAGTCCAGGCCCGATTCGCGGACGGCGTCCTCGATGGAGCGTGCAACGTCCCCGTGCGAGGCCGAGCCCGGTCGGGTCGCGACTCCCTGGGAGGACAACAGGACCACTCGCCCGACACCGCCGGCCTTGGCGACGTCGAGAATGTCCCGCGGGCTCAACAGATGGGCGCCCGCGCCCCCGTTCTGCAGGAACAGCGCCTCGGCTCCGTCGAACACGGGCCGAAGGCTCTCGGGATCGGCGAGGTCGGCCCGTACGTGTTCGACGTCCCGCGGCACATCCGCGTCCGAGATTCCCCGGGACGTCGCGGTCACCCGTGCGCCACCGGTCGCGAGGATCCGGACGAGCGACCGTCCCACGTTGCCGGTTGCCCCCGTCACTACAAGCATGAACAACTCCCCTGTCGATTCAGCATGGTTGACCCGCCCGAGCGGGCGGGACCGCCGCGGAGAACCTTGTTCTCCGGGCGACACGGGGACGCTAACACCGCCGATATAGTAGGTACCTAGAGGAAAGTGACTATCCCGAGGGGTGCGCATGACCGGTGCAACCGACTGGGTGGCGGCCGCCGACGCCGATCCTCAACTCGCCTGTCCGACCAGCGCGGTCGTCGACATCGTGTTCAGCCGGTGGACGACACCGATCCTGTGGACGCTCAACTCCCATGGCCGGCTGCGTTTCGTCGAGCTGGAACGACGGATCGGCTCCATCACACCGAAGGTGCTGACCCAGCGGCTGCGGCAGTTGGAGCGCGACGGGATGGTCGTCCGTACGTATCACCCGGAAGTCCCCCCTCGGGTCGAGTACGACATCACCGAACTGGGCCGCAGCCTGGCCCCGCTCTTCGCCCACCTCGCCGGATGGGCCGCCGCCAACCTGGACAAGGTCGAACAGGCCCGGCAGGACTACGACACCGATTCACCTCGGTAGCGCGCGTCGGCGCCGGCCTCCGTGGCCGCTGACGGGTGCCGGCCGCCGAGGCCCGATACACCGACGGGGCTTCAGCCGGTCCGTACTCGACCGGCTGAAGCCCCGGAGCCAGGAGCTTGCCGAAGGCCGAACCAGGCTCCCGTTCAAGGCACTTGAGCGTCCGGCCTCCCTGCCCTCTCCGCTATGACGCCGAACGTCCCTCGACCTCGCGTCGCCTGGCGGCAAGCGCCTTCCTCAGGACCTTGTCGCGGAAGGGGTTCGCGGGGCTCAGGGCGGTCGCCACCTCGACCGCCTCGTCCAGCAGTGCCATCCGCCGCTCGGGCAGATCCCGTACCGACGGGGACGCGCTCGCCTCCACCAGGACGTACGCCAGCTTCGACCCGTACACCTCCGGCTCGACCGGTGTCAGGGTCCGGTAGATCCACAGTCCCGTGACTCCCCGCACCACACGTGTGTTGGCGCTCAGCAGCATGACCCGCGCACGCATCACCATGTCCTGATTCATCAATCCCCCTTCGCTCCACCACCCCCGGCCCGCCCCGGCACACGACGGGACAGCACGATGAACGCGCCGACAGCCCGATACGGGTGCCGGCACGCATGCCGATGAGTGGATGACGACGAGTCTGCGGGCAGGCCACCACCCCTGCCAAGACCGAAAGGACGTGCGCTCCGTCCTACCGCGAACGCCCCCCGAGCAGGCATGATGGACCTGACACTCTCCCAGGACCGCTTCGTACGCGGCTGGGGCGTGCGACTGCGAGTCGCGACAGGGCCTTGTCCATGCGAGGCGCATGAACACTGTCCCCGCGGCCCTCGGCCCGACGGTGACGCCGCCGGCAGCCGCGGGAATACTCGGGGCATGGCATTCCTCGTCTTCATGACCCTGCCCGGACTGGTCATCCTGCTGACCGTGCTGTCCTTCGTCGATCAGCTTCTGTTGCGCGCGAGCAGGGCCGGACTGCTGCCTTGGCGCAATTCCGCACGTCAGGGGCAGATATCGGCGACCGGATTCGAGCAGTTGCACGCGAGCTTCTCACCGGGCAAGCAGACCGAGCTCAAGGAACGCCAGTCGGCCCTGCTGCTCCGCGACGACGAGGAGGACGGCGCACCGCCGCACCGGACGACGGTGGACCTGGACGGAGGAACGGCGGTCATCCGCATCCCCGGCGCAGGCCCGCTTCGGCCCTAGGATCGCCGGCATGGCACTGCGACCCGTTCACGTGAACGTCAAGGCCGTCGACAGCTCGGGCGTCGGACGGTTCTGGGCGGAGGCGCTCGGCTGGAGTGCGTACAGCCCCGGCGTGACCACCTATGTCGGGCCTCCCGGCGGTCCGGTCTGGCCGGACCCGGTGGCCCTCGGCATCGACGTCGTTCCGGTACCGGAGCCCAAGAGGGCGACGAAGAACCGTGTGCACCTCGATCTCGCCACCACCTCGGCCGCCCACCAGACGGAGCTGGTCGACCGTCTGAGGACGCTCGGGGCGACGCCCGCCGACGTGGGCCAGGGCGACGTGCCGTGGACGGTCCTCGCCGATCCCGAGGGCAACGAGTTCTGTGTGCTGGAGCCCCGGGAGGTCTACCTCGACACCGGGCCGATCGCCGCCGTGGTGGTCGACTGCGTGGATCCGCGGGCCATGGCCCGGTTCTGGGGCGAGGCGACGGACTGGACCGTGCGCGAGGTGGCCGACGATCACGCGACGCTGCGGTCGGCCCAGGATGTCGGCCCGTACCTCGAGTTCCTCCGCACGCCCGGCGTGAAGACCGTGCCGGATCGGGTCCACATGGACCTGCTGCCGTACCCGGGCGACGACAAGGAAGCGGAGGTGGCCCGGCTGCGGACCCTCGGCGCCTTCGATCTCGACGTGGGCCAGGGCGACGCGCCGTGGACGTGCCTCGTCGACCCGGAGGGCCACGAGTTCTGCGTGCTCAGCCCGCCCTGACACGGCGCGGCGCCCCACCGAAGGACGCCACGCCGAGGAATCATGACCGTTCCTCGCGTACTGATGCGCCCTCGCACAGGGCGAACGTCCGGTCGTACGGCCGAGGTACCCCCGACGTCTTGGTGAGAGCACAGGGACTGGTGTGAACGAGGTGTCGCCCGCGGTTCCCGCTTCCGGCGAGGAGCGGCATGCCACGTGGCTGGAGCTGTTCTTCGACCTGGTCGCCGTGGCCGGAGTCGCCCAGATCGCGCATCTGCTGCACGGTGAGCCCGGCGTCGCCGATCTCGGGCTGTACGCGCTGCTGTTCCTCGCGTTCTGGACCGCCTGGATCTGCTTCACGCTGTACGGGAACGTGGCGGGCGAGGGCACGCACGCGCGCACGGTGCTGGCCGCGATGTTCGGCATGGCCGTCATGGCCGCCGCCGTCCCCGGCGTCCACGAGGGCGAGGACGGTCAGGCCAGAGCGCTGGCGCTCGCCTATGTCGTGATCCGCGTTCTCGCCCACCGTGCCTGGCGGCATCGCCGGGAGCTCCTCGTCGACTGGCCCGCCGCCCAGATGTCCCTCGGCGTGGTCCCGTGGATCGTCTCCCTGTGGGCGAACGAGCCCACCCGGTACTGGCTCTGGGCCCTGGGCATCGCCCTCGACCTGTGGGTCACCTTCACCGTCTCCGCCCGCGACATCATCGAGAACCGGAAGAGCCACGACGAGCGCGAGGAGAGGCGTTCCCGGCGCCGCGACACCGTGCCGCCCGCGTCGGTGGCCGCGCCGCACGCCGACCACCTGAGCGAACGGCTCGGCCTGTTCGTGATCATCGTGCTCGGCGAGGGCGTCGCCCAGGTCATCGAGGCCGCCTCGGAGGCCACGTGGAACAGACGGCTCTACGGCCTCGCAAGCGCCGCGTTCTTCCTGCTCGTGGCCCTGTGGTCGCTGTCCTTCCGGCACGGCTACGCGGGAGTTCCGTACCTCACCGCGCGCTCCCTGCCGGCCCGTGCGGCGCTCCCGCTGCACTGCTTCGTGTCGGGCTGCCTGGCGGCGCTCGCGGCCGGGCTGGGCGCGGCGGCGGAGCACCCGGACACGCTGCCCGACAGCACGCGCTGGCTGTTGTGCGCGTCTCTGGCCGGGTACTTCCTGCTCACCGGGATCGCCGCGCTGCGGCAGCCCGGCGGCGTGCGCCGCTGGATGCTGTCGGTGGTCGTGCCCTGTTGCGCGCTGCCGCTGCTGATCGCGGGGTTCGGCGGCGGGCTCGGGACCCTGGCCGTGGTCTGGCTGCTCGTGGCGGTCACGTTGTGGCCGACGTTCTACGAGAGCCGGCGCGCCAGGGGTGTCCGGGCGGCGGCCCGACCGGGCGCGTGAGTTCCGTGGTTCGCACCGGGCTCGCCCACGGCGGCGAACGGATCGGACGCGAGCGGGCCGCCGGCGCCGGTGCGCGCCGCGCGCCCGCGCCCCGCTCGCGTCATGTCACCGGCCGGACCCGGCCGACGACGCCACCTCACCAGGTGTGCGCGACGTCGATCACCAGGCGACCGGAGAGCTGCGTCACCCGGAACGGCAGCCGGGCCCGCACGCCGAGTCCCACCTGGGTGACGCCCTCGAAGCTGGCTCCGAACTTCGCGTCCCGGAAGGTGCGGTAGCCGGTCAGGTCGACCCCCGGAAGAGGCTGACCGCCGCGGCCTCCGTAGGTCGCGGTGTTGGTCTCGGGGTCGTACGACGGGGAGGACACCAGGATCTCGAGGATCGCCCCGCCGGAGACCGGGATGCGGATGCCGGACGGGTCCTGGATGAAGGCGTCGACGTAGTGGACGGTGTACCCGATCCCCGTGGTGCCGGCGGTGGGCACGTCGAGGACCATGCGGTCGTAGCAGTCGTGCCGACCGGTCCTGATGTCGGTCAGCGACCCGTTGTCGGTGTCCGCCGCGGTCTTCGGGAGGCTGCCCCAGCCGGTCGGACACACGACCGCCGCCGTGGCCGCGCCGGCCGGTGCGGGCGCGGCCACGACCGCGCCGACACCGGCCATCGTCAGGGCGGCGAGCACCGCCATGGATCGTCTCGTACGCATGGTTCCCCCTTGGGGTCGCGGCTCTCGGATGGCCTGCCATGTACGACATGACGGTCACGGTTTTGGTTGTACGGACCGCCCCGAAACGTGGGCTGTCGCCCGGGCCCGCCGACCGTTCGCCCCGACGGGTCCTTCAGAAGGCCGAGTTGTCGAACCAGAGGGTCAGGAGATCCTCGCCCCCGTCGTGTCCGACGGTCTCGGCTTCGAGGCCGAGGCGGCCGTAGACGAGGAGCAACAGGTCGGCCGCCGTTGCCCGGACGGTCGCGTCGGCCGGTCCGGTCGCCGCTCCGGTCGTGTCGAGCCCGAAGCCGTCGGGCCGCAGGCGCACCAGCCAGTCGCCGTCACCGTCGGTCGCCCGGAAGCGGATGGTCCGGTCGGGAGCGCGCAGGTGGGCGACATCGGGGGCGAAGGAGGCGGCGAAGGGCAGATTGACGAGGAACTCGTCGATGCCGTCGGCCGCCACCGCGGGGTCGATCGTGGCCGGCAGGCCGAGTGCCGACTCGGCGTCGACCCGGTGCACGAGGGTCTCGAAGAGCATCCGGCGCGCCCAGAAGCGGGCGTGCTGGTCGACGCCCCAGGCCCACATGGGCAGATCCGGGCCGGTGGCCGCGAAGGCTTCCGCGGCCACCGTCGCGCTCTCGGCCAGCCAGTCCGCGTAGCCGTCCCACGTCTCCGGAAGTCGCAGGTCCACGTCGCGAGTTCGCGGGGGTTCCTGGACGCGGGCGTGCAGGAGGGCCGAGAACCAGCGCTGGACGCTGCCGGTGTGCCGGACCAGGTCCGCCAGCGTCCAGCCGGGGCAACTCGGTACCGGGGTGGCCGGATCGGCGTTCTCGATCGCCGCGACGAATCGGGCGGTCTCCACCGCGATCGCCGCACGGTGGTCGAGCGGAGTCGCTCCGCTTCGGTGACGGTCCGAGGACATCATCGTCGGGGTGCCTTTCTACGAAGGGTACGGACGGTTCCGCCGAGCGGCCGGTCCGGCGGTGGCGCCGGACCGGCGGCCTCGTACGGGTGCTGCGGATCCAGCGGCCTCGTACGGGTGCTGCCGGTCCGGCGGTGCCGAACAGGCCGGTGCAGTCGGTGTGTCGAGCGGGGGCGAACCCGGTCAGACGGACGCGGTCTCGGCCTCGGCCTCGGCCCCAGCGAGTTCCGCGGTCTCGGGTTCGGCGCCCTTGCGCACCACGGGAGTACGCGGCGCGTGGGCCGCCTTGAGCCCGAGCAGGGCGACGACGACGACCAGGATGAACGCTCCTCCGGCGATGGCGAAGCTCAACGTGAACTGGCTCTCCTGCGGGAGGGCGGGCATGCCGGCCGGCAGCGGCACGGACTTCGAGGCGAGCAGCGAGGTGATCACCGCGCTGGCGACGGCGCTGCCGACGGAGCGGGAGATGGAGTTGATGCCGTTGGCGATACCGGTCTGGTGGGCCGGGACGCCGGCGACGATGAGGGCGGGCATGGAGGCGTAGCCGAAGCTGATCGCCAGACCGATGAGCATGCCCGCGCTGATGACGGAGGCGCTGGTGTCGTGGGCGGCGGTCAGCCAGGCGAAGCCGAGGACGCCGAAGCAGGCACCGGCGGCCAGCGTGAAGCGTGCGCCGAGCCTGCGCACGAGGACGCCACCGAACTGGGCGCCGACCAGGGAGACGAGCGTGGTCGGCAGCAGGTAGACGACGGAGGCGGCGAGCACCGAGGCGCCGAAGCCGTACCCGACGAGCTCGTCGGGCATCTGCACTAGGTAGGAGACGCCGATGAACTGGGTGAACATCGCGAAGCCCAGCAGCAGCCCCGCCAGGTTGGTGAAGAGGACGGGCCGGTGGACGAACATCTTCATGTCCACCATCGGTTCCTTGACCCGGTTCTCGGTGAACACCCACACGCCCGCCATGACGACCGCGCCGGCGAACGTGCCCAGCGTCCGGCCGGACGTCCAGCCCCACTCGTGTCCCTGCGAGATCGGCAGCAGGAGGAGCACCAGCAGCAGGCCGAGGGTCAGCGCACCCAGCCAGTCGGTGCGTCCACCCGTCTTCGTGCGGGAGGCGGGCACCAGGAGCAGCACGCCCACCAGGGCCACCACCGCGAGCACGACGGCCAGCCAGAAGGGCCGGTGGTAGTCGGGGTGCGAGCCCTGGGTGAGGAGGCCGGCGCCGACGAGGGCGAGGCCGCTGCCGAACGCGAGCGTGCCGCTGACCAGGGCCATCGCTCCGTGCAGCTTCTCGGGAGCGATCTCCTCACGCAGTACGGAGAGGGCGAGCGGGAAGATGGCGGTCGCCGCTCCCTGCATCACCCGCCCGACGATCAGCCAGGTCAGCGAGGTCGTGGTGGCGGCGAGCACCGATCCGGCGATCATCACGACGAGCACGCCGACGAGCGTGGGCTTCTTGCCGTGCTGGTCACCGAAGCGGCCGAGCAGCGGGGTGAAGACGGCGGCGGACAGCAGGGTCGCGGTGGTCACCCAGCTCACGTTCGCCGTGCTGGCCTTCAGGTCGCTCTGGATCATGCCCAGGATCGGGACGACCAGGGTCTGCATCATCGAGACGACCATGGCGGCGAGCCCGAGCACCAGGACGATCCCGGTCTGCCCGGAGGACCTCGGCGACGCCGCTTGCTGTGTGTGAGACACGGAAAGTCTGCCCTAACTAGTTAACAACCTCGATGCTTGAGAACTTCAAGCAATAGCTGACCGTAGCCGTGAATATTTGAGATGGTCAAACTTCCTGGCGTAGGGTGAGTCACATGACAGGAACCAGCGGTGTGGACACGGACCAGCTCATGGAGCTCCTGTCGGTGTCGCTCGGGGCCTACTACGGCGACTTCACGGTGGCCGCGGCAAGCGAGAACCTCACGGCGAGCCAGGGCAAGACGCTGAACGTCCTGCGCCGGGGACCCGCCGCGATGCGGGCCCTCGCCACGATCCTGACCTGTGACGCCTCCAACATGACGGGGATCGTCGACCGGCTGGAGAAGCGCGATCTGGTGCGGCGCGAGCCCAGCCCCACGGACCGCCGCGTCAAGAACGTCGTCCTCACCGACGAGGGCCGCCGCGTCATCGACGTGATCCGCGCCAAGATGGACACCACGCGCGCGGGGCTGGCCAGACTCAGCGAGGACGAGCGCGACACGCTCTACACCCTCCTGCAACGCGCCTTCACCTCGGAGCCGGCCACACTTCGCCCCGGAGCCTGAGGACGCCCGATTCCGGGACAGCGTCGAGCTGCCGGATCATCGCACGCACGTGCGATGATCCGGCGCTATGATCACTCCACCCCGGCACCAGCCGCGCGCCCGCGCGAGCACTTCCCGGACGGGCCACGCGGACAGGACGCGTACCGCACCCAAGGCCCCCCGGATCCTTGCCCGCTGTGCGCAGACGGCGATAGGGGCGGCCACGGTCGCGGACGTGTTCCGGGCGGTGGCCCTCAGGAACCACAGGCTGCACCCCTCGGACGCATCCATGGAGTCGGGCTCGGTCTCCAGGGTGTTCGTCAACCTGATGCTGCTCGCGATCGTGCTGTTCCTCGTATGGCTGGCCCGGTCCCGGCGCAACGCCGAACTGCTGTCCCCCCAGAGTCCCATCCCGACCGCCGCCGAGACGATCGGCGCCTGGTTCATCCCGGTGAGCAACCTCTTCGGCCCTCGCGAGAGGGTCCTCGACATCGGGCGCGCGAGCTCCCGGTCGTGGGACGAGAAGCGGGACGTCACGTTGGTGAATCTGTGGTGGGGCGCCTGGATCGCCCACGGGCTCGTGTTCGTGACGGCGATGCAGGTGGCCCCGGAGTCGATGGCGCTGCTCGTGGCGACCGAAGCACTCATGATCGCGGCCGGCGTGCTGCTGGGGCTTGTCGTCGAACGCATCACCACGCTGCAGACCGACGCGATCCGTGCCGACGTCCCCGCCGTGTCCCTGCCCCAGGGGTGAGCCGGCCTGCTCCCCGGCACCGGTCGGCGAGGAGCCCGGCGGAAGCGCCGTTCCCGAGGGCCGACGACATGCCGATCGGCGATCGGAGCGCGCCGACGGACGAAAACTGAGTGCGACCGCGAGCGCGGCCCGTGCAGACTTCACGCCATGGTCGCCGCCGACAACGCCGTTGCACTTCAGGACAGGGCGATGCGACATGTCGCGAATTCGTCCACGGGACCGCCTCTCCCCTCCGACTTACGGGTGACGATGCATTTCCACCCGGATCGAACCGCGGGCGATCGCCCCCTGCTCGTCCAGATGGCCGACGACGGCGTCTACAGGTCGCAGTTCGTCACGGGTACCGGCAACGGTGGACTGACCGCTCACCGGGGCGGGGACCGGTGGTGCTGGGAGAGTCGGATGTTCGCCGGCGCCTACGACGACGCCGCACCCGAACTGCGTCCCGTCTACGGTGCGTTGAACTACCGCCGCGACCCGACGGGTGGCGCTCCGCGTTTCGGTTCCTCGTTCTTCAGGCTCAGCCCCGAGACCCTTGCGCGCACCACGTTCTGCTATCCGGACAGTTCCGCCGAGCCCTCCTCGTTCGGGGTCGCCGACCGGTGTTCACTGGTCGAACTCGCCGAGGCGGCGGACACGGACGCCCTGGACGGCCACATCGAGGCGCAGATCCACGGGCCCGTCGGATTCGACCGTGACGTGGAAGCCCTGGTGCTGGACCCCAGTTATCGCGGCACCGAGGTCCACGAGGCGGCGCGGCGCCTGCCGTGTCCCGTCGAATGGCATCCCGGCTTCCGGCTCGGCGTGGCCGAACTGCGGCGCCATCCGCACTACCGGGGCCGGGAGTACGTGGACCTGGGAGCCGAGATCGCCGTCAGCGGGCGGCTCACTCCCCGGATCGTCGGAGACGCCGCCCGCACCGGCCGGTACGAGCCGCAGGATCTGAAGAAGGTCTGGCACTGCATCGCCCGGTTCGGGAACCTCGGCGCCTCCTGATCCGGTCGGCCACGGGCTCGGTCGGAGTGGCCCTCCTGGTCGAGAACCGCCGCCGACCAGAGATCACACCCACTCCGCCCGCCCAACTACCCGTACGCGCACAGCGGTTGGGCGCCGACCGGGACACCGGCATCTTTTCGCCAGAGACCCGGATTCCGATTGGTCTACACCTTGACTGGTACAGACCAAAGCGGTTGAGTGTGGCTCCACACCCCCCACCACGGTCGCCCGGACTCCGCTGCACCGGCGTTGCGTCGGCGTACGCGCACGGCTCCCCCCGCCTCCGGAGCGGCCCCGCTCCGCAAAGGACTGATCCCGTGTCACAACGTCGCGCCGCTTCCCTCCTCGCCGCGGTCCTGATCGGAACCACCGCGCCGGTGCTGCTCCCGGCCACGAGCGCGTCCGCCGCTTCCTGTGCGAGCTACCCGAGTTGGGTCGCGGGCACGTCGTACGCCACCGGCAGCATCGTCCGGTACACCGACGGCAAGACCTACATCGCCGAACACGACAACCCGGGCTACGACCCGACCATCAGCACCTGGTACTGGGACCCCTACGCCTGCGACAGCGGCCCGACGAACCCGTCCGGCGGGTCCTGCGCGAGCTACCCGGACTGGGTCCCCGGCAGGTCCTACGTCACCGGGAACATCGTCCGGTACACCGACGGCAAGGCCTACATAGCGGAGCACGACAACCCGGGCTACGACCCCACCATCAGCACCTGGTTCTGGGAGCCGTACGCCTGTGACGGCGGCTCGACCAACCCCTCGGACGGCTTCGTCGTGAGCGAGACGCAGTTCAACCAGATGTTCCCGAGCCGGAATTCCTTCTACACCTACAACGGCCTCAAGGCCGCCCTGAGTTCGTTCCCCGGCTTCGCCAACAGCGGCAGCGACACGGTCAAGAAGCAGGAGGCGGCGGCGTTCCTCGCCAACGTGAACCACGAGACGGGCGGTCTGGTCTACGTGGTGGAGCAGAACACCGCCAACTACTCGCACTACTGCGACTGGAGCCAGCCCTACGGCTGCCCGGCCGGCCAGTCGGCGTACTACGGACGCGGACCGATCCAGCTCAGTTGGAACTTCAACTACAAGGCCGCCGGTGACGCGCTCGGCATCGACCTGCTGGGCAACCCGAACCTCGTCCAGACGGACGCGGCCGTCGCCTGGAAGACCGGCCTCTGGTACTGGAACACGCAGTCCGGCCCCGGCACCATGACGCCGCACAACGCGATGGTGAACAGCGCCGGCTTCGGCCAGACCATCCGCAGCATCAACGGCTCGCTGGAGTGCGACGGCAAGAACCCCGCGCAGGTCCAGAGCCGCGTCGACGCCTACCAGCGCTTCACGTCGATCCTCGGCGTCACGCCGGGAGCGAACCTCTACTGCTGACGGGCCGAGGTACGAGCCCTCGGCGCCGAAGGCGCGCCACGGTCACGGCGCGCCGTCGGCCGGCCGGGCCCGTCCCCGGCCGCGGCACGACTCGGAAACACTCCTACGCCACACGAGCGGCGGGTGCGAGAGTGCCCTCGCGCCGGGTAGTCGTCCGGTATGAACGCATACGATCCGGAGAACTCTCTGGATACTCGGACGATCCTGGCGTCGGACGGCGTCTCGGCGCGCTGGCTGGCCGGGCTGGCCCGCATCGAGCGGTCGGAGGCGGCGGACCCCGTGATCCAGAAGCTGCAGCGGGGAATCCGCTCGCTGCCGCTGGGCGCGGCCCGTGATCTGCTGCACGGCCGGCCGCTGGGCCATCCCGTGCATCCGGTCCTGGTGCAGGTCCCGATCGGCTGCTGGCTGTCGGCCGCCGTCATGGACGTCATGCCGGCGGGGCGGCGCGCCGCGACGACGCTGACGGCCGTCGGACTGGCCGGGATCGCCCCGGCGGCGATCACGGGATGGGTCGACTGGGCGGACCTGCCGCCCGAGCAGGCGCGCGTCGGGCTGGCCCACGCCGTCGCGAACGTCACCGCGGTGGCGCTCTTCGCCGCCTCGCTGTCGGCACGTCTGCGCCACCGCCCGGCGAAGGCGAGGCTGTGGTCGCTGGGCGGGCTGGTGGCGGTCGGCGTCACCGGCGCGCTGGGCGGACACGTGGCGTACCGCCAGGCGGTGGGGGCGTGGCCCGCGGACTAGCGACGCGGGTCCGTGAGCACCCGGGCCGACAGGTCATCTCGCCGGGGACCCCGGCGAGCGCGGCTCATGGACCGGAGGATTCCCCGGCCCCGGACGTCTCCGCGAGGATCTCCTCGCGCAGCGCGGCGCAGCAACTGCTGAGCAGGCGTGAGACGTGCATCTGCGAGACGCCCAGCCGCTCCGCGATACGGCTCTGCGTCATGTCGCGGAAGAACCGCAGGTAGAGGATCGTCTGCTCGCGCTCGGGCAGCCTGGCCAGGGCGGGCTTGAGGGCTTCACGGTTCACGACGAGCTCGAAGCCCGTGTCGGACTCCCCCAGCGCGTCGGCCAGGGAGTAGCCGTCGTCGTCGGTGAGCCGGGCGTCCAGGGACAGGGTCGCGAAGCTGTCCAGGGCTTCCAGTCCGACGCGTACGTCGTCCTCGCTGAGCTGGGCGTACTCGGCTATCTCGGCGACGCTGGGCTGCCGGTCCGAGTTGGCGGGCGCGAGGTCCTTCACGGCGACGCGGACCCGGTTGCGGGCCTCCTGGACCCGGCGGGGTACGTGCACGGCCCACATGTGGTCGCGGAAGTGACGCTTGATCTCACCGACGATGGTCGGGACCGCGTAGCTCTCGAAGGCGTTGCCCCGACCCGGGTCGTAGCGGTCCACGGACTTCACCAGACCCAGGGCCGCGACCTGGGTCAGGTCCTCGACGGATTCGCCCCTGCCGCGGTACTTGCCGGCGATCCGCTCCGCCATCGGCATCCAGGCCTCGACGATCTCCTCGCGCAGCGCCTGCCGCTCGGGCCCGTCGGGAAGTCCCGCGAGGTGCGAGAAGGCGGCGTCGGTGTCGGGGGCGTCGTCGTGGCGGCGGCGTTGCGTGGCAGCAGTGCAGGTCATGTGCTGACAGCTCCCTCACGGGTTGCTGACTGGACAGAAACACCATGGGAGCGGCACATGACTTCCGGACACACCCGCGCGTTCAAGCGACGCTCTCACGGACGTGCCTACTATCCGAAGCACTCCTTTCCACCTGCCCGAACCTAGGACCGATAAACACATATAGGGACAAAGTGGCCCTGTGTGAGCGGCTGGTCGGGGAGGGTGACGGTGAGGCCGGCCGCGCGCTACCGCTCGTCGCCCCAGGCCTTCTCGAACACGGCGACCGGGAACGGCGTCCGCTTGCTCTCGGTGAGCAGACGCCGGGCGAAGTCCCCCATCGTCACCGCGGCCCGGGCGTTCCGGTCGATGATCCCGGCGATCTCGCGCGGTACGCCTTCGGGACGCCGTCCGGCGATCCACGCGCGCAGGAACGCCTCGTACTCCGTGTCGTCGTCCGGACCCGCGGGCAGATGGTGGCGCAGCAGATGGCGCGCGACATGGCAGCGGTCGTAGAGGCGGTGGGCGGAGAGGAACTCCGCCTCGGCCGCCGTCAGTTCGAAGCCGGAGCTCAGCGAGAGTCCGAAGTCCGCGAAGTACAGCCTCCGGCCGTCGGTCAGGACGTTGGCGAAGTGGGCGTCGAAATGGACGAATCCCTGCGCAGCCATGAAGGCGGTGCCGCGTGCCAGCGCTTCCTCCGCCCACCGGTACGGCGCCCCGTCCCCGCCCTCCGCCGCGGCGGTCCGGTGGTCGTGCAGCCAGTCGGCGAGGGTCCGCGGGATGTGTTCCAGGAAGAGGACCAGGCTGGCCGAGGACCGCCCGATGGCTTCCAGACGCTCCCGTACGGCGTGTGAGCCGTCCCAGTGTTCGACCGCCCCGTCGATGCCCCCGAACGCGTCGGTGAACCCTTCGGGGGGCGTGTCGGGCAGCACGCGCCAGTGGTACATCAGCGGGAAGCCGTCGTACGCGTCCCCGAGGACCCAGTTGGTCGTCATGACGTGTGCGGCCAGTTCGCGCCAGGCACCGAACCCGGCCGAGCCGACCCCGTACTGGTAGAACGTCGGCAGCCCGAAGAGGTTCGCCGTCGACCGCGCGTGCTCCGGCCGCGTCTCGGTGTCCGTCAGAGGGACCTTCTTGACGAACACCCGCGTGCCGTCGACGTCCAGTTCCGCGGACCTGCCGCCGATGCCGGACCCCAGCGGGGCGGCGTCGGCCAGGACCTCGCCGAGCCGGCGGTCGCTCAGCAGGGACAGACGCGTGGCCACCCTCCCGTACGTGGCGAGCCGTACGGCGTGGCTCGGTTCCGGGGTGTGCATCGACGACTCCTCGGTGCCCAGGACGGGGCCTCGGCGATCTTGTGGACGCGGTCGACCCTATCCACCGGTCCGGTGTGCGACGAGGGCCACCGCCCTTACGTCCGCGGCGTGCGGCGGGACCACCGTCCCCGTAGCGTCCTTCGTGAGCGCCTGAGCCGGGGCTCTCGACCCGGACGGCGTGATCGCACGAAGCCGGTGCTGCCGGGAGACCCGTCCCGCACCGCCGACGACCGTGGAGAGATCCTCATGCCCACAGCCCACTGGCTCTTCGGGGACCAGCTCGGACCCCACTTCCTCGCTCCCGGCGAGGGCGGTCCGGACCATGACGCACCGGTGGTCGTCATCGAGGCCCGTTCCGTGTTCCGCCGTCGGCGTTTCCACCGGGCGAAGGCCCATCTCGTCCTGTCGGCCATGCGGCACCGTGCGGCCGAGCTCGGCGGACGCGTGCGGTACGTCCGCAGCGAGACCTACCGCGAGGGGCTGCGCGAAGCGGTCGGCGACGACCCGGTGACGGTGCACCACCCCACCTCCCACGCGGCCCTGCGTCTGGTCCGGTCACTCGGCCATGTCACCGTGCTGCCCGCCCGCGGGTTCCTGGTGCCACAGCCGGACTTCCGTGCCTGGGCCGACGAGCGCGGAAGCAGGCCGCTGCGCCAGGAGGACTTCTACCGCTGGGTGCGGCGCGAGCACGATCTGCTCATGGACGCCGACGCCCCGGCGGGCGGGCACTGGAACCTCGATCACGACAACCGTGAACCCCCGCCCCGGGGTGAGCACACCCTGGGCGCGCCGGCACCGTACCGGCCCCGCGAGGACGACATCGACGAGCGGGTACGCCACGACCTGGACCGGTGGG
Organism: Streptomyces sp. NPDC028298; assembly: GCF_055565895.1. Lineage (NCBI taxonomy): Bacteria > Bacillati > Actinomycetota > Actinomycetes > Kitasatosporales > Streptomycetaceae > Streptomyces > Streptomyces sp. NPDC028298. The sequence goes on from NZ_JBVHTL010000001.1 coordinate 147,464, forward strand.
AACGCGAGGGCGCGGTGCGCTTCGTCGGCCGGGACGGCCCGCGCCGGTTCCCGGCGTCGCGGCGTGAGGCGCTGGCCGCGCTGCGACGGTTCACCGAGCACCGGCTGGCCGGCTTCGGCCCGCACGAGGACGCCATGCTGGAGGCCGATCCGGTGATGAGCCACAGCCTGCTGTCGTCGTCGCTGAACCTCGGCCTGCTGCACCCGCTCGAATGCGTCGAGCGCGCCGAACGGGCCTGGAGAGCCGGACGGGCACCGCTGAACAGCGTGGAGGGGTTCGTCCGCCAGATCGCCGGATGGCGCGAGTACGTCTGGCAGCTCTACTGGCACTTCGGCGACGACTACCGGGACAGCAACGCCCTCGGGCACGAGGGGCCCCTTCCGGACTGGTTCCTGGAACTGGACGCGGACGCCGTGAACGCGAACTGTCTGGCCACGGCGCTGGCACAGGTCCGCGACACCGGCTGGACGCATCACATCCCCCGGCTGATGCTGCTCGGCAGCTACGCACTGCAACGCGGCTGGGACCCGAGGGCGGTGACGGACTGGTTCCACCGCTGCTTCGTGGACGGCTACGACTGGGTCATGCTGCCCAACGTCGTCGGGATGTCCCAGTACGCCGACGGCGGGCGGATGACCACGAAGCCGTACACCTCGGGCGGCTCCTACGTGAACCGTATGAGCGACCTGTGCAAGGGCTGCGCCTACCGGCCTACGGAACGCTCGGGGGAAACGGCCTGCCCGTACACCACCGGATACTGGGCGTTCCTGCACCGTCACCGCCGACGGCTGGCCGGCAACCACCGCACGGCACAGGCGGTCCGGGGGCTGGACCGGCTCGCCGACCTGGACGAACTGCTGAGCCGGGACCGCGAGCTCGGGGACGCGCCGCCGTGACGGAACGGGACGGTCCGAGCCCCGTCAGGACCGGGACCCACGCCCTGACGCGACCGGCCGACGGGACCGGCTGTCGTAACACCAACGCACTCCCGCGGTTGACGGCCGTGGCGCACGCGGTGACGGTTGGAAGGTGGAGCCCCGCAGCGGCGGGGCTGAACCGCCCACTGCCGCGGGGTGGGTTCCCCCGACGGGGCCGGCGACGCGGCGGGACGCGGACCGCGCACCTGCCGCGCGGTCTCCCCGCCGCCGCACGACGCGGCCTCGCGCCCCGATGCAAGGGAGCACCGCACATGACCGAGGCCCGGCCCGACCGCCCCGCATCGGACCCTCACACCCCCTCCCGCCCTGAGCCCTCGACGGCGCACCACTCGGACAGCCGCCCGGCGGACCGGCCCGGAAGGATCGCCGACCTGCGCCGGGTCGGCATCTCCCCCGACCACTGGTATCCGGTGGCCACCTCGCGCAAGGTGCGGCGCAACCGGACGTTCGCGGCCGTCTTCGCCGGTGAGCGCATCGTGCTGTACCGGGGGCGCAGCGGTGCCGTGCACGCGCTGGAGGACCGGTGCGCGCACCGGCAGGTGCCGCTGAGCATGGGCGTGGTCGAGGGTGACATCCTGCGCTGCTGCTATCACGCGTGGGCCTATCGGGGCGACGGCCGTATCTCACAGATCCCCTATCTGCCCAAGGGCTGCGAGCGGCCGCCGCGCGGAGTGCGCTCGTATCCGGTGCGCGAGGCCTACGGGCTGGTGTTCGTGTTCCCCGGTGACCCGGCGCTCGCCGAGGACGCGCCGTTCCCGTTCCTTCCCGAGTACCACTCCGCCACGCACCGCACCATGACGTTCTCCCGCACCGTGCGCTGCCACTACTCGTTCATGCACGAGAACCTGCTCGACATGAACCACCAGTTCCTGCACCGCAGTGTGCTCGGCCGCATCCAGCCGGAACTGCTGGGGTACGACGCCGGGCCGCGGCACGTCGAGGCGCGCTATCTCTTCGTCCCCGCCGGCGGGCGCAAGGACCGGGGCGCGGGGCTGCTGTCCGCCGAGGGGATCGGGGGGAAGGACCGGCCCGACACCATCACGATCCGCACCGAGTATCCGTACCAGACCCTGCGGGACGTCCCCGAGGGCAGCGAGCTGCCGGTGTTCTCGCTCTGGGCGGCGTACGTACCCGAGGACGCGGAACAGCGGATCAATCACGCCTACGGCCTGCTCACGATCGCGAAGCCGTCGGTGCCCGGGGCGCTGCATCTCGCCTGGCCGCTCATCCGCCGTTTCACCGAGCGGGTCTTCGCGCAGGACCGGACGGCGGTCGAGGCCGAGCAGCGTGCCTGGGACGAACAGGGCGAGGACCACAACCACGAGGTGTTCCCGCTCATCCTCGACCTCCGGGACGTGCTGCGCGACAACGGTGTGCCGCTGCGTCCGGAGCGGGCGTCCGGCTGCGCGCCGTGCGGGATGGCCGCCCCGGGGCACCATGCCGCCGCAACCGTGGGGGCCGCCGGGGCCACGGGCCATGCCGGAGGGACACAGGCAGCCGGTCCGGCCGTGAAGGGCGGCGCGCCGGCCGTGGACGGTGCGGGTCCGGCCGTCGAGGGCGCGGGCCGGAACGATTAGGCGTGCCGGGCGCTCATCGAGGCCCGTCACGCCGATGTCCCGCTCCCCCGGTCAGTCGGCGGTGGCGACCGGCGTCTCCCGTTCGGCGACGGGGGAAGCCTGCGTGATCACTTCGGAGCGCCGCCGGCCCCGGTCCATGACACCGCCGGTGAAGGCGAGGCCCAGACCGGCGACGGCGAGGGCCGCGCCGACCAGGTTGGGCGAGGCCCAGCCCCAGCCCGCCGAGATGACCAGGCCGCCGAGCCAGGCTCCGCCCGCGTTGGCCAGGTTGAACGCCGAGTGGTTGGAGGCGGCCGCCATCGTCGGGGCGTCCTTCGCCTTGGCCATGAGCAGCATCTGGATCGGCGTGGTGATGAGCGAGCCCATGGCGCCGATGAAGGTGATCGTCACCAGCGCGGGCACGGTGCTGTGCACCGCGAAGTAGAACGTCACCAGGGCCGCAGCCAGCAGGACGAGCCCCCAGTACATCGTCGGGCGCAGCGCGCGGTCGGTGAGCGGTCCGGCGATCAGGGTGCCCAGGGTCATGCCGACGCCGTAGAGCGCGAGCACCCAGGTCGTCGACGTGCCGGAGAGCCCGGTCAGGTGCGTGAGCATCGGGACGAGGTAGCTGTAGACGGCGAAGAATCCGCCGAAGCCCACGACGGCCGTGGCCAGGCCGATGGCGACCTGCTTGTTGCCCATGGCGCGCAGCTCGTGCCGGATGCCGGACTGCCCCTCGCGGGGCTGGTGCGGGACGAACGCCGCCAGTGCGGCGAGGGCTATCAGACCGATGACGGCGACCGCGCCGTAGGCGGCCCGCCAGCCCAGGTGCTGGCCGAGCGCGGTGGCGGCCGGGACGCCGACGATGTTGGCGATGGTCAGTCCGAGGAACATCTTCGAGACGGCGCGTGCCGCCCGGTCCGGGGCGACCAGGCGCGAGGCGACGACGGCCCCGACACCGAAGAGCGCGCCGTGCGGCAGACCGGCGAGGAAGCGTGCGGCGAAGAGCGTGCCGAAGGTCGGGGCGACGGCGGACGCCATGTTGCCGATCACGAAGAGCCCGGTCAGCAGGAGGAGCAGCCGCTTGTGCGGGACACGCGCGCATATGCCCGTGAGGAGCGGCGCGCCGACGACGACACCGAGCGCGTACGCCGACACGACGTTGCCGGCGTGCGGTACGGACACACCGATTCCGTCGGCGATCTGGGGCAGGAGCCCCATCGTGGCGAACTCGGTCGTGCCGATACCGAACGCGACGACGGCCAGGGCCAGCAGAGCCAAGGGCATGGTGCAGGAGAACCTTTCGAAGACAACGGGCCGGGACCGGTGGGCGGGGTGACGTGAGCTCGCCCACGGTTTCCACGTCCCGTCGCACCGGGCCTCGTGACCCGGAGCACCCCGGGAAGAGGGTGAGCCCATGGGAGTGCAGCAACGACGCGAGGGCATCCATTCCAAGATCGCCCCGCGGTTTGCGGCGTCGGGCCTGGCCCGTTCCCCCTGGCTTCCGCGACGGTCGGCCCGGGCAAGTGAGCAAGGATAGCCGCTGCGGTCACGACGCCGGACGAGCAGGGGGCGCCAAGGCCGCTCGGCCGAGGCACGGTGTCACGCGGCGAAGCCGATGTTGGTGACGTACTCGTACTGGCCCCACTGGCTGCCGAGGTCGACGACCTGGTCGACCCAGGCGGCGTCGAGCGCCCGCTCGTCGCCGGCGGCCCAGGCGGCGACGATGTGGTCCCAGCGGCGCACGTTGAGGGTGCGGAACTCCACGACGCGCTGGCGTGGCCGGTCGACCTGGGACTGGTTGAGCGGGTGGATCTCGACCCGGGTACCGCGGCCCTCCCGGTTGAGGCGGGCGGTGAGATAGCGGGCGACGTTCTCGCGCCGCACGGTCCGGTACGCCCGCTCGATCCGCTCCAGGTTCTTCCTCGACGGCGAGCGCGTCCCGTCGAGCCAGGCGCGCAGGGTGCGGTTCGTGACGGTCAGCCCGGCCTCGCGGGCCGCCGTGCGGGCGTGCTCGGTGCGGGTGAGGTAGTGCAGTCGGGCGAGCAGACCGCGGCGGGCCGTGACGGGCGTCGCGATGTAGCCGGCGAGGTCGTCCAGCCGGCGCGCGAGCGCTTCGTGGCCCTTGAGACCGCGGGCTCCGTACTTGCCGAACTCGATGTTCCGCTCTGGCATCGTGTCTTCCGGTCCTCGGATGGGTGGATCACTGTACGGGCCGACGCGGGCCGTGCGGTGGGGGCTCGGGCCGGACGCCCGGACGCCGGAACGGCTGCCCCGGCGCGGGAAGGTTCTCGGGGTCTACGTGCTCTCGCGTGGCTGGGTGCCGACGCTGTAGACGTCCTTGACCTTCACCTCGGTGACGCCGCGGCCTTCCGCGAACACCGCGCGCCAGTCACCGATGAGGTGCAGTTCGTCGGTGCCCATGGCGCGGACCACCATGAGGCCCTCGTCGTAGGCGCGGTGGGCCTTCCACCACAGGTTCACGAACGCCTGGGAGCGGATGAGGTGCATCCAGTCGGTGCGGTACAGCTCCCGGTTGTAGTTCGACTCCCCCAGGGTGGAGACGAACTTGGAGTACATCTGCTTCACGTACTCGAGCGTCACCTCGTCGCCCTCGGCGATCGCCCGGTCCCGGGCGTCCCTCAGGACGACCCTGAACTTCTCCAACAGTCCCTCCGTGGCGCCGGACGTCCACGACTCGTGGATCTCGGGCGGGTCGCACAGCCCGTACTTGGGACCCGACAGGCGCAGCAGCAGGCGCAGGGTGGGTTCGGTGACCCACAGGGGGCCCGGTTCGTCGCGGTTGCCGATCGGGTTGGGCAGGACCGCCTCGTGGTCCCAGGCGGGCGGGGTGATCAGGTGCAGGCCCGAACGCTTCTTGTCGTGGTGGTCGCCGGTGGAGTGTTCGAGCTGCCCGATCGGCAGGTGGGTCTTCAGGGCGGAGAGGTAGGCGCCGTTGATGTCGAGGGCCGTCACCTCGTGCGCGCCCGTGGGCAGCTCCGGGCGGGTCCACTTCGGGCGGGCCTCCCAGATCTGGTCGGCGCCGCGCGCGGTCTGCTTGCGCAGGATGTCCGGCAGCCAGGGATGCGCCACGATGTCGTACCGGCCGCCCTTGCGGGTCTCGTCCAGCAACGCCATCGCGTCCGGGATCGCCCGCTTCACCAGCGCGGCCGTGGCCGCCTCGACATCGCCCGCGTGCTCCGCGAGGACGGCGGCCACGGCGGCGCCGATCCGGTCGGGGGCGTCAGAGGCCGCGTGCGCCCGTCGGCCGACGGGCACGACGCGTACGCCGGGAGTCCGTGCCGGCTCCACAGGCTCAGTGCTTTCGGCAGGCCTCGACGGCTCCACGGGCCTGGTGCTCTCGGCAGGCCGCGCGGGCTCGACAGGGGTCGTGGGCCCGGGCGTGCCGCATTCGGCGGGGTCCAGGTGCTGGGGGAAGCCCGCGACCTGGTGGCGGGCGGGCTGCCCGCACAGCACGCACGGCCGGGGGGCGGCGAGCACGTCGACGTCCTCGTCCTGCGGCTCTTCGTCCGAGTCGTCCGGGGCGTTCGGGGCGTCCGGCTCGTCCTGCTCCAACGGTGCCGCGGTGGGCGCGGGTCCCGTGTGAGCAGTGGGCGCCGCAGGTGCCGTCGGATCCGTAGGTGCTGTACGGGTTGCAGGTCCTGTCGGATCCGCGGGTGCCGTCGGATCCGTGGTCGCCGTCGTCGCGGCCAGTCTGGCTCGCGCGCCCTCGATGAAGTACGCGTACTTCTCCCGCACTTCACCGCTCGGGTCGCGTCCCGACTCCCAGCCCCCGATCGTGGAGGCGGCGACGCCCAGCACGCTCGCGAGCTGGGGGCGCGACAGGTTGAGCGCCTCCCGCAGCGCGCGCCGTTCCCCGGCGGGCGGGAGCGGGACCTCTTCCTTGGCCCCGGCGAGCAGGGCGTCGATCGCGTCGAAGCCGTTCATCGCACTCCCCCCTCGCGGGCCACGGCCGTACGAGCGTCTGTGTGGCGCCGGGGAACACGGCGGCGGCCGACCGGCAGCGCCTCCGTGGCCCTGGTCGGTCCCGCGAGGAGTTCCAGAACGTCGATGCCGTAGTGGGCGGCGACGGCCTCGCAGTCGGCCAGGCTCCAGGACGCCGCACCGGACTGACGCCGGCTCACCTGGGCCTGGCTGACTCCCAGGGCGGCGGCGAGGTCGGTCTGCGACTCCCCGGCCGCGTGCAGGAGAGCCGCCAGTGCGGCCCGCACCCGCTCCTCGAGACTCATGCCCATACGACACAGTCTAGCGCGTGATACGCATGAGGAATGCGTATTGCGCATGCTTCCGCGCGGCAGACGCATCGGCACGCGCCGCCACACACGAGGGCGGCGGCCGATGGGGACCGGCCGCCGCCAAGGCGGTGCGTGTCAGGTGCGGGCGTCCCTCACCAGGGCGCCGGGGCCGGTGGCTGGACCACCGGCGGCCGGTCGTCGCAGGTGATGGTGTTGGGCAGTTCCCAGGACGCCATCCACGGGCCGGTCGTGCCGCCTCCGTCGTTGCCGCCGAGGTCGTTCACCGTGAACTCGGAGCCGGAGGCGGGGAAGTTGAAGGATCCGCAGTTGTTGACGCCGACCGCGCCGACGTTGCGGGCGTCCACGTTCTCGAAGGAGGCCGAGCCGGCGGAGCGGGCGCTGAGCACGGAGGTGCCGGTGCCGTCCACGCGGATGTCCTGGAAGCGGACCCCTCGGATCGCATACTTGTCCTTCACGGGGAAGTCGGAGACGAGCATGATCGCGTTGTAGGTGTTGTCGAGGAAGTGGTCGCCGGTGACCTCGATGTCGGCGTCGATGTCCCGTTCCAGGGCGTAGATCCAGATGGCGCCGAGGCCGATCTTCCAGTTGAGCTCGAACGGGCCCGAGCGGACCGTGGTGTTGTCCGTGATCCGCAGTCGGCCGCTGAAGGGCTCGGCCCCGAACCGGGATCCGACCTGGATGGCGCTGCCCTCTCTCACGGGGTCGGCGATGAGGTTGCCGGTGACGGTGTTGTCGGCGCCGCCGTAGAGCGCGATGCCGTTGGCGAGGACCGGGCTCTGCACGGTGTTGTGGGCGAAGACGTTGCGCGCGTCGCCGGTCTTCTCCGACCACATGGCCAGACCGTCGTCGCCGGTGTTGCGGACGAAGGTGTCCGAGACGCTCGAATCGGTGACGCCGGTGTGGAAGTTGAGCCCGTCGGCGATCTGGTCGGCGATCACGGTGCGGGTGACCCGCAGTCCCGTCATCGGGCCGTCGAACCACATGCCGACCTTGGTGTGGTGGAGGTAGAGGCCGTCGATCGTGGAGTCACTCAGTGCCCCGCCGACGGCGTTGACCTGGTCGGTGTCGACGCGTTCGCGCACGTCGCCCTCGACGGCGAAGCCCGCCAGATGGACGTCGTGGCTGCCGCCGTCCGCCGCGTCCCTGCCGTAGAAGCCGACGCCGGTGTGGACCGAGCCGTCGGGGGCGGGGGTGTCGAGGGTGACCTGGTGGCCCTTGACGATCGTGTACCAGCTCCCGGCGCCGACGATCGTCACGTCGTCCACGACGATGTGGCGGTTCACCTGGTAAATACCCGGCGGCAGGTACACCTTGAGGTGCCGCTTCTTCGCGTAGGCGATGGCGCGGTCGAAGGCGTCGCCCGCGTCACGTCGGCCGGTGGGGTCGGCGCCGAACGCGAGGACGTTCGCGGCCTGCTTCTCGACGTGCGGCGCGCCGACGAGTTGTGTGTCGAGCAGGTCGATCACGGTCCAGGCGGCGCCGCTGTTCCGGGGAGCGGTGAGGCGGACGGTGTCGCCGGCCGCGTACCGCTTGCCGAGCAGGAGTCGCTGTTCGTCGTAGAAGTGGCTGGGCCGGAACGGCTTGTCGACGGTGGGGGTCGGGGTGGTGGCGGCCGGGACGCAGCCGCATTCGGTGATCCACCAGTCGGGGTGCAGCAGGTCGGCCTGGGGGTCGTTGCTGAACGGGTACTGGTTGTAGAGCCAGGAGTACCGCGAGGTGAGGGTCATCGTGTCGCGGTGCCGGCCGTCGACGGAGACGTCGAGGGGCGCGGTGATGCCGCCACCGCCGGGGGCGTCGGGGATGCTGTAGCGCACGGTGAGGGCGTTGGCGGCCCGGGGCAGGGTGAACTCGACGTACTGGCCCGGCTTCAGGCGTACCGCCGTACGCCCGGACGCCTCGGAGGGCAGGGTGTAGGCGCTGCGGTCAGGGCCGATGACGGTGCCGTTCGTCGCCGCGCCCTCCGCCTCCTGTTCGGCGAAGTCCACCGCGGCACCGCGCCCGGCGACCAGGCCGGGATCGAGCCCGGCGCGTGTCACCGCGGGAGCACCCTCACCGACCGCCGGGCCGCCCCCGCCGCCGTGCCCGGAGGCCGCCGGGGCGGGGGCACCGAGCACGAGCACGAGTCCGGCGGCCGCAGCGGCCACCGCGGCGATCGTCCGGACCGGTCTTCGCGCGGGGCGTCCGGCCCGCTCCGCGGCCTCGTGGTGGGTGTACGGCGCCATCGGCTTCTCGTTTCTCTCGGGGCGGAGGACACCGAGGGCCGCTCGGTGCGCGGCGGCACGGCGGGAATCAGCCGTGCCGCTGCGTACCGGGACATTAGGGCGCGACGGGACACCCGGACAAGACGTCGAACATGTCTTTCCGTGATTCAGTACGGATCCTGCAAGTCAAAGTCGATTTCTTGCAGGAGATGCGTCTCCCACACCGTCACCGCCGGACCGAGCACTCCAGGATCCGGCCGTCCACGGTCCCGATCAGCAGGTGCCCGTCCGGCGTCACGGCGAGCGAGAGCGCCGTGGTCGGGGTGTCCTCGATCTCGAGTTCGGTGCGCCATCGGACCGTGCCGCCCTCGGCGTCCAGTGCCGTCAGAGCACCCGAGTTGCAGGCGACGTAGACGGTGTCCTCGTCGACGTCGAGCGCGGTGGCCGGATGATCCATACGGTGCTGCCACCTCACCGCGCCGTCGAGCGACCGTCGTACGACATAGGCACCACCGGGCTGGAGTCCGGCCCCGTCGTGGACGGCGCCCGCGTACACCAGGGACCGCCCGATCTCGGCCGCCGGACCGCCGAAGTGGTGCTCCCGAGGGTCCCAGGAGTGCGGGAAGAGCCGCCGCGCCGTCCCGTCCGCGCCCACCGCCACGACCCACTTGTCCTTGTACGACGCGTCCGGTCGGGTGCCCACCAGGACGTACGGGCCGCTCGCGTGCCTGACCGGGAACGCGTGGTTGATCAGATCGAAGCCGCCGACCTCCGGGCCCTCCGCCCGAGCGTCGAGGTCCAGCAGCGTCAGCCGTTCCGGACCCTTGCGCCCGCGGTCCGTCGGGCGCACGACCATCCTGCCGCCACCGGCGACGAGGACCCCGGATCCGTCCAGGCCCAGCGTCTCCAGCACCTCGCCGGTGCCGACCGCCACGCGGGCGATCCGGGGCGCGTCCCGCCCCCAGCGTCCGCCCCTCCAGGCCAGGCGCCGTTCGGCGTTGGTCCACACCGACGCCCCGTCGGAAGCGGGCACCAACTGGCGGCCGCCCTCCTCGTCCTCGACCGCCCAGTCCCGTTCGCCCGTCGGGAGCCACGACTCCGCCAGGACCCCGTCCAGGGTGGCCAGCACACGGCCGTCCTTCCCGCTCTCCACGGCCCAGACCCGTCGCCGGGGCGACCACTCCCGGCCGGCCGCCGCGGCGAGGTCCGCCAGGAGGCGGCGCGTCTCCGCCCGGTGATCCGCCCGCGCGACCGGTCGCGCGGGCGCCACGAGTTCCTCCCGTTCGACGGTCCTCCGCCCCACCGCGCTCCAGTCGTCGCGGGAGATCACGACCGTGTGTCCCTGCTCGTGGGCGTCCGGGTTGTCGTCGTCGTGGAGGGGAGCCAGGACCAGACACAGTTCCCGCTCGCCGCGCCAGGCGACCTCCAGCACCTCCCGCGCGAACGGGAGCGCGGACACCACGGTGCCGGACTCCAGGTGGAGCAGGAGGAGTTCCCCTTCGAACGCGTAACCCCCGTCGTAGCTGCCCGTGCCGACGGCCAGCAGCGGAAGCGCGGGGTGGAAGGCGAGCGAGTGAACGGGGTAGGCGGATCGCACCAGGTGTTCGCACCGCAGGGTGTCACGGTCGTAGACGCCGATCCGGTGCCCGGTCCAGCGTTGGTCCGCCGTCCCGGCGCCGCTCCACTGAAGCGCCCCGACGTCACCGGCCACGGCGACCCTGCGCGAACGGTCGTCGAGGACGGCCGGACCCGGCAGTCCCATCTCGGCGAAGGGCCCGTCGCCCAGCACACGTCGGATCAGCGGGGGAACAGTCATGCAGAAAGCCTCCAAGGGACGGATGTGAACGACCGCCCCCCTCATACGGGACGACCGCCGCCCCTCATACGGGACGGCGGTCGTTCATGATCCCGTCCGGTCGCCCCGGGCACCACGGAATATCCGGCGGCCGCTCGGTGAGGCGGCCCGTCGGTCCGGTCAGGGGCGGTTCAGGCCCCACGTCTGGAGGGAGAAGGGGCGGCCCTTCTCCTCGCCGGTGATCAGCGGCACGTCGAGGAGTTCGAAGCCCGCCTTCGTGGCCACGGCGACGCTGGCGGCGTTCTCGGCCTCCAGTTCCAGGATCACCTGCTCCGCACCCTGCCGCTCGAAGGCGTACGCGGCCATCACCCGCACCGCCCGGACCGCCAGGCCCTGGCCGCGGTGCGCCGGACCCACCGCGTAGCCGATCTCCATGCCCTCGGGGGCGCGCCGCAGCATCACCTCGCCGAGCGGCGCCCCGCCGTCGACCGTGATGGCGAGCAGGACGGCCGTGCCCTGCGCGCGCATCTCCCGGTCCCGGTCCAGGCGTGCCCGGGCGGCGGCCTCGTCGAAGGGGGAGACGATCGGCGTCCAGTACGCGATGTCGGGGTGGTCGAACAGCTCCGGCATCGCCGTCAGGTCCGCCTCCATCCAGTCACGAAGGACGAGCCCCTCCCCCGAGAGCTCGATCCGCTCGGGAAACGACGACGTGGTGCTGCTCATGGTGCGGGACCTCCCTGGCCTGTTCGGAACGAGTCAGGATAACCGGGACGCGGAACGCCTCCTCCTGGCGGAAAGCCGACGGGCATCCTCACCGCCCTGGGATCATGAGCCATGCGACCGGATGACTGGCACCTCACCCACGACGTCGACGGCTTTCTCGACCGCGCCGGACACTTCCTGCGCTCACGGCCCGGTCTGCACATCATGCAGCTCACCTGGGCCGAGAGAGTCCGCAAGCGGGGCGCGGACGCGTTCGGTGCCGGAGCGCCCCTGTTCGGCGTGCTGGAGCGGGGAGGCGAGGTGCACGCCACGTTCTATCGCCTTCCGCCCAGGGGTTTCGGCCTTTCGCCGCTCACGCCCGAGCAGGCGGACGCGCTCGCCGGCCGCCTCGCCACCTTGGGGGACCCGGTTCCCCACGTCAGCGCGGACCAGCATACGGCGGCCCTTTTCGCCGAAGCCTGGCAGCGGCACACCGGCGCGATCCCGATGGCGCGCGAGACGCGGCTGCGCCTCTACCGCCTCGGAACCCTCACCCCACCGGAGCCGATGCCGGCGGGCCGCGGCCGCGTCCTGGGCGAGCGGGACCTCGACCAGGCCATGTTCTGGTGCGGCGAATTCGCGCGGGCTGTCGGGGAAAAGGTGTCCATCAGCGCCGACACCTGGGCCGACACCCGCTTCGCCGACAAGCGGTACACGCTCTGGGAGACCCCGGACGGCACTCCGGTCTCCGTCGCGGGCATGAACCCTCGAATCGGCGGCCAGATCCAGGTGGACATCGTCTACACGCCGGCCGACCAGCGAGGCCACGGATACGCGGGCGCCGTGACGTCCGAGGTGAGCCGTGCCGCGCTCGCCGCGGGCGCGAAGGACGTGGTGCTGTTCGCGGACCTGGCCAACCCCACGAGCAACGCCCTCTACCAGCGCCTCGGTTACCGCAAACTCACCGACTGGGCCGTGTACGACTTCCAGCGCGACACGTCGGAGAGCCCCGCGGCATAGCTCCCGCGTCCAGGGCCGGAGAAGTCACCGCGGTGTGTGCCGCCCGAGCATCTGGTCGAGTTGATCTAAATTGGCCGGTCATGGGGCGAAATGGTGGAATCAGCCGTCGATCGGTGCTCAAGGCCATCCCCGCCGCCGGTCTCGCGGCAGCGACGGACGAGGCGTCGGCAGGGCCGCGCACGACATCAGTGACGGGGGTGACAGCGGCCTTTCCGCAGCCGGCCGTCTGTTCCTCGCGGCCGGTGCCCGGCTCGGCGTCGCCGTCGGTCGTGGAGCAGACCCTCGACGTCCGGTTCGCGGACGTCACCATCCCCGGGTACGGACCGGTGACCACGCGGACCTACAACGGGACGATCCCGGGGCCGACCCTGCGCGTGCGCGGCGGGGACGTCCTACGGCTGACGCACATCAACGGTCTGCCGCCCAACACGCCTCACAGCGGCCGTCACAACGTGCCGCACCACGCCAACAGCTTCAATCTGCACACTCACGGAATGCACGTCCGCCCGTCCGGCCACGCCGACAACGTGCTGCGCGAGTTCGCGCCGCGCACCGCCGAGGAGGCCGCCGCCGGAGCCCCCGAGCCGCGGTATGTGACCACCGTCCACGTCCCGGCCGACCACCCGGCCGGAACCTACTGGTACCACCCGCACCTGCACGGATCCACCGCCGAGCAGATCCTCGGAGGCATGGCGGGAGTGATCGTCGTCGAAGGCGACGTCGACGAGATCCCCCAGATCAAGGCGGCCGCCGACATCGTCGTCTGCGTCAACGAACTCAAGTTCAAGGACGGCGAGGTCCCCGCCTTCACCTCGGGCGGCTGGATGACCGGCATCCCCTCCACCTTCACCGTCAACGGCACGGTCAACCCCACGCTCCACCTGCGCCCCGGCGAGGTCCAGCGGTGGCGGCTGGTCGCCGCGACCGCGTTCACCGCCCTGCGGCTCCAGGTCACCGGGGACCGCGGGACCCTGACGATGCACCAGATCGCGCAGGACGGGGTCACGTTCGCCGGACCCGTCGCCCGGGACCTGCTGGACCTGTCCATGGGCAACCGCGCCGACGTCCTGGTCCGCGGCGGCGCGCCCGGCAGGTACGAGCTGCGCGACCGTGCGGTGCCCGAGCCCCTGATGACGATCGTGGTCGCCGGAGAAGCCGTGGAACCGCCGATGGCGCTGCCGGTCTCGCTGCCGCCGGGCCGCCCCTTCCTCGACGAGCGGGACATCACCGACCCCGGCGCCGACCGGGAGATCGTGTTCCACACGGACGCGGGCGCGTTCACCGGAGCCTTCCCCAACGCCTTCCGCATCCTGGGCAGCCATGCGACCCCGGCCGCGCACCCCGGCGGCGACCTCACACGCGACCCGGCCTACGGCCTGTTCGACCCCGGCTACACCAACCACACCCTGACCCTGGGCACCGTCGAACGCTGGACCGTCCGCACCGACGAGACCGTGCCCGCGCACAGCCACCCCTTCCACCTGCACACCAACCAGTTCCTGCTGACCCACCGCAACGGCGAACGGCTCGATCCACCCGTCTGGCACGACACCATCGGCCTGAACGGCGGCACACCCGGCGACCGGGTCACCTTCCTCGTCAGATACGAGGACTTCACCGGGCACACCATCGCCCACTGCCACCAGCTCCACCACGAGGACCTCGGCATGATGCAGGCCGTCCACTACGTCGAGCCCTGAGAGCCGGACATCGCCGGGCTTCGCCTTGTCGTCACAGGGTGTGGTGCAGCCAGCGCTGCAGGACTTCGTTGACGTCAGCCGGGAGGGAGCTGATCTGCTCGATCACGGCACGGTCCTCGGGCATCGGAGGGATGCCGGCGGCCGTGAGGGTCGCGTGCAGGGCCAGACGCCGCTGGTCCTGGGGGTCGAGGGTGTAGCCGAGGCGGTGGGCGGGGTTGGGCGGCGCCAGCAGGAAGTCGCCGTCGTCGCGGGACCGCGCCTGAGCCGGCACGGCGGTGTCACGGGTCTGTACGGCATAGGGGTCGACGAAGGCGCGGGAACCGAGGGTCTCACTGTTCCAGGGGGTCATCTCTGTCTCCTCACCGATGGGTTGTGAACCACCTGTCGAGATCTCCGCGAGGGCCCCTCCGGTTGCGTTCACGGCCGAACATCACGCTGACGGCGTCATCGGCGGGTGATCACCTCGTACGACGGGACGATGGCCGCCGCTGCCACGAAACCCCGCGCGACCACCGACCGCGAAGTCCCCCCACCTGCGCGGACACCGGCTACGAGGTCACCGGCCGCGCGGCCACCGGCTACGAGCTCACCGCCACCCGCGGCCACCGGCCATGAACGCCTCCCGCCGCGGCCGGCCGCCACCGGGTCACCGGCGCCCGCCGGACCAGCGCACGGCGGCGGCTCCGGCGAAGTCGCCGGCGTGGGCGAATCCGCCCAGCACCACGAGGTCACCGTCCTTCACCCGGCCCGAGGCGATCGCGTGGTCCAGGGTGACCGGGATCGCCGCACCGAACAGATTGCCGCACCGGTCGAAGGTGTTCAGGTGCCGCTCGGCGGGCAGTTCCAGCGCCTCCGCCCAGTTGCGCAGGAAGGTGCGGTTCGGCTGGTTGGTGACCAGGACGTCGATGTCGGCGGTCGCCACGCCGAGCCGTCGGCACAGGTCCGTGATCACCTCCGGGACGAGCCGGTTGCCGCGTGCCAGCACCTTGGCGACGCTCGCGTCGGTGAACCCGATCCGGAGCTGGGACTCCCCCGGCTCCCAGTACTTGCGTCCGTCGTCGACCGCGAGGGTCATGTCGCCGGCGTACTCGCCGATGTGCCGGGTCTCCACGTCGAGGACCGGGGCGCCGGCCGACGTGGTCACCCATCCCACGCCGCAGCCGTCGCCCGGGATCGCGGCCTGCGCGAGCCGACGCACCTCGGACTGGGTGAAACACTGCCCGGCGACACTCTGCGCGTTGCAGATCAGCGCGGTCCTCGCGTCGGTGGTGGTGAGGATCTGCCGGGCCAGCTTCAGCATGTACACGAAGGAGGCGCAGCCCGCGTTGGCCACGTCGACGAGCCATTCCGGGTTCAGCCCCAGCCGGCGCGCCACTTCGGTGCCCGCGCCGACGAACGGAAGGTCCGGGAGCTGGCTGTGCACCAGGAGTACGTCCACATCCCGGATCTCGCCCCTGCCGTGGCGTTCGATCAGGGGCTGGACGGCGCGTTCGATCATGTCCGTGTTGGTCTCGTCCGCGGCGACGTGGTGCCGTGAGCTCGGGACCTTGAACATGGGATGGCCGCGCAGCTTGTCCTGCGCGCCCGGGTACTCGGTGTAGTACTCGGCGGGGACCGGATCGCCCGGGAGGTAGGCGGCGACGTCGGTGAGGCTGACCGTGGTCACGACGCCACCGCCCTCGCGGGAGCCACGCTCACCGGCTGGCCGTTCCGGTGGCGATGCTCCAGGATCGCCTTGAGGTTGTTCATCTCCACGGTGTGGCCCGCGTAGAAGAGGTCCCAGTAGTCGCCCACCCAGGGCCGGTCGGGGCGGGCGGCGAGTTCGGGGTGCGGGTTCGTGTCGTAGTAGGGATGACGGCAGTTGGTCCAGGTGATCACGGATCCCGGCCTGTCGAGGACGAGTCGGGCCGGCACGACCCGCATCAGGTAGATCATCCACAGCTTGTCGCCCTGGTCCCAGGAACAGTGGTAATCCACGGTCATGGCCTCGGGGTTGGCGGCGATCCTGCAGTAGATCCGGGTGTCCTCCTCCAGCCGGTCGCGTCCGACCCACAGTCCGGGTGTGCCGGAGGGCTCGAAGTCCCGCAGGCTGCAGGTCCATTCCTCCAGGTGGTGGCCCTGGCGGAGGTAGTCGTAGGTCAGTTCGGGCGGACAGTCGACGTACTCGTGGATGGTGCAGTACTGCCCGTAGACCTGATGATGGGGGTAGACGGAGTGGGTCAAGTCCACGCAGTGCGCGGTCAGTTCGTCCCTGCCCGGGTTCTCGATCCGCATCAGGCCCGGGATGTCAGCCGGCGCGGACGATACGTCGCTCATCTGCTTGCTCCTTGGTGTCGGCGTGTTCGGCACGGTCGGCATGGCCGGTGGCTCGCGCGAAGGGCTGGAATGGCAGGAACGGGGGGATCTCCTTCGGGTCGCAGTCCAGCGCCACGAAGGCGGGCCCGGCGCCCGTGTTCCCCCGCAGCAGCGCCTCGCGCAGGTGCGCCGCGCTCCCGGCGCCGGTGACGTCGAGGGACGGGAACGCGGCGGCCATCCCGGCCGCGATGTCGGTTTCGCCGAACACGTCGTCGTCTCGGACTGCGCCCTGGAGGAACTCCTCGCGCAGCGCGCACATGGCGTGGGCGTTGTTGTTGAAGACGACGAAGGTGACGGGCGCGGAGTGCTCCACGGCGGTGTGCACTTCCGCCCCGTGCATGAAGAAGGCCCCGTCGCCGGCGAGTACGTAGGTGCGCCGCCCGGTGGCGAGCGCGGCACCGATGCCAGCGCCGAAGGTGTAGCCCATGCCGCCCATCCCGAGCGCCACGACGAAACGGCCGTGGCGCGGTGCCGGAAGGAGGTGGACCGCGCTGGCACCGGTGTTGCCGGCGTCGACGAAGACGTGCGCGTCCTCGGGCAGGGCCGCCTCAACGGCGGCGAGGGCCTGGGAGAAGGGGACGATCCGCCCGTGGCCGGCCGGGAAGTCAAGGCCCGCGGCGGGTGCGGGGAGGGGGCCCGGGTGCCGGGGGCAGGGGCGCGGGCTCGACGCGAGCCCTTCGGTCACCGCGCGCAGGGCGTCCCGCAGGTCCCCGACCAGCGCGGTACCCGGCACGAACGGCGCTTCGGAGTCCAGGCACACGACGTCGGTGGTGGCGAGGGCCCGCTCCAGGCCGCCGCGTGCCAGGAGGGGCAGCCGGGTGCCGACCAGCAGGCACACATCGGCCCGCCGCAGACAGTGTTCTACGTTGGCGTGGCCCATCACCCCCGCCACACCCGCGAACCGCGGGTCACGGTTGTCGAAGACGTCCTTGGCGTCCGGGGTGACGGCCACCCACGCACCGAGGTGCCGGGCCAGCCGGGACAGTTGCGCACGGGCGTCCGCCGCGGCGACACCCTCTCCGGCGATGACAAGGACGGTGCTCGCGCCGCGAAGGATGTCCGTCACCTCGGCGACAGCGGCCGGCGAGGGCGCGGGTGGTGGGGGCGCGGCCTCGGCCGGTGCGGCGCCTGTCGACGTGGCCTCCGCCGGTACCGGTGCCTCCTCCGATGCCGGTGCCGGTGCCGGTGCCGGTGCCGGTGCCGGTGCCGGTGCCGGTGCCGGTGCCGGTGCCGGTGCCGGATCATCCTGGCCCGGCAAAGCGATCCGTGCCTGTTGTACGTCCTTGGGCAGCAGCAGCACCGCAGGCCCGCGCGGCTCCGTCCGCGCCGCCGCCATCGCCCGCGCCAACAGCTCCCCGATCGAGTCCGGGTCCTCGACCCGGGCGCAGAAGCGGGAGATCGGGCTGAAGACGTCGGCCGCGTCGAACGAGCCGCCCTTGCCGCTGGTGTCCTGGAAGGCGCCCTCGCCCTCCTGGACCGTCGGCGGCTGGCCGACCAGGGCGAGCAGCGGCACCCTGGACGCGTACGCCTCCGCGAGGCCCGGCACCAGGTTCATCGCGCCCCCGCCCGAGGTGGCGGCAACCACCCCCAGGCGTTGGGTGGTTCGGGCGTAACCGTCGGCCATCGTGACGGCGGAGAACTCGTGCTTGGCGACCACACCCCGCACGACTCCGCCACGGTGCACGGCGTCGTACAGGTCCTCGATGTTCGCGCCGCCGACTCCGAACATGTGGGTGACCCCGGCCCGGGCGAGCTCGCCCGCCAAGTGATCGACCATGCGTACCGTCCCGGCCTCGGGCACGTCTGCCACGGGTGTCATACGGGGCTCCCGTCCCTCTCGTGGGGCCGGTCGACGAGACCGGACGACGTGATGACCTGGAAGCGGTGCCGGTACTCCTTCGGGGTGACGCCCAGCGTTCGTCCGAAGGACCGGAAGAAGGTCTCGGGGGCACCGAATCCGCAGCGGCCCGCTATCTGACTGATCGGCAGATCGGTCGTCTCCAGCAGCTCGCGGGCGCGGGCGATCCGGGTGCGCTGGACGTACTGCCCGGGAGTCGTGCCCACTTCGCGCCGGAAGACCCGGGCGAAGTTGCGCGGGCTCATGTTGGCGCGTTCGGCCATCTCGGCCACGGGTAACGGGTTGTGGAGGTTCTCCAGGATCCACTCCTGCGCCGTCCGGATCGGCGGATGGTCCGCCAACTGGGCGTCCAGCAGCGCGCTGAACTGGGACTGCCCGCCGTGCCGTTTGAGGAACAGCACCAGGAACCGTGCCGTCTCCAGGGCGAGGGCCGCTCCGTGATCGGCCTCGACCAGGGCGAGCGCCATGTCGATCCCGGTCGACACGCCCGCCGAGGTGACGAAGGGGCCGTCCCAGACGAAGATCGGCTCGGCGTCCACCGTCACCGCCGGATAGCGGCAGGCCATCGTCTCGCTGTACGCCCAGTGCGTGGTGGCGCGTCTGCCGTCCAGCAGGCCCGCCTCGGCGAGCAGAAAGGATCCGCCGCATACGGAGGCGACCCTGCGCGACCGGGCCGCCGCCGTGCCGATCCACGAGATCAGCGCCTGGTCGCGCAGCGCCTCGCCCACACTCCATCCCCCTGGCACGAGAAGCGTGTCGATGGGGCCCTGCCCCGCCTCAAGGGGCATCGCCGCCAAGCTGACACCCGAACTCGTGCGCACCAGTGGCGCGTCGGCGGAGACCAGGTCGATCCGGTACGGGTCGCCCCCCGGGTCCAGGAGCCGGTTGGCGATGTCGAACACCTCGATCGGTCCGGTGATGTCCAGCGCCATGGCACCCGCGTACACCACTACAACCACACGTCGCTCTGCCACGGTCACAGCCTGTATCGGATCTCCGACTGACTGCAATGACAGATAACTGACGCATCCGGCCAACAGACCGTGCTCCGAGAGGAGTTACGGGCTGCTGGCCAGGCACTTCGCATGCGGGCGACGATGACGACGGGTGAGGCAACTCACAGGCACCGGACAGCCACGCCGGCCCGGCCCACAAGGCGGCATGGAGGACGGGGCATCGGGGTCCCGAGGACACGCCCCAAGGGGTGTTACACAAGCCCGTTCAGGGGCGGCGGGCCAGCAAGTGGGCGTCGAGGAAGCCCCGTTCGGAGGCCGGATCGTGGCGCAGCTCGGCGACCACGACGAGCCCGGCTCCGGTCAGCAGCTCGGCGAACCGGTCAACAGGCCAGCTATAGGCGGGAGTCACCTTGTGGTCGAAGCGGATCGGCTCCGAACCCTCGGTGCCGAAGAACGAGACCAGGAGCAGGCCCCCTGGCGCCAGGACACGCACCTGCTCGGCGAGGAGCGCGGGCAGCTCCCCGGGCGGGGTGTGGATCATCGAGTAGTGGGCCAGCACCCCGCCGAGCGCGCCGTCCTCGACGGGCAGGGCCTCCATGCGCGCCTCGTCGAACCGCAGCTCCGGATGGGCCCGCCGGGCGTGCTCGACCATGGCCGGGGAAAGGTCGAACCCGGAGGCGTCCAGGCCCGATTCGTGCAGCATGGAGGTCAGATGGCCGGGTCCGCATCCGACGTCGGCGGTGCGCAGATTTCCCGTCTCGCGCACCAGATCGGCGAAGGCACCGAGCATGGCCCGCGCGAACGGTCGCGACTCCATCCGGTCGGCGAACATCGACGCGTAGAGCTCGACGACCCCGTCGTAGGCGATCCTGGTCTCATCCTGGTGATCCGTCACGGGGAGGAAGCTAACAGCCTTTCCACTCAAGGCAGTTGTCGGGCGACGCTCATGGCCGCGCGCGTCCCGGACGCCTACGCCGGTCGAGGCCCGGCTGCCGGAGGTCCGGGCCGAACAGCTCGTACCGGATGTCGTTCCGAGGACGTACGAGAACTGGTCCGCCGGCCCATGGGCCCCGCCGTCGCGGACGAGAGGGCGAGGGGCTCCGGTACGCCACGGGGCCCCTCGCCGATTCCCGGCCGAGGCCAGGGTCAGCCGGACTTGGCGCAGATCGCGTACACGGCGGCGGTGTACGTGTTGCCGCCGCCGTTCAGGAAGCCGGCGGTCCAGCCGACGGGTGTGGTTCCGGAGACGATCGGGTTGGAGTGCAGTGCAGGCCCGTTCGACATGGCGGTGCCGCCGGGCATGTACCAGCCGCCACCGGTGGCGATCTCACCGGCCGGGCACCGCGCCTCGACGTCGACCAGGTCCAGCTCGGCGACGGCCTTCGTCGCGGTGACCACGTGCGCCCCGGCGACCCCGTCCGCCCCCGCGGGCCCTTGAGCCCCGGCGTCCCCCTTGTCGCCCTTGTCTCCCTTGTCGCCGGGCTCCCCCTTGGCCCCGGCCTCCCCCTTTTCCCCTTGAGGCCCACTGTCCCCCTTCTCTCCCTGAGTCCCCGGGTCTCCCTTCTCACCCTTCTCTCCCTGGACCCCTTGCTCCCCGGCAGCGCCCTCGGCCCCCTGGCCGCCCTGATCGCCCTGGGGGCCGGCGGGCCCCTGGGGGCCGGTGCGGTTCCAGGTGACGGAGTCCTCGCCGGCGCGGCAGGCGGAGTCCGGATCGACGAGACGAAGCCGGCCCTTCGCGTTCACGCATCCCTGGATCGTGCCGTCCTCGGCTATGTACGAACGCTGCACGTCCCTGGCCAGCGCGAAGTCCGCCGACGACACCACGATCACGACAGAGGCGGCGGCAGCGGCCGCGACGGCACGACGAATGAGCGTCACAAATCCCCCCGGATTGTTGAACCATCGACTGACATCTCGTCCCAGACCTTCCCCATCGCCCCTGAGAACACACGTGTTGCCGGAATGCACGACAGCACCACCGAGTCCGGCCACTGGTGGGGGCGTCGATGGGAGGCCCGGCGCGCTCGCGCGTGGGTTAGGATCGCGCGCCGACCTGCGGAAAGTCCGAACAGGGGCTCGCGGAGGTGCGTCGTGAAGAGGACAGTGAAATCGCTGGGCGGTCTGGCCCTGTGGACCTGCGCCGTGCTCGGCGCGCACGCCCTGTTGACCGTCGCGACCGGCCTGGCCGCCTGGCACAAACACCAGGTCCTGCTGGCACCACCGCTGCCGCCCACGCCCGACGGCAGTGAGGCCCTGCCTCTGATCGACGCCGACATATGGTTCGGGAACCTGCTGGGCTGGTGGCAGGCCACGACCCTCGCAGCCCTGGTCGTCCTCACGGTATGGATGAGCGGGATGCGGGACCTCGCGGAGCGGCTCTGGCCCGAGGGACAGCGCCGCCGCCGCGCGTGGCTGTTCTTCGGCTGGGTGCTTCCGGTGGCCGACCTGTTCGTCCCCAAGATGATCGTCAACGACCTGTGGGCGGCCGCCGAACCCGGCCCCCTGCGTCGGCGCGGCCATCCACTCCTCGCCGTCTGGTGGCTGTCGTTCCTCGCCGCGGGCGCGGCGGGCGACCGGGCCCTGTCCACCATGAAGAAGGCGGACACCGCGGCTCAGTCCGGCCGGGTGGTGGAGAGGGTGATGGTGAGCGATGGGCTGTACCTGTGCGCCGCGGCGCTGTCCATATGCGTGGTCTGGCAGCTCAGCGGGCGGCTGAGGAACGCCGTGTCGGACCGGCGCGCGTTGGTAACGTGACGGCATGGGACGTCGTCGGCTTCGGCACTTGGTCATCGGCTCCGAGCGGTTCCGGTGGTGGGTCGGCCATCGCCATGTGCCGGACCCCGACACCGACGGCGCGACCGGCCGCTCCTGCCAGGAGGCCCTTGTACTGACGCGCGAGGGCTCGCCCGGCGTGATCCGTATCGTCTTCGACTCGGGCCCGGGCCGCGTGGTGGGCGGCGGGGGCTGGGGGGCTCACGAGGGTGGCGTCAGCCGGGTGGGCGGTGGCTATCTCAACCTCCACCGGCCCGCGGCCGTACGGGAGTTGATCGAGGAGGCTCTTGCGTCCGGTGAGCGCTTCGGACGCGCCGGCCAGGTCGACGGCTGGCGGTTCTTCGACGCCGTGGCCGCACGCGTCCCTCCGGCACGCGAACCACAGCACGAGCCCGCTCCGACCGCGGTGGAGGTCGCTGTCCGAGCATCGGATCAGGGTGATGGAGAGTCCGTGTGACGACGAGACTTGAGTCGGCGACCTCTGGTCCGCGCCTCCGCCCGCGGCCCGGCCGGTGAACTGGTCCTCGCCCAGCGCAGGACGTCAGGATCCCGATCGGGAGCGGAGCCCTGGGCGTACGCGCCCCTTGTGCCGGTCGACGAGCCTTACCATCTGTTGAGGCCACGACGCGAAAGGCAGCGACATGGTGCAGTGGCAGGGGACCAACTTCACCGTGGACGGCCACGAGCCGACCAGTGCCGAGGAGTACTACCGGATCGGCCTGCACTGCTGGAACAGCGGGCAGCACCCGGGTGCGGAAGTCCACTTCCTCGAAACCGCGGCGTCCACCGGCCACAGCGCCGCGATCGAACTGCTGGGGCACATCGACTACATACAGGGGCGGTACGCGAGCGCGGTGCCACGGCTGCGGCACAGCAGCGGTTCTCCGCGCGCGGCCTTCTACCTCGCCTCGCTGTACCACCACGGCTGTCCGCAAGCGGGCATCGTCGAGTCGCTGGACGAGGCGGCCCGGTGGTACGGCAGGTCGGCCGACCTGGGCGAGCCCGAGGCGATGCTCGTCCTGGGTGAGCTGTACCTGGAACGACTGATCCCGGTCAGCCGGACCCCGGCGGAACACGCCCTCGAGCAGTTCCTCGCGGCCGCCACGCGCAACCACCCCTACGGCCAGTACCGCGCCGCGGAGATCTACCGCACCCTCTATCAGGACAACGAACGCGCCGCGGTGATGTACCAGTCCTGTGTGGACAACCCGATGACCGCGCGCCACGCCCTGGGGTCGATGATGACGCTTCAGAGCCAGGCGCACCTGCGGGAGATAGGGGCCCTGAGGGCGGCCCGCCTGGCGCAGCAGCGGCGTGACATCGTCAACCCCACGCAGCGGCGGAGCGACTTCTACTGACGTTCCCGGTCAGTGGACGGCAAGGACCCACAAGAAGGCGGCCAGCGCCCGTATCAGGTCCTCCGTCTCCCCGGTCTGCTCCAGGAGCGCGCCCGGTATGTGGGCCAGCTCCCAGGAGGACCGGTCCGGGGGCTCGGGCGGCTCCTCCGCCTCCCACAGGCGCCCGATCTCCTCGGTGCTCGCTGCCAGTCGGGCGCACGCGTCGGTCGCGGTGCCGAGGACCTTCACCAGGGGGGCCGCGTCGTCCCACCCCGCAGAGTCCGAGCCGGCGTCGTTCCGCCTCGTAGCGTCCGGCCTCGTAGCGTCCGGCCTCGTATCCTCCCGCGCGTTCCCGAGCAGTGCGCCCGCAGCGGCGGACAGTGCGGTGCCCGTGGCGGCCAGGCGCGATGCCCTCTCCAGCCAACGCGGTGCGGGGTGACCGGAAGCGGCCGGTGTGCGGAGCGATCGTTCCAGGTCCTGGCCGAGACGTCCGCCGACGGACCGTTCCCGGTCGGTGGGCCGCCAAGTCCCCCGCTCCCGCAGGTCGTCCGCCTGCCCCATCGCCCGGCGAGCCTCCGCGAGGGCGGCGGGCCAGTCACCGAGATCCCAGTCCGGCGTCGCGCGCAACTCCCGGACGCGGTAGCCGAGCGTCAGCCGCACCCCGGCGGGACGCGGCCGCGGGAGGTCCGCCTCGGCATGCGCCTGCAGTACGTGCCTGATCGCGGCCACCGACTCCGCGCTGCCGACGCCGATCCCCGTCTTGAGGGCCGCGTCGGGCACCGGCCCCGCGTCCAACGGCTCCGCTCCCTGGGCGCAGTAGCTCACGGCGTCGGACAGGAGGACTTGGTCGACCGGAATCCCCGCGTCGTGGGCCGCCCGCCAGAACAGCAGCCCGAGCGTGTTGTGCCTGGCGTTCCCCCACGGCCATTTCACCCGCGCGCCGGGGCCCGCGGAGAACCGTGGGGCCACCCCTGGTCCGAGGCCGCCGTCGCGCTCGTCGTACCAGGCGACCAGCAGGCGCGCCTGGTGAGCGGCACGCTCCCACGCCCCGCAGCCGTAGGCGATCCGGTGCCGCCGCTCCCACCCGTTCCTGTCCACGGCGCGAACCGTACCGGCCACGGTCGGCACGGGACGTCCGGGAGGCCCCCGGGAGCATCGGGGGAGGCGGCATCCGGCAGCGCGCGCGGGCTTCGTCTAACGTGGATGAGGCCTGCGCGACTCCCTGGTTCCGCCGCGGACGAGCGCGGATTCTCGATGAGGGAGCCGTTCATGACTGA
Organism: Streptomyces sp. NPDC028298; assembly: GCF_055565895.1. NCBI lineage: Bacteria > Bacillati > Actinomycetota > Actinomycetes > Kitasatosporales > Streptomycetaceae > Streptomyces > Streptomyces sp. NPDC028298. The sequence goes on from NZ_JBVHTL010000001.1 coordinate 172,208, forward strand.
CAGCATCTGGGGCTACGACCCGGCCGCCGGGCACGTCACGGGCACGGATCTGGTCGGGTTCAAGGTCGAGGCCGTCGACGGCGCCATCGGCAAGGTCGACAAGCACGCGGACGACGTCGGCTCGTCGTATCTCGTCGTCGACATCGGCGTATGGATCTTCGGCAGGCATGTGCTGCTGCCCGCGGGCACGGTGCGGCGGGTCGACCGGGACGAGCGGAAGATCTACGTCGCGCTCACGCAGGAGCAGATCAGGGAATCCCCCGAGTTCGACCGGGCCAGGCACGTCGGCGATGCCGACTACCACGAACAGGTCGGCGGCTATTACCTGAGCCATCGCGCCTGACCCACCGTCGTGCCTGACCCACCATCCCGCCTGACCCACCGTCGCGCCGGCGGGCCAGGCACCGAATCCCTCGCGGACCGCCGACGCTCACCTCGCAGCGAGGTCCCGTCGGCCTTCAGCCGTGACCCGGCTCCGCCACCGGCGCTCAGCCCTGGGCCAGCTCGGCCACCGACTGCCACTTCTCCCAGGACGCCAGGCGGTTCTCGTAGTCCGCCTTCGCGATGCCCAGCGGCGCCGAACCGAAGAAGCAGCGCAGCGGCGGCTCCTCGGCGTCCACGATCTCCAGCACGGCCGCGGCGGACGCGCGCGGATCGCCCGGGGTGCCGACGCGCTTGCGCCGCTGCTCCTGTACTTCCTTGTGGAACTCGGCGTACGCCGGAAGCTGCTCGGACGTGCTCGACGAGGAACCGGCCCAGTCGGTCGCGAACCCGCCGGGCTCGATCAGGGTGACCTTGATGCCGAACGGCGCCACTTCCTGCGCCAGCGCCTGGCTCATCCCCTCGAGCGCCCATTTCGAGGCGTGGTAGATGCCGACCAGCGGGAAGGCGCTGATCCCGCCGATGGAGGAGACCTGCAGGATGTGGCCGCTGCCCTGCTCGCGCAGGAAGGGCAGCGCCGCCTGGGTGACCCACAGGGCCCCGAAGAGATTGGTCTCCAACTGCGCGCGGGCCTCGTCTTCGGTGATCTCCTCGATCATGCCGAAGTGGCCGTAGCCGGCGTTGTTGACCACCACGTCGAGCCGTCCGAACCGCTCGTGCGCCTGCCGCACGGCGGCGAAGTCGGCGTCGCGGTCGGTGACGTCGAGCTGCAGGGGCAGCAGCCGCTCTCCGTAGGTCTCTCGAAGATCGCCCAGCGTGGACAGGTCGCGGGCCGTCGCGGCCACCGAGTCGCCGCGCTCCAGCGCGGCGATCGCCCACTCCCGCCCGAAGCCGCGGGAGGCGCCGGTGATGAACCAGATCTTCTGTGTCATGGAGTGCTCCTCGTGGAACGTGTCTTCCGCTCGGTCACCACGTCACCGCGGCGCCACTCCTGCCACCCAACACCTTCGAGTGCGCTCCAGCGCAAATCCGGCCCGCCCCGGGCGCGGTCCCCACCGGCTCCGGCCGCCGCTCCGGTGGGGGCCGGAGCGGTCACACCTGTACGAGTTGCGGTTCCGGCTGCGGCACGGGCGCGGTCTGCGGATTCCACAGTCTGGTGGTCCGCAGATATCCGTAGATCACGGACGCCATCGCCAGGAGGAGAGCCGGTCCGAATACCCAGGGATACCGGGCCATCTCCACCGGCAGATAGCGGTACGACGCCACGAGCACGGTGAAGACCACGGAGCCGTAGGAGACGAGCATGACGCCCGCCCGGTCCCATCCTCGGGCGAACGCCCGCATGGTCGCCTCGACCGTGAGCGCGAACACCACGCCGGCGATGAGATCCGCGCCGTAGTGATACCCGAATCCGAGCGTCGCCGTGAGCGTGCCGACCAGCCAGAAGGTGCCGGCGTTGCGCAGGAGCCGGGAGCCCTCGCGGGTGTGGATGAAGAGCGTGGTGGCCCAGGCCGTGTGAAGGCTGGGCATGCAGTTGCGCGGGGTTATCTCGTCGAAGGGAAAGGGCTGCGGGCTGCCGGTGGACAGCGGGGTCTGCGGCCACAGGTTGGCCGCCGCCCACTGCCCGCCTTCGGCGCCGTAGGCGAACACCGGTCCGACCACCGGGAAGATCATGTAGACGATGGGTCCGACCAGGCCGATGGCGAGGAACGTGCGCACCAGGTGATGCGCCGGGAAGCGGTGGTCCCGGGCCACGTTGCGCAGTTGGTAGAGCGCGAAGACGGCCGCCGCGAGCGGGAGCTGGCCGTAGACGAGATGCAGGGCGTGGTAGCCGATCGGGCCGGTGGCCTCGACGAAGCGTCCCATCACCCAGGACGGGTTGCCCAGCGCGTGGTCGGCCGTGGCCACGTAGGCGTCGAGCACGGACGGACGCGTCTCCGACGTGATCATCAGCCAGGTGTCGCCCGTCTTGTGACCCGCCACCAGGAGCAGGCCGAGGCCGACGCCTTTCAGGAGCAGGACGCGTTCCTTGCCCGTGCGACGGGTGACGGCGATGAACGCGTAGCCCAGAATGACCCACAATGCGCCGTTGCCGAACATCATCTTGGCGTCGACCACCCAGCGCACCAGGAAGAAGACGACGTCGATACCGGCGGCGATTCCCAGCGAGATGAACCGTTGCCGCCACGGGAGGACGACCATCATCAAGGCCAGGCCGGCGTACAGCAGGGGGCCCGAGGTGGGAGTGAATATCACCTCTCGGGCCTGGTTGGTCATCGGCCCCGGCATGCCGTAGTGACGCGCGACGATCTCCATCGCGACGAGGAAGCCGAAGGTCACCACACCTGCGACGGCCCACAGAATCACCCGTCGCCGACGCCGCTCATCCAATTCAATTATGTTGTTTATTCGTGAAATTACTCGGGATGCTATAGATATCAACTGTTCGGCCGATTTGTTTAGGTGTTGGTCATCCGGCTCACCCTTCGCGCTAGACAGCGTGTTCTTCTAGTGAAGGACGGACGATCAGGGCAATCGTCGTGAGTTCGATCATGCTATGAGCGTTACAGGTGGGTTTCAAGGGTCACAGCAGGTGCAAAGGTCGGCGGATCCTGTGCCCGACGATCTGCCGAGGCGACCGGAAGCTGCCACCCTGCCTGTAAACCGCTCTTCGACGCTCAGGGGCTTTCATGGCGCGGACAGACACGAGACCCGTCGCGGGACCGAGGCCGTGGAGCCGGCCGTGACCGGCTCCACCGGCTCCGGCGGCCAGTACGGAGAAGATCTGTTCGAGCCCGAACACCCCCTGGAAACCGAGCGCATCGACGATGCGGCGCTGGTCTACGACCCTGTCACGACAGGCCGTCTGCGCGCGCTGGGCTCCGGACCGGGCCGCCGCTGTCTGGAGGTGGGGGCCGGGACCGGAACCGTGGTCCGCTGGCTGCTGGAGGAGGCGGGAGCCGCCGAGGTGGTCGCGCTGGACAGGGACACGGGCGCCCTGGAAGCCCTCGCGGGCCCGCGCGTGCGATTGGTCACTGCCGACCTCCGGGACGAGAACCTGGACCTGGGCGGCTTCGACCTGATCCACGCCCGGTTCGTCCTCATGCACCTGCCTGAACGCCGTCAACTCGTCTCCCGTCTCGCCCGATGGCTGAACCCGGGCGGCTGGCTGGTACTCGGAGATGCCGTGGAGGTGCCGAATCCACTCGACTCCTCGTCGGCCTACCGGCGGACCATGGACGCCATGTGGCAGGCCCTGCGGACGACCATCGGCACCGACACCTCCGACATCCCGGCGTATCCCCACGTCCTGAGAGAGGAAGGACTCCAGGACGTGGGCGCCGAACTGATCTGCCCGCCGCTGGTCGCGGACGGCCCGCTGGCCCGCTTCTGGTCGGAGACCTGGAACCGGATGCGCCCCGCCCTCGAGGAAACCGGACGCGTCGACTCCGCCGTCATCGACGAGGCGGTGGCCTACCTGGCCTCACCCCGGCTCGCGGAACTCGGCCCCGGCATGATGCTCGCCTGGGGCCGGCGCCCCTGAGCCCCGCGGGCCCCCGCCCGGACGACGGTCGTCCTCACGTCTGCTGGGACGGCTCGTACGCCTCGGCGGCGAGGCCGAACGTCCACGCCACTCCCTCACGGGCCGTACGGGTCGTGGGCGGGACGCGCAGCCAGTACGTACGGTGCGTACCGTCCGGCTCGGGGGTCGAGTTCACGACCTCGACCATGACCACGTCCTCGTCCCCGACCAGCTCGACCCGCCACAGCACACCCGTCTCGTCACGGTGCACGGGAACCGCCCCCGACTCCTCCAAGTACCGGTCGTAGCCGTAGTACTCCAGCATCACCCGGCGCAGCTCGGCGTTCTCCTCGTCGCGTATCCGCTCGGGCGTCAGCGCGGTGAGCTCGTCGAGGAACGTGCCGGGGACCGGCATCCCACGCCAGGCGTACAACTCGAAGCCGTCCGCGTAACGCAGCGCCGGACCGTCCCCCCGGTCCAGACGCCCCGCCTCGTCGCGGTGCAGGCTCAGCGGCCGCTCGCTGACGACCGCCACCTTCTCGTACGGCCACCACCAGCCGGCCTCCCGCGCCACCGCGGCGACCCCGGCCAGGGCGCTCGTCTCGTCCGGGTCGAAAGCAGACAGCCAGGCCGCGTCGTGCTGGCCGAGCGTCGCGTCCAGGAGCAGCAGCCGCACCCGGCTCTCCTGGTGCCGGTCGGTGCCGAGGTCCTCGACGATGCCCGCACGCACCCGCTCGGCCAGTGTGCGGGCGGACTCCCACAGCGCCGCGCCCGTGGCCCGCCAGTGTCCGCTCCATCCCTCCGGTCCCAGCCGTTCGTGCGTCAGCGCCCGCTCCGCCGCCCAGGGTCCCGCGACGACGGCACTCCGCACGCTGGGGCCGGTGTCCCCCAGCGCCCCGCCCTCGACGGGCGCCGTGCCCATGAGCATGCGTACGGCCTCGTGCGGTGACCGCGCCCAGACGACGCGCTCGGGCTCGTCCAGCCCGGCCTTGCGATAGGCGAGCCGGACGCCCGCCTCGGCCGCGGCCCGGTCGCCCTCCCCCGTCCGGGTCGCGGTGACACGCCAACTGCCCTGTTCCATCACACCGTTCCTCTCCGAATGTCCTGGACCGTCGGCGGACGCGTCAGTCGGCGACGATCCGCACCGAACCCGGCACGTACTCACGCTGACGGATCACTCGATACCAGCCCTTGTGCAGCGAGATCGCCGCGTGCTCCTCGTGCACGACCCGCGCCCCGTCCGGAACGTGCAGGAGCATCGGGCCGAACACCCCGCCGTCCCGTATGAGCCGGCCCGGACCGACCACGGCGTGGGCGTGCCCGGTGACCTCACCGAGGGCCAGCACGAGTCGTCCGCGGCCGTCGCGGGGCTCGGACGCCGCGTCGAGGGCGTGGTCCGGCACCGCCTTCTCGTCCAACGGCACGATCAGCACATCTCCTTGGCGGAACATGGGTCTCCCTCCCCGCACGGCACGGCGTGTGCCCTGGGAAAAACCGTAGGGGCGACCACTGACAATCGGCCTCCGGGCCTGCCGCACACCCCCGGTGACCAGGCGTCATTCCCCGCGGAGCCGTACGTGGCACTCGATCGGGACAGGTCGCGGCGGTGCGCCCGCCGACCGCTCTCCTGCGTCTCTTCCGCGTCTTGTCCACAGGTGCCGACCCTGTTCGCCGTGATGTCAGTGAGGCTTGGTACAACTCGTCTGTCTGGGTGCGGACCGCGCGCTCCGGACTCGGCACCACGACCGTCGGTCCAGCGGAATCAGCACGAAGGAGCGGGCGCGCATGACCATCAACAGCCATCTCGAGGAATTCCACGGCCTGCCGGCCTTCACCTTCCCCGGCGCCGACGACAAGTCGCCCCGGGCCACCTCGCTTCCCGCGCCCGAGAGCGTCGCCTGGCGCATCGCCGTGGACGCCTACGACAGCGAGGAGGAGTGGGAGGGCGCGTTCGCGCGTTTCCTGGCCGCCGTGGACACGGAGCAGGTGCGGGCGCTGATCGTCGGAGCGTGGAGCGATGTCTACGACACCTCTCCGCACGCGGTGATCGAGGCCCTGGTGGCCGCGCGCGACCGGCTGCCCGCGCTGCGGGCGCTGTTCCTCGCCGACATCGTGATGGAGGAGTGCGAGATCTCCTGGATCGTCCAGGGTGACGTGTCGCCCCTTCTGGAGGCCTTCCCCTCCCTGGTCGAGTTCGGCGTCCGCGGTGGCAACGGCCTGGTCTTCCCGGCCGTGAAGCACGAGCGGCTGCGCACCCTGACCGTCGAGAGCGGTGGCCTGCCCGCCGAAGCCGTGCGCGGCATCGCCGCCAGCGACCTGCCCTCGCTGACCGCGCTGGACCTGTGGCTCGGCACCTCCGAGTACGGCGGTGACGCCGATGTCGCCGACCTGGAACCGTTCTTCGCGGGCAGCCGTCTGCCCGGCCTGGTCCGGCTGGCCCTGCGCAACAGCGAGATCCAGGACGCCATCTGCACGGCGCTGGCCTCGGCGCCGGTCGTCGCACGCCTGGAGCACCTGGACGTCTCCATGGGTGTCCTCACCGACGACGGCGCGACGGCCCTGCTCTCGGGCCAGCCGCTGACCCACCTCAAGGTGCTCGACCTCCACCACAACTACCTCAGCGCGGCGGTGCGGACGCGCCTGCTGGAGACGCTGGAGCCGGCCGGTGTCGAGGTGCGCGCCGACCAGGACGACGCGGAGTCCGACGAGGAGGAGGACGGCACGGTCTGGCGTTTCGTCGCGGTGGGCGAGTAGCGCCGACCGGTCCGGCAGCGAGAACGAGGAGGCGGGATGGGCGGGTTGGGGCGGTGGGGCGCGCCGGTGAGGTGGGCGGTGGTCGCGAACGGGGAGAACCGCCGGGTCGACCTGTTCAGGGCGGCGGCCGGGAAGGCGGGCCACGGCTCTTTTCGCGTGGTCGAGTGGCGGGACGTCCTGCGCGACGGCGGGCACGACTTCGCGGACGACGAGGTCGTCCGGCTGGACTCCCCCGGCGAGAACGCCGAGGTGGACCGGTTGTTGCGCGGCGTGGACGAGCCGACCAGGGTGGAGGGTTCCGCGCGCTGGTACGCGGGATTCCTGGAGGGTGTGGCCTCGCTGCGCGGGGGCCGTCGGCTCGACGACCCGGCGGATCTGGCCGTGCTCTTCGACAAGAGGCTGTGCCACGCCCGGCTCGACGCGGCGGGTGTTCCGGTGCCTCAGTCCCCGACCTCGGGGGCTCGTCGGACCGTGGAGGACTGGACCGCCGTCCGGGACCTCATGGCGGAGGCCTCGTTGAGGCGGGTGTTCGTCAAGCTCGCGCACGGCTCGTCGGCGTCGGGTGTGCTGGCCGTGGAGACGACCGCGGGCGGCCGGATCCGGGCCACCACCTCGGTCGAGCGCACGGCTGACGGCGATCTCCACAACTCGCTGCGGATCCGCCGCTACGCCGAAGAGGCGCGGATCGCGGCGATCGTGGACGCGCTGGCGCCCGACGGACTGCACATCGAGCGCTGGCTGCCGAAGGCGTCGCTCGGCGGCAGGTCGGCCGACCTGCGGATCGTGGTCGTGGCCGGCCGCGCGACCCACGCCGTGGTCCGCACGAGCCGCTCTCCCCTGACCAATCTGCATCTGGGCGGCGCCCGCGGCGATCTCGCGGCCGTGCGCGCCCTGGCCGGCGACCGGTGGGCGGAGGCCCTCTCCGTCAGCGAACGGGCCGCCGCCTGCTTCCCCGGCACCCTGTGCGTGGGCGTCGATCTGCTGCCCGCGGTGGGCTGGCGCCGGTTCGCCGTGGGGGAGGTCAACGCCTTCGGAGACCTGCTCCCCCGTCTGACGGGTCTGCCGGGCAGCGGCGCGGAAGGCCTGGACACCTACGCGGCTCAGGTCGCGGCGGTCCGTTCCCGCTCCCCCGACCACTTCCCCGTACGACCCGCGCTTCCGCTCGACACTCCCGCCAGGACAGCACATGCCTCAGCCTGATCCCGACCGCACACCGGCCATGACGCCCTCCGCCCCCGCGCCGGACGGGACGCCGGACATGAACGAGGTGGTGGGACGCGACGACCTGCTCCTGCTCACCCTCGACACGCTGCGCCACGACGTGGCCGTCGAACTCGCCGCGGCCGGCCGCCTGCCGAACCTGACCGCCCATCTGCCCGGTGGCACCTGGGAGCGACGGCACGCGCCGGGGAACTTCACGTACGCCTCCCACCAGGCCATGTTCGCGGGTTTCCTGCCCACCCCGGCCGCTCCGGGCCCGCACCCCCGGCTGTTCGCGGCCCGGTTCGCGGGCAGCGAGACGACGGCGGACCGCACGTTCGTCTTCGACACCCCGGACCTGGTGTCCGGCCTCGCCGCGCACGGCTATCGCACGGTGTGCGTCGGGGGCGTGGGCTTCTTCAACAAGCAGGGCGCCCTCGGCGGCGTACTGCCCGGGCTCTTCCAGGAGAGCCACTGGGAGCCGGAGTTCGGGGTGGCGTCGCCCACCTCGTTCGAGGACCAGGTGACGCGGGCCGAGAAGGTCGTGGCCGAACTCCCGGCCGAGCAGCGGCTCTTCCTGTTCCTGAACGCCTCGGCGCTCCACCAGCCGAACTGGTTCCACCTGCCCGGTGCCACCCGTGAGGCCGGCGACAGCCGGGTCACCCACGCGGCCGCCCTCGAGTACGTCGACGCCCATGTCGGCCGGCTGTTCCGCGCGATGAGCTCGCGCCGCCGCTGCTTCGCCATCGTCTGCTCCGACCACGGCACCGCTTATGGAGACGACGGCTACACGGGCCATCGTCTCGGCCACGACAGCGTGTGGACCGTGCCCTACCGCCACTTCTTCCTGGAGCCGACCGTATGACGCTCGCCCCCGTGGCCGCCCCGGCCGGCCTGCCGCGCCCGTACCAGAGCTACACGTACGCCTATCCCCACAAGACCGCCTACCGGCCGCTCACCCCGCGCCCCGCGCTCAGGGAGTTGTGGGCCGGCGAGTCCCGGCGGTCGCTCTCGCTGTATCTGCACATCCCGTTCTGCGAGGTCCGGTGCGGCTTCTGCAATCTGTTCACGCGGATCGGGGCTCCCGGCGACCTGACGGGACGCTATCTGGACGCGGTGCGGCGCCAGGCCGCCGCGATGTGCGAGGCGCTGGGCGACGAGGAGACCCCTCGGTTCGCCAACGCCGCGTTCGGGGGCGGCACACCGACGTTCCTGGAGGCCGCCGAACTGGAGCGGCTGTGCGACATCGCCGAGCAGGAGATGGGCGCCGATCTCCGGGCGATCCCGCTGTCCGTGGAGGCCTCGCCCGCCACCGCCACGGCCGACCGGCTGGCGGTCCTGGTCGAGCGGGGCACCACCCGGCTCAGCCTCGGGGTGCAGAGCTTCGTCGAGGAGGAGTCCCGGGCGGCCGTTCGACCGCAGCGCCGCGCCGACGTGGAGGCGGCGCTCGCGCGGATCCGCGAGGCGGCCGTGCCCGTCCTCAACATCGACCTGATCTACGGCATCGACGGCCAGACCGCGGCCAGTTGGCGCCACTCGCTGGACGCGGCCCTGGCCTGGCGGCCCGAGGAGATCTACCTCTACCCCCTGTACATCCGGCCGCTCACCGGCCTCGGCCGGCACTCCGACGCGCGGACGGCCGACCTGGAGTGGGACGAGCAGCGGCTGCGCCGGTACCGGGAGGGTCGCGACCACCTGCTGGCCCACGGCTACGAGCAGGTGTCGATGCGCATGTTCCGGCGGGCGGACGCCCCTCCGCAGGGACCCGACGACTACGCCTGCCAGACCGACGGCATGATCGGCCTGGGCTGCGGTGCCCGCTCGTACACCTCCACGCTGCACTACTCCTTCGACTACGCCGTGTCGATGCGGGAGATCCGCGGCATCATCGACGACTACACCGCCACCGAGGACTTCTCGCACGCGCTGCACGGCCGCCGTGTCGACGAGGACGAGGCACGGCGCCGGCACCTTCTCCAGTCGCTCCTCCAGGCGGAGGGCCTGCCCGTGGCGGACTACCGGCTGCGCTTCGGATCGGAGCCGTACGAGGACTTCCCGTCCGAGATCGGCACCCTCGCCGCGCGGGGTTGGCTCGCGCGCCAGGACGAGGACCGGCTCCGTCTCTCCGCGGAAGGGCTCGCCCACTCCGACGCGATAGGCCCCGAGTTCTTCTCCCCGGCCGTTCGGGACGCCATGGCCGCCTACGAGACGAAGTGAGGCTCCGGTGGACCTGACGATCCTGTACCGAGGCCCGCTCGCCTCCTGCGACTACGACTGTCCGTACTGCCCGTTCGCGAAGCGCCGCGACAGCACCGCGCAGCTACGCGCCGACCGCGCGGCCCTTGAGCGGTTCACCGCGTGGGCGGGCGAGCAGCGCGAGGACCGGCTGTCGGTGCTCTTCACCCCGTGGGGCGAGGGGCTGGTGCGCTCCTGGTACCGCCGCGCCCTCGTGGACCTGTCGCACCAGTCCCACGTCAAGCGGGTGGCCATCCAGACGAACCTCAGTTGCCGCACCGACTGGCTGGAGGCGGCGGACCGGGACACGGTTGCCTTGTGGTGCACGTACCACCCGGGGCAGACACCGCACGAGCGGTTCGTCGCCAAGACGCGTCAGCTCGGCGAGCTGGGCGTCCGGTTCAGTGTCGGCGTCGTCGGCCTGCCCGAGCACCGGGAACCCGCGCGCCGCCTGCGCGCGGAACTCCCGGAGCATGTGTATCTGTGGGTGAACGCCGCCGAAGGACACACCTACACGGACGAGCAGGCGGCCGAGTGGACCGCGCTCGATCCGCTGTTCCCCTTCAGCCGCCATCCGCACCGGTCGGCGGGACTGCCCTGCCGCACCGGAGAGTCGGTCATCTCGGTGGACGGCGAGGGGAGGGTGAGCCGGTGCCACTTCGTCCGCACCGAACTGGGCCGGCTGTACGACGACTCGTACCGAGCCGCGCTCGCCCCGCGCCCCTGCCCCCTGGCCCTGTGCGACTGCCACATCGGCTACGTACATCTGGAGACGCTGCCGCTGTACGACGTCTTCGCGGGCGGCGTCCTGGAACGCGTCCCGCGGATGCCGCCGGACGCGGGCCGCGCGCTGCTTCCCGTGGTCCCAGCGGCCGGCTCGGTCTGAGTGCCGGGCGCGCGGGGGCGGCCGTCCTGTCGGGTGGCGTCAGGCGTCGCGGCGTCGGGCGACGTAGACGGTGTTGGCGGCGGTCCCGCCCTGGAGCGGGTTGTCGAAGTCCACGACGTGGGCCGCGGTGTCGGTGAAAACCTCCGCGAGCAGGGAGCCGAAGGCGTCGTCCGGCGGGTCGTTCGACCAGAGCGCGAACACACCGCCGGGATGGAGCAATTCGGTCAGAGCCGTCAGACCGGCTCGTGTGTAGAGCTCGGCGTGGTCGGGGTGCAGCACATGGCGCGGCGAGTGGTCGACGTCCAGAAGGATCGCGTGGAACCGGCGGCCGGGGGTGTCGGGGTCGAGGCCTCGGGGGGTGCCGGTCGTCATCGCGAAGAAGTCTCCCCGCAGGAGCCGGCACCGGGGGTCGGACGCCAGGCCGGTGCCGAGAGGCACGAGGCCGCGCCGGTGCCAGTCGATCACTTCGGCCAGGGTGTCGACGACGATGAGCGAGCGCACGCGCGGATCGTCCAGCGCCGTCCTGGCCGTGTACCCGAGTCCGAGTCCGCCCACGACGACGTCGAGCGGGCCCCCGGAGAGTTCCGCCAGACCGAGCCGGGCCAGCTCGATCTCCCCCGTGGTGAAGAGACTGGACATCAGGTACTCGTCGCCGAGCTTCACCTCGTACACGTCGTCGCCCGAGAGCGGGTCCCGCCGTCGGCGCAGGCTGATGTCGCCCATGGCCGTCGGCTGCCAGTCGATCTCCTCGAAACGCGCGCTCATCCGATGCCCTTCTCCCCGGCCTCGCCCCACCCCCGCGGGCGGGGGACGGCCACCGGCACCGGGCGCCCCGACCGTGGCGCTGCGGCGCAACGGGTACACCGCACCGTCCGGCTCGGGCCCGACGCTGTGGAGGATCTTGACACGGGAACCCCGCGGACAGGTGGCCAAACGGTGGTACGGCACCGGATCGAGTCGGGTGGCGACACCCCCTTCGTGCGCCCTCCCCCCTCAGGACCGCGCGGCGGCCTCGCTGATGTCCCGGTGCAGATGGCCCATGAGTTCACCCATCTCGCGGACATCGGCACTAGGAGACTCGGCCTTCTCCGCCGCGCCGTGCAGCCAGTCGGCGATCGCCAGAGCGAGTGCCACAGCATCGTCCACGCGGTCGTCGCCGAGGAGCTCCTCGACCCTGAAGGCGAGGCTGCCCAGGGTTTCGGCGTTCGTATCCGGTGTCAGATAGCCGCGCAGAGCGACGGGGAAGGGGTCCTGGGCTCGGGCGTGCCGCACGGCCTCGAGCACCGCGGGGTCCTCGCTGTACTGGTCGAGATGGCCGAGAAGGACGTAGATCCGCGCGATCAGCCGCGGGCGCCCGGGGTGCCGGTCCAGCCAGGCCATCAACTGCTGCTGGCCCCCGAGGTGGTCGACGACCGGGGTCAGCGCCTCCACCGACTTGGTGGGGAGATCCCAGTGGTGAGGAAGCATCCGGGCGATGTCGTCGGCCAGAGCGGCCTCGCCCTCGGCGTCGAGCGTCCCCGCGGCGAACGCACTGACCTGCGCGCTGTCCAGGGTGAACCCGTCGGGCAACGCCGGCCGGGACTCGCGGCTCGCGGAACCGTGTCGTCGGCGCAGCAGTTCGCCGACGCTCTTGAGGAGCGGCATGTCGTGCACGAAACCTCCTGATGAACGCACTCAAAGGCCAGCCTCAAGTCCGGGACGGCGAGCTCGGTCACCGACGCGACGGTCCGGACGGCGACTTCGTCGCTGCTCCCCGGCATCGACACCATCACCCTGCCGCCCGCCCGCCGGGTCCGCGCGCCCGGTGGCCCGGATGGGTGCGGGGCCATGGGCACGTGGGATGGATAGAGCAGGAGGTAGAGCGGATCCGTGGCGGCGGCGCATCGGGCAGTGACGTTTCGTCGCGGTGCCCGGCCGGGGTGCCCCGCGAGGATCAGACGTCCGCCACCAGGAGTCGATAGCCGACGTCGAAGGTGTCGAGCGCGAGGAGATCGGCCTGGCGCCGGTGCCAGTGGCCTGTCGCGAGATCATCGGTGAGGGCTGCCAGGCCCGGAGCCAGGGCGTCCTCGCCGGTCTGGGCGAACATGGAGATTCCGGCGCGCACTTGGGGGTCGAGATAGGCGTGGGGGCGGCGCCAGAACGCGGCGCCGAAACCGTCCGTGCAGTCGTGGGGGACGTGAACGTGCTCCAGACGCGCCCCGCCGAGCAGCGCCTCCAAGCGCGCGATCGGAACGGCTCGGTTGTCGTCGAACACGGCCGCCTGCGGGAGGTATTCGCGTACGAGCCAGAACCTCTCGCGGAAGATCTCCTGGTCCCAGGTCAGGATGACGATGCGGCGGCGCGCGACCCGGCGGAGCTCGGCGATGCCGGCGGCGAGGTCGGTCCAGTGGTGGACGGTCAGCAGTGCCATGACGGCGTCGGCGGCGTCGTCGCGCAACGGAAGCTGTTCGGCGACCGCGCACACCGCGGGCGCGGAGCCGTGCGGTCGCTGGGCGATCATGATCTGGCTGGGCTCGACGGCGAGCACCGTCTGCTCCGGTTCGTAGGAACCGGTGCCCGCGCCTATGTTGATCACCGATCTGGCGTCTCCGAGCGCGGTGTGCACCTGTCTGGCGATCCGCGGGTCCGGCTGCCGGGTCCGGCCGTACGTCGCGCCGAGCGTGTCATAAATGGCCATGCCCCTCAGTATGCGAAGAAGTCGCCCACACGGGGACCGCTCCCGGGGAACTGGTGACCTTGCCGAGCGGGGCCGGCGCCGCCGCCTCCACCAGGGCGTCCGGCGCAAGAAGAAGACCCTGTCCCGTAAGAAACGGAACAGGGTCTTCATGGAGCGCCGGGCAGGCCTTGCACCTGCATTTCCCCGCAGGAAGCGGGGCGTCTTTCCTTGGACCACCAACGCATCGCGAACCGGAGTGACTTCCCCCGATCGGCTCAAGATCAATGCTATCAGACCACCACGGCCACCTCGCCGCCCCTGAGCTGCCGCCCCCCTGCCCACTGCCCGCTGCCCGCTGCCCGCTGCCCGCTGCCCGCTGCCCGCTGCCCGCTGCCCGCTGCCCAGGAGGTCGTAGTCGTATGAGCGAGTCGTACTCGCCCGTCCCCGAACTGAACCTGCTCCAGGAGTTCCAGGACCGGCGCCTAACTGCCGTACAGACGACCGTAGGCGTCGTGCACGGCGGTGCGGCCCGCTTCCAGTGCGGTTTCGAGGAGCTCGCCCTCGCGTGCCAGACGACTGACGGTCGGCGAATCCGGGGCGGGGCGGATCGAGACGACGGCCGCGTGGTCGATCAGACGGGCGTCGTCCTCGGCCAGCCGCGTCTCGCGGTCGAGGAACACCTGCCGCAGGGCCGCGGGCTCACGCCGCAGAACCGTCTTCGCGATGAGCGGGGCGGAGCGCGACGGCCGCGCGACGTCGGTCGCGCGACGCGAACGCAGCACCATGACGTGGGTCGCCCCCTGGGCCAGCGCCGTCCGGTAGGGAATGGACTCGGAGACGCCAGCGTCGTAGAACCGGCGTCCGCGCAGCGTCACCGGCTCGCCCGCCAGGAGGGGCAGGGAGGCACTGGCCCGCAGCGCGAGGCGCAGTTCCGCGGCGTCGGCTATGAAGGGCCGCAGGTCGGTCGACTCCCCGGTCTCGGCGTCGGTGGCCAGCGGGTGGTACTCGATGCCGCTCGCGAGGATGGAGTCGAAGTCCATCGGCGCGCAGTCCTCGTCGCCGTAGCGGTAGAGCACCTCGTAGAAGGCGTGCAGGTCCACGAGCGGTTTGCCGCGCAGCGGGTTGGAGCGCCGGATCAGCGTCCTGGCGTACTTGGGAACCGCCCAGAAGCGCAGCGACTGCGGGCTCGTGCTCAGCAGCCACGCGGCGGAGGCGGCACCGGCGGAGGCGCCGTAGACGGCGTCGAAGCTGTCGGTCAGTCCCAGCTCGTGGAGGGCCAGGGCCATCCCGCCGGCGATGATGCCGCGCATCCCGCCGCCCTCGATGGCCAGCGCGACCCGGTGCCCGTCGGTGCGCGCGCCGGGTTGGCTGCCGGTTCGCGCGCGCTCGGTGAGCACACGCCAGACCTCGTGCGGCTCCTCGGGTTCGGGCGTGGCGGCAGGGGTCGAGGCGGTCGTCGTCATCGCGGTCAGGTCTCCAGGGGACAGCTCGGGGGGCCGCCGGGTGTGACACCGCCCGCGGGACATTCACTTTACCAATGAACAGCCACTCACTAGCCAGCGGCTAGCCAAACGGGACGGCACGGCGAGACGCCGCCTCGCGGCGCAGCGCCCGCGGGTCCCTACGCCCTCTGAGGACCCGCGATCTCCGGGGCCGCCGGGACGGCGAGGAGAGCTCGAGCGGTCAGCAGCAAGGCGGCCCTCAGATCGTCGTCCGCGAGGTCGGACAGCTCCTCGAGACCTTCCAGCATCCACAGACACATCACGTACGCCATGCGCTCGGCGGGCGTGGGCGAGCCGCCGAACAGCACCCGCAGGACCCGCCGCCTGCGCGTGTCGTTCTCGGCGTAGACGCTGGCGGCCCTGACCTCGGGATCGTGCAGGAGCATGGTCCCGAGTTCGCGGTTGCGCACCAGGAAGTCGACCCAGCCGACCGCGAACGCGTCCAGTCTCTCCCGGCGTGACGGCATTCCCGCCAACTCGTCCAGGAGTACGGTCATTTCCTCCACCGTCGGATCGAGCGCGGCCTGGAGGATCTGCGCCTTGGTCCGGAAGTGGTAGTAGACCGCGGCTTTGGTCAGGCCCATCTCGTCGGCGATCGCCTGCAAGGAGGTCGCTTGATAACCACGGCCGGCGAACAACCGCTGGGCCGTCCGGACGATCTGGTGTCTCGTCGCCGCGGCCTGGGCGGCTCGACCGACCACCGGGACGCCCCGCTCTCGCTCGCTGGGCACGCTCGTTCACTCCCGCATGGTCTTGCCTTGATGGGCTGTGGCGGCATGGGACTGTTCGCCCACGTTACCTTCGCCGTCCGCCGGCCGGCGAACGGCAAGCGGGCCGACGCCCACCGGCCGGCCCGCACAGGAGCCTCAGCCCGCGGCCACCGCCGGGTCCGACGGAGCCCTCGGATCCGCGGGAGCCGCCGGATCTGCGGGACCTGCCGAATCCGAGGGAGCCGCCGGATCTGCGGGAGCGCCCGGGTCGGCGGGAGCAGCCGGATCCAGGGCCTCCACGGCCGCCGCAGCAGCGGCCGAGTCCGGGCCGTAGAAGATGTCGATGTCGACCTCCTCGCCGCCCATGGTGAGGGTGTCCCACGCGCCGCTGAGCACCAGCATGCGGAGCGTCCTGTCCTCCAGGGTTCCCAGCCGCTCCAGGATCGCCTCGTCGTCCGGCATGCCGGACATGCGGGTCGCCAGGCGGGAACGGATCCCGCGCAGCCGCTCCAGGAGCGTCGCGGTGTCGGCCTCGCGGTCCGGGTCCTCGATGATCCCGTCGATGCCGTGCGCGATGATGTCCTTGATCGCCCAGGTGGCGCCCTTGTCGTCGGTGGTCACCATCGCCTTCCAGGCGCGGCTCTTGTGGCGGTACTGGAGCATCGACATGGCCGCCTCGTGGCGCAGGAAGTCCGCGTCCCGGAAGGGCTTGCCGTTCCAGGCGCTGTTGAGGGAGCGGGCGAGCGAGATCGCCGAGGCCAGGCCGCTGTTGAGGCCCCGGCCCGGCCAGAAGTGGATGGCGTTGGCCGCGTCGCCCAGCAGGAATCCGTACGTACCCGGCGAGTTGGCCGTCGGCGGCAGCAACTCGGCGGTGAAGCGCGGGCGTTGCACCATGCTCAGCCGGAACGACGTGACGGCCCTGAGTTCCCCGGGCTCGACACCGAACAGGCGCAGCCCCTCGCCCACCCGCTTCCAGAGGGCGGAGCCCCTGATGAGGGCCGGCAGGAACAGGGTGCTGTGCGTGGAGCACCGGAAGTCGCCGTGCTCGTCGCGCCCCATCAGGCAGGGACGCGAGGCGATGCACTCCTCGAAGACGCGGCGGACCGGGTCGATGCCGACGACTTCCGCGGCCTCCGCGTCCGTCAGGCGCATGTTGAGGAAGCCCTCGCCGCGCAGGGAGTTGAGCAGGAACCGGTTCTGCCCGACGGTCAGCAGGACGGCCATGGGGTCGGCCAGAGCCGATTTCACCCGCAGGCCGAGGACGACGTCCTGGAGATGGCGGTCGTTCAGCGAGTAGATGGATTCGTCCGCCTTGCCGAACTTGGCGGCGAAGTGCTCGCGCGTGTGCGACCGTCCGCCGTCGCAGATCGCCAGTACGTGCTGCCCGGCCAGCGCGTCGCGCTGTTCCTCGACGCTGAACCGGGCGGGAACGAGCTGGATGCGGCTCCGCTTCTCGTTCGCCGCCTCCAGGAGCCGGTCCTCGATATAGGCGATGCGCATGTTGCGCGGGTGGTGGTCGCCGATCGAGTCGGGGCCCGACGGCCACATCTCGGTGTAGCTGTCCGGGTCGAAGAGCCGGGCCTGCACCTCCGCGGGCAGGCTGAGGTACTGGCGGCTCTGTACGGTGACCACCTGCTGGCGCCGTACGTTGCCCTGGCTCGCGTCCTTCCAGACGATCCTGCGGCCCTGCTTGCGCCACCGGCTGTCGTAGACGGTGATGTCCACCTGGGCGCCGAGGAAGTGCTCCAGGAGCAGGGCGAGGGACAGGCCGACGGGGCCTCCGCCCGCGATGGTGACCCGCAGCACCGGCCCGCGTTCCAGCTCCTCGTCACCATGGGTCAGCGACCTGGGCAGGGAGAGCGCCATGATCGTCTCCATGGCGTCCGCGACCTCGAACCGGAACTCCTGGTCGCCGATGGTGATGTCGTCCCCGGGCTGGAGGAGCCGGGAGTCGATCTCCTCGCCGTTGACCAGCGTGCCGTTGCTGCTGCCGCAGTCGCGCAGGACGTAGCCCTGGGTGTCGTCCAGGACGAGTTCCGCGTGGAAGCGCGACACGCTCAGGCTGGAGAGGGCGACGGTGTTCTCCGGGTTGCGTCCGAACGTGACCCGGGTGCCGATCACCGGTATTCGTTTTCCGGCCAGTAGTCCTTCGCGTCCAACAAGCACCGGCGCCACTGGATTTCCTCCCCAGGTTGACGACATTGCTGCTGTCGCGGCGCCCCCGCGCACACGGCTCGGCGGGCACGGCCGGGCAGCGTGCGACGGACGGGCGGGGCGACGTTCACTCGACGTACGGGAGCGGTGAGCGGTTCAGTCCGACAACGGCGTAGGGTCGCTTGACCGGTACGGATGCCCCATCATGCCCGATTCCGGAGCCTTTCGGGAGAGGCCGTCCGGCCCCGGAAGCCGGGACCGGACGCATTACGGCTTGCGCGCGACGCCCACGTACAACGGGATCTGTTCGCCCCCCGTGCGCGCCCGCCGGCCCTCGGGATCCCACCCGGCGGCGAGTTCGATGCCGGGGTCGAGCAGTTCGAGTCCGGTGAAGAATCCGGCGAACTCCTCGCGCGAGCGGACCTGGGCCGTCGTCCCGCCCTTGCGGTAGACCTCGACGACCCGCTCCCACGCCTCGGGGTCGAAGTCCCCCGTCGCGTGCGAGAGCGCCAAGTAGCTTCCGGGAGCGAGGGAGTCGACGAGTTCCGCGACGATGCCGTACGGGTCGTCCTCGTCCCCCACCAGGTGCAGCAGGGCCACCATCGACAGGGCGACCGGCTGGTCGAGGTCGAGGGTCTGCCGCGCCGCCGTCAGGATCTTCGCCGGCTCCTGCGCGTCGGCCTGGATGTACGCGGTGCGTCCCTGCGGATCGCTGTGCAGCAGGGCCTCGGCGTGCCGGAGGACGATCGGGTCGTTGTCGGCGTACACCACGCGCGCGGAGGGGGTGATCGCCTGGACGATCTGGTGGAGGTTCGGCTCCGTCGGGATGCCGGTGCCGATGTCGAGGAACTGGTGGATTCCCCGGCGCGCCAGCAGCCGGGCGGCCCGGTGCATGAAGTCCCGGTTGGTGCGGGCCATTTCCTTGACCGCGGGGAAGAAGGAGATGACCTGCTCGGCGGCCTCCCAGTCGACGGGGTAGTTGTCCTTTCCGCCCAGGAAGTAGTCGTACATGCGCGCCGACTGGGGCTTGCTGGTGTCGATCTCGTCCGGGCCTGTTCCGGTGTCTGTCACGTCGGTCCTCCGCCGCTACGGGCGTGATCGTGGGGAAGGTGGTGGGGTCGGTGCCGGGCACCGCTGTCCGGCGGACGCGCGTCAGGCGACGAGGAAGTCCGCCCGTCCCTCCTTGGCACCGCCGACGAACTCGGCGATGACCGAGGAGGCACAGATGAGGGCAGGGCCGTCCGGGTCGGTCGCCTGCCTGACCGCCACGACGCCGCCGCCGAGTTCCTTGATCTCGACGCAACCGTCGTCGCCGGCGCTCCAAGGCTTGCTCCACCCCTGGGTTCCCAGTTCTGCGGCGGCGTTCACGGCGTGCTTCATGGTCTTGTCTCCTTGCGGACGTGACCAGGGACTCCCCGGTACGTCGTGTGGCTGGGCTTGGGCACTCGTCCGCCGGACATCACGCGCTTCGGGCGGAGTTCGTCGCGGTGCGGCGAAACCCCGTGCGACACAGGGGACTTGGTCGCGTACCTCGCCGCACCGGCGGGGTCGAGGCGGGTGGGATGCCGACGGTGTCCGGGACATGTGGGGCGGGAAGCGGGAAAGGGAGCCGAGCCCCTCCGGGGGCGGGCGGAGCGGCGCCGACGACAACTCACCTGTAAGACGCGGGGGTTCGGCGGTTCATGCGTCACCGCTGACGCGGCGGCACGTCCGGCACCGCGTCGCGCACGGTCGGAGCAGACCGCGGTGCCCTCACGTCTCACGCCTCATCGACCCCCTGGACGCCGAGCAGTCTGCCATGACCTTCCCCCTCAAGGACAGGTTTGGTGATCCCCGCGCCACCTCACCTCGCCCCGAACTACCCTTTCGGTTTTACGAGTTCACAGCACGGACGTGGTCGTGGCAGGCGTCCGCCTCCGCGTCGAATGCCCCGGTCACGGCCACCAGTCGGCGGCGAGGGCCTCCACCTGTGCCGGAGTCGCGACGGAGCGGACCGGGACGGCGTCGGGCAGGGCCCTGCGGGCGAGGTTGGCCAGTGTGGAGCCGGGGCCGACCTCGACGAGGCGGAGACGGCCGCGGGCCGTGGCCGCGAGCGTGCGCATGGAGCCGGCCCAGCGCACGGGCGTGACGAGCTGGCGGAGCATCCTCGCTCGCCATCGCTCCTGATCGTGGAGGTGGGCGCGGGCGTCGACGTTCGCGATCACCGAGCAGCGCGCCGGGTGAAGAGGCGCGCGGTCGACGGCTTCGGACAGGCGCTGAGCGGCCGGCGCCATCAAGGGGGTGTGGAACGCGCCGCCGACCGGGATGCGGATCGCGCGTGCGCCGTCGCGCGTGGCCTCGTCGGCCAGCGCGGCCACCGCCTCGGCGGTGCCGGAGATCACGACCTGTTCGGCGCCGTTGATGTTGGCGACCCACACCTGGGCCCGGCGCAGGGACCGCATCCGGGCGGCGAGCCTCTGCGTCCTGGGCACGATGCCCGGACCGACGAGGACCGCCATGGTGCCGGGCGTGATCCGGTTGGCCTCCTCCATGGCCGCCCCGCGTTCGGCGACCAGGCGGACGCCGTCCTCGGGGTCGAGCACCCCGGCGGCGGTCAGGGCCGCGTACTCGCCGAGGCTGTGTCCGGCGCACACCGCGGGCAGCAGGTCACCGACCGCCGTACGCAGCGCGTCGAGCACCACCATCTCCAGGGTGAAGGTGGCGAGCTGGGCACTGTCGGTGCGGGTCAGCTGCTCGGCTCCGGCGTCGAGAAGCAGCCGGCCGAGGTCCTGTCCGCAGGTCTCTGAGAGGCGCGTGACGACCTTCCAGTGCGGGGTGTCGCGCCAGGGCTCCCCCATGCCGGGGCGCTGGGCTCCCTGCCCGGGGAAGAGCAGACCGACGCCGAACGGCACGGTCTCCGGACGGTGAGCCGTGCTCGGGGGTGACTCCTGTGCCATCGGTGAGGACGCCTTTCCGGTCGACGTGCGGGTGGCCCGGACTTCCGGAACCGGAAGGGGGAGGTCGGTTCCGGAAGCCCGGGCGGTGCGAGGCGCGTGCCGGGGCCCCGGTCAGCGGCGCGTGCCGCCGGTGCGCCCGGGAGCCCCGCTCAGCGGGCGCGCGCCGCCGCTGCGCCCGTGAACCCCGGGCTGCGGGCGCCTGCCGCCGCTGCGCCCGTGAATCCCGGGCTGGGAACCACCGCCGGTCCGGTCCCCGAGCCCCGGTCAGCGGGCCCGTGCCGCCGGGCCCGTCCCGGGGGCCTGCGGTACGTGGACGTCCAGGACGTGACTCAGATAGACGGGCAGCGAGGCCCGTACCCCGGCGAACGGTTCGTGCCCGCCGGGATAGCGCTGCCAGGTCACCGGATGTCCCCAGGAGGAGAGCAGGTCCCTGAGCACGGCACCGCTGCGTTCGGGGACGACCCAGTCCCTGGCCCCGTGTCCGATCCACACGGGCAGACCGCTGTTGGCGGGCTCGGGCCGGCCGGTCGGGAGCAGCGCGGGCAGGTCGGGCGGCATGAAGGGCGCGTACAGGGCCACGCCCGCCAGCCGTCGGGCGTAGGTGAGGGCCATGGTCAGGGCGACCGTGGCCCCCTGGGAGAAGCCGGCGAGCACGATCCGCCCGGCGCCGATCCGGTCGGCCTCCGCGTCCAGGAGCGTCGTGAGCGGCAGGTGCGCCGCCAGCAGGCCCTCGACGTCGATCCGGTCGATCGCGAGGAGGTTCTGCGGGAACCAGCACGGCACCGCCAGCCCGCTCAGCAGGCTGGGAGCCGTGACGGGGGCGCGCGGGAACACCCCGCGCACGCCCGCCTCGGCGAGCCGGAACCGCTGGGTCACGGCCATCAGATCACCCGGAGCCTGGCCGATGCCGTGCAGCCACACGACGGTGGCACGGTGCGGCCGGGTGGGTTCCTCCGTCTCGTACTGCAGCCGGTGGACCGTGCTCATGCGGGCTGGGGTGCCGGCCGTGGCGCGGCCGGTCGCCGGAAGAGCATCGAGGCGTACTGGCCGCCGAATCCGAAGGAGTTCTTCAGCACGGTGTCGACCGGTCGCCGGACCGGGGTGAGGGAGGTGCGCACGGCGCAGGCGGGATCGGGCTCGGTGGAGGTCGTGACGGGCGGGATGATCCCCCGGCACATCGTGAGGGCGGCCGCCGCCGTCTCCACCACGCCGGAGGCCGCGGAGCCGTGCCCCGTCAGCGATTTGACGGCGCTGACGTCGAGTTCGGCCATCCGTTCGCCGAAGAGCCGGTGCAACGCGCGGGCCTCGGTGACGTCGTTGAGGCGGGTGGAGGTGCCGTGGGCGTTGACGGTGTCGACGTCGTCCGGGTGCGCTCCGGCCTGTTCGAGGGCGGTCCGCATGACGCGTTCGATCATGTCCACGCTGGGAGCGGTCATGTGGCGGGTGTCCACGGCGAGGCCCCAGCCGCCGATGACGGCGTACGACTGTGTCATCCCGCGCCGGGCCGCGTGCTCGGCGGTCTCCAGGACGAGCGCGCCGGCCGACTCGTTGATGACCATGCCCGTACGGCGTCTGTCGAAGGGCATGGAGGCCAGCGCGGGGTCGCCCTTCCAGCGGGAGAGCGCCATGAGCTGGCCGTACTGGGAGAGCACGTACGGTGTGTTGCGCGAGACGGCCGCCGAGACCACCGCGTACCGCGCGCGTCCCGAACGCAGCAGCCGGGCGGCTTCGGCGATGGCGCGCAGGCCGCCTGAGCAGGTGGCTTCCAGGCGTACGGGGACGACGGCCGTGCCGAGGCGGTCGGCGATCTCGGTCGGATAGGCCGACAAGTCCCGTGTCTCCGGCGGGAGATGCCTGCCGCGCAGGGACTCGAGGACGGCCGAGGGTTCGTTGCCGATCCGGTCGTAGCGTTCGGCGAGGTCTTCCATGTGGGTGATGTAGTCCTGCGGGAAGGAGCCGGTGGGGCCGGGCCAGACGCGCGCGTAGACCAGTGCGGCCGGCCCCTCCTGGGCGGGCAGTTCGCCGAGGCGGGCGTCGGCGAGCGCCTGGTCCACCGAGGCGAGCATGAGGGAGTCGCCCCAGGACCGGTCGGGTGCGCCGTAGTCGGCGGCGACCTTCGCCTTGACGTCCTCCGGGATCAGCCCGGCCGTCCAGCCGCAGGGCAGTCCGGTGGTGTCCATCCGCTCTTCGCGGACGACCCCGGAGCGGCCTTCGAGGTTGGCCGACCAGAACGTCTCGACGTCCCCGCCGATGGGGGTGATCACCCCCATGCCGGTGATGACGATGTCGTCGCTCATGTCCGTGCCTTCCCGTCGTCGGCCGTCCCGTGCGTCGATGCGATGACGAGGGCTCCGGCCGCCGTCGCGTGGTGTCCCTGGGTGAACGCGGTGATCAGCGCGGTCGGCGCCGGTCCCAGGGGGCGGGTCTCCCCCATCACCGGGTCGAGGCCGCCGAGTGCGGGATCGGGGCGGCGCAGCAGGCCCACGGGGGGAAGCGCGCCGCGTCCGAGGCTCTCCACGACCAGGGCGGTGTCGATGAGCGCCGAGCATTCGAAGGCGTTGCCGATGGTGCCCTTCGAGCCGGTGACGGGCAGGCTGCCCGCGCGGGGCAGTACCGCCCCGGTCTCCACGCGGTCGAGGCGGTCGGAGCCCGCGCCGTGTGCCCACCAGAGGGTGGGTGTGGTGTCCGCGTCGGCGAGAACGGTGTCGACGACGAGTTCCGCGGAGGCCGTGATGTCGGCGGCGACCAGGACCTCGCAGCCGGCGAGCCGGGCGCGGGCCGTGCCGCGCGCGGTGTCGGCGCGCTCCAGGAGGACGGCGGCGGCCCCCTGGCCGAGCAGGGTGCCCGACCTGTCGGCGTCGAAGGGTCCGGCGCCGGCCGTGGCGCGTGTGCCGAGGGGCTCGTCCTGGTCGAAGGCGGCCATCGCGGTGGTCGTGAGGGGTGCTCCGACGCCCACGACGAGCATCCGGTCGAGTTCGCCGCTCTCCAACAGCCGTACGGCCAGGGCCAGTGCGCCCGTGCCGCCGGCCGCGGCCTCGCCGTAGACGGCGACGTTGGAGCCCCGGAATCCGCTGGCCATGGAGACGAACTGGCCGAGCTGGGAGGGGATGCCGCGGATGTAGGAGTAGTCGGGGACCTCGTCGTGGAGGAACTTCGCGAGGGGCCTGGGGTCGCCGCGGAAGCGGGAGGCGAGTTGCGGGATGACGTCGCTCAGTTCGTCGCTGCTGCTGCCCACGGCCATGACGGTGCCGCCGCGTACGTCCTCGGTGTCGCCGGTTATCCCGGCCTGCTCCAGCGCCTGGCGGGCCACTGCGACGGCCCAACGGGCCGACTGGTTGGCGTACTTGCCGGCGTTGGCCCAGTCTCGGCCGGCGGGCCAGGTGATCTCGGTGGTGTCGACCGAGGCGGACGGCCACGGCAGCGCGGGGGCGGGCCCGTCGTGGCCGCCGGTGTCGAAGAAGGTCTTGCCCGCTGCCATGGCCTCCCACAGCCGGGCCGCGCCGAGGCCCGCCGGGGAGATCACGCCGATGCCGGTGACCACGATGTCGGGACGTTCCCGCCCGCCGGCGTGCTCTCCCGTCACGCCGACGGCCTCCGCCGCGGAGCCTTCACTCGGCACGCCGACGCTCTCCGCCGCGGATCGCTCACTCGGCACGCCGGCCTCCGCCGCTGATGCCGCCCCACAGGCGGTAGCCGCCGTCCACGGTGATGGTCTGCCCGGCGATCCAGGACGCCTCCTCCAGGCACAGCAGGGCGACCACGTCGGCGCTGTTCTCGGGTGTGGTCATCCGGTCCCCGGGCCACGGGGAGACGGACAGTTCCTTGGTGACGCCGTGGGCGAAGTCGGGGCGGACCTTGAAGACGCCGGTCTGGACGAGTCCGGGACGTACGCAGTTGGCGACGATCCCGTACGGCGCCAGCTCGTAGGAGAGGTAGTCGGTCAGCGCCTCGAGTCCCGCCTTGGCTGCGGCGAAGAGTCCGGCGCGCGGGATGATGCGCGTGGTCGTGGAGTTGGTGATCGTGATGAAACGGGCGCCCTCGCGCTCACGCATCAGCGGGAGGGCGTGCTTGGCGAGCAGCCAGGTGGCCCGGGAGTTGGTGTCCTGCACGAACTGCCAGTCTCCTAGGGAGGCTTCGGCGAGTCGGGCGAACTTGGTGGCGGCCGCGTTCTGGACGAGGATGTGCAGGTCCTGGTGGATCTCGCCGATCTCCGCGATCAGGTTCTCGATCTCGGCGGGCTCGCTGAGGTCGGCGCGGTGCAGGGTCACTTCCGTACCCTGCTCGCCGAGTTCTTCGGCGAGTTCCTTGGCCGGGCCCTCGCGGTCGACGTAGTTGACGGCCAGGGTGGCTCCCCAGGCCGCGAGTTTACGGGTGATGCCCGCGCCGATGCCGCGCGATCCGCCGGTCACCAGGGCCACCCGCCCCTTGAGGGGCTGGTACTGACTGTCCATCACTGAACCCTTTCCACGGTTGCGGTCCGCTGCGCGGCGTGCCGCAGCACGACGACGCTCATGCGTCCGATGGCGTACGTCCGGTCGTTCTCGTCGAACACCCGGCGTGTGGTCTCGACCAGGCCGATCCGGTCGTCGATCTCCTCGGCCCGGTCGGTGGCGGTGGTGAACCAGAACGGGGTGTCGGGGTACAGCGGCCTGACGAAGTCCCAGCTGAGCCTGCGCAGGCCGACGATGGCGGCCGGGGAGCCGTGCTGGACCACCCAGCCCGAGGTGATGGAGTGGATGAAGCCTCCGGGCACGATGCGCTGCCGGCGGTCGGTGCCCCGGGCGAAGTCGTCGCTGTCGTGCACCGGGTGCTTCTCCCCCATCAGGTCGAGGAGTTGGTCGAGCAGCGCTCCGCCGAACACCACGGGTCCGAACCGGCGCACCGGTGCCTGTGCCAGGTCCTCCCAGTACTTCACGGCCCCCACGGCTGTTCCTCCGTTCGTCCCTGCTTCACCGGGATCGCCGGCCCGGGCTGCGCATGACCATGCGGCCGCCGTCCACCGTGAACGTCTGGCCCTGGATGTAGTCCGCCTCGTCACGGGCGAGGAAGGCGACGAGTCCGCTGATGTCCTCGGGCAGTCCCCAGCGGGTGCCGTCGCTGTCGGAGCCGAGCTGGTCGGCGACGGCCGCGGTCATCTCGGTGCGGACCTTGCCGGGCGCCACGCAGTTGACCCGGATGCCTTTGCGTCCGACCTCGACGGCCAGGGCGCGGGTGAGGGCCTCGACGCCGCCCTTGGACGCCGCGTAGGCGCTCTGTCCCGGTCCCGGGGTACGGGCCGAGTTGGAGGAGATGTTGATGATGCGGCCCCAGCCCTGGTCCAGCATCGTGGGCAGGACCGCCCTGCTGGTGAGGAAGGGGCCGGTGAGATTGGTCCGCAGGACGTTCTCCCAGCGGTCGGTGCGGGTCACGGCGAGGAGCTGGTCGTCGATCACGGCCGCGTTGTTGACCAGGACGTGCAGGGCGCCCTCCTGTGCGGTCACCCGCTCGACCAGGGTCTCGACGTCGGACTCGTCGCCGATGTCGGCCTGGTGCAGGACCGCCCGGCCGCCGCCGGCCTCGATCTCCTTGACCACACGGCGTCCGGCGTCCAGGGCGCTGCGGCAGACGAGGTGCACGGTGAGTCCGTCGGCGGCCAGGCGGTAGGAGACGGCGGCGCCGATCCCCCGGGATCCGCCCGTGACGAGCGCGACGCGGGGGGCCGCGGCCGGCTCAGGCACGACTGCCGGCGGCCACGACGGCCACGATCGAGGCGATGCTGCGGTGGTGCTCGTCGGCTTCGGCGTTCCACTGGTCGAGGTCGAACTCGACGCCGAAGTGCCGGTTGATGCGACGGGCGAGCTGGAGCAGGTCGAGCGAGTCGAGGCCCAGGTCCTCGACGACGGACTGTCCGGGCTCGATCGTCTGGTCGGCTATGCCCGGCTTGACATCCTTGAGCAGCTCGATGATTTCGACCTGGGCGGCATTCGACACGGTGGTCATCGCATTCCTCCGTAGATGTGACAGGAGCAGGGCCGGCCGGCACCTCCGGTCGGGCAAATCCATGTCACCAGAGCGGTGAATGAGCCAGCAAGGCCGTTATGCAGCGGGATTCGGGACACCCACTGGGCCGCTCGGGAGTCGCTCGCGTAAAACCCCATGTCGACGCACGGACCCCATCACTCCGCTTCTCGGACAAAATGAACCAAAAATCCACCGAAAGGAAAGGGATCCCCATGCAGAGTAAAGTAAAGTAAAGCCATCTTGACTCTTCGTCGAGGCCATCCATAGCGTCGATCTATGTGAGCCCAAGTAAAGACCAAAACGGGCCCCCTCGTGGTACGCAATGCCCGGGCCCCGGCATCGGCCGAATCAGTGGGCTTCGTCGATCGACATACCCTCGGACGCGTCACGCGTCCGGCAGTCTCGACATCCAGGGGGCAATGGTGGGGCGGAGCCGAACACCGATCCCGCAATCCGCGCAGTGTTATGAACTGGCGCAATGGCTGCGCTCGCTGCGCCAACGATCCGGACTCACCTACCGACAGATGGCCGAGCTCACCGAGGGACTGCGGATCGCGGACCCGGCGTGTTCCGCCGTCACCCTCTCCCGCGCCGACCGTGGCACCTTCCTGCCCCGCCGCCATGTCGTGGAGGCGTATGCGCAGGTCTGCGGGGCGACCCGGCGCGAGGCCCGGCTGCGCTGGGAGCAGGCGGCGCGGCAATCCGGCCACACTCCCGACGGCCGCGAGGTGCAGTCCGCGCCACGTGCCGGACGCAGGCTGGAACTCGTGTACCACCCGGCCCACCTCCTCGAAGCGATGCACCAGGCCCGGCTCGCCGCCGGCCAGCCGTCCCTGCGTGAAATGGAGAAGAAGGCCCGCGATCTCGGGGCCGGCCCTTTGCCGCGCAGCACGGTCGCGGACATTCTGGCCGGTTTTCGCATGCCGTCCGAGGAACTCCTCGTCGCCTATGTACAGGCATGCGGACAACAGGGGCGCCGGCTCACGCTCTGGCGCAATGCGTGGGCTCGCGCATTCGGCGCGGACGCCGCGTGATTCATCTGTCCGAAATCCACTGCCGGGAACATTTCAACAAGGTGAAATCACGGGACGGCGGACACTGAGGAAGCGTTTCTCGAGAGGGTGGATTTGACGCATCGACGATTTTTGTGCGCCCGGTTGCCATGACGGGCGCACGACCCTCGATTCCTCGCCATGGTCGATTCCGGGAAACGAGGGTCGGCCGTCCCCGAATCAGGGTCGATCGGCTCGGAATCAGGGTCGATCGGCCCGGAATCACGTCCGGCCGGGACCGGAATCAGTTGTGGCTTCCCGGTGTCGTGGCGATGAACCAGCCCGCCGGGGGAAGCGAGACGGTACCCGTTCCGGAATCGACGGAGGCGTCACCGGCGACGGACGTCCACGCGGCGGCCGGAATGCCCGCGGTGGCCGGACCGGCTCCGAAGTTCAGGGCGACGGCCAGAGTGGAACCGGCGTCGGGCGCGGCCAGGGTGTAGCTGAGGACGGTGTTGTCCAGGGTGTGGACCCGGGTCTGGGCACGTACGAGCCAGGGGTGGCGTCGACGCACACCCACCAGGGTCTGGTGAAGCCGCTGCACGGCCATCCCTTCGGCGCCGAGATCCGCCGGGGTGGCGGGGAACGCGGGACGGATGGCGTCGTCCCCGCCCACCCGGTCCTCCTTGACGCCCTCACGGGCCCGCTCGTCGCCCGCGTAGACGGAGGGTGTCCCCCCGACGGTGAAGAGCACGGCGAGCGCGTGCGCCAGGTGACGGGGTTCCTCCAGCCGGCTGGCGACGCGGGTGACGTCGTGATTGCCGACGAACGTCTGCGGGGCGAAGGTGTCGAGCAGGGCGTTGTGACGCTTGAGCGACCAGGCCAGTTCGTGCGGATTGCGGTCGTTGAGCGAGCTCCAGATCGCCTTCCACAGTTCGTACTGCGTCACGGTGTCCAGTCCGCCCTCGACGACGTACGAGGCGTAGTCGCCGTGGATGACCTCGCCGCTGAACCACACGCCGGGGTGACGTGACCTGACCCGGTCCGTGACGGTCCGCCAGAAGGGCCGGGGCACCGCATAGGCCGCGTCCAACCGCCAGCCGGCGACGCCCCGGTCGAGCCAGTGACCGAGGACGTCGACGACATGGTCGGCGACCGCGGGGGCCGCGTGGTTCAGCGCGACGAGATGACGGTGCCCCTCGAAGGTACGGAAGTCGTCACCCTCGGGGACGAACCAGTCCGCGTACGGGGAGGCGGCACCGCGCCGGGCCACGTCGGCGAAGGGCGCGAAGGACCTGCCGACGTGGTTGAAGACGCCGTCGAGCTGGACGCGGACCCCGCGCGACGCGGCGCGGTCGATCAGTTCGACCAGGTCCGCCTCGGTACCCAGGCGCGGATCGACACGGAAGGGGTCGGTCGTGTCGTAGCCGTGGCTCTCGGCGGCGAAGACCGGGCCCAGGGCGAGGCCGTTGCAGCCGAGCCCGATCAGATGGTCGAGCCAGTCGACGAGGACCGGCAGCCGGTGCCGCACGGGCGCGTCCGCGGGCAGGGCGTCCGGCTCCGCGCCGAGGAAGCTCAGAGGATGGACGTGCCACCAGATGGCGTGGTCGGGCCAGGACACGGGAGCCTCCGTCAGTGGGGTCGGGTCGTGGAGCCGGACACGGCGGCCGGGGAGTCGGCGAGGTGGTTCATCAGGCGGGCGGCGAGCAGGAGGACCTGACGCTCCGTCTCGGTGAGCTCGACGAGGGCGATGTCGAGCCAGGCGTCGCGTTGCGCCATGTCACGGGCGAGGGCCGCACGGCCCGCCTCCGTCAGCTCCACCACGCGCTGCCGCCCGTCCTGCGTGTCGCGCGTGCGGCTGATCAGGCCTTCTTGTTCGAGGTCCGCGAAGACCCGGGTCAGGGACTGCGGCTGCTGATGGTCCGCGGCGGCCAGCGCGCCGGCCGACATCGGGCCGTTGCGGCGCAGGTGGCCGAGCACGCTGCTCTTGTTGAGGCTGAGCCCGTCCGCGGGGCGCTCCGCGCTCAGCCTGCGGGCGAGCCGGATGACGCCCTGGCGGATCTCGGCGGAGGCGCGGCCGTCCCGCGCCTCGGACCGGGATCGTCCGGCGTCCTCGTGTTCTGTTCGCTCTCCCATCACATTGCTAAGGTATCACTTACGATCCTGTTGGAGTGATCGACTCCAGATGGCTTGTTCCAGCGGTTCTCTTGGCGGTGATCCTACGTGGTGCGTAGTTTTCCGAGGTCGACGCGTCGTGCGCTGCGCTTCGATCCACGAGGGACGCACCTGCGGACGACGGCCGTGGCCATGGCCACGGTGCTCGGCACGTACGGCTGGGCGCTGCTCGTCGAGCACGAGGCAGGGCTGCGCGTGGACAGTGTCGTGCAGGCGGTGGTGATCGCCTCGGCGCTCGGCCGCGTGCAGCGCCTCTTCGACCGGACGGACCGGCTGGTGGCCTGCGTCGTGCTGCCGTGCGCGGCCGCGGCGGGCACGGAACTGAGCACGTTGATCCAAGAACACCCCCTCGCGGGTGACGCCGCGTTCGTCGTGGGGGTCGCCGGGGCGATCTGGGTACGCCGGTTCGGCGCCCGTGCGACGCGGGCGGGCACGCTGGTCGTTCTGCCGCTGATCGCGGTCCTGGTGGTGCCCGCGGGCACGGTTCCCGCCGGCGGACACGAGGGCACCGCCTGGGCGGCGGTGACGGCGCTGGCGGCGGTCGTCTGGGGAACCGTCGTGACGTGGACCGCCCAGCGCACCGGTCTCGTCAGGCGGCCCCCTTCGGCCAGGGTGACCGCGGCACCCCGCCCCCCAGGGCGGCGGCCGAGCGTGAGCACCCGGATGGCGCTGCAGATGGCGGCGGCACTCACCGCGGCGTTCGCCATCGGCCGGGATCTGTGGCCGGACCACTGGGCGTGGGTGGTCCTCACGGCCTTCCTGGTGTGCAGCGGTGCGCGCAGCCGCGGCGACGTGCTCGTCAAGGGGGCCTGGCGCACGCTGGGCGCCGCGGCCGGCACGGTGGTGGCGACCGCCGTCTCGGGAGGGTTCGGGCCACGGTCGGACACCGCGGTGGTCGTCATCTTCGTCGTGCTGGCCGTGGCCACGTGGCTGCGTGAACTCAGTTACGCGTACTGGGCGGCCTGCGTCACCGCCGTACTCTCGTTGCTCTACGACTGGTTCGGACAGAACCCCGGAGATCTGCTGGACACCCGGCTGGCTGGGATCGCGGTCGGCGCGGTGCTCGGCGTGGCGGCTTCCTGGCTCGTGCTGCCGATCCGCACCGAGGCGGTGGTACGGGCCCGGACCGCGGCGGCGCTGTCGGGACTGGGCGAGCTGATGGAGGCGGACTGGCGGAACGGCCCGGCCGTCCGCCTGGCACAGGCCCGATTCACCTACCGCGTCGAGCAGTTGGCGACGGTGACGGCCCCGATGCGGATCCTGGCCGCCGTGCCCGTCCCCCGCGCCCTGTCCGCCCACCGGCGCCCGGACCAGGTCACGCTCGGGTCCGTGACGGCCCTGCGGCGCTGCGCGGATCCCGTCGACGAGCTCACCGACGCCCTCGGACGAGCCCCCGACGCGCTGGCCACCGACCCCGCCGTGACCGAGCGGCGGGCTGGTATCGCGGCGCACGCCCTGACCGTACGCCGTGCGATCGGTCGCCGCCCGACCCCGCCGTCCACGCCGGAAGCGCCCCCGCGGGAGCGGCTCGCCCCATCCGGGCCGAGCTCTCCCGCCGACCGTTCCGTGCCCACCGCCCTGACCGCGCTCGAGGCGATCGACACCCAACTCGCCGTACTCAGCTCCCTGTTCGGACCCCCACCGGTCCTCGCGCCCGAGACACCGGCGGCCGCGGCCGGCTGACGGGCAGGCCTGGCGGCGGGCTCACCCATCGGACGGCGTTCCGCCGTTGCGTGGAGTGCCAGGAGGCCACGGTCGTGCGGGAGCGCGACTTCGTCCGCGTGTTCTGCGCCGCGGCGGCGCCGTCCGGCCGGACCATCGGTCACGAGGGCTGCCAGGTCGTCACCGCGACCGATGACTTTCGTCGCTCCCGGCGGTCTGCATCGTGAGGGTGAAAACGGACGGAGGCGAGGACGAGGGTGTTTGTCTTGATTCCCGGGGCCGGGGGTTCGGCCTGGTACTGGCATCCCGTGGTGTCCGAACTGCGGGCGAGGGGGCACGAGGCGGTCGCGGTCGACCTGCCCGGCGCCGACGAGTCCGCGGGGCTGCCCGAGTACACCGACGCCGTGGTCGCGGCGATCGGCGATCGCACCGACACCGTGCTGGTCGCGCAGTCCATGGGCGGCTTCACGGCACCGATGGTCTGCGACCGTGTTCCGGTCGGGCTGCTGGTGCTCGTCAACGCGATGGTGCCGCTGCCGGGCGAGACGCCCGGACAGTGGTGGGGCAACACCGGTTCGGAGCCGGCCCGCCTCGCCGCCGCCGAAGCGGGCGGCTACGGCACCGAGTTCGACCTGGACACCTACTTCCTGCACGACGTCCCGGCCGAGATCGTCGCGGCCGGTGAGGGCCATGAGCGGCCGGAGGCCGACATCGCCTTCGGCCAGCCCTGTGACATCGAGCGATGGCCGGACACCACCACACGGGTGCTGTCAGCGACCGGGGACCGGTTCTTCCCCGTCGGCTTCCAGCGCAGGGTGGCGCGCGACCGCCTGGGGATCGAGGCCGAGACCATTCCCGGCGGACACCTGGCGGCGCTCTCCCACCCGTCTCCGCTCGTCGACAGGCTGGTCGAGCGGCTGCCCTGAGCGACCGATCCGCGTGGTCCTCGGACCCGCCGGGGCCAGGCCGGCCGGGCCCCGCGGCGAAAACGTATCCCCCGGACACGAAGCTCGTTGAAGTGGTCAGCGCGCAAACGCCCCCGACGGATGCGCGACACGTGAGGGCCCGAATCCCTGCCCGGTCTCGGGCCCTCACCCCCTCCAGTCCTGTCCCTCCGGGCGATCGTGTCCACCCGGAGGGACAGGGCGAAGAGCGGCCCGGTCAGACCCCGCGAAGAGAGTCCTGGCCAGCGGGGCGAGGAGGCTGCCGGCGGAAAAGGGCGAGGAGCCGCCACGGCCGGCGTGCCATGATCCGCACTCATGAAGACGCCGAACCCTCCCATGGTCCGTGCCGCCGCCCGCAACAACGCCGAGTGGTGCGCCGCGATGAGCCGATCACACGGTGTGGAGGGCGCGTTCACGCGGCAGGCGTGGGCCGCCCCGGCCCGTACTCCGCCGTACTACCCGGACGCGGTGACGCTGGAGCCCGGCGCCGACCCGGCCGCACTCGCGGCCCGCATCGACACCTCCGCACCGGGTGCCTCCGTCAAGGACAGCTTCGCCGACCTCGATCTGACGGCGGCCGGCTTCCGGGTCCTGTTCGAGGCGCAGTGGATCCACCGTCCGGCGACCCCGCCCACCGGACCCACGGAGCTCGCGTGGAACGTGGTGGACGATCCCGGGGCGTTGCTCGACTGGGCGTCCGCCTGGGACGACGGGAACGGCGGCGCCGATCTGTTCCGCCCCGAACTGCTCGACGACCCGGCCACCTTCGTGCTCGCCGGACGCGCGGCCGACGGCCGCGTGGCCGCCGGAGCGGTGGCGAGCCGGAGCGACCACCTGGTCGGTGTGTCCAACGTGTTCGCCCGCGACGGCGGCCCCGAAGCGGCCTGGCCGGGCGTACTGAACGCCGTCCACGCGCTGTTCCCCGCCCTGCCCGTGGTCGGCTACGAGCAGGGCGACGACCTGGCCGCCGCCCTGCGGCACGGCTTCGAAGCGATCGGCCCGCTGCGGATCTGGACCCACCCGGGGCGGGACCGGCGCGCGCGGTAGCGGCTCGGGCCGTCGGTCCGGCGCTACGAGGGGGCCTTGCCCGCCAGCCGCTGCGCCGCGCGCTCCCCACGTCGTTCGACGGGCTCGACTCCCCAGGCCGCGCCCAGACCGCTCGGCGGCATGTCGACGTAGATCGACTCGTACGAACCGGCCGGCACGATGTACGTCTCGTGCCAGATGCCCACGGCCCCGTTGCTGTTCCGCAGCCCTCGGTTGAACGCCGCCCACGCGGGGCGGTGCTCCCGGGTCTGATCGGAGGCGTACGCGAGCAGCTTCTCGCGCGACTCCCAGTACTGCGCGACGGTGAACACGCGCGGTCCTCCGCTCAGCAACCGGTGGCCCAGCAGCCCACTCTCGCTGTCCCGAGAGAGTTCCTTCAGCATGCGCGGCATCGCGGTCAGCGTCGGCAGCCAGTGGCGGACGGCCAGCCAGCGGTTGATCCGCATGCCGATGAGAAAGACGACGACGTCGCCCTCGGCCGCCGCCGTGACCCGTCGCCCGGATGTCGGTGCATTACCCATGAGACTCCCCGTTCCCGTATTGGATAGTGGCACGATCCATGTTTGGATAGTGCCACTGTCCGATGAAAGGTGCAACAGGATGCGGCTGGCGGAACTGAGCGAGCGCAGCGGAGTGTCGACCGCGACGATCAAGTACTACCTGCGCGAGGGACTGCTCCAGCCGGGCCGCCGCGTCTCCGCCACCCAGGCCGAGTACGGGGAGAACCACCTGCGGCGGCTGCGTCTGGTGCGGGCGCTGATCCAGATCGGCGGGGTCTCGGTGGCCGACGCGCGCGAGGTGATCGCCGCTGCCGAGGACGAGTCGCTGGACCACCATCTGCGGCTGGGCGCGGCGACCCGGGCGCTGCCCACCGCCGAGAAGCCCGACGAGGACGATCCGGCGGTGGCCACGGCCTCCCGCTCGGTGGAGGCGCTGCTGGAGCGGCTCGGCTGGTCCTGCGAACCGGGCGGGCACCTGTTCAGCCCCGCTCACCGGCGGCTCATCGACTCGGTCGCCGCGCTGGTCCGGCTCGGCTACCCCTGCGACACCGAGGCGTTGCTCCCGTACGGGCGGCTGGCGGCGCAACTGGCGGTCACCGACCTGGACCTGGTCGAGGAGCAGCCGACCCCGAGCGAGCAGATCGAGGCGGCCGTCGCGCTCACGGTGCTGTACGAGCCGGTGCTGCTGAGCCTGCGGCGCATGGCCCACGCGGAGGAATCGGAGCGGCGGTTCTGAGGCCGCTCCCGTCACGGGACGCCAAACCCTCGTACGACGGTCGCGGCGCGGCGCGCACCCGGGCACCGTTCACCCGGGTGTGCGCCGCGCGTCGAGACGGGCGCGTCCTGATCAGCTCAGCTTGCGGCAGAGCAGTGCGGCCGGGCCCTGACTGGCTCCGAACCGGGTCGTGAAGGCGATTCCGGCGGCGTATTCGTCATCGGCGCACTGTCCCTTGTAGTCGCCGTTGGCGAAGTCGCCTCCGGCCGCGCCCGCGGGCCGGTTGTCGGAGCGGTCGAACCACACCGTCCGCCCCGCGCCCGCCAACGAGCCGGCGGCCGGCACGCAGAGCGCGGCGGAGGTACGGCCGCCCCGGCGGCTGTATCCGATGAGGTAGTTCCCCGACGGGCACTGCAACTTGGTGTACCCCGAGGCCCAGTCGCCGCCCGAGGGTACATGGCGCTCGTCGGTGACGACCGTCTGGGTGTCGGCCGGGGAGCGGAGGTCACCGGTGGAGACGTCGGTGCACAGCGCGCGGACACCGCTGTGGCCGAGTCCGATCAGCCGTTCGCCGTCGGGGCAGACGGCCTTGGACGCACCGGAGTTCCAGTCGCCGCCCGCGCGCACCCGCAGCGACTGCACGTAGTCGCCGTGATCGGTGGCGAGCATGTGCCAACTCGGGACGGCGTCCACCGGTCCGGTGCGGGTCGGGGCGGTCGTGAGCCGGTTCCACGCGGTGCCGCGCCAGTCGGACTGGTCGAGGATTCCGTACCGGTTGCCGGAGGTGTCGTAGCGCAGCAGGGACCAGTCGTCGTGACCCTCCCAGCCGACGAGCGGCCAGTAGGCGAAGTCGACGTCGTGGTCGGCGAAGTAGTCGGTGATGTTGCCGAACCAGGTCCGGGCCGCCGCGCCCGTCTCGCCGGCGCCGATGCCGAACTCGCTGATCCACACGGGAGCGGTGAAGTGCTGGTTCGCCTCGGAGGAGACGAAGAAGGCCTGGTCGTGCAGGACTTGGTAGAGCTGGTCACGGCTGAGGTCCTGGTAGCGGGCGTCGTGGGTCTCGCCGATGCCGGTCGCCCCGCTGTGGCTGGGACCGGTGTATCCGTAGAAGTGCGCGGAGTACACCAGCTTGTGGGCGGCGACGAGGGTGTGCGAGAGGTTGCGCGCGGGGGTGAGGGTGGGACGGCCGTGCGCGAAGCCGTCGACCGGGATGCCGGTCCAGTTGATCCCCTCGATGACGATGAGGAGGTTGCGGTTGGCCTCCGCGAGGATGCGGTCCCCGGCGAGCTGGGCGGCCGCGTACCAGTCGTGTGCGTCGCCCAGGCCCCAGTTGGGGTCGTCGAGTACGTCGCGGCGCACCTCGTTGTAGAGGTCGGCGCCCACCACGCGCGGGTCACCGGCGTAGCGGCGGGCCATGAAGACCCAGTCGTCCGCCCACTGCTGGGTGGACTGACTGCTGTTCCAGCGCTCGTTGCCGTCGACGCCGCAGCACCAACGCGAGGTGTTGGTGTGGTTGTTGAGGATGACGGCGAAGCCGCTCTGGGTCAGGGCGGCGACCACGGCGTCGTAGACCTGGAGCGGTGTTCTGCCGCGCAGCCCCGGGTTGGCCGTGACGGCGGCGTCCGGCACGGGGGCCGTCGCATGGATCATCTCGTTGGAGAAGGGCAGCCGGATGCTGTTGATGCCCAGCCGGTGGAAGTCGTCGAGCAGTTGGGGCAGCGACGCGCGGTCCAGGCCGAGGGGGATGCCGTAGGAGTTCTGGCCGGCGTGCTGGTTGGCCGGGTCGTCCTTGCTGCCGCTGCCGGTCCAGGAGCCTTGTGCGCCGTCCCAGTTGGCCGACTTCAGCCGGAAACGGTTGCCGTCGGCGTCCACGATGTACCGTCCGCGGGTGGAGAGCGGCGCCTTCCATGTCTCGGCCGCCGCGGCGGCGGTGGTTCCCCGCGCACTGTGCGCCGGATCCGTGGTGGCGGCGACCGCCCCCGGAGCGGTGGCCAGCAGCAGGAGGGCGCTTGCCGCTAATGTCAGGTACTTGCCAAATCTGAGGGTAGGCATCGGACCTCTGTGAGGGGTGTCGGTACACGAACGAGAGGGGTCGGCCCCCACCGGCACCCGCCAAGGGGTGCCGGTCGCCGATGTTCCGGCGTGTGGGGCGCGTCGGGCTCATGCTCGGCGGAGCCTAGCGGGAAGCCCCGGCCATGGTGAGGGTTCCGGTCAGCCCGCGAGCCGGCCGGCCGGTCAGCGGACGCGGATGAACGTCACGTCGTAGCCGCTGTTCGTGCTGCGGGTCTTGATGTAGACCCCGTCCGAACCCCCGTCGGGATTGCCGGTGTTGCCCTCCACCGTGGTGAAGGCCGAGCCGCCGCTCACCGTTCGCACGATGCCTATGTGTTCCTGCCCGCCGGTGTAGTTGTCGCCCCCGTTCCAGTCGAAGGCC
Organism: Streptomyces sp. NPDC028298; assembly: GCF_055565895.1. NCBI lineage: Bacteria > Bacillati > Actinomycetota > Actinomycetes > Kitasatosporales > Streptomycetaceae > Streptomyces > Streptomyces sp. NPDC028298. The sequence goes on from NZ_JBVHTL010000001.1 coordinate 209,614, forward strand.
ACGATGTCGCCCGGCTGCGGGTTCGTCGTCACGGAGAGGTGGTAGTTGCCGGCCCGGGCCTGCTTGACCCAGCCCGAGACATAGGTGTTGCGGTAGGAGCTGGCCCCGGTCTGCTTGGCCACCCAGCTCACGAAGGTCGCGCACCAGGCGTAGTTGCGGGTGGACAGCGACAGGCCCACGGCCGATCCGTAGCTGTTCGCCCGGGCGCTGCCCTCGACGGTGCCGACCTCGGCCGCGGCCACGGCGAGGATCTTGCCGTACCCGCCGCCGGGCGGGGTCGAGGCGGGCGGGGTGACCGCGCCGTACAGAGCGGCCTTGGTGTTCGGGCCGACCTGGCCGTCGACGGACAGACCCTTCTCCGCCTGGAAGTCCCGCACCGCGCTGTCGGTCAACGGCCCGAACTCGCCGTCGACGGCGAGATCCGCTCCGTGGTGGTTGAGCAGGCTCTGCAGTTCGGTGACGCAGCCGCTGCGCCCGCCCTTCACGATGGTGCCCGGGCACGAGGCGGAGTTCAGGTTGATCGGGGCCGGTGCGCCGCTGCCGCCGCCCGTGCTGATGTTCGCGTACAGGGCGGCCTTGGTGTTCGGACCGACCTGCCCGTCGACGGAGAGCCCCGCCGAGGACTGGAACGACCTCACGGCGGCCACGGTCAGCGGCCCGAACTCGCCGTCCACGTCGAGGTGTCGCCCTTTGCCGTTCAGCAGGGCCTGGAGCGTGGCGACACACCCGCCACTCTGCCCCTCCACGATGTTCGAGGGACAGGAGGCCGATCGCAGGTCCAGGGCGGTGGACGCCGACTCGTCGGTGTCGTACAGCTCGCGCTTGGTGTTCGGGCCGACCTGGCCGTCGACCGACAGGCCGTGCGCCGACTGGAAGCCGCGGACGGCACTGTATGTCGCCGGCCCGAAATCGCCGTCCACGTCGATCGAGTGGCCGAAGTGGCGGAGCAGCCGCTGGAGTTCGGTGACGCAGCCGCCCTTGTCGCCCTGGACGACGTTCGCCGGGCACGAGGAGGACGTGAGGTTGATCGGCGACGGGGCCGAGCCGCCGGTCGCGTACAGCTTGGCCTTGGTCTGGGGGCCGACCAGTCCGTCCACGGCGATCGCGGTGGAGGCCTGGTACTCGCGTACCGCGTAGAGGGTGTTCGCCCCGAAGACGCCGTCCACGAGCAGTCCGGCGCCATGGGCGTTGAGCAGGTTCTGCAACTCCGTGACGCAGCCGTTCGTCTGGCCCTGCTGGATCACGCCGGGACAGGAGGAGGAGGTCAGCCTGATCGCCGTGGGTGCCGCCGCCGCGGGCACGGCACCGATCAGCGTGCCGGCCGTGAGGAGCGCCGTCGTGGCGGCGAACACCCCGGTTCTGACTCTCCAACCCGGTAGCGCGCTCGTGGCGCCTCGATGCTCGCTGGGTCTTTTGTCGTCGTGCACACGAAATGGACTCGTCTTCATGACCGCGAAACGTCTCCTTCGCTGGGTCCGCGGACCGCCGTCGGAGATCGTCCGGGCCGAATCCGCACACTGCCGTGGTGGGTCGTTCATGGAAGGTTTCGCCCGCCGGCAGACGCTCGCCTCTGCCTTCAAGCCGATAAAGGGAGGAGAAATTGGCCTTTGCGCCAGGTCGACACATCTGTCGGCCAACTCCCTTACTTTGCAGTGGAGTTGAGACCCTGGGAAGTCATGATCGGGCTGTCGTTCCGCGCACGACGGTGACAGTTCACTCCTCGGCGCACAATGCCGGACCACACAACTGGCTCGATTTAATCGATACCGGCGGCCGATAAAAACGCACACATGACAGCCTTTGCATATTCAGTCCTTTTCGGCTGCCTGTCTCATTGCGTCGCCTCCGGCCTCGTTTGGTCCGGTCGGGCGTCCCAAGCCGATGGGCGCTTCGATGCTTCCCATTCGGGGCGCGGCGGCGAGAACACCGCGAGGTCATGGCGTCGGCCACGACGGAGACCGGCAGCCCCGGGCAAGACAGGCAGCCCCGGTCTGACGCCCTTCCGGAGGAAGCCCGACGCGCCGAGGGCGACAAGAGCACGGTCGTTCCCCGCAGGGCGAGTTCGCTCACCGTCCGCCGCCACCTGGCACACGAACGGTGAATTGCGGGGCACACGCAATTCCGGCTCAGCCGTCGGCGGTGATCCCGGCGAGACTTACTGTGGGTCGATCGAATATCTCTGCCAGTACGTGTTGCTGTCGGTGTGTCAGAGCCGTGGCGAAGACCACCAGGTCGGCTTCGGTCTCTTCGCAGCGAGCGGCCACCTCGAGGACCTTTCCGGAACTCAGCAGCGTGCGTGAGGAATAGGGCACGGTCATCTTCCGGGCCCCGCCGTCCGAGACACCACGCCGTTGCGTGATCCGTCCGACGACCCGAGCACCGCGTGCCGTCAGTTCCTCCGCCGCAGCATCCATGAGCGCGACGAAGTTCTTCTCCTTGGCGGAGAAATAGCCGACGAGCACGACATCGGCGCCCGTCAGGCGCACGGAGCCGACCGGGCGCCCCGCGGGCCCCGCCCGCCCGCGACGAGCCGGGCGGCGGTCGCGCCCGCGGAACCGACGCACGGGCCGGGAGGTCAGCTCGCCCTGGGCGCGACGACAGCGGTGTCCTGCGAGCGTTCGTGCTCCACTCGGGCCGTTTCCAGGAGATTCAGCCAGGAGGTCACCGTGGGCCGACGGCGCAGCAGGGCCCGGCGCTCGCGCTCGGTCATGCCTCCCCAGACGCCGTGCTCGATGCGCTGGTCCAGCGCATAAGCGAGGCATTCCGTGAGCACCGGGCAGCCGACGCACAGCATTTTGGCCCGGTTCTGCGCCGCGCCTTCGACGAACAGATCGTCAGGATCGGCCGTACGGCACAATCCTCGGTCGCTCCAGTCGGTGCTCGTCATCTCGTGATGCCGTCCTCTCCCCTGGCCCCCGCCTGCGAGTTGCCCACCTGCCCCGGGCAACCGGCATATGACACTACGCCTTTCGAGGACCGCCACTCTATCTGCCGTACAGCACCACACCTTCGAGTGAGTCCGGCTTGCCTCCCGCGCGCGGCGGCGCTATGGAGGTGCCTCGACGGTTCACGGTCCCGATCAGCGCCATCGCTACACGGCGCGGCCGTCTTTCAGCCAACCTTCCGATGGAAAGCAGGAGCCATGTCGCGGAACAAACAGACCGTCGAGACCTATTTGGACGGCTTCCGGAAGAACGATCACGCCCAGATTCTCAGTTGCCTCACCGATGACATCGAGTGGACGGTTTTCGGCGGTTTCCATCTGACCGGCAAGGAGGCGTACGACGCCGCGATCGAGGGCCCCGGCTTCGTCCCGCCTCCCCGGCTGGAGGTCGTCCGCATGGTCGAGGAGGACGACGTGATCATGGCCGAACTCACCGGAACGGTGGCGCGTGAGACGGGAGAGCCGATGCGCATGTCGATGGCCGAGGTCTTCCGCATGCGCGACGGGAAGATCTGCGAACGCCGGGCGTGGGTGATCGAGCTCAAGCGGAACGAATACGTCTGAGCGGCCGGGCGGTTCGGGGTCAGCCCGGGCGGAGGGTCGTGGCCGCCTTGTACGTACGCAGTACGGGGGCCGTCTCGATCCGCGTGACGGCGTCCCAGGCCACCCGCCGCGTCAGGTAGTGGTGCAGGGCCTCCGCGTCGCGGCACAGCGCGTGGGCGAAGAGGTTCGTCGGGCCGGTCGTCGCCGCGACGACCGCGAGTTCGTCGTGGCCCGCCAGCGCCGTCGCCACCGTGTCCAGATGCGCGGGCGCCACCTGCATCCACAGGAGCGCGGACGCCGTCACGCCCAGCACCGCGGGATCGATGTCGAGGTCGAAGAACAGCGCGTCGCGCGCCCGCAGTTCGGCCAGCCGGCGGGCCGCGGTGGACGCCGAGGTGCCGGTGGCAGCGGCCAGGTCCGCGTAGCTGAGGCGCGCGTCCTCGCGCAGCGCGGACAGCAGCAGGCGGTCCGCGTCCGTGAGGAGACGGGCCGCGTCGGGGGCGTCCGGCCCGCCCGACGCCTGCGGGCGGGGCGACTGCGCGCGCAGCCGGGCCTCCTGGTCGGCGTCCAGGGCGTTGATCCGGCCGCGCCACGCCGTCGGGCCGCCCAGGTAGGTGTGCAGGAGGTAGTGCGCCGACACCGCGGTGATCCCGGCGGTGCGGGGGATGTCCCGCAGCAGCAGCGTGTGCGCGTCGGGACCGGCGGGCGCGGTGTGGATGATCGCGACGATCTCCGTTCCTCCGGAAGTCAGGCGCACCCAGGAGGTGTCGGGGCGCCGGGCGAGCGCCACCGCGATGTCGTGCGCGGTGCGGGTCGCCGCGGTCAGACGTACGAACCACTGGTGCGTGCCGGAGCTTCGCGGTGTGGGCAGAGCGACGACGCGCAGTCCCGCCCGCGCGTACAGCCGCCGATAGCGGCGGACCACCGTCTGTGTGGAGGTGCCTAGGACTTCGGCGACGAGGGTGAACGGCGCCCGCGCGTCCACGTGCAGGGCGTGGATCAGACCCCGGTCCAGCTCGTCCAGTACGACCATGTCCGCCAAATTAGCCGACCCTCGTGGAAGAAATCACCGAAGACGTCCGACGAGATGGAAGCGGTGGGAGACCGGGCGGCACGGTGGTTCCCGGGTCGCGGGCCGGGCGGCGGCGACCGCTCCGCACAGGGCCCGGCCACCACCGACCCGACACACCCGCACGGCACCGGGGGGAGACCCATGTCCCGCATCACCATCCGCACCGCCGCTCACGGCCGGACCGACACCGTCGCCCCTCCCGACCCGGGCCATCGCGGGCTCGCCCTGGCGGCGGTGCTCACCGCGGAGGCGATGAACCTCCTCGACGCGACGATCGTCCAGGTCGCGGGCCCCGTCATCCACACCGACCTCGGCGGTGCGCGGGCGACGATCCCGTGGTTCAGCGCCGCCTACACCCTCGCGTTCGCCCTCGGTCTGCTGACCGGCGCGCGGCTCGGCGACATCGCGGGCCGCAGGCGCGTCTTCCGCGTCGGCGTCGTCGTGTTCGCGGCCACGTCCCTGGCCTGCGCCCTCGCACCGGGCGCCGGGATCCTGATCGCGCTGCGTGCCGTGCAGGGTGCGGCGGCGGCCGCGATCGTCCCGCAGACCTTCGGGCTGATCCGCGCCCTGTACGAGGGCGGTGAACTGACCCGGGCGCTCGGCATGATCGGCCCGGTCATGGGTCTGTCCGCGGTCCTCGGGCCGGTTCTCGGCGGCGTCCTGACCCACGCCGATCTGTTCGGCTCCTCTTGGCGCGCGGTCTTCCTCGTCAATGTGCCGCTCGCCGCCGCGGTCCTGGCCGCCTCGGTGTTCCTGGCCGAGGACCGTGCGCCGACGCGGCCCCGCCTCGACCCGGCGGGCACGGTCCTCGCCATGGCCGGCACCGCGCTCGTCGTCTGCCCCTTGGCGGCCGGGAGCACCGGACCCACCGGGTGGGCCGTCGCCGCCGTGGGGGTCGTGGTTCTGGGCGTGTTCGTCGTCCACCAGCGCCGCGCCGGGCGCCGCGGCCGGGCGCCGCTGATCGAACCGGCCCTGCTGCGGGGCCGCGCGTTCCCCGCAGCCCTGGCCACGTCGACCCTGTTCTTCGCGGTCATGAACGGCGTCATGATCACCGTCGTGCTGCACCTCGAACTCGGCCTCCACGACGGCCCGCTCAGGGCGGGGCTCACCCTGCTGCCGTGGTCCGCTGGACTCGCGGCCGGGTCCTGGGCCGCCGGTACGCATCTGGTCACGCGGTACGGCACGCGCGTCATGCACACCGGGCTGGCCGTCCTCGCGGTCGGTCTGGCGGCCGCCGTCCTCGCGTATCGCGGTGCGGCCCCCGACTCGTATCCGGCCCTGCTGCCCGCCGCGCTGGCCGTGGCCGGACTGGGGACGGGCCTGTTCACCCCGCCGTTCTTCAGCTCGGCACTGAGCGGTGTCGGCCCGCAGGAGACAGGGTCTGCGGCCGGTCTGCTCAACGCCGTCCAGCAGCTCGGCGGCACTCTCGGTGTCGCGGTCGTCGGCGGCATCTACCTGGACGCGGCCGGCGACGCCCGCACCGCGGCGCAGCACGCGCTGGGGGCCACGTCGGTGGTCCTGGCCGCCACAGCGGTGGCGACCGCATTCATGACCACGCGCCGCGCGGCCCCCTGACGACCGGCCGCCGCCGACCCGCCGCCGACCTGGGGCCCGGAGACGCGGAGGCCCGGAAGCACGGAAACACGGAGGCCCGGAGGCCCCGAGCCGAGGCCGTGCGCGCTGAAGGCCCGCGACCCCGTAGGGCCGCGGGCCTTCAGTTCCCCGCTCAGGCTTCCGCGCGCCTCGGCAGCCGCCAGTTCGGGCGGACGAAGTGGCAGGTGTAACCGTCGGGGTAGCGCTGCAGGTAGTCCTGGTGCTCCGGCTCCGCCTGCCAGAACGGACCGGCGGGCGCGACCTCGGTCACGACCTTGCCGGGCCACAGTCCGGAGGCGTCGACGTCCGCGATGGTCTCCTCGGCGATCCGCTTCTGCTCGTCGTCGACGTAGAAGATGGCGGACCGGTAGCTGAGGCCGATGTCGTTGCCCTGGCGGTTCTTCGTCGACGGGTCGTGGATCTGGAAGAAGTACTCCAGGATCGTCCGGTAGTCGGTCTTCGTGGGATCGAAGGTGATCTCGATCGCCTCGGCATGCGTGCCGTGGTTGCGATACGTCGCATTGGCCACGTCGCCGCCGCTGTATCCCACCCGCGTGTCCAGAACACCCGGGAACGTCCTGATCAGATCCTGCATGCCCCAGAAGCAGCCACCGGCCAGCAGCGCCTTCTCCTCGTTCCGGCTCATCGCACGCACCCCTTCTTCCTAGTCCTCGTCAGACTCGCACAGGCGCGCTCCCGCGCGCCGTCGGCGGTCCGTCCGCCCCGCCCTCGCGAGGACGCGGCACCGCACTGCACAAGGCCGAAAGGGCCGGTCGAAATTCCCGCGCCCCTACGAGATCGATAACGATCGCGCAAGTTTCAATCAACTTCCCCTCGAGGATTTGCTATCGCTACCAGGAAACGGGCTCAATGTCCTTCGTATGTCAGCGGTAAAGAGATAGGGAGCGGATGAACGGCACGATCGACGGCTTCAGCTACGGGCTGGTCACACCGGTGGCCGCCTACGTCATGGCCTGTGTGGGCTCGGCGCTGGGGCTGCGTTGCGTGGTGCGCACGGTGCACCACGAACCCGGGTGGCGGCTCGGCTGGCTCGCCCTGGGGGCCAGCGCCCTGGGCTGCGGCATCTGGACGATGCACTTCATCGCGATGACGGGCTTCTCCGTGGCGGAGACACCCATCACCTACGACGTCCCTCTCACCGTGCTCAGTCTCGCCGTGGCGATCGTGGTGGTCTCCGCGGGCGTCTTCATCGTGGGGCACCGCGGTGCCACGCGAGCGGCCCTCACCGTGGGCGGCGCCATCACCGGCCTCGGCGTCGCGACCATGCACTACCTGGGCATGTTCGCGATGCAGCTCAACGGAGAGCTGCGCTACAACGCGTTCACCGTGAGCCTGTCCGTGATCATCGCCCTCGTGGCGGCGACCGCCGCGCTGTGGGCCGCCGTCTCCGTGCAGGGCTTCATCCGCACGCTCGGCGCCAGCCTCGTCATGGGTCTCGCCGTCACCGGCATGCACTACACGGGCATGGCCGCCCTGAGCGTCCATCTCCACAACAGCATCGACACGGCCCCGACCATCACCGGCCAGGAGGGCTCCTCGCTCCTGCTGCCGATGCTGCTCGGCCCGATCATCTTCCTCATCCTCGCCGCGGCCGTCGTCATGTTCGACCCGGTCCTGATCCTCGGCGACTCCGGCCGGGACAAGCGGGTCAAGGAGCGCTCCAAGGTCGTCGCACGCGGAAACGTCATGCCGGTGCGGGTGGCGGGCATCCAGGACTCTCCGGCACCGGTGGTCCACAGCGTCCCGCAGGCCGACCACTGGCCGTCGGCGGCGCCTCAGCGGCCCGGCGCCGACGAGCGAGCCCAGTACCGCGAGACGGGCGCCGGTGATCCCTACGGTGCCCGGTACGAGGCGGAGTAACTCCTCCCCTGCCCCGTCGACGGCCCGGCCGACGCGACCCACATCGCGCTCGTGCCGGGCCGTCTCCGTGTCCGTGTCCGTGTCCGGTGTCCGGCTCCGTGTCCGGTCGGCTGGCGGTGCCCGGCTTCGCCCGCAGCCTCGGTCTCGGTCTCGGTTCTCGGCTTCGTATCCGGCGGACGGGCTTGGTCATCGTTTCCGGCGGACGGGCTTGGTCTTCGCTTCCGGCGGACGGGCTGGGTCTTCGCTTCCGGCGGGTTGGTTTTTCCGGCCCGCCGGATGGAGCCTGAGGATGATGATCTTCAGGCTAGGGTGCCTCGCATGACCTCCATAGGCTTGCGTGGGACGACGCTCCACTACGACGACAGCGGCTCCCCGGACGGGCTGCCCGTCCTGCTGATCCACGGGCATCCCTTCAACCGGACGCTGTGGGCCCCTCAGACGGAAGCGCTCGTCGCGGCCGGACATCGGGTCATCACCCCGGACCTGCGTGGCTACGGGGCCAGCGGAGTGGACGCCGACCCGGTGTATCTCTCCGACTTCGCCGACGACCTCGTCGCGCTCCTGGACCACCTGGACATCGACCGGGCCGTGGTGGGCGGCGTCTCGATGGGCGGGCAGATCGCCATGGAGGTGCAGCGCGCCCACCCGCGCCGCGTCCGCGGGCTCGTCCTCTCGGACACCTCCGCGCCGGCCGAGACGGACGAGGGCAAGGCCGTACGCAACCGCATGGCCGACCGGCTCCTCGCGGAGGGGATGGACGGCTACGCCGACGAGGTCATCGGCAAGATGCTCGCCGACTACAACGTCACAGCGCTGCCCCGCGTCGCCGAACACGTGCTGGGCATGATGCGTGCCACCGATCCCCGCGGTGCCGCGGCGGCCCTGCGCGGCCGGGCCGAGCGCCTCGACTACCGGGACACGCTCGCCGCCGTGCAGTCCCCGGTGCTGATCGTGGTCGGCGCCGACGACGTCTACACCCCGGTCGCCGACGCCGAGGCGATCCGCGAGCTCGTCCCGCACGCGGTCCTGACCGTCATCGAGGGTGCCGGCCACCTGCCGGGGGCGGAGCAGCCCGCCCGCTTCAACGCCGCGCTCCTCGACTTCCTGGCGACCCAGGTGGCCACCCGCGCCTGAAAGCGGGGCCTCGCCGGGCCGAGGGCTCTTCGCCGGAGTCCTTCCCGGCCGGTCCTACGACGGGTCCCGGGTCGGCACCTCGAACCACATGGTCTTGCCGGTGGGCGTGCAGGTGCTGCCCCAGCTCTCGGCGAGCAGGTCGAGCAGTTCGGTGCCGCGGCCGCCCTCGGCGTCGGGGTCGGCCTCACGTCGTACGGGGCACAGCGGCTCCGTGTCCTCGACCTCGCACAGGAGGCGGTCGTCGCGCAGACACAGGTTGAGCCGCAGCGGGCCGCGCGTGTGACACAGGGCGTTGGTGACGAGCTCGCTGACCAGGAGTTCCGCGGTGTCGGCCAGCTCCTCCAGGTTCCACTCGGCCAGTTGGGCCGTCACCAGACGGCGGGCCCGGCGGGCCGAGGTCAGCTCCCGCGACAGGGGCCAGGAGGCTTCCCAGGGGGTGACACGGGCGCGGGGCGCGTCGAACGGGCGTATGGGTTGCAGCGCACGCGCCCAGAGAGCCATGTTCCTGGCGAGCCACGACGTGGGTGCTGCCTCCACGGATGCCCCGTTCTGCTGATCGCGTCTCGTGGCCCCCTCGCGCCCGGATTCCTCGGGCCTGCGGTAGAGCCGGGTGAAGCGCCCTCGGCGTGGTGCCGCGCTGAGGTCGATGGCCCCCGGGGCCATGGAAATCAGTCCCTTCCGCACTGCTGGCAACCAGACCGCCGGAGCGGCACGGACCCGTCGTCGACCGGTCCGGACAAGTGTCAGGTCACGCGTTCACGTAACGCCCGTCACGATAACAAATATGCATGTAGCGGTTGCTACGGTAAAAATTCTTTCCAAGAGTACCGATCCGGACATATGGAACGTGTTCGGTGTCACACCGCCCCCGCTGCGGCGGCGCCGCGACCTCCGGAGCGCCCATGCCACGACCGTCCGACCAGGCCAAACGACGCGAGCTGGCCGACCGGGTCCGCGCGTACCTGGTGCGCAACGGCCTCGCCGGACTGTCCCTGCGCCCCCTCGCCCGAGCCCTGGGCACCAGCGACCGCATGCTCCTGTACTACTTCGGGACGAAGGACGCCATGGTCGCCGAGGCGCTCGCCCTGGACGAGCGCAGACCGCTCCTGCACGCCCGGGACACGCTCGGCTCGGCGGAGGCCCCGCGTGACCCGGCGGGACTCCGCAGCTTCATGGAGGAGACCTGGCGGCGGTTCAACGCCCCCGACCTGCGCACCGCCCTCCCCCTCTACCTCGAGGTCATGGCCGCGGGACTGATCGACCCGGACCGCTACGGGCCCCTGCTGCGTGATGTGCTCACCGAGTGGACGGACCTGCTCACGTCCGTCTTCCGGGGCCTCGGCATGACGCAGGTCCGCGCCCGGACGGAGGCCGCCCTCCTGGTCGACGCGACCTTCGGCCTGGTCGTCGCCTCCCTCACCGAGGACGGCCGGGAGCGGGCGGACGCGGCCTTCCACACGCTCCTCGACCGTCTCGAACCCGGCTGGCACGTCGGCTGAGACGCGTTCGCCGTCCATGCCGGGTCCGCCGCGTCCCCGGCTCGCCCCCCGTGCCGGGTCCGGCACGCCCCCATGCCGGGTCCGGCACGTCCGCGACCGGTGAACCTCACGCCCGGGAAGCAGCCCCCGTACCGGGCCTCACAGCTTCGCGCCGAAGTCCTGGGTCCACCACGGACCACCCGACCCCTTGTGCACGCCCACCCCGATGTTCTTGAACGAACAGTTGAGGATGTTCGCGCGGTGCCCCGGGCTGTTCATCCAGGACTCCATCACCGACTCGGGGGTCTGCTGACCCATGGCTATGTTCTCGCCGTACGTGGACCACTGGTAGCCCGCGGCGGTGATGCGCTTGCCGGGGTCGACGCCGTCGGGGTTGGTGTGCTCGAAGAAGCCGCGCGCGGCCATGTCGTCGGAGTGGGCCTGGGCCGCGTTCTCCAGTTGCGGGTCCTCCGTGAGCGGCCCGCAGCCGGCGGCCGCCCGCTCCTTGTTCACCAGCGCGACCACCTGCGCCACGGTCGTGGTCGGGGCCGACTGCGCCCGGGCCAGGCTCGACGCCCGCCGGGTCGGCGCGGCCGAGGAGGCGCCGGCCGACTTGCTCGGCTCGGCGGCACGCGCCGACTTGGACGCCTTCGCCTTCGCCTTCGCCTTCTTCGAGGCGGACGCCGACGGCGAGGCCGTGGCACCGGCGGACGCCGAGGGCGAGGTGCGGGAGGCGTCCGGTGCCGAGAGGTCCATGACGGGGTCGCCCGCGGTACGGGAGGGAGCCGCCCCGTCGGTGCTCGTTCCGGGTCCCGTGTCCAGGTACCAGAGGCCGCCGCCCGCCACACAGACCGCCACGAGTGCGCCGCCCAGCGCCCGGCGCCGTACGCGTCGGCGCCGACGGGCCTCGCCGCGCGCGGCCGACCTCGTGCCCGTCGCCCGGTGTCCGGCTCCGGCTCCCGGAGCCCCCGCGTCCCCGTGGTCGGCGGCCGGCTTCCGGGACGCCGAGCCCGTGGCGGCCATCCCTCCGGAAGCGTCGCTCAGCGCGGCGGCCAGCCCCGGCGACACGGCGACCAGCGCCAGACCGGCCAGCAGTCCCTCCGCGGGCATCAGGCCGCTCCACAGACCCGAGCAGCGCACGCAGTCGCGGGCGTGCCGGGCGATCCGCTTGCGCCACAGCGCCGAGGGCCGGCCGTCCCAGGAGGCGAGGACACCCCGCAGTTCCTCGCACGGCGGGCGGGCGGCGAGCGCCCGTACCACCACACGAGCCGTCTCCAACTGGGCCTTCATCCGCTGCACCCGGACCGCCGCGTGCTGCGGCGACAGCTCCAGTGCCTCGGCGACCTCGGTCCGGGTCACCTCACCGGCGCACTCCAGCCACCACAGTGAGAGCACGCCCCGGTCGTCCGGTTCGAGCCAGCGTGTCGCCAGCGCGGTCTCGCGGCGCTGGCCGGAGAGCTGGAGCCGCATCATGGTCAGGTCCACGAAGTCGGAGCCGGGGTCGGCGAGATCCTCCGCCTCCTCCACCCCGCCCGGGGCGAGCTGACGGTCCCGCCAGTGCGCCCGGACCTGGTTCATCGCGATGGCCACGAGCCAGGAGCGGAAGTTCTCCGGCTCACGCAGCCCGTCCAGGCCGTCCAGGGCACGGAGCATGGTGTTCTGCACGACGTCGTCGACGTCGACCGAGCCGTTCAGCGCGCGTCCGACGATGTTGTAGACCAAGGGGAGATAGGCGCTCACCAGGGCGTCCTGAGCCGCCGAGTCGCCCGCCCGGGCGGCAGTCACCAGTGCCGCCGGCTCCACCGCGTGCTGTCTCCTCATGAAAACTTCCCTGTCCTCGACTCCGAACGATGCTGCCGTTGCCTGGGAGACCGCCCGCGGAACCTCGGATAACAGTTCTTCGGAGACTCGTTGCGGAGATGCTTCCCACACCGGGCCGTCGATGGCAAGGAACAAGGTCACATCGGGGAACCCCGGGGCATCGGGCGCCGGCTTCCGGACCCGTCGGCCCCACCCGCTGGTCCGGCCCGGCGCCTGACCGCCGGCCCGCCCGGCGGCCCGGCCCGGCGGTCATGTCCCCGCTGGTAAAATGGGGAGCACGCTTCGAAGTCGCCGGGGCCCGTGCCGAGTGGTACGGGCCCCGGGGCGTTCCGGGCGTCAGACTGAGGAAGGTTCCCCATGAACGCGAAGCCGCCGGCCCCTGGACTCTCCGACGCCGGCGCCGACCGGCCGGCGCCGCGAGGCGACGGCGCGGCACCCTCGTCCCGCTCGGCGGACCTGCCTCCCGCCACGTCCTTCGCCGCCCTCGGCCTGCCCGCGGAACTGGTGGCCGAGATGACCGGGCTCGGGGTGACGGAACCCTTCCCGATCCAGGCCGCGACCCTGCCGAACGCGCTGGCCGGGCACGACGTCCTCGGCCGGGCGAAGACCGGCTCCGGCAAGACGCTGGCCTTCGGGCTGGCCCTGCTCACCCGGATCGCGGGCCACCGCGCCGAGGCGAAGCGGCCGCTGGCGCTGGTCCTGGTGCCGACCCGGGAGCTCGCGCAGCAGGTGAGCGACGCGCTGGAACCGTACGCGCGGACCCTGAACGTACGGCTCGGGACGGTGGTCGGCGGTCTGTCCATCAACCGGCAGCAGGCGCTGCTGCGGACCGGCGTCGAGGTGCTCGTCGCGACGCCGGGCCGGCTGACCGACCTGGTGTCACGCCGGGACTGCCTCCTGAACCAGGTGCGGATCACGGTGCTGGACGAGGCCGACCAGATGTGCGACCTGGGCTTCCTGCCGCAGGTCTCGGACCTCATGGACCAGGTCGGCGCCGACGGTCAGCGGCTGCTGTTCTCGGCCACGCTCGACCGCAACGTCGACCAGCTCGTACGGAACTACCTCCACGACCCGGTTCTCGCCTCCGTCGACCAGGTGGCCGGCTCGGTCACCACGATGGAACACCACGTGCTGAACATCCACGGCGCCGACAAGTACGCGACGGCGACCGAGATCGCCGCGCGGGACGGCCGGGTGCTGATGTTCCTGGACACCAAGGCGGGCGTGGACCAGTTCACCCGTCATCTGCGGGCCGCCGGGATCCGCGCCTCCGCCCTGCACAGCGGGAAGTCGCAGCCGCAGCGCACGCACACGCTCGCCCAGTTCAAGAACGGGGAGATCAACGTGCTGGTGGCCACCAACGTCGCCGCCCGGGGCATCCACATCGACGCGCTCGACCTCGTCGTCAACGTCGACCCGCCCGCCGACGCCAAGGACTACCTGCACCGCGGCGGGCGCACCGCGCGCGCCGGGGAGTCAGGCAAGGTGGTCACCCTGGTCACCGCAGGCCAGCGGCGTGACGTGAACCGTCTGATGTCCGAGGCCGGTGTCCGGCCGACCGTCACCCAGGTGCGCTCGGGCGAGGCGGCGCTCACCGCCATCACCGGGGCCAAGCGCCCGCCGACCGGACCGAAGCCGACGGGCAACGCACCCTTCCGGGGCATGGGCACGCGTCCCGGACGGCCGGCCAAGGAGTCCCGCAAGGCCGCGGACGCCCGGAAGGCCGCGGAAGCCCGCGCGGCCGCCCGGGTACGCAAGAGCCGCTGAGGATTTCCCTCGGGGGTGAGCTCAGGGGCGCGCGCCCGGCTTGTCGACGACGCCCCAGGCGTTGCGGACGGTGATGATCGCCGGGCTCCCGTTCCCGAGGGCCGGCCTCGCGTTCCGGGCGGCCGGGCTCGCGTTCCGGGGGTCGGGCGACGATCCGTGGATGCCCTGCTCTCCGGGCAGGTCGGCCGACTCGCCGAGGTACGCGTACGTGGCGGTGTCGAAGAAGATCTCCTGCTTGCCCTGATAGCCCGAGGCCGTGGGCTTGTCGTAGGTCACCGTCACGCCGATCGCCGGACGTCCGACCGGATCCTTGATCCCCTTCTCCACACGGGCTCCGGGAATCCTTGCCAGCGCCCTGAACATGCCCGCCTGCACCTTCGGCGGGATCAGCACCGAGCGGTAGAGGACATGGATCTCCCGCCAGTCGCGCTGGGCCGGGGTCTCGCCCTTGATGTCACCGATGGCGTGCTCCTCACGGATGCGCCGCATCATCCGGCCGGGATCGCTCGGCAGGGTGGCGAGGAAGCGGTAGAACTGCCGCTGCGAGCGGTCGTCGTAACCCTCCTTCTTCCATTTCTCCTCCTGGTTGGGCCCGTAGGTGACCTGGAGCTTGTTCCGGTCGAAGTGGTCGATGCGCCCGGCCGGAGGGATACCGGGAAGGCGCGCCCAGCCGGTCCCGTCCCAGCGGGTCCACACTTCCGTGGTCTGGGGCGCCTGTTGGCCGAAAGAGGTCGACTTCTCGTAGACCCACTGTTTCGGTCCGGGCTCCGTCGCTCCGAGCTTCTCCACCGTGGCCGCCGCCAGTTCGAGGGCTTCGGCGGAACCCCGCGCCGAGAGCAGGCGCCGACCGGAGGGGACGGCGGTGTCCGTGCCGGGGGTGTCGTCGGACAGGAGGACGACGGCGCCCCCTGTCACGGCCAGCGCCGTGACGGCCCCCGCGGCCGCCAGGAACATCCTGCGCCGGGGCGGCCCCCCTCGCGCGAAGGCGGGTCGACGCCTTTCGGCTCCTGACCTGAACTCCTCGGCAAGCAGGGCTCGTTGCGGGGCGAGGCGGTCGGTGTCGGGCAGCGGGGCGTCGGCGCGCAGGGCCCGCAGCTCTTTCAGGTCGTGCGACTCGGTCAGTTCGTTCGGCTCGCTCATGCGGAATCACCTTCGAGTACGGGCACTTCGCGGGGGCCGGTCAGCGGGTCACGTTCGCCGGTCGCCGCTCTGAGCTTTCTGCGGGCGCGGTTGAGCCGGGACCGGACGGTGCCCACGGGGATGTCGAGGGCTTCGGCGATCTCCTGATAGGTGAAGTCGGCCCAGGCGAACAGCAGAAGGGTGTGCCGGTCGCCCTGCGGGAGCTTGGCCAGCGCGCCCGCCAGGGATCTGGAGGCGGCCTGCGCGGTGACGCGGTCGTCGACCGAGTCCGTCCAGGTCTCGGCCATCCGGTCCTGCCCGGTGCGCGCGAGGAGCTTGAACGCCCTGACCTCCTCGCGGCGGTGCCGGCTGATCAGCTTGGCCGCGATCCCGTGCAACCAGGGGCGCACCCCGGCCCGGCCGCTGTCGTAACGGCCCCGTATCCGAAAGGCGGTGAGAAAGGTCTCCGCGGTGACGTCGTCGGCGGCGTCGGCGCCGAGTCTTCTGGCCACGTACCGGTGGATGGTGGGCGCGTGCCGGTCGAACAGCGCCGCGAACTGCTCCGGTTCGTCGAGCGAGGCCGCGATCAGAGCGGCATCGCTCCGCGCGCCTTCGGCCTGCTCGGCGTCGCCGGGCGTGCCGTCCCCCGTTGGGGGGCGGCACAGCGAATCAGTCATGAGTGGTCCGTGTCGTCGGAGGAAAGGGCAGCGTTCACCCGGTACTTGTCCCCCGGCCACGAAAAGGTTCACGCCTCGGAGGGCGCCGGCGTCCAGGCGGCCGGAACGGGTGCCGGAGCCGTACCGGAACGGGCGCCGGAGCCGTGCCGGTACTGTGCCGGTGCCTGTGCTGCGCCGTGCCGGTGCCGGTGCTGAGCCGTGCCGTGCCGTGCCGTGCCGTGCCGACGGTGTGTGCCTCGTCCGGGAAGCGCGGGGGCGAGGCACAACCGTCCCGAGTGCCGGGCGAGGCACACACCGTCCGGGTGTCGGCGGGCGCCGTCGTGAGGTGCCTCAGCTCACCGCTTGCTTCACGAGCGCGCCGATCCTCGCCTCGACGTCGGCGGTCAGCTCGGTCAGGGCGAACGCGGTGGACCACATCGGGCCGTCGTCCAGCTTCGCCTGATCGCTGAAACCGAGTGTCGCGTAGCGGGCCTTGAACTTCTCCGCGCTCTGGAAGAAGCAGACGACCTTGCCGTCCAGCGCATAGGCGGGCATGCCGTACCAGAGCTTCGGCGCGAGGACCGGAGCCGCGGCGGTGACGACGGCGTGGACCCGCTCGGCCATGATCCGGTCGGAGTCCCCCATCTCGGCGATCTTCGCGACCACGTCCCGCTCCGCCTCGGCCGCCTTGTCCGCGCGCGAACCGCGGCGGGCCTCCTTCTTCAGTTCCTTGGCGTGGTCCTTCATCGCGGCCCGCTCTTCGGCCGTGAATCCCTCGTGCCGACCGCTTTCCGTGCTGCTCATGGCAGAACTCCCCCTCGATGATCCGTCGCCGCAATCCTGTGCGGGCCGGTGACGATCCGCCACCGGAACTCATCGGCACGCACCGTGCCGATGAGTTCCGAATATTCCGCGCGATCCCCGCGTTGTCAACGGCACGGCACGTGCCGATAGAGTGGTCTCATGACGGAACCGCCCGCCACACCGAGGCGTCGAGGCGCGGCACGCACCGAGGAGCTGCTCCAGGCGACGCTCGACCTGGCCGCGGAGGTCGGGTACGCGGGTCTGAGCATCGAGGCGGTCGGCCGCCGGGCCGGAGTCGGAAAGCACACGATCTACCGGCGCTGGCCCTCCAAGGCGGCACTGCTGCTCGACGCGCTCAGCCGCGTGTGGACCAGCGATCTGGACTACCGGGACACCGGCAGCGTCCGGGAGGATCTGCGCGAGCAGTTCTTCCGTTCCGGAGCGGCCCTCTCCAGCCCGCCGATCGGCCCGGTCTACCGCGCGGTCATCGCCGAGGCACAAGGCGACTCCGAGCTGCGGGCGACACTGCACGAACGCTTCCTGGCCACCGTCGAGCGGAGCACGCTCGACCGGATCACCCGAGCCCAACGAGCCGGCGAGCTGAAGGCCGAGGCCAACCTGGAGTTCGCGGCCGAGGTGTTGTGCGGTGCGCTGTACTACCGCAGCCTGCTGTCGACCCGCCCCATCGACGCCGCCGCGGTCGACGGCCTCGTGGACATGTTCATGGCCGCGTACGGAACGACTGACTGAGCCGCGTACGGAGCCATCGGCTGAGTCGGCTGAACGGCCGTCACCCTGCGGTGAACCCGCCGGAGGGCACCGCTCAGCCCGCGCCGGGCAGCCGAACAGTGACGACCAGGCCACCCTCGGGGCGGGGAACGAGTTCGAGGGTGCCGTCATGGGCGCGGACGATGCCGGCCACGATGGCCAGGCCGAGACCGACGCCCGCGTGCTCGTCGGTGCGTACGCGTTCCGTTCCGCGCTGGAACGGTTCGGTGAGGGTCGACACCCGTTCCGGTGGGAGCGGGCGACCCGTGTTCTCGACCCTCAGCACGCTCGTGCCCCCGTCCGTGCCGGTGCGGACCGTCACGGTGCCGCCCTCGGGGAGATTGTGGACGACGGCGTTCTGGACGAGGTTCGTCGCCATCCGCAGCAGGAGCTCCGCCGAACCGCTGGTCCGGGCCGTCGCGCCGGTGACGTCGAGGGTGATCCGGCGCTGTTCGGCGAACGGGAGCAACGTCTCGGCGGCCTCCTCGGCGACGAGGGAGAGGTCGACGTCCTCGCGGGGGAAGTTCCCGCGGTCGCTGCGGCTGAGGAGCAGGAGCGCCTCCGTGAGGTCGATCGCCCGCGTGTTGACGGCGTCCAGGCGGTCGATGAGTTCGTCGCGGTCCCGCGTGGGGTCCTTGCGGGCCACGTCCAGGAGGGTGCGTGAGATCGCCAGCGGGGTGCGCAGTTCGTGGGACGCGTTCGCGGCGAACCGCTGCTCCTCGGCGACCTTGGCCTCGAGCTGTTCGAGCATCGAGTCGAACGCGTCGGAGAGCTCGCGGAATTCGTCCTGTCGGCCCTTCATGCGGATCCGGTGGGACAGCGACCCGCTCCCGGCCGTCCGTACCGCGTCCGTGATCCGTGCGAGCGGTGAGAGCATCCGCCCGGCGAGGATCCACCCGCCGAGGAGGCCGAACACCAGCAGGAAGCCCAGGGAGACGGCCGCGGCGGGGGCGAAGCCGCGCAGCAGGTCGGCGCGGCTGGGACCGACGATGATCACGGCGCCGTACGTCTTCTGGATGAGCCGGGGGTCGTTCGTGGGCAGCCAGCGCAGCACGAACACCCACATCACGACCAGCAGGAGCGTGCCGGCGACGAAGAGGAATCCGGCATAGCTGAGGGTGAGCTTCAGCCGGGCGCTGCGCCCTGGGGCTCTATCCATGGCCGTCGCCGGGGTGCGCGTCGTCCCCGCCGGTGTCCGCGCCGGTGTCACCGCCGGTGTCCGCGCCGGTGTCCGCTCCGGTATCGATGCGGTAGCCGACACCGGGCACCGTGGCGATGATCCACGGTTCGCCGAGCCGCTTGCGCAGGGCGGAGACGGTGATGCGGACGGCGTTGGTGAACGGGTTGGCGTTCTCGTCCCAGGCCCGCTCCAACAGTTCCTCGGAGCTGATGACCCCGCCCTCGGCGGCGACGAGGACGTCCAGCACGGCGAACTGCTTCCGGGTGAGCGCGACATGACGTCCGTCGCGGAAGACCTCCCGGCGGAACGGGTCCAGCCGCAGACCCGCGATCTCGCGGACCGGCGGCCGGGCGTAGGCGCGCCTGCGGCCGAGCGCCCTCAGCCGCATGACGAGCTCGCGCAGCTCGAACGGTTTCGTGAGGTAGTCGTCGGCGCCGAGCCCGAACCCGGAGGCCTTGTCCTCGATCCGGTCGGCGGCGGTGAGCATGAGGATCGGGATGCCGCTGCCGGAGGCGACGATACGCCGGGCGACCTCGTCGCCCGAGGGGCCGGGGATGTCGCGGTCGAGGACCGCGAGGTCGTAGGAGTTGACGCCGAGCAGTTCCAGGGCGGAGTCGCCGTCGGCGGCGATGTCGGCGGCGATCGCCTCCAGCCGCAGACCGTCACGGACGGCCTCGGCCAGGTAGGGCTCGTCCTCCACGATCAGTACACGCATGATGGAAGCCTAGACAGCACGCCGTATCGCCGATGTATCCCGATGAGGTGTGCGCGGCGGACCACGGTTCAGCCCACCGGAGCCGGGGCGGGGCGGGACCGATCCGACGGTGCCCGCTCGGTGGTGCGCCACCAGCGGCGCGAGGCCAGTCCGGCCAGCAGGGCGCCGGTGGCGTTGACCAGGACGTCGTCCACGGAGGACACCCGGTCCAGCCACAGGACGTACTGGGCGATCTCGACCAGGACCGAGCAGCCCGCGCCGAGCGCCAGGATCCGCGGCAGGGACGCGAGTGCCGCGAACCGCATCGGGGCGAAGAACCCCAGCGCCGCGAAGACCAGCAGATTGCCGACGATGCCGCCCGCCCCCATGGTGACCAAGTCCCGCAGCGGCACCAGGCTCACCCGGCGGGGAGCGACGCCGGGCGCGAGGCCCGGCATCATGGTCAGCCACACGAACGGGACCGTGCCGTGGACCATGCCCACCTCGGCCAGCGACCTGCGCCAGGCCCAGGTCGAAGCGAGGCCTGCGGCCTGCCGTCGGCGGGCGAGGGCCCACGTGACGAGCACGGCCGCCGGTATCGCGACCAGCGTCATCAGCACCACACCGTTGAACGTGTCGTAGCAGCCGTGCCAGTGCCCGGCCATGCACCGCGGGGCCGACATCAGGAGCATCCGCCGGATGGCGAACAGACCACTCGCCAGAGCGAGCAGGACGAGCCCGAGAAGCACGAACCTGAGCATGCGGCGGGACGAGGCCGGCGAGAAGGCGTTGTGGCTCATGCTCCCAGTGAAGGGGGTCACCGGTTGCGGGGACGTATGCGGTTTTCGATACACCCGCGATACATCGAGCCCTGATGCGCGTTCCCGCTTTCCGCCCTTCGCCCTTCGCCCTTCGCCCTTCGGAATCGGCTGTTACCGGGGGTCCTCCGGTGGGAGGCCGGCCTGCCAGAATCGGCGCAGCGTTCGGCAGGGGCGGGGTCGTGCACCGCTTCGCCCGCCCACAGGAGCGGCCGGGGCAGACGTCGGCCCACGCGAAGGAGAGTGAGCGGCCGTTGAGGACTCCGCGGATACGGACCCCCAGGGCGAGGAGGCATGTGGTGGCCGCAGCGGTCTTCGCCGTCTGCGTCGCCCTCGGCGGAGGCGTGATGCGGCACGACTGGCGACAGGCCGAGCTGCTCGACGACACCGGGATACGGGTCACGGGTGTCGTCATCCGCGTGGTGGTCCCGACCGGCAAGGGAGAGAAGAGCGACGAGATCGCGTACACCGTGGCGGGTCGGCGCTACACCGTTCGCAAGGTGCCGAACGGCGGCTATCCCCTTCCGCCGAAGGGGACTCGGGTGTGTCTGGAGGCGGCCCGCGAGCAGCCTCGGCTGACCCGGCTGTGCGGTGACCGCTACCCGGACGGCGACGACGGGTTCCCCTCGTTCGCCCTCTTCACCGTGGCCGCCACGATCGGTCTGCTCTTCGTCACCGGGCACTGGCTCACCACACGCCGCGAACTCCGGCGACCCGCGGCCGGCTGACCCGGTTCCGCCCCGGCCCAGGGTCGAAAATCGGTGGGCCGGGCCCGCCGAGGCTGTCACGCTCCTCGCATGGGCGCATTGGACAGTGTGGCAGCCAGAGTTGCCAGTGGGCAGACCGTGGAGTTCCGGCCGAGCGGCACCTCGATGGTCCCGTTGATCCGCAGCCGTCAGCTCGTGACCGTCGCTCCCGTCGACAGCTCGAAGCTGACGGTCGGTGACATCGTCCTCGCCCGGGTCGCCGGCACCGTGTACCTGCATCTGGTGTCGTCGCTCGAACCCGCGCGGAGGCGGGTGCAGATCAGCAACAACCGGGGGCACGTCAACGGCCGGACCGGGCACGACCGTGTCTTCGGTATCTGTGTCGCGGTCGACGGGACACCCCGGGCGGGTGCCGCGGCCAAGGTGCTGACAGCCGGGCCGAAGGGCGGGCAGACGGCCGGGACCGACGGTGACGACCGCCCCAAAGACGCGTCCGTCGAATAATTGCGAGAGTCTGTATCAATCTTGCGCAGCTTCATGGACTTCTCTTGCCTCCACTCCTAGCCTTCTTGCGTCCGCTCACCCCACGAGCCCTGAGGACGCATGCCTGTGACTCCCTCTCCCCTAGGCAGATTCACGCGCCGCGGCACGGCGTTGTCGCTGTCGCTGGCGCTCGCCGCGGCCGGGACCGTCGTCGCGGTCGCGGTGGCCCCCCACGCCGTCGCCGCCGGTGTACCCGCCCCTTCCCCCGTCGGGATCTCCGGCCGGGGCGCGGCCGTCCCCTTCAAGGAACAGGAGGCCGAGTACGCCGCCACGAACGGCACCCTCATCGGCCCGGACCGGCTCTACGGCCATCTCCCCTCCGAGGCGTCCGGCCGGCAGGCCGTGACGCTGGACGCGGCGGGCGAGTACGTCGAGTTCACGCTGACCGCCCCGGCCAACGCGATGTCGTTCCGCTACTCGCTGCCCGACAACGCGGCGGGCACCGGCCGCGACGCCGACCTCGACCTGAAGATCAACGGCACCCAGCTCAAGTCGGTGCCGGTGACCTCCAAGTACGGCTGGTACTACGGCGGTTATCCGTTCAACAACAACCCCGGGGACACCAACCCCCACCACTTCTACGACGAGACCCGCACCCTGCTCGGCTCGACGCTGCCGGCCGGGACCAAGGTGCGCCTCCAGGTGTCGTCCACGAGCGCCTCCCCGTCCTTCACCATCGACCTCGCCGACTTCGAGCAGGTGGGCGCGCCCATCGGCAAGCCGTCCGGAGCCCTCGACGTCGTCGGCGACTTCGGAGCCGACCCGACCGGCGCGGCCGATTCGACGGCCAAGATCCAGGCGGCCGTCGACGCGGGCAAGGCCCAGGGCAAGACCGTCTACATCCCCCAGGGCACCTTCCAGGTGCGCGACCACATCGTCGTCGACCAGGTGACGCTGGCCGGCGCGGGCCCCTGGTACAGCGTCCTCACCGGCCGTGACCCGGTGAACCGGTCGAAAGCCGTGGGCGTGTACGGGAAGTACGCGAACCAGGGCGGCAGCAAGAACGTCACCCTCAAGGACTTCGCGATCATCGGCGACATTCGCGAGCGCGTCGACGACGACCAGGTGAACGCCATCGGCGGCGCGCTGTCCAACTCCACGGTCGACAACGTGTGGATGCAGCACACCAAGTGCGGGGCCTGGATGGACGGCCCGATGGACAACTTCACCATCAAGAACAGCCGCATCCTGGACCAGACCGCGGACGGCGTGAACTTCCACATGGGCGTCACCAACTCCACGGTCACCAACACGTTCGTCCGGAACACGGGTGACGACGGTCTGGCGATGTGGGCGGAGAGCGTCCCGAACGTCAAGAACAAGTTCACCTTCAACACGGTGATCCTGCCGATTCTCGCCAACAACATCGTCACGTACGGCGGCAAGGACATCACCATCTCCGACAACGTGATGGCGGACACCATCACCAACGGCGGTGGCCTGCACGTCGCGAACCGCTATCCCGGCGTCAACTCCGGTCAGGGAACGGCTGTTTCGGGCACCACCACGGCCGCGCGCAACACCCTGATCAGAACCGGCAACAACGACTACAACTGGCAGTTCGGGGTCGGCGCGGTCTGGTTCAGCGGCCTCAACGAAGCCCTGGACGCGACGATCAACATCACGGACAGCGAGATCCTCGACAGCTCCTACGCCGCCATCATGAACATCGAGGGCGCGACGAAGGGGCTGCACTTCGAGAACGTACGGATCGACGGGGCGGGCACCTACGCCCTGCAGATCCAGGCGACCGGCACGGCCTCCTTCACCAACGTGACGGCGACCCACATCGCCCAGTCCAACCCGATCCACAACTGCGTCGGTCCAGGCTTCGTGATCACCCGTGGCGCCGGCAACAGCGGCTGGTACGCGGACCCGCCGGCCTGCACCGGCAACTGGCCCGCTCCCCAGTGGACCAACGGCGGCGTACCCGGCGGAGGCACCACGCCCCCGACCGACCCGCCCACCGATCCTCCGACGGACCCGCCGACCGACCCGCCCACGGACCCGACCGTCAACCTCGCCAAGAACCGGCCGGTGACCGAGTCGAGCCACACGGACGTCTATCCCGCCGCCAACGCCGTGGACGGCAACGCGAACAGCTATTGGGAGAGCGCCAACAACGCCTTCCCGCAGTCCGTCACCGTCGACTTGGGTGCCGCCAAGGCGGTCAAGCGCGTCGTCCTCAAGCTGCCGCCGGCTACGGCGTGGGCCACGCGCACCCAGACGCTGAGCATCCAGGGCAGCACCGACGGCACCACGTTCACCACGCTGAAGCCGTCGGCGGGATACACCTTCGATCCGTCGAGCGGAAACACCGTGACGATCGCGCTGTCGGGCACCCCGACCCGCCATCTGCGGGTGCTCGTCACGGGCAACACCGGCTGGCCCGCAGGGCAGTTGTCCGAGATCGAGGCGTACACCGGCTGATCCACCGCTGATCCACCGCTGATCCACGGCTGATCCACGGCTGATCACCGCCTGATCACCGCCTGATCATCGACTGATCGGGGAACACACTGGCCGGCAAAGCCCGTTCGGCCGGCGGACTCCTGGCGGCCCCGCTCCGGAACTCTGACCCGGGCGGGGTCGTCAGGCCCGTTCCACCGGGCCCGTCAGCGGCGGCGCAGGGCCGGGTCGAGCAGGGCGGGCGGGGTGTCGAACTTCTCGTCCGGAGCCAGGTCGGTCCCCGGGGCCACGACGGCGTCGATCGCGTCGAGCACGTCCGCGGAGAGGACGGTGTCCGCGGCGGCGAGCTGGCTGCGCAGGTGCTCCGGTGTCCGGGGGCCGATCAGCGCGCTCGTCACGGCGGGATGTGCGGTGACGAAGCCGAGCGCGAGCTGGATCAGCGTCAGCCCGGCCTCCTCGGCGATGACCGCCAAGCGCTCCACGGCCTCCAGCCGGTCCTGGTTGGAGGGGATGGAGAGGTCGAATCGCTGCGGCAGGAACGCCGAACGGCTGGTGGTGATCTCCCGGCCCCTCCTGACCGCGCCGGACAGCCAGCCCGAGGCCAGCGGGCTCCAGGCCAGGACTCCGAGCCCGTACTCCTCGGCCACGGGCAGGACATGGGCCTCGATGCCCCGCTGCAGGATGGAGTAGCTGGGCTGTTCGGTGACGTAGGGCCTCAGCTGATGCTCGCGGGCGGCCCAGCGGGCCTGCACGATGCGGTGGGCGGGGAAGGTCGAGGAACCGAAGTAGCGGATCTTGCCCGCGCGTTGCAGGTCGGTCAGGGCGGACAGCGTCTCCTCGTCGCCGGTGGCCGGGTCCCATCGGTGGATCTGGTAGAGGTCGACGTGGTCGACACCGAGCCTGCGCAGACTGGCGTCCAGCTCGGTGACCAGCCAACGGCGCGAGGAGCCACGGTGGTTGCGCTCCTCCCCCATCGGCATGCCCGCCTTCGTGGCCAGCACGATGTCGTCGCGGCGGCCGGCGATGGCCTTGCCGACCATCTCCTCCGACTCCCCGTCGCCGTACATGTCGGCGGTGTCGATGAGGTTGATCCCGCCCTCCAGGGCGGCGTCGACGATGGCGGTGGCCTCGTCCTGGGTGGTGCGCCCGATCCTGCCGAAATTCATCGCGCCGAGCGCGAGCGAGCCGACCTGCACACCGGTGCGGCCCAAGGTGCGGTACTGCATGTCCTGACTCCTTCGATACGGGTGACGCCTTCGAATACGGGTGAAGCGTGATGACGGCGCGGCTGGTCGCCCGGCCCCCGTTCTGCCATCATGAACAAACGGAACACCGTCCCGTTTGACGATACGGAACACTGTCCCACTTAGCAAGGCGATACGGAACACCGTTCCGTTTAGACGGACCGCAGGAGGAAGGGCGCGATGAGCGACAGCGAGGACAGCACGGGGCAGGCGGCGACCCGGCCCAGGCGGGCCGACGCCCGGCGCAACCAGGAGACACTGCTGGACGCCGCCGCCGCGATCTTCGCCACGTCAGGCGTGGAGGCCCCCGTACGCGACATCGCGGCCAGGGCCGGCGTCGGTACGGCCACGATCTACCGCCACTTCCCGACACGGGCCGATCTCATCGTCGCCGTCTACCGGCACCAGGTCGAGGCCTGCGCAGAGGCGGGTCCGGCCCTGCTGCACGACTGCGCGTCCCCGTACACGGCGCTGTCACGATGGACCGACCTATTCGTCGACTTCCTCGTCACCAAGCACGGGCTCGCCGCCGTCCTGCAGCCCGACAACACGGCGTTCGACGCGCTGCACAGGTACTTCCTCGACCGGCTGCTCCCCGTGTGCACCCGGCTTCTCGACGCCGCCGCCGAAGCCGGCGAGATCCGCGCGGACCTGACGGCCTATCAACTGATGCGCGGCATCGGCAACCTGTGCATCGGCGCCCACAACGACCCCCGCTACGACGCGCGACGACTGGTCGAGACCCTCGTCGCCGGACTCCGCCTGCCGAAGCCTGCGGAGTCGTGACCGCCCGCCTAGAGCGCCACCAACCGGCCGCTGCGGCCCACCAGTCGGACCGATGCCACGGCGCCGCAGACCAGTGCCACGGCGAGGAGCGTGCCGCAGGACTCCGCCACGGCAGAGGTGTCGCCGGACAGGGCGGCCCGCAGGCCGCGGGCGGCCCAGTAGCCGGGTGAGGCGGGAGCCACGTCCGCGACCCACGCCGGCAGCGCGGCGAGCGGGACGAGCGCCCCTCCGAGGCTGCTCAGCAGCATGCCGCCGATGTCGAAGGCGGCGGAGAGCGCGCCCAGACTGCGGACCAGCACGCCGAGCAGGGTGCCGAGGCCGAGGAGCGTGCAGCTCCAACTGAGCAGGACGCCCAGCAGCAGGAACGGATGCGGGACACGCAGTCCGAGGAAGCACACGGCGAAGCCGACGACGAGGAACTGCTGGACGAGCAGCACCACGAAGGCCGGAGCGGCCTTGCCGACGAGCAGTTCGGCGGGACGCAGGGCGCTTCCGCGCAGGCGGTCCCAGGTCCGCCCGAGCCGTTCGGTGAGGATCGCGCCGCCGCAGATGCTGAGGGCGAGCAGCGAGAAGGTGACCATCGTGCCGACGACCGCTTGTTCCGTTCCGGCCGTGCGGCCCTGCCCGGTCACATAGAGCGGACGCAGCAGCGTGATGAAGACGAGCGGGAGGATCATCCGGCTCAGGACCGGACCGGGTTCGCGTGCCATCAGCAGCACGTTGTGGCGGACCAGCACGGCCAGGCGGGCGGCGGACTCACGCGGCATCGAGGGCCTCCGTCCGCGTCGCGGTCCGCGCGGCTTCCATGGACCGGTAGAGATCGTCCAGTCCGGGGCGGCGGACGTCGACGGACACGGGCGTACGACCGGACGCGAGCAGGGCCGCCAGATCGGCGCCGGGGTCCGTGGTCGGCCGGCGCAGTTCGGGTTCGCCGGGGTCGGCGAAGGTGACCCTGAGCTCGCCCGGCAGGTGGCGGGTGAGCTCTTCCTGTGTGCCGCGCGCGATGATCCGTCCGGACCGCGCCAGGGCCAGCGTGGCGTCGAGGTCGACGAGTTCCGGCAGGTAGTGGGTCGTGTAGACGACGGCCGCGCCCGCTTCGGCCCGAGCCCTGACCGCACTCAGCAGGGCCGAGCGGGTCTCCGGATCGGCTCCGGCGGTCGGTTCGTCCAGCAGGAGGAGGGGTGGTGAGCCGACCATGGCGGTGGCCGCCTGGACCCGGCGGCGCTGGCCTCCGGAGAGGGCGGCCACGGGGTGGTCCGCCACGGCCGTCAGGCACAGCTCGTCCAGGACCCGGGCGATCTCCGCCTCCCCGCGCCGTCCACGGAATCCCGCCAGACCGGCGAACAGCCGCACGTTCTCCCGCGCGGTGGCGCCGCCGTACAGGGCCAGTTCCTGCGGGGCCAGGCCGAGCCGGCGCCGCGCGGCCCGGCCGTCCCGCAGCGCGTCGAGCGCCGCGATCGTGACGCGGCCCGCGTCGGGGCGTACGAGCCCGGCGACGATCTCGACGAACGTCGTCTTGCCCGCGCCGTTGTGGCCGATCAGGCCGACGATCTCCCCGGCCGGGACCGTCAGGTCGAACCCGTCGAGCGCGCGGTGTGCGCCGTAGCGCTTCACCAGTCCCTCTGCGATCAGCATCATCCGTCCTTCACGAGGTCTACGCCGTACACGTCTACACCGTATACGTCTACACTGTAGACCCATGAGTGGGAGACGGGAAGAGATCCTGGACGCCGCCGTGGCCATCGCCGACGAGCACGGGGTCGACGCCGTCTCGATGCGCGCCCTGGCCGATCGCGTCGGGGTGACGCCAATGGCGCTGTACCGGCACGTCAAGGACAAGTCGGCGCTGCTGGACGGCATGGTCGGGCGGCTGCTGACCGCGTTGCTGCCGGCGGATCCGGCCGAGCACGTCACCTGGGACGCGCGGCTCCGCGCCCTCGCGCGCGCGGCCCGGAAGGTGACGCAGCAGCACCCGTGGGCCGCGCATCTGCTCTTCTCGCGGCCCGCTGTCACCCCGGACGGCCTGCGGGCGGTGGACATCATCTACACCGCACTCATCGAGGCCGGGGTCCCCGAGCCCCAGGTGCCCCGGCTGGAACGCCTGATCAGTACGTTCGTCATCGGCTTCGCCGCGTCCGAGGCCTCGGGCCGCTTCACTCCCGGCGTCGACGACCCGCGCGGCAGCCGGGGCCGCCTCGACGACAGCGAACTCCCCGGCCACAGCACGCTCGGGCCGTGGCTGGACCTGCCCCTCGACCTCACCGCCGAGTTCGAGGCCGATCTCGCCGACATCACCCGCCTGGTCGAGGCGGTCGCCCGACGCGAGGAATGATCCGTAGCCCGGCCAAACGAAGCGCGCGCGACCCGGGCACGTAGGGCACCCATGGCCCGGACCCGCAGGCCGGACCGGGTGTGGGCCGCGCCGGGCGCGCTCAGTCGGTGAGGCCCAGCGCGCCCGCCGCCTGGATCGCCAGCCAGACCTCCGCCAGAGCCGCCGTCGACGTCAGGTCGCGGCCGGTGAGCGCGCCGAAACGGCGCAGCCGGTAGGCGAGCGTGTTGGGGTGGATGTGCAGCGCGGCGGCCGCCGACTCGGTGCGGCGGTCGCGCTCCATCCAGGTGCGGGCGGAGACCAGCAGTCGCGAGTCATGGCTCTCGTCGTACCGCAGGACTCCGCCGAGCACGTGCTCCACCAGCGCCGTCAGCACCGCGGGATCGTCCGGCAGCCAGCGGCCCGCCCCGTCGTCGCCGTAGTGGACGACGGCGCGGCCGGACTCGACCGCCTTGGACACCGCCCACAGCGCCTCGCGCTGGGCGACCTTCAGCGCGACCCCCGGCAGGAAGGGGCGGCTGGCCCCGGCCGCCACGCCGGACAGCTCGCCGACGGCGGCCGCCAGTTCCGGCGCCCCGAGGACATAGCGGTCCTCGCCCCGCGTGAGCAGCAGATGGGGCCGGTCCTCCAGACAGCGCAGCAGGGCCTCGTCGGTGGTGCGGCGCACGATGAGGAGCACGGTGTCGCCCTCGATGGCGTGCCGGGCGAGCCGGCGGCGGGCCGCCTCCGGGTCGAGGACCTCCTGGAGCAGTTCGGCGAACGTCTCCGCTCCCTCGCGGCGCAGCGTCTCCCGCTCGTTGCGCACCATCGCCAGCCTCAGCGCGGCGACGGTGGCGATGTGCTGGACGACGGCGAGTCCCGCGGGACGGGCGCCCTCGCGCTCGTAGGCGACGAGGAATCCGGCGGGGCCGCCGGGTGCCGGCACCGGGAGGACGAACCCGCCGGGGATCGTCGGCGGGGCGTCGACGGACGTGGGCAGCACGGCCGGGTCCGGCACCGGGACGCCGGGCAGGAGGGGGCGCCCTTGGGGGGTGCAGAGGCAGACGTCGTAGCCCGAGAGGCCTTCGAGCCGGCGCAGGAGTGTCGGGGTGTCGAGGTTCTCCGTGACCAGCCAGCGCAGCGCGCCGAAGACCTGGAGCTGCGCGCCCAGCCGGTGCCGCGCCTCCTCCTGGGCCGAGGCGGCGACCTCCTGGGCGACGGCGATGAAGGGGACGGCGAGCGGCACTTCGAGGACCGGGAAGCCGCGCTCCTCCGCGGCCCGGAAGAAGGCGTCGTGCAGCGGGGGCATGTGGAGCTGCGCCGAGAGCGCGAGTCCGGACGCCCCGGCGTCGTCCAGCCGCTCCAGATAGGCGCGCTGTTCCGCCGCGGTACGGGGGATCGCCAGGCCCGCGGTCATGATCAGCTCGGCTCCCAGGAGCCAGGGCGTCGGATCGACGAGCTCGCTGGCGTGGGCCCAGGAGACGGACCGGTCCAGACCGCCGCCCGCCTTCAGCGTGAGCTGAAGGGCCGGGGAGGAGAGCAGGTCCTGGATGGTGAGTTTGTCGCTGGCCACAAATGACATCGTACGCATCTGTGATGGACACCATTGTCGCAGGTCACCGGGGGCCTCACACTGTGGAGGCCACCGTTTGAACGGTGCACTAACGGACATTGGAGGGCCCGTGACGACCTCGGTCACCGAAATCGAGACATATGGCGTCGAGCGAATCCCGGACGAGGACCGCACGGCCCGGCCGATCGACCTGTTCCGGCTGGCCTTCGGCGGCGCCAACACCTTCGCGACCTGCGTGCTGGGCGCCTTCCCGATCCTCTTCGGGCTCTCCTTCTGGCAGGGGCTCGCGGCGACCGTCCTCGGCCTGGTCGCGGGTGCGCTCCTGCTGGCCCCGATGGCGCTCTTCGGCCCCGCCAACGGCACGAACAACGCCGTCTCCTCCTCCGCACACCTGGGCGTGCACGGCCGGGTCGTCGGCTCGTTCCTCTCGCTGCTGACGGCGATCGCGTTCTTCTCGATCTCGGTGTGGTCCTCGGGCGACGCCCTCGTCGGCGGCGCGCACCGGCTGGTCCACGTCCCGGAGACGGACGTCACCTACGGCATCGCGTACGCGATCTTCGGCGGACTCGTGCTCGTCGTCTGCATCTACGGCTTCCGCTTCATGCTGCTCGTGAACAAGATCGCGGTGCTGGCGGCCTCGGCCCTCTTCGTGCTCGGCGCCTTCGCCTTCGCCGGTGACTTCGACCCCGGATACGCGGGCGCCTTCGCATCGAGTGCCGACCCGCTGTTCTGGCCCTCGTTCATCGGCGCCGCGCTGATCGTGCTCTCCAACCCGGTCTCCTTCGGCGCCTTCCTCGGTGACTGGTCCCGCTACATCCCCGCGAACACCCCGCGCCGCCGGGTGATGGGCGCCGCGTTCCTCGCCCAGATCGCCACGCTGCTGCCGTTCGTCTTCGGGCTGGCCACGGCGTCGATCATCGCGACGAAGGCCGCGAAGTACGTCGACCCGGCCGCCCCGAACTACGTCGGCGGACTGCTGGCCGTCTCCCCCGGCTGGTACTTCCTGCCGCTCTGCCTGATCGCCCTGATCGGCGGCCTGTCGACCGGCACGACCTCCCTCTACGGAACGGGGCTGGACTTCGCCAGCGTCTTCCCGCGCTTCAACCGGGTCCAGGCCACCTTCTTCATCGGCGTCCTGTCCATCGGTTTCATCTTCCTGGGCCGCTTCGCGCTCAACCTCACGCAGTCCATCTCCACCTTCGCGACGCTGATCATCACCTGCACCGCGCCGTGGATGGTCGTCATGGCGCTCGGCTACGTCACCCGGCGCGGCTGGTACGACGCCGAGGCGCTCCAGGTCTTCAACCGGCGTCAGCGCGGTGGCCGCTACTGGTTCGCGCACGGCTGGAACTGGCGCGGCATGGGCACCTGGATCGTCAGCGCCGTCGTGGCCCTCCTCTTCACCAACCTGCCGGGCCAGTTCGTCGGTCCGCTGGGCAACCTCGCCAACGGCGCGGACATCTCGCTGCCGGTCGGCCTCGGTCTGGCGGTCGTGCTCTACCTCGCCGCACTCACCCTCTTCCCCGAGCCGCGCGCCGTGTACGGGCCCGAAGGCCCCCGCTTCGTCGGCTCGACCGACGCCGAGATCACGCCGATCACCGGTGGCACCGAGGAGAAGCCGGCCGAGCCCGCCGCGGCCGTCTGACCCACCACAGCCACCCATCACAGACTGGGCGCCCGGCCCTGACCGCCGGGCGCCCCTGATCAGGAGCCGAGCATGAGCACCACCGTGCAGGAGATCCGGGCCGCCGCGGACGCGCTCGTCGCCGCCT
The DNA here is from genome assembly GCF_055565895.1 of Streptomyces sp. NPDC028298. Lineage (NCBI taxonomy): Bacteria > Bacillati > Actinomycetota > Actinomycetes > Kitasatosporales > Streptomycetaceae > Streptomyces > Streptomyces sp. NPDC028298. The sequence goes on from NZ_JBVHTL010000001.1 coordinate 241,228, forward strand.
TCGCCGAGGGCCGCCTCGACGACTACTTCGGGGCCTTCGCGCCGGACGCGACGTTCGTCTTCCACACCACGCCGCAGCGTCTGAACTCCACGGCCGAGTACCGCGCCCTGTGGCGGCAGTGGGTGGAGCAGGACGGTTTCCGCGTCCTCGGCTGCACCTCGTCCGCGCAGTCGATCCAGCCCTTCGGCGACACCGCCGTCTTCAGCCACGACGTGGAGACCCAGGTCGCCACCCACACCGGCGAGGAGACGGTGCTCGAGCGGGAGACCATCGTCTTCGCCCGCTCCGAGGACGGCGCCTGGCTCGCCGTACACGAGCACCTTTCGCCCCGTACCGCCGCCTGACCAGGAGAGACGTTTCCATGAGCAGCACGTTCCGCAACTACATCGACGGCGCGTTCGCGGATGCCGTCGACGGCCGGACGCTCGACGTGGTGGACCCCACCACGGGTGACGTCTACGCGACCTCCCCGCTCTCGGGGACGGCCGACGTCGACGCGGCGATGGCGGCCGCGGCCGCCGCGTTCCCGGTCTGGCGCGACGCGACGCCGTCCGTACGGCAGCGCGCGCTGCTGAAGATCGCGGACGCGATGGAGGCACGCGCCGACGAACTGGTCGCCGCGGAGAGCCGCGACACCGGCAAGCCGCTGCACCTCACCCTCAGCGAGGAACTCGGCCCCGCGATCGACCAGGTCCGCTTCTTCGCGGGCGCGGCCCGGATGCTGGAGGGCCGCTCGGCCGGCGAGTACATGGAGGGCCTGACCTCGATCATCCGCCGTGAGCCGGTCGGCGTGTGCGCCCAGGTGGCGCCGTGGAACTACCCGCTGCTGATGGCGGTGTGGAAGTTCGCCCCGGCGCTCGCGGCGGGCAACGCGGTGGTCCTCAAGCCCTCGGACACCACCCCCGCCTCCACGGTGCTGATCGCGGAGATCATCGGCGGTGTCCTGGAGGAGCTCGGTCTGCCCAAGGGGATCTTCAACGTCGTCTGCGGCGACCGCGAGACCGGCCGGCTGATGGTGGAGCACCCGACCCCGGCGATGGCCTCCATCACGGGCTCGGTTCGCGCCGGCATCCAGGTCGCCCAGAGCGCGGCCAAGGACGTCAAGCGGGTCCACCTGGAGCTGGGCGGCAAGGCTCCGGCCGTGGTCTTCGAGGACGCCGACCTGACGAAGGCGGTCGAGGACCTGGTGGTCGGCGGCTTCTTCAACGCCGGTCAGGACTGCACCGCCGCGACCCGTGTCCTGGTCCACGAGTCGGTCCACGACGCGTTCGTCTCCGCGCTCGCCGAGGCCGCGGCCGCGACGAAGACCGGTGAGCCGGACGACGAGGACGTGCTGTACGGGCCGCTCAACAACGCGGGCCAGCTCGCCCAGGTCAGCGGCTTCATCGAGCGTCTGCCCGAGCACGCGCGCGTCGAGGCGGGCGGCCACCGCGTCGGGGACAAGGGCTACTTCTACGCCCCGACCGTCGTCTCCGGCCTGAAGCAGGACGACGAGATCATCCAGAACGAGGTCTTCGGCCCGGTCATGACGGTCCAGTCGTTCACGGACGAGGACCAGGCCGTCGCGTACGCCAACGGCGTCGACTACGCGCTGGCCTCCTCGGTGTGGACCAAGGACCACGCGCGGGCGATGCGGATGTCGAAGCGGCTCGACTTCGGCTGTGTGTGGATCAACAGTCACATGGCGCTCGTCGCCGAGATGCCGCACGGCGGGTTCAAGCAGTCCGGCTACGGCAAGGACCTGTCCGCGTACGGCTTCGAGGACTACACCCGGATCAAGCACGTCATGACGTCGCTCTGATCGGTGGCTCCACGGCGGAGGGGTGGACCCGGCGTGTTGCCGGGCCCACCCCTCCGCCGTTTCCGGCGAGTGCCCTGTCAGCCGTGCGAGACGTTCAGACCGTAGAAGGCGACCCGCGCCCCCTTCGTGGTGCTCTGCGAGGACGACTGGTTGTACGAGCCGGCCTTGAAGTACTGCTTGTACGGGAAGAACGACGACGGGATCGCGTAGTGCGTGGTGCTGCCGTTGACGGTGAGGTCGATGGTGTTCCCGCCGGAGACGGCGATCGTGTAGGTCCAGGTCTTGCCGACCGCCACGTGTCCCACCGTGTGGGTCGTCTGCCCGCCGGACGGCGCGTTCTCGGTACCGACGACGATGTCGCCGCTCGCGCGGTAGTACAGCTCCACGAGCGGCTTGGTGGACGATCCGCCGGAGCCGAGGTGGATCTGCCCGACGCACACGTTGGAGGTGACCGACACCACCCGCAGCGTCGCGCTCAGCCGGTGGCTGCCGCTCAGCGACCAGTCCGCCGCGCCGCCGCCGCGGTTCATCTCCCGCAGTTCGGAGCGGGCGTAGGAGGAGTTGGGCGTCGTGACGCCCTTCTCGGGCGCCCAGAACGTCATGGCGCCATCACGGGTGTCGGTGTAGAAGTACGCGTCCTGGAAGCCGTTCGCCCCCTGCAACCGGGCGGAGGAGATGGTGGTGGGCGAGCCCGGTGAGCCCACGGGCTCCTGGAGCTGCCAGACCGACAGGTCGAAGTTGCCGCCGGGCGCGACGTTCGGGTCGGCGGCACCGGCGCTTGAGGTGCCCAGAACGGTGGCCGCGACGACGAGGCCCGCGACCGCGGACGCCGTCAGGAGCCGAGGAGGGGCGGCACGTCCGGTACGGACAGCAAGAGTTCGGGTACGTGGTCGCTTGTTCATCATGACGGTCACGGCCTTTCGTCTGGTCGGGTGGAGCAGACGGTGGGGGGAGCCGAGGTTCACATGAGTGAACGTTGAGTTCACCTGTGAACTTCGCGTGTGCCGTGACGCTAAAGGTCTGCACCAGCTCCGTCAAGAGGTCGCGCCCCCACGGCAGTTGAGCGCGGCCAGGACGTACGGGCGGCGGCGCCGCGCGAGGGCCTGCGGCCCGTGAGCCCGAGCAGGAAGCCGGCCGGAATGGTGATCAGCCCCGGTGTCTGGAGCGGGAACCAGCGGACGTCATGACCGGGGAAGACCGCGAACGGCGTGCCCGACACCGCCGGCGACCCCGCGAGCAGCAGCACGACGAGCGGAAGGGTCCCGTAGACGGTCCGGCGCACCCCGGTCGCGGAGTGGCCCGGCAGGAAGAGCGCGTACAGCAGCACCGGGGCGAGCACCGAGGCCGCGACGGTGAACGACAAGGAGATCAGCGTCAGTCTGCCGCGGTCCCCGAGGAACGCCGACACGACGACGGCGACCGCGCCGACCAGCACGATCCCCAGCCGCGCCCTGCGGATCTCCCCGGCGGCCGAACGGCCCCCGTGCGCGGGCCGGCCTCCGAAGTCACGGGCCAGACTGGAGGCGGCCGCCAGCGTGATGCCCGCGACGGCCGCGAGCGTGGTGGCGAAGACGGCGCAGGCGACCGTCGCGAACAGCATGCTGTGCCGGGGACCCCCGGCGACCGGGTCGAGCGCGCCGGTCACCATGAGCAGAGCGGTCGCTCCCCCGGGGTCGGCGGCCCGCACCGGACCCCGGCCCAGCAGGGCGCACGCGCCCAGCCCGGCCACCACAACCCCGGCACACACCACCGCGACCGGGCCGACCGCCCAGCCGACGGCACGCCGCGCCGTGCGGGCGTCCCCGACCGGGTGGAGCCGCATGGTGATGTGCGGCAGACAGGCGGCGCCGATCAGGAGCGTGGCCTCGAACCCGATCAGGTCGAGGCGCCCGGCGAGGGAGTGGCCGAAGTGGAGCCCGGGCCGCGCGTAGTCGGCGCCCGCTCCCGAGTGATCCCGGGCGGCGCCGAAGAGTGCCGGTGGTGACCATCCGTACCGGGCGAGGACGATCCCAGCCAGGAGCAGCAGGGCGGTGAGCACGACACCGACCTTCAGGATCTGTACGTACCCGACTCCGCGCATCCCGCCGAACGCGGCGTAGCAGACCATCAGGATGCCTCCGGCGACGGTGCACCCGGTGAGCGCGCCGTCCGGGAGCCCGAACATCGCCGCCATGATGCGTCCGGCGGTGGAGAGCTGCACCAGGAGCAGCGGGGTCAGCACGACGAGCGAGGCGATGCCGAGGGCGCGGCGCACGGAGGGGTCTGCGAGCCGGTCGGCGAGGAAGTCCCCGAGGGTGAACACCCCTTTCCTGCGCAGGGGTTCACCCAGGAACCGCATCATCAGAAAGAGCGAGACGACGGTGGCGCAGGCGAACAGGATGCCGTCCGCCCCGTCGAGGGCGACCGCGCCGGTGGTGCTGAGCAGGGTGGCCGCGGAGATGTAGTCACCCGCGACGGCCAGCCCGCCCCCGACGGGTCCGAAGGCCGCGCCGCCGCCCGCGTAGAAGTGCTCGGGGTCGTCCAGATCGGCCGCCGCCAGACCGCACAGCAGCAGCGACACGGCGACGAAGCCGAGGAAGACCATGACGGCGAGCGACTCTCCGTCGCCCACGCCGCTCACCGGCGCCCCTCGGACGACGCCGACACGTATGGGCATGCCCGTACGCCCGGGACCGGAGATGACAGAGGGACGGGAGGAACGGGATGTGGGCGAGCTGCGGGAGACATGCCCGGCATGGCATCAGCCGCGCCGGAGCGCGTACAGAGGGCCGCGCGTACGGGTGGCGGCCGCACAGCGATCACGGGGAGGGGCTGTGCGGAGGCACACCGCGTTGATCCATTGGGATGATTCACGGGCGCGGCGGGGTGAACTACGGGACGGTATCCGCCGCTCGGCCGACTCCCGGCCCCTCGCGGTCACTAGCGTGGCTCCCTGTGTCGATGAGCTATGCCTTTGTGAACCTGAAACCCGGAGTGGGCAAGACGACGAGCGCGGTGTGGCTGGCTCACGCGCTGCACGAGTCGGGCTGCTCACCCCTCCTGGTGGACTCCGACCCCGCGTCCTCGGCGCTGCGGTGGAGCGAACTGGCGGGAGGCTTCCCCTTCCCCGTGGTCTCCCTCCCGGTGGGCGACGTGCACCGGCGCGTCAACGACTTCATCGGCAACCGGGAGGCCGTGGTGTTCGACGCCCCGCAGATGGAGGATCACGCCCACATCGCCCGGAGCGTCATGCGGTACGCGAGCGAGTGGATCGTGCCGGTGACCCCCTCCCCCATCGAGCTGGACCGCATGGCGCCGATCGGCCGCGAGATGGGCGACGTCCAGTCCCTGCGGCCCCGGCCGGCCCGTTCCGCCGTCCTGCTGAACCGTACGAACCGTCCGGACGCCACCCGCACCGGCCCGGACGCCGATGCCCGCGAAGCCCTCATTGAGCGCGGCTTCGACGTGCTGTCCACCCACATTCCCCGACTCGACCTGTATTCCCAGTCGTTCGGCAGCCCCGTCACGGTCAAGGGGTCGGCGTACATGGATCTCGCGGACGAGCTGATCAAGCGTCAGGACACGATGTGAACCAGCGCAAGGACACCTACCGGGCCGCTCTGCAACGGGAGCCGGACGCCGCCGCGCCCCGTCACGCCAAGGTCGCACGGCTGGACACGCGATACGTCCGGGTGACGATCGAGCTGGACCCGGCGCTGCCCGACGAGCTGGCACGCTGGGTGGGACCGCCCGTGTCCGCGCTCCTGCGCGTCAGCGCCGCCGCGCTGCGTCCGCTGACGGGCACGCCCTAGGCCCGAGGGCCGGGCCCGGTGCCGTGGCGGAGGTCAGCCTTCCATCGGGTGGCCGCCGTCGCCCTCGACGACGACCCGGTCCACGCCCGGCTCCTCGCCCCTCTCGACCATCGTCAGGTCGATCCGGCCGTCACCCGTGGTGTCGAACTGGTAGAGATCGGCCTTGCCGTCTCCCGTGGTGTCGGTCATCCAGACGTCGGTCTTGCCGTCACCGTTGGTGTCGGCGCTGAGCACGACGTGATGCTCGTCGCCCTGGGTCTCGATCGTTTCTTCCGTACCGTCATTCGTCTCCATGACGGCCGGTTGCCCCGGTCGACCCGGGCAAAACAATGACCCGCTCGGCCTGCGGCGGGAGTGGCCTCACCTGTAAGGCAGGATGGACGTCATGACCGAGATCCGCACCCCCCGCCTCCTCCTCCGCCGCTGGTACGACGACGACCTCGCCCCCATGGCGGACATCAACGCGGACCCCGCGGTCATGCGCTGGATCGGCGACGGTTCGGTCCGCGACCTGGACGCCACCGCCGAGGAGATGGAGCGGTGGGAGGACGAATGGGACGACGAGGGCTTCGGCATCTTCGCCGTCGAGCTGCTGGCCTCGGGCGAACTGGCCGGGATCGCGGGGCTGTCGGTGCCCGAGTTCCTGCCCGAGGTCCTGCCCGCCGTGGCGATCAGCTACCGGTTCGGCACCTCGTTCTGGGGCCAGGGCTACGCGTCCGAAGCCGCCCACGCCACCCTGGAGTTCGCCCTCCAGGACCGTGGTCTCGACCGGGTGATCAGCATCAACCACGTGAGCAATCAGGCCTCGTTGGACATCGTCCACAAGCTCGGCATGAAGCCGGAGCGGGAGACCGTCCACCCGGAGTTCGGTTACCCGCTGACCGTCCACGCCATCGATCTCACCGAATTCCAGGCGTGATCATCCCGATCGAGGCGTGATGCCCGCTGGCGGTGCTTGAGGGCGGCTCGTGGTGTTTGAGGGCTGCTCGTGGTGCTTGGGGCCTGCTCGCGACGGGTGAGGGCCGGTCGTGGCGCGGGAGGGCCGGTCGTGGCGCGTGACCTGCTCCGGCGGGGCTCAGCCGGACTCCGGTGAGGGGGTCGTGCCGTCCGGCCCCAGGGGTCGGCCGGGCGGGGTACGGCGGAAGGTCTCGGCGATCGCGGTGTTCGCGACCACGACGACCGCCATGACCACGGCTCCCAGGGGATGCCCCACTCCGTACACCGCGGCCGCGCCGCCTCCCAGTACCACCGCTTTGACGAGGAGAACGACGGGCAGCCCGGGCCTCAGCCGTGCCTTCGGCGCGGCGAACAGCGCCCAGAGCACGACGGCCGTCAGGGGCGCCCCGAGGCCGAGCAGGACGTGGAGCGACCGGCTGTCGCCGACGGTGAATCCCCACCAGCTCAGACAGGCGAGCGCGGCGAGCTCCACCAAGAACGCCAGGACTTCGTTGGCCGCGACCCACGGCCGCTCGGCGAACAGGTTTGTGCCGGGGTCCGTGGTCATGAAGTCCTCTCGGTGTGCGCGGGCGGCTGGCATGGCTTGCACGCGGGCAGGTAGGCGGCCGGCGTGGCGTGCACGCGGTCCGCCTGGGCCGCCGGCATGGCGCGCACGCGGGAACACTACTGCCCCGCGCGGCAGTTGAGTCAGGAGTCATGGTCGCCGCGCGGCCCCTCCGGGGCTCCGGCACCCCCGTTTCACCCGGACGAGGAAGAGCGGTGATCACAGGATGAAGGCGGTCCGGTTCCACGAGTACGGCGGGATCGACGTGCTGCGGGTGGAGGAGGTGGAGCGTCCGAAGCCCGGCCCCGGGGAGGTGCTCGTCGAGGTCCGCGCGGCCGGGATCCAGCCCGGCGAGGCGATGATCCGCGAGGGGGCGCGGCACGGACGCTGGCCGGCGGCTTTCCCCTCCGGGCAGGGCAGCGATCTGGCCGGTGTCGTGGTGGAGGCCGGTCCTCAGGTGCGCGGCTTCGCGGTGGGTGACGAGGTCCTGGGCTTCACGCACGGCAGGGCGAGCCACGCGGAGTTCGTCGTGGTGGAGGACGTGAAACTGGTCTCGCGTCCGAAGGGGCTGTCCTGGGAGGTGGCCGGCTCGTTGTACGTGGCCGGCACGACCGCGTACGCCTCCGTGTTCGCGGTGGACCCCGGACCGGCCGACACCGTCGTGGTCTCCGGTGCGGCCGGCGGCGTCGGATCTCTCGCCGTGCAGCTCGCGCGGCTGCGCGGTGCCACGGTGATCGGGCTGGCGCGTGAGCGCAACCACGCCTGGCTGAAGGAGCGGGGGGTCGTTCCGGTCCACTACGGCGAGGGCGCGGCCGAACGGATCCGGCAGGCCTCGGGCGGGACGGTGGACGCGTTCATCGACACGTTCGGCGACGGCTACGTCGATCTGGCCGTGGAGTTGGGCGTGCGGCCCGAGCGGATCAACACGATCCGCGACTGGGAGGCGGCGGCACGGGTCGGCGCGCACACGTACGGCGAGGGCGCGGCGGCCAGCGCGGTCGTGGTCGGTGAACTGGCCCGGCTCGCGGCGCGCGGAGAGCTGGAGGTGCCGATCGCCCGCACGTACCCGCTGGAACGGGTCCGGGAGGCGTTCCGCGAGCTGGAGCTGCGGCAGACCCACGGGAAGATCGTGCTCCTGCCCTGAGACCACGTCTCTCGGACCTGGCTCTCGGACCCGTCTCTCGGACCCGCCCAGCGCGTTCGCCGTCAGCCGGCGGGCTTCTCCCAGACCGAGACGTGCTTTCGGCTCTCACTCGTGAAGGGCTCCCGTGTCCAGTCGTCCCATCGCTCGCGCAGTCGCAGGCCGGCGAGCTGCGCCATCAGGTCGAGTTCGGACGGCCACACGTATCTGAAGGGGATCGACCGGTACTCGCCGCGGCCGTCGACGACCTCGACGTAGTTCGAACTCGTCGCCTGGGTGGCGACGTCGTAGATGTCGAACGCCCACCGCGTGGGGCTCACGTGGAAGGGAACGACGTTCTGCCCCGCCGGGAGTCTGCGCAGTTCGGGGATGATCACCTCGATGACGAAGCAGCCTCCGGGCTCCAGGTGGGCCGCCACGTTGCGGAAGCACGCCACCTGCTCCTCCTGCGTCGTGAGGTTCATGATCGTGTTGAAGACCAGATAGGCGACGGAGAAGGTCCCGTCCACCTTCGTCGTGGCGAAGTCACCGATCGTGACGTCGATCGCGTCACCGTCCGGCTTGGCGCGCAGCCGGGCGACCATCGCTCGTGACAGGTCGATGCCGCAGACCGGGACTCCGCGTCGTAGCAGCGGCAACGCGACGCGTCCCGTCCCGATGCCCAGCTCAAGGGCCCTTCCTCCGGCGGCCAGTTCCGCCAGGAAGTCGGCCGTCGTGTCGATGACGCCGGGTTCGAACATGTCCCCTGACGACTCGTCGTAGGTTGCCGCGGTCCGCTCACCGAAGTATCCATCCGCTTCGTCCATCGCCAGACCGTACTGCGGCAACTCTTCGCGGCGCGCGGCAATTTGGGGCGTGCATGGTCGCGAACTCGCGGCAGCAGTCCGATGGCGAGCTCACGCCCGCGGTCCGATGGCGGACTGACGGCCGCGGTCCGCGGGCGGCTGACGGTCCGTGACCAGCCCGCCGTGCGGGACATCGCACGTCGGGCGTCCGGCCGTGGTGTCGGAGGCGGCTTGTATCCTGCACGCATTCCGCGATCCGATGATCACAGGCACGGGCATGCGGGCACGGGGCGGACGGTCAGGGGTGGTCGTCCAGGGGCGGGAGCGCGGGGATATCGATGAGTGACGCACGTACGATACGAAGCCGAGAACCGGGGGGCCTCTCGGTCGGCGCGCGCATCATCGCCGTGGTGGTCCTCGTCGCGATCGGGGCCGTCAGCGCCTGGTTCCAGCACGACGCTCGCGGCCGAGATGCGGAGCCGCGTACGGAGTTCACCGCGAGCAACCCGCCCGCCGGACTGCCCACCGCGCTCACCACCGGCCAGCACCTGCACTGGTCCAGTTGCACCTCGCCGCGCACCGCGCGCACGGGCTATGACTGCGCCACCATGAAGGCCCCCCTCGACTACCGGAAACCGGACGGCAGGACGATCGACGTCGCCCTGATCCGCCGCAAGGCCACCGGCCCGAACGCCCGGCGCATCGGCTCGCTCGTCCTCAACTTCGGTGGCCCCGGCGTGTCCGGCGTGAGCGGACTGCCCGAACGTCTCAACCAGTACGAGCCGCTGCTCGACCGCTACGACCTGGTCTCCTTCGACCCGCGCGGCGTCGGCGCGACCATTCCCATACGCTGCGGGAAGACCGTGGACGCCACCGGCTACGCCGGGACCGACGCCTGCGCCCAGCACTCCAGGGCGCTCCTCCCGTACATCGGCACCTCGCACACCGCGCGCGACCTCGACCTGATGCGCTACCTCCTCGGGGACGAGCGGCTGCACTACTTCGGCGTCTCGTACGGAACGGCGCTCGGCGCGGTCTACGCCCACCTGTACCCGTCGCATGTCGGACGGCTGGTCCTCGAAGCGTCCGTCGATCCGACCGAGGACCTCGACGAGGGGCAGGTGTCCCAGGTCAAGGCGGTTCAGGCGGCGTTCGACCGGTTCGCCGTGCACTGCGCGGCCCGTATCCGCCACTGCCCGACCGGCGACGGGCCCGAGGAGGCGGCTCGAAGCATGGCGCGCCTGGCCGACCGTCTGAAGAAGAAGCCCGCCCCGGCCGGCGGCGGACGGCACCTCGACGCCGACGACCTCGCGCTCTCCGTCAGCGACCATCTCCGCCTCGGTACGGACGGATGGGCGCCGCTCGCCAAGGCTCTGACCGCGCTGATCGACCACAACGACGCCCGTCCGCTGAGCAAGAGCGCGGACGACATCGGCTCCGCCGACCGAGCGGCGACCCCTCACGACGACGGCCGCGCCGCCCAGACCGCGATCACCTGCGCGGACTCGAGCCTGCGCCCGGACTTCGAACGCCTCGACCGGGACAAGGCCCGCGTCAAAGCGGCCTCACCCGTCTTCGGCGCTGTCTGGTCCACCGGGGTCTACCTCTGTTACGACTGGCCGTTCGACGGCGAGAGCCCCACGCTCCAGGTGAACGCCGACGGCGCGGCTCCCGTCCTGGTGGTCGGCGGCACCGGCGACCCGATCACCCCCTACCCCGGCGCCCGCCACATGGCCCGCGCCCTGGGCGCCGGCGTCGGCGTCCTCCTGACGGCCGAGGAAGAGGGCCACGGCACCTACCCGCAAAACCGCTGCGTCAAGGAGAGGGTCGACCGCTACCTCCGCACGGGCCACACCCCGGCCCCGGGGACGGCGTGCCGGGGCGACATGTCCTGAGGCTCGTACGGACCTGCCGGGCGGCAAGGGCAGCGAAGCCGCTGTTCCTGCCCTTGCGGGCTGAACTCTGGTGAGGTCGAAGGTGACGCTCGCGGAGCCGTTCCAGTCGGGTGCCTGCATGAGCGTGAGGGCTCCGTCCTCTGCCTCGACGACTCGCACCATGATCCCGCCGCGATCCTCACCGGGAAAGGCGACAGAGAAGTAAGGATCCATCTCCATGAGGAAGTCCCAGCCCTCGCGCTGGGTCGCGTCGAGTGCATGGGCATGCCGACCGGTTGCCCACCACTCGCCGGCCGCGTCGACAGTGACGGTGACGTCGATGTCGTACATCTCAAGGCATACCGAGGGATTGGCCCACCACTCGAGACGGGCCTGACCCACGAATTGATCCATGAGGACACTATGCACCGCGTATGGGCCAGACGGGCTACCTCATTCTGCACCCATCAGTAAGTACACCGGCTCTACCGAACTGCGGTCACGCTCCGGCTGTGTCGAGGAGGATCTGCGCCAGTTCGCGCGGCTGGGAGAACATCGGCCAGTGACCGGTGTCCATCTCGATCAGCCGCCAACTCCCGCTGGTCAGCAGCTTGGTCACGTCGTCGCTCGGCTCGGGGTCACCGAGCGTGCACTTGATGTAGGTCGCCGGGAGGCCGCTGATCGGCACGTCCAGCACGGCGGGTTCGGTCAGCGTGGCACCCGGGTGTGGCGTCGAGCCGCGGACGATCCGTGCGATCTGGTCATCGGTGAGACCGTGGCCCTCGAAGTGGGTCGCGGGCGCGACCGGCCAGAATCCGCCGTTCTCGGCGATCGTCGCCCTCATCATCGTCCCGCCGTCCGGCCAGGCGGACACGAACGGTTCGCCATCGGCAGGGACACTGGAGTCGAGGAAGACCACGTGCGCCAGCCGGTCACCGATCCGCCCGGCGGCCTGACCACTTGGGATGCCCGAGTAGCTGTGGCCGACCAGGACGACGTCACGCAGGTCCTGGCGCTCGACCTCGTCGACGATGTCCTGGACGTGGGTCTGCTGCCCGGCCGGCATCCCTTGCTTCTCGGCGAGACCGGACAACGTCAGCGGGAGGACGCCATGGCCGGCCCCACGCAGGTGCGGCACCACGTCGTCCCACGCCCACGATCCGAGTCGCGCACCTGCAACCAGTACGAAGTTCGCCATGGTCGCACCGTAGCGGAACGGCCGGACGACCACTCCGGAGATACGGACGCCGCTCCGGGGACGTCGACGCCGCTCTGGAGGTGCGTTCGCCACACGCCCTGACGGCCCCTGACCGAACGGCCGCCCCTCGGACCGAACTCCCGTCCCCCTAGGCCGATTTCAAGCAGCCCCAGCAGAGGGAGGTCACGCCCGCGCGGTCACGGCTCTCAGGCCGGCCAGTGACTCCCATATGAACTGGGCCAGTTCCTTCCCCTCGGTCTGGTCGACCCAGCGCCGGAAGGCGAACTTGAAGACGGCGATGCCCACCTCCGCGGCGAGCCCGGCGGAGGCCTCGTCGACACCGCGCTGCCGCAGTGCGTCCGAGAGCGCCGCGGACAGCGACGCGAGTTTGATCAACTCGCGTTCCTGCAGCTCGGTGTTGGCGTCGATGACGGACTGCCGCTGTCGGGCGTGCTCCTGGCGAGCCTCCAGCACGGCCGCGGCGCCTTCGAGGGCCACCGCCACGGCGTCGAGCGGGGTGGCGGACTCGGGGGCCTGCGCGACGGCACTCGCGAGCACGTCCCGCAACTCGCTCGAACCCGCGAACAGGACCTCGCGCTTGTCCGCGTAGTGCCGGAAGAACGTGCGCTCCGTCAGCCCCGCCCGTTCGGCGATCTCCGCCACCGAGGTGCGGTCGAAGCCGCGCTCGACGTAGAGCTCCAGTGCCGCCTGTGCGAGGCGGCCGCGCGCGTCCGGCTGCCATCGACCCATGCTCGGCATCGTACTCGATGACAGTCACTGTCATCGAGACGGCGGCATGCGATGACAGTCACTGACATCGAGTGCTACGTTTGATGACAGTCACTGACATCGCTCGGTGGCCGCCACGCGCTCTCCAGGAGCGCGGACGGCCACTCAGGCTGGAGGCTTTCTCATGCGTGTTTTCGTCACCGGGGCATCCGGATGGATCGGCTCCGCACTTGTCCCCGAGCTCATCGGAGCGGGACACGAGGTGGTCGGGCTGGCCCGCTCGGACGCCTCGGCCTCGGCCCTCACGAAGGCCGGGGCGGACACGGTGTCCGGCACCCTCGACGACCTCGACGTCCTGCGCAAGGCGGCCGAGGCGTCGGACGGCGTGATCCACCTCGCGTTCAAGCACGACCTCGCGTTCTCCGGCGGCTTCCAGGACGCCGCCGACGCGGACCGCCGCACCGTCGAGGTCCTCGGCGACTCGCTCGCGGATTCCGGACGACCTCTGCTCATCGCGTCGGGGCTGATCGGCCTGGCCACGGGCCGCCCGAGCACGGAGGACGACGGAAGGACGCCGGAAGAACTGTCCGCACTGCCCAGCGGCCCGCGGACGCGGATGGGCACCGCGCAGGTCGCCCTCGCCCTCGCCGACCGGAACGTCCGCTCGTCCGTCGTCCGGCTCCCCCCGACCGTGCACGGCGACGGCGACAACGGCTTCATGGCCGCCCTGATCGGCATCGCCCGCGACAAGGGTGTCTCCGGTTACATCGGCGACGGCACCCAGCGCTGGCCGGCCACGCACCGCGACGACGCCGCGCGCCTGTTCCGCCTCGCCCTGGAGGGCGCACCGGCGGGATCGGTCGTCCACGCGAGCGCCGAGGACGGCGTTCCGATCCGCTCGGTCGCCGAGGTCATCGGACGCCACCTCGGTGTACCCACCCGCTCCGTCCCCGTCGAGGAGGCGCCCGAGCACTTCACCTGGCTGTCGGGCTTCCTCGGCCTCGACAGCCCGGCCTCCAGCGAGCGGACCCGCGCCCTGCTGGGCTGGAACCCGACCGGGCCGGGCCTGATCGAGGACCTGGACATGGGGCACTACTTCCGGAACGGCGGGCAGTAGGGGCGGTTCGCGCCGCTCTTCGGAGGGGCAGAAGGGGGAACCCGGCCGCGGTTGGGCAGGGACCCGGGCCCAGGGGCACGAGTCGCCCGGCCGTAGCGAAGACGAGTCTCCCGGGGCGCAGCGAAGACGAGCCTCCCGAGCCTCAGCGATGACGAGCCTCCCGGGCCGTAGCGAAGACGAGCCTCCCGGGCCGTAGCGAAGAGCAGTACGGCCTGTCCGCCAGATGCCACCCGCGACGCCGTCCCGATGCTGCGATTGCGGCGAATCCGGGGCACATTGGCAGATATGCCGCTCTCGTTGCACCACATCGTCATCGACGCGCACGACCTCCCCTCACTGGCCCGGTTCTGGGCCGAGGTGCTGGGCTGGCGGATCCTCTCCGAGCGGGAGCGGGAGGTCGTGATCGGGCCGGACGAGACGTCACCGGTGGGCATCTGCTTCATGCCGGTCACGGACCGGAAGGCCGTCAAGAACCGCGTGCACCTCGATCTGACGTCCGCGGCCGAGGACCGGGAGGCAGAGATCGAACGCGTCCTCGCGCTCGGGGCCCGCAGGGCGGACGTGGGACAGACCGGCGAGGAATCGTGGACGGTACTGACCGATCCCGAGGGGAACGAGTTCTGCGTCGTACGCCCGAAGACGACCCTCGTCGGCTAAGGCTCGGATGCCGGAGGGAGTAAGTGGTGCTTGGCACGCAACCCGCCACCACGCCATCGGACGCCAGGTGGCAAGTCCGCCCTCCGAATGATCGTCGATCCAGCACGGACCGCCCGGATCCGGGCGCTGACGGGTACGCGTGACCGCCACACAAACGAGGCGGGCCTCGCCGTTGTCGCTGCCGACCTCGCCCTTTCAGTGCTACACGGGTCCTCTCGAGAAGCCTGGGAGAAGATCTTCCCTCAGGGGTCTCCCCCAGCCCCTCGTCCTCGGGGCAGCCGTGGGCCGGGAACCGGCACCGGCGGGAAGGACCGGTCACTGTCCCCCAGTCCTCATGGACGAACACGAATGATCGTCTTCCCCTTGCGTCGCTCGGGCGAGTTGAGCGCGGCGACGGCATCGTCGAGCGCCGAGACGTGACCGATGTTGGTCCGCAGCCGTCCGTCCCGCACCCGCTGCACGATCTCACCCAGTTGGGCACGATCGGTCTCGACGACGAAGTCCACCGCCAGGCCGTCAACGGGTCGCGCCTCGACCGGGCCGACGATGGACACGAGCGTTCCTCCAGCCTTGACCAGGGCAGCGGACTGTTTCTGAACGTCGCCACCAATGACATCGAAGACCAGATCGACGTCGCCGACATCCTTCAGCGCGTCGTTCTCAAGGTCGACGAACTCATGCGCGCCGAAGTCGAGTGCCTTGTCACGGTCGGCGGCGCGCCCGGTGCCGATGACGTAGGCGCCGGCTTCACGCGCGAGCTGGGTCACCATCGTCCCGACCGCCCCGGCCGCGCCGTGAGCGAGGACGGTCTGGCCGGCTTGAAGGCGGCCGTGCTGGAACAGCCCCTGCCACGCGGTCAGACCCGAGATCGGCAAGGACGCGCCTACCTCGAAGTCGACGTCGCCGGGCAGCGGCGCGACGTTGCGCGCCTCGATGGCCACGTACTCCGCGAGGGTGCCGTCACGGTGCCAGTCGGCGAGGCCGAACACCCGCTGCCCGACCGACAGCCCCGTCGTGCCGTAACCGAGGGAGGCGACCACCCCGGCCAGCTCGTGGCCGGGGATCGACGGCGTCTTGTCACGGCCGGCACGATCGACCCAGGTCGATGGCCACTCCATCTCGGTCGGGACGAAGCCCGATGCGTGAATCCGAACGATGACGTCGTTGATCGATGCGACCGGCTCGGGCCGCTCCGTCAGCGTCATCCCAGCCGTCCCAGCGGACTGGTCGCTCACCACGATCGCTTTCATGGGAATGCCTCCTCGGACATTTTGTCTCTTCGGGGGAGATGTCGCGGGCCGGACAGCCCGTTCGGCAAGCCCTCGACAGGGCTGTTGGGCACGGCCGGTTCGATCTGGACGGTGCGGGATGGACAGCTATCCGCTTGTCGTCATGTCTCCGACCCTAGGATCAGAGCGGCCCAGGGGTATGGTCCATTCCAGCGGCAAAACGTTGGGCCACTTTCCGGTGTGACCTGTGTGCCGACCGTCCGGTCCGGGCCTGCGCGTCATCGCCAGACTCCCACGTGGGAGGCGCGCGCCCTGCCGCAGCAGGACCCGTTCGCCGACCTGGCCACCGCGCAGACGACCGCGGATACCTGGCTGAAGGACTACGACGGGATGCGGCCTCATCAGGCCTTGGACATGGCCATCCCGGCCGGCCGCTTCGTTCCCCGGCCGCGGTCCCATCCCGAGGAGTGGCCCGACACCGGATGCCGGGAATCGAATGCGCTGGCAGGGCCTAGGGACTGTCCGATGGGTCGTGGGAGCTGATCGGAGCCGTGGCTTGGGCGCAGATGAACTTCTCCGAAGGCGCCGTCGTCGGGCTCGCCGGCACTGAGAGCTCGTGACCAATCTGCCCACGCTTGCCTGCGTCGGCCGGTTGAGGAATTCGGTTGCGGTGGACCAGGCGGTTGCGGTGATACTCCGGCATGAGTAGAGACGCCGAGGTCATCGTGCTCGCCCGCGGGTCGGACGAGGTGATGGAACCGCTGACCCAGGACGACCCGGAGCGCACGTGGCAAGGTCGCTTCGTCCCGATAGCGGGGCACTGGGGCTACGAGTTCGGGTGGGCCCTGGAGTTCGAGAAAGTGCGTGCCCGGAAGGGTCTGCTCAAGCACCTGGAGTCGCTGCCGTGGCCGCATCCACCAACGGTGCAAGTTCTGCTTCGCGACCAGGACGACGACTGCTTCGGGCTATGGATGTTCCATGAGGGCCGGCTGGTGGAAGTCACCATTCCGCGCACCGAGCGTTTCCACCGGCCGGCACCGCCCAATGAGGACTTCGAACCCGACCCGGGCATGCTGCTGCGCACCGACCAAAACAGGGCTCTGCCCGAGCAGACCCCAGAAGCACGCCGCGACACCCGCTCACCCTGGTAGACCGGTTTCGGCAGCTCATCTTGAGACGTCAGGGCTGTCGACGCGCGCCTACTCAGCGAACTGCGCCACCACCACCCAGGTGCCGAAAGCTCTGAACGAGGCGTTTTACTGCGGACGGAGCCATAGGCGGATCGCGGCCACGGTGACCGTCCCGTGGAAGACGTACGCCCGTTCGGCCGTCGGGATGGTCGGGGTAGTGCGCGTCGATGATCTACGGAACACCCGGGGTGGAGAGCTTGTGGCGCCAAATCTCCGACAGGTCACCGGAGTTGGTACGGGCGGTGATGGACAGTTCCTCGCCGACGACCCGGCACCACACCTTGGCGCCGGTATGGCCCAGCGAGGTCGAGTAGCGCACCGAGGTGAAGCTGACGGTGCGGTCCGAGTCGACCAGTCTCTCCTCGCCCGGTGCGAGCGCGAGCGGCTCGATGGGCAGGACAATGCAGCGTGGTGCGTTCGATGCCGAGGCGGTCGGCGGGTATCTGCCCGGTCACCCGGTGACGGCGGGAGTTCGCCGCATCGCACCAGGTAAGGCAGGCATCGGCGAGCTCGGTGAAGGTGTCGTAGGCGGCCAGCAGGTTTCCTTCTGTAGGCACCAGGTCGGCCTTCGTGATGCGGACTGTAGCCTCCTCACCGCCCGTCTCGTCGAGCGCTCGCTGCCCCGGTAGCCCATCTTCACGAGCTCGTCGTGGACCACATCGGCACGGATCGTCGCCTTCGACTGCTCGACCCACTCCTCGACCTTCTCCAGGAACGTGTCGATCGTCGTCGGCCGCGGCTCTCGCTCATAGGGATTGCGCCCGCCGTTGCGGGCCTCGACATACCTCTTGACCTTCTTCGGGTCGCGCCCCGTCAAGGTCGCCGCGGACCAGACCGTCCCGGTCAGGTCGTACGCCTCAAGAACTTCCATAGTCTCCGTGTCAGACCTCGGCGACCTCTCGATCGGCCCCTGACACGCCTGGCCGACGAGGGCCCGGTTTCATATCCGAGGCGCGTGGAAACTGGGATGCCCCGAACATGCGCCGCTGCGAAACTGGCCACCGTGACGCGACCTGAACTCTCCGAACTCGACCACCTGCGAGAAATAGAACGGCTCGCCGGCGTGGTCGCGGGCGCCGCCTCGGCCGAGGGCTGGCTCTCGTATCAACCGGAAGCAGACGACGCGACGCCCCTGCGGCGGGCGGTGAACGCGCTGGCCCGGGGGCTTCGCCACTACCACTTCCCCGAGGACGGCTGCCTCGACGATGAGGCGGATCGACCCGAGCTGAAGCTCGCGGGCGTGGTGATTCTGCGTCCCGGGGCAATGCCTGATGGCATGGAGGAGACCTATGAGGAGGCGTGCGCCCGACTCGGGGTCGAGGCCCGGCCCGAGGGGTGGGCCCTGTGGAACACGTGGGGCGACGGGAAGCTCCAGGTGACGATGGTCGTCTGCGCGGTCGACACCACCGAGGGCCTGCTCGCGAACTGGTCGCGGGGCAAGGCCATCTATCCGCTGACGCCAGTGCCTTCCCAGATCGCTCTCATCCACCACGGCTGGGCTGCCCATATGGTCTTCTCCCCGTTCGGCGTGAAGAAGCTCGGGCTCGGCGGACAGCCGTGACATCTTCGCGAGCAGCCGGTTTCGGGCGTGGGGGCTGCGTCGGCAGGCCGCGTCCCGCACACAGTCTTGAAACCGTCGTGGCGCGAGTCACCGTGGGTTCAAATTCCACACCCACCGCAGGTGAATGGCCCCTGACCAGGCATCTTGGTCAGGTGCCGTTCCAGTGTGCGCTGTCCGTCACCCACAGCGGTTCCCCGCCAGTTACCGGAGGATCGGGCACGGCGGGGGCACGTCTGATCCGTAGTTCTACAGAGATCGGTCAGTAAGGGGCATGCTGCCTCCTCGGTCGTCCGAGGGCGGGGTCCAGACCATGCCGTTCTTTTCGAGAGTTTCCAGGATCCATGCGCGCCCGGCCGGGCCCGCGGTCTGCCAGGTCCAGCTCATACGGCGGCGCCTCTTACGCCAGGAGATCCATCGAGGCGCTTGGGCCTGGCTTCCTGCGATGTTGTGCACCAGATCCGCGAGCCATGCGATGCATGCGACGTAGTCGTCGTCGGGCCAGGTACTCAGGGCCTTACGGCGGCGGGCCAAGCTCCGGATTTCGAGCACTGCCCAGTAGGTCAGCACGGCCGCCACTGTGTCGTCGTCAACCGGTCGCGCCTCTGCCACCGCGTCCTCCCCCGTGATCAACGATGCCGCACTCTAGCTCGGTCCCACCCGGGTGGCCGGCCTGCGGTCGACAACGGCGAGAGGTTGGCTCCGAGGCTCACAGCGTGGACAGACGCCCTTGACCGACATGACCAGAAGGTACCTCGGCATGAGGCGCACGCTTTCCAACTGTGCTGGTGGGGCGGTGCACCGAATACCGGCGCGTTCACCTGCGTTCACGGACGTCGTGGCCTCGCGTCGTGTCGGACTCGTAGTCTCGCCTGAACGGCGGTGAACGGGTCTGAAGCTGAGGGTGAACGGGTCTGAATGAGACGGAACCTGAGACGAGCCGACGAAGTCCCCTGCCACTCGACACCGCCAGGGTGTCGAGGACGGTTAGGCATGCTGACACGGCTGATGGCCGGGACAAACGACTCCGCATCCGCTACCCGATACGGGCCGACTTCCACCTCGGCATGCTCCAACTTGCCTGCAGCATCACCTGCTTGAGACGCCTGCGAACCTCATTCTGAAACGATCAGCGCGCGAAACCCTTAAGGGTCTAAAGTCGGTGCCTGTTACAGCAAGTTGGGGCGCGGGGTGATACCCGTGAAGGGGAGGGGCCCGATGTCGCACGACGACGATGGAGAAAACCCGGCGCCTAGATCTGGCGCACTTACGTACGCGGTGATGACCGCCGAGGCGCGGCGCCAGGCGGCGCTGCCCAGGCCCACGGCACGCAGGCGTCGAGAGGCGGACGTTCGCACGGTGCGGTGGTGGCGGGTGCGGACGCTGCGGAGCATCTCGGGTCTGTCCACCCTGGTCACGGCGCTGGTTTTCGCGTGTCTTGTGTTGGCGATCTGCCTGCTGGTCGGCTCTTCGATAATGCCTGACGCCTGGTACCCGCTTGTGGTGTCGGTGGGGCTGGCGCTCTACGGGGCCTACCGTCTTCGTGGAGTCCCTGGGGCGACGGCCAGGACCTTGGCCAGTGCGGCGTGTGCGCCCGGCCCGGTGCCCAAGCGGTATGCCTTGGTGTACGACCCGCCCTGGGGCGGGATCGCTCTGCTGGTGTTGTTCCCGGCCGACGGGGGCGACGACGTCCGGCCTGATGGGATCGTGGAACTCATGCCTTTGCCACAGCCTTGGCTCCGGTTCCCTGGGGCGAGCAAACTTCCGGCCGACCTGCCGGTGGAGCCCGCCGGCAACCTCGAACTCCGTGGCGCAAGGGATGGATTGCCGATGGGCATCCCCTGGATCGATGGGCAGGCGTACTGGCCCAAGCGCTCCTACGGCCCCGATGACCTGATGGGAGGGGAGGGCCGAGCCCTGATCCTTCGACTGCTCGCGGACGCCACCGCGGAAGCGGACTCCATCGATTTGTGACCTCATCACCCGGGCGGCTGTCCGGCGGGAACGATGGGCGTTGGCGGGGCGAGGTGGCTGCGCCAGAGGACTCAGCCCTGTCGGCAGCTCGGCCCACCTGTCGAGCCTAGGGCGGTGGGGCCAAGGGCGGGCCTTGCAGCAGCAGGATGGTTGCAGCGCGCATGCGGACGGTGCCCGCGCATGCGCGCACTCCGCCGTCGACCGCGGTTTCGACGCCCCGTGAGGAAGAACCTGCCGTCCAGATTGATGCCACCCTCGAGTCGGTGCCCGAGGTGCGGGGCTTGACCGAAACCTGGTGGCGGAGCAAGGACTCACTCATCGCCCTTTGCCGCGGCGAGGCTGTCAGCATGGACGCCCTGAGAGGCATCGAAGCCCATGTCTACGGTGACCTCGACGAATGGGGCCTCCACCGGCGGCTGATCGCCAGTGCCCTGACCACATACCTTCGCCGAGTTGAGCGGGTGTGGGGCCATTAATGTCAACGACCTGGCCGAGGCATCCGCCTATGCTCGGCTCGTGCAGCCGCTTTCCGACCGCAGCAATCCGTTGATCACGGCGTTCCCAGCCGAGCTTGCAAGCGATGCCGAGGCAGTCCTGGCGGTGATGCCTGATTCTCGGTTCCAGCCGCATGCCTCGTTCTCGGTCGCTGTCGAAGGCCAGCAGGTTTTGATTCCCGGGCGCCTCTACAACGACGAGCCGTCAACTGACAGGGTGGCGTCGCTTACGTCGCGCCAACAACAGCTTCTGCACTGCCTGTACTCAAGACACTGCGACGGCATGGTCAGGCAGCGCCACCTGGAGAAGTTCGTTGGTTCGACGGACCCATGGGTCGTCCCCTTCGTCGTGCAGCTGGTTGGCGAGTACGTCTTGGAGATCCTGGTCGTCATCTGCGATGAGCTCCGTGATCTCACCACGCCCGGCACCGGCGGCCACCTCGCTTACGGGCAGTTCCTGTCGGACAACCCCGCCTTCTTCGCTCGCACTCAACGGCGGGTCGTGAGCTACTGGAGCTGCTACTACCGGGGCGTCTATGCGAGTTTTCGGGGCTACCCGGGGTGCACGATTCTTGACCTCCTACGGTCCGCCGCCTCCGACAGATCAGGACATCCCTGGCCCAACCTCACTCCAGCCGGCGCCCGGGTGGACGGCTACTGCTAGGACCCGGCCGGGCAAAGTCGCCGGACTGGTCAAACGGCATCGGCGAGGGGAGACCCCGGCCGGGGAAGACGACCCCGAGGCCGACTCTCTTGCCCGTACCCCCGTTACGCCTGCCTACCCGCAGATCGTCGCCGTGTTCACCAGCGGCGCCGGCCGGTAGCGCGCGAGGGAGGTCTGCCAGACACCGGGCAGCGGCACCGATCCCCGACACACAGAGGGGATGCGCTCGAAGCTCGTCGCCCGCGGCATCCTCACCGAGCCTGAGGCAGGGTTGTTCGCGCCCTCACTACGAAGCCTGGCGTGCAACGCGAAGGTCCGTCGACAGCAGCCGGCATGAGGTACCGACGGTCGGATCGACGATCGCCATCGCTGCACCTCCGAGCGGTCCCGTGTGCTGCTGGCTGGGCTGTTCCCGGCCACCGTACTGCGTCGGGCTATCCGTGATCGAAGAAGCCTTCGTCCGCGATCGCAGAGACGGCGGATTCGATGTTCTCGCGCGTGACACTGGGGACCACCAGCAGGCGCCTGGCCTTGAAGTGCCCGAGCCGGGCCGTCTCGCTGGTCACTGACTGTGCAAGTCGAACCGGGTCGTACACCTCGACGACCTGCCTGTCACCGTGCCACGTGACCGTGACATCCAGCCAGCCCTTGGCCTCCTGTATTGCCCAGTCGTACTCGTCCATGGGTGCAGGCCACTCGATCCGAAAATCCATGACCGCATCCTGCCGCACACACGACTGCCGCGACTCGCGCTGCACGAGACCTCACATAACGACCTCTGCGCCATGACCTGCTCGAATGCGGGTGCGTCACCGGCCTGGCCAGGCGCGATGGCGAACGCGAGGGGACTGCCGTGGCCTTCCGCGGCTAGGTGGATCCACAACGACCGACAGGTCCGCCGGCCGTCATCCTCCCGTAGGACATGCGCCTTGTAGGGGCGGGCGTGGTCTTCAGCATGTCCGCCCAGGTCACTACGGCTGTAGCGGCAGCCCAGGTAAAGGGTGCCCCTCGACTGCTTAAGAGCCGTCGTTGACCGCGGCTGACCGCACGATCTGGCATGGCAGTGACATGGGGACTGCTTCGTCCCGAAGTGAATTGGGTGGACGCGCTGCCTTGGGTTGGTGTGGCGTTCACCTGCGTTGAAGGTCCACACGCGTCCGTGCTCGTGCCGGTGTGCGTCGGCGTTGTCACGCAGTTGGACAGGAACTCGTGGAAGTCTGGTCCCATGAATGGCACGACGAACCCCGGTAATCCGAACAATATCCAAGTAGGTGATATCTACGAGGACTGCTCGTTCCACCCAGTCCTGTGCACTGCGGTCGACGAGGTGGCGGGTGTGGTGCTCAGCGGCGTCTCCCTGATCGACGGCACCTTCCCCCGCTCCTGTGACGCCCTGCACTGCGGGCCCATCCGCATCCTCATCGAGGACGTCATGGCCATCAAGCAAGACCTTGACGGCTACGCCCGCCGGCGAAAGACAGAGCTACGGGCCAGTGACAGCATCTGATCCGTAGCTCTAGAGATCGGTCAGTGGTGGTCATACGGGCCGTACTTGGGGCACAGGGAGGTGCTACAGGATGGGATCGGTTTCCGTGATTGGCGTACTTCGCTGCTGTACCGCCGCCTCAGGAAGTCTCGTGAGTACAGGGACAGGCCCGCACGCCTCTACAGACCGCGCAGTGCGTCGTACAGGTTGTTACAGGCTGACCAACAGATGACACTGCCGTCGTCGTACAGGCTGCCCATGTACCAGTCGTCGTCATGGACAGGCTTCACGAGGCAGAGGTCGTGGAATCCGAGAACGATCTCCGGGTGCAGCGCCTCGTCGGGGGCTCCGGGGCGCCCTACCCATTTGACCGCCCGGTTCGGCCCCAGGGCGACAGCCTCTTTGTCCCCGGATACGTCGCGGATCTGCTGAAGGGACCATCCCGGGGGTAGCCGTGCGTCTGCCATACACCGATGATCTCACCCGCCAGATGTGGAGCACCTCCATTAGGAGCGAGGTTGGCAGTCACGTGTCTGACCTCGAGGTTCCCTGTCTTGGGCGGAGTCCGGCGGCCGTGCCCTTGGTACCCCTATTCCCCGTGGTTCCCTGCCCGTTCTGGTTCCTGCCCGTTCAGGCACGAGAGTGGCTCAGAGCCGTGCACGGGTGATCCTCTCGATGCCTGTTGACCATCGACTCGACATGCCAGACTGCGGTCATGGAGGAGATCTACCAACTGTGGTTGGCAGCCGCCCCGAGCCCCATACCCGGGGACGAGGCTCGGATCGATTGGAATTGCAAGGACGATCCGACCCCAGCTTTGGACGAGGGCTTGCGTCGCGCCTCCTACTTGTATGTCGGTTCCTGGAGTGCCGAGCACGAACCAGAGAACCTGCGGGCGGGTGAAGGGCACTGTCCCGCCAACCGGCTGTTCAGCTGGCTTTTCTACATCGGGACGATAGATCGCTTTCAAGCGCCGTTGCTTGACGAAGAGCTGATGGCCCGGTTGGTCGAGCTCTACCGTCCGCGTCCCGGAGACCTTCCAGCCGACGCGATCGAGCTCCCACGGTTGGAGAGCTTTCTCCGCCAGCACTTGAGGCTGTACCTGCTCCCTCAGGAAGCAGGTCGAGATGTGTACAACCAGATGCAGCACTGAGGTCGGCGGAGCCTGCGCGGTTCCGTCCGTCTACCGAGGCCGACGCCACCGATTTCCGGGTCGGCGGAGACTGACCAACGGGATCCGCCGGCGGGTCCGAACCGGCGCTCCGTGGCGGGATCTGCCGTCGGAGTATGGACCGTGGCAGACGGTCTATGGACCGTTCCGTCGCTGGCAACGGAACTGTCAGCTCCCCCTTTTCAAAGCCCGCATGTTCACCGAGTCGATCGCGCACCGTGACCAGTCCAACTGCCCACGGCTGCCGAGCTCGTCGAGGACCAGGTGGTGGAGCTTCGCCCACACCCGGGCCTTGCTCCACTCGGAGAACCGGCGGTGAGCCGTCGCCCCGGACGGCCCGAAGGATGCGGACGGAAACTGCTGCCACGGGCAGCCGGACGTAGCCACGAACACGATGGCGGCCAGCACCTCCCGGTCGCCGTGCCGACGGCGACCACCGCCCTGCGGTCGTGTCGGCGCCTCCGGAACCCCCCGCTGGAACATCTCCCACAACGCGTCCGGCACCAGCCGCTCAACGATTCCCACCACGATCGATAACACGACTGAGCCAAATGAGATGACGTCATCGGGCTACGGGATGCGCGCATCCCGTGCTCTGTGCTGGCTGTTGGGCGCCAGGGCGGTAGCTGTGCTCGTGAAGCCCCTGTGGGGCATGCCGAAGCTGGCCGCAAGGCCCGAAAGCACCGCCAGGCGGACCGCCCAGAGCATCTCGAAGACCAGTGACACCACCGATCCCCTCGATCCCAACGGACCGCTCGACCGACGCATGACCTCACAGCGATTCAAGAAGACGGGGCGCGTGAGCAAATGATCGCCGGATCGCTGCACACAGAGCGCCACCCCAAGAGTCAGAGATCCGGGCTCCGCGCCCGGCAGATAAAAGAGCTCCGTAAACGGTTCCCGGCTGTCAGCACGATCGAACAGCCACCGTTCCAACTCGGAGGGAACCTGGCCGACCAGCGCCGCCTCGTCCGCATGGACTTGCGGCCCCCGACGCGCATCGATCGAGACTCCACGCAAACCCTCAGCCGCGAAGTGGACCTTCAGACCCACGTCGGAGTGGGTGTGGCACACGACGTCCCAGCCAGGGTAGTGCCGGCGCGTGGCCGGAAGGACACCGCCGAGGGCAGCGGACGCCTCGTCGGAAGTCATTCCAAACCGCAGTGGACCCACGCTCACGAACGGATCGAAGATCCACTGCTGTCGTTCGTTGTCCGCCAAGACGTGCCATGGGTCCAAGCGCCGCAGCCTACGACGCCGAAGCCCACCGTCCATTCCGACCACGAAGGTGACCAGTTCACCCTGCTCCGACACCGATCACCCCACGATCCAGCCACCGAAGTCAGCCGCCGAACCGATCCAATGCCCTCCGTCGCCAGGCTGGACGGCAGCCTTCGGCTGATCCAGCTCGACATATCGATAACTCCACCCCAGCCCACCAACGGCACAGGCCCTAGTTGGCGTCGTTCGCCAGACGGAGCGCTCTGCCCCGAGTCACTCTTGCCTGCCACGAAAAAGGGGTTCCCGGGCTACATCTGGTCTGGGCATGATTCCCACCGTGCATGTGGACAGGGAACATCGCGGGCAGGGGCGGTACACGCTGGCGGACACGGAAAGCGGCCATGTCTGGGGCGTCTGCGCCGCGGTGGAGGGGCTGTTCAGGGAACCCAGGCGTGGGACGTACGAACTGTTCGGGTGGATTCCGGACGGAGTCGAGGTGCGCGGCTGGGTCGGCAGCCGGGTGTGGCTGGTGCCGGAGGACAGGACACTCGATGCCTGGCTGCTGGAGGACGCGGAGAGCCTTGGACAGTCCCCGGGGACGGACGGCCTCGTGCTCACGGGTATCGACGACTACGAGGGGCCGCCCGAGGGGCACAGGGCTCCGGTCCGGCTGCACGACGGATACCGGTGGCTGGGCTCCTGCCGGGAGTTCGCCCGCGTCCTGCCGCCCGAGGACGCACCGCCCCCGCTCGTCCTGCTCGGACTCGCCCCGGGGGATCGACTACAGCGGGCACTGACGACGGGCACCCGCCGCGCGCTGGATCTCGAGGAGGCCCAGCTGGAGATACGGGACGACAGAGGCGAGCCGCTCACCGACCGGTTGCTGTGGCCCAAAGTGCGCACGTGGCGCCCGTCCTCCCGCGGGACGGACCTGATCGATCTGGAACTCGACGCAGAGCTCGCCCCCGTACCGGGACACGCCCGGCCCGTCTGGGAACGCTGGTTCGCCGGGCCGCCGGACACCCCTGGCGCCTGGACCGAGCTTGAGACCCGGCAGCGCGGGGCATGGCTCGATCTCGTCCGGGAGCGAGGCTGCCGGCTGAAGCACCAGGACCGGCCCGCCGGACACGCGTACGAGCTGGACGGCCGCCACATCACCGACGAACCGGGCCTCTACCTGGCACTCGGCGAGGCCGTCAACGGCCCGGGCGGCTACTTCGGCGGCTGTCTCGACGCCCTCGTGGACTGTCTGCGCGGCACTTTCGGCTACACCGCCCCCGCAACCCTGCTCTGGCGGAACGCCGCGACCTCGCGCGAGCACCTGTCCCACCTCCTGACACCGGAAGGGGAGCAATACGACCTGGTCGCCCTGGTGCTCGAAGTCCTGACCGAGGGCGGGATGCACGTGACCTGCACGTGAGTTGGTCACGCTGCCACGGTATTGGCTCAACGCCGCTGTCGCGCCGTCGGGCTACTACGCGCCTCGTACAGGGGCCGACGTAGGAATCAGTCAACGGCGGACAGCCTTGTGCCACCAAGGACCGCACCCGCTCGAGCAGTTGGGCTCGCGACGTCGTCCGTCGGTGATCGCGAGCACCGCAACCAGCAGTCGGAACGCGTTCCGACGTTCGTCGCGCGGAGTGAGAGAAGCGGTCTTCCCCAGTTGATGGCGTGTGCGTGGGGTGCAGACCACTGCTCTGGTGTTGGTCAGACCTGCTCACCCGAGTTCCCCACGTGGACGCCGGCACTGGGTAGCCCTGTCCTGCTGTGAGCCAGCGAGGGACGGCTTGGTTGGATGCCCGCATGACGGATTGGTCGCAGTTGAAGCACGCGTATGGCGCCGCCGAGGACATCCCGGCCCTGTTCGAACGGCTGGGCACAGAGCCCAACGACGAGGTATGGAGCGAGCTGTGGTCACGCCTGTGCCATCAGGGCAGTGTCTACTCGGCGAGCTTCGCTGCTCTTGCTCTGCTGGCCGATCTGGGAGGCGAGGCGGGCAAGGACGGCGACAACGCCCTGCTCCTGGCCGGAGCGATCGCCGCTGCTGCCGATGATGAGACCCGCGGTCAGCACGGCGCCCTGATCGAGCGGCTGCGGGCTTTGGCTCACGCTCGGATCCGCCGCCCCGCCGAGCCCGGCTTCTACGTCTATCTGCTGCAGACCGCCATGGCGCTTGACGGTGTCCCCGTCTGGTCCTCGGCCCTGGAAGGCTTGGCCGACGGGACCATCGAGGTGTTCTGCCCCGAATGCGAGATGGGGGTGTTCGTCTCCATCGGTGAGGGCGGCTACTTCTCCGCCGTCGGGGACTGGGAGCCCGGCGATCCGGAGGGCTCACCGCTTCGCGCTGCTGCGTCGGCCGACCTGGAGGGGCCTGCGCGCGTGCTCTATGACGCGGCCCGCGAGGCCGGCGTCGACAGAGTCGCGCTCGCCCTCACCTACTTGTTCGGCGAGGGAACGTGCGGCGAGTGCGGCGCCGAGTTCTCGATCGCCGAGCAAGTGGCCGAGCAGTACTGAGACGCCGAGCGACCAGGCCGGCCGGAACGGAGAACCCATGTCTCTGCTCCGGCCCTGGCCAAACCTGCTCAGGTGATCTCCCCATCCATCGTGTGCGCTTCCCGGGCGTGCCCGGTGGGCTCGTATCCATCGGAAAGTCTGCGTCCGCAACGAGTCCGCAGTTCACCACCGACCTGCCCCGGAACGGAAGTTCTGCCCGCGCGCATGCCGAACGGCATCCCGCCGCAGCGAGGCCCAAGTCCTTGCCTGCCGCTCCTCAGCCGCCGGGACGGGCGGTCTCGGCGGTGCGGCAGAAGCGGCGGTCGCGGACCGCCATCCGGGTACGTGGGCCGGCGGCGCGGAGGACGACGTCCAAGGCCCGGTCGGGGTCCGCGGCGTAGGTGTTGCTGAACCACGCCATGTTCGCCTCGACCACCGCCCACTGGTCGGTGGCGCCGTGCTCGGGTGGGGTCAGGAACCCGACGTCCACCACCACGGCGCTGGGCAGGCTGTCGCCGCAGCCGGCCAGCAAGTCCTTCGCGAACGCCAGGACGGCGTCCTCGTGGCGATGGCCGTCGAGGGGCTGGGCGTCGAGGCGGCCGAAGGTGGCGTACTGCGAACCCGTGCGGACCTCGCCGTCCAGGACGTAGAGGCGGAACTCCGTCGCCCAGGTCACCACATCGCTGATCTGCACGGGGACGTCGGGCGGCAGCTCGGGCCCCGCCGGGAGCCGACCACCGTCGGCGTAGACGGCGGCCGGGAAGCTCTTGTCGGTCGGCGGCTTGACGAAGGCCGGCCGGGTCAGGCGACGGGCCTCGCCCATGGTCGCCATGGCGATATGCCGTCCCGTGTATGCGGCGGGCACGGTGATCAGCCAATCGTCGGAGGGCTCCAGGAGCGCCAGCTCAAGTTCGTCCACGACGCCCGCCGCGAAGACGGGGCCGCCGTAGTAGTGGCCGCCGCGCCTCCCCGTAGTGGTGCCCGCGCCGCCCTGGGTGGGCAGGACTTCGACGTCCATGCCCCGCCGACGTGCCGACGTCGCCAGCAGCTCGGAGGTCGTGGTGTACTGCGGCGCCAACGCCAGGAAACCGTGCTTCGTCACGATCGATGACCATGCCATCGGTCCGGTCGGGCAGTCCACCGGATTCGGGCCCGCGCCCCGGGATCCGAGGGCCGGATCCGCGGCCGATCCGAGTTTCGCCGACGCCTGGTGGGTGTGGACCGTGGCGTGCCGTCGACGACGGTCATGTTTCGAGCGCGCCGTGGCGTGTGGATTTTCGGCGTCGAGGCCGTTGGCAGTGGATGCGCGCGGGTACTACGCGAAGTTCCATTCCTCTTGGGGCAGTGAGTGCCAGAGGTCGCACCATTCGTGCATCAGGAAGAGTGGTCGGGTCAGCATGATGTCGCCGGCCCGTTGGGAACGGATCGCCAGGCCGAGATCGGTGCAGATCGGGTCGCCCGCGACGCTGAAGGACAGCCGTGCAGTGCGGTGGAGAAGCCAGTTCTCCATCTGTGACGGCACGCAGCCGGTCAACGGCACGTCGTCGAGTCTCACTTGGGGGCCGCTGAGCGCGTTCACCGCCACGCATCCCAGGCGGTCGTCTCGGAAGAGCCCTCTCACGGCGGTGGCGGCGAAGTCGGCGTAGACAAGCTGTTGCCGCCCACCGACGTGGGAGTAGGACGTCACGGTCGGCTGCTCGTCCAGGGCATCGGTGATCTCCTCCAGCGTCATGCCGAAGTGCAGCGGGCCGACTCCCACGAGGGGCGTGAACGTCCACTCTGCGCGCTCCTCGCCCCGCGCGATCCGCCACGGCCCCTGCTGCCCCGGCCGGCTTCCAGGGACCGCAACGGGTACCTCGGGCGCAGACTCAAACTGGACCGCAGGTTCAGTCGCGGTCCAATCCGGGTGCCGGCGTCCGGGCAGTTCCTGGGCCGCGGTGTCGACCGGCTGCTCGGCCAGCCATCTGATCGCAGCCCCTTGGCCTTCGTCCCACGGGTCGTCGGCCACACTGTCTGTCTTGGCCAGGGTCGCGCGGCGTTCGTCCTCTGCCGCGATGAGGCCCTCGATGTCCTCGCCCCATGCCGCCAGGCGCTCCCGGGCGATCCATCGGTAGGAGGAGTCCGCGCTCGCGGCCAGGACGTTGCGGACAAGCGGCGCGTGGCGCGGTATGGACGAGGCGAGTAGCGGATCGGCGAGCAGCAGAGCGGTGGCGGCGACGGCGGCCTCCCTCACCCGTGGATCGCCGTCCTCGCAGAAGGGTGCGACTTGGGAGTGGAGCGCCGGGCGCGCTGCCCGTGCCGCGGCCAGGTCCTGCGGTGCCCCGAGCTGCTCTGTGGCGTCCAGACGGGCGATGTCCGCGAACGCGACCAGCCAGTTCAGCAGTTCGGCACGCAGTGGTCGCTCGCCTGCCCTGCGCTCCCACCGGGCCACGGCGAGGGTGCGTGGGTCATCGAGCAGGGGGGCGACGACCAGGGCGGCTGGTGCGGTCGCGGGGTACACGCGCCCTCGGTTGAGCAGCAGCCGGTACAGGTATCCCACGGCCCTCACTCGATCCACCGGGTCGGCAGAGAGCGTCGCGGCGAGGACGCCCGGCGTGTCAGGAACGCTGTGCCGGCCCGTGCAGACGGGCGGTAGCCCCTCCCAATGGGTACGGGTGAGTTCCGCCCGTGCTCTGGACGGCAGGGTGTCGGCGCAAGCTTCCCAAGGTCGCGTGGGGGTCTCGTGATCCACGTCCGCAGTGTTCCAGCCGGATCTGACATCTGAGCTGCCGGTTCCCGGCACCGGCGGGAGATGCGCGTGGCGTGTCCTCCGTCGCCCCGGTCACCGTCACAATGTCACGAGCCTGTTCAGAGATGGCTCCCTCTCGGTGTGATCAGACGGCAGCGTCGCTCCTATGAGGCACTATCACCGGGACATTCCGAATCCCGGGGGACTTCTCATGGCTCACACAGCTCGTTCACGCCGTACCACCGCCGCGCTCGCCGCTCTGTCGCTCGGCATCCTGGCGACTCTGACCGCATGCAACGGCGACGCCGAGAACGACGCGGCCGCCCCGGGAGCGCACGCGAGCCCTTCTGCCACGCCTGCTGACAAAAACACGGACACGCCATCGTCAGCCGACCCGGGTGACAGCGGGAGCGGCAGCGGCAGCGGCAGCGGCAGCGGCAGCGGCAGCGGCAGCGGGAAATCCTCCGCCAGCCCGAGCACCCCGGCACCGTCGAAGCCCGCTTCCGACGACGGCCAGGACGGAGGCGTGGGCATGTGCGAGACGGCCGACCTGAGCTACAAGGTCACCGTCGCGTCGAGGCCCGTCAACCACGCCTTGCTGACGGCGAGCAACAAGGGCAGCGATCCCTGCCTGCTGTCGGCGAACGAGCTGGTGATCACGATTCCGGGGCTCGACGGCGCCGCCGAGCACATGGGACCCGACGGCAAGGACTGGATTCTTGAGCCCGGCCAGAACGCTTACGCCGGGATCATGTTCTCTCGCGCGGACACCGCAGGCGGCAAGAGCGCCGACAAAATGGCAGTTGCGCTCACCGCTTCCGAAGATCCGACGACCGTGCCGATCAACGATGGTCCCGTCACGGTCAACGACGGCCAGGTCACCAGCTTCTTCGGTACCGCCGAGGACGCACTGACCTACTGACCACCCGCCTAGGCAGGGCAAGCTCCGTCAAGAGCACCACCCGTGACACCCGCGCTTTGAACCCGATCCGGGCCCGAGGCGCGCACTCCCCTGCCGACTGCCAACCGCCAACCGCCAACTGCCACAGTGCCGAGTCACAACGGGTGACTCGGCCACTGAGGTTGGCCGTAGATGCAGCGCAGAGCCGTTCCCCCGGCCTCAGTGGAACCCGAGCATGAGGTGTCGCCGCAACAGCGCAATCGCCAGCGTGTGGTCGTACTGCTCGGCAACGTCCATGGGCGTGTGACCGTCGGGATCCGCTAGTTGCGGGTCGGCACCGAAGGCCAGCAGGACGGCAGTGGTATGAACGGTGAGCGGGTGCCCGCTCTGCAAGCTGCTGTCACCCTCGACGTCGATCGCGTGCGTCAAGAGCGTCGAGGTGCCCTGTACCTCGTTGGGATCGGAACCGGCGGCAAGAAGACGCGCCAATGTCTCGGCGTCGTGCTCCACCGCAAAATGAGCCGGCGTCCAGTAGTCGTTCACGAGGCCATTCAACCCGCCCATCCCCATCGACCTGGCCCTCCCCTTGCACTCCGCCTTCCTCGACCGTGAACTCCTCAGCCAGTACGTCGCGACAGCCGACCCGCAGGGTCCGAGCGTGGCCCAGGGGTGACCGAAAACTGAGCCCGGTCCAAGAGGTCCCGCCATCGCGAACTGGTCCGGGACTCGCGGACCTTGGTGGCAACCCCACCGGCCGGCGCCGCCCCCGACCCGCCTCAGCCCGCATCAGCCCGCCGACGGCTCCGCCTCCCAAGGCCGCGGTCCCGCGCCCTCCTGCCAGTGCTGCAGTTGCGGACCGTCAACGCACACGATGCCGCACTGCTCCGCGTAGTCGAGCGCGGGGGCGGTGAAGTCGCTGGTGGTGACCACGACAGCGACATCGGCGCCGTGAACGGTGAAGCAGGTGCCGCCGAAGCGCTGCAGGTCCTGTGAGCCGACCCGGTTGCCGTCGCAGTACCGCTTGCACTGGATGACGAGCGAGCGCCCGTCTGGCGTCCTCGCCACGACGTCGGCGCCCAGGTCGCCGGCCCCGCCCACGACCTCCACGTCGAGACAGCCGTCGCGCCGGCACAGTTCGGCCACCGCCTGCTCGAACTCGTCCGGGTCCAGGGTCTCGTAGGCGATCTCCACCGTGACCGCGGGCGCCTCGGGCATGGTCTCGGGAAGCAGGACGGTGGGTTCCGTGCCGAGGCGTCCGCCGCAGGCGCCGGGCCCGGCGGGGGCCAGGGCGACGGCGGGAGCCGGTGACGCCGCGTCGAGTGCTTCGACAGCCGTCTGCGTGGCTTCGTCCAGGGCTGCAGCCGCGCGCCGCGCGATCCTGGCCGCCGATATGCGGCGCTTCCCGCGGCAGCCGGCCATGACGGCGCCGACGCCCATGAGGGCGAGCGCCACGGCCCAGGCGGGACGGTGCACCGCGGCAGCGGCCGCTGTGCGGGCGGCCGCGCCCACCAGAGCGAGGATGACGGCGAGGAGCGCGAAGTAGAGGGCCGTCGCCCGGAGTTCGAACCGGCGGGAGTGGCGCGCGGTACGACGGGAGCGTGCGGGAACGGCCATGGTGATGTTTCCTCCCCTGGGACGTCAACGAAGATCAATTCGCGTCTTCCCAGGTAGCGGCCGTTCTACCGCGTTCCGTCGCGCACGCCGCGGCGCGAGTCCAGTCGTGGGCGGAGACGTCGAGCAGGACCAAGTGCGGGGCCTCTGCCGCACGTCGTGGCAAAGCAGCTCGCGGCTTCCGTTACGACCCGGCCAAGCCCCGACGTGCCCGTCTGCAGGGTTACGGCGAACCAGGCCTGTTCGTGACCCTGGTGACCGGGGTCGCCATGGCCTTCCTCACCGCGGGGCTGTTCACGAACCTCTTCACCTGACGGTCCTTCACACCGCCTCGCCGCCGACACGGGCCCAGGAACGGGCTCTCGGGCCGACATCGCCCCAGCCGTGTTGACCTGCCAGTTTGACCACAGCTCCTAGGAAACGAGTTCGTCCAGGAGCTGAGGGCCGTTGTTGCGGACGCTGTTGACGGCCGTGGAGACAGGGCGGGCGTACAGGTGACCGTCCGCCGGCTGGCCGAGCAACGCACGGAGGTCATCGGGGTCCTGGTGACCGGGATCCAGCCAGGCGTCGTAGTGCTCGGGGGTGAGGGCGAGCGGCATGCGGGGGTGAACGCGGCCGGCGGTGTCGGTGGCTTCGGTCGTGATGATGGTGCAGCTCATCAGCCAGGCGGCCGGGTCGTCGTCCTGCTTGACCGTCTGGTCGCGCCAGTAGGCGTACAGCCCGGCGAACGCCATCACCTCCCCGTTCTCGGAGTGGATGAAGTACGGCTGCTTGCGCGCCTTGCCCGTTCCGGGGTCCTTGACCTGCTCCCATTCGTAGAAGCCGTCGGCGGGCAGCAGGCAACGGTGTCGGGTGAACGCACGGCGGAACGCGGGCCTTTCGTGCACCGTCTCGACGCGCGCGTTGATCATCCGGGCGCCGGCCTTCACGTCCTTCGCCCAGGACGGGACCAGGCCCCAGCGCAGCGGCCGGAGCTCCCGCTCCACCGGGCCGGTGTCGTCCTGGCCGCGGGGTGCGCGTTCGAGGACGGCCCACACGTCGTCGGTCGGGGCGACATTCCAGCTCGGCGCAAGCGTCTCCCGCGCGGGTACGTCGGGCACGTGGAAGAGCGGCGCCAGCTCCTGCGGGCTGCGAGTGGATGCGTACCGACCACACATACCGCCAGTCTTTCACCGCCGAGAGCCGCACGCCCCGCACCGACACCGTGTCTCCGGGGACGGCTGTCGTAGCAGAGGTCTTTCAGGATCCCTGGGCTGTCGGTTCTGCCGGCCGTGGCCGGCGAGCTCATTTCGTAGGGCGAGGTTCGATCTCCGGGGATGACGGATGCCGGATGACGGATCACGGATTACGGATTACGGATTACGGAACCCACGGTGCGCTGGGCGTGTGTGTGAGCTGCAGGCGCGGTGCCGGCGGCAGTGGCGTCGACGCTTCCGTCTCTGGTCCGGCGCGGAACGCCTCGATCACGTAGGCGGCGAAGCGGTGGGAGGCTGTGACCCGGGCGGCACGCGGCATGTCCTGGAGGCCGCGGTGGGCCATGAGCATGAGGATCAGGTCGTCGATGACGAAGCCGGGGCGCAGCCGGCCCATCTCCTGAGCGCGGCGGGCCAGTTCACCGACCGCGCGCAGGGTCCGCTCCCGGTCGGCGGCGAAGTCCATGGCCTCGGGGAACGTCGTCATGAAGGCGTCTGCGAATCCTCTGCTGTGGGTGTGAAGTTCACAGATCCGCTCGATCAGGCTCCGGAATCCGTGCCACGGGTCCGAGTCCGCGAGGGCGTCGCGGACGGCGGCGTGGCAGGCTCGCCGCTGCTCGGCGAAGGTCTCCGCGATCAGTTCCTGCTTGGTCGGGAAGTGCCGGTACAGCGTGGCGGGGCCGACGCCTGCGTGCCGGGCGATCTCGCGCATGGGCGCGCTCAGGCCCTTTTCCCCGAGCACCGAGCGGGCGGCGTCCAGGATGCGGGCCCGGTTGTCGCGGGCGTCGGAACGCAGGGTCTGAGGCAAATGGTCGGTCATCGGTTCTCACTTTAGCCAAACGGACGGGGGTGTCCGTTACGGTCCGATGGCGGTGCCGGCCCCCGTCCCGACGACACTCCGCCGGTGATGACATGGCTGCGGGTGCCGGCTCGACCCACGGCCGCACCAGCGGCGATCCGTCCTTCCAACGACCCGAGGAGCAGAGATGAAAGCCGTCGTGATCAGGACGTTCGGAGACCCCGACGGCTTGGAGATCGTCGATGTGCCCGTGCCCGTTCCCGCCCCGGGGCAGGTTCTGATCACCACGGAGGCGATCGGGGTAGGCGGCGTGGACGCCGTGATCCGCCGGGGAACGCTTGCCGCCTACGGCTTCCGGGAGGGCCATCTCCTCGGCAGCGAGGTGGCGGGAGAGGTCACCGCGGTGGGAGAGGGCGTGGACGCCTCGTGGATCGGGCGCCGGGTGTGGGCGTTCACGGGCCTGTCCGGTGGGTACGCCGAGCAGGCCGTCGCCTCGGCCGAGGACGTTCTTGCGCTGC
Source organism: Streptomyces sp. NPDC028298 (assembly GCF_055565895.1). Taxonomy (NCBI): domain Bacteria; kingdom Bacillati; phylum Actinomycetota; class Actinomycetes; order Kitasatosporales; family Streptomycetaceae; genus Streptomyces; species Streptomyces sp. NPDC028298. The sequence continues at coordinate 277,052 of NZ_JBVHTL010000001.1, forward strand.
CCGACGGCCTGACCGGCGCGGACGCGGTGACCCTCGGCGGCTCCGGCGTGGTCGCCCACTTCGCGCTGGACCGGGCCCGTTTCACGCCAGGCGAGACGGTGCTCGTGCGCGGTGCGGCGGGCAGCATCGGAATCACGGCGGTCCAGCTCGCGGCCAGGGGCGGCGCGAACGCGGTGGCGGTCACGACCTCGTCGACGGAGCGCGGCGCCCGCCTGCGGGACCTGGGCGCGACTCACGTCCTCGACCGCTCCGGCGAGGGCGGCCCGCAGGCACCGGCGGGCTTCGACGTGGTGATCGATGTCGTGGCTGGTCCCCGGCTTCCCCTGTTCCTGGACAAGTTGAACTCCAACGGGCGGTACGTGGCTGTCGGCGTGGTCGGTGGGCAGCCGCCGACGGACTTCGGCATGCGGCTCATGGACGCCTTCCGTAGATCGTTGTCGTTCGCCACGTTCAGCTCTGACACCGTGCCCGGCCCCGACCGGCAGGCCGTGCGGTCCTCCCACTTCGCCGATGCTGTGCACGGGGACCTGCGTACCGTCGTACACGAGGTGTTGCCGCTGGACCAGGCGGTACGGGCCCACCGCGAGATGGACGCGGGAAAGGTGTTCGGCAGGATCGTGCTGACGCCCTGAGTCAGGCCGCGAAAGCGTTCGCAGCCCGGGTGGCGAAACTGGGATCATGCCCGCATGGACTTCGACCTCGCCCCACCGAACGGCGTTGGCCCGTTGCGGATCGGCATGACCCGGCAATCGGCCGACACGGCGCTGGACTCGCTCCGCGATCCCTCCGCGGTCTCGGAGTCCGACCGGCCGGGCCAGCACATCTTCCGTCCCGGTGGGCTGATGATCAGCATCCAGTGCACGCGAGACCGGCTCGAAGCCGTTGTGCTCGGGCGGCCCTTGTCCCGGACAGACCGCGTCCTCTTCCGGGGCCTGGACGTGTTCGCGATCCCGGCCCGCGAGGTGGTGCAGCGCATGGGCGAGCACACCTCGATCGAGGCAGACCCCGACGATCGAGCGTCTTTCATCGCCCCTGACCTGCTCCTGAGCTTCTGGCGCCCGTTCGCGGCCGACGACGAGCCGGAGGAAGAACAGGGCCACTACTTCAACTCGGTACTGCTGGCACGGCCTGGCTACTACGACACCCCCGCCCAGGCCGCGGAGCGACTCCGGCAAAGCTCGTGACCGGCTCGACAAACAGGGAGGCCGTTGCCGCGTAGACGGCCGTCTCAAGTCCGGGCTGCCGGTCGGGCCGCACATCGGCGGCCAGGAGAACCATCAGAGCCGGGATTCTCCCGTGGTTCACGCAGGCTGTTCGTAGCTGCGGCTCGGTTGGAACGTGAACGGCTGTGGGCGGGTGCGCTGGCCCAAGCCCTGCTCGAGTGGTCACGTACAGCCCACCGTCCGGCTCGTGCATTGTCCGGCGGCTGCGGCTGCCCGCTCTGCCATCCCGGCTGTTCGACTGACGAACGCGCAGTCCTCGAACTCGCGCTTCATGCTCTGCCTTCGCGGCCGGCACGCGAACTTCGGTCCATGGTCGAACCGCTCGACGCGCGCTACGTGGCACGGACCTGGCCCGACCCGTACGCCTCCCCGGATGAGGGTTGGTGGGCCCGTCGCTGCTGGGGCTGACCTCATGGCTTCCTGGCCGTCGGCGGTCTCGTGCTGCCGAGGTGTCGGAGCAGGAGCAGGGCGACGGCCGCGGTGGCCAGTTCGCCTGCGGCGAGTGCTGTCCAGATGCCGTGTGGGCCGAGTCTGCCCAGGGCGACGACGAGGGGGATCTTGACCAGGAGAAGGGTGCCGATGGTTGCCAGGTAGGCGGGGGCGGGGCGGCCCACGGCTTGGGCGTAGGCGGCGACAAGTGGACTGATGCCGGCGACGGCCAGGCCGAGGGCGATGACGCGCAGCGCTTGTGCGGCGGTGCGGACGGCGTCGGCGTCGTGCAGGAACTGGGCGGCCAGGGGACGAGCCGAGAGGATGAGGGCGGCGGCGCTGAGCAGTCCGTAGAGGAGGGAGGCGAGGAGCGCGAGGTCGCGGGCGCGCCGGGCGCGGTGAGGCAGGCCGCGGCCGGTGTTGTAGCCGACGATGGGCTGCAGCCCCTGGCTGAGGCCGGTGTGCGGCATCGTCGCGAAGGTCTGAAGGCGGGCGCAGACGGCGTAGGCGGCCAGGGCGGTGGCCGAACCGGTGGCGGCGAGCGAGCTGTTGACGACAACGGCCAGCAGAGTGACGCCCGTTCCGGCCAGGAACGACGGCAGGCCGACGCCGAGCAGGGCGCGCAAGGTCGGGCCGTGGGGCAGGAGGTCCCGGGCGCGGACGCGGTAGGGGCGGCCGGATCGGCGGAAGAAGAACCACAGACTCATCGCCGCGGAGACGGCCTGGCCGCCGACGGTGCCGAGGGCCGCACCGCGTACGCCCATGCCGAGTCCGAAGATCAGCAGCGGGTCGAGGGTGATCTGCACGGCGACGGCCACGAGCCACAGCAGGGTCGCGTAACCGGTGCGGCCTTCGGCACGGACCAGGCTGGAGAACCCCGTGGCGACCAGTGCCCCGCACAGCAGGATCACGGCGTAGGGGCGGGCCGACTCGCGCAGTTCGCCGTGGGCACCCAGGAGGGTGAGCAGCGGGTCGAGGAAGGCCAGGCCGAGCGTGGTGGTGATGGCGGCGCACAGCCAGAACAGCGTGAAGGAGTTTCCGGCCGCGCGGGCCGCGGCCTCCCGGTCACCCATGCCCAGGGCGCGGGAGATCAGGGAGGCGCCGCCCGCGCCGACGGTGGTGGACACCGCGCCGAGCAACAGCAGCAGCGGGGCGGCCAGGTTGACCGCGGCCATCGCGGTGTCGCCCACCCCGTGACCGACGAACCAGGCGTTGGTCAGGGCGTAGACGCCGTACACGCCCACGGCCGCGGTGGTCTGGGCGCACGACCGCAGGAGCAGTGGGCCCACCGGGTCGGTGCCGAGGCGGGTGGTGGCGTCGGGGACGCGGGCGAGCGGGGTGGTGGTCACCGTCGCGTGCGGCCGAGCGACGCCATCGCCTCGTCGAGGTGAGGGCGGGCCCAGTCGTACTGCTTTGTGTCGGCGTGACCGCGGTACACGGTCTCGATGACCATGATCAGCATCAAGTAGAGGCCGTACAGGCGGCGGCGCACCTGCTGGGTCCCGGTCAGGTCGCCGTGGCCGTAGCCCCGCATGAAGGCCGCCGGGTCGCCGAAGGCGGCCAGTTGGATGCCGGTGAAGCCCGCCTCGATCAACGGGTCTCCATAGAAGGCGCGTTCATGGTCGATGACGCAGACGAGCTTTCCGTCACGGACCATGACGTTGCTTTCCCAGAGGTCCCATTCGACCAGGCGCGGTTCGGTGACCTCGTCGAGGCTGCCGGCGTGTTCGGCGACGACCGCGCGGACCGTGTCGTAGGACCAGCCGATGTCCACGCTCCGTCGCTCACCGTCGCGCAGGACGTCCTCCAGCATGCCGGTGAACACCCGCCGCCAGCTCCTGTCGCCCGGTCCGGCCAGCGGTCCGAACGCCGTGCCGCGCAGGGAGTTGATCTGCCGGTTGGCCGCACCGACCTGCTCCATGCAGGCGTCGCGCTCGGTGGTCGGGAGCGACTCGACGATGACTCCGAGGTTGTCGGCGTCGACGTACGGCATGAAGAACCAGTCGGCGTCGCACAGTTCACGGCTCCGGTCGGCGAAGTCGACGGCGGGCACCGGAACCGAGGTGTGCTCGCGCAGCAGTTGGATCGTGGCCAGCTCGGTCGCCATGGCGCCGCGTTCGTAGGTCATGACCTCCACGTGTGGCGGCGGGGCTATCTTCAGGACGACCTCGGCGCCGTCCCTGAGGCGTATCCGGTAGGCGACGTTGAACCAGCCGTGCCCCAGCTCGCTCGCCCAGCCCTCACCGGTCGGGACCCGGTCGGCGCCGTAGGCGCGCTCGATCATGGCGCGCAGTGTGTCGGACGACTGCCGGTTCTTGGTGATGCTCTCCACACCCAGCCCCTTCGACGGTGGTGTCCTGGTGCCGTCGGCGGGTGTGGGGCCCGTGCTGTACCGGCGCACGGCCCGGGACGGGACCGCTCCGGAAGAAGTAGACACCATGTAGTGGCCATACATCCATGGTGATGCGGCAAGATCACGCCAACCGAGGTCGGGGAAGCCGGTCTTCACCGCTCACCGTGGCGAGCGGCCGTCGCGGACACAGGAACACCTCATCGACGTAGCACCAGGCCCACGGCTCCTCGCCCGGCTCCGCGGACCGCACCAGGGGGTGACCGCTCGATTCATGGTGAGCGGTGGCGTGGGCGCCTGGCGCGCTGTCGCTGCATCCCACGTGGCCGCAGGTCAGGCAGAGCCTCAGCCGCGTCTCCTCGTGCCCCTGGGCGGAGCACTCCGTGCACACACGGCTCTGGGGTACCGGTGCCGGGCCCGCGTCGGCGGCATGGGGACAGTCCCGTCCCTGCGGACGGCCGCCGTCCGGCCTGACCATCCACTCCGTCATGGTGTCGCCTCTCACCTGCCGGCGGTCGCCGTACGAACGTCACCCCTACTTCTCGCATGCGGGTACGCATGGATGCACCTCTCATCCAAAGGCGCGGGAGGCGGGGAAAAGGAGACGCAGGCTCCAGCGGCGGGCGTGCGATCAGGGCGAGGAGACGACATGAGCCAGTTCACCGGTCGCGAGGTCGAGTCCGTCTGGGACTATCCACGGCCTCCCGCCGTGGTACCGGACAACCGCCCCGTCCGGGTGGAATGCGGTGGCCGTGTGGTCGCCGAGACGCGACGCGCCTTGCGGGTACTGGAGACCAGTCATCCACCGACGTTCTACATCCCACCGGGAGATGTCTGTACTGATCTGCTGTTCCCGGCCGACGGGCACTCCTGGTGCGAGTGGAAAGGCAGCGCACGCTACTGGGACCTGATCATCGGCCACGACGTGCGTAGTCGTGCCGCCTGGAGCTACGCCGACCCCCATCCCGCTTACACGGTTCTCAAGGACTACTTCGCTTTCTATGCCGGCAGCGTCGACCGCTGCGTCGTCGGCGATGAAGAGGTACGGGCCCAGGACGGAGACTTCTACGGCGGCTGGGTCACCGCAGAGGTGCAAGGCCCCTTCAAGGGAGCACCTGGAACGCGTGGATGGTAGGAGCCGCGCCGGTCTGCCCCTTGCCACACCGGACGGTGAAGGCAACCACGGTCAGCAGTGCGTGCTGTGGAGTCGCGTCATTTCCGTCCCACCGTGAGTGGAGTCGCGTCCTTTCCGTCCCACCGTGACCGGAGATCGTCCTGTGCGTCGTCTGTGAAATCTTCACGCGGCCCACTGAGTCCGACCGGCTTCCCGCGCGTACTCCCCTTCAGCCGCCAGACCAGGTGACGACAAGTCGGCGACGAACCGACGGGCAGGAGAAACGGTGCAGCGTTCGGGAAGCGTGATGGGAACACTCTTTGTGGGCGGCGCCTTGGCCCTGACCCTCGGCGCCCTCGTCTATCCCGCGATGCTCGGCATCAGCACGGTGTCGACCTCGAACGACCGGATCATCGCCAACACTCAATGGGGGCCGTTGACAGAGGGCGAACGGGACTTCGTCGTCAAGGTACGTGCGGCCGGCCTCTGGGAACACCCGCTGGGCCTGATCGGCCTGCAAAAGGGACAGAGCCAGGCCGTCAAGGTCGCGAGCCAGCACCTCGTGGACGGCCATGCCGCCCTGGATGTGAGCTGCCGCAAGATCGCACCGATGTTGAACATCACCCTGCCCAACGTGGCGAGTCCTCAGCAGCAAGGTTTCGTCAGCCAGCTACAGGCCGAGTCGGGGCGGCAGTTCGACACCGACTTCGCCAACATCCTGCGGATGACTCACGGTTCCATCTTCAACGCGATCGCCAAAGTCCGCTCGACCACGAAAAACAGCTTGGTCCGTGCCTTGGCCGACCAGGCGAACAACACGGTGCTCGACCACATCACCGTGATGGAGAAGACAGGGCTCGTCGACTTCGACACCACGGTCTTCAACCAGACCACTCCGCCGAAGCTGCCCAAGTCCGACATGACTCCCCCGCCACCGGCACCGGGGCAGCCGCAGGTCGTCCTCAACCCGCCACCCAACCCGACGTCCACGGCACTGGACCTGAGCGCTGTCCTGAACGGCGCGCAGAAGAACGCCGGGTAGCCTCCCGGGCAGGCCGCGAGCGGGACACAGTCAATCCGGCACGGCACCCTCGCAACGCCCGGCTCGTGTTACGAGCTCGACGGGAAAAGCCGCTGATAGGGCGCCCGCTGCAGTCGGTTGGACGAGTCGACCGTGTACGCGGGGACCTTGGGAGCCGCGCCCGACAGGAAGCCCGACCCGCCATTGTCCAGGATCGTCCTGCCGGCCTTTCCGGCGGCGACCCAGTCGATCTCGACGGCGAAGGCGCAGAAGCAGGTGGTGTTGTCCACGGTGAGCTCGAAGACCTCGGGATCCTTTGACGAGATCTTGTACGGGAACGAAACCGGTGGTCGCTTCGCGGCCTTCGCGATGATGGGCGGATCGGTCTTGTCCAGGTCGGCCCTGAACGTCCTGAAGTCCGCCGGCGATCCGCACCCTCCGTCCGCGACGGCGATGCCTGTGGTGGGAGGCGCCTTCCGCTGCAGATCCAGCACGCGCATGCCCACCAGCAGCACGGCCTCTTCGGCGGACGTCTGACTGGTGATGTCGACGGCTATCGGTCCGAGGCGCCGCTGCCCGGCATGTCGCCCCTTTTGGTAGTCCTCTGCGTTCTCCGCGTAGTAGTTGACGCTGGAGGCACATTGCTCCTGCGCCTGGATGTGCAGGTACGACGGGAGCTTCGCGTTGCCGGGATTCACCGGCCGTGGCACCGGAATCCCTTTCGCCGTGCCGCCCGAGAACCCCAGCCCGTACACCGCGTACGTGCCTCCCACGGCAAGGACCAACGCCAGGGCCGCGAAGGCGCCCGTCGCCCGCCGCCGCCACCACTTGGGCGCTCGAGGGGGAGCCGCTGGTGCACCGTGGTAATGGATGTACTGGACACCGTCGGCCTGAAAGGGGCCTTGGAAGGCGTTGCCTCGGAACTCGAATTCGTCCGGAGCACCGTGCGGTCTATGTCCGTCGGTCATGATGCGGCGCCACGGTGAATGTGCTGGACTCCCTTGGCCTGGACCGGTCCGTGGAAGGTGCTGTGATGAAACTCGACATGGTCACCTCCGGGCCCGTCACCGGGTGCCGGACCAAGGGATCGAAGATGAGCCACCGCCTGCTCAAGGTCGGCAGCGAAGCCGTCGTCGGTCTCGTCGGCCTCCTCCAGCGCGAGCAGGACCCGCTCCCGAGTCCGGTCACTGAGCGACTCGCGCCCGCTCTCCGCTTCCTCCGTCAGTCGCTGCAGCGCGGGATCGTCGCCAAGTTTCCGGCCCACCACGTCGTGCAGGCGGACCATCCCGACGTCCAGCGCTCGGTCGACTTCGTCGTCCGCCTGTCCGGCGACACGCTGGGCCTTCCGAACAGCCCAGGCGAACAGGTACCCGATCGCGATCTCGATGCCCGTCACCACACCCCCACGGCCAGTGCTGACCCACATCAGACCGTACCGCCTATAGGGCAGCGAATCAGGCCGATCGACTGAGACCGGGCATCAGGCCGCGACAGCTCCCGCTCGGGTTCCGGCGTCTTGGTTTTGGGCTTCCTGTTCGGCAGCGAGAGGCGGAAGACGTTGCGCCACGCGGAGAACATCTGCTGGGGCGAGGTCCGACACCGATAGCTTCGCTTGGTGCGTGTCGGTGTCAGCCTCTTGTGTCAGACCCCGCTTTCAGCCTTGACGAGACTTGCTTCGCCGCGCCACTGCACGCGTCCTACTCCTCCGGCTCCCACTCACGGAGCAGGTCGAACAAACCTGCGTCTCCCTCCATCTGCAGGGAGTCCGCCGGGATGCGGTCGTACACGAAGAGAACCAGCTCATTGGCCGTGCCGCGAACGGAGACACCGGCCGCGTTCGGGCCCTCGTCGGCAGCGGCGACAGGGGTCGTGCCGGGCGCGGGGATACGGGTGGAGCGTGCGCCGTCGCCGTCGACCGTGAGGCGCCAGGAGTGGCCCTCGGTGGCGTGGAAGTCGAAGGCAGTGGGCTTGTGCGGCCACGCACTCGTCGTGGCGACGCAGGTGAACAGGAACTCCTCGACACCGTCGAGTGCCACCTCTTCCGGCAGCGGCTCCGGGGCCCCCACGGTGACCTGGGCGTCGTAGGTGTGCACCGCCATCTGCTGGAGCTGGTGCCGCGCGACGGCGGCACAGGTCTCCGGCGACTGGGACGCGCCCCACCACGTCCAGCAACCGCCATCCGGGCCGGCCTTCCGCAACGCGTCCACCAGTTGCTCCGTGGACTCCGCCAACCATGCCACCAGGTCCCCGCGCTCCCGAGGCGCAGCCGGGGCGCCCTCCGCCGCGGACTTGGCCGGAGCAGGCCCCGCGGCGACGGTGACGGCCCAGTCGCGACGCCCCTCGCCGATGTGCTGCGCCAGATCGAACAGCGTCCACTCCGGACAGGTCGGCACCTGTGCGTCGAGGCTGGGCGCGGAAGCGACCGCGGCGCGGAAGGCAGTCGCCCGTTCGTCGATCAGTCGCAACAGAGCGGGGAACGTAAGTGTCGTCGTCACATGGACTCTCTATCACCGTGTTCCGACGATCGGACAATGATTTTCGGAGTCGAGGTGGCGAGGGCGCGGCACGGCCGGGCGCCCTCAAATGACGCCGTGTCCAAGGCGGAGAGCGCGCAGCGCATACCTCCGAGCCTCGTGATGCGATGTTCAGCGGCTCGGGTCGGGGAACGGATTTACCACTTCCGCCATTTGTCCGTGAGCTGGTACCGACCCAGTCCGTGGCGAGCCGTCAGCGCGCTGACGTCGACACCGTGCTCGGTGAGTGATGTGTCGATGTAGTGACACAGTTGCTCACGCTCTTCGGTCTCGAAGGCGCCGCCGTTGCGGGCGTCGTTCACCGCGTTCAGGGCCAGGACGACGCGTTCCACCACGGCGAAGATCTGCGCGTCAGTGACCTCGGCAAGTCCAGGAAGGTCTCTGTCGAAGGTGTCGAGGACGGTATCGGTCTCGGCGAGCAGGTCCTCGGGGAACAGGTCCGCCATGCAGGCGCAGTCGGGATCCAGGGTGCCGGCGGCAAGCTCCTCGGCTTCCTGAGCTATGCCTTCACGCCAGCTTGTAGTTGGTCTTTCAGCCATGGGCGGGACCGTACAGGCCACGACTGACAACGAGCCCTGCACGACCTGCTCACCGACCATGCGGGCACCACCCGCGTCCCAAGTACGCTGGCGACGTCGCAGGCCAGCCGTTCGAGGGAGTGACCATGCCGAGTGCCTCGGAGCTTCAGCCGGGAGACACCGTCCTGGTGACTGATGGCCCCTTCGCGCAGTTCACCGGGCCGGTTTACGCTGTCGACCGGGAGCGTCAGCGCGTACAGCTGATCGTGCAGATCTTCGGAGACGACACCCGCATCGACATCCCGCTCGACACCGTCGAGAGGGCACCCAACGCCTGAGCGTCGCCATCCGGCTTGGGAAAGTCGTCTCCGCTGGGCACCTGGTTGGCGGGGAGTTGGGCGGCGGCGGGGAGCTGGGCGGCGGCAGGGCCGTACCGGCCTTCCCTGAGCGCTCGTGACCAGGCTGGGACGGCTTCCGGTCTCGGCTGAGCACTGGTGAGCCAGGCTGAGACGGAACCCGAGACAGTCCGCCCGGCGGTCGTCGTCAGTGGCCACGGAGTAGCCTCATGGCATCCGGCGGACTGGGGCTGATCCTCCGCGATCCCCCGTGCTTCCCCTCCCGACCCGGCACGGATGTGGCACGGCCGATCCGCAGGGTCGGCCGACCTTCGACGACGCTGGTCCAACTGGGCAGAGGAAAGGCACGCATGAAGAAATTGACTTCCGCGCTCGGCGGTGGCCTGCTGGTCGTCGGGGTCACTGCAGGGGTGTGGTGGACCTGGTTCCACGAGCCCTATGCCCTGGCGGACGCGCCCCGGGTCGACGTGACAGTGCGCGCGGAAAAGTCCACGTACCCCGACGTACAGGAGACGGCCGAGGACGTCGACACTCTCGTACGGGTCTACGTGCAGCGCCTCAAGGACGGTGACGCGAAGGGAATCGCCGAGTTGGCCGGCCCCGCTTACGCGCAGCCCGGCCCCACCGCGGCCAAGTACGTGCGCGAGTACGGTCAAGCGGCGGGCGGCCCTGTCGAAGTCACCGTACTGGAGGGCGTCGTCCCCTACTTCAACCCGGTGACAGTGACGTACGAACAAACCGGGCAGCGGCAGGAGCTGCTGCTGGTGAAGGACGACGGGCACTGGTGGATAGGCCTCGGCGACGGCGATCCCGCGGCGGGCTCGTAGCGACAGACGTGCCGGTTATGGAAGCCCGAACTCGCCTCCTGGTACGTGTACATCTGGGAGAACACCATGGGTGTGGTCGACAACATCGATGAGGCCATGCGGTCGAAGGGGAGCTGAGCGAGCCCGAACGGCCAGGGCCCTCAAGCCCCAGCCGTTCGAGTTTCCGGAGTTCGGCTTCCGGGTGGCTACTGGGCCGTGGCCTTCGCGGCGGTTTCGACGAGGTGGGTCACGACGCCGGGGTGAGAGATCATGACGACGTGGGAGCCGTTGACCTGGACCGTGTGGGAACCGGCACGGCGGGCTTCGAAGCGTTCCAGGTCGGCACCGATGGCCTTGTCCTGCTTGGCGACCAGGGCCCAGGACGGGATGGTGCGCCAGGCCGCGGCGGTGGGGGCGTCCTCGAAGGCGGAAGCGCTGATGGGACGCTGCTCGACGGCCATGATCCGGGTCTGGGACTTGGGCAGATCGGCGGCGAACACCTTGTGGAACTGGGCCGGATCGATGGTGAGTTCGATGCCGGTGGAGCCGTCGGCGTTGGCGAACGGTGCGGGGCGCAGGGCAGGCTGGAGTTGCGAGTCGTGGGACCTGGCCGCGAGTTCTCCTAGGACCTCGCCCCGGTCGGGCATGAAGGCGGCGATGTAGACGAGGGCCTTGACGTCGGGATCACCGGCGGCGGCCTGGGTGATGACCGCGCCCCCGTACGAGTGTCCGACCAGCACCACAGGGCCCTTGATGTTGTTCAAGACGCTGGCGATGTAGGTCGCGTCCTGCGGCAGACCGCGCAGCGGATTGGCCGGGGCGACGACCTTGTAGCCGTCGTTCAGAAGGCGCTTCACCACACCGTTCCAGCCGGACGCGTCGGCGAAGGCGCCATGAACCAGGACGACCGTCGGCTTCGGGCGCGACTGGCTGCTCTGGTGTGCGGAGGCTGAAGGGGCGAGGGAGAACGACAGCAGGCCGAGGAGACCGGCTGCCGTGGCGGCGGCCCAGCTCAAACGTCGTGCGCGCATGGGAATTCCTCTGAGGATGAGGGTGCAGGCCGCCGCCGGATCACACTGGCCATAAACCTGCCGACCCCTGGGCAAACCCGTTGATTTTCAGCCAAGTTAACATCCGAAAATGGGCGTCGACTTGCCGTGGGATCTGGTGTCGCGCATCCACTCGGATGGACCATCCGGTTGCGCCAGCGTGTCCTGTCAGCAGAGGAGGCGGTGGGTACGGCTCGCCGTCACCGCTTGTCACACGTCAGCGCACACCCGTCGCTTTCATCATCTTCAGTGCGCCGGTCACGAGGGTCGCCCAGGTCTCGGGTGAGATGCGGGTGGGCGGGGTGAAGGCCCGCACTCGTTGGTGGGCCACGGTCTGCGGCTCTGTGTATTTGAGGATGCCGTCGGCACCGTGGCGGCGGCCGAGTCCGGAGTCACCCATGCCTCCCATGGGTGCGTCGATGCTGCCCCAGGCCGCGGCGAAGGCCTCGTTGACATTGACGGTGCCGGCGTGGATGCGGGCTGCGACGGCCCGGCCGCGGGCTCCGTTGCCGGTCCACACGCTGGCGTTGAGGCCGTACGGAGTGGAGTTGGCCCGTGCGACCGCTTCGTCGACGTCCCGGTAGGAGTAGACGGAGACGACGGGTCCGAAGGTCTCGTCGTCGTACAGCGTCATGTCGGGGGTGACGCTCGTGAGGATGGTCGGCTCGTAGAACAGCGGCCCCAGATCCGGTCGTGCGCGTCCGCCGGCCAGAACGGTCGCGCCCTTGGCGATGGCGTCGTCGACATGTCGAGTGACGGTCTCCATCTGGGAGGAGTTGGTGAGGCTGCCGACGTCGATGCTGTAGTCGTAGGCGGCGCCGATCACCAGCCGGTTGGTGCGGGCGACGAACGCGTCGATGAACTGCTCACGGATGGACTCGGCGACGTAAAGGCGCTCGATGGAGACACAGAGCTGCCCGGCCGAGGGAAAGCAGGCGGCGACCGCGCCGTCGGCGGCCTTGTCGATGTCCGCGTCATCGAGGACGATCATGGCGTTCTTGCCGCCGAGTTCCAGGGACGCGCCGATGAGGCGCTGCCCGGCGTCGCGGGCGATCTGACGTCCGCTGGCGGTGGATCCGGTGAACATCACGTAGTCGGCGTTGTCCATCAGCGTTTGACCGATGGAACTGCCTCGGCCCACCACCATCTGCCACACGCCGGCGGGCAGCCCGGCCTCGTGCATGAGATCGAGCGCCCACAGTGCGGTGAGAGCCGTCTGGGTGTCGGGTTTCTGCACGACGGCGTTGCCCGCCAGCAGTGCGGGGATGGCGTCGCCGGCAGCCATGCTCAACGGATAGTTCCACGGCGAGATCACCGTGACGATCCCCTTGGGATGGCGGAGTTCGGTGGTGTGGGTCAGCACCGGGATCGCACCGCGGCGGCGCCTGGGCCGCAGGTATTGGGCGCCGCCGCGCGCGTAGTAGCGGGCGGTGATCGCGATGTCGATCACCTCGAGGAAGGCGTCACGGCGGGTCTTGCCGCTTTCCGCCTGCATCAGGTCCAGGGCCTCGTTCTGGCGGGCGAGGGCGAGATCGTGGAACCGCAGCAGAATCTTCTTGCGCCTGCTCAGCGGCAGGGCGGCCCAGGCTCTCTGGGCGATGCGGGCGCGCGCGAATGCGTCGTCGACGTCGCCGGGTGTCGAGACCGGCAGGTCGGCCAGGGGCAAGCCCGTGTAGGGGGCGGTGGTTGTGGTCCGGGCGGCATCCGGGGCGGCGGCAATGCGCTGTGCGAGGTGCTCGATGCGGCCCGGGGAAAGCGACGGGGGCAGTCCGACGCCTCGGGCGGTCGCGGGGCGGGGCGCGTGTTCGGTGACCATGGCAGGGCTCCGTTGCTACTTGTTCCGGATCGGGACGGAGGTGGGCACCGGCATGTGGAGCGCGAGCTGACCCTGTGTCATCACGTCGAGCTGAAGGGTTCGTATCGGCCTCAGGGAGCGCAGGTCGTCTGCCATGCGACCCTCGCCGACTTGGAGGTGGAGGTGGCGCGGACGGCGTGTCGTGCCGGCCGACAGCACGTTGGTCTGGCTCAGCGTCGAGTGCCAGGCACCGTCGATGGAGGTGTAGGAGGTGAGTGAGGCGACTCGCTCGCCGCTGCGACAGGCGGTCTGCCTGGGCGTGGCCACCTGGAGGAAGAGGTCGGTTCCACCTGCGTCGTTGGCCACCCGTGCCTCAGTGCGCTGGGCGTCGATGCCGACATCGATATCGGTGACCCACTTGGGGAAGCCGTAGCCGTCGTGTCCGCGCACCTGGGCGATCTCGCTGCTCACCGGGAGGGAGAGGACGTAGGAGTCGAGGTGCTCGTTCTTCAGGCCCGCGACGAGGTCGAAGAAACCCAGCCCGCCGTGCCGGGCCGGTTTGACCGCGATGCCGACGGCGGCCTCGGTGTAGAAGTCGATGTCACACACGTCGTAGCGGAAGAACATCACCGAGATGAGGCCGAGGCCCGGGGCGATCTCCAGCGGCGCCAGTTCCCTGGGGAGGCGGGAACGAATGGCGCGGGAGGGGGCGAGCATGGTGAGCCGTGCGGTCGCGATGGCGTAGTAGTAGTTCGGCGTGAGCGTGCTGCCGATCGGTGAGTCGACCCTGGTCTTCGGAAGCCGACGGAAGAAGTCGACACCGCTGACGCGGGGGTCCCTGGCAACTTCATCCAGGTCGGGGACCATCCGGTAACGGTCGTACAGGCCGCCTCGAGGGACGGTGACCGTGCGGCCGCCCAGGTCGACCTCGACCGTGTCCTTCTGCGTGTGTGCTGGCATGACGTGCTTCCTCACCTCGATGTTTACGGTGCACACATGACCTTAACGTTCAATGTATGCACCGTCAACACTGCTCCGGCATGTCTCGCGTGAGGTGCTGCGCACACGCCCAAGGTCCGGGCCCGCAGGCGCAACGGCGCCTGGGGGCCCGGACCTTGGGCGGTGGGGCTCAGTCGTGCAGCGCCGTCCTGAGCACGTCGACGGCGAGCCTGCGGGCGACGTTCGCGGCGCGCGTGTCGCGCAGACTGTCCAGGAGCAGGAAGTCGTGGACCATGCCGGCCACGCGGACGGAGGTGACGTCCACTCCGGCCTCACGCAGTTTGTTCGCGTACTGCTCGCCCTCGTCCCGCAGCACGTCGGCCTCGTCGGTGATGACCAGTGTCGTGGGCAGCCCGCGCAACTGTTCCAGGGAGGCCTGCAGCGGGGAGGCGTACACCTCCGTGCGCTGCGCGTCGTCGCTGGTGTACGCGTCCCAGAACCACTTCATGCCGTCGCGGGTCAGGTAGTACCCCTCGGCGAACTGCAGATAGGACGGGGTGTCGAAGTCGGCGTTGGTCACCGGGTACAGCAGAACCTGGGCTTTGAGGTCGATGCCTCCGCGCTCCTTGTTCATCAGCGTGAACACCGCCGACATGCAGCCGCCCACCGACTCGCCGGTCACCGCGATCCGCGAGGTGTCCAGGCCGTGCTCCGATCCGTGCTCCAGGACCCATTGGCCCACTGCGTAGTTCTGCTCGACCTGGGTGGGGTACTTGGCCTCCGGCGCCCGGTCGTAGACGGGGAACACTCCTGCGGCGCCGGCGCCGACCGCGAGTTCACGGAAGAGGCGGTCGTGCGTCTTGTCGTCACCGAAGACCCAGCCGGCACCATGGATGTAGAACACCACCGGCAGCGGCCCGCTCACACCTTTGGGCCGGATGATGCGCGTGCGCACGGTTCCCCACTGCCCGGCATCGACCTCGACCCATTCCTCGTCGACGTCCGGCCGGGGCACGCCGGCATCGCTCTGCAGACCGAGAAGGATGTCCCGGCCCTTCTCCGGTGGCACCTCGTAGATGCGCGGATGCGGGTCGGTCGCCTCGGCGAGCTCCTTCGCGGCAGGCTCGAGGTAGGGGGTGATCGGCGGCGGTAGCTCACTCATGTCGACTCCAAGTCACGAGCACACGAAATGTCCCCTGATCAGCGTCTTCCCCCACCCCTCGCTCCTGGCGCACCTCGGCGCGGGCGGGAACGCCGCCCCCCTTCATGCTTCGCGCCCGCATCCTGGGCTGCAACTCGGTCGCGAGTCCCTTCGCAGGGCCCGCCCGAGACGGGACGAGACAGCCGTCCGGGGTCCGCCGTCCACGGATCACACTGCTGCCCTGGCGTTCACGTCGGCGACGAGCCGCTCGGCCAGGCGCTCGGAGGACGGCGGGTTCTGTCCGGTGTACAGGTTGCGGTCGACGACCACGAAGGGGCGCAGCGGCAGGCGGGCCTTGACGTAGTGCGCCCCGCTTTGCCGCAGTCGGTCCTCCAGCAGCCAGATCGCCTTGCGGCCGAAGCTGTTGAGCTTCTCCTCCAAGTTCGACAGCCCCGTCATCCGGTAGCCCCTGAAGGGCCACGATCCGTCCGGATTCCGCGCGGCGAAGGCGGCCGCCGGTGCGTGGCACAGCAAGGCGAGCGGCTTGCCCGAGGCCAGCACCCGGGTGATGAGTGCTCCCGAGACCGGGTCGACGGCGAGGTCTTCCATGGGGCCGTGTCCGCCGGGGTAGAACACGACGTCGTAGGCGTCCGGATCGACCCGGTCCAGCGTCATCGGGCTGTTCAGCTGGGCTTCGATGGACCGCAGGTACGCGGCGACCTCGCGGAGCTTCGAGGGCCGGCCGGCGGTGCGGGACATGCTCAGCCGGTCCAGCGTGGGCGCCTTGCCGCCGGGTGTCGCGATCGTGATGTCCCAGCCCGCCTCGGCGAAGATCTTGTGCGGCATCGCCAGCTCTTCCCCCCCAGAATCCGGAGGGATGCGTCTCTCCGTCCTTCAGCGTCCAGCGGTCAGCCGCGGAGACGACGAACAGCGCCTTGGTCATGTCGGCCCTTCCTTGTGGCGAGATCTGCCAGGTCACCGTGGCATCTCGGGTGCCAGGTCACCCCAGGCATCGTGCGGAGCCGGTGCGCAGCGTGGGCCGCCGGGTCAGCATCGGCCCGCGGCAACGAGGGGCGACGGACCAAGTTGCCGGGGCACGGGCGAGAGCCCCACCTGTCCGGCTCGCTTCCTCTTCTGAGTGCCCTACCGGGCCTCTTCTTCTGAGTGCCCTACCGGGCCGACGAGACACGTGCTTCGGTCAGCCACAGGCGGTAGCGGCGCAGGGCGCGTCGCTGCCTGCGCCGTTCGGCCAGCAGCGCCACTGCCGGGTGGGTGTTGGGGGTGGGCCTGCTGCCGCGGGCCGTCCGGCGCATCTGATGGCGGACCTGGGCCATGCTCGCGGCAGAGGCGAGGGCCTTGTCCGACCAGGTCACCGGCCGTAGCTGCCGGTCGGCCTCCCGGCCGTGACGCCAGCGGTCGGGCAGGTCGGGGGTGACGGCGAGCGCGGTGCCCATCCCGACGACCGCCACTCCGCCGGCAAGGACCTTCTCGGCCGTCTCGCGGCGGGTGATGCCGCCGGTGAGCATCAGGGGCAGCGGGCTGGTTCCCACGAGGTCTTCGGCGAGGTCCAGGAAGTAGGCCTCACGGGCCTGTGTGCGGGAGTCGGCGGCACGGCCGGACATGGCCGGGCTCTCGTAGCTGCCGCCGGACAGTTCGACCAGGTCGACGCCCAGCGGCTCGAGCATCCCGATCACCTGCCGCGCGTCGTCGGCGTCGAAGCCGCCGCGCTGAAAGTCCGCGGAGTTCAGCTTGACCGCGACCGCGAAGGCGGGCGATACGGCACTCCGCACCGCGCGGACCACGTCCAGCAGCATCCGGGCCCGGTTCTCCAGCGATCCGCCCCACCGGTCGGTGCGCTTGTTGACCAGGGGAGACAGGAACTGCGACAGCAGGTATCCGTGTGCGGCATGGATCTCCACGCCGTCGAACCCCGCCTTCTCGGCCCGGTGGGCGGTGACCGCGTAGCGGGTCACGGTGGCCTCGATCTGCTCCGCGGTCATCGCGGTGGGGCGGCCGAAGCGGCTGCTGTGCTTGCCGAGGTCGACGCCCACGTCGGAGGGCCCCCACACGACTCCCGGCATGTCGGACCCGATCTGGCGGCCCGGGTGGTTGATCTGCATCCAGATCGCCCCTCCACCGCTCTTGCCGGCCCGGGCCCACTCCGTGAACGGGGCCAGCGGAGCGGCCTCGTCGAGCACGACACCCGCGGGGCCGGTCAGTGCTTCCGCGTGGACCATGACGTTTCCAGTGATCAACAGGCCCGCTCCCCCAGCGGCCCAGCTTCGGTACAACGTCAGAAGCTTCTCGTCGGGAAGCTGGCCGTCACCGGCCATGTTCTCCTCCATCGCCGCCTTCGCGACCCGGTTGCGCAGAACCTGCCCCGAGCGCAGGGGCAGCGGCATGAACAGCTCGCTGGACATACGAGTTACCTTCTTCCGTCTCCATCACCTACGATGTGTGCACCGTTCACATTAGGGGAAGATGTAAGCGGCGTAAACATGAGGGAGTGTGACCTGTGCCGCAAGCCACGTACCACCACGGAGACCTGCGCGCGGCCTGTCTGCGTGCCGCGCGGGAACTGCTGGAGGAAGACGGCAGTGCCGCACTGTCCCTCAGAGCGGTCGCACGCAGAGCCGGAGTTTCAGCCACGGCCCCCTACCGCCACTTCGCGGACCGGGACGCACTCGTCTCCGCGGTGGCCGCCGAGGGATACCGCGAACTCGCCACGAACCTCGCGACGGCACACCCCACCCCCACGACGGCCGAGGACCTGTCCGCCGTCGCCGTCGCCTACGTGCAGTTCGCCCTCGATCACCCCGCCCTGTTCCGAGCGATGTTCGCCGAACCCTGCGATCCGACCAGCGAAGAGCGAGTCGCGGCTACCGCTGTCATCTCGGAGTACGTCCACAGCATCGTCCGCCGCGCCTTCCCCGACGCGGACGCGGACGCCGGCGCCCTGTCGACCACAGTCTGGGCGCTCGTCCACGGCCTGGCTTTCCTGCACCTCGACGGCAAGCTCGACGCGTCCAGCCCGGAGATCGTCGCCCATCAGGTCCGGGCGGCCGTGACCGCTCTGTTCACCACCGCGCCCGCGATGCGAACGACGGCCACATAGCTCACGGTGACTGAGCCGCTCCAGGTATGTGCATGTGCCGGACGTCTCGCGCCTGCCAGCAGGTCGAGCAGCCGGACTCTCGTCCGTCCGCGCGACAGTCGCAGAGTCCTTGGCCCGGACGCCGAGGTGCACTTCGCCGTTCGCCTCGCCGCAGCCTGGGAGCTCTGCCGCTCGCCACCGTCGACCGATCCAGGCCTCCTGTCGGATCCGCTCTGGCCGGTGGCCAGTTGATCGCCATGGCGCGGCAACGCCCGGGAGGGGCGCTGCGGCGGGGTGCGCCCGCGCCAGTCCTTCTCGCTCAGCCCCACAGCGGCAGCGGCAGCGGCAATGGCAGCGGCAACGGCAACGGCAACGGCAACGGCAACGGCAACGGCAACGGCAACGGCAACGGCAACGGCAACGGCAACGGCAACGGCAACGGCAACGGCAACGAGCGGGTGACTCAACTGATCGGTCTGAAGATGGGAGAGGTCGTCTTCATCGTCGTCCGACTGGCGGCCGCCCCGCGTGGCCCGGGACGCGGTCGGCTTCGTCGTCGGTGGTCTGCCGCCGCCGACACGCAAGACGAGAATTCACGTTGCCCGCGATGACGTGGTCCCCACATCATCGGCGCATGGACGACACACCGAGCCGCATCCCGACCGCCCTGCCGGCATTGCGCTCCAAGGCGCGCGACGCGGGCTTCATCATGTCCAGCGAAGACCGCACAGGAAGCCTGCTGGCAGCACTCGCCGCCGCCCGGCCCGGGGGCCGGATCCTCGAACTCGGCACCGGAGTCGGAGAGGGCACGGCCTGGCTCCTCAGCGGCATGGACGCCGATTCCTGTCTGACCACTGTCGAACTCGACCCGGCCTTCCAGGTTTTCGCCCAAGAACAACTGGGCTCCGACCCGCGGGTGACGTTCGTCTCCGGAGACGGCGGCGCATGGCTCGAAGACTTCGACGGCGCCCCCTTCGACCTCGTCTTCGCAGACACCTGGCCGGGCAAGTTCACCCACCTCGACCAGGCCCTGGACCTCGTGGCCCCCGGCGGGATCTACCTGATCGACGACCTCTTCCCCCAGCCCGGCTGGCCGGAGGGCCACGAAGCATCCGTCAAACGCCTTCTGGCCGAACTAGACGAACGCAAGGACTTCCGGTGCGTCCGCATGGCATGGGCGAGCGGACTGCTGATGGCGGTGCGCACCGCCTGACGGTCAAGAGTGCACCGCGATCGCGAACCCGATCCGGTGCTGTCGAGCTCGACCCGCTGCTGTCCCTGAACGCACCCGTATCCGCGGCCAGAAAGGCATCCGGTGGGGCCGACGTCCCCTCAAAGACCGCAGCGTGACTGCGTTGCGGCTTCGGGAGCAGTGCGAGGAGGAAAGAGACCTGCGCTCAATGCTTCACCCACACCTTGATCACGCTGTGAATGGGGCCGTATCTTTCAGCCATCGGCTTCTGAAAGGAGCCGGCCGTCAGCCATCATGTTCGTGGGGGGCATGCTATGGAGACCGAGGAATCGACACTTCTCAATCGGCGGATCGTGCACAGCCATCCGCCGCGCTTCGGTTGGCAGTTGCTGCGGTTGGAATCCGTCGCTACGTTCACCTGCAGTCGCTGCCATCAGACGAAGACGGCTCGTTCGGTCGCTGTTCCGGTTCACGGTTCCAAGGTGCTTTGCTGCAACGGATGTTACGGGCGTGACCTCTCGGAAAAGGCGGCCGCCTCTCCGCGCAGCTCCTCTGAGGCGCCGGACTCCTCGTCCGACCACGAGGGCGAAGCCAACGTGTTGATCCGGCAGTTCGATCCCGGCGATCCGCACGAGGTCATTGAGGATGGGACTACGGTCGAGTGGAAGTTCGTAGTCCGCAAACGCCATCTGGCCGCCAGACACTGCCCTCTACCCCCACAGGTGGCACAGCAACTCGCGCAGGCAACCTCTTCAGCCATATCCCGGTACACGACCTGGTCTCCGAAGCTGACCATCATCTGCGGCGGACACCACAGAAAGCTTCTGCTGGAAATGCCCCTGCACGCTCGGCTCACGAAGGACCAGCAGCACCTGAGGCATGTGGACTGGCCGCGTGCCGGCATCATGACCGGCACTCGCGTCACGGGCAGATGGAGCCCGGGGCAAAATTTCAAGCTGGTGGTCACCGCTCTTGAACAGCCCGTCGACTTGGCCGGGCGGAGGATGCTCCACGAATATGATCCCCGCGTTGTGGCCCGGGAACTGGCCAAGGGCAGGAACCCCAAACAGGACGTCAATCTGTCCGAACTCCAGCGTCTCGTGCGGGACACAGTTCGGGAACTGGGCTACCTCGACGAAAGAGGCCGCGCGCTCCTGCCGATGCGCAATCTGATCGACAACGTCCGTGCCTCGTCCCGCGGCTCCTCATGGGCGAGCGACGCGATCCGCTCGTGCGTGAACGAACTCATCGCCAACGGACACCTCACCTGGGAGAAGGGAAGCCACGGAGCCGACCGCACTCTCGACTTCCCCGCCCGGCCAGGACAAGTACAGATCCGTCTGGTGTGCTACACACCCAATCTGCACCCAGCCCCGGTCGAGATCCACCACCAGGTCGTGAATCTGCCCAGTGCGACATCCCGCCACCAGGTGGCTGGACATCTCATGCAGATCGGTCACCTTGGCAAGACAGCGAGCGATGAAGCCAAAGCCGCATACGAGGAAGAACACCGACGGGCCGGTCTCGCTGGATCACACAACGTCCCGAAAGGCTACACATTCGTCAAAAAGCATGAGCGTGGCACTCGGTAGTAGGACCGTGCGGTGACCCATCGGACCCTTTACGTCTGGTGCCCGGCAGGTTGCCGCCCCGGGTGTAGCGCTCCCCGGCCGGCCGACTCTGCGGTACCTCGTACGTCATCGTCCTCCGCAGCCGGCCCGCCGCCTGGCTCCGCCCGCGCGACCAGTTCCCGCGGTCCCTCCGTTGCTGGGCCAGGCTCAACCCAACACATTCACCAGGGCAACCAGTTCGGCCTGGGTGCTCCCTGGTGGCAGACGCACGTCGAAGGTGTAGCCCTCATCGCAGAACACCAGGTCGAGGTGCGTGGGTGTCAGCCTGCGGAAGGCGATCGCCAACCAGATCGCGTCCTCCGCCCAAACATCCGTGTACAGGCATGTACTGTCCTCGTGCAGACACGCTTCACCTGGGCCGTTCTCCGTGTCGAACATCCAGATGAGACTGCGCACTTCACTTCGGGGCGACGAATCGATCTCGACCTCAGGCCACCTGGCACGGATCGCCTCGGTCAGCGCATCCCGATCGACGCGCCATCCGCCCGTATCACCTTCGACCACCGCCAAGAACGCCATGCCCAGGGTCTATCAGATGCCCCTGACACAACGTCGATCAGCGGTCGCCCAAGGTTGGGAGGGGCCGGGTACGGGTCAGTTGCCCCGAAGCCCCACCGCCAGCGTCAGTTCAAGGACCCGCTGTGGCGACGCGAGATCCGGAAACAGCTCCCGCACCTGCGCCATCCGGTACCGGACCGTCTGGGGATGGACGAACAACGCCGCCGCCACCTCGTCCCGTCTGCCCTGGTGCAGCAGCCACTCCCGCAAGGTCTCCTCCAGCCGCCGTGCGGTCGCTACGGGCAAGGTCCGCAACGGTGCTAGGGCCCGTGCACGCAGGTCCGCGAACGCGTCCATGTCGGCGGTCAGCACCAGTTCGGGCAGGTGGTCCTCGGTGTCGCGGATATCGGCGGAGAGGGAGCGCGCGCGTACGGCTCGTGCGTACGAGGCGGACGCACGCGTCCATGGCCGGGCCGGGCCGACCACGGCGGTGCGGTCGGTCATCTGCCGCAAGAGATGTGATCGGTCGGCGTCGGGGACGAGCAACACACCGGTGGCGTCCGGCAGATCGTCGAGGACGAGGGTGCTCGGGTCGAGCGCACGGTAGGCAGGCCGGGCCTGGGCGGCGGGGAGCAGGACCGCGGTCAGTGAAACCGGAGGCTGCCACCCGGCCCGTTGAACGGAGGCCAGCAGCACGTCCGGGCTCGCGCCGGCGAGGAGGTCGCGGGCCAGGTGTTCCAGGTGCCGCTCGTGATCCCTGCCCCGGGCGGCCAGCTCATCGGCGTGGCCCGCGGCGCTCGCGGCGGAGAGCTCGTCGATGTAGGCGAAGGTCAGCTCGGCGAACTTGGCGACCTCGGCGGCGGGCAGACCCGCGGGTACGGCACCCGCCGCCAGGCATCGCCAGGCCACACGGGCACCGACGCGGTAGGCGCTGAGCAGGGCGTCCATCGAACGGCCGTCGCGGACCTCGCCGCGGCCCAGCTCGTACGCCGCGTCACCGCCGTCGCCGCCTGCGGCGTTCCCGCTGGCGAGGTCCAGATAGTGCCCCAGGGCGGTGCGGACCGCTCGGCGGATGGTGCCGCCCATGCTGCCCGAAAGGGCGTTGGCGTAGGAAGGGACTTCATCGATGATCGCCTGGACGACCTCGTCGGCGGTGGTCTTCAGCGCGGCCCGAAGCGCGGTGACCGTCGTCTCGTCCAAGGCCAGCTCGCTGGCCCGCTGGGTTACATGGCTCACGTTCTTATTCCCCGCGAACAATTCCGTCGATCAGATTCACGTCCTACGGTCAGGACTTTACGCCCTGAGACGCAGCAAGCTGGCACCATGACGAGCACAGCCCTCCGCAGCAGGGCATGGAAGCTGCTGGAGATGGTCACGACGCCGGTACTGCCGTCGGACTACCTCGACCTGGTCAGCCCGCTGCGTGCGGGCGCCGACCTGCGGGGGCGTATCGAGGCCGTGCACCCCGAGACGGGTGACGCCGCGACCATCGTGATCAGGCCGGGACGGGGCTGGCGCGGCCACACGGCCGGTCAGTACGTACGGATCGGGGTCGACGTCGACGGGGTGCGCCTGTGGCGTGCCTACTCCATCACCTCCCCGACGAACCGCGAGGACGGCCGCCTCACGATCACGGTGAAGGCGATCCCCGACGGCAAGGTCAGCAACCACCTGGTGCGCAGAACGAAGCCCGGCACGCTGGTCCAGCTCGACCAGGCGACCGGTGACTTCGTGCTGCCGCAGGCCAAGCCCGCCAAGGTGCTCTACCTGACCGCCGGCAGCGGCATCACGCCCGTGATGGGCATGCTGCGCGACACCGAGTTCGACGACGTCGTCATGGTCCACTGCGCGCCACGGCCGCAGGACGTGATCTTCCGCAGCGAACTGCACGACCTGGCCGCGGAGAAGAAGCTGCGACTCACCGAGGTGCACACCGACACGGACGGCATGCTCGACATCGCCCGTCTCGACGAACTCGTGCCCGACTGGGCCGAGCGCGAGACCTGGGCCTGCGGGCCCGCGGGCCTGCTCGACGCCGCCGAGAAGCACTGGGCCGATCACGGCGTACAAGAGCGCCTGCACACCGAACGCTTCCGCCCCGGCGTCGTCGTCGCGGGCGACGGCGGCGAGGTCACGTTCAGCGCCACCGGCAAGACCGTCGACGCGGACGGCGCCACGCCGCTGCTGGACGTCGGCGAGGAGGCCGGCGTGCTCATGCCCTCCGGGTGCCGCATGGGCATCTGCTTCGGCTGCATCACGCCGCTCAAGGCGGGCGCCGTCCGCGACCTGCGCACCGGCGAGATCACCGAAGCCGAACCGGGCGTCCTCATCCAGACCTGCGTGTCCGCCGCCGCGGGCCCCTGCGACATCGAACGGTAGGAGCACCTTGACCGCCATCGACCCCACCGCCCACCTGACCGCGGAGCAGATCGAGGAGCTCGGCCGCGAGCTGGACGCGATCCGCGACGAGGTGATCGCCGGCCGCGGCGAGAAGGACGCCGCCTACATCCGCAAGGTCATCTCGGCGCAGCGCAAGCTCGAGCTGGTCAGCAGGGGCGTGCTGCTGTTCTCGTTCTTCCCGCCCGCATGGGTGCTCGGCACCGCCGGTCTGTCCGTGGCGAAGATCATGGACAACATGGAGATCGGCCACAACATCCTGCACGGCCAGTGGGACTGGATGCGGGACCCGAAGATCCACTCCACCACCTGGGAGTGGGATCACGTCTCGCCGTCCGATCAGTGGAAGCACTCGCACAACGAGCTGCACCACACGTACACCAACGTGATCGGCAAGGACAACGACCTCGGCTACGGCATCATGCGCGTCGACGAGGACCAGAAGTGGCACCCGTTCCACCTCGGCCAGCCGCTGTGGAACTTCCTCAACGCGTGCTTCTTCGAGTACGGCATCGCGGCGTACGACCTGGAGCTGGGCAAGAACCTGCACAAGCGCCGCCGCAAGAACCCGGAGTTCCGCGAGCGGGCCAAGGCCGTGGGCCGCAAGATCCGCAAGCAGGTGCTCAAGGACTACGTGATCCACCCGCTGCTGTCGGGCCCGTCGTTCCTCACCACCCTCGCCGCCACGTTCACCGCGAACCTGGTCCGCAACATCTGGTCCCACTCGGTGATCATGTGCGGGCACTTCCCCGAGGGCGTGCAGGTCTTCGAGCGCCGGTCGATCAAGGGCGAGACGCGCGGCCAGTGGTACCTGCGCCAGATGATGGGCTCGGCCAACATCAGCGGCAGCAAGGCCATGCACTTCATGACCGGCAACCTGTCGCACCAGATCGAGCACCACCTGTTCCCGGACCTGCCGAGCAACCGGTACGCCGAGGTCGCGGTGAAGGTGCGCGCGCTGTTCGAGAAGTACGAGCTGGAGTACGTCACCGGGCCGCTGCCCAAGCAGGTGTTCTCCGCGTGGCACAAGGTCTTCCGGCTCTCCCTGCCGAACAAGAAGCCCAAGGTCAAGACGCCGGACCGCGAGCGGGAGCTCGTCGCAGCCTGACCGGTGGAGGTTCAGATCTCTCGGCCGTACCGGCGGCACCGCCGGTACGGTGAGATCCGTGTTCGGTGAGACCCGTGTTCGGTGAGACCCGTTGCGGACGGTGACGGTGGGCAGCCGCGACATCGGACCGTACGTCACGGGTTCCAGGCAGCCCAGTGCCCGGCTGCGCTGTCTGGACATGCGCCCGGCGTTGTTCATGAGCACGGATTTCGTGGCGTGTGACGCTCTGTCATTGCTCGATGTCGAACAGCGGAATGGTCGGCGGTGGCGGAGCAAGCACCGTGCGGAGGCGGTTGAGGTCGCCTCGCCACCGCTTCCATTTCTCCGGGTCGACCCAGTTCGAGGCCGGCCCGGCCTCCTCGCCGATGACGCGAGCGAGGGCATCGTCCGCGAGCGTCCGGAGATCGGCAGCGAAGGCGGGCATGGGCTCTTCAGGCCCGTAAGGTGTGTCGATCGGGTCGCCGCCAGGGCATTGCGCCGCGATCAGCGCGGCGCCGGCCACCGCCTTTTCTCCCTCGGCGAGCCAGTCGGTGGCGTCGATGGTGCGCGTGAGGACGCCACGGACCAGCGCCTCGCGCTCCTCCGGTTTGGCCTCGTCGAGGGTATCGGCGAAGTCCGCGGCCGTGTCGTTGTCGAAGGGGCCGGTGTCCCAGGTGCCCATGTCGATCTCCTCGGGTAGCTGCGCCAGGATCCTCGCATCAGCCACCGACATCGCGATCACCGTACAGCCGTACGAGCCGTACGGCTGTACGAGCCGTACACGCCTCCGCAGAAGGGCGAAGCCGGCGCGCTCGAGCCTCTGGCGCTTGAGCATCTTGATCCGGTCGACATGCCCCTCGACAGCACCCGGGTCTCCCGAAAACCGCGGTCCTGGCCTCTGCTGAACCGGGCCGCGTCTCCGTGCTTGCCATAGGCGATCACGACGCCGTACATTCCCTGCACCCGGCTTGTCCGGCCGCTTCGTTTATCCCCTTTGAGCACATGAGGAGCGCCCGGTATGACGGGTGTAATGGCGGTCGCAGGCGGCACCGCATCCGGCAAGTCCACCCTTGCCGAAGCCCTGTCGCTGCAGTGTCCCGAGAGCGTGGCCCTGGTCCACCTGGACGACTACTACGTGCCCGCGCACGACCCCCTGATGGGTGTCTGGACGGTCAGTGCCGACGGGCACGCCGTCCTCGACTGGAACCATCCCGGATCGATCGACGAGACAGCGGTGGCCCACGCCATCGACGCGGCGCTGCTGCGCCCCGGCGTGCTGCTGGTGGTGGTCGAGGGCCTGTTCGCGCTGTCGCTGCCGTCCGTGGTCCGGCGGGCGGCGTGGCGGGTGTACGTCGACACCCCCGACGACATACGCCTGGCCCGCAAGATCCTCCGGAAGATCGAGACGCAGCGGCAGGACCCCCGACTGTCCCTGCGCAACTATCTGCAGACCGGCAGGGACCGCCACGCAGACCACGTCGCGCCCTCGCGGGCAGCGGCCGATCTGGTCGTGGACGGGACCGCGAGCGAGGCGGAGATGCTGGCGGCCGTCATGCCGCTGATCGGGTCGACCCTCGCGCCGCAGCCGGCTGCGCCCTCGCGGGCGCGGGCGGTGCGCGGTGTGACCCGTACTCCCGGGGTCCCGGCGTTCGCGATGTGACATGCCCCGGGGCACCGGCCCCGAGCCCGACACCGCGCGATCACGCGTCCGGCAGAACAGCCCAACCCCCGCCCGGCTGCAGGCGAATCACGACCGATCCAGTTCACCTGCAGCCGGGCGAAGGGGGGCGAGCCACGATTTTCGAGGCTCGCCCCAAGTGGCCGACTTCGAGCGTGCGCGATCGAAGCCTGGCTACGACCGCTCCACCTCGTCCGCCACAGCTCGAGGTCCAGCCTCCCTGCCCCTCGATGCCCAACTATGGGCGGGACGATTGCTGAGGCCTGCTGGGGGGATCCGTCAGTCACTGTGAGTCCGTGAAGGTCGCCTGCGATCGGACTCGCAGGACCGGGCCTGTAGGCGGCCAGCGTGTTGTTGATCGGAGCTGGTCAACCGTTCGGCGCGGGCGCGGGTTGCCGGCGAAGCCAGGCCGACCCTGCTGCCCGGGGCGGCACGCACGACGGGTGCCTCAGTGCGGGAAGACCGCTGTCGCCACGGGCACCGCCAGCAGCAGGCTGAGCCCGATCAGGGGCAGTCGGTCCAACCACAAGACGGCGACGAACTCGCGCAGGGTCGCGGAGAGCCAGTACGCGGGGGAGGTCGGCGCGCCCACGACATGGACAGGAACGCCGGCGCGACGGGCCAGCAGGGCCGTGCGGTAGACGTGGAAGCCGCTGGTGACCACCGTGGCACGGTGCCCGGAAGCGGCGGTGCGGTCCATGAGGGCCGCGCTGAAGCGGAGGTTCTGCCCGGTGTTCACGGAGCGGTCCTCCCGCACGATCCGGTCGGCGTCCACCCCGCGGGCGCGCAGGTAGTCGGCCATGGCGTCCGCCTCGGAGCGCACCTCGTCGCCGCCCTGGCCGCCCGAGACGACGAACACCACACCGTCTGCGTCCGGTGCGCCGGCGGCGTCGACCGCGAGGGCCCGCTCCAGCCTGCGGCGCAGCAGCGGACCGGGCCGGTCGCCATTGAGCCCGGCGCCCAGGACGACGACATGGGTGGTGTCCGGCGGCGGGGTGCCGCGGCCCCGGACGAACACGTAGACGGTGAAGACGAGGAAGAGCAGGCTGAGGTATCCGGCAGCCGCGTTCACCGCCACCATGAGGGCACCGGCCACGTTGCCACCGACTGTCTGGACGACCGCGTCGAGGCCGAGCACCGCCAGCAGGGCGCAGCCGGCGGCGCCGGTGGCCAGCAGGGACGCCTGCGGTCCGTAGCGCCGGACCAGGACGATGCCGTCGACCAGCAGGAGGAGCCCCAGCACGAGCGTCATGAGCAGGGCGGCGAGGGCGAGCACGGTCACGACGGTGGGGTGCGTCTCCGCACTGCGGGCGGCCCCTCCGAGCCCGGCCGACGTCACCGCGAGGCAGAACAGAACAGCGGTGGAGAACCGGTGCGGCGCCAGCGCAGCATGGACGACGACGCCCACGGCGAACACCGCCGCGGCAACGTACTCCGGGTACTCCGGCACGTCCCCCACCACTCCGCTCTCCCGCCCGCCGGGCCAGATCCTGTCGCCGCCTGCGCATTCCCGGACCCGCGCAGCGCTGCTGGGCCCGGTGCGGACGGCCGCCGGACATCCTCGCAGACTCGTCCGGGCCCGCCGTACGCAGGCGGGCCCCACGCCGTCCAGGGGTGTTCCGTCACGCCTGCGCGTGGCCGACGGGCAGGAACGCAGCGTGCGTGTGACGGAAGTGCCATGGATGGACGACCAGGGACGCCCGCCCGCGGCCTTCCTGGGCGAGGGAACGGCCCCGACCCGATGTGTCCGACTCCTGACATGTGGCGCGAGTCAGCACGCCTGCGGCTGCGCGGCCGGCCTGAACGTCACAAAGGTCCCGACGCGTGATCCTGGCCCAGAACCCGGCTGGGACACCCAGGACGAGCCTGGCAACGGCACGCGGGCAAAACGCCGGGAGCGGCAGGCCGCCGAGCAAGCAGAAGGGCCTGCTGTATAGAACAAAACCGGTGCTTGGCAGGCGCGGTCGAAGAGCGGAGCACTCATGATGGCGGCGGCCAGGCGCACCCCTACCGGCGGTTCGCGGTGCCCTTCGAAGGGAGGTCGTCGGATCCTGCGGCCCCTTACGTCACCCAGGTCGCGAGATCCTCCAGGGTTCAGCCCCGCTTCCGGGTCCTGAGGGTGCCCGCCCGTATCACCGTGCCGCGGGTGAAGGGGATGCCGTCCAGGGCGTCGGCTTACGCCGAGGGCGTCCAACACTCGATCATCGACCAGGTCACTGTTGAAGCGAGGCAACCACCGAGTTCGAGTAGCGATGGCCGACCCCTGACGGCCCCCAGGAAGCCCCATGGCCCGGCCGGACCTCTGGAGATACCATCGGCTCTCTTTGCGATCATCTAGGGGAAACAGTGCGTCAACGTCGAGTATCCATATGCGCCGCTCTTGGAACTCTCGCCCTGGTCACGGCCTGCTCGGACTCACAGGCCTCCCCCGCCTCCACCACACAGCCATCGACCTCGGCCATCACACAATCATCGACTCCGGCCACCACGCAGTCATTGACTACCACCACCACGCTCGACCAAGCGGATGAGCGCCTCCACGAGCTGTTGCTCCAGGTGACCACGGCCGCACGGACGTCAGGACCGCCCCCGATCGGCGCCGTGCATCCCGCAGTGGAGACCGCTCCCGACTGCCAGGATCCGGGCACCGCGAGACACACGGTAACCATGTCGCTCCTACAGGGGGTGCGGTCTCCGGACGTCGGCCCCAAAGTCCGAGCCGACCTCGAGAAGCAGGGTTGGACCATGGGAGGATGGCGCATGCATGACAATAGAAGGCGATATACATCCCCGGGCAAATTCGGGGAATTCACCATCTTCGTCCCCTACGTGAAGGGCTCCGGCGAGACGAACGTGCTCGCGAACACTCCGTGCCTGAAGGGCTCGCCACTCACGAAGCCCTCGATGTTCCCCGAACCTGCCCGCACCGAACCCCAGTAGGTTTCCAGCGGTGTGCAGGATGACGAGGCCGGCGGACTGCGGCTGAGGGCTGGCTAGTTCGTGCCCGTACGCACCTCGTGCAACAGCCTGGCCCCACACTTGAGCCCGTCCACGGCGTGGGACCACTCATCCTCGACCGGGCGCTGGCCCGACGCCTGCGGCACACGGTCGCCACGGCCGGCCGCGAGAGCAGCCACGATGCAGACGGCTCCATCGCCGCCTGGGTCTGGTCCGGCAGCAACGGGACGCCCCATCGCCACCGGATCTACCTCTCCGTCAAAGGCCTCTGACTGGCGTGCCGCAGCGCCTGTCGGGCGCGACCTGGGTGCGATGGAACTGCTCCGCCACCGCACCCGGAAGCGGGTGGGCAAGAGAAGCCGCGTACTTCGCCGGCCGGACGGATCCGACACACGTTCCACGAGGAACACCCGTCAGGAGGGGGAGGGTTCGCGGCGGCGAGCAGGACCTCGACTCCTACCGACTCGCCAGCTCCCCAGCCCGTACCGAAGCCGCGGCCAGCTAGGTTCCGCTGGGAGCGTCCGCCACTTCTCCAGCCTCAGGGGGAGCTGGCCGACGACCCATCGGAGCGAAGCGGGCCCGCAACTCGTCGGGGGTGACAGGCCCCGGGTCACGAACGGGCTGGCCGACGTCGGCAGGCCAACTGGGACGGACGCGTTCAACGAAGTCTGTGAAGTCGTTCCGCAGATACCGAGAATCGGACGGCTTCAGCCGAATCTGCTGGCGGCTGTCAGCCCACCAGATCTCGAATTCGGCAACCGTGCCTTCCGTCGGCCAGTCCTCGCTCTCGTCCGGCAGCAGCAGGACGTCGACAAAGCCTCCGACACTCAGGCCGATGTCCACGAAGATCCCGATCGCACCGGGCCTGGGAACCTTCACCACAGTGCCCTCGAAGAGCTGCCCGAAGCGCAGGCCCTTGCGAATCCGGGGCCACTCGGCATCTGTCACCACGAACGAATCATTGCACCTTCGTCCGTCCACCTCAGTGACACGGCGCTGACGTCACTTGTCGTGAACCATCCACGAGTCGGCTGATGTCCAGCGCGGACGGTTTCGAACCGCCGACATCCGCCTTGTAGGTTCGATCCGGGAGCGTCCTGGCAAGAGTCTCGCCTGATCAGGATGGACGTACCGGGCCGTGCATGGGTGTCCACGTCCGGCGCTGTCGATGTCACCCGTGGACGTCAGAGACGTTCGGGGTCGGTCGCCTCCGAGTCCAAGGAAGGCGGCAGGGGGTGGGGACCTTGCAACCGTGCGTCAGGGCGAGCACGACGCATCTGGCTTCCCGGCGGTCGTAGCCGGTCGCTTCCGTGATCTCGGTGCTCGCTTCACGCCACTTCCCCTGCTGGATCAGCTGTCGTGCTCGTTCCTGCGTGGGCCATGGGACGGGGATCTGGAGGGCGCGGATGATGTCTGCATCCCAGCGCTGTCGGTGCGCTCGCCGGACTCGTACCCAAGTTCCTAGGGACAACTTCATCGCTTCCTCTCTCCCGCAGCGTGCAACGGGGCCAAGTGTCATGGCCTGAGTCTGCGTCACGCGCTTGACGGGAGACGGTTCTCTGATCGGCTGGACTTGCCAGTCAGCCCGTGTGACCCGTCATGGTGGAGATCAAGAGACGGTCCGTGGTCCAGCTTCAATCGCTGTGATCCGTTGTCGTTCGGCGATGCTGATGTCAGCTGGTGACGTCAGACCGTGGGGTGTTCGTTCGGCAGTGGGGCGCGTACGAACTGGGTGCATCGCTCGTCGCAAGCACCCATCGTGTGGAAGTTCCTCCGTGCTTCCGTGAGGCTCAGCCGGCCGTTGGGGCCGCCTCGCACTCGATCCGCATCGTGGTCGTCCTGCCCGTCGTCTTCCCAGAAGCACACCGGACAGATCTCGAAGGTGCTGCGCTCGCCGAGCGTCAGGAAGCCGCAGCAGGGACAGGGGTGCGGACCGTCATCGGCCTTCCCTTGGATGTTGAGGAACGGAGTGTCCATCACGGCATCCTGTCTGGCATCGCCATGGATCGCGAGCCGATATACACGAGCTGCCCAGCCAGTGGAGCCGTGAGCTTGGGAAGCGTGAGGCCTCGGTGCGAGCCGACTTGGCTGAAGTGCGGCGGAGCAGGCGGGAAGCCCTTCTGACCGGCGGCCCGTCCACGTCGCTTCCCGTGGGGCAGCCAACACGCGGTGCGTGAGCGGGCGTTGAAGGTCTGGAGCGTGTCCGATGATGATTCGGCTTCTGGCAAGTTTGCTCAGCTGGGCAACGGCGAAGTCGGGTTACCCACGGCCTTCCAGGGAAAGACCTCGAGTGCATCTCAGGAGTCGGAGGGGGCTGCTCATGAGCGAGACATCGCGGGCGCGGCACGACGGGACAGAGCCGGGGCCGCCGCCCGAACGCGGCTCCGATCGCTTCAGCGACGGTCCCCCTGATCCCCTCGCCTCGCTGCTGGCCAAGGTCAGCAAGGGGGAACACATCTCGACTCCCGGAGACAATGCGGGCGCCGAAGACCGTGACCCTCATGACGAGGAATGGCGGGAACATGATCGCCATGGCCCCTATGCGCAGGGGCGTCGCCGGAAGAACTGACGCCGAGGGCGGAGTCCTCGTATACGGCAGTGCGAACCGGGCCTTGGCGTCAGGGCCACTCACGCAGGCGCGAGCAAGCTCACGCCACGTTTGGGCGGGTACGAGATTCCGTGGCCGTACCTAGCTGTCGAGCCCTCGGGCCGGTAAGCAGAGGTGATTCGGGGCCTGCTGCAGGACCGGCCTGGGGCGGGCGGAAGGGCGCAGACCCCAAGTGACGGTTCCTCGATTCCCGGCGTTCCCCGCAGTTCCCTGTACGGTCTGGCACGCGTCTCGCACGACCTCTTCGTCCCGAACTCCGGACGGTTAGAGCTGACCGATCCCGAGGGGGGCGACTTCTGCCTCGTACGCCCCAAAACGACCCTCAACGGCCGGGGCCCACACCCCACGCACCGTACGTGACTGATCCCCGGCCTTCGGAACAGGGCCTCGAGGCCGACCGGTTTGGCGCAGGCGGCGAGAGTGTGTGCCCGCGTCCACGGTCGGCCGCGCGCCCCCCTCCCCCGGGGGGCGGCGGTCGTGTCCCTCGCGCTCTCATCCCCTCCGGAGCTCAAGCGTGATCGGTGTGTTGATCCCGACCTTGTCACCCGGGCCCGGAGTGCTGGATACGACAGTCCAGGCACCCAGTCCGCTGCCCGGGTCGCTCATCACGTCGTGTCCGTCGGGTGCGACGGCCTGGATGTTGTCGAAGCACTTGAGGTCCTTGCCGAGCGGGTCGAACGGCTCGCCCTGGACGTCGGGCATGGGCTGGGGCCAGTCCTGGGCCCGGCAGCGCGCGTTGACGCTGTCGGCTGCGTACGACGGCGACGACTTGGAGTTCTCGGACGGCGAGTCGCTGCTGCAGGCACCAAGGGCGGAGACGAGCAGGGCGCTGACGGCGGTGACGGCGACGGTGGCGGCACGGCGTTGCATGGCGGATTCCCCTCTGCGCGAGCTGGCTAGTTGATCGGTCCGGTCCGGTGTCCGGCGACCCGGATCATCCAGCCGGCCTGCGAGAGGTTCGCAAGGTTCGAGTCGGGTCCGCATTCAGCGGATCGGGAGGCTGCGGCGCCCTTGGCGCGTACGGCCCTGCCCTGTTGATGAACTGCGGCTCCGCAGCAGGTGGGCGCGGTCGTGAGGCCGACGCCATTGGTTCTTGCGTGCATGGTCCCCCCAAGGACGACTTGAGCGCCGCCATTGTGGCGCCTGTGTGACTTGGAGTGCATGATCACGAACGCTTCGTGTCGTACCTGTGACCCTCAGATGTACGAAATTGCCCTTACACCGCGGATGGCGCGGGTGCTGGGCTCTCGGACCGCAGCCGACGCCAGACCGGTCGGGGGCAGCGGCCCTTGGGGCGGCCGCCGGTGAAATCCTGGTAGGGAACCCTGAGCGGCTGAAGGCCGATCTCGACCCAGTGGTCCTTGCCCGACGTGAAGTCCCACCCGTAGTTGGGCATGCGGATGTGGTCGTCGCGGTGGTCCTTGTTCTGGCTGGTGATCTTGAGGACCTCCACGTAGTGGGGGCGGCTCCGCATGACCACGCAGTAGCGCTCTTTGCTGCCCTCGTTGTCCCGGAACGGGACCACCGCGTGCCAGATCTCGCCCGGACCCGGGCGACGGCTTCCCGAGGGGAGGCCGCGGTCGTCCCACCGGCGCACCGCCAGCAGACACAGGTACGCGGTGAGCGCGGCGGCACCGCACTGCGCCATCGCGCGCACACTCCACTCGGGCGCGTCGAAGCGGGCCGCGGCCCAGTGGGCAGCGACCTGCGCGAGCACGAGCACCGCTGCCGCGCGAGCGACCACCGCCCATGGGGCGACGGACCGTCGGCGGCTCGCGAACAGGGTCAGGCCCGCGGCGACGACGACGGGCACGCCGTAGAGGACCGCGTACTGCACCGGGCCCTTGACGTGCAGCGGTGGATCCTGAGACGCCATCAGGTCGGGCAGGGTGACCGGCAGGGCCAGGGCGTAGCCGATGGCCGTCCACAGGTTCAGCAGCAGATAGCCCTTGACTGCCATACCCAGGCAGGACGTGTTGGTGCGACGAGCCACCGGATCCCCTCTTCGATCTGTACCGGATACCGCATGGTTCAGGCGTACCGGATACCGCATTGTTCAGGCGGCCGGGACGCCACGGGGCGCGAAGTCGGGAGTTGCCGGGCGGCCGGCGGTTCGTGTGCTATCAGCCCCGCGCGGGCGGCACTCGTCGCCGGATCGCCCGCCGCGCGTCTCTCCGGTGTGCGGCGTTCGGGTCATAGCCGTCGGGTGGCGTGCGAGCCGGAGCACGATGGGGCGGCCGTACGGACGGTCAGCCCATAGCCTGAGCCGGCCGGGAGATGAGTCGACGTCTGGAGCAGCGCGTGGCCGGGCTGACGGTGTGGCAGCGGCTGGGAAAGTGGAGGCCCCTGCTGCCGGTGGTTCTGCTGTGCGCGGCCGTGGTGATCGATTTCGCCACGCCGCCCACGGTCAGCGCCGCGGCTCTCTACGCGGCCGCGATCCTCACGGCGGCTCCCCTGCTGTCCCTGCGCGGGACCGTCGCCACCGGGGTGGCGGCATTCCTCCTCGACCTGGCCATGTTCGGGTACTTCGGCTTCCACGGGACCGCCACCGAGTACAGCGAACTGTCCATGGTCGCGACGGTGGCCGTGATCTCGGTCCTCCTCAACCGCCTCCTCCATCACCTGCACACCCAGCTCCAGTCGGCCCGTGACATCGCCGCCACCGTCCAGCGGGCCGTCCTGCGCGACCCGCCGAAGGCGAGCGGGCCGCTGCGGTTCGCCGCTCGCTATGAGGCCGCGCAATCGGATGCGCAGATCGGCGGAGATCTCTTCGCCGTGGTCGATACGCCGTTCGGCGTGCGCTGCGTGATCGGCGACGTGCGCGGCAAGGGTCTGAACGCGGTCAGGGCCGTCGCGGACAGCATCGGCACCTTCCGTGAGGCGGCCCTGCAGGAGCCCAGCCTCACCGCGCTCGTGGAACGGCTGGAGCGAGCCGTGGCTCTCGAGATCGAGCAGTCCGGGGGCGTGACCGAGCTCGAAGGCTTCATCACCAGCGTGGTGGCGGAGTTCCCCCGGCACGGGGACAAGGTCCGTCTGGTCAACCGCGGTCACCCCGCACCCATGCTGTTGCTGCCGGATGCCGTCCGGTATGTCGAACCCAGCCTGCCGGCGTTGCCCCTGGGCCTCACCGCCCTCGCCGCCGGTCCGGAGCACGTCGACACGGTCACGTTCCCGAAGGGAGCCACTCTGCTGCTCTACACCGACGGACTCACGGAAGCCCGGAACACGAAGGGCGAGTTCTACGAGCCGGCCGCCAGGTCCGACCTCTTGCGGTACGCCCGTCCGGACGCCCTCCTCGACGCCCTGCTGGCCGACGTACACCGGCACACGGGCGGCCGAAGGGCCGACGACATGGCTCTGCTGGCGATCACCCACGAACCCGACACCGCATGACCCGCGAGGGTCGGCGACGACGGGGGTCCGATTCCGGCCGCGGCCGGGCATGGGATGCTCCGGTGATCACATCCGTACCCGTTAGGGGAGACCCATGGCAACACTCGAGGAGATCAAGGCGCTACTGGGAGAACCCGGTTTCCATTGGTCCGATCCCGCTCCCTGGACACGCCTGGAACAGGAACTCGGGGTCGCCTTCCCCGCCGATTTCCGGGCCGTGGCCGACGCCTACGGCCCCGTCCTGATCAGCGGCGGGCTGGTCCTCGACCACCCCGGCCACCCGACCAGGAACCTCGGCGAAGAGATCAAGGAGTCGATGGAGTTCTGGCTGGAGGAGGATTCGGCGGAGTTCCTTCCCAGCCGCGCGGGATCTCGCCCCGGGGAACTGTTGCCGATCGCGACGGGCGCATCGGCGGAGACGGTCTTCCTGCGCGTACCGCACGAGCCGTCGGCACCGTGGGCCGTGGGCGTGCAGGAGATGGACAGTGGGGAGTTCGTCCTCTACGAAATGGCCTTCAGCGACTGGCTGTTGGCGTACCTGAAGGGCGAGGACGTGATGGCGGGCGCCTCCGCACCGGAGCGGGCATTCTTCGAGTCACTGAGCTAGGCGAGGTCCGGAGGCTAATGAGGTCCGGAGGCTACTGAGGTCCGGAGGCTACTGAGGTCCGGAAGTTACCGAGGTCCGGAAGTTACCGAGGTCCGGGAGACTCCGAGGTCTGGGAGGCCCTGAGGCCGCGGGAGGTGCCGGGCCACGGAGGTACCGGGCCACGGAGGCACATGGTCACGGAGGCGCATGGTCATGGGCATGCCCCGATGACCAAGATGCCGTGATCCGGGAGATCCCCTGACCGCGGGGTCCCCGCAGCAACCCGCCCGGCTCAGGCGTCGGCAACGGCATCGGCGACAACACCCTCAGCGGGACGCTCCGCGACCTGCCCACGAGGCGCCCGCCGCCCCGCGAGCCGGCAGCCGAGGCAGTCGTTGTGACCGTCGCGGGCGGTGACGTCCCTGACCCGCCAGTCCCACTGGGAAGCGGGACGAGGACCACTCGGTTTGCCCCAGCCCGTCAGGTGCAGCAGCCACGTGGTCAGCAGCGCCAGGACCAGCACCGCCACTCCGGCGAGCGTGAGAAGTCCCGATGCCTTGATCAGCGCGAGTCCGCACAGTCCGAATCCCAGCACCGCGATGCCCGCACCGCTCCAGCCGGCGACCGTGTGGCCCAAGTCGTGGTCGTCGTCACCGTGGATGAACATGATCTCGCCCCTCGAGAGCTGTGAAAATGGTAGGGATGACCCCGTCGCGAGATCTCTTACCTCGCGAGCTAATTATCTTAGATCCTAAGAGGAACCGTGAGTGATCACAAGGCTCGCCCGGCCGCGACGGCCGATCATGCGCTCTACGCCATGGACCGGATGATCGCCACAGCCCAGTTCGGACAGCAGGACATCGCCCGCAGGATGGGCCTGAACGTCACCGACCTCACCTGCCTGGGTTTCCTCATGGAGGCGTCGATGGCCGGCGAATCACTCGTCGCGGGCGATCTCGCGGAACGGGCCAGGTTGACCACGGGAGCGGTGACGGGAGTGCTGAACCGCCTGGAGAAGGCGGGCTACATCCGGCGCACCGCGGACCCGGGCGACCGCCGACGCGTGTACGTGGTCATGGAGGAGACCGCTCAGGAGCGCATTCTGGACATCTACGGCCCCGTCTACCAGCGACTGGCGACCCTCTTCGCCGACTACGGACCGGATGAGATCGCCGTACTGGCGGACTGGTTCACCAGGGCCCGCACCATGTTCGACGAGGCGCTGCACGAAATCCGGGAGGGAGCACCCGCTTCACCGCAGGCCGACGAGGCCGCTCCTCACCGAGGGTGACGATCTCGCGCCCCGCGAAGGCGGTAGCCGCCGTGGCCGTGCAAAGATCACGATGTGAACGGCATACGGTTTCGCCTCGCCACTGAGCCCGACGTGGCTTCCGTCGTTCGCCTGCGTGACGATGCCGCTCGATGGATGCTCGCTCAGGGGATCACCGGCCAGTGGCAGCCCGGTGAACTGGACGAGGGCCACTTCCGCCGCGTCATGACGAGTGGAGAGGTCTGGGTCGCGGAAACCGCCGACCGTTTGGTCGGGGCTTGGGAGCTGTGGTGGGCCGATGAGGACGCCTGGGGGCCACAACCACCCCTGGCCGGGTACGTCCACCGCCTCATGGTGGACCGGACCAACGCGCCGCCGGGAACGGGGCAGCTCCTGCTCCAGGCCGCCGAGCGTCGGGTGGCTTCGGCAGGACGGGAGTTGATACGCCTGGACTGTCTCGCCGCAAACGCCCGCCTGAACGCGTACTACCTGAACGCCGGCTATCAGGTCGTCGGCCACAAGGCGGGCAAGCCCCAACCGGGCGGCATCCGGAAGTCGTTCACCCTTCTCGAGAAGGCCGTGCCGGTTCACGACGCGGAGCCCTAGGGCCTGTCTGACACTTCTCACAGCGAGCGGGCCCCCGCTCTCCCGCGAGGGCCCGCCATCAAGGTCAAGCTCAAGGTCAGGATGCGCCTACGGACTCCACGACGTTCCCGGCGCTCACCGCTTCGTCCTGGGCCATGCCGAGGAAGCGCTGGACCGTCTGGATCGGCATGTCGAGCCCCTCCGACGCCTCCTGCATGCCGCCGAACACCTGCACCGCCTCGGCGACGGCCATGGCCACCTCGACCTCGGCCTTGCGCACCTTGGCCTCGGCCTTGTCCACGGTGTCGACGACCGCCAACTGACGGCGCTGCTTCTCCTGAAGGCGCTGCTTGCGCGACAGGGCTCTGTCGGAGTTCGAGTTCTGCACAGACATGGCCAAGATCATAATCAGTCGCCCGCACACCCGTGAAATCCGCAACTGGCCCGCACCGCGTGGGCATTCACGGTACGGGGCCAGGCCCCCGCATGGACTCCGGCCCGGCTCTCAGGCCGCCCGCATGAGCTCCGCGTTGACGGCGTCGACCTTGACGTACAAGGGCCCCTCGACCACGACGTCCTGGCCCCTCCCCCGCCGCCACGGATCCACGTCGATCACGGTGACGAGGGCGTCGCCCAACCCGACGACGACCCACCAGTCCCGCCCGTCCGCGCGCACGCGCCAGGTCGACTTCACCCACCTGCCGGTGTCCGTACGCACCTCGGCCGAGACCAGGTCCCAGCTCGTCGGGTCGAAGGACACCAACTGCTCCGCCGGGGCCTCCCGTTGACGTATCCGCTCGGTGACATGGCCGCCGCGGGCAGCCAGCCGTACCGGCTCGCGCAGGATGTGGCGGACACGCACGAAGAGGGACTCGGGGCCCGACTCCACATGGAAGCGGGCGGTCTCGAAACGGGGTGGCACGGCGAACTCCTCCAGACCGGGCGGGTGGCCGGAACGGGCACGAAGACACGAAGCACCCCGTCGACCGGCTCCGCCACAGCACGCTACGGCTCGACGAGCCACTGTCGGCGAACAGGGCAGCGCCCACCCTACGATCACCGCAGGTGGGAGGGCTCGCGGCTAGCGGCAGAGCTCCATGATGGTGTCGTCGAAGCCGGGGAACTCCCGGCCGGCCTCCTCGATCACGGAGCGTGCCGGGGCACGGTGCTCCGCTGCGCATCGCTCCGCGATGGCGGTCAGTTCACCATGAGGGCGGGGAACCCGGTCGGGTTCGTACGAGGTGGCCGCCTCCAAGGGACCGAGGCCGTCGGCCAACACCCACAGGAACGAACCCAGGTTGGGGGCGACGACGCCGGTCTCCCCCTCGGAACCCATGAAGACGACAGGCTGCTCGGCCAGGGGCCGGCCGTCACGGACCAGCCAGAACGCGGCGTATCCGCCGGTGCCGTCCTGGCCGAACACACGAAAGTCGTCGCCGGTCAGCTCGCCGTTGCCGGTCCACGCCCGGAACCAGTCGGTCGTGTCGTCGGCGGACAGGAAGGCCTCGAAGGGTTCGAAGTCGACACCGTCACCGCCGTCGTAGTCGAACCGGACCGCCAGGGCGGCGGCGAGTGCGGCGGGGAACCGGCGATCATCTGCGGACGTCACCCGAACAGGGTGCCACGGCCGGGATCTTGAGAGTCGCCCAGGGTGAGTCGGCGCCCGGCAGCCGTTCGGGAGAGCCGTGGTCCGCGAGCGCACACTCGCTGCGGTGGCGGCGGTGGTACGGGCTCGTCGGCCCGTACGTCGGTCTCGCGCCGTATCTCGGTCGCCCGGACGAGCAGAGCCTGGCAGGGTGTGCGGCATGAACTCCGAGTCCGCGCGGCCCGATCCGGTCCGCCACCGCGACCACGGCACGTGGCTGGTCCGGTACACCGGCCGGATCCTCGTGGTCTGCCCCGGGTGCGGTGGCCGCGCTCTGGTGGTCCCTCGGCCGGACATCGGGCCTCCGTCGAAGTACGTCAGCGACCTGCTCTTCCGACCCCGACGCCTCGCGTGCGCCGGCTGCGGCGCGGTCGCCGACTGGACGGCCGGACAGCGGGACAACGCCCTGATCGGCGCGGTGCCCGGCGGCACCGAGGACCCCTTCTTCGGGCGCCCTCTCTGGCTTCAGACCCGCTGTGCCGGACGGATTCTGTGGGCCTACGACGAGGAGCACGTCGACGCCCTCAGCGCCTTCGTGGGCGCCCGGCTGCGCGAGCGTCGCGCCTCCCCGACGATGGCGATGTTCGCCCGCCTTCCGGCCTGGATGAAGTCCGCCGCGCGTCGCGACGAGGTGCTCGCGGGCCTTGCGACCCTCCGCGCCCTGGCGGCCCGTTCGGCTCCCGCGGACCGTTCCGACGCGGCCCACGAACGCGGCGACCGCCCACGCCATCACGGCAGCCTGCTCTTCCGCGGCGGTCCGTACTAGGTCCGGCTTCGAACGGATCTTGCCGAGCGCGGGATGAGATGACGCGAGCCTGACCGCTACCTCGAAGGAGATGGCGGTCTTGTCGTAAGGGCCTACGTCCTGCCATCGGGGGCACCTGATCGCCGGCGTGGCGGTGCTCCAGACCTGTGAGGGCTGTCGGCAAGGACGAACGACCGCGGTGGAGGCGCCGGCCCTTCGCCTTGCGCGACAGCCGCCGTTCGCCTTGCGCGACAGCCGCCGTGTTCAGATGCGACCGATGTCCGGTGCGGGCGCGATCTTGGTCGAACCGTTCACCGTAAGGTGCACCGAGCTCTTGTAGGTCACGCCGGCCGCGGGAAGGTGAACGGTCGGGCCGAAACAGGCACGCTGGAAATTCGGGTTCAGGACGGAGTCGGCGCAGGTCACGTTGCTGCCGAACTGGGAGGACGTCCACCCGCCGATGTTGACGGCCTTCGGGCCCTGATTGTTGACGACCATGATGACCTGAGCGTCGCCGTTCTGGTTGGCCACCAGACACCCCTGGAAATACACGTCGGGGTAGGTGGCGTGCGGGATGGTGGACTCGCAGAACAACGGGATGCTCGGATCGAGTTCCTTCCAGTTGACGGTGGCGGCGCTCGCCGGCGCGGTGGCAACCGCCACGGTCAGCAGCCCCGCGGTCAATACGCCGGCGACGCGTGCAACCCGACGGAACCTCATGTGCCCTCCCTTTCCCTACATGTGACTGGTGCGCTGCGCTTCGTGCTCATGGGTGTGCGTGACCTCTCCAGGACAGCCACAGTGCTTGGAGCCACTCCTGCTCCGGGTTGGTACTGACGGATTCACCCGTCCATTGGATGGCCGTGGCACCGTTCGCCAAGCCGGCAGTGCCGATGGTGGGTGGATCAACCGGCCGCGCACCACAATGCCGGGGCGCTCGACTGCTGTCGTTAGCTCCGTGTGGACGGTGACTTGTCTTTGCGTCCACTGGAGCGGGCCGGACTCTGTCAGCGGGTGATCGCGAAGCGCGTAGATCGTTCGCGGAACGGCACGTAGAGTCCGTCCTTCCCAACGGATCTTGGCACGGAGCGGACATGACGCGAGACGGCACTCCCCTGCTCCGAATCCTCCTCATACCGGTGCTGGCCGCTGCCTTGACCGGATGCTCGCTCCTCGGTCCGGACGCGCCGTGCACCCTGGCCGATGACGCCTCGCGGGTCTCGGTCGTGTGGCGGCCCGCCGACTTCGGTGGCCGGGACGCGGCGAGCATCGGGCTCTGCGTGAACCGTCACTGCGAGGAGGGCAGGTCGGGGCGTCCCGACGATCCGTTCGCCACGCTGTCGGTCCGACTGCCCGATGGCGTCGGCGCGTCGACCCTGCCGGTGCGGCTCACCGTGACGTCCGCGAGGAGTGGTGAGACTGTTGTCGAGGACAGCGCCCGCGCCCGGCTGAACGAACAGCACCCCAACGGAACATCGTGCCCGCCCACCGTCTGGACAGCCACGTTCCGCGCTCACCCGGACAAGGGCCTCACCTCGCCGAGGGGCTTGAAGCTCCAAGGGTGAGTCACGCGTCGCGAGCGGACTCGACCGGAACCGGCCGTCTCAGCAAGTACACCCCCGCCACCGACACCAGTACCGCCATGCACGCGATGAACACCAGCCCGGCGCCCTCCAGGCCGATCGGGCCCACCAGGACGCCGACTCCGATCACCGGCACCGAGATGCCCGCGTACGCGACCACGAACAGGGTGGAGATCACCGCCGCTCGCTGGTGTTCGGGCGAGGCCTGGGCGACCGTGGTCAGGGCGCCGCGGAACGCGAGGCCCTGGCCGGCGCCGCCGACGATCGCGCTCAGCACCACCAGGACCAGGAGGTCCCAGCGGAGCGCGCCCGCCAGCAGGGCGAGGCCGGCGAGGAGTGCGGCGCAGCCCAGGGGCAGGGACCGTCCCGCGCCGACCCGGCCGACGGCGAGCTGTCCTGCGGTCGAGGCGAAGAAGGCGAGGGCGACGACCAGTCCGCTCACCGCGTGGTTGGTCACG
Organism: Streptomyces sp. NPDC028298; assembly: GCF_055565895.1. Classification (NCBI taxonomy): domain Bacteria; kingdom Bacillati; phylum Actinomycetota; class Actinomycetes; order Kitasatosporales; family Streptomycetaceae; genus Streptomyces; species Streptomyces sp. NPDC028298. The sequence continues at coordinate 319,735 of NZ_JBVHTL010000001.1, forward strand.
TCCAGGGATTCGGCGAGGAACGCGGGGCTGACGGAGGTGAACACCCCGAACAGGGCGAAGCCCACGAACGCGGCGATCGCGGGTGGTGTGAACACCGGCCGGACCTGCGGGGGCAGTCCGGGGCGCTGCGGTCGTACGGTGTTCAGCGGGCGGCGTTCGCGGACGGTCTCCGGGAGCCGGAGCACCACGGCGGCGGAGAGCGCCACCAGGGCGAGGTGGACGACGAACGGCAGATACAGCGGCCAGGGCGCGTACTGCGCGAGGAGACCCGCGATGAGCGGACCGCAGCCGAGTCCGCCCATGTTGGCGGCCGTGGCGACGAAGGTGGCCCGGGCGGCGCCGCCCGGTGGGGCCAGTTCCATCACGTAGGCGGTGGCCGCCCCGGTGAACAGGCCCGCGGACAGGCCCGACATCAGCCGCCCCACGAAGAGCCAGCCCAGCCCGGTGGCGGCGAGGAAGCAGACGGCGCTCGCCGCCGCGAAGCCGAGGCCCCACAGGAGCACGGGGCGCCTGCCCACCGTGTCGGACGCGTTGCCCGCGAGCAGCAGCACGCCCATGACCCCGAACGCGTACACGGCGTACACGACGGTGACGGTCAGCTCGGAGAAGTCGAACTTCTCCTGGTAGAGGCCGTAGAGCGGGGTCGGCAGTGTGGTGCCGGCCATGCAGACGGCGAACACCGCCCCGCTGAGCAAACACTGGCGCCACCCTTGGCGATCACCGTCCATGCCGCCGACAGTAGCGTCGTGGCCGCCGTGTTCCCGGCCCGACGTGCCGCCGCGAGGGGCGGTGGGAAGCGGAGGGGGCGACGGGGTGGGCCTCGGTGGTTCGGGTGCTCGGCGACGGTGGAAGGTGGCTGTCCGCCCTCCCGCGGAGGGAGGGCGGACACCCGCGTACGGCCTGTCAGGGGGCCGGTGCGAGGCGGGCCCGGAGCTGCGGGGAGGCGGGCTCCGGGCGCCTCGTCGTCAGGAGCAGTTGGCCGGTGCCGCCTGGGAGGCGTCGTGGATCAGCGCCTCGTGGGCGGCCTTCAGCCGGGCCACGTCGGGCTTGACCACCGCGCGGTCGTAGGTGATCAGGCCGTTCAGTTCTCCTTCCACGTCCGAGATCTGGGTGTAGACGGCGCCGTTGCCGCCCTTGCAGGCGAGCTTGTGCACCTCGGCGAGGCGAGCCAGGTAGTCGTCGGTGTACGCCGAGGGGTCGACGTCCACGTACGACTGCTGCACGGACCAGGCGTGTCCGGGCACCGCGAGCCCGAGTCCGCCGTACTCGCCGCTGACCAGAGCCCGTTTCCCGTCCGGGTTCGGTGGCAGCGCGGGGCTCGGGTAGCCGTGTTCGTCGATGATGTCGCCGGTGCCGCCGTCCACGCCGAGGTTGATGCCCGACATGGAGTTGATCAGGCGGGTCGGGTCCCAGGCCTTGGCCTGGTCGGCGATGCGGGCCTCGTCGTACTGGCCCCAGCCCTCGTTGAAGGTCACCCACATGACGACCGAGGGGCTGCTGATGTGCTCGTCGATCATCTGCTTCATCTCGCGCTCGTACTCGGCGCGGGACGCGGCGTTCGGGTTGACGCCCGCGGTCATGGCGGGCATGTCCTGCCAGACCATCAGGCCGAGGCGGTCGGCCCAGTAGAACCAGCGGTCGGGTTCGACCTTGATGTGTTTGCGGACGGCGTTGAAGCCCATCTGCTTGTGCATCCTCAGGTCGTACGCGAGGGCTTCGTCCGTGGGTGCGGTGTAGAGGCCGTCGGGCCAGAAGCCCTGGTCGAGGGTGGCCATCATGAAGACGGGTTTGCCGTTGAGGACGGTGCGCGGGGTGCCGTTCACCTGCTCCACGGCGATCGACCGCATCCCGAAGTAGCTGCGGACGTGGTCGGCGCCCACGCTCACCTTGAGGTCGTACAGGAAGGGGTCGTCGGGTGACCAGAGGTGCGGGTCGGTGATCCTCAGGACGAGCGGCTGCCCGGTACGGCCCTTCACCGTGGCGACCTTGCGGTGTCCGGCGTACGCGGTCGCGGTGACCGGCACTCCGTCCCGCACGCCCTTCGGCTCGACGGTGAGCCGGCTGTTCTCGACGTCGGGCGTCAGCTTGAGCGAGTCGACGTGGTCGGCGGCCACGGGCTCCATCCACACCGTCTGCCAGATGCCGGAGGACGGGGTGTACCAGATGCCGCTGGGGTCGAGCCGCTGCTTGCCGACCGGCGGGTTCTCGCCGTTCTGCGCGTCGGTCGGGTCGTAGACGCCGACGATCAGTTCCTGGGTGCGGCCGGGCTTGAGCGCCGCGGTGACGTCGGCGCTGAACTTGTCGTAGCCGCCCTCGTGTTCGGCGACCTTGGTGCCGTTGACGTAGACCTCGGCCCGCCAGTCGACGGCGCCGAAGTTGAGCTGGAGGTGCTTGCCGGAGCCGACCTTCCAGTCGGCGGGCACGGTGAAGGTGCGGCGGTACCACATACGGTCCTCGTGCCGTTCGACGCCGGAGAGCTGGGACTCCACCGGGTAGGGCACGCGGATCTTCTCGGCGAGCTTCTTGCCGACCGGGGGCTGTTCGCCGGCCTTGGCCGGGGCGAACTGCCAGGAGCCGTTGAGATCACGCCAGTCGGTCCGGGTGAGCTGGGGCCGGGGGTACTCGGTCTTGGCCTTGCCGGCCTCGACGGCGTCCGCCCACTTGGTCCGCAGTTCGTGGGTGGAGCGGTTGGGTCCGCTGCTCCAGAAGGCGCTGACAACGTTGCCGTTCGTCCCGGAGAGGCCGCCCTGGCCGTCGTAGCGCAGGTCGGCGGTGCCCTTGGCCGTACCGGACTTGTTGCCGACGACGGGTTCCTTGAGGCCGACGATCAGGGACTTGGGGTCTGCGGGGTCCAACTTGGCCGTGGTAAGCGGCCATTTGGCCCCGCCGATGACGGCCTCGACGTGGTCGGTCAGACCCGCCGGGGGTGCGGTGAGCGGCTGGGCGAAGTCGAGGCGCAGGGTGCGGCCGTCGGCCTGGACCGTGGTGGCGACGGCGCCGTCGTAGGCGTATCCGTCGGGCAGCCGGAGCGCGGACTGCGGGACGGCCGTCTTGGTGCCGCCGGGCGGGGTCCAGCGCAGGTGGAGGTTGGAGCCGCCGAAGTGCTCGAAGTACTCGACCTTGATGTCGTAGGCCTGTCCGGCGGTCAGGTCGAGGGGCTGGGAGGTCTGTTCGCGGTCCCAGTCGTCGACCCAGTGGTCGATGGCGAGGTGCCCGTCGACCCAGAGCCGGAAGCCGTTGTCCCCGATGATCGAGAACGTGTGCGGGCCGGTCTTCTCGGGGACGATCCGGCCGGTCCAGCGGACGTTGACGTCGTCCGCCTGTCCGGTGGCGAAGGAGAGCCGGGGCTCCAGGTTGTCGAAGTCGAGGTTGGTGTCCAGTCCGGTCGCTTTGAGCTCGTGGAAGTCGAAGGCGCCGGGGGCGGACTGGGTGTAGTACTCGCCCTTCAGGCCGTGGACCTCGACGGGGTCGTCGGCGGCCGTGGCGGTCGGGGCCACGGTGAGCCCCGTCAGTGCGAGTAACGCGGCTACCAGGAGTGTCAGTCGGGGGCGGAGTGTTCTGATGCGCACGGATCCTCCTTGGCTGAGGAAGGGTGGCGGCTCGTTGCTTCAGTCTGTACAACGTTGGAAGTAGCGGGAGTGGGCATCACAGCACGGGTCCCGGCCTCTGTCCAGGGTCATGACAAACGGCCAGGTGACAGAGGCGCACATCGATGAAGAGGAGATCCCTTGCGGGTCAGCCTGAAGGACGTCGCGGAGCACGCCGGCGTCTCGATCAAGACGGTTTCGAACGTCGTGAACAACTATCCGCACGTCACCCCGGCCATGCGGGCCCGGGTCCAGGAGGCGATCGACGAGCTGGGCTACCGGCCGAACCTCACGGCGCGCCACCTGCGCAAAGGCCGCACGGGCATCATCGCCCTGGCCGTCCCCGAGCTGGGCAACCCGTACTTCGCGGAGCTGGCGGGGGCCGTGATCGACGCCGCCGCCGAGCACGAGTTCACCGTCCTGCTCGACCACACGCGCGGCGACCGGGAACAGGAAGTGCTGGTGAGCCAGGGGTTCCGGGCGAACGTCATCGACGGTCTGATCCTCAGCCCGCTGGAGCTGGAGGACGACGATCTGCGCTCCCGCACCGACGACGTGCCCCTCGTGCTGCTCGGTGAGCGGCAGTACGAACTTCCCTACGACCACATCGCGATCGACAACGTGTCCGCCGCGCGCAGCGCGGTCCGTCACCTGCTGAGCCGCGGGCGCTCGCGGATCGCCTACCTGGGGGCCCGCACGGATTCGGCCAACCGGCCCGCGCATCTGCGACTGGCGGGCTGGCGCGCGGAGTTGACGGAGGCCGGGGTGCCCGCCCCCGACGAACTCGTGGTGCCGGTCGGCGGCTGGGACCGCGACGAGGGCGCTCGGGCGATGGCCAGGCTGCTGGACTCCGGGGTGCGCCCGGACGCCGTCTTCGCGTACAACGACCTGGTCGCGATCGGTGCTATGCGGGTGCTGCACGAACGCGGTCTGCGGGTGCCGTGGGACGTGGCGGTGGTGGGCTTCGACGACATCGAGGAAGGCCGGTTCGGGGCCGTCACCCTGACAACGATCTCGCCGGACAAGCAGGCCATCGCGCGGATGGCGGTGGCCTCCCTGCTGCGCAGCCTGTCGGGCCGGACCGAGCCCGGCGGACGTGAACTGACGGCCGATTTCAGGCTGGTCGAGCGGGAGAGCACGCTGGGGCGGCGCTGACGGGATTTCGGGCGGAGGGGTTTACAGGCCTCTTCCAACGATGTAAAAACCTCCCCGGAACGACGAGTACACCGAGCCGACCGCAAGAGCCGATCATCCCCGGGAGCGCTCTCAGCGCCGGGGCCGTGCCGTTTGGGGACTCCATGAAGCCGCTCGCACCACGTCACCGCACCTCCGCCAGGACCCTCCTCGCCACCGGCCTCATCACGAGCCTCGCGCTCGTCTCCGGGTGCGCGAAGTCCGAGGACGACACCGCAGGCAAGGACAAGAGCTCCGCCGGAGCGAGCGACCAGGGCCAGGTCGTCGCCTCACCGTCCACCGGGTCCGGACCGACCTGCGCCATCGACGCCTACGGCGCCAAGAAGATCGACCTCAAGTCGGCCACCGTCGGCTTCTCCCAGTCCGAGAAGGAGGCCAACCCCTTCCGGATCGCCGAGACCGCGTCGATCAAGGCCGAGGCGGACAAGCTGGGCGTGAAGCTGCTGACGGCCAACGCCCAGTCGCAGTTCTCCAAGCAGATCAGCGACGTCCAGGACCTCATCGCCAAGGGCGCCGACCTCCTCGTGATCGCGCCGCTCAACTCCGACGGCTGGGAGCCCGTCCTGCGCTCGGCGTCCGCCAAGCACATCCCGATCATCACCATCGACCGCAAGATCAACGCCACCGCCTGCAAGGACTACGTGAGCTTCATCGGCTCCGACTTCGTGGAGCAGGGCAAGCGGGCCGCGGACCAGATGATCGAGTCGACCGGCGGCAAGGGCGAGATCGCCATCCTGCTGGGCGCCGCCGGCAACAACGTGACGACCGAACGCACCAAGGGCTTCGAGGACCGCATCAAGGAGAAGGCTCCCGGCCTGAAGATCGTCTTCAAGCAGACCGGTGAGTTCGCCCGCGAGAAGGGCCAGTCGGTCACCGAGAACCTCATCCAGTCCAAGCCCGGCATCACCGGGATCTACGCCGAGAACGACGAGATGGGACTCGGCGCGGTCAACGCCCTCAAGGGGGCGGGCAAGCAGCCGGGCGCGGTGAAGATCGTGACGATCGACGGCACCCGCAACGCCGTCCAGGGCATCGTCGACGGCTGGATCGACGGCGTCGTCGAGTCCAACCCGCGCTTCGGGCCGCTCGCCTTCCAGACCCTGGACACCTTCACCAAGGGCGAGAAGGTCTCCCAGGACATCGTCATCCAGGACAGCGCGTACACCAAGGACAACGCCAAGACCGACCTGGGCAAGGCCTACTGACATGTTGTCAGTGAACGGCCTGTCGAAGACCTTCCCCGGCGTGAAGGCCCTGTCCTCCGTGGACTTCACGGCCCGCGCCGGGGAGGTGCACGCCCTCATCGGCGAGAACGGCGCGGGCAAGTCGACGCTCATCAAGGTCCTCACCGGCGTCTACCAGCCCGACGAGGGCGAGGTGACGTACGACGGGGCTCCGGTCCGCTTCGCCACCCCGCTCCAGGCGCAGCACGCGGGGATCTCCACCATCTACCAAGAGGTCAACCTGGTCCCGCTGATGAGCGTGGCCCGCAACCTCTTCCTCGGCCGTGAACCCCGCGGCCGGCTCGGCCTGATCGACTTCCGGAGCATGCACCGGCAGGCCGAGGCGGCCCTGGGCGAGCTCGGCCTGCGGGTCGACGTACGCCGGCCCCTGCGCGAACTGGGCGTCGGGGCACAGCAGATGGTGGCGCTCGCCCGGGCCGTCTCGGTCGACGCCCGGGTCGTCGTCATGGACGAGCCGACCTCCTCGCTCGAACCGCGCGAGGTGCGGACCCTGTTCGGGGTGATCCGGATGCTGCGCGAGCGGGGCATCGCGGTGATCTACGTCAGCCACCGGCTCGACGAGCTGTACGAGATCTGCGACGCGGTCACCGTGCTGCGCGACGGCAAGGTCGTGCACACGGGCCGGATCGCCGAACTCGACCGGCTCAGGCTCGTGGCGCTGATGCTGGGGCGGGAGATCGCGGACGTACGGCAGGAGGGCCTGACCAAGTTCGCGGGCGGCCATGACACCGAGGCCGAACCCGTCCTGGAGGCACACGACTTGACCGTGCGTCACCAACTGCACGGCGTGTCCGTCTCGGTGCGGCCCGGCGAGGTGGTGGGGCTCGGCGGGCTGCTCGGTTCGGGGCGCAGCGAGACGGCCAAGGCCATCGCGGGGGCGCTGCCCACCGACTCCGGGCGGGTCGTGGTGGGGGGCGTGCGGGTACGCACCGGCTCGACTCCCGCCGCGATCCGGGCCGGCATCAGTCTGCTGCCCGAGGACCGCAAGGCCGAGGGGATCGTGCCGGGTCTCTCGGTGCGCGAGAACATCGCGCTCGCCGCACTGCCGGGCCTCTCCCGCTTCGGTCTGGTCGACGAGGCACGCATCGACCGCATCGTGGAGACGTTCATGAAGCGGCTGCGGATCAAGGCGGCGAGTCCCCAGCAGAAGGTGGGCGAACTGTCCGGCGGCAACCAGCAGAAGGTGCTGCTGGCCCGCTGGCTGGCCATGCAGCCCAAGGTCCTGCTTCTCGACGAGCCGACCCGGGGCATCGACGTCGGCGCCAAGGCGGAGGTGCAGAAACTGATCGACGAACTGGCCGACGACGGGCTGGGCGTCCTGCTCATCTCCTCCGACCCCGAGGAACTGATCGAGGGCAGCGACCGGGTGATCGTCCTCAAGGACGGCGCGGTCGTGGAGGAGCTGACCGGCGACGCCGTCACCGAGGACCGGCTGATGCGCGCCATCGCCGCCGCACCCGCCGCCCCGACCGTCGCGGCAGCGGCCGTCGACGAGGGCGCAGGACCGGGAGGCCACGATGACTGAACTGACACTGGGCCGGGTCACCGCCGACCGCGACCGTCTGCTGGCCCTGCTCCAGGAGTACGGCGTCTACCTGGGCGTCGTGGTGCTGTTCCTGGTGAACACCGTCTTCACCCCGCACTTCCTGTCCACGGAGAACTTCCGCACCCAGGCGGTCCAGGTCGCTCCGGTCCTCATCGTGGCGCTCGGCATGGCGCTGGCGATCGGCAGCGAGGGCGTCGACCTGGCGGTGGGCTCGGTGATGGCCCTGTCCACCTCGCTCCTGTCCCTCTATCTGGGCTACGGGCCCGGGATCGCCGTCCTGATCGCGCTGGTCGGCGGCGCCGTGATCGGAGTCGCGAACGGCTCGCTCATCGCGTTCGTCGGCGTCCAGCCGATCGTGGCGACCCTCGCGCTGATGGTCGCCGGGCGCGGGCTGGCCCTGGTGCTCCTCCCCCAGCTCAAGGACGTCCACGACCCGGCCATGGCAGAACTCGGCTCCGGCGACGTCCTGGGTGTCCCGTACGTCGTCCTGATCGCCGCGGCTCTCGCCCTGCTCGTCGGCTTCGTCGTACGCCGTACGACCTTCGGCCGCAGTCTCCTCGCGATCGGGGACAGCCGCCCCGCGGCCCGGCTCGCCGGACTGCCGGTGCGCCGCGTCCTCATCCTCGTGTACGTCTGCTCGGGCGTCCTCGCGGCGGTCGCGGGCGTGCTCGCCACCGCCCGCCTCACCGCGAGCGACCCTTCCTCGCTCGGCAACCTGATGGAACTGTCCGCCATCACCGCGGTCGTGGTCGGCGGGACACCGCTGAGCGGTGGCCGTATCCGGATCGGCGGCACGGTCGCCGGCGCCGTCCTCATCCAGTTGCTCACCACCACGCTCATCAAGCACGACCTGCCGCCGTCGTGGACCCAGATCGCCCAGGCCGTGGTGATCGTCCTCGCCGTCTACGCGGCCCGGGAACGAGGAAAGCGATGACGACCGACGTGGACATACCGGTGCGCGCGAAGAACACGGCGCAGGAGGAGGCGACCGGCGCCGGCCGTTCCGAACGGCTCAGCGCCCTCGCCCAGCAGCACGGCGCGCTCGTCACGCTGATCGTCGCGATGACCGCGGCGTCGATCGGCTTCGACACCTTCCTGACCGGCGACAACCTGGAGAACATGGCGCTCTCCTCGGCGTTCCTCGCCGTGGTCGCGCTCGGCATGACCTTCGTCATCATCACCGGCGGGATCGATCTGTCGGTGGGCTCGCTGTTCGCGCTCGGTGGTGTGCTCGCCGCCTGGGCGTCGCAGTACGGAGTGGTCGCGGCGCTGCTGCTGCCGCTGGCCGTCTGTGGACTGATCGGCCTCGTCAACGGTCTGCTGATCGCCCGTTCGCGGCTCGCTCCGTTCATCGTCACCCTGGCCTCGATGCTCGGCGCGCGGGGCATCCTGCTCTCCGTCACCGACGAGGGTTCCAAGACGTATCTCGTGGAGAAGGGGTCGTTCTTCTCGAAGCTCGGACAAGGGTCGTTGCTCGGCATCGGCGTGCCCGTGTGGATCACCGTCGCGCTGTTCGTGCTCGGCGCGGTGGTCCTGCGGCGCACCCGGTTCGGGCAGTACGTGTACGCGGTCGGCGGGAACGAGGACGCCGCGGCTCTGATGGGCGCCCCCGTGGCCCGTACGAAGATCTCCGTCTACACGCTCTCCGGGCTGTGCGCGGGACTCGCCGGAGCGCTCAACGCGGCATGGCTCGCGTCGGGGGTCACGATCCTCGGCTCGGGCATGGAACTCGAGGCGATCTCGGCGGTCGTCATCGGCGGCACCCTGCTCACCGGCGGGTTCGGTTTCATCAGCGGTTCGCTCGTCGGAGTGCTGCTCCTGAAGGTCATCCAGAACGTCATCAACCAGATCGGCTCGCTGGACTCCGCCTACCAACAGGTCGTCAGCGGAGCCTTCCTGGCCGTCGTCGTCATCGCGCAGACCTGGCTGGGACGCAGACGCCGGGTGCTGTGAGGGGCGCGACCCGTCCGGACAGCGGAAGGCCCGCACCGATCGGTGCGGGCCTTTCGCGGTGATGCCGTCCTGCGGATGCGTACGTCGTCGGGTCCGGGCGGGCCCGGGACTACGCCCGGTCAGCTCCACGAGCGGACCGGTTGGCACCCGCGTACACCCCGAGCGGGTGAGTCAGGGGCCGAGGTTCAGTGACCGAGGAGGTGCCCCAGGCCCTGACCCTGACGCGGTCCCTGCTGGCCCTGCTGGCCCTGCTGGCCCTGCTGACCCTGCTGGCCCTGCTGACCCTGCTGGCCCTGCTGGCCCTGGCGGGGACCCTGCTGACCCTGCTGACCCTGCTGACCCTGCTGACCCTGCTGACCCTGACGCGGTCCCTGCTGACCCTGCTGGCCCTGCTGGCCCTGCTGGCCCTGGCGGGGACCTTGCTGACCCTGCTGGCCCAGGACGGGCCCGCGGTGGTCGCCGTGGCCGCGGTGGTCGTCACGGCCGTGGCCACGGTCGTCGCCGTGACCCCGGTGGTCGCCGTGGCCGCGGTGGTCGTCACGGCCGTGGCCGCGGTCGTCCCCGTGTCCACGGTGGTCGTGGCGGCCGTGGCCGCGGTCGTCCCAGTGCCCGCGGCGGTCGTCACGGTCCCAGCGCCGGTTCCAGGAGACGCTGTCGACGAAGCGGCCGCGGTCGGTGCGGAGCGTGGCCTCGTCGGAGCGGTTGTCCCACACCTCGTTGCGGCGGTCCTGGTAGACGTCGCGGCTGGTGTCGCGACCGTAGCCGGTGTGGACCCGGACGGTGGCACGGCCGCCCAGGGTGTAGTGGTGGAACGTGTAGCGGTTGCCGTCCTCGTCGGACAGCGTCCAGCCGTTCAGGTTCACTCCGTGGCGACCCGAGTTGGTGATTTCCACCCACTCCGCGTTCAGGGAACGGGCGGAGCGGTCGTCAAAGCCCGGCGCGTCGCTTTGGACCCTGCTGATGGCGACGTGCGTGCGGTCGAAACGCGGCGCGGCGGCCGAGGCCGACACGGAGGCCGAGCCGACCAGAGCGCCGGCCGCGATGGCCGCGGCCGCCACGCGACGAGCAGTGACAGACGTGGAAACGGACATGAAAGCTCCTCAAGGTTCGAGAGCCGGCACACCCCGTGCGGGCGCCCCTTTCGGGGAACCCGCACGGTGCGACCCTGTGCGAGTCCCGGCCCGGTGGCCGAGGACTCATAACTTGCTGCACATCCCCGCCCATGCCGGGCGACACCCGACGGCTGTTACCAATTACGGACATTTCAGTTACAGGCGTCTGTATATGGCCTTTAACTACGGAAAGCTGAAAAGTGATGGACTGACACCTTCAACTCCCTTACGTACACAACATCTAGGGCGTATCGGGTCATGTCGAGCGTCAGCACACGTCACCAGCACGTCACCCGAAAGTGAGTAACACCCCTCCGGTCCGATCCGGGCCCGACCGAGCGCGTCGCCCCGGCGGATCTGCCACCGGTGCGCTGGAGGGCTGATCCACGCGGGTTCGGCCTTCGCCGCGCCCAGGCGGCGGGACACCGCGGCCTGGAGGACGCTCTCCGTGCTGCTCCACGCGGGTGTCGGCTTCCACAAGTCCTGCTGCGGCGGGCCCGGTTACCGCCCGCGGACGCTGCGCGAGGTCCGTGAGCGGATGGCGTACGCACGGCGCACCGGTGAGCCCTTCGCCCGGTCGCTCTCGCGCCCCGAGATTCCCTGACGGGACGTCCGTTCAGTTCTCCAGACGGACCGGCATCAGCAGGGAGAACGTGTGCTCGTCGTCGGGGCGGCGGATCGCGACGGGGGCGGTGGGGGCGCCGATCTCCAGGGTCAGCTCGTCACGGGCCCCGGCGGTGAGGGCGTGCAGCAGAAACTCGCGGTTGACCGCGACCTGGTTCTGGTCGCTCCACCGGTCGTCGCCGATGGTCACCGTCCCGTCCCCCGTCACCTTCAGCAGGGTGAGGTCGGCGGCCGTCCCGCCCGGCCCGCTCGCGTCGCTCGCGACGACCGGTCCCCTCTCCACCGCTTCCCGGAAGGTCCCCGCGTCGACCGCGGACCTGTGCCCGTCCGGCGCCTGGACGAGCCGGCGGTAGTCGGGGAAGTCGTGGTCGAGGCAGCGGCCGGCCGTCTGTCCGTCCGCGCTCTCCAGCGTCACACGGTCGCCGTCGACCGCGAGCCCGACCGGCTCCTCGCCGCTCAGCAGGGCTCGCATCGCGTCCACCAGCGGGCTCGGAACGATGACCTGGACGCGCGTGTCGGCGTGTCCACTGGTGGACGCCCGCGCGACGGCCATCCGGTACCGGTCCGTCGCCACGACGTCGAGCTTCTCGCCCTCGATGTCGAACAGGACACCGGCGAGCATGGGCAGTTCCGGGTCCCGGCCGGCGGCGAAGCGGACCGCGTCCAGCGCACCGGCGAGTTCCGGCGCCGGGACGGTCAGACGGACGACCTCGGTACGGGGCGACGTCATGGTTTTCTCCCTGCTGTCGAGTAGTGCTCGGAGCGTGGAGAACTCGTCGCGGGCATCGGACAGACCCGCCTCGAGACGGCGCAGATGTTCCTCAAGGAGCCTGCGCACCAGTTCGGTGTCCGCGCCGGCCCAGCCCGCGAGCACCAGCCGGATGTCCGCGAGCGGCATGGCGGCCCGGCGCAGCCGGGCCAGCAGCCGTGCCTCTTCCAGTTGCTCCGGGTCGTACCAGCGGTAGCCGCTCACCGGGTCCACCCAGGCGGGCACCAGCACACCGCCGCGGTCGTAGAACCGCAGGGCGCTCACACTCAGTCCGCAGTCCCGGGCCATCTCGCCGATGCTGCGCATCTCGCTCTCCACACCCGGAACCCTGGGCCCTCGACCATGTCGAGGGTCAACCCCGGTCCCGCTCGGGCGACCCGACCCGGCCGGGATCGGATCAGGCCGGGCAGTCGGCCAGACTCCGCGCCGTACCCCAACGGATCATCACATAGCCGGAGCCGTCGCGCTGCGCCACGGCATAGCGGGTGTACGGCCACGCGTCGCCCGCGCTGTCCTGCTGCCGCACCAGGGCCCGGCACGCCTCGCCCGCCGCCATGTCGGCCCAGGCCGCCACCTGCCGCTGGTTCCACGACCCGTACGCCGACCACGTGTACAGGGCCGCGTGGTCCGGGTCGAAGCCCATCTTGAGCTCCGCGTTGCCGAGCACGCGATCCGTGCCCAGCTCCGTCCGCATCCCGTTGGTCCGTTCGACGATCCTACGGGTGGCGCGGTCCGCGACCCTGATCTCGGCAGTGTCGGTGCTGGGAATCATGGCCTGACCCAGGCCCTGTTCGTCCGGCTCCCACGCCGTCCCGACTCCGGCGCGGCTCAGGTTGTCCTCGTCGGCCGACGTGCACCGCGCGTCGGCGAGGAAGTCGTCGTCCCAGGTCACCAGCGGGTCGCGGCCGGGCGTCTCCTTCACCATGACGAAGGTGCGGTACGGCAGCTCGGGGTGCAGACCCACGACGACGTTCCGCAGCGTCCGGCACATCAGAGCGGCGACCTCCGTCTCCGCGTAGAGCGTTCCCGGTTCGTCGGAGGTGAGCCGGTACGAGAGGTAGACCTCCCCGCGCGAGGCGTGGAACCTCACGGTCCTCGGGGCGAGTTCGATGGCGTCGCCGAGTTGCCGACCGAGAGCGGCCTGGTCGCGCAGGACGGCACGGGCCACCTCGTGCTCGCCCTCGCCCCGCGCCGACCGTGCTTCGGCCCAGCTCTCCACACTCGCCGGGGGGCCGTCCGTGGACTGCCCGGACTGTTCCGCCGTGCCCGCCTTCGTCTTCGCGTCCGTGTTCAGGACCGTGCCGGACGGCCGCGGGATCGCGGCCGGGGAGGAGGCGGGAGGGGTGGAAGCGGGGGTGGAGGTGACGGGGCCGGAGGAGGCGGGGAGGGAGGAGGCGTTCGAGGTGCCGTGGCGGTCGCCCTCCGGCTTGCCGGGCATCAGGGCCACCACTCCCCCCGCGATGCCCCCGATGACCGCCGCCGCGACGACGAGCATGCCCGCCCACGGCTTGCGCCCTCGCCTGGCCGGCCGCGGCCACGCCGGATCGTCCACGGGGGGCATGTCCCAGACCGCGGTGATCATGTCCTCGGCCCGCGTGAACAACGTGTCGGCCCGCATCGCCTGGATGAGCTGCGCGGCCAGGAGCTCGAAGCACTCCTCGGCGGCGTCGGCGGCCTGGGGACGGTCCACCGGCTCCTTGGCCAGCGCCCCTCGCACGATCTCGCGCAGGGGCAACGGGACGCCGTCCAGGTCGGGTTCGCCCGACGTCACGCGGAACGCGACCGCGTCGGAGGCACCGGTCCCGAAGGGCGACCTTCCGGTGGCCGCGTACGCCACGAGCGCGCCCCAGGCGAACACGTCGCTCTCGGGCCCCGCGTCTCCCGTGCGGTACTGCTCGGGGCTGATCCAGCCCGGGGTGCCGGTAGTGGCTCCCGGCCGGGTGGCCCGGGTGTCGTCGTCGGCGTGCGCGATGCCGAAGTCCAGGACGCGGGGTCCGGAGGGGGTGAGGATGACGTTCTGCGGTTTCACGTCGCGGTGCACCACGCCGGCCGCGTGGACGGCTGCCAACGCCTGCGCGGTGGCGGCCGCGAAGGCGTACAGGGCGGGTCCGGTGACCCGTCCCTGGGCGAACACCTGCTGGTTCAGTGTCGGCCCGGCGACGTATTCGGTGGCGAGCCAGGGAGTGGCGGCGTCCGCGTCGGCGGAGAGCAGCGGGACCAGGTACGGGCCGGTGACCCGGGAGGACATTTCCACTTCACGCCTGAAACGGGCCCTGAAATGCGGGTCTTGGGCCTGTGAGGGGTGAATCACCTTCACCGCCACGCGCGTTCCGTCGGAGGCTACTCCGGCATGGACGGTGCCCATGCCTCCGGCGCCGAGACGACCGACGATCCGGTACGGACCTATTCGGGAGGGATCGCCGGCCTGAGCCGGCTGGACTCTTCCGGAGGATCCGGCTTCGCTCACTGATGGTTCCTTCGTGCAGGACTGAACGGTTGAGCAGGTGAAGAGGTGACGGACGGTCGGGAGCCGTGCGGTCCCGTGGTCGGGGGCGGTCCCGGGTCCCGGCAGGTTGCCCCGACATGCCTTCCGGGTGACTTCCCGTCCGGATGTTATGCGCTCACCCGCGTCCTGGGTAGAGAAACCCCTGATCAGGCGGCGGGCTCTCGCGCGCCCGGTGACGAGGCGCTTGCGGACCGTGTCGCGGACGTGGCCCGCAGCAGACCGGATCCGGTCATCGATCCCTTCAACTGGCTTATGCGGAAGCCTTGTTGTGGCGTTCGTCGGTCTCCGGAGCGTGCCGGGCGCACGGTGGAGCCGTCGGGCGCGAGAGAGCCGGTCACGCGCCGGAGCGGAGGCGTGCCGGACGTGCCCCCGGTCCCGTCCCGGCCGACAATGGGCATACGGCGGGGACGGACCCGGGGAGGCGCCGGGGAAGGAACGTCCATGCCGAAGCGGCCCCTCTCCCCCGGTCGCGTACGGGCCGCGCGGCAGTCCGCGCGCGTCACGGTCGCGTCCGCCGCGGGCTTCTACTGGGCGCTCTACGCACTGGACCGACCGGTCGTCGCCATCTACGCCCTCTTCGCGCCGATCGCGCTCGGCATCCTGTCCCCGGTCCCGGGCAGCGGCCGGGACCGGGCGCGGACCGTCCTGTTCGCGCTGCCGGCGGCCGTGGCGCTGACAGCGCTGGGCACCTCTCTCGCCGTGACGACCGCATCCGCCGTCGCGGGCATGCTGGTGATCGGCTTCGCCGTCTCCTTCGTCTCCGCGTACGGACCCGCCGCGGCGGGTGTGGTCCCGGGACTGCTGCTCTTCTACGTGCTGGCGTGCTTCCCGCCCTACGCGCCCGACACCCTGCCGCAGCGCCTCGGCGGGCTGTTGACGGGTGTCGCCCTGTTGGTGCTGTGCGAACTGCTGCTCCTGCCCGCCCCGTCCGTTCAGCCCTACCGCGCGCGGATCGCCGCCGCCCTGGATCTCGCGGCCGCTTCGGCGCTCGCGTTCGCCCGGGGGCACCGGCACGCTCCCGAGCGGGCCCGGCGGCTGCGCGCGGAAGGGCTGGGGCTGCGGCTGTCACAGGCGCCGCCGGCCTCGCGTCCGACGGGGGCGGGCCGCACCGACCGCGGGCTGGCGCAGGCCGGGGCCGCGACACGGCGGGTACTGGACCAGCTCGCCCGGATGGCCGAGCGCCCGGACTCCGCGACAGCCGCCGATCCGCCCTCCGAGGAGCTGCTGCGCGGTGTCGCGGACGGCTGCGCCGCGACGGCGGGCGCGCTGCGGGGCGCACGCGCCGTGCCGGCGCCCGAGACCCTGGAGGAGATGGTCGCCGGCTTCGTCGCCGACCGCGGACGGCCGTCCGGTACGGGGCTCGACATGGACGCCAAGGCCTCGCACCGGCTGCTGGAGTTCCGCTCCGGCCTGCTGGTGGTGGCGGCATCGGCCCTGACCGCCCAGGCGGCGGTGGCCGTGGCGATCGGCGGGCGCCGTGACGCGGCGGGACTGCCGCCCGAGCAGTTCTGGTACACGAGGCCCTCCACGGCCCGGCTCCTGGTGCTGCGTCTGACCGGCAACCTCACGCTGCGTTCGGTCCTGTTCCAGAACGCCGTCCGCACCGCCCTGGGCCTCGGCGCGGCCCGGCTGGTGGCCGGGGCGCTGGACCTGTCCCACGGTTTCTGGGTGCTGCTGGCCGTGCTGACACTGGGGCGCACGACCGCGGGCGCGACCTGGTCCACGGTGCGCTCGGCGGCGGTCGGCACGCTCGTGGGCGCGCTGGCCGCCGGGGCGCTGATCTACGGGGCCGGCGGCCATGTCGAGGTGTACGCCGCCGTGCTGGTGCCGGCCATGTTCGTGGCGTTCGCGGTGGGACCGATCGCGGGGCCCGCCTGGGCGCAGGGCCTGTTCACCCTGGTCGTGTCGGCCGCCTTCAGCCAGCTCGCCACGGCGGACTGGCGGCTGGCGGAGACGCGACTGCTCGACGTCCTGGCGGGCTGCACGATCGGCCTGGTGTGCGGCGTGCTCGCCTGGCCCGCCGGAGCCCACGCCGAGGTGCGACGCGGTGTGTCGGACGTACTGCGTTCCACGGGGCCGTTGGTGCGGGCCACCGTGTCCGCGGTGGTCGGGGCACCCGTGCCGTCCGGGGTGCCGGGCGGATCCGGGGAGCCCGGCGGATCCGGGGAGCCCGGCGGATCCGGGGAGCCCGGCGGATCCGGGGAGCCCGGCGGATCCGGGGAGCCCGGCGGATCTGGAGAGCCCGGCGTACCGGGCGGACCCGGGGAGCCCGGCGGACCCGGCGAGCCGCCGCCCCGGCGCCGCGCCGCCGAGGACGCGCTGCGCCTGACCCGGCACCGGCTCCGTATCGCCGAGGGTGCCTACGCGCAGTACCGGACGGAGGGCGGCCGGGATGTCGTCGACAGCGGTCCGGACTGGCATCTGGCGCTCAACTGCGTCTCCCACGCGGTGGTCGGATCGCATTGGCTGCCACGGCTGGCGTACGGTCCGGCGCCGCCCGAAGCGGTCCGGTGGGCGAGCGAGTCGGCGGGGCGGCTGGCCGCGGCGATGGACAGCGCGGCGGCCTTCCCGTCCGACGGCGTCCGGGCGACGCCGGTACCCCTTCCGCACGAGGTCGCCGCGGCGGCCCCGGCTCCGGTCCTGCCCGAGCTGGTCGACATCGACACCTGGCTGCGGACCCTCGCGGCGGAGCTGACGGCGATCGGCGGGAGCGGTCCGGACGGTCCGCCGCCCGCGGTCGGGGGCGACGGGACACGACCGGCCGACGGCCACGGTGCCACCGCACGCAAGGGAGGGTGACGGGGCCGACCCCTGGGAGAGGGGTCCTCGCCGAACCGCCTGAAAGAGGGGGTCCTCAGGGGGTGCGGCCGATGAAGCCGAGCAGGCGCGTCTGGACGTCGGCGTCCTCCGGGACCTCCACCCGCGGCCCGTACTGCCCGCTCTGCCGCAGCACGTCGTCCAGCGGCAGCATGCCGTCGAGCAACCGGGCGCACCTGGTGGGGTCGAGGCGCTCGTCCTGGCCGCTGGCCCGTGCCAGGTCCCAGGTGTGCATGAAGACGTCGGCGGTGTAGAAGCGGTCGACCGCCTGGTCCAGCGGGACCTCCCCGATGTGCGGGTTCGACAGGATCTTGTGTGCCGTGGCCGGGTCGTCGAGCAGTGCCTGCACCCCGTCGCTGTGCACCGTCCACGCCTTCACCGGGTCCTCGTCCACCGAGGGTCCCTTCGGCAGTTCGACCCCGGCGCCCGACTTCAGGAAGGCGGGGAACCACTCGACGAGGTGGCGCACCACGTCGCGGGCGACCCAGCCCTCGACCGGCGCGGGGTGGTCCCAGGCCTCGGGGCTCACCCCGCGCACCCGCTCCGTGAAGCCCTCGGCGATGGTGCGGTGCTCGTCTGCTGCGCTGGTCATGATCTCAAGCCTTCCGTCTCGGTCCGTGATCCGGGGTTTCCGCTCGGGCCGCCGCCGAGCAGTTCGTCGAGGCGCTCGTGCCCCTCGGTCACACCGCGCCGCATACCGCTTCTGATCATCGCGTCGCGGGCGTCGACCGACGCCATGAGCGAGGTGGTGGTGACCCGGGTCCGGCCGCCGAGGTCCTCGAAGAGGGTGGTCTCCAGGCTGACGCCGTCCGGGAAGCCGTCGTAGGCGAAGGTCTGCACGATGCGCTCGTCGGGGCGCACCTCGTGGAACACCCCGCGGAAGCCGTACTCGGTGCCGTCGTCCTCGCGGTGCACATAGCGGTACGAGCCACCGGTGCGCGCCTCGTACACGTCGATCCGCATGGTCATCCGGCGCGGGCCGAGCCACCGTACGACGAGATCGGGGTCGGTGTACGCCCTGAACACGCGTTCCGGGGGCGCCTCGAACTCGCGGGTGATGAGGATGGTGGGCAGCGCCGGATCGGCCTCGATCAGGGTCTCGTGCCCGCGGTGGGTGGTGCTCACGATGCCGCCTTCTTCCCCGGGGTGGTTTCCCCTGGCTGGTCCGCCATCTCATCGAGGACGGCGTCGAGCCTGCGGAAACGGTCCTCCGCCTCACGGCGGTAGCGTTCGATCCATCGCGTCATCAGGTCGAAGACCTCGCCTTCGAGATGGCAGGGCCGGCGCTGGGCGTCCCTGCTGCGGCTGACCAGGCCGGCCTCCTCCAGCACCCTGATGTGCTTGGACACGGCCTGCACCGTCACGTCGTACGGCTCGGCCAGTTCGTTGACAGTGGCGTCCCCCGTGGCCAGCCTGGCCACGATGTCCCGCCGCGTCGGGTCGGCCAGGGCCGAGAACACCCGGGACAGCCGATCGTCGGGCACCTCTCACTCACCTCGCTTACTCAACCAGTCGGTTGAATAACCGTACGACGGGCCGACGGCTTAGTCAACCAACTGGTTGAGTAAGGCGGGTGAGCCGTGCCGGTCCGCTGCTCACGCCGCCTCCGGCCGCCCTCTCCACCCGGGTGTCAGTCCTTCGGGGGTGCGGGCTCCAGGACCGCGAACTCGGCCGGCCCGACCGCGAGCGTGCCGTCCGTCAGCGGGCGGCAGCGGATTCCGCCGCCGGCGCGCAGCGCCCGTCGCGCACCGGGGCCCAGGGTGGCGTCCATCCAGCCGCAGGGCCTGGCGGCACTGCGTACGGCGAGGACGACGGGCCCGGTGCCGCAGTCCAGGGAGATCGTCGCCCCGACCAGGGAGTCGATGTCCACCCCGCGGAGCAGGACGTTGCGCCGGGTCAGCCGGAGATCCGGCTCGGCGGCCCCTCCCTGTGGGAAGCGCTCGACGGCCATGAGGGTGATCGACGCGTTGCGATGGGCCGGATGGTTGAAGTAGCGGTCGCCGACGATCCCCAGTCCGGCGCGCACCCGGGCGGTCGTCACCAGGTCCGCGTCGGGCAGCGGGGGTATTCCGTCGCCCGGACGGCCCTCGAACCGGTGCACGGGCGAGACCAGCAGCTGAAGGATCTCCACACGCCCCGCCTCTTCCACACGCCCCGCCTCTCCCACACGTCCCGTCTCATCGAGCGTAGGGGAGGTCCGCCTGACACGGGGCCGGCCCGCGTGACAGGGTCGGCGGTGATCGAAGACGACAGCGGCAAAGGGGCTTCCGTGGACACGCGAACGTGGGACACGCTGGTCAGCTCGATGAAGAGCACCTACGTCAAGGGAGTGCGTGAGGGTGCGGTGCCCCGGCCGGTCATCATGCCGCTCGTGCGGGGCGAGCTGGTCGGGCTGGTCTGGGTGCGCCCGACCGAGCCCGGCGCCGACGCGCTCACCGGCATCGCGGCGCTGTCGAACATCGCCGCGGCGGCCGGGGCGGACGAGGTCGTCCTGGCCTGGGAGACCCAGGAGGTCGCCACGGCCTGTGAGCTTCCCGTCGTGGGGCCCGCCCCGTGTCTGAACATGGTGCGCGCCACCCCGGACGGGCATGTGCTGCACCAGTTCCCCTACACCGGGGAGTCCTCGTCCGCCGATACCGGGAACACGGACGAGCCGGCGGCCGGACTCGACTGGGGCCAGGCGCCGGCGCCGCGGCCGGACGGCGAACTGCCGCCCCCGGTCAAGGCCGCCGTGGAGTACGCGTTCACTCCGATGGAGCTGGACCACCCCAATCCCTTCGGGGTGACCGTCGTCCTGATGGAGGAGGACGGCTACACCGTGCGCCTGACCGACGTCTTCGACCACTGAACCGGCCGTACGACGCGCCCACCCAGTTCCCGGCCCCCTAGGGCCTGTCAGACAATTCCCGTCTGCCCGGCGACGCCATGCACGCTCCCCCAAGCTCTGCGAGCAGGGGGGACCCCCACTCGCCACACCGGCCTCAGACCCGAGTACGTCCAGTACGCAGGCCTGGGGCCGGCGCACCGAGAGCACGCTCCCCCGAGCTCTCGGCTGCGCTCGAGCAGGGGGGACCCCCACGACGCCGCCGGGCCGCCCTTCGGGCGACGACGCGAATTGTCAGACAGGCCCTAGTCTGATCGGGCGCGGCAAAGCCCCGCGCGCCCTCAGCGGGCGGTCCGTGATCGCAGCACAGGAGGAACCGTGTCCGGTCAGTTCGAGGCGACAACCGAGATCAACCGACCCGTCGAGGAGGTCTTCGCCTACCTCGCCGCCGGCACGAACGACCCGGAGTTCAGCCCGCGGGTGCAGGCGATCACCAAGACTCCGGAGGGCCCGACGGCCGTCGGCACCGTCTTCACCAGCACCGTCAAGGACGCCGGCATGAAGACGGGCCGCAAGTTCCGGATCACGGAGTTCGAGCCGTCGCGCCGGATCCGCTGGGCGGAGATCTCGAAGAACGTCGTCATGGCGGCGGAGGGCGGCTACGACTTCGAGTCCACCGGCCCCGGGACCACGCGCGTGCGGATCTTCAACGTCCTGGAGGGCCACGGCATCGGCAAGCTGCTGGTGGGCTTCGCCCTGAGCGCGGCCCGCAAGGACGCGGACGCCTTCGGCCAGCGGATCAAGGCGGCCGTCGAGGCCTCCTGACCTGGAATTTCCGACGGCCGTCGAGGCCTCCTGAACCTGGAGGATCAAGGCGGCCGCCGAGGTTCCCGGCCTGGAGGATCCGGCGGCCGCCGAGGCCCGCTGATCGCGGCGGATCCGGGGTCACGACGTCACCGCGGTGGGCGCCCCGGGGGTTCCGGCTCGGGGCGTGACCGCAGTTCGGTGATCACGGACCAGGCGACCGACACCATCGGCACCGCCACCACCGCCCCGGTC
Organism: Streptomyces sp. NPDC028298; assembly: GCF_055565895.1. Taxonomy (NCBI): domain Bacteria; kingdom Bacillati; phylum Actinomycetota; class Actinomycetes; order Kitasatosporales; family Streptomycetaceae; genus Streptomyces; species Streptomyces sp. NPDC028298. The sequence continues at coordinate 340,970 of NZ_JBVHTL010000001.1, forward strand.
ACCCCGGCCAGGATGCTCCCCGCGATGACGGAGAGGGCCACGACCACGGGGTGCAGCCGGACCGCCCAGCTCATGACGAGCGGGTGCAGGACGTGCCCCTCGATCTGGCCGATGACGACGATCAGGGCGAGCACGATGATCGCGACGACCGGCCCTTTGCTGGCCAGCGCGACGACCGTGGCCACGCCGAGCGCGACGGGCGAGCCCACCAGGGGGATGAACGCGGCGAAGAACTCCAGGAGCGTGAGGGGCAGCGCCAGCGGGACACCCAGGAGGGTGAGGGCGATGCCGACGAGTACGGCGTTGGTGGCCGCCACGATGATGATGCCGCGGGTGTAACCGGCGAACGTGCGCCAGGCCGCCCGGCCGCCGCGGTCCCATGTGTCCCGAACGCCCTCCGGCATCAGTTCCTGGAACCAGCGCCAGTACCTGTCCCCGGAACGGATGAAGAAGAGCGAGCAGAACAGCGCGAGCACGAGGCCGGTGACGAACTCCACCGCGCGTCCCGCGCCGCTCAGGGCGCTGCTGATCACCACGGCACGGTGGTCGGAGACGAACGTGGCCACTTTGCCCTGGAGGTTCGAGAGCACGGCGTGGCTCAGATGGAAGGGTGAGCCCTCCAGCCATCGTTCGATCCGGCCCAGTCCCCCGGCGAACTCGTGGCCCAGGTCGCCGGACTCGCTCGCCACGACACCGCCGACCAGCGCCATCACGCCGAGCACCAGCAGGATGCTGCCGAGGATGCTGATGATCACCGCCACGGTCCGCGGCAGGCGCCGCGCCAGCAGATCGGCGAGGGGACGCAGGACGGCCGTCACGACGAGCGCGAGGAACAGGGCCACGGCGACCAGTTGCAGCTTGCCCAGCAGGGCGAAGACCGTGTAGCCGACCACGCCGACGACGATCAGCCGCCACGCGTAGGCAGCGGCCACCCGCAGCCCGTGATGCACCAGCGCGCCCTGGTGGTCCCCGCTGCCGTACCGCCCGTACGCGGCGGCCGTACGGGTCCGCGTGACCGTCCGGGCGCCGTGGGAGGAACGGCTCCCGACGACGGGACGCGCACGGCGCCCGCCGCGGCCCGTGCCGGGCTCGCCCGGCGGCCGGTCAGGACGACGCGATCCGGCGTTCACCTGTGTGCCACCGTCCTCCCGTCGTCGTGCCCGCCCGCCCCGCGCGTCGGCCGCGGACCGCCGCGCGACCTCGGGAAGCGGGCGACCCCCGGTCGTCGATCACGCGGGGCGTCCTGGCCAGCGTGGTGTCGCGCCCGACGCCCCGCAACCCGGGAGGCGCACGGTCCTCGGCCGTCGCGTCCACGGCTCGGGAACTCTCGTCGGCACCTCATCCCTTTAATGTCATTTAAGACATTCACCCCTATATTGGGTCTGTGATCAGGCGGCTGGACCTACTCGAGACCGCTGACGACGGCATCACGGAAAGCGAGGTCTTCCGGCTCGCCCTTCAGCACTCCATCGCGGAGCTGGGCTGCGTCGGCGGGGCCGTCTACCTGCGGGGCCCGATGTCGGCCCTGCGTCTGGTTTCCTCCACCGGACTGCCGTCGTCGGTCACCCGCGCCTGGGAGATCCTCGACCAGGACGGTCCCACGGCCACCGCCCGTGCCGTGCGCTCCGGTGAGCACGTATGGGTGGCCGCGCTCCCCTCCGACCTGGAGGAGCCCACCGCGCCGCTGCTGTCGCGGTCCGGCTGGTTCGCCGTACCCCTGGTCCACGAGGGCCGTGCCGTCGGGGCGATCACCTGTCTCACCGGTGACAACGAGGAGCCCGCGCCCGATCAGCGGGCGTTCCTCGGCGCGGTCGCGGACTGGACGATGAACCGGCTGCAGAAGATGCCGGAGCCGGAACGCATGGGCACCGACCTCGACACCACTCCGGTCGGCTCGTGGGAGTGGGACGTACGCACCGGCGAGCTGCGGTGGGACCAGGTGGCCATGAAGGTCTACCAGACCCGGCCGGGAGATTTTGTGCCCGGTGTCGAGACCTGGATGAAGGTGGTCCACCCCGACGACCTCCCGAGCACTCTGGCCGCCGCCGAACGCACCATCCGCACGCACGCGCCGTTCGAGGCCGAGTACCGCGTCCGGCGCAGCGACGGGGGATACACGTGGACCCGCGCCTCCGGTCATGTCGTGCTCGACGACGAGGGCCAGGTCACGCGCATCGTCGGCAAGGGCTGGGCGAGCGACGCGGCACGCTCGACCCGCGACGCGCTCAGCCGGGCCCTGCGGCACATGAGCGACGCCTTCCTGTCCGTGGACGACGACTGGCGGATCACCTTCGCCAATCTGGAGGCGGAACGCATTCTCGGAACGTCCGGCGAGCAGCTTCTCGGCCGGGACCTGTGGGCCCTGCCCGCCCTGAGCCATGTTCCGGATCTGGAGGACAGGTGCCGGCACGGGGCCGCGCAGTCCACGACGGCCGTTTTCGACATCACGCTGACCGACACGGGGCGCTGTTACGACCTGCGGATCGTCCCCGTCCCCGGCGGTCTGACGGTGTACTTCACCGATGTCACCGACCGCCGCCGCCGTGAGGCCGATCAGGCGGCGGCCGTCCGCGCCGCGGCCGAGCGCGCGAGCCGTACGGCGGAACTGACCAAGCAGCTCGCGGCGGCGACCACGTCCGAGGACGTGGTCGCCGCCGTCGCGCAGCGTGTCCTGCCACCGTTCGGCGCCCAGGGCCTGCTCGTTCTCGTCATCGAGGAGCAGAAGCTGGTGCACATCGGGTCCGTCGGCTACCCGGACTCCTTTCTGCGTCGGAAGCACGGGCAAAACGGCAGGGAAGTGGGTGACGCGGGCCCGGCCTGGGAGGCGATCCTGACCGGCGAGCCGCGCTTCTACTCCTCCCGCGAGGAATGGGGCACGGCCTTCCCCGACGACGGGAGCCTGCCGCCGACCGGCATGGAGGCCTGGGCCTTCCTCCCTCTGACGGCGTCCGGCCACACGTTCGGCGTGTGCGTCATCGCCTTCGACACCGCACGGCTCCTCACGCCGGAGGACCGCACGCTCCTCATCACCATCAGCGCCCTGGTCGCGCACGCGCTGGAGCGGGCACGGCTCTACGAGGCCGAGCTCACCCGCTCCGAGGAGCTCCAGCAGGCGCTGCTGCCCCGGGGGCTGCCCACCGTTCCGGAGGCGACGGCCGCGGCGCGCTATCTGCCGGCCGGGCAGAGCCTGGACGTGGGCGGGGACTGGTACGACCTGATCCCGCTGTCGGCGGGCCAGGTGGCCCTGGTCGTCGGGGACGTGATGGGCCACGGCCTGTCCGAGGCCGCGACCATGGGGCGGCTGCGCACCGCCCTGCACACGCTGGCCGCCCTGGAACTTCCCCCCGACGAGATCATGGGCCATCTGAACGACATCGTGGGCGGCCTCGGCGACCACGCCTACGCGACCTGTCTGTTCGCGCTGTACGACTCCACCGACGGTTCGTGCACCATGGTGCGGGCTGGTCACCCGCCGCCGCTCGTCGTGCGGCCGGACGGAAGCACCGACTTCCCCGAGGTCGCCGCCAACCCTCCCCTGGGCGCCGCGTTCCCCCCGTTCGAGACGACGGAGCTCGAACTGCCCGCCGAGAGCCTCCTGGTCCTGTACACCGACGGGCTCGTGGAGTCACCGCGGCGGGACATCGACCAGGGCATGGCCCAGCTCGCCGGTCTGCTCCGCGGTGCGGCGGGGTCCGCCGACCCGGAGGAGCTGTGCGACTCCGTGACCGGGGGCCTGCTCCCGGGCGGGCCCACCGCCGACGACGCGGCTCTGCTGATCGCGCGCCTGCACCACGTGGCCGACCGCCAGGTGGCCTCCTGGGCGCTGCCGGAGGGCCCGGAGGCGGCGGGCGAGGCCCGCCGCCATGTACGCGAGCAGCTCGCCCAATGGCACCTGGACGACCTGGTCATGACGACGGAGCTGCTGGCCAGCGAGCTCGTCGGGAACGTCATCCGGCACGCCAGCGGCCCCATCGGCCTGCGGCTGCTGTGCAGCGGGACGCTGGTCTGCGAGGTGTCCGACGCGAGTCTGACGATGCCCCGCATCCGCCGGGCCACGGACACCGACGAGGGGGGCCGCGGGCTCCAGCTCATCAACGCGCTCTGCGAGCGCTGGGGCAGCCGCTACACCCCTGACGGCAAGGCCATCTGGACCGAACAGGCCCTTCCCGGCGGCACGGAGGCGCCCGGCGAGGATCCGGACCAGGACGCCCCGAGCCGGTCTCGACGCCCGTAAGAGCCTCCGTGGCGCGGTCGATGCGACCGCGCCACGGAGGCTCTACGAGGCTCTACGGGAAAGCCGCTGATCCGACGTCAGCCAAGCGTCAGCCACGTGCGAATTCCAGCAGGTCGGCGTTGAACACCTCGGCGAACTTCGGCACCATCGCCAGGCCGTGGGGAGCACCCGGATACACCTTGTAGACGGCGTCCTTGACGAGTTTGGAGGACTTGTCGCCCGAGGCCACGATGGGGACGATCTGGTCGTCGTCGCCGTGCACGATGAGGGTGGGGACGTCGATCTTCTTGAGGTCCTCGGTGAGGTCGGTCTCGGAGAACGCCTTGACGCAGTCGTAGGCGCCCTTGATGCCGACGGTCATCCCCCAGAGCCAGAACTGGTCCCGTGTCCCCTGGGTGACGGTCGATCCGTCCCTGTTGGCGCCGTAGAAGGGCGCGCTGAGGTCCTGGTAGTACTGCGACCGGTCGGTCTCGACGCCCTTGCGGATCTCGTCGAACACCTCGACCGGCAGACCTTCGGGGTTCTCCGCCGTCTTGAGCATGAGGGGCGGGATCGCGCCGACGAGGACCGCCTTGGCCACCCGGCCGGTGCCGTGCCGGCCGATGTAGCGGGTGACCTCGCCGCCGCCGGTCGAATGGCCGACCAGGATGACGTCCCGGAGGTCGAGGGCCTCGATGACCGCCGCCAGGTCGTCGGCGTAGGTGTCGAGGTCGTTGCCGTCCCAGGGCTGGTCGGAGCGTCCGCCGCCGCGGCGGTCGTGGGCGACGGCCCGGAAGCCGTTGTCCACCATCACCTTCATCTGGGCGTCCCAGGCGTCCGCGGTCAGCGGCCAGCCGTGCGAGAAGACGACCGGCTGACCGGATCCCCAGTCCTTGTAGAAGATCTGCGTGCCGTCCTTGGCGGTGGCGAAGGGCATGTACGGGTCCTCTCGAATCTGGTCCGGATCCCGGCGCCTCGCGCGCCGTCGACGAACTCCTCGGTCCTGCCGGCGATGCCGCCGACCGCGTACGCCGTCGGGCATCCACACCGTCGGCCTCGCACGCTGTCCGTCCGCGCGACAGGGAGATCGGCAGCGCGAATCGCCCGGAATGAGTACGTTGTCCAGCTCACACTAGCCCAACTGCCACGCGGCGTCGCGGCGGGCGGAGCGCACCTCCATACCTGTGGGCCCGACTGAGCCGTCAGAGCGATCTTGCATCCCATGGCGCGTGCGATCGCGATGGTTTCCGCATCCTCCGGTCACGTCCCGGCGTTGGCGCGGTGTCCCTGTCGATCACCGCATCCGGAGCCAGCGTGCCCGCTCCTCCCGTACCGTCCCCGCCCCCTCGCCTCCTGGCCGAGCGAGTGCGGGACCCCTATCCGTACTTCGCCTGGCTGCGCCGGAACGCGCCCGCTCACGCGGACCGCAGGCCCGGCCGGCCCACCGTGTGGCAGATCTCCCGCCACGCGGACGTACGAGCCCTGTTGACCGACGGGCGACTGAGCAAGGACCCGGACCGGGTACCGGGTTACGTTCCGGGGCCGCCCGGGCTGAACCGGCATCTGGTGCACGCCGATCCTCCGGACCACACCCGTCTGCGGACCCTGGTGAACGCCGCGTTCGTACCCCGCCGCATCGCCCGTCTCGAACCGTTCATCGCGGAAACCGCCGACCGCCTGCTGGACCGGATCGAGCACGACACCCACGTCGACGTGATCGCGGCCTTCGCGGCTCCTCTCACCTTCCGGATGATCTGCGCGATCCTCGGTGTCCCCGCGGAGCTCGACGACGCGGCCACCCGGGACACGCTCATGGCCACGATCGCACCCGATCCGGGCCGGGATCCGGCCCGGGTGGCACGAGAACTGCACGCCCTCCTCGACCGCCTGATCGCCGGAAAACGAACGAGCGGCGAAAGCAGTGGGGTCGACCTGCTGGGCGCTCTCGTGCGGGCCGGCGACGACAGCGGGGCGATGAGCGAGGAGGAGTTGCGCTCGACCGCCTACCTCCTGCTGCTGGTCGGCCACGACACCACCATGAACCTCATCGGCAACGGCACGCTCGCGCTGCTCCGGAACCCGGACCAGGCGGCCCTGCTGACCGGACCGGAAGCCGGCCCCGAGCTCGTCGGCACAGCGGTCGAGGAACTGCTCCGGTACGACTCCCCCGTGCGGGACGCGACCTTCCGGTGTGCCGCCGAACCGATCCGCCTGCACGGCCAGTCGATCGACAGGGGGGACATCGTCAGCCTGTTGATCGGTTCCGCCAACCGGGACGAGGCCCGCTTCGCGGACGCCGACCGGCTCGATGTGGGCCGGACCCCCAACGACCATCTCGCCTTCGGCCACGGCCCCCATTTCTGCATCGGCGCCGCTCTCGCCCGCCTCGAAGGCGCGGTCGCCTTCCCCCGGTTGCTCGAACGACTGGGCCCGGTCCGGCTCGCCAAGCCCTACGACGAACTCCCCTGGCGTCCGGCCCGGGTCATGCGCGGGCTGGCCGAACTCCCTGTCGTACGGATCTGATCCGCCCCCGCCCTACGGCGCGCGGGCCCGCGTGCCGAACGACCCTCGACCAGGAGCACATCTCATGGACACGAGTGAACCCGTGGTGACGACGGCCGAACCCTGCCCCGGCGTCCTGCTCATCACGCTGAACAGGCCCCACGTCCGCAACGCCGTCGACCGGGCGCTGGCCGACGCCCTGGACACGGCCCTCGCCCGGCTGGAGGCCGAGCCCTCGCTCGGTGTCGGCGTCCTCTCCGGCGCGGGCGGCCACTTCTGTTCGGGGATGGACCTCAAGGCCTTCCCCGACCATGGAGTTCCGCTCGTCGCGGACCGTGGGCTCGGCGGACTGACCCGCGCCCGGATCCGCAAGCCGCTCATCGCCGCCGTGGAGGGCGCGGCCGTCGCGGGCGGCTTCGAACTCGCCCTCGCCTGCGACCTCATCACCGCATCCGACACCGCGTTCTTCGCCCTGCCCGAGGTCGCCCGTGGGCTGATCGCCGCCGAGGGCGGCGCCGTCCGTCTTCCCGGCCGGCTCCCCTACCACGTGGCCATGGAACTGTTGCTGACCGCGGCTCCGCTGCCGGCCGCCGACGCGGCGCGGTACGGACTCGTCAACCGGCTCACCCCCGAGGGGGGAGCCCTCGACGCGGCGATCGCCCTGGCCGAACGCGTCCAGGCCCATTCCCGCGACGCCGTCCACATCACCAAGCGCGTCGTCCAAGACACCCGCGGCCTCGACGACCACACCGCTTACGCCGTCCAGGATCCGCTGAGCGCGCCGGTCTTCACCACCCACGCCGCCACCGAGGGAGCGCGGGCGTTCACCGAGAAGCGCCCCCCTGCCTGGAGGCGGTGAGCGACGAGGCGTCCGCCCCCGTCACGTCGCCGGCCCGCCCTCCCCCGGTCCGCCGCCCTGGCCGAAGAGGCCGCCGGCCACGACGCCGCGGGTGGAGAAGGTGACGGGTTCGCCCGGCAGGAAGTCGCCGGGCGGGATCCCGGGGTGGTGTCCGTCGTGGGGCGACGGGCGCTGCGAACGGGGCCCGAGGGCGAGGCGGGAGACGATGCGGTAGCGGTCCCCTCGGTAGATCGAGTGGACGTACTCGACCGGCCGGCCCGAGGCGTCCGAGGTGAGGCGCTCGAACAGCAGGGCCGGGGAGAGTTCCGGCACGTCGAGCAGGTCCGCCTCGTCACGGGTCAGGACCGTCGGCTCGATCGACTGGAACGCCTCGCTGACCTGGATCCCGTGCCGTTCGCCCAGGTGCTCGTAGAGGTCGCCGTTCTCCAGTTCGTCACTGGTCAGGTCGGGCACCAGGCCGGCGGGGACGTGCAGGTACTCGATGGCCATGGGTGAGCCGTCGACGAGGCGGAGCCGGGCCACGTAACGGATGTCCGCGGCCGGGGAGATGCGCAGGCGGCGGCCCACCCGGGCACCGGCGGACACCGTGCTGAACTCCAGGAGCCGGCTGGTCCAGGTGCCCGCGGCCCGGGGCAGGCTGAAGTTCTCCCGGTCGGGGACGAGTTCCTGGGTGATCTTCTCGGCGGCCACGAACATGCCCCGCCCGTGCTCGCGCACCAGGAGTCCGGCCACGACGAGTTGGTCCACGGCCGCGCGCAGGGTGGGCCGTGACACCCCGAGTTGCGCGCAGAGGGTGCGCTCGGACGGGATGGCGTCGCCGGGACGGCGTTCCTCGATGAGTTCGAGGATCGTGTCCCGGACCCTTTCCCGCTTGAGTACCGCGCGGGAGGCGGCGGGATCGATCTCCATGCTTGACCCTCGCTCGTCGTCGGTGCCGGGCAACTGGTATGGCCCCTGACCCTAACTGGTCTGCTGGTCCTGCCTCTTGCTCCCCCTGGGCTCCACTCAACAGTGACGCACATCCGCTCCCTCCGGCCAACTTCCTTCGAACACAAGGGGGTTGACGGACGCATTGGTCTATGCCACTTTTCAGGCGACGTCAACTGGTAAGGCCCAGCGTCCAACTGGTCAAGCACGGCCCGTCTCCACGTGTTCCTGAGCACCCCCACCTCCCGCGGCCGGCGGGAGCCCATCGAAAGGAACCCACATGAGCAACCGCCCCCTGTCAGGCCGCCGTCGCGTGGCCCTCGCCCTGTCGGCCCTGTTGGGCGGCACCGCCCTGGTGGCCGTCCCGATGTCCGTCCCCGCCGCCGCGGCCGGGGGCATCGCCGTCCAGTACCGCACCAGCGCGAGCGGTGCCACCGCCGACCAGAGCGAGCCCTGGTTCAAGGTGCGCAACACCGGCTCCACGACGGTGCAGTTGAGCCAGGTGAGGATCCGTTACTACTTCAAGGCGGACTCGGCGAGCGCCGGCTACCGCTTCGCCTGTTCCTGGGCCGTCAAGGGATGCGCGAACGTCACCGGCACGTTCGGCACCCTGGCCCACCCCACCGCCACCGCGGACCGGTACCTGGAGATCGGCTTCACCTCCACGGCCGGCACGCTGGCACCGGGCGCCGACACCGGTGACATGCAGCTTCGCTTCTACCAGTCGAGCTGGCAGACCCTGAACCAGGCGGACGACTACTCCTTCAACGGCGCCCAGACCTCGTACGCGGACTGGAACAAGGTCACCGCCCAGCTCGCCGGAACCACCGTGTGGGGCACGGCACCCGCGGGCAACGACCCCACGGATCCGACCGACCCCACCGACCCGACCGATCCGACGGACCCGCCCGGCGGTGGCAAGGCGCTGTTCGACGACTTCTCCTACGCGTCGTCCACCGACCCCGCGATCTCCGCGCACGGCTGGAACGTCCGCTCCAACTCCGGCGGCCCCGGTGTTCCCGGCGCGACCTGGGACCCGTCCAAGGTGACGTTCCCCGTGGTGTCGGGCAACTCGGTGATGAACCTCCAGACGTCGACCTCGGGCACCGCCGAGTCCACCCGGCAGACCGAAGTCGTCTCCAAGAGCATGAAGTTCAAGAACGGCACCTACGCGGCGCGGGTGAAGTTCGCCGACGCGCCCGCGTCCGGCCCCGACGGAGACCACCTGGTGCAGACGTTCTTCACCATCAACGACCTCACGGCGCCGATGGCCGACGACTACGCCGAGTACGACTTCGAGTACCTGCCGAACGGCGGCTGGGGCGAGACGGGCAACATCCTGTACACGACGTCCTGGGAGACCTACAACCCCGACCCCTGGCAGGCCGTCAACCAGCACACCGAGGCCCGCCAGAGCTACGCCGGCTGGCACGACCTGGTCCTCACGATCGACAACAGCAGCATCAAGTACTACATCGACGGGCAGCTCTTCGGCACGCATGACGCCCAGTACCTGCCCGAGCGGCCCATGTCGATCAACTTCAACCAGTGGCTGATCGACCTCTCCGGACAAACCTCGACCGGGGCGCGCGCGTACGACGAACAGGTCGACTACGTCCTGCACGTCAAGGACCAGGTCCTCACCCCGGCCCAGGTCGCCGCCAAGGTGAGCGCCTACCGCGGCGCCGGCACCACGTTCGTCGACGAGGTGCCGGCTTCCTGACCCGGCCGGTCCGAGGACCCTGTCGGCGGACGCGGGGGCGTTCGCCGACAGGGACCGGGCGTCGGACCGGAGCGGTCAGTGGTGGTGGCCGGCCCCGTGGCCCAGCTCGGCCAGCACGGCGCGGGCCATGGCCGCCTGGCCCGCGGCGTTCGGGTGGGCCGGAGCGGCGGGCGCGGTCGGGCGCAGCGGCTCGATCCAGCGGTCGGCGGGCGCCTTGCACATGTCGTGACCCACGGTCGGCGCGTACGTGTCCACGAACTCGGCCCGGTTCAGGTACGCCACCGTGCGCAGCATCAGGTTGAGCCGCTTGCCGGTGTCGCGCAGGTATGGGAAGTCCTTCGCGGCGAACGGCACCGTCGGGTAGCAGCCGCTGCCGTCGTCGGGCAGCAGGTCGGGGTAGCCGACGACGACCACGCGGGCGTGCGGCGCCCTGGAATGCACCTCCCGCAGTACCCGGGCGACCTTGGGCGCCGTCTGGAGGATGTTCAGGGTGAGCTGGTCGTAGCCCGCGGCACCGTAGTACTGCTGACAGGGGTTGCCCGCGAGGTCCTTCGAGCTGAGCCCGGCACAGGTGGCGATGATGGGGCCGAAGCCCATGTCGTTGCCGCCGATCTGCACGGTCACCAGATCGGTGTCCCGCTTCACCGCGTCGAGCTGGGGTCCGTTGGTCCCCTGCGCCTTCCACATCTCGTCGGTCTTCGCGCCCGAGCAGCTCACGTCCGTGAACGAGGCGACCTTGCGGGCGGCCGCGGTGATCGAGGGGTAATTGTGGTCGGAGCGCGCGCAGTTCGCGTCGACCTGCTGAGGGATCAGCGGCCCCGACGTGTACGAGTCGCCGAGCGCGACGTAGTTCACGCCGTGCCCCTTGTGCCCTTCGCCCGCCTGGGCGGGGGCTGCCGCCGCGACGCCCGCGACGAGCGCGCAACTGCTCAGCGCGGCCCCCAGCGCCAGGGCGCCCCGCCGCCCTGGAACGGCGTTTTCCGGACGCGTGTGATCGTTCATCGTGCCCCTCCCCTGAAACCGTGACAGCCTGCTGAACGGGTACCGGCGTCTCACGGCGCACGGGATCGCGGCGCCGCGACAGGCCGGACGGCTCCTGCCCGGCAGACCCAACCTGGTCTGTATACCGGCCGGTAGGCCGCCGGAACAGAGTTTGATCGCCCTCCACTTGTCCATTTCTCGTCCGCGGACCGGCCGGTTCGGTCGGTCGCGTGCCACCTACGGCGTGGCCGCCGGCCGTGCGGACGAGGTGAGCTCGGCGTCCCCGAAGCGGAGGGTGAAGTCGTCGAGGACCAGGCTGAGCAGGGGCGGGCGTCGGCCCAACTCCCCCAGCGGGCTGTCCTCTTGCGTGATCCAGCGGGCGCGGGCCGTGCGAACGGCCGAGCGTGAGCGGACGGAGCTGGTCTTCAGCGCGCCGTCGAGGGTCTGCGTGACGCGATAGGTGAGGGGCCAGCGGCCCGGCAGCCGACGGCCGGGGTCGAAGACGGCACCGGCCAGGACACCCTCGTCGGTCGCCGCCGTGGCCACGACGCCCTCGGCCGTCGCCGCACGGCCCCGGACACCCTTGTCCGCCGCCGCGCCGGTCCCGACACCGCGGGTCCCGACACCGCCGGTCCCGACCTCGGCGCTCCCGAGATCGGCCCTCCCGACATGTGCGGTCCCGTCGACGGCCGTCCGGTCGATGGCGGTCCGGTCGATGGCGGTCCGGTCGATGGCGGTCCGGTCGATGGCGAACTCCGCCAACTCCTTCGGGATTCCCCACAGTTCACGGCCGCCCGTCATCGAGGCGGGGCTGTCGACCCAGATGTCGGTGATGCAGACGCGCGGACGGCCGCCGTCCCGTACGAGCACGGCGCGGAGGAGTTCGTTGTAGTGCAGGACGCTGTCGTTCTCGTAGACGACCCAGGCGGCGCCCACCGCTCCGCGCCCGGCGACGGTGACGGGCCGGGTGCCGTCGGCCACCCGGGGCAGTTCCCGGGCCGGCACCAGCCACAGCGACAGATACATCCGCCCGGCCAGATGCCAGGGTTCCTCGGGGTAGCGCGTCACGGGGTGTCCTTTCCGGTGGGGGGTTCCGCCGGCAGCGCGGCCGGTGCGCCGGCGGGCACGGCGGGGTGCCTCGGCGGGACCGGGCGCACGCGGCGGTAGGGCAGGCCGGGTTCGGGCCGGGGGTCTTCCTCTCCCTGGTTGGGCCACAGGGCGACGGCCCGTTCGGCCAGGGCGGTGATGGTGAGGGAGGGGTTCACACCGAGGTTCGCCGAGATCGTGGAGCCGTCGATGACGTGCAGGCCCGGATGCCCGTGCAGCCGGTGGTAGGGGTCGACCACGCCGGTCTCCGGGGTCTCGCCGACCGCGCATCCGCCGATGAGGTGTCCGGTGGTGGGGATGTCGAACAGATCGGCCCAGGTGCCGCAGGCCTGGCCGCCGATGCGCTCGGCGGCCCGGCGGGCCGCCCGGTGTCCGGCGGGTATCCAGGTCGGGTTGGGGGTGCCCTCGCCGGGCCGGCTGGTCAGCCGCACGCGCCCGGTGGGTCCACGACGGAGGTACGTCGTCACGGAGTTGTCGAGGGACTGCATGACCAGCAGGACGACGGTCTGCTGGGACCAGCGGCGCGGGTTGTGCAGGCCCGGCAGGTTCCGCAGGTTGCGTGCCATCGCGACCAGACCGGTGAGGAGCCGGGACCGTCCGGGGACGGGGTCGACGAGCAGGGCGCCGAGCAGCCCGAGCAGGTTGCTTCCGCGGCCGTACCGGACGGCTTCGACGTGCGTGTTCTCGTCGAGGTGCACGGAGGAGGTGATGGCGACGCCCCGGCTGAAGTCGGTGTCCCGGTCCCTGGCCCTGACGCCGAGGATCGCCTCGGAGTTGGTGCGGGTCAGCAGCCCGAGGCGGGGTGACACCTCGGGCAGGGAGCCGCGCTCGCGCAGCCGGTGCAGCAGCCGCTGCGTCCCGAGGGCGCCCGCCGCGAAGACGACGTGCCGTGCGGTCAGGGTCCGTCGGTGTCGGAGCGGGCCTCCGCCCGTGCGTACCGACGTGACGGCCCAGCCCTCGCCGTCGCGGGTGACGTCCGTGACCGTGCGCAGGGCGAGCACCTCGGCGCCGGCGCGTTCGGCCAGGCCCAGGTAGTTCTTGGGCAGGGTGTTCTTCGCGTTGTGGCGGCAGCCCGTCATGCAGGCGCCGCAGTGCAGACAGGCGTTGCGGTCCGGCCCCGCGCCGCCGAAGTAGGGGTCCGCGACGCGGGCGCCGGGCTGTGTGCCGGGCGGCCCGAAGTGGACGCCGACCGGCACGGGCTTGAAGGTGTCGGCGCAGCCGAGATCGTCCGCGGTGTCCCTGAGGAGCCGGTCGGCTTCCGTGAGCAGGGGGTTGGGGGTGACGCCCAGCATGCGGCGGGCCCGCGCGTAGTACGGGGCGAGTTCGCCGCGCCAGTCGGTGATGCCGGCCCACGGCGAGCCCTGGAAGAAGGACGCGGGCGGCTCGTAGAGCGTGTTGGCGTACCCGAGGGAGCCGCCGCCGACACCCGCGCCGGTCAGGACGAGGACGTCGCCGAGCAGGGTCATGCGCAGGATGCCGGTGCAGCCGAGGCGGGGGGCGAAGAGGTAGTCGCGCACGTGCCAGGAGGTCCGGGGGAAGTCGGCGTCGGCGAAGCGGCGCCCCGCCTCCAGGATCCCGACCCGGTACCCCTTCTCGGTGAGGCGCAGCGCGGTGACGCTGCCGCCGAATCCGGAGCCGATGACGAGGACGTCGTAGTCGGGTGTGTCCATCAGGGAGCCCGCGGTACGAAGTCGGCGAGGACCGGGCCGACCAGGCGGGCGATGTTCGCCCGGCGGACCTCCGGGTGTTCGCCCGCGAGGCGTACCGGCCCTTCGAAGCCGGGGGTGTGGGCCGCGAGCGCGAGGTGCGGCAGCAGGACGAGCAGAAGCGAGAGAAGGGCGTCGACGTCGGCGCCCTTGCGCAGGTCGCCGGTCTCGACCGCCCGCTCGACCAGGGGGCGCAGACCGGCGAGGTAGAGGTCCTGCACCGGGGCCCGTACGGCGTTGCGGACGGCGGGGTCGAGCTCCATGTTGGTGGCCGCGGTGACCCCTCGTTCCAGCGGATGGCCGGCGAAGTAGTCGAACCACGCCTCCAGCGCGTCGGTGAGGTAGCGGGAGAACTCCGTGGAGCCGTCGTATCCGTCCAGCCAGGGCTCCATGGCGGCGTAGACGCGCAGGGAGGTCTGCTCGGCCACGTAGGCGAACAGGTCGAGCTTGCCCTCGAAGTACTGGAACAGCGAGCCCTTGGCCACGCCGGCCTCGCGGGCGATCACGTTGAGGCTCCCGGTGGAGTAGCCGTGGGTGCCGAACTCGTCCATCGCGGCGACCAGGACCCGTTCGCGCCGCACCGGTGACAGGCGGGTCCAGGTGGAAGTGGGCATGCGTACTCCTGCGTATGACCGGGCGGTCATGTGACCGTCCGGTCATGGTCGGTGCGGTGCGGACGCCCTGTCAACGAGTCCGGCGAAAATGGGGCCGCTGGTCAACGGATCGGCGATACAACGGCATTGGGCCGTTCTCGACCCGAACTCTGCTTCGTGTCAAGGTCATTGACACACGGGGCCGCCGGACAGCAGCCTGTGACCACCTGGTCATGTGACCGGGTGGTCATGGGGGCGGTCACACGAGGGGGCGGGCATGGACAGGGTGTGCGTGATCGGGGCGGGCTCGTCCGGGATCGCCGCCTGCCAGGTGCTGGCGGCGCGCGGGATCCCGTACGACTGCTACGAGACCGGGTCGGAGGTCGGCGGCAACTGGCGCTATCTGAACGACAACGGGATGTCGTCCGCGTACCGCTCGCTGCACATCAACACCTCGCGCCAGATCATGGAGTACGCGAGCTTCCCCATGCCGGAGGACTGTCCGGTCTACCCCGGCCACTTCCACATCGCCCGGTACTTCGACAGCTTCGTGGACCATTTCGGGCTGCGGCCGTCCATCGCCTTCCGCACCGAGGTGGCGCGCGTGGAACCGCTGCCCGACGGCACGTGGGGTGTCACCGCGCGCCACGTGGACACCGGCGAGACCGCCGAACGGGTCTACGGGGCCGTCCTGGTCGCCAACGGACACCACTGGAAGGCCCGTTGGCCTCGGCCGTCGCTTCCGGGAGCCGAGGAGTTCACCGGCACGCAGATCCACTCGCACGACTACAGGACCCCCGAGCCCTTCGCCGGCAAGCGTGTCCTCGTCCTCGGCATCGGCAACTCGGCCTGCGACATCGCGGTCGAGACCTCGCGGGTCTCCCGCGGCACGGTCCTCGCCATGCGCCGCGGCGCGCACATCCTGCCCAAGTACCTCTTCGGCGTGCCCACCGACCATCTCACCGGCTCCTGGCTGGCCCGGGCCCCCTTGTCCGTGCAGGCACAGGGTCTGCGGCTCATGCTGCGGCTCAGCCGGGGCCGGCTGAAGGACTACGGGCTGCCGACGCCCCGGCACGGCGTGCTGGCCGCCCATCCCACCATCTCCGACGACCTGCTCTCGCGCCTCGGTCACGGCGACCTCACCGTGAAGCCCGCTCCCGTACGGCTGGCCGGCGACCGGGTGACGTTCGAGGACGGGAGCACGGAGGTGATCGACGCGATCGTGTACTGCACCGGTTACGACATCGCGTTCCCGTTCCTCGGTGACGACGTGATCGATCCGTCCGGCAACGACATCGCGCTCTACCACCGCGTGGTCGCGCCGGACCGTCCCGGCCTCTACTTCATCGGGCTGGTCCAGCCGCTCGGCGCGATCATGCCGCTCGCGGAGGCACAGTCCCACTGGGTGGCCGACCTGCTGGAGGGCCGGTGCGCGCTGCCCGGGCCCGAGCGGATGCGCCAGGAGACCGGCGCGTACCGCGAGAGGCTGGCGCGCCGCTACGTCGCCTCGACCCGGCACACCATCCAGGTGGACGCGCAGGCCTACCTCCGCGAGGTGCGGAGAGAACGCCGCAGGGGCGCGGCCCGAGCCCGCAGGAGTGCCGCCGGCCGCTGACGGTCCCGCCCCGGACGACCCTCGATCTCTGCACGCGTGACCCAGATCACGCGCCCGAAGTGCATAGTGAGGCGCCCGCCAGCGTCTTTCCCCAGGTGTACGAGCCGGCAAGTGCGGGGACGGGTGCGGATGGGACAGGCAAGAGCCGAGGGGACAGGCGGGTTCGACGGGTTCGTCGCGGCCCGTTGGTCGGCGTTGTTCCACCTCGCCCGCCTGCTCTGCGCGGGTGACCGGCACCGCGCCGAGGATCTGCTCCAGGAGGCCTTGGTCAAACTGTGGTTCGCCTGGCCGAAGGTGGCCGACGAGGCGCCCGAGGCCTACGTACGCAAGGTCATGGCGCGCGCCGCCGCCCGCTCCGCACGGCGGCGGTGGTGGGGCGAGCGCCCCGTGGAGACGCTGCCCGATCTCGCGCACACCGGCGACGAGTCCGCGGCCGTCGTGGAACGCTCGCGCCTCGAAGCGGCGCTGGCCCAACTGCCGCCCCGGCAACGGGCGGCCGTGGTGCTGCGCTACTACCAGGATCTGCCCGAGAAACAGGTCGCGGAGGTCTTGGGCTGTCCGCTCGGCACCGCCCGTTCCCACGCGTCACGGGGTGTGGCGCGGCTGCGCCAACTCCTGGCGGATGTCATCGAGCCGGTGGGGTGAAGGAAAGAATGGACCACTTCGAGCGGGAGTTGGCGCGGATGATGCGCGACGCCCAGGAACACACCCCTTTCGAGCCCGCCCAGCAGAACAGCCTCCGCGACGGCGTCCGCGTCCGCCGCCGGATCCGCGCGGCGCAGCGGGCCGCGAGCTGCGTCCTGGCCGCCGCCGGGATCAGCGTCGGACTGTTCCTGCTGCCGCACGCCCCGGACCGCGACCGCCCCCTGGGTCCCGTGCCGCGGCCCACCGACACCCCCACCACCCCGTACGTCACCCCGACGCCGACCCCGCCGCCGAGCGGGACGACGACACCCACCGAGTCGGCCACCGGCACGGCCGAGACCACCACCGGGACCTCCGGCCCTCCGGAGACCCCCACGTCGACGGAGAGTTCGACGTCGGTGGCCTCCGACGCCGGGGGCAGGGGCACGGCCACGACCAGCGCGCCCGCCACGGAGACGGCGACCCCGAGGAACACCCCGACGTCCTCGCCTCCCGCCTCGAACCCCGAACCCTCGTCGGTCGAGGTGAGCAGCACCGGGTAGCCCGGCACGGCCTCCGCGGGCGGCGCCGCCGTCCGCACCCGGCATCTCCATCCGCCCTTTCCGCCCCATCCGCACGATCCGTACTCCGTCAGCGCGGTCCGGCCGTGAGCGTCTTCGGCCTGCCCCGCGACAGCGAACAGAACAGGACAGACCATGACGAAGGCATTGCGGTGCGCCCCTACGGCCTGCGCGGAATCCGACCGTGTGCCCTCGGACCGGCTCCCCGTCCGGCGCCCTGTCCGGCTTCCGTCTCCGGCGGACCACACGGAACCCGTTCTGGACGTGGTCGTCCCCGTGTTCAACGAGGAGACCGACCTGGAGCCGAGCGTGCGCCGGCTGCACGCCCATCTGCGCGAGACGTTCCCGTACCCCTTCCGCATCACCGTCGCCGACAACGCGAGCACCGACGCGACCCCGCGGATCGCCGCCCGGCTGGCCGCCGAGCTGCCCGAGACGACGTGGATACGACTCGACCAGAAGGGACGCGGACGGGCCCTGCGCACCGCGTGGTCCGACTCGAAGGCGCCGGTGCTCGCCTACCTGGACGTCGACCTGTCCACCGAGCTCAACGCGCTCCTGCCGCTCGTCGCGCCACTGATATCCGGGCACTCCGACATCGCCATCGGCACCCGGCTCGCCCGTGGTTCCCGGGTGACCCGCGGCCCCCGGCGCGAGATCATCTCCCGTTGCTACAACGCCTTGTTGCGGTCCACTCTCGCCGTCGGCTTCTCCGACGCGCAGTGCGGCTTCAAGGCCGTCCGCAGGGATGTCGCCGAGCGGCTGCTGCCGCTGGTGGAGGACTCGGGCTGGTTCTTCGACACCGAGCTGCTGGTGATCGCCGAACGGGCCGGGCTGCGCATCCACGAAGTGCCGGTCGACTGGGTCGACGACCCCGACAGCCGGGTCGACCTGGTCTCCACCGCCGTGGCCGACCTGCGCGGCATCGCGCGGATCGGCCGCGCGCTGGCCCGCGGCACGCTGCCCACGGCACGCCTCGGGCGGGCCTCCGAGAACACGCCACCCACCTCCCTGACGGCTCAACTGCTGCGGTTCGGTGCCGTGGGCGTGCTCAGCACGATCGGGTACGTCCTGCTGTACGCGGCGCTGCGCCCGGTGACGGGACCTCAGGCCGCCAACGCCTGGGCGCTGTTGGTGTGCGCCGTCGCCAACACGGCCGCCAACCGACGGCTCACCTTCGGGCTGCGCGGCCGGGGCGGCGTCCTGCGCCACCAGGCCAAGGGGCTGGCCGTCCTCGGCCTCGGACTCGCGCTCACCGGCGGATCGCTGGCCGCACTGCACCACTGGACGCGCGCACCGGGGCGCTCCGCCGAGATCGCGGTGCTCGTCACCGCCAACCTGGCGGCGACGCTGGTGCGTTTCCTCCTCATGCGCACCTGGGTGTTCACGACCGCCGCCCGGGGCGCCGGCGCGGGAAGCGGGCCCCGATGAACGAGCCCGGCCTCACGACCACCTGGGCCCGCCGGACCGACAAGCCCCGGACCGCCGCCCCCGGGCCGCGGACCGCGGGGCCGGACACCCCGGCCCCGGACGGCACACGCCCGGATTGCAGCCCCACTCCGCGGGAGCGGCTGGCCCGGGCCGCGCGGCGGCACGGGCCGGTCCTCGCCCTGTACGGCACGACGAAGCTCGTCGGCTTCTGCGTGCTCCTGTGCCTGCTGGACTCCTCCGGGGACTTCCGCCGGAAGAACCCCCGTTTCGGGGGCGGCGCCCATGTCTGGGACGTCCTGGCCACCTGGGACGGCTGGTGGTACCAGCAGATCGCCGCGCACGGCTACCATCCCGCGCTCGTCCCGGTGCCCGGCGCCACCGGTCTGATCACCCTGGAGGGCAACTCCGCCGCGTTCTTCCCGCTGTACCCGGCGCTGATGCGCCTGGTGTCCTCGTGCACCGGGCTGGGTCTGCTGGGCGCGGGCCTGGTGGTCTCCGTCGCCGCCTCGTTCGTGGCCGCACTGGGCATCCACGCGGTGACCGCCCGCGTCAGCGGCCGGCGCGCCGGGCTGGCGGCCGCCGGGCTGTGGGCGGTGTGGCCGGGCTCCGGCGTGGAGTGGTCGGGCTACTCGGAGTCCCTCTATGTCGCCCTCGCCGCCTGGGCCTGTTACGCCGTGATGCGCCGGTACTGGCTCACCGCGGGCCTGCTGACCTGCTTCGCGGGCCTCACCCGGCCGACGGCCACCGCGCTGATCGCGGCACTCGCCCTCGCCGCGCTCGTGGAGGTGGTCCGGCACCGACGCCGGGTACGCCGCTGGGGGGACGGCCCCGCCCCGGAAGGGGCATGGCGCCGGGACGCGGTCGTTCGCCCGGTGGCGGCCGTGCTGATCGCACCCGTCGGCCTGGTCGGCTATCTCGGCTGGGTGGGGCACCGCATGGGCGACTACGGGGGGTACTTCACGCTCCAGGACAAGGCCTGGGCCCACTCGTTCGACTACGGCCGGCACACCGTCAAGGTGCTCTCGTCCCTGATGGTCGGCCACTACGACTACCTGTTCGCCTACCCCCACGAAGACGTCATCGCCGCCGCCACCGTCCTGCTGGCGCTGCTCGCCCTGCCCCTGCTGTTCCGGCTGCGGCCGCCGCTCGTGCTGACCGTGAGCACCCTGCTGACCATGGCGCTCGTCCTGGGCAGCCAGCAGATCTTCGGCAACGTGTCCCGCTACCTGCTCCCCGCGTTCCCGCTCCTGATCCCCTGCGCCACCGCCATGCGCCGGCTCAGCACACCGGTCCTGTGCGCGGTCCTCACCGTCGCGGCGCTCGCCTCGGGCTCCTACGCCGGTTACGTGCTCTTCGAGGTCGGGATCCCGTGACGTACCGTGCCCCGCACGCGATCCGCGGTGCGGGGCACGTACCGCTCGTGGCGCGGCGTCACGCGTTCTTGGGCGCCGCCTGCTGCACGACCTCGAACGACCACACCGAGGAACCGCTGGCGGCGGGCTTGGGGCGGTCGCCGCCACCCTGGTGGGCCGACTTCATCGGGCCCTCCATCCACGCCTGGAACGACTCCTCGTCACGCCAGCGCGTGTACACCAGGTAGTCGTCGGTGCCCTCGACGGGGCGGAGAAGCTCGAACCACTCGAAGCCGTCGGAGCTCTCCACGGCGCCGGCGCGCGAGGCGAAGCGCTTCTCGAGGGTTTCCCGCTGTTCGGCGGGAACGGTCAGGACGTTGATCTTGACTACGCTCATGCCCCCATCCTGCCGCACCGCGGGCGGCGGACGGTTCAGGGGCCGCCCGATGCCCTGCCCGGACGGCCCCCGTCGCTCCCGTCCCGGCTCAGCCGGCGGTGAGGAGCTGGAGCGTGTCGATGACGCGGTTGGAGAAGCCCCACTCGTTGTCGTACCAGGCGACGACCTTGATGTGGCGGCCGTCGACGCGGGTGAGGGCCGAGTCGAAGATCGACGAGGCCGGGTTGCCCGTGATGTCGGACGAGACGAGCGCGTCCTCCGAGTATTCGAGGACGCCGGCGAGCGGGCCCTCGGCCGCGGCGCGGTAGGCCGCGAGGACCTCGTCGCGGGTCACGTCACGGGCCACGGTGGTGTTGAGCTCGACGATCGAGCCCACCGGCACCGGCACGCGGATCGAGTCGCCCGACAGCTTGCCGTCGAGGTTCGGCAGCACCAGACCGATCGCCTTGGCGGCACCGGTCGTGGTCGGCACGATGTTGACGGCGGCCGCACGGGCCCGCCGGGCGTCACGGTGCGGTCCGTCCTGCAGGTTCTGTTCCTGGGTGTACGCGTGCACGGTCGTCATGAAGCCGTGCTCGATGCCGGCGAGGTCGTCGAGCACCGCGGCCAGCGGGGCGAGCGCGTTGGTCGTGCACGACGCGTTCGAGACGATCGTGTGCAGGGCCGGATCGTAGGCGTCGTTGTTGACTCCGAACGCCAGCGTCACGTCGGCACCGTCCGCCGGAGCGCTGACGAGCACCTTGCGCGCACCGGCGTCCAGGTGCGCTCCGGCCGCCTTCGCCGAGGTGAAACGGCCGGTGGCCTCCAGTACGACGTCCACGGAGAGCTCGGCCCAGGGCAGTTGCCCCGGCTCACGCTCGGCCAGGACCTTGATGCGCCTGCCGTCCACGACGAGGGTGTCCCCGTCGACGGTCACCGGGCGGCCGAGCCGGCCGGAGGTCGAGTCGTAGGCGAGCAGCCGCGCGAGGGCGGCGGGCTCGGTCAGATCGTTGACCGCGACGACTTCCAGGTCCGTGTCGCGTTCGAGCAGGGCGCGCAGCACGTTGCGTCCGATGCGGCCAAATCCATTGATGGCGATACGAGTCATGATTGTTGTCCCTTCGGCTCCCTCCAAGACTCGCGCGCGCCGACGGGCGATGACAGCGGCGAGATCGCCATGGTCCGCAAGGATCGCGCCAGCCCGGCCGGGGACGGTCCGTGGCGGACTATTCGCCCTTGGTGAAGGTGCGCCGGTACTCGCTCGGGGAGGTCCCGAGGATCCGGTGGAAGTGCAACCGCAGGTTGGCCCCGGTGCCGAGGCCCACGCCCGCGGCGATCTGCTCGACGCTCCACTGCGAACGCTCCAGGAGTTCGCGGGCCATGTCGATGCGGGCGCGCATGACCCACTGCATCGGCGTGTATCCCGTGTCCTCCGCGAAGCGCCGGGAGAAGGTGCGCGGCGAGACGGCCGCGTGCTCGGCGAGCGCCTCCAGCGAGAGCGGCTCGTCGAGCCGGTGCAGGGCCCATTCGCGGGTGGCCGCGAACCGTTCGCCCAGCGGTTCGGGGACGCTGCGCGGGACGTACTGCGCCTGGCCGCCGCTGCGGTAGGGGGCCGCGACGAGGCGGCGGGCGGCGTGGTTGGAGGCCGCCACCCCGAGGTCGCCGCGCAGGATGTGGAGGCACAGGTCGATCCCGGAGGCGGCGCCCGCCGACGTGAGGACGCTCCCCTCGTCGACGAACAGGACGTTCTCGTCGACGTTGACGAGCGGGTGTTTCGCCGCGAGCGCCCGTGTGTAGTGCCAGTGCGTCGTGGCCCGCCTGCCGTCGAGCAGCCCCGTGGCGGCGAGCGCGAACGCCCCCGTCGAGATGGCCGCGAGGCGGGCGCCCCGCTCGTGGGCCCCGATCAGCGCGTCGACGACGGCGGGCGGCGGGTCCTCGCGGTCCGGTGACCGGTAGCCGGGGACGAAGACGAGTTCGGCCCAGGCGAGTTGCTCCAGGCCGTGGGCCACGTGGTACGAGAGGCCGTCACCGCCGGTGACGAGTCCGGGCTCCGCGCCGCACACCCGGACCTCGTACGGCATGCTCGCCCGGGTCGTGAACACCTGTGCGGCGATGCCGACATCGAGGGGTTTGGCCCCCTCGAGCACGAGAACGGCGACGCGGTGCAAGGGAGATGCCGACACGGTGAAGAGCGTAACCCCCTTCACAGGAGACACACACGCCGTGCGAGGATGCGGCTCCGGTATCGAATACCGGTGTAGAGGGGATCCCCATTGAAATCAAGGAAACTGAGCCGTAAGCGGCAACGCGCAACCATAGTCACCGCGGCGGCCGCCTCGGTCGTCGCCGGCGCAGCCCTGCTGCCCAACTGGTCCGCGGGCGCGGCGAGTGTCAACGCCGATCCCAAGGTGGACGCGGCCACGAAGGCGACCTTCCAGCGCCTCGCGGACGCGGTCTTCACCGACCGTACCGACGCCCTGGTGGGCGACGACGGAACGCAGCGGAAGACGTCGCGGTTCTCCGGCGACGTACGCCTGTCCTCGGCCCAGTCGCGTGCCGAGAAGTCCGCGCTGACGAAGCTGGAGAGCCGCAAGGCCCGTCTGGCGGAGCTCGGCGAGAAGTACCGTTCGGCCAACACCACGGTGTCGCTGGACCGTACGCGCGTGAAGGGCCGTGACGCCACGGTCGACGTCACCGAGACGACGACCCTGGCCTACGACAAGGCGACGGGCACCGAGCCGAAGACCACCGGCTTCGAGGCGCACCACACGCTGACCTTCAAGGCCGACCGCAAGGGCGACTGGCAGCTCACGGGCGTCCAGGACACGGACGACGGGGTCGCGGTCAACCAGGTCGAGGCCACGACGTTCGTCGCCACGCCGATGACCGGTGACACCACGCCGCCCTCGGCGACCCGTGCCGCCATCACGAGGCCGGCGCCGGCCAAGCCGAAGAACTTCACGGCTTCCGGCTACGACTACAAGGCGATGGCCGCGTACGCCGCGAAGTACTGGAAGAACTACAACCCCGCCTACCCCAACTTCAACGGGGAGGGCGCGGGCGGAGACTGCACGAACTTCGTCAGCCAGTCCCTGAAGGCGGGCGGCTGGAAGCACGTTCCCGGTTACGTGAACGACTTCCACAAGTGGTTCGGCAACGCCGACATCCAGTCGGACTCGTTCGTCGGCGTCAACGAGTTCTCGTGGTTCGCCCTGTCCTCGAAGCGGACCACGAACCTCGCGAACGTCTATCAGGCGGACGTCGGCGACGTCATCCAGATGGACTTCAACAAGGACGGGTCCAAGGACCACACGATGATCGTCACGTACCGCAGCCCGCAGGGTGTGCCGTACGTGTCGTACCACTCGACCAACACCTACAACCGGTCGTTGGCGAGCATCATCGCGTCGTACCCGAACGCCGCGTACTACGCCTACCGCACCTGAGCGGTCGCGTCCTCAGGGGGGGCGGGAGCCGGGCACCACGTGCCGGGCTCCCGCCCTTCGCGTTCCGCGGGCGTCGCACTCATCGCGGTCGGCTCCGGCCCGCCGTTCACCGCGGCCCTCAGAGCCAGGTGGTCCCGAGCCAGACGGCCGCCGCGGCGGCGGCCAGCAGAGCGAAGTTGAGTCCGGTCATCCGTGCCTCGCCGCGCGAGACGTGGACGGTGATGCCGCCGACCTGGATCAGGACGAGCCCCGTCGCGGCGGCGACGGCGAGCCAGGGCGCGATCCCGGTGAGCGGCGGCAGGATCAGGCCCGCCGCGCCGAGGACCTCCAGCGTCCCGATGAGCCTGACCACCGGCATCGGTATGGTGTCGACCCAGCCCATCATGGGCCGCAACCGCTCCTGGCTCCGCAGGATCTTGATGCCTCCGGCGTAGACGTAGAAGGCCGCCAGCAGCGCGGCGACGATCCAGTAGGCGATGTTCATGGCGGCCCCTCGCACAATGGTTACCAGGCGTAAGTTGCCCCATGATGAGTCACGGTCGGGGGGCCTGCAAAAGGCACATGGATGTGCGCTACCCACAGGGAGTTGTCGTGTCGCAGTACGAGCACACCTGCATGATCCGCGGCGACGGCGGCCGGACGATCCGCGCCGTCCTCGACCGGATCTGCGACAAGTGGACCCTGCTGATCGTGACGACCCTCGACCAGGGACGGCTGCGCTTCACGGACCTGCAGCGGCAGATCCCCGGCATCTCGCAGCGGATGCTGACGCTGACCCTGCGGAACCTGGAGCGCGACGGCCTGGTGTCGAGGACGGCGTACGCGGAGGTCCCGCCCCGCGTCGAGTACGCGCTGACCCCCACCGGGGAGAGCCTCATTCCGCCGGCCCTCGCGCTGGCCGGCTGGGCGATGGAGCACATCGCGGACATCGAGGCCAGCAGGGCCGCTTACGAGGACCGGGCGGGGTGACGCCGGTGGGGGTCAGGGGGTGTCGCCGCCGGGTTCAGCGCTGGAAGGCGGCGCCCAGGTGCGCGCCGGGCTCGGGCGCGGCGAGGGTGTGCGGTCCGTAACTCACCGATCCGGTCGCCGTGATGCCCGCGGCGGTGCCCGGGAAGACCCAGACGCTCCCGGAACCGCCGTTCTCCTTCGGCGCGGACACGACGACGTACCCGCCGACGACGGCGGTGCCGCCGCCGAACGCGTCGCCGTTCTCGGCCGTGCCGGGCACCCCGGCCGTGTTCTGGCTGAAGACCTGGACCGCGGCGCCGGACAGCCCTGTGCGGCTGCCGCGCAGGACGGCGAAGGTGCCGGCGTCGGTCCGTCCGGCGTGGTCCTCGCCCGGCACCCCGGCGACGACGTCGGCGTATCCGTCACCGGTGACGTCGCCGACGGAGACGTCGGTGCCGAAACGGTCGCCGCTCTCCCCCGTGCCGGGCACGCCCGGCGTGTTCTGGCCGATCAGGGTGGCCCGGGCCGCGAATCCGCCCTCCGTGCCCCGTACGACGCCCACGAGTCCGCCGCCCGGGGCGGTGCTGCGGCCGAAGACGACGTCCAGGCGGCCGTCGTTGTCGACGTCGCCGAGGGCGACGCTGTCCGCGGACACGGTGTCGGCGGCCGCGATGAGCGGGCCCGCCACGAGACCGTCCTTCGTGCCCCGCAGCAGTCGCAGGTGGAGCGGCGGGACCGTCCCGCCGTCCGAGTCCCACGAACCGCCGCTGACGACGAGGTCGGTCCGGCCGTCGCCGTCCACGTCGCCCGCAGCCATCACGCCGATCCGCAGGTCC
This sequence comes from Streptomyces sp. NPDC028298, assembly GCF_055565895.1. NCBI lineage: Bacteria > Bacillati > Actinomycetota > Actinomycetes > Kitasatosporales > Streptomycetaceae > Streptomyces > Streptomyces sp. NPDC028298. The sequence goes on from NZ_JBVHTL010000001.1 coordinate 366,790, forward strand.
GTGTCGACCAGCGGGCCGGTGCGGGCCGGGACGCCGGCACGGCTGATGGGCCCGTACCGCGTCTCGTACGCCGTCGCGAGGTCCAGGTGGCCGTCCCCGTCGAAGTCACCGGCCCTGGTCGCCGCCCTGCCCTCGCCGGCGACAGCCGCGGTGATGAGCCCGCCCACGCTCCCCCAGAGCACGGTCTGCCGTCCGACGTCCCGGGCACTGCCGACGTCCTCGCCCGGGGATCCGACGACCAGGTCGGTGTAGCCGTCGCCGTCGAGGTCCGCGGCGGTCAGGTCGCTGCCGAAGCGGTCGCCCGCCTCCGCCGTGCCGGGGATTCCGTAGCGGTTCTGGCTGATCACCTGGCGCTTGACGCCGTCGGGGCCCTGGCCCATGCCGTAGACGACCGTGAAGTATCCCGCCCCGGCGCGGCCGTCGACGGTGCCGCCGGGGGCGCCGATCGCCACGTCGAGGTATCCGTCGCCGTCGAAGTCGGCCCGTACCGACCCCGGAACGGCGGCGGTGCCTGCGCTCGCCGAGGCGTTGTCGGGGGAGGCCACGACGGGGGCGGCGCCCGTGGCGGACAGGGCGACGGCCGCCGCGGCGGCCACGGACAGGCGGAGCTTTCGCGAGGACAAGGCATACCCCTTAGGAGGACGGTGATCACGCGCCGGGCGTCCCGACGTCCGGTGCCCGACAAGACCCGCACCCGGCACCGAAGGTTGTACGCCGTGCCTTCACTCCCGATTCACCGCGATGCGACCGTCCGGTGGGGCGCGCGGCCGCGGCGTCCGCGTAGCGCCGGGCGTGCTCCCTAGGATGCGGTCCATGCCCGATCTCCCGCCTCGCCCCGAGCCGTTCACCACGCGGACCGGTCCGGCCGCGCTCGACGACCTCCGGCGGCGGCTGCGCGCGACACGCTGGCCGGACGCCCCCGAGGACGCCGGGTGGTCGCTGGGGACGGACCTCGGATACCTGCGCGAGCTCGTCGCGTACTGGGCCGACGGGTTCGACTGGCCGGCGCGGGAGGCGGAGCTGGCCCGGCTCCCCCGCTTCCGTGTCCGGCTCGGCGGGCTCGGGATCCACTTCGTGCACGCCCGGGCCGTCGCACCGGCCGGGCCGGTGCTGCCGCTGGTGCTCAGCCACGGCTGGCCGGACTCGTTCTGGCGGTACACGAAGGTGATCCCGCTGCTCACCGATCCCGGCGCGTACGGCGGCGATCCGGCGGACGCCTTCGACGTGATCGTGCCCGACATGCCCGGCTACGGACACTCCGACCGGCCGACCGGTCCGCCCCTGGACTCGATCGCCGTCGCCGGTCTGTGGGCCGAGCTCATGGACGTCCTCGGGTACGGGCGTTTCGGCGCGGCCGGCGGCGACATCGGCAGCCATGTGAGCCGTTACCTGGCGCTCGATCATCCCGACCGCGTCGTGGCGGTCCACCGCATGGACGGTGGTCTGCCCGTGTTCGCCGGAGACCCGGCGCTGCTCACGCCCGAGGAGCGCGCCTGGATGAAGGAGGCGGCGGCCTGGGGCGCCGGGGAGGGCGCGTACGCCGCGATGCACCGCACGAAGCCCCAGACGGCCGCCGTGGGGCTCAGCGACTCACCAGCCGCGCTCGCCGCCTGGATCGTCGAGAAGCTGCGGGCCTGGAGCGACTGCGACGGTGACGTCGAGCGCTCCTTCACCAAGGACGAGATCCTCACGAACGTGACCCTGTACTGGCTGACGGAGACGATCGGCTCCTCGATGCGCATGTACCGGGCCAACGCGGCGATCCCGCCCGCCCAACTGGCCCGCCGGGTCGAGGTGCCCTCCGGCTTCTCGCTGTTCCCCGGCGACCTGGTGCGTCCGCCGAAGGCGTGGCTGGAGCGCACGACGCGACTCGCACGCCTCACCGAGCCGGACCGCGGCGGGCATTTCGCCCCGTTCGAGGAACCCGAGCTCTACGCGGAGGAACTGCGCGCGTTCTTCCGCCCTTACCGGGCCGCGGCCGAGGGCCGATCGCGCTCCACCTGACGAACCGGCCTCACCCCGCCCGGCGAGGCGGCCCGCTCGCACGGACCGCCTCGCCCGCGGGATTACTCACCTATTCAACGACTTGGCATTGTTCACCATTCTGTCGGCGCTCGCCCACGCCGGGACGGACCTCGCGGCTCCGGGAGGAAGAACCCTGCGGATTCAATACGCGCGGGAACCCGCCGACCCTCACAATCGGAGGACGCGGGGTGCCATAACTCGCCAAGTTCCCCTACTCCGTTGACGTGCCAAACAGTGGCTAAATATCATCGTTCTGAAGTTCGGTTTGAGGTCGGTTGATCTGCACGTCTCGCAATCCGGGTCGATCCGGCCCCTTGCCGTGGCAATCGAACGTCACTGCTCAAACGGGGGATTCGTGGTAACAGTGATCGAGGCTGCCGGACCTTTTCCGGCCCGTTCCATTTCGGGAGAATTCCCGGACGCCCGACACAGGTATGTCCGTCCTTTGATCTGCGGGCAGGTCGCAGACAACGGTTTTTTCGTGGCGAGGGGCATTCCGTGTTGTTTTTCTCCGTGCTAGGCCATGTCGAAGTACGGGCCCGTGACCGGGTGTTCCAGCTCGCCGGCGCCATGCAGCAACTCCTGCTCGCGGCGCTTCTCGTCTCCAGGGGAGAACTCGTCACCGTCGACTCGCTCATTCTCGAACTGTGGGGCGGCGAACCGCCGTCCAAGGTGCAGAACGCGCTCCAGGCACAAGTGAGCCGGATCCGCAGGAGCCTGGCGCTCCTCGAACCCGAACGGCCAGGATCACGGGTGATCACGACGCCCTCGGGCTATCTGTTCTCGGTCGGCAGGCACGAACTCGACGCCCATGTGTTCATGGACACCGTCGACCGTGTCCGGCGCGGCGTCGCGGACGGGACGTCGGCAGACCCGGCCCAGGACATCCGTGAACTGCGCCGGGCGCTCTCCTTCTGGAGCGGCCCGGTGTTCGGGGGCCTTCGCGTCGGACCGCTGTGCCAGGCCGTCGCGGCCCGGTACGTGGAGGCCAGGAACGCGGCGCTCACCCTGCTCTTCGAGCTGGAGCTGAGGACCGGCCCGCCCGACCGGATCCTTCCGGAACTCGCCGAGGCGTACGAGCAGAACCTCACCAACGAGAAGCTCTGCATGCTCCTCATGGGCGCGCTCTACCGCTGCGGGCGCCAGCGCGACGCGCTCGACGTCTACCGCAAGTGCCGGCGCACCCTGGTCGACGACCTGGGCGTCGAGCCCACGCCGGCGCTGCGCCGGTACGAGAAGGCCATCCTCACCCACGACCCCGAGCTGCTGCGCGAGCCCGTGGGACAGGGCGGCCGGATGGGGATGTGAGCCACACCGCGTCACGGCACTGTCGCCGTGGCGCGCAGGCGTGTGCGGGCCTGATCGAAACGGTGGAGCACGACGTCCACCACCTCGGGGGCGTCGCCGAGCACGGGCGCGACGACGTCGGCCCGTGCGGCGCCCCGCGCGATGCGGTCGGCCAGGAATCCGGGCGCGAGGACGTACGGGGCCACGGCCACGCGGGCACAGCCCGAGGCACGCAGCCGGCGAACGGCCCACGCTGTACCGGCAGCGGCCGGACCGGGGACGCCGTCGGAGGGCGCAGCATCGGCGGGCAAGGAGGCGAACGCGGGCCGCACGGCGCACCAACCGGTGCGCCGCCACTCCCGCGCGATGGCTGCGATCACCGCGTTCGCCTCCGGATCGGAGGTTCCCGCCGAGGCGAGCACGACCCCGGTCGAGGACTTGTCGCCGGGCGTCAGCCCGGCCTCGTACAGCCGTCGTTCGAGGGCCCGCGCCAGCGGTGGCGCGGGTCCGAGGACGGCGGCCGGCGCGATCCGCAGTTCCGGCGGCGCGAGACGCAGCAGCGCCGGGACGTCCGTCCTGGCGTGCACGGCACGGCTCAGCAGCAGCGGTACGGCGACGACCTCGGAGACCGTCTCCCCGTGCCGCGGCCGCCCCGCACGCCGTACGTCCGCCGCCAGTTCCGCCAGCACCTCGGGCACCGAGGGGCCGGTGAAGTCCAGGAACCCGATCTCCACCCGCAGTTCCGGCCGCCGGGCCCGCACGCGTCGTACCAGCGCGCGCAGTGTCCCGGCGTGCCGGGGATCGCGGCTGCCGTGCGCGACGGCGAGCAGCACGGGCGGCACCCGGATCACCCCGCCCGCTCGACCAGGCCGCGGCTGCGCAGGACGCGCCGTTCCAGGGGCGAGAAGACCAGCACATCGATGCCGATCCCGACGAGCAGGATCAGGATGATCGTCGCGAGGACTCCCGACATGTCGCTGTAGGTGCGGTAGTTCTCCAGCAACTGGCCGAGCCCGGTCCCGAGATCGGGTGAGCTGGCGATGAGTTCCGCGGCCATCAGGGAGCGCCAGGCGAACGCCCAGCCCTGCTTGAGCCCGGCGAGGAAGCCGGGGAGCGCGGCGGGCAGCAGCACATGCCGGACCGAGGCCGCCCCGGTGGCACCGACGACCCGGCCCGCGCGCAGATACAGCGGCGGGGTCTGGTCGACACCCGCGACCAGGCCGTTGGCGATGGAGGGCACCGCGCCGAGCAGGACGACCGCGTACACGGTCGCGTCGGTGAGCCCGAACCAGATCATCGCGGCGGGCACCCAGGCCACCGACGGCAGCGACTGGAGCCCGGACAGGATCGGCCCGATCGCCGCCCGGACCAGTCTGATCCGCGCGACGGCGAGGCCCAGCGGTGTCCCGATGACGATCGACAGGCAGAAGCCGAACGCGCCACGGGAGACGCTGGTCCACACATAGCCGAAAAGCGTGCCCTCCAGCCACATCCGCCGGATGGACCGGGCCACGTCGAGCGGTCCGGGCAGGACGTGATCGGGCTTCAGGTCCATGGCCGCGGCGAGCTGCCAAGCGCCGACGACCAGGACGACGGTGCACAGCGGAGGCAGCACGATCGCCAGGATCCGGCCCGCGACGGGCGTACGGGAGGCGGCGGCCGGTCTCTCCAGCGCGTCGAGTCCCGCTTCGAGTCCTGCCAGGTCGCTCCCGTCCTCGGTGTCACTGTCTGCCATGGCGGCGGATCTCCCCTCGCAGTTCCTCGGTGATCTCCACGGAGAGTTCGGCGACCGCGGCGTCCTCGATGCGCCGTGGCTGCGGGATGTCCACCGTCCACTCGCGGGCGATGCGCCCGGGGCGGGAGGTGAGCAGGACCACGCGCTGGGCGAGCCGTACGGCCTCGCGGACGTTGTGAGTGACGAACAGGACCGACAGCCCCGTCTCCGCCCAGATGCGCGTCAGTTCGTCGTGGAGCACGTCCCGGGTGATCGCGTCGAGTGCCGCGAACGGCTCGTCCATGAGGAGCAGCCGGCTGTCCTGGGCGAGCGCGCGGGCGAGTGCCACGCGTTGGCGCATACCGCCGGACAGCTCGTGCACCCGCTTGCCGTACGCGCCCTTGAGCCGGACGAGTTCGAGCAGCCGCTCCGCCTCGGGGCGCCGCTCCGCCCTGGTCATCCCCCGCATGCGCAGGGCGAGTTCGATGTTCCTTCCCGCGGTCAGCCAGGGGAAGAGGGCGTGTTCCTGGAACATCAGGGCCGGGCGGCCTCCGGGCACGTCGATCGTCCCGAGGGTCGGCTCGTCGAGCCCCGCGACGAGGTTGAGCAGCGTCGACTTGCCGCACCCGGAGGCGCCCAGCAGGGTGACGAACTCGCCGGTCCCCACGTCCAGGGTGATGTCGTCCAGCACGGACTGGCCAGCGGGCCGCCCGAACGTCTTCGACACATGGTCGATGCGCGCGGCGGGCGGCGGCGTGTCACGGGCGGACTCGGGGGCCCGTCGGTCGAGGTGGGTGGCCATTGCGTCGCCTTCCGGTCAGCCGGCGCCGAGGCCGGCGTCGTCGACCGCGGGCCGTCCCGCGGCCTGGAGGACCTCGTTGAGAGGCCGGAGGTCGTAGATGCGGTCGAGCAGCGGGTCCTGGAGCAGCCCCGCCGCGACCGCGTGGGCCGCTTCGTCGCGCAGGGTCGCGGCGAGCGGATCGTCGAGGATCCGGACGTGGTCGAAGGCCATGTCCAGCACCTTCGGCGGCAGTCGCGTGCCGGAGTCGGCCTTCAGTTTCCGGTCGACGGCGGCCTTCGCCTGCCGGGGATGGGCGTTGATCCAGGCGTTGGTGCGCACCGAGCCGCGCAGCAGTGCCTCGACGACGTCGGGGTGCTTCTTGAGGAACCGCTGGGACACGATCATGTTCGTGATGACGAACTGCCCGTCCTTCCAGAGCGACTTCTCGTCCACGAGGACCTTGCCGCCGGCCGCGACGAGCCGGGCGGCGACGGGCTCGGGCACCCATGCCCCGTCGAGGTCGCCGCGTTCGAAGAGGGTGGGGATCTCCTTGTTGTCGACGCGCTGGACCTTCACGTCGCCCCGGCCGCTCCTGGCGTCGACCTGGTAGCCCTGTCGTGCCAGGTAGTGGAGAAGGGCGACGTCCTGGGTGTTGCCGAGCTGGGGCGAGGCGATCGTCCTGCCCTTGAGCGCGGCCGGAGAGCCGACCTTCCTGGGGTTCACCACCAGGGAGACACCGCCCGAGGCGGAGCCCGAGATGATGCGCAGGTTGGTCCCGTCGGACTTCGTGTAGCCGTTGACGGCGGGCGAGGGCCCGATCCAGCCGACGTCGATCGCGCCGCCGTTCAGCGCCTCGATCTCGGCCGGTCCGGCGTTGAACGCCTGGGTGCGGATCCTCGTCCCGCCCAACTCCTTCTGGAAGAAGCCTTCCTGCAGGCCGACCAGGGCGGTGGCATGGGTGACGTTGGGGAAGTATCCGATCCGTATCCGGTCCACTCCGCCGATCTTCGCGCCGGTCGCGAGGACGGCCGGCCGGCCCGTGTCCTCGGCCTGGGATCCGTAGCCGCAGCCCGTGGCGGCGAGTACGCAGAGGGCCGAGAGCACGACGACGGCGCGTCGTCGGCCGGAGCGGATGATGAGAGGGGCTGGCACGGCGACTCCCTTTCCTCACGGGCCGGTGGGGCGCGTCGGAGGTCGGTGCGGACGGGTGGTGGGGTCGGGTCCCGCCATGCCCGCGGTGAGGGTGGTGCCGTCGGCGGGGTCGATCAGGATGAAGGCGCCGGTGCGGCGGGAGTCGGCGTAGGAGTCGACCGGGAGGGGTTCGGCGGTACGGATCTTGACGCGGCCGATGTCGTTGGCGACCAGCCGACCCGGGTGCGGGTGCAGCGAGAGGTCGTCCAGCGTGAGGCGGGACGGGATGTCCTTGACGATCGCCTTGACCGTGCGGGTGCCGTGCTTGAGGAGCACGCGGTGGCCGACGGTGAGGGGTGCGTCGGCGACGTGGCAGACGGTGGCCTCGACGTCCTGGGTGGTGGCGGGGGCGTCCTTGCTCGGCACGAGCAGGTCGCCGCGGGAGACGTCGATGTCGTCGGTGAGCAGGACGGTCACCGACTGGGTCGTCCAGGCCGCGTCGACCGGCTTGCCGAGCAGGTCGATGCCGGAGATCGTGGTGGTGCGTCCGGAGGGCAGCACGGTCACCTGTTCGCCGACGCGGAAGGTGCCGGCGGCGATCTGGCCGGCGTAGCCGCGGTAGTCGGGGTGCTCGGCGGTCTGGGGGCGGATCACGTACTGGACGGGCAGCCGGGCGTGGCAGTGCGCCAGGTCGTGGGTGACCGGCACGGTCTCCAGGTGTTCCAGGACGGTGGGGCCGCCGTACCAGTCCATGTTCGCGGAGGGTTCCACCACGTTGTCACCGGCGAGCGCCGAGATCGGGATCGCGGTGCACCCGTTCTCCCGGGGGTGGCCCCCGGACCCCCGGCCGGGGACGCCGAGTTCCGAGAGGTACGCGGTGAACTCCTCGGCGATCGCGGCGAACACGGACTCCTGGTAGCCGACGAGGTCCATCTTGTTGACGGCGAGGACCACGTGCGGGACGCGCAGCAGGGCGGCGACGGCGGCGTGGCGGCGGGTCTGCTCGATGACGCCGTTGCGGGCGTCGACGAGGACGACGGCGAGGTCGGCGGTGGAGGCGCCGGTGACCATGTTGCGGGTGTACTGCACATGGCCGGGGGTGTCGGCGAGGATGAAGCGGCGCCGGGCGGTGGCGAAGTAGCGGTAGGCGACGTCGATGGTGATGCCCTGCTCGCGCTCGGCCCGCAGGCCGTCGGTGAGCAGCGCGAGGTCGGGGGTGTCCTGGCCGCGGTTGCGGGAGGCGTGCTCGACGGCCTCCAACTGGTCGGTCAGGATCGACTTCGAGTCGTGCAGCAGCCGTCCGACCAGGGTGGACTTGCCGTCGTCGACCGAACCGGCTGTCGCCAGACGCAGGGTGCCGACCGCGGCCACGGCTTCGGTGGTACCGGTCATGTCTAGAAGTACCCCTCGCGCTTGCGGTCCTCCATCGCGGCCTCGGACATCTTGTCGTCGGCGCGGGTCGCGCCGCGCTCGGTGAGCCGGGACGCGGCGATCTCGGAGATCACCTGCTCCAGGGTCACCGCGTCCGAGTCGACGGCGCCCGTGCAGGACATGTCTCCGACGGTCCGGTACCGGATCCGCCGCTTCTCCACCCGCTCGCCGCCTCTGGGCCCGCCCCAGTCGCCGGCGGTCAGCCACATACCGCCCCGCTGGAAGACCTCGCGTTCGTGGGCGAAGTAGATCTCGGGCAGCTCGATGCCCTCGCGGGCGATGTACTGCCACACGTCCAGCTCGGTCCAGTTGGACAGCGGGAACACCCGCACGTGCTCACCGGGAGCGTGCCGGCCGTTGTACAGGTTCCACAGCTCCGGACGCTGACGGCGCGGGTCCCACTGCGAGAACTCGTCGCGCAGCGAGAACACCCGCTCCTTCGCCCGGGCCTTCTCCTCGTCACGCCGTCCGCCGCCGAACACCGCGTCGAAACGCTCCGCCTGGATCTTCTCCGTCAGCGGAAGCGTCTGGAGCGGGTTGCGGGTGCCGTCCGGACGCTCGCGCAGCACACCGCGGTCGATGTAGTCCTGCACCGAGGCCACGTGCAGCCGCAGCCCGTGCCGCGCCACCGTCCGGTCCCGGTAGTCCAGGACCTCGGGGAAGTTGTGCCCGGTGTCCACGTGCAGCAGCGTGAAGGGCACCGCCGCCGGCGCGAACGCCTTCAACGCCAGATGCAGCATCACGATCGAGTCCTTGCCACCGGAGAACAGGATCACCGGCCGCTCGAACTCACCCGCCACCTCACGGAAGATGTGCACGGCCTCCGACTCCAGCGCGTCCAAGTGGGAAAGGAACAGGGTCACTTCGGTGACGGGCGCGCTCACACCGGCCCCCGTTCCGTGAGCCTGACCGTGGTTTCGCTCGTCACCGGCTGCTCCCGAGGAATCGTGGCCGTCATTCGTGCAGTCCGCACTCGGTCTTCGCGCGGCCCGCCCAGCGGCCGGCGCGGGCGTCCTCGCCCTCCAGCACCCGTCGGGTGCACGGGGCGCAGCCGACGGAGGCGTACCCGTCCATGAGCAACGGGTTGGTGAGGAGCCCGTGTTCGGTGACATAGGCGTCGACATCCGCCCGCGTCCAGCGGGCGATCGGTGACACCTTCACCTTGCGGCGCTTCTCGTCCCAGCCCACGACCGGGGTGTTCGCCCGGGACGGGGAGTCGTCACGGCGCAGCCCGGTCGCCCAGGCGTCGTACCCGGTCAGGCCCTCCTCCAGCGGCTGGACCTTGCGGAGCTTGCAGCACAGGTCCGGGTCGCGGTCGTGCAGACGCGGCCCGTACTCGGCGTCCTGCTCCGCGACGCTCTGACGCGGGGTCAGGGTGATGACGTTGACGTCCATCACCGCCTCGACCGCGTCCCGCGTGCCGATCGTCTCCGGGAAGTGGTAGCCGGTGTCGAGGAACACCACGTCCACACCCGGCCGGGCACGCGAGGCGAGATGAGCGACCACCGCGTCCTCCATGGACGAGGTCACGCAGAACCTCGCGCCGAAGGTGTCCGCGGCCCAGCGCAGGATCTCCAGGGCCGAGGCGTCCTCCAGCTCGCGCTCCGCCTTCGTGGCGAGCAGCCGGAGCCCGGTGGACCGGCCCGTGTCAGAGCCCTTCATGTGCGGCTCCCCGGCCGACGCCGCCGACGCCCAGCGCCACGAGACCGAGCAGCCGGAGGAACGAGAAACTGAAAGCGCGCTCGCAGGCGCCGCACTTCCAGGTGTCGGGCCCCTCACCGGCCCGGAAGAGCCCTTTGTACTCGCAGTACGGGCAGGGGTGGAGCACCTCGCGTTCACTCATCTGTTTCTCCTGTCCGGAAGTGCTGTGGCAAAAGGAGACTTTGGCAAAAGGTTCTTCGGGTGACGGTGAAAAGGCCCGGAGAGCAATTTCCTTTTCCGGAGTTCGGCAGTGGCGGTCACCCTAGCAACGGCCGCGGACAGTCCACTGACACGGCGCTGATACGTTCCGGAATCCGGTCTCGCAAGCGCCGTGTCAGCGCCCGGTCAGCGGTGTTTGAGATAGTCGCGAATGGATTTCGCGGTCCGCTGCGGGACCACGGGCAGCGACCTTGACGATCCGGAGAAATCTCTTGCCCAGAGCCCCTCGGTCCGGGGCCATTGCGCATGCCTGCGACCGGGGGACCCGAACCGCAAGTTCCAGAAGAGGGGCATCTGCACGATGAGACTATCCAGGCTCCGAAGAACAGGGTTCCCACGGCGTTCGTCCGTGGTGCTCCTGACCTTGGGACTGACCACCGCCCTGCTCAGCGGAGCCGGTCAGGCATCGCCGGAGTCCGCCAAGGCGTGGACCTCCGAGTTCAAGGCGTCCAACGGAACCACCTACACCGCCACCAACCACCTGCTCCCCCAGGCGGGCGGTCACGGGCGTGAGTGGCTGCTCGCCTGGGCGGGGCCGGCGGACCACACGACGCCCGACTTCCTCACCGTCATCGACGCGACGCCCGACTCCCCGCACTACGGGGATGTCGTCAACACGGTGACGATGGGGCCGGGCAAGGGCAACGAGCCGCACCACATGCAGTATCTGTGGCACAAGGGCGCCCGGCTGTTCGCGGGCGGCATCCTCACCGACACGACGTTCGTGTTCGACACGAAGGCCCTGCCGGCCGTCAAGCTCGTCGGCGTGAACGTCCCCACGGACACCCCGTGCGGCACGCTGCCGGACGCCTACCAGGTGCTGCGCGACGGCACCGCGTACGGCACGTACATGGGCGGTCCCAACGTCACGGGGCCGTGCACGTACACCAACGGTGAGGTGCGTGAGGGCAACGGCGCGGCCGGCTCGCCCGGCGAGATCGTCTACTTCGGCAAGGACGGGCAGACCGTCTCCGAGATCCCCGCGGCCGTCAAGGGCGGCGAGGATCCGGTCCAGTGCGGCAACGTACCGGTGCTGACGGAGGCGAGCTGCGCCAACCCGCACGGCATAGCGGTCCGCGAGGACATGAACATCATGGTCGCCAGTGACTTCGTCGAGGCACGCAACTTCGTGACTCCCGAGGTCGAACTGCGCGAGGACCTCGCCCGGCAGACGGTCCGCGTCTGGGACATCACCGACCGGGCCAACCCGAGGATGAAGTCCGTGTCCAGGATGGCGGACGGCCCCAGGGCCGCCCAGGAGTCGGATCCGATCTTCGGCGAGTCCCGGGTGCTCATGGAGACGGCGCTGCCCAACAAGCGTGGTCACAAGGGCGCGTTCGTCTCCTCGATGACCGGCGGCGCGGTCTACTACACGCCGGACATCACGTCCTCCAAGCCCAGGTGGAAGGAGGTGCTGGACGACACGACGCCGTACCAGACCTTCGCCCCCGACGGCTCGGTGACCGGTGGCGGGGACAACTCGAGCTGGCTGGCGGTCAGTCCGGACGACCGCTACCTGTTCCACACGGTGATGGGCGCGTCGAAGCCCTACGGGAAGCCGCTGGACCGGACGACCGGCATGGTCTACGTGCTGGACATCCGGAAGCTGCTCGCGTCGGGCGACGACCCGCGGTGCTCCATCGACACCCTCGACGAGGCCTACAAGGGCGGCACCGAGAGCGACTGCCCCGGCCTGGTCGGCACCGTCCCGATCCGGGACACGACCGACGGCGGTCCGCACTGGGGCGCGATGGACAACTTCACCAAGGGGAAGGACGGCACCTACCGCGAGGCCACCCGGGTCAAGCGGGTCGCGACCGCCAACTACTTCCTGGCCGGCGCCTTCGGCGGCGACGGCGACCACCGGGTGTGCATGTTCGACCTGGGCGGGACGGCGGGCATCTCCCTCGACAAGCGGTTCCGTGACGAGGTCACCGGTGATCCCTGCGTCAACTTCAACCGGACGTCGTGGCCGCACGGCGACACCGGTGACGCCCGGCCCCACGGTGTGCTGTTCGTCGTGAGCGACGGCGTGCTGCGGTGAGCAACACCTTCTCGATCCAGTTGTCCGCGGCGGCCGCCGGCCGCCGCGGGCACCTGGCCCAAGCCGCCCAGGACTTCCGGCCGTTGTACGGCGTCCTGCTGGGCGCCCTCGTCCTGGCGGGCGGGATCGGCCTGATCATGCTGCAACTGCGGTACGGGCGGCTGCGCCGCAGGCGCACCGTGCTCGCCTCCTTCGCCGTCATCGTGATCACCTCGGTACTGGTGGGCATGACGGTGTCGCACGACGCGGACCGTTCCGAGGCCGTCGGCACACCCGGTGCGCCCGTGCTGCGCACCGCCGAGGCGGGGGCACAGCGGGTACCGGTCCTCGTGGTCCCGAACCGGCCCGGGTTCAACCTCGTCGGGATCGCCGCGGACACCGCGTCCGCCGGCACCGACCCCGCTCGCCTCGCCGCCGGGCGGCGGTACGGCGGTTCCGAGCGGACCTGGGTGGGCGTCACCCTCAAGTCCGGTGGCCAGCGTCTGTTCCTCTCGGTCAACGGCGCCCCGGCCTCGCTGGACTTCGACACCGGCTCCAAGGCGTCCGCCGTGTCCGCCACGCTGCGCGGCGCGGACGGCCCCGAGTGCGCGTCCGCCGCTCTGGGCGCCCTGCTCGCGGGCGGCGAGCGGCCCTTGTCCTCCTGCCCCGCCGACCGGCTCCGTGCCGCCGACGCCGGCATGCTGCGCTCCACCGTGCGCTTCCTGGCCCGGCGCGGGGCACGGACCGTCGCCCTGCGCGCGGACGGCTCGCCCCGTGACCGGGCCGCCGCGGCCGTGGTCCGCGAGGCCGCGGCCCGCGAGAAGGTCACCGTGGTGGCACCCGGCGAGGGCGCGCCCCCGCTGATCGTGGTCACCGGCTGGGCGGCCGCACAGGCCCAGGTCGAGGAGGTCGAGAAGGGCCGCGTCAAGGCGGAAGGCACCTACCTGGCGCCCTGGCTGCTCTCGCCACCGGTGCTCCGTCCCAGCGCGGGCCAGATCATCCCGCTGCGCTACGACCCGCGGGGCCCCGCCGCCGAGCGCTATCTGTCGGCGCTGTCGAGACGCTTCCCCGGCGAGGTGCCGAGCGCCGCCGGATACGAGGCCTGGCAGGAGCGGCTGGGCGGCGACTTCGCCCCGGCCGTGATGTACGCGGCGGCCGAGGTGTACATCCCGGGCATGCCGGCCCACGAGCACGAGGGCGCGGACTGGCTCACCAGCGGAATGATCACCGCCGTATCGGGGCCGCTGCAACAGCCCAAGCCATGACGATCCGAGACCGGCCCGCGCTCCGCGGCCGGCACGAGGCCGGAGAAGGGCAGCACACCATGACGGACACGGCGCCGGCGTCGCCCGCACCGCGGGCCAGGCGCGAGGGCCCGCGCGACGAGGGCCAGTGGGCCCTCGGGCGGCGCGAACCCCTCAACACGAACGAGGAGATCAAGAAGGACGAGGACCCGCTGCGGGTGCGGGAACGCGTCGAGCAGGTCTACGCGCATCACGGCTTCGCCTCCATCGACCCGGACGATCTGCGCTCGCGGCTGCGCTGGTGGGGGCTGTACACCCAGCGCCGCCCCGGCATCGACGGGGGGCGCACGGCCGTTCTCGCGCCGGAGGAGCTGGAGGACGAGTACTTCATGCTCCGCGTCCGCATCGACGGCGGGCGCCTGGACCTGCGTCAGCTCCGTACGGTCGCGGACGTCTCGGTCCGCTGGGCCCGGGGCACCGCGGACATCACCGACCGGCAGAACATCCAGTTCCACTGGGTGCGGATCGAGGACGTCCCCGAGATCTGGCGCCGGCTCGAAGAGGTGGGGCTGTCGACCACGGAGGCGTGCGGCGACTGCCCGCGCGTCGTCGTCGGCAGCCCGGTCGCGGGGGTATCGGCGGACGAGCTCCTGGACGCCACCCCGGCGATCGAGGAGATCACCGCCCGCTGGATCGGCGACCCCACGCTGTCCAACCTGCCGCGCAAGTACAAGACGGCGGTGAGCTGGCTGCCCGACATTCCGTACGAGATCAACGATCTGGCGTTCCTCGGCAGCGTCCACCCCGATCACGGTCCGGGGTTCGACCCGTGGGTGGGCGGCGGCCTGTCCACCTCCCCGCGGCTCGCCGAGCGGCTGGGCGCCTGGGTCGCGCTCGACGACGTGCCCGAGGTCTGGGTGGCCGTGACCCGGCTCTTCCGGGACTACGGCTATCGGCGGCTGCGCGGCCGCGCCCGGCTGAAGTACCTGGTCGCCGACTGGGGTGTGGAGCGGTTCCGCGAGGTGCTGGAGGGCGAGTACCTGAAGCGTCGGCTCCCCGACGGCCCTCCCCCGGTGCTGCCGGCCGCGCCGCTCGACCACATCGGGGTCCACCGGCAGCGCGACGGACGGTACTTCGTGGGTGCCGCCCCGGTGGCCGGACGGCTCTCCGGCGAAGCGCTGGCCCGTCTCGCGGACCTCGCCGAGGCCCACGGCTCGGCGCGGGTCCGGCTCACCCCGTACCAGAAGATCGTGGTGCTCGACGTGGCCGAGCCCGCCTCGCTCGTCGGGGCGCTGCGCGCCGTCGGTCTGGAGGCCGAGCCGTCCTCCTGGCGGCGCGACACCATGGCCTGCACCGGTATCGAGTACTGCAAGCTGGCGATCGTCGAGACCAAGGAGCGCGCCGCCACGCTGATCGGCGAGCTCGAACGGCGGCTCGCCGGTGAGGCGCTGGACATCAAGGTCAACGTCAACGGCTGCCCCAACGCGTGCGCGCGGACCCAGGTCGCCGACATCGGGCTCAAGGGGCAGCTCGTCACCGGGCCGGACGGCACCCAGACCGAGGGATTCCAGGTGCACCTCGGCGGGGGTCTCGCGCTGCGCGAGGGCGCGGACGGCCGCTTCGGCAGGAAGCTGCGCGGTCTGAAGACCACGGCGGCCGAACTGCCCGACTACGTCGAGCGCGTGACCCGCGCCTACCTGGCGGGCCGGAAGGACGCGGACGAGACGTTCGCCGAATGGACGGTGCGCGCCACGGAGGACGAACTGCAATAGCCGGGTGTTCACCTCGGCGGCCGGCGGAGGTGAACTCCGAACAAAACGATGGACCGCACCTGAACCATCCCAACTCTTGCACAGAGAAAGGACGAGCCGTGCGGATCGAACTGCTGGGACCGCTGGAAATCATCGACGAGGACGAGATCCGCTTTCGTATTCCGGGCGAGAAACTGCGCACGATCGTCGCGGCGCTCGCCCTGGCCGGCGGGAAAGTCGTCTCCCGGGACGAACTGATCGACGAACTATGGGCGGAGAGGCCGCCCAGGGACGCGGTGAACTCGCTGCAGGGGCACATAGCGCGGCTGCGGCGCATTCTGGTGACCCGGATCGGCAGGGAACACCTGCGCGGGGTCGTGCAGACCACGCCCGCCGGATACCGGCTCCAGCTTCCCGCCGACCACATAGACGCCCTGCGCTTCACCGCGCTCGTGGAATCCGCGGCGCCGCTGCTCGAGGAGGACCCCGGGGCGGTCATCCGAACCCTGAACAGCGCGCTCGCCCTGTGGCGGGGACCGGCGCTGTTCGACACGGGTCAGGGGATGATCTGCCGCATGGCCTACACCCACCTGGAGGAGAGCCGGCTGATCGCGCACGAGCGCAAGATCGACGCGCAGCTCGACCTCGGTCTGCACCAGGCGGTCATCCCCGAGGCCGAGCGTCTTCACATGCGCTACCCGCTGCGCGAGCACTTCTGCCGTCAGCTCATGGCCGCGCTGTGCCGCTCGGGCCGTCAGGGCGAGGCGATCAACGTGTACAGCCGTACCCGTCAACGCCTGGTGCGGGAACTGGGCATCGAGCCCTCGCCCCAGCTCAGGAGGGTCTTCCGCGAGATCCTCTCCCAGACGTGACCTCCGATTCCGTGGACCACGGACCGACGGACTGCCGGACCGCCGGGCGGGGCGGGCGCCCCGCTCTCAGGCCCGCCCGAGGACGAGCACCGCGTTCTGGCCGCCGAACCCGAACGAGGTGCTCACCGCCAGCTCGCCCGTCAGGTCACGGGGAGCCTTGGAGACGACGTCGATCTCGACCTCGGGGTCCAGGCTCTGCAGGTTCGCGGTGGGCGGCACGAGCCGGTGTTCGAGGGTGAGCGCGGTGACGGCGGCCTCGATGGCGCCGGCCGCCCCCAGGGAGTGGCCGACCACGCCCTTCACGGACGTGACCGCGGGACGGTCGCCGAGCACCCGGCGCAGCATCCGGGCCTCGGTGACGTCGTTGAGGGGCGTGGACGTGCCGTGGGCGTTGACGTGGTCGATCTCGTCGGCGCCCACTCCCGCGTCCGTCAGGGCCGTGCGGAGCGCCAGTTCGGCACCGCGGCCCTCCGGGTCGGGAGCCGTGGCGTGGTGGGCGTCGGCGCTGGCGCCGTATCCGCTGATCACCGCGTGCACCGAGCCGCCGCGCGCCCGGGCGTGCTCGGGGCGCTCCAGCACGAGTACGGTCGCTCCCTCGGCGGGGACGAATCCGTCCCGGTCCACGTCGAAGGGGCGTGAGGCGTTCGCCGGCGCGTCGCGGCGGGCGGAGAGGGCGCCCATCTGGCTGAACCCGGAGACGATCGAGGGGATCAGACAGGCTTCGGTGCCTCCGGTGATGACGACGTCGCAGGTTCCCGCGCGCAGCAGTTCGCGTGCCGTGCCGATGGCGGTGGTGCCCGAGGCGCAGGCCGTCGCGGTCACGAGGTTGGGGCCCCTGGCCCCGCACTCCATGGCGATGTAGCCGGCCGTCATGTTGACCGCCAGCATGGGGATCAGCATCGGGGAGACCTGGTCGAAGCCCTGGTCGAGCAGCACGTGGTGCTGCTTCTCCCAGGTGGCCGCTCCCCCGATGCCGCTGCCGATGACCACACCGACCCGGGCGCCGTCCCATGTGGCGGTGTCCAGGCCCGAGTCGGCCAGTGCCTCGGCCGCGGCGGCCAGCGCGAGCTGGCTGCTGCGGTCGAGGCGCAACGCCTTGCGCCGGCCGATGGCTTTCGCGGGATCGAAGGCGGGCACATGGCAGCCGAAGCAGGCGCGGGTGCCCGCGAGCGCGGGCACCTCGCTCGCTTCCGTCGTCTCGCCCCGCAGGATGCGGGTCCAGGAGGCGTCGGTGCCGATGCCCGCCGCGGTCACCATGCCGATCCCGGTGACCGCGGCGGCGAACGGGGGCCTGGGCTCCCTCATCGGCCCGCCACTCCCGACGCCTCGGCCAGCTTCCGCTCCAGCATCTGGGTCGCGTCGGCCACGGTGGCGTCCAGTTCCAGGTCGTCGTCCTTGACCGGGACGCCGAACTCCTGCTGGGCGGCCAGGCCGAGTTCGACCAGGGCGAGCGAGTCCACCTCGAGCTTGCGGAAGCTCACGTCGGGCGAGATCTCGTCGGCCTCCAGGCCGCAGACCCGTACCAGCAGGGCGACCAGTCGATCGCTGGTGTCACTCATGGGATGTCTCTCCTCGTCGTTCGTCGTGGTGTGCGCGTCGTGGTGTGCGAGATGGTCGGTGGTGTACGGGTGGTGTGGGTCAGCAGGCCTCGACGGCCGGCCAGCGGAGCGTGCAGGCGCCCCAGGTCAGCCCGCCGCCGAACGCGGTCATGAGCACCCGGTGGCCGGGGCGCAGGGTGCCGCTCGCGACGGCGTCGGCCAGGGCCAGCGGCACGGAGGCGGCGGAGGTGTTGCCGACCCGGTCGAGATGGATCGCGCAGCGCTCCCGGTCCAGGCCCATCCAGTCGGCCAGGGCGTGCAGGATCCGTACGTTGGCCTGGTGGGCGACGAGCAGGTCGACGTCGGCCACCGACCAGCCCGCGCCCCGCAGGGCCTGCTCGGAGGACTCGGCCATGGATTCCACGGCGTGCCGGAACACGGCCTGTCCGGCCATCCGGAAGTAGGGGTCGCCCGGTCCGGCCGACTCCGGTCGCAGTGGGTCGCGGGAGCCTCCGGAGGGCACCTGGATGAGGTCGTCCGCCGATCCGTCGGAGCCCAGCCGGATCGGGCCGAGCGCGCCGGGTTCGTCCGGCCGGCCGGCCCGCAGCACGACCGCTCCGGCGCCGTCGCCGAAGATGGACCGGGTGGAGCGGTCCGCCGGGTCGAGGATGCGGGAGAACGCGTCGGCCCCGATGACGAGGACGGAGTCCGCCGACCCGGTGGCGATGAACCCGGCCGCGGTGGCGAGCCCGTAGAGGAAGCCGGTGCACACGGCGGCGACGTCGAACGCGGGGACCGGGCCGAGGCCGAGCCGGGCCGCGACGCGTGGCGCGGTCGCCGGCAGGGGATGGTCGGGGGTCGCCGTGGCCAGCACGACCGCGTCGACCGCGAGGTCCGAGGCGGACTTCAGGGCGCGTGCCCCCGCCTCGACGGCGAGGTCCGAGGTGGCGAGGCCGTCGTCGAGGATGTGCCGGGCGCCGATGCCGGTGCGGCTGCGGATCCAGTCGTCCGAGGTGTCGAGTTCCAGGGCGAGTTCGTCGTTGGTGACCGCCCTGGGCGGCAGCCAGGATCCGAGCCCGCACACGACCGCGGCCCGTGCGGTCACAGGGCTTCCTCGAGGCCCATGTACGCCAGTCGGGCGCGCTGCATCTTGTCGGCCCACTCGTGGGCAGTGCCGGCCCGCTCCTCGGCCGTGGTGTCGATCAGCCGGCGTCCGGGCCAGACCTCGTAGTCGCCGACGAGGTCGCCGTGCCGCTCCAGACCCTGCTGGAACAGTTCCTCGCGGCGCATCACGAGATCCTGCGAGGGCAGCTTCTCCCACAGGCCGTAGCCCTCCTGGATCAGTTCCAGGATCCGCGGCTTGTCCTCGGGGTGGCGCAGCAGGTGTTCGCGGGCGATGGAGCTGCCGACGGTGAGGTGGCGGATCTCGTCGATGCCCGCGCCGCGCTCGATGTCGGCGGCGGCCGGGTCGAACATCCGCCACTTGCGCTCGCTGAGTTCCGCGGAGGGCGCGAGGACGCCCTCGACGAGGACGGTGAGGATCACGACGCCGCCGATGAAGTCCCGCCGGTCGCGCAGGGCGCGCAGGCCGAACTCCTCCAGGGGTACGAGGATGCGCTCGCTGTCGGCGGCGGCCAGCCGGTCGATCGACGTCCACAGGTCGGCCTCGGCGATGCC
Source organism: Streptomyces sp. NPDC028298 (assembly GCF_055565895.1). Classification (NCBI taxonomy): domain Bacteria; kingdom Bacillati; phylum Actinomycetota; class Actinomycetes; order Kitasatosporales; family Streptomycetaceae; genus Streptomyces; species Streptomyces sp. NPDC028298. Next base: position 386,184 of record NZ_JBVHTL010000001.1, read on the forward strand.
GAGCGACAGCAGGTGGCGGCGGAAGACCATGGCATGGCGTGCCTCGTCGAGGAGTTGCGTGGAGTAGAACTCCAGCGAGGCGTTGTCGGGGGCGACCGCCACCATGTAGGCGATGGCGCGGGTGGCCTTCTCCTCCGCGATGGAACGGAAGGCCAGTTCCTGGCTGAGCGCGCTGTTGAGCGGGCCGGGCTCGGCCATCACCGGCAGCGGGCGTACGTCGTCGGCGTGGCCGAGGGTGTGACCGCGCAGGGTGCCCTGGGGGACGGAGCGCAGCCAGTAGCGCAGGTCGCAGGCGTCGGCGGTCAGTTCCAGGTTCATGGCGCCGTCGACGAGCGAGGGGGCGTGTTCCCAGTCGGCTTCGGAGGGTGTGGTGGACACGGTCATCGATCCCTTTCCACGGGCAGCGGTCGGATGGCGGCGCGGCCGGGGCGCAGTTCGTCGGCGAAGTTGACCAGGGGGGTCCCGGTGCCCTGGGAGCCGTGCGACACGGCGGCGAAGACGACGCGGTGGTCGCCGACGGCGGTGCTGCGCACGATGTGGCACTCCAGCCAGGCGACGGCGTCCTTGAGCCGGGGCACCCCGTGCGAGCTGGGGTCCGCCCAGGTCTCGGCGGGGAGCTGGTCCAGGCCGCGCTCGCGCTTCCTGGAGGCGAAGTGGTCGGCGAGGAAGGCCTGTCCGGCGGCGAGGCCGTTGACGACGAAGCGGTCGTGGGCCAGGAGGGTGCGCAGTCCCCGGCTGTCCTCGCGCAGGGCCACCGAGATGATCGGCGGTTCCATCGAGGCGAGCGCGACCGTGCTCACGGTGACGCCTTCGACGGTCTCGGGGGCGCCGCAGGTGAGGACCGCGACGCCGGTGGCCAGCCGGCGGACGGTGGACCGGGTCTGCTGCGTGCCGGCCGGGCCGCCGCCGGGGCGCTCGGTGGCGAGGGCCTCCCTCATGAGGTCCTCGCATCCAGGTGTGCGGCCACCGGGGCCGGCCGCGGGCCCCGGCCCTCGAACTCGGCGCGGAAGCGGAGGTAGGCGGGGTCCTCGACCGGTTCGAAGGGCAGCCGGAACGTTTTCAGGAAGTTCCCGAACAGCGCCCGGTCGCCGAAGAGGTGGATGGGCAGGGCGAGCAGCGCCCACTCGGCTCCGAAGGCCCATATCCACGCCAGGGCCACGAGGCCTTCGGTGACGAGGCTGTGCATCACGTTGTAGAGCACGTAGTAGACCTTGGAGATGTCCTTGGTCGTACTGCGGTGGTAGGCGATCGCGCCGGGGATGTAGCCGATCAGGTCGATGTAGAGGAACAGGCCGATGAAGGCCGGCCAGGACACGTCCCCGAGGTGCGTGAAGAACAGCACGCTGCTGACGACGAGGCCCAGGGCGTACTCGGCGCGGTGCAGCTTCGAGGTGGCGGGTGTCTCGAAGAGGTTCTTGGCGTCCATCAGCGCGCTCCTCCCGCGGGTGCGGCCGCTTCCAGGACCGCGGCGAGCGCCTTGGCGACGGCTTCGTCGCCGATCACCTCGGCGTTCGGGAACAGTCCCCGGACCACGCGGGCGATGGTCTCCTTGAACACCCGCTCCGCCACGGGGTCGAGGATCCCGGCGAGCGAGGGGATGCCGAAGTCGAAGGCGGTGTCGAAGGCGATCCGGCAGCCGTCGCCGTCGGCGGTGATCGCCCAGGTCCCGGAGAATTCCTCGAAGTCGCCGTCGGTCTGGGCGAATGCGATGGTCAGGTCCGCGGTGTCGAACCGGTCGGTCTCCGTCCAGCGCAGGATGCCGTTGCGGAAGTACACCTCCCAGTCGCTGGACTCGTGCGTCGCGTCGACCTGACGGACCGTCACCGACCGTACGACGTCGACGAGATCCGGGTAGGCGGCGAAGTCCCTGACCCGGGCGAAGGCGGCCTGAGGGGTCACCCCCGCCACGCCGAGCGTCACATGAGCACTACGCATGGCCGATGCCACCTTCCGATGAGAGTGCGTACGCGGAGGCCTGCCTGCCGCACGCGCGGTCGAAGGCCTCGTACAGGAAGTCCGTGTCGGAGCGGGACAGCACGGCCGGCGGGGTGAGCCGCAGGACGTGGTCCGAGTTGAGCGAGTGGTTGGCGACGACGCCCTGTTCGGCGAGCTCGATCAGGAGGTCTCCGGCCGCGCCGGGCCGGACGAACTCGAAGCCGATCAGCAGGCCTTGGCCGCGCACCTCGCGCAGTCCGTCGCCGTAGTGGCCGCGGGCGATCTTCCCGAGCCTGTCGAGCAGTTCGTCGCCGAGGACGCGGGCCCGTTCGACGAGGCCGTCCTCGTGGAGCGCGGCGAGCGCGCCCTGGGCCGCCGCCATGGCCAGCGGTGCCCCCGAGAAGGTGGACGTGTGCAGATAGGGGTCCCGGTCGAAGACCGCGAAGGCCGCCGGGGTGGCGACCACCGCCGAGACCGGGACGATCCCGCCGCTGAGTCCCTTGCCCACGAGCAGCGCGTCCGGGGTGATCCCCTCCCGGTCGGCGCCCCACCAGGAGCCGAGCCTGCCGAGTCCGGTCTGCACCTCGTCGAGCACGAAGAACGCCTCGTGGCGGCGGCACAGTTCCTGGACCCGGGTGAGGTAGCCGTCCGGCGGGAGGATCACGCCGGCCTCGCCCTGGACGGGTTCGAGCACGACACAGCACTCGCCCGGGTGGCGGAGCAGTGCCTGCTCCAGGGCGGTGGTGTCGCCGTACGGGACGTGCTCGACGTCCGGCAGCAGCGGGCGGAAGGGGTCGCGGAAGACGTCGCGGCCGGTCAGGCTGAGGGCGCCCATGGTCTTGCCGTGGTAGCCGTTCACGGTGGCGACGAGGTGCCGTTTGCCGTGGGTGCGGGCCATCTTGATCGCGCACTCGACAGCTTCGGCGCCCGAGCCCGCGAAGTGCACCCGTTCCAGTCCGGGCGGGGCGATCGCGACGAGTGCCTCGGCGGCCAGCGCGGCCTGAGGTTCGAGGAACACCCGGGTCGCGACGGGGTGCCGGTTCAGTTGCTCGGTGACGTACCGGACCACCGTGGGGTGCCGGGCGCCCATGAGCAGCACGCCGTAGCCACCGCAGTTGAGGAACCTGCGGCCCTCGGCCGTGAACACCCAGGGGCCGAGCGACTCGGTCTCGACGTGGCCGCCGAACATCTCTCCCAGGACGGCCCGGCCCTTGTTGAGACGGCGCCGGTAGAGCCGGCCGAGCTCCTCGCGGGTGAGCGGCGAGCTCGCGGTGGCGGAGGCCGGGGTGAAGGTCATCGCGGGCCTCACGCGATCCGCAGCGGCTTGCCGGCCAGGTGCTCCAGGAGCGGCCCGGAGATGCTCGACCTGGACGGCGGGTGGAAGGACAGACCGTGCGAGGCCGCCGCGAGATAGGCGACGTCCGGCGAGCCGATGAACGCCATCCCGCCGAGCAGTTCGACGGCCTGGTGCACCGCTTCCGCCAGCGCGTCCTGTGCCGCGTACCGCGCGATGAGGGACTTCGCGAGGGCCTCGTCGCCGGTCTCCTCCTGCTCGATCATCCGGGCCATGCCTTCCAGCAGCAGGGCGGCGCCCTCCAGCCGGCACAGCAGCCGCGCCCGCTCGGATTCGGTGCCCCGGCCGCGCTCCACGACGCGTTCGGCGAGCGCGCTCGCCATGCCGAGGTACGACCCGGAGATGAGCAGTTCGAACCAGATGAACCCGACCGTCTGGAGGCTGTCCATGGCGCCGGGCTCGGCGTCCTCGGTCCGCATGAGCTGCTGTTCGCTGATGAACACGTCTTCCAGGCGGAGTTCGTCGCTCTCCGCTCCGGCGAGGACCGGGTTCCCCCAGAAGGGGTGCACGCTCAGTCCCTCGACGCCCTTGGGCACCAGCAGGACGGCCGAGTTGGCGTCACCGGGTACGGCCACGCTCGCGGTGAGCAGGTCCATGGAGTGCGAGAGACTGCACGGCTTCTTCGCGCCGCTGATCCGGTAGCCGCCCTCGACGACGGTGGCCCGCATCGAGGGGGTCAGGATGCCCTGTCCGGTGCGGCCCTCCGCGAAGCCGGAGGCGACCAGCAGGTTCTGTTCCGCGATGCCCTCCAGCAGGGCCCACTCGGCGCCGCTGGCCTGGAGGCTCTCGGCCAGGGTGAACAGGGTGGCCACGGAGAAGTGGTGCATGGTCGTGGCGACGGCGAGCGACGGGGCGGCCGCGCCCAGGGCGCGGGTGACCTGGAGTGCCTCCCGAGGACCCGCGCCGGAGCCGGCGTAGGTCTTGGGGATGACCAGTTGGGGTCCTCCGTGGCCGCGGAACAGAGCGATGGCGGGAGAGTCCGGGGACTCCAGTTCGGTGAGCTTGAACTCGCCCAGTTCGGCGAGCAGTCCGGGCATGAATTTCTCGCACGTCTCGCGCGCGGCATCCAATGGGCGCATGGCAGCTCTCTCGTAGTGCGCGGACGGGGTGTTCAGGACTCTCGCCGGTCCATGGCGCGCCAGGCGCCGAAGACCGCGTCGCGGGGACGCGATCCGCCGCTGACGCTGAGCCCCTGGACGTGCGAGGTGCGCAGGATCGGGTAGTTGGCCTCGCCGAACACGCCTCCGGTCAGGCCCGTACCACCGTGCGTCGGCAGATAGGGCAGGAATCCGACGTGCGAGTCGTTGACCTTCAGGATTCCGCCGACGGTGATGCGGGTGACGAATTCCTCGACGACGGCCTTGTCGCCGGCCCACACGGAATTCCTCAGGCCGTAGGCGTTCGTGTTGACGAACTCGACGAAGCTGTCCATGAGTTCGGCGTCCGGGGCGGGGTCGGCGACCACGACCGGGATCAGCGGGAAGAACGTCTCGTCGCGTACGGCGTCGATCTCCCGGGCGTCCTTCAGACCGCGGACCACCACCACCGTCGGCTCCAGGAAGATGCCCGCCGCGTCGCGGGTCTCGTCGATCTGCATGGCGTGCCCGCCGCAGGCGATCTCCGCGCCGTTCTCGACGGCGTCCCGCAGACAGGAGAAGAACTTCTCGTTCCGCAGGACCGGGGTGAGGAGGACGTCCTCCTCCCAGGCGTATCCGGGGCGGATGTGGCCGGCCAGGCGGACGATCTCCGCGATGAGCCGGTCGGCGACATCGGGGTGGACGAGCACCTGGTTCGGAATCATGCAGAGCTGTCCCGAGCCGAAGAAGCTCTCCGTGATGGCCTCGGCCGCCAGTTCGAGATCGGCGTCCTTCCACACCACCACGGCGTCGTTCCCGGCCAGTTCGAGGATGGGCTTCTTGCCGGCGGTGACGCACTTCTCCTCGAAGGTGATGCCGTTCTCGCTGCTCCCGAAGTACATGATGTCGTCGACCTTCGGGCTCCGCAGCCAGGAGGCGAGCATGGGCGCCGGGTCGCCGCACACCACGTTCAGCGTGCCGGGCGGGGCGCCGACCTCCTCCAGCGCCGGGACCACGATCTCGTGCAGGACGTACATCGCGCCGAGCGGGGCGCTGCGCGGCGCGCGGACGACCAGGGCGTTGCCCGCCATGATCGCGGTGGCGCCCAGCAGCACGCTGGACAGCGGCGCGTTCTGCGGCGGGTTGAGACACACCACGCCGTCCGGGAGCCTGCGGACGGCCAGTTGCCGGTCGCCCTGCCGGAACTCCTGGAGCATCTGCGACCGGTAGAAGCTCAGGGACTGCGGTCCGAAGCAGTCGAGCATGCCCGACACCTGCCAGCGGGCCAGCGGGAGCGGATGCCCCTCCTGCACCAGCACGTCGACGATCTCCTGGGCGTGCTCCACGATGCGCCGGTGGATCTGACGGCCGAGCCGGGTGAGCCGGACGTCGAGCGGGAACGCCGCCCAGCGCGGCGCGGCCACGGCGGCGGCCTCCACGGCCATCTCCACCGTGTCGCGGTCGGCCTTGGCCACCTTGGCCACGATGCTGCCGGGCAGTTCCGCGGGCTCCGTCAGTCCGCGTTCCAGCTTCCGTTTGAGGCTCAGGCTCGCGAACGCGTCGTCGAGCAGCGCGTCGGCGCCGACGACGTAGACCCACTCGCCGCCGTCCAGGCATTCTCCGTTCACATAGGACCGGTACGTACGCAACCGGTGCGCGGAACTCCCGCCGCGCCTCCGGCCGGCCGGAGCGGACAACTGAACGCTGGTCACCCCAGGTCCCCCGCCTTCTGTAGACCAACTTCGATTCGTCGGCAACCTTCGCCAAGACCTCTGAGAAAGCGCTGAGACGGTTCTGAGACGGTGGTGTCAGCCGGCTTCACGACCCCGCTGGAAGAGTTCCGGGCGTTCCTGTAGATCTCTGGAGGGCGGTGCGGTGAATCGATCACGGACACGGCGGACGGCGACGCCCACGGCGGACGCGAGCGGTGAGGAGCTCCCTCAGGTGCTGTCGGCCGTGGAGAAGCACGCCGACAATCCGAGCGCGTTCCTGGCGCTCAACGAGGGAAATCAGTACTTCCGTGCGGACGGCGGCGACGGTTTCGTCGTCTACCGGCGTTCCGGCCGCTATCTCGTCCAGTTCGGCGGGGTGTTCGCCGCTCCCGGGGAACGGGCTTCCCTCCTGCGCGCCTTCCGTTCCTTCGCGCGTGAGCAGCGCCGCACGATCGTCGGGATCCAACTGCAGCAGGACGACATCGACCTGTTCCAGGAGGAGGGTTTCACCATCAATCAGGTCGGCTCGTCGTACTCACTCGACCTCTCCGCGTTCAGTCTGCGCGGGTCGAAGTTCGTGAAGCTGCGCAACAAGATCTCGCGCGCGCGGCGCAGCGGCCTCACGGTCGCCGAGACGGACTGGGAGACGTGCGCGGGCGACATCGAGCGCATCGACAAGGCGTGGCTGCGCTCCAAGGGGCGGCACGTCAAGGAGATCGAGTTCCTGGTGGGCCAGCTCGGCGGTCCCGCGCAGAAGCACCGCCGGCTCTTCGTCGGCAGGCTGGACTCCGGGCCGGTCTCGTACATCTCGTACAGTCCCACGCACGGCGGCAGGCCCGGCTGGCTGCACGATCTCAGCAGGCGGCTGCCGGACGCCCCGCCGGGGGTGATGGAGGCCGTCAACCTCCACGCGACGGAGACGTTCATCAAGGAAGGCGCGGGCTGGCTGCACTTCGGCTTCACCCCGTTCACCGGCCTCGACCCGCGGCACGAGCCGGCCGGGGCGAGCAGGCTGACGGGCCGTTTCATGCGGCTGCTCGCCGAGCACGGCCACGCGGTCTACCCGGCCTCGACCCAGCTCGCGTACAAGGAGAAGTGGGGCCCGCAGGTGGTGCTTCCCGAATATCTGGCGTTCGAGCGCGGCGCCAGTTTCGGGGCCATCTGGCAGGTCCTGCGGGTCACCAAGTCGGTGTGAGGCGGAACGGCATCACGACAGCCGTACGACGGGCCGTACGACGCGAAAGTGTCGGACGGATGCTCGAATTCCGGGCGTACGGTGTGCACTCGCCGAGCCACAGAGTGCGACACACGGGGGAAACATGTGCACGGAGACGGCGCTGCGGCGCGAGGAAAGCGATCGGTACTGTCTGAGCACCACGCAGGCGGACGCGCTGCTGACGGGGGCGCCCTGGCGGCGCTTCCTGGTGATCGGCGACGAGGTGGCCGACGGACGGGGTGAGCCCGCGGAGGGTTACGGCAGCGACGGCTGGGCGGACCGGGTGGCGGCGTCGCTGCGCCGGGTCCAGCCCGGTCTCGCGTACCTCAACCTCGGCAGGAAGGGCCGGCTCGCGGCCGAGATACGGTCGCGGCAGCTCGGCCGTGTCCTGGAGTTCAAGCCGGACCTGACGGCGCTGACGTGCTGCGGCGGCGAGTTGGTGCGTGATCCGTTCGACGCCGACAGCGTGGAGGCGGAGTTCGACCGGGTGGTCGCGCCGCTGCGCGACAGCGGGGGTGATGTGCTGCTGGTGAACTGGTTCGACATCACCCGTTTCGGCCCCCGGCCGGCCGAGGAGACCGAGCGGCTGCGCCTGCGGCTGCGTGAACTGGCCGAGCGCAAGCAGGCGGTGGCCCTCCGGCACGGCGCGATCTACGTGAACCTCGCCGGCCACCCGGCGGCCGGGGACCGGGACGTGTACGGCGCCGACGGCAGCGCCCCCACCATGCGCGGCCACGCCATCGCCGCCGCCTCGGTGATCCGGGGCCTCGGCGCCCACCTCACGGGCAGCGCGGACGAGGGCCGGTGAGCGTTCGGCTGATTCCCCGGGAGACAGGCACCCGGCACCGATGCCGGGCGGCCCGCAGGTCGTTCGCCCCGGGCCGCCGAGCGGCTCGCGGTTCCCACCCGGCCCGACGGCCGGCAGGTTCTGCCGCCCTGATCGGACGGGCGGGCGGACTCTCACACCCGGGCCCACGAGCTGACGGACCCTCCCGTCCGGTCCCGCGAACGGGCCGAGGCTCCCGCCCGGCTCGATGGACAGGGCGGGGTTTCCCACCGGGCCGACGAACCGAGCCGTGGTCCCGTCCGGGTAGACAGACCGGGCCGTGGTCCCCTCCGGGCCGACGGACCGGGAGGTCTCCTCGGGCGGCCCGGTGGGACGGGATACCTCTAGGGCTTGGCGAAGGAGGAGAAGAGGCGGCGGAACTGGCTCAGCGTGGCTTCGAGGAGTTCGTCGGCGTCGCCGTCGGCGTGAGCCAGCGCGATCGCGCTCTCGCAGGCGGCGCCGTGCACCATCGAGGCGACGGCGGTGACCTCGGCGCGCGAACGCTCCCTGCCGAGGAGCTGGCCGAGACCGTAGGCGATCATGCGCCGGCAGTCCGAGCGGATCGCCCGCATCTCCGCCCAGCCCAGCGCGCCCGGCGCGTCGACGAGGGTGATGCGCTGCGTGCTCGGCTCCATCGACATGACCAGGAATTCCCGCATGCCCTCGTACAGACCGTCCCAGGGGTCCTCGTGGAGGGTGAACGTCTGCGCGATGGCGCTCGACAGCCGGTTCTCCTCCGCCTCGTAGACGGCACGGAACAGGTCGCGCTTGTTCTTGAAGTGGTGGTAGAGCGCGCCCTTGCTCGCCCCGATCTCCTCGCAGATCGCGTCGAGCGAGGTAGCGGTGTACCCGTCTCTGGCGAAGAGCTTACGAGCGGCCGCGAGGAGTTCGTTCGTCGTCGTCCGCGAACGCTCCTCCTGCGATCGGCGCACGCGCTGCTGACTGCCCATGGATCCGACCCGCCCTCCTGACCCCCCGAAAACGTCCACCGTTCGATCTTAGCGTCTCCCCCTCGTACCGAGAGTTCACCGAACCTGGATCTCATAGACATACCATCGGTTGGAATGTAACATCACGGCCGCAGGGCGCCAACCCCGAGTACGGGCCCGCGGCACGTCCCCGCCCCTCTGGCCGTATCCGGCAAGGAGGTCATCAGTCATGCACAGCCCCGCACTTCCCGGCGTACAGGTCCCCGCGGACCGGTGGGAACTGCTGCTCCCGCACCGGGAGCGCATCCACCGGCTCGCGAGGTCCCGGCTGTCCGGGGACCAGGAAGCCGAGGACTGCGCGCAGGAGGCCCTGATCCGCGCGGCGACCTTCCGCGACCTGGACGAGAGCCGGGTCGGCCCCTTCCTCACCACGGTCACCCTGCGGCTCTGCACCGACATCCACCGACGCGACGAACGCGCCCGGCGGCTGCTGCGCGGCCCCGGGACCGAGGTCATGGCGAGCCCGGAGGAGCTGATCTGCGCCGCGCAGGAGGAGGCCTGGGCACTGGAGCAGGTCGGCCGGCTCGCCGGGCGGGAGCACCAGGTGATCGTGGCCCGCCTCAACGGGATCAGCACCCGCGAGTTCGCGAGCCGGCGCGGCATCTCGCTCAAGGCGGCCGAGAGCGCGTTCACCAAGGCCCGGGCCCGACTGCGCCGCTGGTACGAGGAGGCGCTGGCGGGCTGAGGGGGACGACCGGACCGGACTCGGGCCCCGCCCGGCGGTGCCGGGCACGCCGGTACCTCGCCGGCACACGGTGTGCCCGGCCGGGGCGGACTCGACCACGACAGGCGGGACGGCGGAACGATGGCCACGAACCGACAGACGGGCGCCGGCGGGCGGCCCTCCCCAGCATCCGGCCTCCGGCAGCCGCGAGGCACGCGGGACCGGGGCGGCCCGGGTAGAGGCCTGCCGCACCGGGGCACCCCCGGCCAGGACGCGCGGCACCGGGGCACCCCCGGCCAGGACGCGCGGCACCGGGGCACCCCCGGCCAGGACGCGCGGCACCGGGGCACCCCCGGTCAGGACGCGCGGCACCGGGGCACCCCGGGTCAGCGCACGCGGGACCGGGGCACGGGGTGCCCCGGTCGGCGGGCGGCTCATGCGGCCGCCCGCTCCAGCGCGGCGTTCAGCAGCTTCGTGACCTCCTGGGCGGAGGCCGACTCCAGGGCGGCCAGCGCGTCGGCCGTGTCCGGGCTCCCTCCGGTGCCGAGGAACTTCTCGCGCACCAGGGCGGCGGCCGGCGGTCCGCCCACCGCTCCCACGGGGATGTCCACCTGCCTGCTCACGGAGCGGCCGTCGCGGAAGTGGACGGTCACCCTGGCGCCCGTCACCTTCCGCGCGGTCCGGAAGTCCTCGCTGGGCGGCTCCAGTTCGCCGACCAGGTCCACGAGCCACTGCCCGTCGCCCTTCAGCCGCGCGCCGAAGGGCCGCAGCCACTCGGCCGCCCGGGGACCGGCCTGGCGTAGCGCCTCCCCGAAGGGAACCTCGCTGTGGAACAGGTCGTAGGTCATCGCGTCGTCGAGACGCGTGCTCACCAGCTCGGCCAGGCGCCACCGCTCCTCGTCCGCGACCCCGGGCGCGGCGAAGTCCTCCGTCGTCAGGTCACCGGTGAGCAGGACGGTCGCCAGCAGGTAGGGCAGGGCGAACACGAGCGCGCTCACCGGCGAGTCGGCGCCCCGCAGATGCACCCCGGCCTGGGCGTCCACCAGCACCGTGTAGAGCGAGGTGTCCACGGTGATCCCGGTGACCTCCCGCGCCCGTACGGGCCCCAGCTCCCGGTGGAGTCCGAGGCCGCAGTCGACCGCCGCGTCCATGCCGGGACCGCCGGGGTGCACCTTGAACGACGTCGTGTGGGTGTGCCAGCGGCGTCCGAGTCCGGCGGTCACCGCCCCGGGCAGCGGTACGGACGCGAAGCGGGACAGGAATCCCTCCGGGTGCTCCAGGATCTCCCGGCTGCCCTCGAATCCCGCCGCCGCGGCGTCGCACGCGTCCAGTCCGACGGAGACGGGCGTCGAGGCGCTGAAGACCTTGGCATCGCCGCCGAGGAACCCGATCGGCACGGTGCGCGGTGGCAGCCCGAGGCCGAGACCGAGTGCGTCGGCCCAGCGCCGGGCGGACGCGTTCTCACCGCGCAGCCGGCCCGCGACGGCGCCGACGACGTGGGTGAAGGTGGCGCTCTGGCCGCGGAAGGGACCCAGGGTGGCCGAGGCGGTGACGCGCGCGGCGCACTCGTTGGCCACGATGACGGAGGTCAGCAGCGCGCGCCCGTCCAGTTCCTGGCTCTGGGCGTACGCCATGGGCACGGCCACGGTCGAGTTGGACAGATGCCCGGCGAACGCGGTGTCGTCGAAGTGCAGCCACGATCCGAGTCCGGCGAGCACGAAGGCCGCCCGCCGGGGATCGGGCTGGAGGGGCGGGCCGAACGCCGCGGTCAGTTTCCGGCCCAGCGGATGCGTCGCACCGATGCGCATGGCCGCGCACTGGGACAGTATCTGCAGCTTCGCGATCTCCACGACATCCGGCGGTATGTCCTCGAACCGCAGTGCGTGGGCCCATTCCGCGAGTTCTTCGGTGAGGGTCATCGGTCTCCTTCACGGCGGCCGTTTCACGATTCGGCACCCAGGGCGGTCCTCATGCGCCGCCCGGCTTCTTTCTGGTTACGCCGCGAGGGCCGGGAACCCTCGCAAACGACGGGAATTCCCGGGCCGGGAAAACGGAATGCGCTCTTACTCAGGGGAGCGCCGGAGTGGGCGCGTAAGACAGTCGGCACGCGAACCGTCCGTGCTCGCCGGTCTCTTGCCGAGCCGGCCGCGAGCCGAATTCCCGGAGAGGAATCACCATGCTGACACCGCACCAGCCCACCCGAATGCAATCGGGTCTGCCCAGCGACACCGCCTATCTCACGGCGCGCGCCCGCGCCGCCGACGCGGTCGTGGAACCCGCGCGCCGGCTGCTCGACGACCGTTTCGCCTCGCTGTTCGTCACCGAGCCCCCGCTCCCCCGGACGTCCGAGGAGGCGCTCGCCCGGCTGACCGCGCTGGACGCCGCGCACGGCGGTTTCATCGCCGAGATCCTGCTGCGCCAGCGGTTCTTCGAGGACCAGCTCATACGCGCGGTCGCGACCGGCATCCGCCAGGTGGTGCTCCTCGGCGCGGGTTACGACACCACCGCGCTGCGGATGCCCGGCTACGACGGGCTGCGCTACTTCGAGGTGGACCACCCGGCCACGCAGCGCGCCAAGCTGGAGACGCTGGTCGACGCGGCGGTCGACGCCCCGTCGGTCACGTACGTACCCGTCGACTTCGAGGCGGGCGACTCGCTCGCCGATGCCCTCGCCGGCGCCGGGTTCCAGCCGGGCAGCCCCTGCGTCGTGGGCTGGCTGGGCGTCACGTTCTTCCTGCGCCGTGACGCCTTCGAGCGCACCCTGCACCAGCTCACCGGCCTGTGCGCGCCGGGCAGCGCCCTCGTCTTCGACTACATGGACGAGAGCGTCGTCGACGGTACGACCCGCTACGAGGGCGCCCTGTCGATGGCCCGCAAGGTGGGCGCCCAGGGCGAGCCGTACGTCACCGGCCTGACCCCGGAGACGGCGTCCGAGGCCGTGCGCGAGGCGGGCTTCTGGCCCACCGAGGAGGTACGGGTCCCCGAGCTCGTACGGCGCTACGGCGGCGCCGATCCCTACTGCAAGGACGACGACTTCATGGGCCTGATCGCGGCCGAGCGCGCCGCGCAGGAGAACGGAGATGCAGCATGACCACGACCGAAGGACCCACCGCGGAGGCGACCGACCCGCACGTCCTGTCACCCGAGGACGCCGACCGGCTGCTGAAGGACGCCCCCTGGACCCGTTTCGCGGTCATCGGGGACAGCCTCGCCGAAGGGCTCGGGGAGTCCTCGCCCGGCTACGCGGACCTGCCCTGGGCGGAGCGGGTCCTGGAGGCGCTGCGGCGGGTCGATCCCGGCATCGAGTACCTGAACCTGGGGGTACGCCATCTCAAGGCGGCGGAGGTCCGCACGGGGCAGCTCAAGGAGGCGCTGGACTTCCGTCCCGACCTCGTCTCGGTGGTGTGCGGCGGCAACGACATGCTCGCCCGTGACTTCTCGGCGGAGGCGGTGGAGGCCGAACTCGACGCGATGGTGCGGCCGTTGCGCGAGGGCGGTGCCGACGTCTTCGTCTTCACCATCCAGGACATCACCAAGGTCTTCCCCGAACAGCTCGGCGGCGGAGGGCTGAGCGGGCGCATCGAGATCTTCAACGACCAGGTGCGCAAGGTGGCCGACCGGCACGATGCCCTGGTCATCGACATGTGGGCGCACCCCACCAGCGGTTCCCGTAGCGTCTTCAGCGCGGACATGCTCCACGCCTCGATGCGCGGTCACGCGGTCCTGGCGTCGGCGGTGTTCGAGCAGCTCGGCGGGCGTCTGGCGGCGCGGCGCGGCCACTGAGAGGGCCGTGTCAGAGAGATCTCAGAACGCCCTGTCACCTTGGAGATGTGCACCGAACCGCAAGCCTTCGAGGCAAGCGCTTCGGTGCACGAGGAGAGATTCCCGTAGCGGCCCAACGGGGATCCGGGAAGCATCCCGGATCCGGGCTTCACCGCCCGCGCAGGTTCGAATCCTGCTCTCTCCGCCACTCCTTGTCAGGTCGGTCGTCTGCCCGTCGAGATCCGAGGAGAGCAGCAATGCAGCCAGGCCGGTGGGCGGACTCCGGTGTACTGATCACCAACCCGGTCGCCGGGGCGGGACGCGCCGACCTCGTCGACGCCGACACCCTGACCCGGCGGTGCGCGGACCTGGTCGGGAGCCTCACGGCGATCGGGACCCGACACCGCGGTCACGCCGAGGAGATCGCGGCGAAGGCCGTCGCCGACGGCGCCGACCTGGTGATCGTGGCCGGCGGCGACGGCACCACCCGCGAGGTGGCCTCGGGGCTCGTCCGGGCCTCCCTGGAACGGCCCGGGGCGGCCCTGCCCGCGCTGTTCTGCGTGCCGGTCGGCACCGCCAACTCCTTCTACCGCGAGCTCTGGTCCGACCGGCCCTGGCAGCTCACGCTGCCCGAGGCGCTGTCCGGGCCGGCCCGCCGGGTGCGCCACGTCGACATTGCGCACATACGGGAGAGCGACACGTACGCCCTGCTCGGCACGGGCACCGGCGTCGTCGCGGAGGTGCTCGCGACGGCGAACCGCCTCACCGGCCTGGCCGGCCGCGACCGCTACCGGCAGGCCGTGGCCGACGTCGTGGCGGCCCACCGGCCGTACCCCACGCGGATCACGGTGGACGGCGAGGTGGTGCACGACGGCACGGTCCAGCTCACCAACATCGGCGGCGGCCGGTACCGCGCCGGGCAGTTCCGGCTGATGCCGCGTTCCGTCCTCGACGACGGACTGCTCGACCTGTGCGTCTTCGACGGCACCTGCGACCTGGTCGAACTGCTGAACCTGACCCGCGAGGGACGGCACGTGGAACGCCCCGGGGTGATCTACACCCGGGGCCGGCACTTCGTCGTGGAGCGCACCGACGGCGCGCCCCTGTCCCTGGAGTACGACGGCGAGATGGCCACCGGGGGGCGGTCCCGCTGCACAGTGGGCCTCCTGGCCGGCGTCCTGCCGTTTCTCGCACCGCCGCACCAGGCGTGAGCCCGGAAGGCGCGGCGGTCCCCGGATACGGAGGAGACCCCCATGCACGGCGCCGAGCAGACCGCCGACGACCGGTGGGTGCTGCCCACGGCAGGCGACACCCACTTCACCTGGAAGTACGACGAGGGCCGCGACCGGCTGCTGAGCCTGTACCAGAAGGGCAAGGACAAGCAGTGGGACAGCACGGCGCGCATCGCGTGGGAGACCGAGGTCGACCCGTACGACGCGCTGGGCACTCCGGAGAACACGCTCGCCCTGTACGGCTCGAGGCAGTACGCGAAACTCGACGAACGCGAGCGGCGCGAAATGCGCCGGCACATGGCGTCCTGGGAATTCAGCCAGTTCCTGCACGGTGAACAGGGGGCGATGATCTGCTCGGCGCGGATCGTCGAATCGGTCCCCGATCTCGATTCGAAGTTCTACGCCTCGACCCAGGTGATGGACGAGGCGCGGCACGCCGAGATCTTTTCCCGTTTCCTCAAGGAGAAGATCGGCATGGAATATCCGATCAACTCGCATTTGAAGAGCCTGCTCGGCGACGCGCTCTCGGATTCACGCTGGGACATGCCATATCTCGGAATGCAGGTGCTGATCGAGGGCCTGGCGCTCGCCGCCTTCGGAATTCTCCGGGACAAGACGAACAAGCCGCTGCCGAAACAGATCCTCGCGTACGTCATGCAGGACGAGGCCCGCCATGTCGCCTTCGGACGGCTCGCCCTGCGGGACTACTACGCGGAGCTGACCTCCAAGGAGCGGGCGGAACGCGAGGAGTTCGTCGTCGAGGGCTGCCACCTCATGCGGGACCGGTTCCGGATGCAGGAGGTCTGGGAGAACCTGGGCTTCGACATGGCCGAGTGCATGGAGTACATGGACAAGGGCCCCCGCATGCAGGCGTTCCGTTCGCGGCTGTTCACCCGGATCGTCCCCTGCGTGAAGGACATCGGGCTGTGGGGGCCGGCGGTCAAGAAGGCCTACGCCGACATGGGTGTCCTGGACATGGCCAAGAGCGACCTGCTCGCCCTGATGGCCTCGGACGAGGCGCAGGCCGAGCTGCTGGACCGGGAGCGCCGCGAGGAGCGCGAGCGCGAGGACCGCGAGCTGGCGGACCGTGTCGCCGAGGTGGACGCGGCCGTCGCGGCGGGAGCCGACGACTCTTCGGATACCGGGAGTACGCCACTGACCGACGGCAGGCCGGGGGTCGGCGGGGCGGCCTGAGGCGGCGCGCGCGCCCGAGGGACCGGGATCATCCTCGCACCCCTGGGTCTCGCGCATCACCCAACCACCCCTCGGACCAGGGCACTTGCCCTCTCGGCAGCCCGCCGAACGGTTGGGCGGCGCGACGGGACGGCTGCGCTCGGTGACAACCCGATTGACGGCTGCGCACTCACACGGATACATTCCAACCATCGGTATGTTGGAGGTGTTAAGCGATGAGCGCTGGGCCCGCTGAAGCGGCGGCCAAGCGGGGGTACATGCCCCTGCTGCTCCTCGCGTCGAGTGCGACCTTCCTGGCCGTCCTCGACGTGACGATCGTCAATCTGGCCATCCCGGATCTGCACAAGGACTTCGAGGGTTCCGCCCTCGCGGACCTGTCCTGGGTGATCACCGTCTACGCCACGGTGTTCGCCGCCCTGCTGGCGCCCGCGGGCCGGCTCGCGGACGTGATCGGCCGGCGTTCCCTGTTCACCGCGGGGATCGCCGTCTTCACCGCGATGTCCCTCATGTGCGCGCTGGCCCCGAATCTGCCCGTCCTGCTGACCGCCCGGGCCTTCCAGGGCGCCGGAGCGGCGGCGATGATCCCGGCGTCACTCGCCATCGTCCTGATGGACACGCCACCCGAGGAGCGCCGGGCGGCGATCGGCAAGTGGAGCGCCGCCTCCGCGTTCGCCGCCGCGGTCGGCCCCTCGATCGGCGGGGTCCTGGTCGACACCCTGGGCTGGCGGTCCCTGTTCCTGATCAACGTGCCGTTCGGCCTGCTGCTCCTGCTGCGCGCGCACATCATTCCCCGGACCACGCGCCCCGAGGGCAGCAAGGTGCCCGACCTGATCGGGACCGCCCTGCTCGGGCTCGGCATCGGCCTCCTCAGCCTCGGCATCTCCAAGGGCGAGGACTGGGGCTGGGGCGACCCCGCCACGGTGGGCTGCCTGGCCGGCGGCGTGATCGCCATGACGGTCACCCTGCTGCGCTCGCGGACCCACGAGGCCCCCGCCGTGGAGACCAGCCTCTGGCGCAGCCGGACCTTCGCCCTGGCGAACCTGTCCGTGTTCTTCTACGGTGCCTGCCTGTTCGCCTGGCTCCTGGTCGGCGTCCTGTACGTCACCTCGGTCTGGCACTGGTCGGAGCTGAAGGCGGGCCTCGCGGTGACCCCGGGCGCCTTCGCGGCGACCCTGGTGGCCCTGTACTCGGGCAAGATCCAGACGAAGTACGGCCCGCGGGCCGTGGTCGTGGCCGGCGCGGTCATCCTCGCGGGCACCGGCTTCTTCCTCGCCTTCACCCTGCCCGACGAGCCCAACTTCCTCGGCTACTGGCTGCCCACCGGCATCCTGGCGGGCGCGGGCATGGGCGCGATCACCACGGGCACCTCGACCGCCGCCGCGCTCTCGGTCTCCCCGCTGCGCTTCGCGGCGGCGACCGGGCTCAACCAGACGGCCCGTCAGGTCGGCGGCGCCTTCGGTATCGCCACGCTGGCCACGCTCCTCAGCAAAGCGAGCACCGACGCGGCCGACTACGGACACGTCCTGCTCTTCTGCTCCATCGTCACGGCCATCTCGGGTCTGGCGGGCCTCGGGCTCGTCATCAAGGCCCCGCCCGCCGCGGCCCAGGCGCAGGCCGCCCAGGGCGCCGCGGCCGAGGCCGCCCGGACGGCCGAGGCGAAGCCGAGCTCCCACTGACCCCCGAGGGGCGGCGGGCACCCGCCGCCGCCCGTTCGGGTCGCCGTCCATCCGATCCAGGCACTCATAAAACCGACGGAAGGTACGCAAGACATGCCCATCAAGACCAGTGAAGCTCTCTACACCGCAGTCGCGACCGCCGAGGGCGGCCGAGAGGGCCGTGTCTCCACTGAGGACGGCAAGCTCGACGTGGTCGTCAGCCAGCCCAAGGAACTGGGCGGCACGGGCGCCGGCACCAACCCCGAGCAGCTCTTCGCGGCCTGTTACAGCGCGTGTTTCCACGCCTCGATCGGGATCATCGCCCAGATGCAGAAGATCGACATCACCGGTTCCAGCGTGACGGCCCGCGTCGGCATCGGCCGCAACGACGCCGGATTCGGCATCGTCGCCGAACTCACCGCCAGTATCCCCTCGGTCGACGAGGCCACCGCCAAGACCCTCGTGGAGAAGGCGCACGAGATCTGCCCCTACTCCAAGGTGACCCGGGGCGACATCGAGGTCACGATCAAGACGGCCTGATCCGATCGGACACCCCGCCCCGCGCGGGACGAGGGCCCCGCCATCGGTGCGACGACCGGGGGCGGGGCCTTCGCCTTGCCGGTCTCCACGACCGGACACCCGGGGGTGTCGGTGCCTCGCGGCCTCCCCGCGCCCTGCCTACGCTCTACGCAAGGGCGCGGCGCGGAACGACCGACGAGGACGCGATGGTGACGGGTTTCCCGTTCGTGGGACGCGAGGACGTGCTCGGTGAGCTGAGGGAGGCGCGGGAGCGTGCCGCCGCCGGCCGCGGGGGCCTCGTCACCCTGACGGGGGCTGCGGGAGCGGGCAAGACCCGCGTCGCGGAGGAGGCCGCCGCACGCGCGGAGGGCTTTCGCACGGTGTGGACGTGGTGCCCGCCGGACGCCGTGGCGCACGCGCTCAGGCCCTGGTCGCGGTTGCTGCGCGAACTCGTCGCCGACGACGTGCGCCGCGGCCGGCCGGTCACCGTGTCGCCCTCGCTGCGGGCGGTGCTCGCGGGGTCCGCGCCGGGCGGGCGGACGGAGGCGGACCCGAAGGCCGCCCGGCTGCGACTGGCCGGGGACGTCGCCGAGGTCCTGACGGCGGCGGCACGGCGGCGGCCCCTGCTGCTGGTCCTCGACGACGTCCACGCGGCCGACGCCTCCTCGCTGCGGCTCCTCCTGGAGACCGCGGACGCCGTGCGCGGTGCCCGGGTCCTGCTGCTGGCCACCGCCCGCGACGACGACACCGCCTGGCGGGACCGCGCCTGGGCGCGCGCCCAACTGCTGCGCCGGGGAGAGGCCTTGCCGGTGGGCCCGCTCCGGGAGGAGGACGTGGCCGCCCTGCTCGACGCCGCGACCGGCAGCACCCCCGGAGGGTCGGCCGTACGCGCTCTGGCCCGGTACACGGGCGGCGACGCCTTCTTCGTGACCGAGCTGCTCCGGTCGGGCGGCGGCCGACTCGAAGCGCCCGGTTCCGAGGCCCAGGAGACCGCCGTCTCCGTGCGGATCAGGGACGCCGTCCGGGCCCGTACGGCCGAACTGCCGCCCGGGGCGGCGCGGTTGCTGGATCTCGCCGCCCTGCTGGGAACACGGTTCCGGCTCGACGTGCTCGCCGAGGCCGCCGCACTCCCCCTCGACGAGGTCCGCGCGCTGCTCGGGGAGGCGGCGGGGGCCGGACTGCTCGCTGAGTCGGGCCCCGGCGAAGGCCGGTTCCGGCACGACCTTCTGCGCGAGGCCCTGTCCGGGAGACCGGCGCCCGCCGAGCGGGCCCGGCTGCACCGGGAGCTCGCGACCGTCCTGGCCGACCACGCCCGGCGCGGCCTCGGCACCGGTCCCGCCGAGGTCGCCCACCATCTCCTGCTCGCCGGCCCGGAACACGAGCACGAGGCCGCCGCGTACTGCCGTCGGGCCGGCGAACGCGCCGCCGCGCTCCTCGCCTTCGAGGAGGCGGCCCGCTGGTACGAGAAGGCCGTACGGGCCCCCGCGACCGGCCGCGGAACCGCCGAGGACGGCGGGCCGGTCGACCCTGAGCCCGACGACGCCGGGGAACGCGTCGAGGCGCTGCTCGGACTCGGGGCGGCGCGGCTCGGGTCCGGGGACCGGACGGCGGCCCGGTCCACGCTGCTGGACGCCGCCTCTTCCGCCCGCCGGGCGGACCGGCCCGATCTGCTGGCGCGCGCCGCGCTCGGCCTCGGCGCGGGTCCCGTCGGCTTCGAGGTCGACGTGGCCGATCGTGAACAGGCCGAGCTGCTCGGCGAGGCGCGCAGCGCTCTCGCGGGCGATCCGGCGCACACCGCGCTGCGCGCCGCCGTCACCGCGCGGCTGTCCCTCGCGGCGGCCTTCCTCGAACCCGAGGAACACCGGGTCGCTCTCGCGGAGGAGGCGGTGGCCACGGCCCGTGCGGCCGACGCCCCGGCGACCCTCGGACCGGCGCTCGCGGCGCTGTGCGACGCCCGCTCCGGCCCCGACCACTGCCGCGAACGCCTCGACCGTTCCCGGGAGATCGTCGCCGTGGCCCGGGCCCGGCACGACCTCCCGCTCGAACTCCTCGGCCGGCGGCTGCGGTTGGTCGCGCTGATGGAGACCGGCTCGTTCGCCGGGGCGGACTCCGAGGCGGCGGCGTACGAGGCCGCGGCACGGCCGCTGCGACAGCCGCTGTACGCGTGGTACGTGCCCCTGTGGCGCGGCACCCGGGCGCTGTTGGAGGGGCGTTACGACGACTGCTCCGCCGCGCTCGACGAGGCGGAGGCGCTGGGCGGGGCGGCGGGCAGCCCCAACGCGGTGCTCCTCGCGCAGACGCAGCGCTGGTGCCTGCACGCGGACACCGGTGACCTCGACGGTCTGCGGCGGCTGCGCGACCGGGCGCCGTTGGATCGGATGCCGGGCGTGTGGCCGCGCGTCACCCTGGCCCTGATCGCCGCGCAGCTCGGCCACCGGGAGGAGGCCTCGCGGCGTCTGGCCGGGGTGATGCCCTCGCTTATGCGGGCGCCCCGGGACAGCGAGTGGCTGCCGATGATGGCGCAGGCCGCGGAGACCGTCGGGATGGTGGGCGCCCATCCCGCCGCGTCCCCGCTCTACGGCGCGCTGGCACCGTACGCGGGCCTGTTCGCCGTGGAGGGCATCGGCGCCGCGGTCCGGGGCCCGGTCGACCGCCATCTGGCGCTCCTGTCCCGCTCCCTGGGCGACGACGGGACGGCCCGCCGGCACCGCGACCGTGCCGTACGGGCCGCCGAGGAGGCCGGCGCGATCGCACTCGCCGAACGCATCGCGGCGGAGACCCGCCCGGAGGAGACCGGCACCGCGGGTCCGGGGCCCGAGCACGCGACCGGCCCCGCCGGTTCCCACCCCGCAGGTTCTGGACCCGGGCATACGGCTCACCCCGCCGGTTCCGGATCCGAGCACACGACCCGCCCGTCCGGTTCCGAACCGGTGGAGGCCGCGTTCCCTGCCGGTTCCGGACCCGGCGAGGCCTCGCTCCCCGCCGGTTACGGCCCCCGGGAGCCTGCCCTCCCCGCGGCGCTGTTCCGCCGCGAGGGGCCGTTGTGGCGTCTGGTGTACGCCGGACGGGAGGCCCGGCTCCCGGACAGCAAGGGCCTGCACGACATCGCGGTACTCCTGGGCCGGCCCGGCACCCCGGTCCCGGCGGTGGATCTGGCGGCACCCGGCGGCAGCGCCGCCACGGGCGATCCGAGCTCCGCGGACCTGCACGCTCCCGGCGATCTGGGCGAGGTCGTGGACGCCACCGCGCGCGCCGCGTACCGGCGACGACTGCGAGAGCTGGAGGAGGAGGCCGCGGACGCCGACGCGGCCGGGGACGCGGTGCGGTCGGGCCGGATCGCGGCGGAGAAGGACGCGCTCGTGGGCCAGTTGTCCGCCGCGTACGGCATCGGCGGCCGGGTCCGCCGCGCCGGTTCCCCCGCGGAACGCGCCCGCACGGCGGTCACGGCTCGCGTCCGCGCGGCCGTTCGCCGTGTCGCGGCGGTCCACCCGGAGCTCGGACGCCATCTGGAGACCGCCGTACGCACGGGCACCCTGTGCGTCTACGAGCCCGAGACCCCGCCCGCCTGGCGCCTGTGACCCCGGGCCGCGCCCCTGTCGGACTCCGGTGAGCCGCCGTGTCACATCGTGCCGTCGGACCTCACGCCTGAGGGGTGAAGGCGCCGTACGGAACGGGGTACGGCCGCGGAACGAAGGGCAGGACGTCATGTCGAGCACGGCCGAAGCAGAGATGGAGCCGATCACGGTCGGGCCGGTGACCGGGGGCCGGAACGCCCTCGACGCCCGCCGGGCCGAGGAACTCGCGGATCTCTTCGTGGAGTTCCTGCGGACGAACAGCGCCCCCGAGGGACTGTTCACGGACGACGTGTTCCTGGACCTGAGTCTGCCCCAGTGGCGGCTCCAGACCGTCGGCCGCGACGAGGTCGTGGCCCTGCGGCGCCGCAGCCATCCCGCCCTCGGCAGCGTCCCGCGCCACCGTGTCGATGTCACCGGGACCGGGATGGTCATCGAGTTCGAGGAGCGCTGGGAGGACGCCGACGGCGTCTGGTACTGCCGTGAACTGGTCCGCGCCGAGGCGCGCGACGGCTCGCTGAGCGAGGTGTCCGTCTACTGCACCGGCGACTGGTCCCCCGAGATCCAGACCGCCCACCACCGCGAGGTGACGCTCATCCGGCCGTGAGGGCCGGAGCCGGGAAGCGGGGCGGCCGACCGAAGGTGCCTCAGGCGACTCATGCGGTCTACAACCAGTCGCCCCGAATCCCTTGATCACCACGTCGCGGCCTGATATTCATGATCACATCTTCCTCACGCGATCTTCACATGCGGACGACTAGAGAGAGCCCTTGACGACCTGCCTTTCCCGCGCGACCCGGTTAGCTCCGGCCGCGGCCGCTCCAGGTCCCTCCACTCCCTCCGCGTAACGGGAAACCCCTGCCGGTCCCGTCCGGAAGACCCCTGCCGGACACGACGGGAGAAGGCCCGCCCCATCACCGACGGGCTCCCGTCCGCCTCCGCCTCCCCACCGGGAGGCCGGGTCCGGCTTTTCATCACCTTCACATCTCTTCACCTGCTTTGAACAAGGGAACGCATGCCTGCCTTCTGCCCGCACTGCGGCGGTGCTGTGACCGACGAGGCCCGTTACTGCGCTTCGTGCGGTCGGCCCACGGCCGCTCCGGCGCCCGCTCCGTCGCCCGCGCTGCCGCCGCCTCCCGCGTCGCCGCCCGCTGTTCCGGGCACCGCTCAGACACCGTCCGCCGCCGTCACGGCGCTGACCCGCCTGGTGACCGGCGACTGGATCGCTCCCGCCCGCATCGCCGCCCTGCCGACGGCTCTCCTGCTGCTCGTGTCCCTGGCCCTGGCGGCGACCGCCGCCGCGGACGACGCCCCCTTCGGCGGCGCCTTCCTGACGGCGCTCGCCGTCGTCCTGTCGGCCCTCGGCGCCCACCCGGGACTCGAGCTGACGGAGCGGGACTCGGCCTCGCTCGCGTCCCTCGACCTCTCCTTCATGCCTCTCGGACTGACGCTGCTGTGGGCGGCCGCGCTGTGGTTCGGTGCCCGCCTGCATCTCCGCGGCGCGGCCGCCGCCGGCCGCCGACTCGGCACCGCGGAGACCGTGTTCCTGGGCGTGCGCAGCGTGCTGTCGGCCGTGCTCGGGTCCGTACTGCTGGCCTGGACGGCCGGTACCTCCGTCGCGCTCGGGTCGTCGGACGCCTCTGACTCGTCCGCCGCCTACGTGGCTCGTCTCCTCGGCCTGTCGGACGTCACGCTGTCCGTGACCTGCTCCCCGTTGCGCGCGGCCTGGTGGACCTTGCTGCTGGCGTCGCTGGTGCTCTTCCCCACGCTGGGCCGCACAGCGATGTCGGCCTGGGCCGCCCACCGGCCCGCACTGGGCGACTGGCTCCGCGCGGCCCGCCGGGCGGGCGTGGCGCTGGCCGTGCCCCTCGCGCTGGCCGGCCTCGGCGCCGTGGTCTTCGTCGTGTCCCAGGCGGGGATGTCCGCGCTGATACCGGCGCTGCTGCTCGCTCCCAACCTGGGTGCGACCGTCCTGAGCCTGGCCTGCGGAGCGTCGGTCGAGTTCACCGACACGCTCACGTTCGACTCCTCGTCCTGGAGCGAAGGCGGCGACGGCTCGGACTCGTCGACGGCTGTCTCCCTGTTCGAGCTGCACGACCTCAGCGGCTGGCTCTGGGCGTCCGTGCTGCTGGGCGTGGTGGCCGCGGTGCTGCTGGGCGCCGGCGTCCTGCGCGAGTCGGCCCGCCCGGCCGCCGCCGTGCGCGCCGTGGTGTGCTTCGTCGCGGGCTTCCTGCTGACGGCCGTCATGGCGGGCGTCGGGCTCGAACTGTCCTCGGACATCGACGATTCGTCGTACCTGGCCATGATGCTCAGCAGGTCGCTGGACATCTCCCCGACGGACGGCAGCGCGCTCACGGTCGGGCCGTCCGTCCCCGGCGTGCTGTTCGCGGCGACGGTGTGGGCCGCCCTCGGCGCGTTCGCGGTACCGGCGGTGGCCCGTCGGCTCGGCGTCACCCGTGTCGAGGACCTGCCCGGAGCCGCCGCCCTCGTCGGGCGCCTGCGCCCCACCGGTCGGTCCGGGCACATGGCGGCCGCCCTGCACACCGTCCCCGTGCCCGCCTCTCCCGTCTCGTCCCCCGTCCTTGTCGCCGCCGCCCCGGCGGGGCCCGTCGCCTCGCCGGTGTCGCCGCAGGCCCCGGACGTCTCCCCCGTCGGCGTGGCACCGCGGGCGGCCGACGAGCCGACTCCCGCAACGGACGGGGGTGTCGCCGGAATCCCCACGGCCGCGGAGTCCGAACCCGTCGAAGCCGCGGACGACCGGCGTTCGGAGACGACCGCGGACGCGGCCGCCCCCAGCCGACCGGAACCGACGGCCGACCCGACTGAAGCTCCCGAGCCGGCCGCTGAGGCCGCGGGCACTGAGCAGGAATCGGTCGAGCCGCTGGAACCCAGTGCCGAGCCGGCCGAAACACCGGCGGAGCCGACGGACGAGCCCGCCGCCGAAGCCGAGGGCCAACTCGCCATCGAACCCGAGGCCGTGCCCACCGTCGAGCCCACCGAGTCGGCCGCAACACCGGGGGAACCGACGGACGAACCCGCCGTCGATTCCGCGGCCGAGTCCGAGGCCGAGCCCGCAGGTGAACCCGAGGACCAGCCCGCCGCCAAGGCGGCCGTGCCGACGCCCACCGCGGTCGGTGTCCCGGTCGACGCGCCTCCGGCTGCTCCCCCGGCGCCCCCGGCGCTCACCCCCGCAAGTCTCTCCAAGGCGCCCGCACGGCCCCAGGCCGTGCCCGCCGGAGCGGGACCGCACGCGGCCGTCTTCGCCGGACTGCCGACCGGCAGCATGGCGTACCCCGGATCCGCGCATCAGGTCGTCCACACCCAGGAGCAGCCCCGGCCGGTACGGCGGCGGATCGGCTGGGGTGTCATCACGGCGACCCTCGTGGCGAGCGCGGTGCTCGCCGGCGGCGCCTCGGCGGCGGCGATCTGGCTGACCTCCGACCGGTCGGCGCCCTCCTCGCACACGGCTCGCGCCACCGACGACGCCGCGCCGCCTGCGGCCGGCGCGCCGTCTCCGTCGTCGGCACCGGCCTCGGTCGCGCCGACCGGCCCGTCCGACGCCGGTGGGTCCCCCTCCGCCTCGGATCAGGCGGAGGCGGACATCGCCACGCAGGTGCAGTCCCTCCTGGAGGAGAACGCGCCGCAGCGCGGACGGGTGGCCAAGGCCCTCACCGCGGGCGGTAGCTGCTCGCACGGCAAGAAGCCCGTCGAGGACGCGCATGACGAGCTGCTGGACGTGGCCCTGAAGCGCGACGACCTCGCCCGGCGGGTCGACCTGCTCACGCCCCGGGCGGACGGCGACCTCGCCGAGGCACTGGGCGACCTGTCGCGGGCCTGGACGGCATCGGCGAAGGCGGACCGGGGCTACGCCTCGTGGGTGTCGCAAACCGCCGACTGGCTCGACGAGTTCGGCGTCACGGCGTGCGGGCACAGCGAGACGCGCATCACCGACGACCTGCCCAGGACCCACGACGACGAGGCGACCGAGGCCAAGCGGGACTTCGTCGACCTGTGGAATCCCATCGCGCTGCGGTACGGGCTGCCGCAGGTCGAGGCAAGGGACATCTAGCGGATCGCGCGCCGTTCACGCCGCGCCGCGGCGCCCGTACCCCTCGGGCGACGCGGCGCGGTCGGCGTTCCCGAGGAGGGCACCGCCATCCCGGTGACCGCGTGGTGTGTCTGCGGCGTGGGGGCACCCGTACGGGCAAGGGTGGGTCCACGAGCCGGCGCGGTCGCACGGTCACGGCAGAAGGCGGCGGGGCACAGCGGTGGGCAGCGGTGGGTGGAGGCGGCATCGGGACGCGATCCGCTCCGGGCTGCGCTCCCTTCTCACTTCGGCCATTCTCGTGGCCGCCTACTACCTGCTCCCGCTCGACAGGGTCTTCAACCTGGCCACGATCCTCGTACTCGTCGGCGGCATCGTGGCGGTGGCACTGCTCCTGGCCTGGCAGATCCGCGAGATCACGCTGGCCCCGCGGCCCGAACTGCGGGCCATGGAGGCGCTGGCGACCACCGCCCCGCTGTACATCCTCCTGTTCGCGACGACGTACTACCTGATGGGGCGCAGCTCGACGGGCACCTTCAGCGAGACCCTCTCGCGGACCGACTCCCTGTACTTCACCGTGACGGTCTTCAGCACGGTCGGCTTCGGGGACATCACCCCGCACACCGAGGCGGCTCGCGTGCTGGTCACGGGGCAGATGGCGGTGAACGTCCTGCTCATCGGTGTGGCCGCCCGGCTCCTGGTGTCTGCGGTGCAGCGGGGCAGACTCCAGCAGAACGCGCCGGAGCCGGGCGCGGGCGGCACCGGGCCTCCGTACGACGGGTGATCCGTCGCGAGGAGGCCCGGAATCGGAGCCCGATGCCCCGGCCTCGGCTTCGCTCAGGCGCCGACGTACGCCGCCAGATGTTCGCCGGTGAGGGTGGAACGGGCGGCGACGAGGTCGGCCGGGGTGCCCTCGAAGACGAGCCGGCCGCCGTCGTGGCCGGCCCCGGGGCCGAGGTCGATGATCCAGTCGGCGTGGGCCATGACGGCCTGGTGGTGCTCGACGACGATGACCGACTTCCCCGAGTCGACGAGCCGGTCGAGGAGCCCGAGCAACTGCTCCACGTCGGCGAGGTGCAGGCCGGTGGTGGGCTCGTCGAGGACGTACACACCGCCCTTGTCGGCCATGTGCGTGGCGAGCTTGAGCCGCTGCCGCTCGCCGCCGGAGAGCGTGGTGAGCGGCTGGCCGAGGGTGAGATAGCCCAGTCCGACGTCGGCGAGCCGCGCGAGGACGCGCTGCGCGGCCGGCGTCTGGGCCTCGCCCGAGCCGAAGAACTCCACGGCCTCGTCCACCGACATCGCCAGGACCTCGCTGATGTCACGGCCGCCGAGGTGGTACTCCAGGACCGAGGCGTCGAACCGCTTGCCCTCGCAGTCCTCGCAGGTGGTGGCGACTCCGGCCATCATGGCGAGGTCCGTGTAGATGACGCCGGCGCCGTTGCAGGTGGGGCAGGCGCCCTCGGAGTTGGCGCTGAACAGCGCCGGCTTGACGTCGTTGGCCTTCGCGAAGGCCTTGCGGATCGGGTCGAGCAGACCGGTGTACGTCGCCGGGTTGCTGCGCCGCGAACCGCGGATCGGAGCCTGGTCGACCGACACCACGCCCTCGTCGCCGGGGATGGACCCGTGCACCAGCGAGCTCTTCCCGGAGCCGGCGACCCCGGTGACGACGACGAGCACCCCGAGCGGGATGTCGACGTCCACGTCCCGCAGGTTGTTCGCCGACGCGCCGCGGATCTCCAGTGCCCCGGTGGGTTCGCGCGGTGTCTCCTTGACCTTGGCCCGGTCGTCGAAGTGGCGGCCGGTGACGGTGCCGCCCTTGCGCAGTTCCTCGACCGTGCCCTCGAAGCAGACGGAGCCGCCGCCCGTACCGGCGCCGGGGCCGAGGTCGACGACGTGGTCGGCGATCACGATGGTCTCCGGCTTGTGCTCCACGACGAGCACGGTGTTGCCCTTGTCCCGCAGGCGCAGCAGGAGGTCGTTCATCCGCTGGATGTCATGGGGGTGCAGACCGGCGGTGGGCTCGTCGAAGACGTAGGTGACGTCGGTGAGCGAGGAGCCGAGGTGGCGGATCATCTTCACGCGCTGCGCCTCGCCTCCGGACAGGGTGCCCGCCGGGCGGTTCAGGGCGAGGTAGCCGAGGCCGATCTCGACGAACGAGTCGAGGGTCTGGCGGAGCGCGGCGAGCAGCGGCGCCACCGAGGGCTCGTCGAGGCCGCGGACCCATTCGGCCAGGTCGCTGATCTGCATCGCGCAGGCGTCCGCGATGCTGATCCGCTTGATCTTCGACGCACGGGCGCCCTCGCTGAGCCGGGTGCCCTCGCACTCGGGGCAGACCGTGAAGGCGACGGCCCGGTCCACGAACGCCCGGATGTGCGGCTGCATCGCCTCCTTGTCCTTGGAGAGCATCGACTTCTGGATCCGCGGGACGAGCCCTTCGTACGTCATGTTGATGCCCGCGATCTTCATGCGGGTGGGCTCGTGATGGAGGAAGTCGTGCAGTTCCCTCTTCGTGTACTTGCGGATCGGCTTGTCCGGGTCGACGAAGCCCGACTCCTTGTAGAGCCGCATGTTCCAGCCGTCCGAGCCGTAGCCGGGGATCGTGATCGCACCCTCGTTGAGCGACTTGGAGTCGTCGTAGAGCTGGGTGAGGTCGATGTCGGAGACGGTGCCCCGGCCCTCGCAGCGCACGCACATGCCGCCGGTGCGGTTGAAGGTCGCCTTCACGGCCTTCTTGGCGCCGCGCTCCACGGTGATGGCACCGCTCGCGCTGACCGAGGGGACGTTGAACGCGTACGCGCTGGGCGGGCCGATGTGGGGCTTGCCGAGCCGGCTGAAGAGGATGCGCAGCATCGCGTTGGCGTCGGTGGCGGTACCGACCGTGGACCGGGGGTCGGCGCCCATCCGCTGCTGGTCGACGATGATCGCGGTGGTCAGGCCTTCGAGGACGTCGACCTCGGGCCGGGCGAGCGTGGGCATGAAACCCTGCACGAAGCTGCTGTAGGTCTCGTTGATCAGCCGCTGCGACTCGGCGGCGATCGTGTTGAACACCAGCGAGCTCTTGCCCGAGCCGGACACGCCGGTGAACACCGTCAGCCGGCGCTTGGGGATCTCGATGCTGACGTCCTTGAGGTTGTTCTCGCGCGCGCCCAGCACGCGGATCAGATCGTGGCTGTCGGCACCATGCGGCGCGGACGGCTCCGGGTCCGTCCTCGTGGCCTTGCTCATCGTGTCTCCATCTGTCGGGCGGGCAGCCTTCGCGGTCCCCGCCGTCATCGCCTGACTCGATCCAACCAGCTTCGCGCGGGAGGACAATGTTCATGCGCCACGCTAGGGGAGGCGCGGCCGTCGGCGCTTCTCGAATCCTGACCGGGTCCGGAGCGAGAATCGGAGGATGACCATGCCGTCCGACGCATCGCCCCTGTCCGGCCAGACCCAGTGCGATCTGCGCGCCCGCAGCCCGTTGCGCGCGTTCCTGCGCACGGAGACCGGCAGCGCCGCCGTCCTGCTCGCCGCCGCCCTGCTGGCTCTGGCCTGGGCCAACATCGGTCCCGGCTCGTACGAGACGGTGTGGGGCACCGAGCTGTCGATCCGCGTCGGGTCGGCCGGGGTGTCGCTGGACCTGCGCGAGT
The DNA here is from genome assembly GCF_055565895.1 of Streptomyces sp. NPDC028298. Classification (NCBI taxonomy): domain Bacteria; kingdom Bacillati; phylum Actinomycetota; class Actinomycetes; order Kitasatosporales; family Streptomycetaceae; genus Streptomyces; species Streptomyces sp. NPDC028298. The sequence continues at coordinate 415,564 of NZ_JBVHTL010000001.1, forward strand.
GGGTGAACAGCGGGCTGATGACGCTGTTCTTCTTCGTCGTCGGCCTGGAGGCGCGGCGGGAGTTCGACCTGGGCGAACTGCGCGAGCGGCGCCGGGTCACGCTGCCGCTGCTGGCGGGCCTCAGCGGCATGGTCGTCCCCGTCGTCGTGTATCTGGTCATCACCTCGGGCCACGGCTCCGCGGCGCACGGCTGGGGTGCCGCCATGTCGACGGACACCGCCTTCGCCCTGGGCATGCTCGCCGTCTTCGGCCACCGTCTGCCCAACAGCCTTCGTGTCTTCATGCTCACCATCGCCGTGGTGGACGACTTCCTGGCCCTTGCGGTCGTCGTCTTCGCCTACAGCGACACGATCGAGCCGCCCGCGCTGATCACGGCGCTCGCCCTGTTCGCGGTCGTCCTGCTGCTGCGGCGGACCATCGGCGCACGGATTCCTTCGCTGTACGGCGTCCTCGGCGTGGCGATCTGGGTGGCGCTGCTGAAGTCGGGCGTCGACCCCGTGGTGACGGGGCTCGCGATGGGCATGCTGACCTACGCGTACACGGCCGAACGCAGCGATCTGGAGCACGCGAGCAAGCTGTTCCGGCGCTTTCGCGAACAGCCGACGCCGGAGCTGGAGCGCACGGTGCGCCGCGGCCTCGCCTCGACGCTCTCGCCGAACGAGCGGCTCCAGCAGATGTTCCATCCCTGGACCAGTTACGTGATCGTGCCGCTGTTCGCCCTGGCCAACGCCGGCATCACCCTGAGCGGCGGTCAGCTCGCCGACGCCTTCACCTCACCGGTCACCCTCGGCATCCTCTTCGGCTATCTGCTCGGCAAGCCGGTAGGAGTCATCGGCGGCACCTGGCTGGCCACGCGCCTGGGCCGGGGACGTCTGCACCCGCCCGTCGGCTGGGGCGCGATCACCGCGGGCGGCACGCTGGCGGGCGTCGGCTTCACCGTGGCGCTGCTGATCGCGTCGCTGGCCTTCGACGGCGCCCGGCTGGAGCAGGCGAAGATCGGCATCCTGGCCGCGGTCGCCTGCTCCTTCCTCCTCACCTGGATCGTCACCCTGGTGATCGGTGCCCTCGACGGGCGCTCCCGCGCGCGGGCCCTGCTCGGCACCGGCCAGACGATCGTCGATCTGAGCGACCCCGTCGACGTGGAGCGCGACCACGTGCGCGGGCGGCTCGACGCGCCGGTGACGCTCGTCGAGTACGGCGATTTCGAGTGTCCGTACTGCGGTCTGGCCGAATCGGTGGTGCGTGAACTGCTCGCCGACTTCGGGGACGTCCGCTACGTGTGGCGCCATCTGCCGCTCACCGATGTGCACCCCAACGCCCAGCTCGCCGCGCAGGCCGCCGAGGCCGCGGCACGCCAGGACCGCTACTGGGAGATGCACGACCTGCTCATGGGACACCAGGGCGAACTGGGGCCGAAGGACCTGTTCCGGTACGCCGCCCGGCTCGGCCTCGACAGCGGCCGCTTCCGCGAGGACCTGCGGGGCGGCGCGAGCGCGGCCCGGGTGGCCATGGACGTCGAATCGGCGGACCTCAGCGGTGTCTCGGGCACGCCGACGTTCTTCGTCAACGGCCGCCGTCACTACGGCGCGTACGACATCGCCTCCCTGACGGCGGCCGTCCGTGCCGCGCGGCAGCGGTCGACGCTCACGGGCGCGGGGCAGGAGCCCTGACCGCTCGCCGCGGGCTCAGGTGGCGCGGGCCCGCAGGCGGCGGAGCATCCGGGCGTCCTCGAAGCCCACGGCACGGGCGGCGGCGTCGACGGTGACGCCGTGGCTGATCAGGTGCTCGGCGCGCTCCAGCCGCAGGGCCTGCTGATAGCGCAGCGGGGTGAGGCCCTGGGTGGCCCGGGTGAAGAGCCGGGTGAGGGTGCGCTCGCTGACGCCCACGGCGGCGGCGAGTTCCGGCAGGGGCACCGGCCGGTCGAAGCGGGCGTCGAGCAGGTCCTGGGCGCGGTGCACGGTGTCGTCGAGGTGGGACCGGTGCCGGAGCATCGCGCTGGCCTGGGGTTCATGGCCGTTGCGCCGTGCGTAGACCACCATGTCCCGGGCGACCTGGGCGCCCACCGCCGGGCCGTGCCGGCCGGCGATCAGGTGCAGCGCGAGGTCGATCCCGCTGGCGATACCGGCCGACGTGACGACCCGGTCGTCCTGCGTGTAGAGGACGTCTCGGACCACGGCCGCCCGGGGGTAGCGGCGGGCGAGTTCGTCCTGGACGTCGTGGTGGGTGGTGCACCGTCGTCCGTCGAGCAGTCCGGCCCGGCCGAGCGCGTCGGCTCCGGCGCAGACACTGGCGACGGTCCCGCCCCGGGCGTGGTGGTCCCGTAGGGCCCGCAGCGCCGCCTCTCCGATGGACGGGGCGTCGGCGAGGGTGAGCGCGCGCCAGCCGGGCACGACGATCAGGTCCTCGGGGCCGAGCTCGGGCCACTCGGTGCCGGCCGTCAGCGGCAGCCCCTGGGCGGTGACGACCTGCGGCCGCTCGGCGACGTAGCCGAGGGTGTAGGGGTGCCCGAAGTCGGCGGCCGTGGAGAAGACCTGCGCGGGGCCGGCCAGGTCCAGCAGATGCACTCCGGGCACCAGGAAGAAGACGATGTGGCTCACGATCCGGTCATCATGCCCGAGACGCGGCGGCGGTCTCCAGTTCATCGACGGTGGCGATGGTGGCGAAGCGCCCGGCGAGGGCGTACTCGGTACGCCGGATGACCTCTTCGGCCCCGAGGGTGCGGGGGTCCGCGAGCAGTTCCGCCACACTCCGCCCGGCGGGGGCGTCCCGGTGCGGGACGGGGTTGGTGGCCGTGGCGTCGGTGACGAAGGTGACCTGGTAGCCGAGGTCGCTTGCCAGCCGGGTGGTGGTCTCCACGCACTGCTCGGTCCTGATACCGCAGACGGTGAGCTCGCGGACGCCGCGTTCCGTGAGGAGCTGTTGCAGGTTGGTGGTGGTGAAGGCGTTGTGCGAGGTCTTGTGGATCAGTGGCTCGCCGTCCTCGCGCCGCAGCTCGTCCATCAGCCGGACGTGGCCGAGGGCGGGGTCGAAGACGTCGCCGCTGCCGGGTTCCGAGTGCAGCACCCACACCACCGTGTCACCGGCTCGGCGGGCGAGGCGGACGAGCCGGTCCACCCGCTCGGTGATCTTCGGATCGGAGATGGTCTCCCACAGGGGGTGTGCGCGGAAGGATTCCTGGACGTCGATGACGATCAGTGCTCGGGTCATGTCCCCACTCTGACCGGGGCGTGTGTCCGGGGGACAGACCTCATCGGGTCCGGGTGCGGACCGATCCGGTCACGCCTATGGGGAGGGCGAGGGCGGACGCGGGACCGGACACATGGCGGGACGGGTGAAGGGAGACGTGGCGGGACGGGTGAAGGGAGGCATGACCGGACGGATGAGCCGGACACATGGACATGAGGCCACCCGACACATGAACCTGATGTGGCCCGACACATGAACAGGGCGTCGCCCGACCCATGAACGGGACATCGCTCGGCACATGAACCTGATGTCGCCCGGCACATGAACAGAACCTCGCCTGACCCATGTACGTGGGGCGGCCATGAACACCCGAGAACACGGCCCATGGACAGAGGACATGCGGCCGTTCCCCGCCGCCCGGAGTCGGGCGGCGGGGAACGGTCACCGCTTCGGAATGATCACCCGCGCGAAGCCCGCTCCGCGGCCTCGGCCACGCGCTTGACGTCCGCGAGGCGCCGGTCCCAGTCGGCGGCGAGCGCGGACATCCACCGGGCGGTGGCGTTCAGCGCGGCCGGCCGTACCGCGTAGCGCACTTCGCGCCCCACGCGGCTTCCGGTGACGAGCCCGGCCGCGTCCAGCACGGCGAGGTGCTTGACCACCGCCTGCCGCGAGACGGGCAGTTCCTCGGCCAGCTTCGTGGCCGTGACCTCGCCCCGGGCCGCCAGCAGATCGAGCAGGCGCCGCCTGGTCGGGTCGGCGAGCGCGGCGAGGACGCCGTCGACCTCCTCGTGCCCGCCCTGTTCCTCGGTCACACCGACGGCTGGGCGGCGCGCTTCTTGAACGCCTCCAGAACCTGGGGCCAGCCGTTGGTGTTGTCCTCGTGGGCCTTGTGCCGCAGTTCCGGAGAGCCGGACAGCGCGGCGAATCCGCTCTCGACGACCCGCAGCCGCGTGCTCGCGCCCTCCGGGACGAGGGTGAACTCGACCAGCGTGCTGTTGGCGTCGCTCAGCGGGGCCCCGGGGAACGCGCTGGTCCAGCGGTAGGCGACATAGGTGGGCGGCTCGACCTTCTCCACCCGTACCGGGAACTCGCCGTACCGGGCGTTCCTCACCACGGTCGACTCGCCCGCCCTGCCCTCGGTGGTGGGCAGGCTCTCCTCGTCGGCGACCCAGAACCCGGGCACGGCCACCAGCGACCAGACCCGCTCCAGGGGCGCTTCGATCAGGGTTTCGCGTTCGATCCGGTCCTCGGTCATGACGTACTCCTTCGAAGCCATCAATGATGCAACTCCAGGGTTGCACATCACTCCATCCATCGCAACCCTGCGGTTGCACGTCGCGGGGCGCCAATGGGATCCGACCGGGACACCCCCAACCCCAAGGAACACATCCAGCCATAGGCGGCCATGGTGGTCGCAGGCATGAAACATGTCCTCCCAACTCCACTGAGTTAATTGATTGTTGGGGTCCAAGCACTAGTCAAAGGAGGTCGCGATGCCGATCATTCCTGTCATGAACCTGCAACCCGATGGGCGGGTCGCAGCCTCATGGAGGTGTTGGGATGCACCGAAGACTGGCCACCGGCCTCGCCGCCTCGGCCATGGCCCTGGTGGCCGTCACGGCGACCGCTACAGCCGCTAGCGCCGCCCCTGCCGACAAGCCCCAAGTCCTGTCCAACTGGACCCAGACCAGCGCGTCGAGCTACAACTCGTGGGTCGCCGCACGCGCCAACCAGTCCGCCTGGTCGTCGTACGCGTTCGACTGGTCCACCGACTACTGCTCCTCGTCGCCGGACAACCCGTTCGGCTTCCCCTTCGCCACTTCATGTGCCCGCCACGACTTCGGCTATCGCAACTACAAGGCCGCCGGCACCTTCGATGCCAACAAGTCCCGGCTCGACAGCATGCTCTACGCGGACCTGGGCCGAGTCTGCGCCAACTACAGCGGCGCGACGAAGGTCTCCTGCGACAGCACCGCGTGGACCTACTACCAGGCGGTCAAGGCCTTCGGCTGAGGCTCGCCCCTTGCGTGACCAACACCGCGCGACGTGCGCGTGGTTGATGACATGTGTCCGCCGCACCTCGCTGTGGCGCACAGCAGACTCCCGGCCTCCCGAGTGTTGATGACGGATCGCCGTTTCCCCGGTCCGTCAGGGTGATCGACGCCCGCCCGGTCGCCGGAGCACACCCCGCCACCCGCCCCGCCGTCCCCCGGCATGCCCTCCCCCGTCCCGTCCACCGGACACACTCGGGGCGGCACGGCCGTGGGCGCGGGTCGGGTGGCACGGCTCGTCGCACCGGTCGGCCCGGTCCGTGAGGCGGTTTCGAGCGGGCGGACCCAGAATGAGGGGGACGGCCTCGTAACCCGGCCGTCGAGCCGTCTCGGGGCAGCCGGATCGTGACCGTTGGCCTTGCGGTCTCCGCCCCTTGTGGCTCGGGACTTGCGAGCGCGCGGGTGGTCGAACTATGAAGACGGACGAGCCGGAAGCCACGGCCGACGGGAGCGGCGCACCCGAGGGAGCGAGCCGCTCTCCCGACCCGCCCGCGGACCCCCTCGCGACGGCGGACCCCGCGGCTCCCGAGGACGTCCGCCAGGACGAGGCGGCCGCCCTCCGTCACCTGACCGCGCGCATGAAGGCCGCCTACCCCTCCGTCGCCCCGTCCGTGGTGGACCAGGTGATCGCGGCGGCCCGGGGTTCCTTCCAGCAGGCGAAGGTCAGGACGTACGTCCCCATTCTGGTCGAGCGCCGGGTCCGCGCCCGGCTCGCCGAGTCCGCAGGCGAAGGGACCGCCTCGGCGCCCGCGTCCGTGGGCGACCCGGGCGGTGGCGAGCCGCGGGCGGCGGGAACGGTGGAGCGGTCCGCCGGGAGTCCGCGCCGCTCCCCCCTGCTCGGCCGGTGGCTGCCCGCCAGGCTGCGTCCCGCGCCCGCGTCCGCGTCCGACCTGGGCGGTGTCGGTGAGGGCCGGTGACCGGGCTGCGTTCACCGTGACAGAAGAAGAGGCGGGTCGTCATGACGGATGCCAGGGCCGCGCGCGTCGCGAGGCTCATCGAGCCGCTGCGGGTCGAGCCGGGGTCACGGGTGAACCTGGCCGAGGACTTCGACCCCCGTTACAAGGGCGGTCTGAAGAAGAAGCAGGGGGTGGAGTTGCTGCGCACGGGCGTGTCGCTGCTCGCCGAGTACCAGGAACGGCTGGCGGCCCAGGACACGTACGGCGTCCTGCTGTGTCTCCAGGCGCTCGACGCGGGAGGCAAGGACGGCACGATCCGGCACGTCATGAGCGGGGTGAACCCCCAGGGCGTCAAGGTCAGCAGCTTCAAGCAGCCCTCCACGGAGGAGCTCGACCACGACTATCTGTGGCGGTACGCCGCGAGGCTGCCCGCCCGCGGTGACATCGCGATCTTCAACCGTTCGCACTACGAGGAGGTGCTGGTCGTCCGGGTCCATCCGGAGGTCCTCGACCGGCAGCGGCTGCCGGCGGACGTGCGCGGACCGGACATCTGGAAGCGCCGCTACCGTGCCGTCAACGACTGGGAGCGCTATCTGACCGACAACGGGTTCAAGGTCGTGAAGATCTTCCTGAACCTGTCCAAGGAAGAGCAGCGCACCCGGTTCATGAAGCGGCTCGACGTGCCCGAGCGGAACTGGAAGTTCTCCGCGGCCGACGTCCGGGAGCGCCGGTACTGGGACGCGTACCAGCACGCCTTCTCCGAGATGCTCTCGCACACGAGTACGCCGTGGGCGCCCTGGTACGTCGTCCCGGCGGATCGCAAGTGGTTCGCGCGGATCGCCACGGCGGCCGTACTGGTGCACACGCTCATGGACATCGACCCCGCCTTCCCGGTGGTCGGCAAGAAGGCGCGCAAGGAGCTCCGGGCCGCCCGGCGGGAACTGGAGGCCGACGCTCCCAAGGGCGCGCCGGCCGATCCGTACGCGGCCCGGCGTCGAGGGCGGACCGGATCCGGATCGGAGAGCTGAGATGGCGATGCAGTCGAACGGCCCGAAGGCTCCGGAGCGTGTTGCTCCGGAGCTCTGGTACGCGCGTGAGCCACAGGACGTCGCGTCGGCCTTCGACGTCGACCCCGCCTCCGGACTCACCGCGGCCCGGGTCGCGGAACTGCTGGCCGAGAACGGGCCGAACACGCTGCCCGAGGAGAAGCAGAAGCCGGCGTGGCGGCGGTTCGTCGACCAGTACCGCAGCTACATGCAGGTCGTCCTCCTGGTGGCCGCGATCGTCTCGCTGGCGATCGCCGAGTGGAGCACCGCGATCCTGCTCGTGCTGCTGACCCTGCTGAACGCGGTCGTGGGCCTGCGGCAGGAGGGGAAGGCCGAGAGTGCGATGAACGCGCTCCAGTCCATGCTCACGGCGACGGCCCGGGTGAGGCGGGACGGGAGCGAGTCGGAGATCCCGGCGGAGCAGGTGGTCGTCGGCGATGTCCTGCACATCTCCGCCGGGGACCAGGTGCCGGCGGACGGTCGGATCATCGAGGCCCACGCGCTGCAGATCGACGAGTCGGCGCTCACCGGTGAGAGCGTCCCCGCGTCGAAGGACGCCACGACCCTGCCGAAGGTCCTGCTGGGGCCGGGCGATCAGTCGAACATGGCGTTCATGCACACCCCGGTCACCCACGGCAGCGGTCTCGTGATCGTGACCGGGACGGGTGAGGGCACCGAGCTGGGAAAGATCTCGGAGATGCTGTCGGCGACCGAGAGGGAGGAGGCGCCGCTCACCAAGGAGCTGGACACGCTGACGCTGTGGATCACGGCCGCCGCGGGCCTGACCATGATCGTGATGTTCGCGCTCGGTTACCGCCGCGACCAGGCGTGGGACGCCCTGTTCGTCAGCGCGGTCTCGCTGGCCATCGCCGCCATCCCCGAGGCCCTGCCCACGGTGACCCAGGCGATCCTGTCCGTCGGCAGCCTCAGTCTGGCGAAGCGCAACGCGATCGTGAAGGAGCTGCCGTCCGTCGAGACCCTGGCGTTCACGTCGGCGATCAACTCGGACAAGACCGGCACCCTGACCATGAACCAGATGACGGCGGTGGAGGTGGTGACACCCACCGACCGCTACACCGTCTCGGGCACGGGCTACGGACTCGAAGGGCGGATCCACCACGCCGCGGGGACCTCCGCCGGCATCGAGGAGGCGATCCTGCCGTACCTCGTGGCGAACGACGGCAAGCTGGTGGACGGCGAGGTCGTGGGCGATCCCACCGAGGGCGCCTTCCTGGTGCTGGCCCACAAGGCCGGGCTGGACATCGAGGCCACCCGGGAACGGCTGCCCCGGCTCGCCACCCTGCCCTTCGACCCCGGCTACAAGCTGATGGCCACCTTCAACTCCGCTGTCGACCCGTCCGGGCGCCCGGTGGTGCGCTGCTTCGTCAAGGGCGCGGCCCCGGCGGTGCAGGCCCGCGCGACGAGCGCGCTGTCGGGTGGGGCGACCGTCCCGTGGGACGCGGAGCTCAGCCGGCGCGCCGACGAACAGGGCGAGCGCATGGGCGGGGAGGGGCGCCGGGTGATGGCGGCGGCCACCCGGGATCTCGACCCGGCCGACTTCGATCCGGACGGGGACCTGCTGGGTTACGTCACCGGGCTGCGCATGACGAGTCTGGTCGGGATGGTCGACCCGCCCCGTGAGGAGTCCAAGGCCGCCGTGGCCAGCGCCCAGGCGGCTCACATCCGGGTCCGCATGGTGACCGGGGACGACGTCACCACGGGTGCCGCCATCGCCCGGCAGCTCGGCATTCCCGGCGAGGCCGTCCTCGGCGCCGACTTCGCCGCGCTGCCCGAGAGCGAGCGGCTGGCCCGTATCGACGGCATCGGTGTGGTGGGACGCGTCGCACCCGAGCACAAGGTGATGCTCGCGGACACGCTCAAGAAGAAGGGTGCCGTCGTCGCGATGACCGGCGACGGTGTCAACGACGCCCCCGCCATCAAGGCCGCCGACATCGGCATCGCCATGGGCAGCGGCACGGACGTGGCGAAGAACGCGGCGCGGATGATCCTGTCCGACGACAACTTCACGACGATCGTCTACGCGGTGGAACAGGGCCGCAAGCTCTACGACAACCTCACCAAGTACATCCGCTTCGTGCTCCTGTTGCTCGTCACGTTCGTCCTGACCTTCCTCGGGGCGACCATCTTCAACATCGCGGCCGGGGAGCCCTTCACCCCGCCGCAGGTGCTGTGGATCCACTTCGTGGTCAACGCCTCGTTCGGCTTCGCGCTCGGCTTCGACAAGGAGAGCGCGGGGCTCATGCGGCGCAGACCGCGTCCTCGGGGCGAGTCGGTGCTGACCCGGCCGGTGATGGTGACCGTCGGTCTCAGCGGTCTGGCGATCACGCTGATCCTGCTCGGGCTGATCAAGCTGGGCGAATCCCGGTACGACAGTGTCGAGATCGGCAGTTCCATCGCGTTCACGGCGTTCGCGCTCTGTCTGATCGTGGCCGCGTTCGAATGCCGCAGCGAGACGGAATCGATCCTGACCCCGAGCACCTTCGACAGCAAGCAGATGAACTGGACGGCGCTCGCGCAGTTCGTCCTCGCGGTCGCGGTGACACAGATGGACGGGTTCCGCCGCATCCTGGGCACCACCGAGATCGACCTGCGGCAGTTCGGCTGGGCGCTGCTGTCCGCCGTGGCCCTCCTCGTCGTGTGGGAGGTGGGTAAGCTCCTGGCCCGAAGGGCGCGGCGCGCCGACTGAACCACGCGGGCCCTTGTCCATGAAACCGCCGGCGCGATCCGAAGGACTGGCCCGTGTCGAAGCACCACGGCACCCCGAGCGGAGGGTGGCGCCCCCCTGTTCCGGTGCTGCCCGGTCTCCCGGTGCTCCGGCACTACCGGCGGAGCTGGCTGCGCGGAGACCTGCTGGCCGGAGTGACGGTGGCGGCCTATCTGGTGCCGCAGGTGATGGCGTACGCCAGTGTCGCGGGGCTGCCGCCCGTCGTGGGTCTGTGGGCGATCCTGCCCGCCATCGTGATGTACGCGCTGCTGGGTTCGTCCCGGCTTCTGTCGGTGGGGCCCGAGTCGACGACGGCGCTGATGACCGCCACGGTCGTGGGGCCGCTCGCCGGCGGCGATCCGGAGCGCTACGCGGTGCTGGCCTCGGCGCTCGCCGTCGCCGTGGGGCTGATGTGTGTGGTGGCCTGGGCGGCGCGGCTGGGCTTCGTGGCCGACCTGCTCTCCCGACCCGTACTGATCGGGTATCTGGCGGGCGTGGCGCTGATCATGATGGTGGATCAGCTCACGAAGCTCACCGGTGTGCCGACGGACGGTTCGGGGTTCTTCCCTAAACTGGCCTCCTTCTTCGGCAACCTCGACGAGATCCATCCCGCCACGGTGGTCTTCAGCGCCGCGACGCTCGTCGTCCTGTATCTGGCCACGCGTCTCCGCTGGCGTGTCCCCGGGCCGCTGCTGGTCCTGGTCGCGGGCACCGCGGTGTCCGCGGCCTTCGACCTCCAGGACCACGGTCTCGCGGTGATCGGGAAGATCCCCGCCGGGCTGCCCCACCCGGCCTTCCCTCCTCTCGACACGCTGCCCCAGCTCCTGCTGCCCGCGGTCGGCGTCCTGCTCGTCGGGTACACCGACTTCATCCTCACGGCTCGCGCCTTCACGACCGAGGACGGCGGTACGGCGATGGACGCGAACCAGGAGCTGCTGGCCCTGGGCGCCGCGAACCTCGGCGCGGGCACCCTCCAGGGGTTCCCGGTGAGCAGCAGCGCCAGCCGTACGGCCCTCGCGCAGTCCGGGGGCGCGCACACCCAGGCGTACGGGCTCACGGCCGGGGTGTCCGTGCTGGCCGTCCTGCTGTTCCTGAGTCCCCTGCTCACCGACACCCCCAAGGCCGTCCTCGGCGCGCTGGTCGTCTACGCCGCGATCCGGATGATCGACCTGGCCGGCTTCCGGCGGCTGGCGTCCTTCCGGCTCCGGGAACTCCTGCTGGCCCTCGGCTGTCTCGTGGGCGTCCTCGCCCTCGACATCCTCTACGGGGTGCTGGTGGCCGTGGGTCTGTCGGTCGTGGAACTGCTGAGCAGGGTGGCGCGCCCGCACGACGCGGTCCAGGGTCTCGTGCCGGGACTCGCGGGCATGCACGACGTCGACGACTACCCCGACGCGCGGGTGATCCCCGGTCTGCTGGTCTACCGCTACGACTCCCCGCTCTTCTTCGCCAACGCGGAGGACTTCCGGCGCAGCGCCCTCGACGCGGTGGCCGAACAGGAGCTGCCGGTCAGGTGGTTCGTCCTGAACGCGGAGGCCAATGTCGAGGTGGACATCACGGCCCTGGACTCGCTGGACGAGCTGCGCCGGGAACTCGGGGGGCGGGGCATCGAGTTCGCGATGGCCCGGGTCAAGCAGGATCTGCGCGACGACCTGGACGCGTACGGGCTGAGCGCCTCCGTCGGCGAGGACCGGATCTTCCCCACCCTGCCCACGGCGGTGGCCGCCTACCGTGCCTGGTCCGGCGACCTGGACTGAGGTGGGTCCGTGATCCTCAGGGAATCTCCTGCTCGGCCCAGATGATCTTTCCCTCCGCCGTGTACCGGGCCCCCCAGCGATGGGAGAGCTGGGCCACCAGGAACAGCCCCCGGCCTCCCTCGTCCGTGCTGCGGGCGTGCCGGAGCCGGGGGGCGGTGCTGCTGGCGTCGGACACCTCGCAGGTCAGGCGGGTGTCGCAAAGCAGCCGCAGCCGGATGGGCGGTACGGCGTAGCGGATCGCGTTGGTGACGAGCTCGCTCACGACGAGCTCGGTGGTCATGGTCAGTTCCCCGAGCCCCCATCCCTCGATCACGCGGGTGGCGCGGGCCCGCATCTCGGAGACGGCGGCCGGGTCCACCGGCACCTCCCAGGAGACGACGTGGTCGTCCCCCAGGGTGTGGGTGCGGGCCAGGAGCAGGGCGATGTCGTCGGGCTGCGGTACGGGCACGAGCTGCCGTACGGCGTCCGCGCACAGCGCGTCCAGGTCGGGGTCGGGCCGGGCGAGCAGTTCTCCGAGCTGCTGCATGCCGAGCTCCATGTCGTAGTGCGCTCCCGCCACGAGGCCGTCGGTGAAGAGGCCGATCAGGCTGTTCTCCGCCAGTTCGGCCTCCTGGCTCTCGAAGGCCATCCCGCCGAGGCCGAGCGGCGGCCCGGCGGGCAGGTCGGGGTAGGAGACGCGCCCGTCGGGGGCGACGAACACGGGCGGCGGATGTCCGGCCCTGGCCATCGTGCAGCGCCTGGTGACGGGATCGTAGACGGCGTAGAGGCAGGTGGCGCCGAGGAAGGAGGCGGTGGTGCTGCGGGCGGCCTCGGCATCCGTGCTGCTGCGGTCGGCCCGCTGTTCCTGGGTGCGCTCCTCGCTGAGGCGCAGCACGAGGTCGTCGAGGTGGGCCAGCAGTTCGTCGGGGGGCAGTTCCATGTCGGCGAGGGTCTGCACGGCGGTGCGCAGCCGGCCCATGGTGGCGGCCGCGGTGATGCCGTGGCCGACCACGTCACCGACGACGAGGCCGACCCGGCCTCCGGACAGCGGGATGACGTCGAACCAGTCGCCGCCGACCCCACCGCTCGGGTCCGCCGGCAGGTAGCTGGAGGCCACCTCCAGGGCCGTCCCGCCGGACAGGGCGTGCGGCAGCAGACTGCGCTGGAGGGTGACCGCGGCCGTGTGTTCCCGGGTGTAGCGGCGGGCGTTGTCGACGCACAGCGCCGCGCGCGCCACCACCTCGCGTGCCAGCAGGACGTCGTCGGGCTGGAACGAGACGGGGTTGAGCGAGCGCAGGAACGTGGTGAGTCCGAGGGCGGTGTTGCGCGCCCGCATCGGCACGGAGATGAGGGAGTGCAGTCCGTACCGGCGGATGCTGGCCGCCCGCTCGGGCTCCTCGGCGATCCACAGGTCGTCGTCCGGGTCGAGGACCTGCATGAGGACCGGCTCCCCGTTGGTGAGCAGGTTGACGTCGTGGGGCGGCGGCAGGAAGTCCGCCCGGTCGCCGATCCGGGCCACGGCCTCCGGGCATCCCTCGCGCACCGAGGCCATGCCGGCGCGCCGCATCATCGGCTTGGCGGGTGCGGGTCCGGCGTCGGACAGCCAGGCCCCGTGTCCCTCGGTGCTGAGGACGGATTCGAGGAGATCGACGATGACGAAGTCCGCGAAGCGCGGAACGGCGAAGTCGGCGATCTCCTGGGCCGTGCGCATGACGTCGAGGGTCCCGCCGATGGTGGTCCCGGCTTCGTTGACCAGCGACAGGATCTGCCGGGCGTTCCACCGGTCGGTGACGTCCAGGACCATGTAGCAGACGCCGGTGTAGGAGTTGTCGACGCCGAGCAGCGGGAAGAACGAGGTGGAATAGGCGTGCCGGCGGTGCGGGTCGGCCCAGCTCCATCCCAGGTACTCGTAGTCGACCATCGGCTCGCCGGTCGCCAGGACCTTGCGCATCAGTCCCTCGATGGTCTCCGCCTGGAGCCCCGGCAGCAGTTCGGTCAGCCGGCGTCCGAGCCGCTGCTCGCGGGGGACGCCGCCCAGGTGCTCCAGGGTGTCGTTCATCCATACGTAGCGCAGTTGCAGATCGAGCACCGCCATGCCGACCGGGGAGTGCGTCAGGAACCCGTCGAGGAAGGCCGGGCCGACCGTCCACGGCTGCATGCGGTCCCGTGCCGAGATCAGGAAGCACTCGTCTGCGCCCATGCGGAACGACGCGGAGACCCGCAGGTCCACGTCGACGCGCCGGCCGTCGCGGTGCAGCAGCGGGATGTGTCCGCTCCAGCCCATTCCGCCGCGGCAGCGCTCCGCGACCGCGGCCACCCGTGAGGGGTCGCGCAGGGCGAGCAGACGAGCGGCCGAGGAGCCGACCAGCTCGGCCGCCCGATGGCCGAGGAGCGCTTCGGCCCCCCTGGTCCAGCCCACCACCACTCCGTCGCCGGACACCACGGCCGCCGCGTCGGTGGACGCGTCGAGAAAACCGCCCGGCCCTTCGGACACGGGCGCGTCGGAACCTTCCCGCGCAGAATCCATGAAGCTCTCATTCTCTACACGACCATGTTCCTGCTTGTCCGCCCGATGTGCAGGACCGGCGGGCGATCAGCGCGGAACGGCACCGCGGAGCACCTCGACCTCCGGTCCTGGACATGCCAAAACAGGCCCTGGAGTGGGCAAGGCCCGGGGCAGGGCGCAGCATGGAAGGGCCGAGGTCGGGTACTCAGGTGCCCGCGGCGGCCACGGAGCCCGGCACACCGCGCCGGCCGGTGGAGGAGGGCCAGGGATGACAGCCGAGTCCACGCAGTCCGACAGTGCGGGCAGCCGCGATCCCGAACCGTCCCGCCCGACCGGCCTGCTGGACGTCCTGAACGTGGGCGCGCTGGTCCTGGACGCCGAGGGGCGCATCGTGTTCTGGACCCCGCAGGCCCAGGAGCTGATCGGGTACACGGCGGAAGAGGCCCTCGGCAAGTACGCGGCGCGTCTGATCATCCACCCCGAGCACATGCAGGCCGTCACCGAGCTGTTCGCCGACGTCCTGGCGACGGGACGCAGTTGGGCGGGCGCGTTCCCCATCCGGCACAAGGACGGCAGCACCCGTGTCATGGAGTTCCGCAACATGCGGCTCCTGGACGATCTCGGGGACGTCTACGCCCTGGGCATCGCGGCCGACCACACGCTGCTCCAGCGCGTCGAGACCGATCTGGCGCTGAGCGAGCAGCTCATCAACCAGTCCCCCATCGGACTGGCCCTGATGGACCCGGACCTGCGCTATCTCATGGTCAACCCGGCGCTGGAACGGATCGACGGCATCCCCGCCGAGGACCACGTCGGACGGCATCTGCGGGAGACCCTGCCGTTCCCCGACGTGGACACGGTCGAGTCGGCGCTGCGCCAGGTCCTGACCACCGGCACCCCGCTGCTCGACCAGTACCACGTGGGCCGCCCGCCCGCCGATCCCGACCACGAACACGCCTGGTCCCTGTCCTTCTACCGGCTGGAGGATCCCGGCGGACGCGTCCTGGGCGCGGCCGCCTCGGTCGTCGACGTCACCGAACGCCATCGCGCGGCCGCCGAGGCCGACCGCGCGCGGCGCCGGCTCGCCCTCGTCGCCAGCGCCTCCACCCGCGTCGGCACCACCCTGGAGGTGGAGCAGACGGCCCGCGAGCTGGCCGACATCGCGGCGCCCGAACTGGCCGACGTGGTCGCCGTGGACGTTCTCGACTCCGTGCTCGCCTGCCGCCCGAGGCGCAGGCCGGACAACGGCCCGGAGTTCTTCCGCGCGCTCGCCCTCAAGGCGTCCCACCCCACCGTGGCCCTGCGCGCCGCCGATCCGCCGGGCGACCTCGCGACGTACGACGGCGACCGGCTGGTGACCCTGTGCGTGCACACCGGCAGACCGGTCCTCGTGCGGCACGTCGGCGAACGCGATCTGCCGCGCATCGCCCGCGACGCCGAGGGCACCGCCCTCCTGGCGCAGGCAGGTGTCCACTCGTATCTCGCGGTGCCGCTGATCGCGCACGGTGAGGTGCTCGGCGCCCTCGACCTCAAGCGCACCCGCAATCCGCTCCCCTTCGACGACGACGACGTGGTGCTCGCCGGTGAGCTGGCCACCCGCGCCGCCGTGGCCATCGACAACGCGCGCTGGTTCCAGAGCGTGCGCAACACCGCCGTCACGCTCCAGCGCAGCCTGCTGCCCGAGCATCCGCCGCATCTCTCCGGTCTGGAGGTCGCGTCCCGCTACCAGCCGGCCCAGTCCACGAGCGAGGTCGGCGGCGACTGGTACGACGTGATTCCGCTGGCCGGCGACCGCACCGCGCTGGTCGTGGGCGACGTCATGGGCAACGGCATCGACGCGGCCGCCACCATGGGCCGGCTGCGTACCGCCACCTGCGCCTACGCCGACCTCGACCTCGACCCCGGCGAGGTGCTCCAGCACCTCGACAAGATCACCTGCGATCTGGAGCACTACATCGTCACGTGTCTCTACGCGGTGTACGACCCCCACAGCGGGCACGTGCGCATCGCCAACGCCGGGCACATGCCGCCCGCTCTGGTCCGTCCGGGCACCTCCCCCGCGCTGCTGGACCTTCCCTCGGGCGCTCCCCTCGGGGTGGGCGGCGTCCCGTTCGAGACCACGACGGTCGCGTTCGAGGCGGGCGATCTGCTCGTCCTGTACACGGACGGTCTCGTCGAGACCCGGCTGCATCCCATCGACGACCGTCTGAACGTGCTGCTCTCCTTCCTCGACGAGCCGGGCAGGCCGCTCGAGGAGATCTGCGACCTCCTCCTGTACGGACTGCGCAACTCCGACGACCACGACGACGTCGCCCTGCTCATCGCCCGCGCGCAGTAGCCCTACCGCTCCTTGTCCTTGGCGTCCTTCGCGTCCTTGGCGTCCTTGGCGTCCTTGGCGTCCTTCGAGCGCCTGCGCGTGGAGACCTGCTCCCGGGTGGTGCGCCAGCGCAACCGGGCCTGTTCGACGACGCTGTCCCACTCGCGGCGGACCTCGTCGTCGGAGGGACGGTCGCCCGCGCGGATCCGGACGAGTTCGTCCCGCATCTCGTGTCCGAGGGCCGCCGACGCGACGATGACGAACATCGCGGCGAAGAGCGCCGAGATCATCGCGAAGACCGCGCCCACCGCCCCGTAGCGCGCGGCGTAGGAGTTGAACAGGCGCGGCAGATACACGGTCGCGCCCACCGAGTAGAGCGCGGTCAGGACAGCCGCCGTGATGCCGAACGGCAGCAGGTCGCGCCAGGGGATCCGTTTCGCGGACAGGTCCCAGCCGCTCCAGACGAGGAAGGCGGCACTCACCGGAATCTCGCACACCGAAGCCACCAGCCCGAACCTGCTGCCCCCGAGGATCGCGTGGAGCCACCCGGTGACCGCCGCGTAGCCGCCGAGCCCGAGGATCCACCACAGACCGTTCTTCGTGTTGCGGACACTGAGCGGAGGCAATTGCCATGCCTGTTCGAACAGTCGCTGCGAGGCGCGCGAGAAGCTCAGCATGGAGATGATCAGGAAGAGGCTGCCGAAGACACCCACGCTCGCGCCGGCGCCCTCGGCGGGCGCGAGGAGCGACTTGACCGCCTCGGCGCCCTGTCCGGTGAGGCCGTAGCGCTTGATGATCCGGTCGGCGGCGTCGTAGTCGGAGAAGCTGCTCAGTACGGTGCCGATGAGGATCGTGAGCGGGATGAGCGCGGTGAGCGCGCTGGACGCCAGGGCCATCGAGCGGTCGAAGCCGACGATCTTCTGGAACCGGTTGACGACGCGCAGCGCGAACGCGGGACGCAGCCAGAACGTCAGCGTCCGGACGAGGCGCTCGCGGTTGATCCCCGCCGTCCTGTCCTCCGTATCCTCGGGCCCGGTATGGCGCTGCGAGCGTAACGGACGGCCGTCGGGGTCGGGGCGGCCGACACGGCCCGCCGTCAGGGTCCGGTCCGGCCGCCCGCGCGGGGCCACCCGGTCGGCCGTCGGCCGGACAGGACGGGGTCGGCGGGGCGGGTGGCCGGGGCGCTCATTCCTCCTCGGACAGGGCGACCTCCGCCCAGATCGTCTTGCCGCGGGATTCGGGCCGGGTCCCCCAGCGGCGGCTGACCTGCCAGGTGAGGTAGAGGCCCCGGCCGCCCTCGTCGACCTCTTCGGCGTGCCGCAGGTGGGGCACGCTGCTGCTGTCGTCGGTCACCTCGCAGACGACGACCGGGCCGTCGAGGATGAGCCGAACGTCGATGGGACCGTCCGAGTAGCGGACCGCGTTGGTGACGAGTTCGCTGACGACCAGGGTGACGGTGAAGGCGAGCGGTTCAAGTCCCCAGTCCGTCAGCGCGCGCTCCGCCTTCGCGCGCGCCTCGGCGACGGCCGCGGGGTCGTTGGGCAGGGTCCACGAGGCGACCTGGTCCGGCCCCAGGGCACGGGTGCGGGCGAGGAGCAGGACCGCGTCGTTCTCCACCTGTTCCGGTGTGAGCTGGTAGACCACGTCGTCGCAGATCTTCTGCAACGGCCGGTCGGCCGGCAGCAGCGCGTCGCCGATGCGGGCCAACTGGTGCTGCGGGTCGTCCGAGACGGCGCGCAGCATGGCCGTGTTGGACAGCAGGAGCAGGCTGCCCTCGGGGAGCTCGAACTCGGCCGTGCCGTACTTGGCCAGGCCACGGCCGAGCGGGGACCCCGCGGACACCATGGCGTACTCGACCGTCCCGTCGGGCAGCGCCACCACCGGGGGCGGATGGCCCGCGCTCGCGACGGCGCAGCGGCGGGTGATGGGGCTGTAGACGATGTAGAGGCAGGTGGTGTCCTGGTTCTCGTCCTCGGTCACGATGTCCGGCGGCCGGGGCCGTTCTCCACCCAGGCGGGTCACCAGGGCGTGCAGTCTCTCCAAGACCTCGTCGGGGGTCAGGTCGAGGTCGGCCAGCGCGCTGATCGCGGCCCGTACCTCGCCCATGGTGGCGGCCGCCCGGAGGCCCCGCCCCGCCGTGTCGCCCGTCACCAGGGCCACCCGCGCCCCGGACAGGGGAATGACGTCGAACCAGTCTCCGCCGGCGCCGAGCGGGTGGTAGCTGTACGCGGTCTCCACGGCGGTGTGACCGACGACCCTGGCCGGCCGCAGGCTGAGCTGGAGGACACGGGCGGCCGATCGCTCCCTGGCGTACAGCCGGGCGTTGTCCAGGCACAGGGCCACGCGGTCGGCGAGTTCGGCCGCGAGCGCGAGTTCGCCGTCGTCGAAGGGCTGCGGTGTGGGGTGCCGGTAGCAGTGCGCCACGCCGACCACGGAGCCGCGGGCGGCGAGTGGCAGCACGAGCAGCGAGTGCGCCCCGGCCTCGGTCAGGCGGCGCCCGCGGACCCGTTCCCGCTGGAGCCACTGGGCACTCGGGTCCAGGTGCTCGAAGATGCGTGGTCTGAGGTCGGACAGGCACTGGTCGAGGGGCGTGCCCGAGGACAGGCCGATCGCCTCCCCGATGGAGGGAAGGTGCCGCTCGGCGTCCGGGGCGGCGGAACGCCGGCCCGCGCACCGCAGGGCCCCGAACTCCATGAACGTGCCGGGCGCGGAGGCCTCGCCCCGCAGGACGGAGTCCAGGACCTCGACGACCACGGTGTCGGCCAGGGCGGGCACCATCTCGTCGGCGAATTCCTGTGCGGTACGGAAGATGTCCAGGGTCGTGCCGATGCGCCCGCTCGACCGTTCCAGGAAGGCCAGCCGGGCCGCCGCCCGCTTCCGCTCCGTGATGTCCAGGACGGCCGTCGCCACTCCCAGGACGCCGCCGGTCGCGTCCTCCAGGCGGAAGCAGGAGACCGAGAGCACGATCTCGGGCGACCCCGGGGTCAGATGGCCCCGCACCTCCACGTCGAGAGACGGCACACCGGTCTCCAGGACCTCCAGCACCGTCGCCTCGTAGGACCCGTTGTAGAAGTCACCGGCCCACTCCCGCGGGTGCCGGCCGACGGCCTCGTCCAGGGCGAACGCCTTGACGAAGCGGGCCGCGGTGTTGAAGCGCACCAGCCGGAGCTGCGTGTCCAGGACGTGGAGGCCTATGGGCGACTCGGAGAAGAGCGCTCCGAGAACGGCCTTGTCCAGCTCCCACCCCGATCCGCGATGTTCGCCATGTCCGCCCGTCAATGCATCCATGACACTTCCGTAGACCGTTGACCACCTGGACATTCCGGATTGTCGGAGTTCCACCATATTCGCTCACCCGTGACGCGCGACCGGAGTCCCCCGTCCGCGCACCGGCGCTCACCGCCCGTGTGCGGCGCCCCGCCCCGGTCGGCAGGGCGCCGGGAGGGTCTAGAAGGGCGACAGGGTCAGGCGGATGGCCGTGGGGGCGCCGTCCTGGATGAAGGAGGCGAAGTCGGCGACGTCGTCGAAGGCGAAACCGTAGGCCTTGCCGTCCTCGGTGGCCGCGTGAACGGCCTTGGAGTAGTGGTTGGTGAGCTCGGTCCGGTAGAAGTCGGCGGCGGAGGTGGTCGGCTGTGCCGGGGCGGAGAGCAGGGTGGAGCGGTTGAACCCGGCGCCGAGCACGGCGGCCACGGGGCCGGTCGTGCCGTCGTTGGGCGCGGCGAGGTTGCCGTCGCAGAAGAGGACGTCACGGGTGGAGGGCTTGGCGAACGAGACGGAGGCGGGTCCGTCGAAGGTGAACCTGTCCGCGCGCACCCGGCCCGTGAACGTGCCGGCGTTGGTGGTGACGGTCAGGTCCTTGCCGGAGTACGTGCTCCACACCTCGTCGATGTACGGGGCGAGGTAGTCCTTGGCGAACACGCCGGAGTCCAGGCCGTGGCCGGGCGCGATGATGCGCAGGTCGTCCACCACCAGGGGGGCGAAGTCCTCGTTCTGCTTGATCGCGGCGAAGGCCGCGGCACGTCCGCCGTCGCGGATGGTGCCGGTGGTCTGCTCCTTGGCCCCGGTCAGCCGGATGTTCATGGGCACGCTGAACATGTCGACCATGGTCGTGTTGCAGAACATGCCCGCGGAGTTGAAGGTGAACTCCGCGCAGTCGTGCAGCACCCCGAAGCTGGGGTCGGATTCCACCCAGCCGGCCGGGAACTGGAGGGCCGCGTCGCCGTTGCCGTCCTGGACCGCCTTGAACTTCAGCTTCGCGCCCAGCGACACGTAGATGCGGCCCGACATGAACGGGAGGCCGATCCGGGTCTCGCCGCTCGCGGCCAGCGTGAGCGCGTAGTCGGTGAACCCGTCCGCGCCGTTGTCCGAGAGGGAGATCGGCGCCAGTGTGCCGTCCTGGGTGACGCGGACCTGCTTGCCGTCCTGGTTGCCGACGATGTACACGTACACCGACCCGTTGCCGAACGAGCCGCTGTTGTTGACGATCGTCAGCGGGAGCGAGCCCGCGGCCGCCTTGGTGGAGGGGTCCGTCTGGCCGGCCATGGCGTACGGGGCGATCGCCGCGATGGCGGGTGCGGCGACGGCGGCGCCACCGAGGGCGAACAGGGCCTTGCGACGGGTCAGGTTCCGCTGGTGACGAGGCGTCATATCCGGTGTGCTCCTTGGTGCTCGGTGCCTCGGAGAGGCGGTGGGGGGATCGGGACGGGCAGGGACGCCGGGGGACGGCCGAGCCCGTGCCGGTGGGGGCGGGTCGTCGGTGCCGGGCCGGACGGGGGCCGTTCAGGCGAGCGTCCACTTCTGGTTGGCCGCTCCGGCGCAGGTCCAGATCTGCAGACGGGTGCCGTCGGCCGAGGAGTTGTCCTTGGCGTCGAGGCACTTGCCCGAGCCGGTGTTCGTCAGATCACCGGCGGAGCCGAGGTTCCACTGCTGCGCCTTCGTGCCGTTGCAGGTGTAGAGCTGCACGGCGGCGCCGTTGTCGGTGGAGGCGGCGCGTACGTCGAGACACTTGCCCAGGGCCCGTACGGTGCCGTCGGTGCCCACGGTCCACTTCTGGGCGTCGGCCCCGTTGCAGTCGTGGAGCTGGATCGGGGTCTCGTCCGCGGCGGAGGCTCCCGCCACGTCGACGCACATGCCGCCGATGCCCTTGACGGCGCCGGTGGTGCCGCTCCCGGTGCCGGTGGCCGGCGGGGCGTTGTCCGCGGCGGTGACCCGCACGTAGTCGACGGTCATGGTCTGCGGGAACGAGGTGGCGGAGGTGGGGCTGCCGGGCCAGTCACCGCCCACCGCGAAGTTCAGGATGAGGAAGAACGGGTGGTCGTAGACCCACTTCTTGCCGTTCACGTCGGCCGGGGTGCGGGTCTCGTACTTCTGCCCGTCCACGGACCAGGTGATGGCGTTCGGGCTCCAGTCGACGGCGAAGACATGGAAGTCGTCCGCGAAGGCCTTGCCGTCCGGCAGCGTGTACGCGGCCCCGATGCCGCCGGCCCCGGAGTAGCCCGGGCCGTGGATCGTCCCGTGCACCGTGCCGGGTTCGTTGCCGACGTTCTCCATGGCGTCGATCTCGCCGCTGTCGGGCCAGCCCACGCTGCCCAGGTTGTCGCCCAGCATCCAGAAGGCGGGCCACACACCCTGCCCGCGCGGCACCTTGATCCGGGCCTCGAAGTGGCCGTAGGCCTGGGTGAACGACTTCGCGGTGTTGAGCCGGGCCGAGGTGTACTGGCAGGTCCCGTTCCAGCACTGGAGCCCGCTGTCGCCGTTCTTGCGCGCGGTGATGACCAGATGACCGTTCCCGTCGAGGGCGGCGTTGTCCGTGCTCTTCGTGTAGTACTGCAGCTCGTGGTTGCCGTTGCCCGAACCACCCGTCTCCAGCGTCCACTTGGACGGGTCCGGCGCGCTCCTGGCGACTCCGTCGAACTCGTCGGACCAGGTCTGCGCGGCCGCGGCGGCGTGGGCCCGGTTCGCGGCGGGCCCCGTGGTGGTGAACAGGACACCGCCGGCGGCCCCGGTGGCGAGCAGCAGCGCCAGGCCTCCGAGGGACCATCGGCGTGCGCGATGAACAGCCATGGCTGAGCACCCCTTGTCTGTGCGTCTGTGGGGAGTTGGCACCCGTGCCCGGTCCACTTCCGCCGAGCCGGAGCACTGCTTGAGAGCGCTCTCCGTCCGACGGTGGACGGCACCGGTGGGCCCCGATGCTACGCACGAGTCGTTGAGAGGCCAACTGACTCCGGCGGACCCCAAATCGCCCTGACCAGCGGGTACTTGAAGAGGCAGGCTCCGCCCACGGTTGCTTAAGACGCGTTTAACCCGCACTTAAGAAGGAGCGTTCCGCTTTCGGCGCGCGATCCGCCCGGTCTGTCGCGGATCCGCCCGATCGGCCTCCGGAGCTCAACTCCCGCCGGGCGGTCGCTCCTCGCTCACGGCCCCCGACAGGCGGTACACGAACGTGGGGAAGCCCTGCCCGCTCGCCCGCGTCCAGGCGGGGACGACCGTGTCCGGGTACCGCTCGCGGGCCTCGGCGAAGGCGGCGACACAACGGCCGTGGACGTCCGGCTGGTCGGTGCGGCGGGTGAGCGCGAGCAGCGAGCGCAGCGCTGCGACGGCGTCGTCGGCCCGGCCGTCGGCCAGGCGGGCTTGGGCCTCCGCGTCGAGGGTGCGGGCGAGACCGCGCCGCGCGGCGTCCAGGGAGAGCGCGTACGAGTCGGCCTCGGAACCTGCTGACGCGTCGACGAGGATGGACTCGGACTCCGTGTAGCAGGCGACGGCCGCCCCGTGCTCGCCGGCGCCGCGCAGGGCCCGACCGAGAACCCGTAGCCGGCGGGCCGTCAGCGCGTGGTCGGCGGACCGGTCGGACTCGGCCAGACGGCGGGTGAGGGCGACCGCCTCCCGTGCCGCCCCGATCGCCCCCTCGGCGTCTCCGTCGTCCAGCCGTGACTCACTCAAGTCGGCGAGCACACGGGCGAGTTGCGGCTCGTGCGCCCTGGGGTCGCGGTTTGCCGCTCGCCGGTACGCGGCGACGGCGCGTTCACCGGCCCGGACCGCGTCACTCGGTTCACCGGCGGCCTGGTGACAGTCGG
This sequence comes from Streptomyces sp. NPDC028298, assembly GCF_055565895.1. NCBI lineage: Bacteria > Bacillati > Actinomycetota > Actinomycetes > Kitasatosporales > Streptomycetaceae > Streptomyces > Streptomyces sp. NPDC028298. The sequence continues at coordinate 439,097 of NZ_JBVHTL010000001.1, forward strand.
CGAGCCGCTCCAGACACACGGCGTGGAGCGGGTCGTAGACGTCCGGCCGTTCGCCGGCCAGACCGGCACTGAGCTCGACCGCCTCCCGTCGTGCATCCAACTCGCTTGCCCGTGAGGCCGGTTCACGGAGCCGGTCGGCGAGGCAGTCGAGTGCCAGGATGAGCAGGGGGTCACCCGTCGTCCGGTCCCGGCCCGCCAGGATCCGCCCCTCGGCCACAGCTTCCTCCGCGGTGGCCCGCGCCGCGGTCGGGTCTCCCGTGGCCTCCAGGCAACGGGCGAGATCCGCGAAAAGCCTCACTCGCAGCGGGCGTACGATCTCGGGCGCGACCCGCACCATGATGGCGTCGGCGGTGTCCCGGGCCTCCCGGCCGATGGACAGCGCCTGCTCATGGCGGCCCAACTCCACCAGTCCTGAGGTGAGTTCACACATCACCCGGACACGCACCAGTACGACGTGGCTCGCCTCGCGCACCGACATGTGCCGCACGAGTCCGGCGCACTCCTCGTAGGCGGCCACCGACTCCTCCGTACGGTCCACGGCCGCCAGCACCAGCGCGTAGGTGCGCAGCGCACCCGGCAGGCCGCCGAGGGTCCGGTCCCGTCGGGCGGGAACCAGTCGGCGGTAGGCGGCCACGCACTCCCCCGCCGAGCCCAACGCGTCCTCCAGCCGTGCCAGGCCAAACTCCGCCTGCGCCCTGAGGTGCAGCAGGAGGGCCCGTTGCGCCGGTGACCACCGCGCGTCCGGCACGGCCTCCGACGCGTCCATCACGGTGCACGCCTCTTCGCAGCGGCCGACGAGCACCAGCGCGTAGGCCTGCCAGACGAGACCGCGGGCGAGCAGGTCCCGGTCCCGCGGACGGGCGCCCTCGAGCCGGGTCAGCGCCCCGTAGACGGCCGTCGCCTCCTCGGCCCAGGCCAGCCGGCGCCTGGCCGGGGGCGGCCGCAGCAACACCCAGTCGGGGGCCAGGCATCGCGTCAGCGCGGCACCGAGCAGCCGCCGCCCCGGACCGGGGCTCAGCCGGGCCGCCGCCCGCGACAACGGCAGCAGTGCACGCACCAGGCCCATCGACGCCCTCCCGTCGGGGATTCTCGTCCAAAGGACCGCCGGGCGCCCGGATTGGTTGCCCGGACCGCGCGAAATCGGGTCGCCGCCCACCGTGACGGAACGGTCCTGGTTCCGCCCCGCGGACGGAGGCCGTCGCCCTGTCGGCCGCCGGAGGGGGCGGCCGGACGGTTCGGGGCGACGGCCTCCGCGTGCGGGACTACTTCAGACCGTAGGCGCGGATCACCTCCTGGGTGACGCGGTTGCCGGCGTCGTCCCAGCCTTCGACCTTCAGCGACACGTAGCCGTGGCGCGGCGCGTCGTAACAGGCGGTCCAGGTACCGGACTTGCCGTTCGTCCGGACCGGGGTCCAGGTCGCGCCGTCGTCGTAGGAGACCGACAGCGTCGCGCCCTCGATCTTCCCGGCGCCCGCCGCGCCGTCCAGGTGACGCGGGGTGAGCCGGAGCGTCTGGCGGCCGCCACGGGCGTCGCCCGCCAGGTCGGTGTCGACGTCGTAGTCCATCTGCAGGACCGCCACCCGGTCGATCACCGTCGGGTCGGTGACCGGGTCGGACCTGACCTGCCACACCGTGTGGGTGCGGGGGGACAGCCGGTAGGTGTCCGCGTCGCGTTCGGCGGTCAGGTCGAGGGTGTAGACCGAGGGGACGGTCGGCGGCCTGGTGATGGTGGTGGCCGACGAGCTGGAGGTCTTGATCAGGGTGCCGTCCTGGTAGACCTTCAGGCTGGTCTTCGCCGGACCGTTGCTCTGGATGACGCCGCCGTGGCCGTCACCGCTGTCGGACCAGGGCTGGATGTTGAACGCGAGCGAGGTCTTCTGCCGCTGCGACCACCAGTAGGTGCCGCCGTTGGCGGGGTGGGTCACCGGCTTGAACCATTCGTGGACCTGGAACGAGCCGGGCGCGTACGCGGTGCGCGTGCTCTGGCTCGACAGGAGCACCCCCGGCCCGGTGCCCATGCTCTCCACCCACCGCGTCCCCTCCTGAGCCGAGACGTGGTCGGTGCGGGTGCCGGGCATGTCCTGGCGCAGCAGGTACCCCGATCCGTACTTGCGGTACGGACGGAAGCCGGACCGCCACTCGCCGCTCGGCGTCGTGGTGGCGCCGTGGAACCGCATCTCCACCGTGGCCAGTTCGGACGCGCGGGGACGGTAGGTCAGCCCGCTGGACGGGATCTGGCCGGGGTGCGGGTCGGACAGGTCGTACACGTAAGGGGAGTCGGGCACGCCCTCGACGTCCAGCCGCAGCCGGCCGCGCCTGGCGTCGGCGATCAGCGAGGCTCCGTTCCGGGCGGTCACGGAGAACACGGGCACGGCGCTGTCGGCGGAGGTGCCGACGGACTGGATCAGCTTGCCCGGCCGGTCGTCGACGACGAGCAGCAGGGCCGCCCCGGCGTCGGCCGCCGCCTGCGCCCGCTGCGCGCCGGTGAGCGCGTCCGCACGGGTCACCAGCACGACCTTGCCCTTGACGTTCAGCCCGGCGTACTCGGCGGGAGTGCCGGTGCCGGCGTACACCGCTTGCAGGCGCTTGTGCCCTTCGTACCGCGAGGAGTTGGCCTGGGCCATGACCTGCACCGGCCTGCCGTCGTCGGTGACGGTGAGCAGCGGGAGGGCCTTGCGCCAGCGGGTCTCGTACTCGAAGCTGCCCTGGGTCACCTTGCGGGTGGGCAGCACGAACATGCTGTCGTAGGCGGAGGCGAGCAGGTACTGCACCTCCACGACGCCCACGCCGTAGGAGTTGGCCGCCTGGCCGTCCGCGCGGTACCAGTTCATGGACAGCGCCCGGTCCTCGGTCCGGCGCGGGACCTCCGCGGTGACCTCACGGGTGCGGCTCGCGTCGAGATCGACGGTCCGGTCCTGGTCGAGGACTACCTCCGGGTCGCCCATCACCGCCATGCCGAGCGAGTCGGGGCCGTGGCTGCCGGCCACGTCCTGGTACGTCAGGAGGCTGTAGGTGCCCTCGCGCAGGCGCAGGTCGAGCTTGCCTTCGTCGTCGATGGTCGCGCTGTACGGGTCCTCGGTGCTGCCGAGGCGCTGGATCTCGACCCAGCCCGCGGCCGGCTTGCCCGAACGGTCCTTCAGGGTGACGTGCAGGGTGTGGCGGGCGTCCTCCCGGTAGAGGCCCACCTGGGTGCGGGTGACCGTCGCGCCGGAGGTGTCCGTCGCGGTGATCCGGCCCAGGTAGCGGCGGCCGTCGGCGGCCAGGCCCGGCTCGGCGGTCGCGGTGACCGTCGCGGTGCCGTGCGCCGGCACGGTCACCGTGTCGGCGGAGAGGGAGAACATCCCCTCGGGAGCCGGAGTGCCCTTGCCCGCGGTCGGGTCGGTGTCGTACGGGCCACCGCCGACGGAGGCGTTCAGCGCCAGGTGCAGCTCGCTGTCGGCGTCACCGGTGTTGGTGTACGTCACCGTGCGGTGGCGCGGCGTGGGGTCGTCGTGCGGCCAGGAGTCGATGCCGAAGTAGGCCGAGCCGGTCGCGGTGACGGCGGCGGAGGTCGCGGCGGCGAGGTCGGCGCGGCCGGCGCCCACCTGGTAGGCGGTGTAGTTCGGCAGCTCCTTGGACGTGCTCATCAGCGCGTCCTTGAGCTGGCGCGCCTTCCAGTCCGGGTGCTCCTGGGCGAGGATCGCGGCGGCACCGGCGACGTGCGGCGTCGCCATGGAGGTGCCGCTCATCGTTTGGTACCAGCCGGTCGCGGCGCTGCCGCCCGCCTTGGCCGCGAGGACGTTCACGCCGGGCGCGGAGATGTCGGGCTTGAGGGCGTAGTCGTTCAGCCGCGGGCCCTGCGAGGAGAACGACGCCCGCTTGTCGGCGGAGTCCACGGCGGCGACCGTCAGCGCCTCGTCGGCGACGCCGGGGGTGCCCATGCTCGCTTCGCTGCTGTAGTTGCCGGCCGCGATCACGAAGAGCGCGCCGCTCTTCTCGGTCAGCTCGTTGACCGTCCGGCTCATCGGGTCGGTGCCGTCGGACGGGTCGGACGAGCCGAGGCTCATGCTGATGACGCGGGCGCCCTGGTCGACGGCCCACTCCATGCCCGCGATGATCCAGGAGTCCTGGCCGTAGCCGCCGTCGGCGAGGACCTTGCCGATCAGCAGGTCGGCGCCGGGCGCCACGCCCTTCTCGGCGCCGTCGGAGGCGGCTCCGCTGCCGCCGACGGTGGAGGCGGTGTGGGTGCCGTGGCCGTGGCCGTCCTGCACGGTCTCGTCGGGCACGAAGCTCCGCGAGGCGGCGATCCGGCCGTTCAGGTCGGGGTGGCCGAGGTCGGCGCCGGTGTCGAGGACGGCGACCTTGACGCCCTTGCCGTCGAGGCCCTTGCTCCACGCGGTGGCCGCGCCAATCTGTGCGGTGCTGTCCTTGAGGGTGGCCTCGGCCCTGCCGTCCAGCCAGATCCTGGACAGTCCGTCACCGAGCCTGGGCGCGGCAGAGGTCGTGGCGGGGGCGACGGACTTCCACGTCTTCCGGGCCTGCTTCTTCGCGGCCCGGACGGCGGTGGCGCGGATCGTGGGCAGGGACCGCACCCGGGTGGTGCCGGCCGGCGCGGTCCGGTCGGCGGGCGCGGTGCCGGCGCCGTAGCCCAGGATCAGCGGGATGCCGGTGCTGTGGGCGTCGTCGTAGCCCTGCTCGATGAGGGAGGTGACGTCGAACAGCCGCTTGTCGAGGCGGTTCGCGGCCAGGTAGGGCAGCACCTCGTCCGGGTAGACGTAGAGGTCGCCGTCGACGGTCTCGGTGCGCACGCCGCCGGTGGCGCCGGGCGCGCGCGTGATGTCCGCGGTCTGCTTTCCGTCGCCGTTGCCGGTGACGCGCACGACGTCGCCGGTCAGGAGGGTCACGGTGTGCTGCCCCGTGCCCGAGTCCGCGACGGGTGGGGCCGCGTCGGTCCGTGTCGGTGCGTCGGCCAGGGCGAGACCGGGCGGCGAGGCCAGGGAGGTCAGGACCGCGAGGGCGCCGACCGCTGCCGCGAGCGCTCTTCGGCCGCTGGGACGGGGAGGTATGCGGGAGATCATGACGCGTTTTCTATCGGCCCCGGACCGGCGGAGGGAACAGCGGACGCTGGCACGAAAGCGCCACGTCTCACATGTGCCAGATCGGCGAACTCCCCACAAACGCAGGGGAGTTGTCTCATTCACCGCACCCTTGCCGCCGCCCGGCGCCCCGTGGACCCACCCCGCCGGTCACCGGCCGACGCCCCGTGGACCACCCGCCGGTCACCGGCCGGGACCCCTAGCCCTCCCGGCCCTTACGAGCCGGTGGACGAGCCCCCGGGCGACGTGGCGGCGGGGGCGGACGACTCGACCCCGGTGGTCGCGCCGGGCTCCGGGGTGTCGGCGGAGCTGCTGTCGGGCGAGAACACCGCCACGCCCACGAGCACGGCCAGCAGGAAGACGACGGCTCCGGCGGCCGCGCCGACGACTCGCCGCCGGTCCGCGAGGAGGTCGCCGACCCCCGAACGCTGGCGCCGGCGCGACCGGTGGCCGCCGCCCGCGGTGTCCCGCATGACCGAGGGCAGGGCGTACGTGGTCGCGGGGCCCGCGGCTCTGGCGGGCTGCCGGTGACGCCCCGGCTCCGGCAGCGCGGCCGGGAGCGGCTCGGCGCGCCCCTGCCAGGAGCCCGAGCCGTACCAGGCGGCCGCCTGGAGCGCGGTGGGCCGGTCCTCGGGCTTCTTCGCGAGCAGGCCGAGCAGGTGGTTCTCGAAGGCGGGCGGCAGATCGGCGCCCAGCTCCCGCGGCGGAGTGGGAGCGGTGTCGAGGTGGTGGTGGAGGACGGCGACGGGGCTGCCCGCCTGGAACGGCGGCCGCCCGGTGAGGAGTTGGTACAGGACGCAGCCCAGCGAGTACATGTCGGAGGGCGGCCCGGCGGTCTTGCCCAGGGCCCGCTCGGGAGCGAGGTACAGACTGGTGCCGACGATCTGCCCGGTCGCGGTCAGACCGCCCGCCGGATCGTCCATGAAGCGGGCGATCCCGAAGTCGCCGATCTTGACGCTCCCCTCGGCGTCCAGGAGCAGATTGCCCGGTTTGATGTCCCGGTGCACGATGCCCTGTTGATGGGCGGCGGCCAGACCCGCGGCGGCCTCGGCGGCGATCCGCGCGACCCGGTCGGCGGGCAGCCGCCCGGCGCCGGTGAGGACGCCGGCGAGACTGTCGCCCTCGACCAGCTCCATCACGAGGAACAGCCGGTTCTCGTAGGCCCCGAAGTCCAGCACACCCACCACGTGACGATGGTTGAGCAGGCCCGCGGTCTGGGCCTCCAGACGGAACCGGGCCGCGGCCGTCGGGTCGGCGTCCTGGGAGAGGAGCAGCTTCACGGCCACGGACCTGCCGATCATCTCGTCGTAGGCCCGCCACACCTCCCCCATCGCGCCCCGCCCGAGGGCCGTCTGCAGCCGATACCGTCCCGCTATCAGCACTTGTGCTTCATCCTCACGCCGTTGGGATCTCGTCGATCGCCACGGGTCGATTCCCTCCCGAGCATGAGTGATCATCGGGGCGCCGCAGCAGGTTGAGCCTACTGCCAACACGAGGGTGATCAGACGCTGTTCACCCTCGGCCTCAAGATCGCGAAGAACCGTTCGATGTGCCGTCGGACCCTGACGGAAAGTGACTCCGAAAGCACCTTCAGGGCCACATGGACCACAACGCGAGGTAGCGGTCACAGCGGCCTGGAACACCCGAAGCCGGCGCACTCCGGGCGGCCCGAGCGAACGGACCGGGGGAACGGCGCGGGGAACGGATCAGGGGAACGGACCGGGGGAATCGCGCGAGGGAACGGACCGCACGACGCGTGTGCGAACGGACCGCACGAGGCGTGCGCGCGGGCAGCGCGGGCAGCGCGGGCGAACAGGCCCACGCATTGGTATGGACCTGACAAGAACCTCGCACTATCCTCGTCCACGCAACTCTGAGAGCGCTCTCTCCTGCCCTTCGCCCCACTCACCGACCTTCGGATCGACGAAAGGCAACCACCGTGAGACGCACCACAGTTCTGCGCATCGCGCTGACCACCGGCTTACTCGCCGCGGCCGCCACCCTCGGACTCACCCAGGCCGCCGCCGGTGAAGCCCCCCTCACCGCCGCGGCGACCCGGGCGCCGGCCTCCTCGGCCGTCCTCTCGGCCATGCAGAACGACCTCGGCCTCACCCGGCAGCAGGCGACCACCCGGCTCGCCCAGGAGACCGCCGCACGCGCCGTCGAGCGGGACGCCCGGCGTGCGGCCGGCGCCTCCTACGGGGGCTCCTGGTTCGACGCCGGGAGCGGCAGACTCGTCGTCGCCGTCACCAAGGCCGCGTCACGCGGTGCCGTGGAGGCGACCGGCGCGCGGGTCACCCTGGCCAAGTACAGCGAGCGCCGGCTCGACAGCACCATGGCACGCATCGACGCGCTCGACGCACCGGCCGGCGTGAGCGGTTGGCACGTCGACCCGCGGGCCGGCTCCGTCGTCGTCGACGTGGTCTCCGCCCACAAGGATGACAACGATGTCCGGGCCTTCGTCGCCCGCGCCCGCGCGTCCGGTCCCGTGGTCGTGCGGCAGACCGGACGGACCCCGAGGACGTACGCGGCCGGCACGGTGGGCGGAGACCCGTACTACACCGGCAACGTCCGCTGCTCCATCGGCTTCTCGGTGTACGGCGGCTTCGTCACCGCCGGGCACTGTGCCCAGCCGGGCGCGGGCGTCAGCGGCTGGGACCACAGCTACATCGGCACCTTCCAGGGCTCCTCGTTCCCGGACAACGACTACGCCTGGGTCAACGTCGGCAGCGGCTGGTGGACCGTCCCCGTCGTCCTCGGCTGGGGCACCGTCTCCGACCAGCTCGTCCGGGGCTCGGGCGAGGCGCCCGTCGGAGCGTCGATCTGCCGCTCCGGCTCGACCTCCCACTGGCACTGCGGCACCGTCCTCGCCAAGAACGAGACCGTCAACTACAGCCAGGGCGCCGTGCACCAGATGACCAAGACGAGTGTCTGCGCCGAACCCGGCGACTCGGGCGGCTCGTTCATCAGCGGCGACCAGGCACAGGGCGTCACCTCCGGCGGCTGGGGCAACTGCACCAGCGGAGGCGAGACGTGGTACCAGCCCGTGAACGAGATCCTCAACCGCTACGGGCTCACCCTGCACACCGCCTGAACCGACCGCGCCGACCCGCTCGCTCGCCGAGCGGGTCGGCGTGCCCGCGTCGCCGTCGAGGCGGTCGCCGTGCACGATGGGCGGGTACCTCTCTCGCAGCTTCGGAAGGGTTCCTCGTGATCAGCATCCCGGACCGCACGGCCCATGACGGTACGAAGATCCCGGCCGTCGGCCTCGGCACCTGGCCGATGGACGACGCACAGGCAGAGGAGGCCGTGAGCCGAGCGCTCGGCATGGGGTACCGGCTCGTCGACACGGCGACCAACTACCGCAACGAGACCGGCACCGGACGGGGCGTCACCCGCTCCGGCGTCCGGCGCGAGGAGATCGTCGTCACCACCAAACTGCCGGGCAGGCACCACGGTTACGAGGAGACGCTCGCCTCGTTCGAGGAGTCGCGCGGCCGTCTCGGACTCTCGTACGTCGATCTCTACCTGATCCACTGGCCCCTGCCCCGCGTGGACAAGTACGTGGACTCGTGGAGGGCGATGATCGAGCTGCGCGAGGCGGGCCTGGTCCGTGCGATCGGCGTCTCGAACTTCACGGCCGAACACCTCGGCCGCCTGGAGGCCGAGACCGGAGTGCTCCCCTCGGTGAACCAGATCGAACTCCATCCCCTGCTCCCCCAGGACGAGTTGCGCGCCTTCCACGCCGACAAGGGCATCGTCACGGAGAGCTGGAGCCCCCTGGGCCGCGGCTCCCGGCTCCTCGACGACCCCGGGATCGGAAAGATCGCCGAGGCCCACGGAGTGACGCCCGGTCAGGTCGTGCTGCGCTGGCACACGCAGCTCGGCGCGGTGCCCATCCCCAAGTCCGCCGACGCCGGGCGCCAGCGGGAGAACCTCGACCTCTTCGGGTTCGAGCTGTCGCCCGCCGAGATGGCGGCCGTCGGCGACCACCCGCGACGGCGCCTCGGCGGGGACCCCACGACGCACGAGGAGTTCTGAGACCCGGAGCCCCGCTCGTGCCGGTTCCGCACGGCGGGGCTCCGCGGCGGAGGACTCTCCCGGCCGCCCGGCACCGGGACGCGACATCCTTCCCACGGCCTCACTTCAGGTTCCCGCCCCCGCCGGAACCGTCGCCGTTCATCGCGCGCGGGCACCCAACCGGCATGGAACGCCGACGCTTTCCCGCCGTCGCCCCACGCCGTACGGCCCCCGCCCGCACTCCGCGCGCACCCGGCACCGTGTCCGCCGTGCGTCTGGAACTGGTCACCCTCCGCGAGGACCGCGCCGTCATCACCTGGTTCACCGGAACACCCGCCACCGGGAACGGGCGAGGCCCGCTGCTCCCGGCCGTCACCGAGGGCGAGGTCGTCTACGGGACCCACCCGGCGCGGCTCAACCGCTCGGCCTCCGAAGGCCGTCGCACCGCCCACCACACCGTGGAGCTGAGCGATCTCGAACCCGGCCAGACCTACTACTACCGGGCGCACTCACGGGGTTCGGCCGCCGTCCCCGCTCCCCTGCATCTCGTGCGGGGCAACGCGGTCGGAACCTCCCCGCACGGACTCGGCTCGTCCGGCGGCCCGTACTGCTTCACGACACCGGAGGCGCCACCGGGCCGTCATGTGATGTCGATCGCGCTGTGCAACGACCTGCACCTCGGTGAGACCACCGCGGGTCTGGTGGCGGGCGTCCCGCTGCTGCGCGGCGTCTCGCAGGAGCGCGGCCTCGCCCCGTACCCGGAGATCATGGCCCGGGCCCTGGTCGACGAGGCGCGCCGGCGCGGCGCCGACCGCCTGCTGGCCGCGGGCGACATCTCCGCCGGGGGCGCGCCGCGGGATCTGCTGACGGCCAGACGGATCCTGGACGGCTTCGGCAGGCACGGACGGGACTACTTCGTCGTACGGGGAAACCACGACCGGCCCCGGTCCCACGGCCCCGGGGTGCCGGACGACGGTTTCCGCGACGGCTTCCTCGGGAGCGACGGTCCCTCCTACTTCGCCCGTCAGCTCGGCGGGCTGCGGATCATCGGCCTCGACACCTACGACAAGCGCGGCCACGGCGGCGACGCGGGAGAGCTCTCCCGCGACCAACTGCACTGGTTCCGCGCGCGGTTGAGGGAGGATCGCGAGCGGCCCACCGTGGTCTTCGGGCATCATCCGCTGACCGTGCGCCACTCGCTGTTCCCGGTGACGAGCGGGCAGCGGCTCGACCGTCGCCAGGCCCGGAGCATTCTCGACGCCTACGCCGCCGCCCCCGGCGTCTTCCTCCATCACTCGGGGCACAGCCACCGCAACAAGCGCACCGTTGTTCCGCAGGCCGGGCATGTCACCCTGCAGGAGGTGGGCGCGGCCAAGGACTTCCCCGGCGGCTTCGTCCTCTTACGCGTCCACACCGGCGGCTACGCGCTCAACTACTACAGGAGCAACAGCGAACCGGCCCGGGAGTGGAGCGAGCGGGGCAGACGGCTCGCGGCCGGGCTGTGGCCCCAGTACGCCTTCGGGCGGTCCGTCCGCGACCGCAACAGCGTCACCGTCCGCGACCTCTCCGGTCTGGCGCCGCCGGTCCCGGCGAGCGGGGCGGCCGGCGGCGCCGGGTAGGGCGGCGTGCGGCGTACGCCGCGTGCTGCCGGACGCGGTGCCGCCGTCCGCTCATTGCATGACTTCGGGTACCCATCGCGCTCCGCGGAGGTGCCGTGCGACGCCGTGCGGGTCATCGTGGAGGGGTCTTGCGACTGATGGGGGAACCGGCATGCCGATGCTGCTGATCAAGGGGTCGTACAGAATCGTCGGGGCCAGTCCCGACGGCGACTCGGTTCGTTTCGTCCCGGACGATCCCGCGGAGTGGGACCTGCTGCGCGGACGGAAGGTGCGCCGCAATCTGGCCGGCGGGGCCCAGCTCCGGCTGGACGGCATCGACACCCTGGAGACCCACTACCGGCCGCCGCACGGGCCCGAACTCCATCAGCCCGCGCCGTACGCCGGCCAGGCCGCGGAGGCCCTGCTCGACTGGCTGGGTTTCGAGGCGGTGGAGCGGGGTGCGAACGGAATCGTCAGGAGCAGTACGCCCGAGTCCGTCCCCGGCTACATCCTGACGCGCAGCGCGGACGTCCACGGGCGCTGCGTGGCGCTCGCGGGCCGCGGAGCCGAGGCTCCGGGTGCCAGTGGGACGCTCGTCACCGTCACCGCCGAACACCTTCGCCTGACCGCCAACCACCATCAGCTCGCCGCGGGCCTGGCCTACCCCACCTTCTACCGCAACCTCTACATGGACCTGCGGCGGGAGCTGTCCCGGGCGGCGCGGCGGGCCCGCGAGGACGGGCTCGGACTGTGGCCGTCCGACCAGACGCTGAGCGGGGCGAAGGTGGAGGGCCCGGCGTCGCTCACCGATTCCGCGGTGCTGCTGCCCAAGCTCTTCCGGCGGCTGGCGGACTATCTGCAGCTCAACGACGGCGACCCGTCCCTGGAGGGCTTCCGTCCGTATCTGGAGCAGCGCGAGGACCGGCTGCTCGTCCTGTCCACCGGCCAGTGGACCGGCTTCGACACGATCGTGGACGTCACGAACGGCGACACCGTGCGGCTCGACCTCCCTCCGGAGGACCTCGTCTTCGACGAGAAGTAGGCGTCCACGGGCTCCGGCCGGTGCGCGGGCCCCGCGTGCCGGCCGAAGCCCGGTCCCGAGGTCCGGGGCCGGCCGGCACGCGGGCCGGTGCGCACTACGCCGGGTCGTGCACCGTGCCGGTGAACTCCGGTCCGTCGTGCGGCCGGCCCGTCTCGTCGTGGACGGTCAGACGCAGCCGTACCGTCTCCTCCGGCTCGGCGAGCCGGTCCCCGACCGTGGGGACGGAGAACTCGGTGCTCGTCCGGCCCGCGGGTATGCCGGCGAACAGGAAGAATCCGCTCACCTGGGAGAGCGGCCGTGACGGCAGCGGTTCCTTGCCGGACATGTTCCGCAGCCACTGCGGATCCACGTCGGTGGTGGACAGTTCGTGTCCGCCGGTGACGCGGAGGACGGAGATGTCGGACTGCACGTCCACGTCGGCCGGCGCGGAGAGGTCGATCCGCCAGGTCAGCTTCCGGCCCTCGGCCGCGCGGGCGGAGGGCGGGGTCACGTTGAGGGTGGGCATCGGATCGTCGTTGCGCGCGGTGACGCCGCCCCGGTAGGCGCCGATCACCGCGCCGTGGACGGCCTTCACGTAGACGTCGTGGGACACGTCGTAGCCGTAGCGCTTGTCGCCGCGGACCTCGACGTCCACGTCGGGGGCCGGGGCACCGGGCCGTACGGTCACCTCACGCGAGGTGGTCCGGCCCGTGCCCGGATCGGCGACGAACAGCCGGACCGTGCCGTTCCCGTGCCCGGTGACGCTCACCGGCACGTGGTAGGTCCGCACGCCCGTGTCGCCCTCCTCGACGGTCAGCCGGCCGACGTCGACGCGGGCGAGGTCCGCGGCCCGCACCGCGGGGGTGCCGGGGCGCCATCCCCACGAGTCGAGCAGCCATGCCCGCCCGGAGCGGGTGCGCGGGACGATCTCCAGGGACGTCAGCCGGTGCAGGTCGACTCCCGCGCGGATCGCCGCGGTCAGCGGCAGCCGGACCTCCTGTCCCCAGTAGGAGGCGGTGCGGTCGGTGCCGGGCAGGCCGTCGACGCGGGCGCTCCACAGCGTCACCCGGTGGCCGGCGGCGTCGGCCAGCCGGATGTCGAACGTGGTGGTTCCGGTGTTCGGCGGCACGATCAGTCGCATCGCCAGAGCCCGGGAGCCCGCGACCGACACGGGCCGCGCCGAGCGGACCCGGACCGTGGAGCCGGCCGCCGTCCATCGCAGGGCCACGGCACGCCGGCCCGGTTCCTTCGACGGCGCCCACGGGGCGAAGTGCGGCGAGACACCGCTCCTGCCGGAGCCGAGGCAGGCCGCGGACACGACCTCGGTGACCTGGTCGCACAGGGTTCCGCCCTCGACCGAGACCTGCCCGTCGGGCAGGAACGCCGGACTGCGGTGTCCGCCGACCGCGTGGGTGAGGACCCGCGCGGGACCGGCGGAGGGCGCGCGCCGCCCCGAACCGTCGAGCAGGGGCCGCACACGGTCGTCACCGGCGACGAACAGCCGTACGGCGGCGGCTATGTAGGTCGCGCCCGCGGTCTGCTGCTGACGGGCCGTCAAGCGCGTGGCGGTTCCCGGCGAGCACACCCGGTCGGGGGTGTCGCCGCTCCAGAAGTCGTCCTCCGCGGGGGCCTGGGCCTGGCCCGGGGTCCATTCGCTGTTGAAGAAGTTGTGGTCGGCTCCGACCATGTAGACGGCGCTGTGCAGGGCGGCGCCGCGGCTGACCCCGCGGGTGGCGTCCACGTACATCTGGCCCTGGAGGTCGGACACATCGCCGTCGCAGCCGGGCAGGATCGTCGCGGAGGGCACGTCGGGCGCCGGGTTCTGCCCGAAGACGGTGGGGCCTATGAGGACGGTGCCGCGGATGTGCCAGCGCACCGGACCGCGGTAGCCGTCCTGGTCGGCCGGGGCGGGATAGAGGCTGTCCATGGCGGCCCGGTTCACGCCCTCGCCGCCGCGCGAGTGGCCGACGAGCAGGACGCGCGACAGATCCGCGGGGGCCGACCGCCGTACGATCGGCGGCGCGGAGTCCGGGTGGGCGGACCAGGCCGCCCAGCGGGCCAGGTGCTGCCGCACCAGGGAGGACCGGGCCTGGGCGCCGCCGTCCTCGGCCGCGTAGTCCTGACCGTTGATGCCGTTGGCGGCGATGGACACGGTCACGTATCCCTGCGAGGCCAGCAGCTTCTGGTCGGCCAGGTATCCCCGGTGGCTCGGGATGGGTCTGCTGCCCGCGGGGCAGGGCCATTCACCGCCGGTGTCGTCGCCGTGGCCGGTGTAGCAGGTGGCGTGACGGCCGTGCAGGAACAGGGCCAGCGGCCGGTGTCCCGGGGCGTTCGCGGGCGCGACCACGACGGCGCGCATCTCCACGCGCGCGGGCAGGCCGGGCAGACGGACCGAGGGGAGCTCGTAGTCGCCGGTGGCCGTCCGGTAGGGGCCCGGCTTCCCCGGGTCGACGGCGTTCGCCGGAAGGCGGGTCGAAGGTCTGGCCGACAGTCCGGGAGGTGCCGCGGGTCCGTCCGGCGCGGCGGGCCGGTCGCTTCCGGCGCCCGTGGCGTCCAGGCGCCGTTGGCCGGTCCGCGCCTGGAGGCCGGAGGGCTTCCCGAGGGGTGCCGGGCCCAGTGCGAGCCGGAAGGTGCGGCTGTCGGGCGAGCCGACGGGGCGGCCGAGGAAGCGGTCCCCGGAGTGGAAGGTGACCCCCGCGTCGCTGATGGGGACCGGCTCGTCCGAGCGCCAGACCAGTTGCCGTGCCGCTCCCTCACCGGTGAGACGCCATCCGGCGGGAAGACCGCCGGGGTCGTCGGCCGCGGTGGCAGCGAGCCCCGCGGACCGTGCGGAACCCGCTGTGTTCTGGTGTGCCTGGATCGATCCTGGCGAGCCCGCGAGCGCCGCGAGTAACACCGCGGCCACGACCCCTGTGCGCCGGACACGGAACAAGGTTCTTCTCCTCCTGGTCGGCATTCGCCCCCGTCGCCCCGTTGGTCCCGAAGCGCTCCCCCGTCCCACGAGGACGGAGGTGGGAGCCGGAGGGTTGCCTCGTGCCGTCGGCCTTTCGCGGCCTCAACTCCGGTACAGGAAAGCGGAGTCGGGTGGTCCGGTGAGGAGGGTGGCCGGTGCGGGGCCGGTGGCCCCGCAGCCGTGCCCGGACACGTGCCGGAGGAAGGTGCTCAGTCGTCCTCGGGACAGATGAAGGTGCCGGACGGTCCCCAGCGCGTCACCGGAGCCGCCTTCACGTCCACCGCCCCGCACGTCAGGTCGTCGACGACGGCGCCGTCCGCGGTGATCTCCCGGATGTCGACCTCTTTGTCCACCGGGTACTTGCGGCCCTTCCCGAAGGTCATGATCCCCGACTCGCCGACGAAGTCGGTGACCCCCGTCGACTGGAGATACGTGACGACGGCACTGGGGGTGAACTGCGGGTCGGTGTCCAGCATGTCGTTCATCACGCGGAAGAAGACACGCACCGCGTCGTAGCCCGCGGCGGCGTCGCTGTCGGCGGAGACGTCGTAGGACTCCTTGAAGCCCGTGGCGAAGGGGCCCTTGGCGTCGGGCAGGCTGAACTGGTTGTAGAAGAGGCGCAGCGAGCCGAACTCCCTGGGCATCGTCTCCGGATGCTGCACGAGTCCGGGGGCGGGGCTCTCGGCCAGCACGGCGACGCGGCCCTGGCGCGTACGGCACTGCTTGTCGCTCTGCAGGTAGTAGAAGAGGTCGTACATGACGCTGGACCGGCCCGCGTAGACGACGAAGCCGTTGGTCCTGCGGATCAGCGCACACACGCTGGCCGCCACGGCGGCCGTCCGGCTGTCCTTGCTCGATTCGCCGTACGGCACCGGGTAGACCGGCCCGGCCGAACCGTAGGCCCGGGTGAACCGCTTCTTGAGGTCCACGCTGAAGTAGGCGTCGTGCGGGTCGAAGACCAGGACGGCGGCGGGCGCGGTGTGGCCCGGCGCGGCCCGGGTCAGGGCCTGAAGCCGGGGCGAGCGCCGGGCGAAGGAGGCCATGACGCGCGCGACCCGCTCGTCCGGGGCCGAGAGCTGGAAGTACGACACCGGGGAGTCGCCCTCGACCATGGGCTGGCCCGAGACTCCGGTGCCGAGGACCGTGACGCCCTGGGCGTCGAGTTCGATCGCGGCCTGGAGGGACTCCGGACGGCTCTGGGTGAGGCCGATGACACCGGCGATGTGATCCCGGTGAATGCGCCGCACGATCATGTGGGCCACATCGACCCGGCTGTCGTTCCGTGTGTTGAGTCCGCCGTGCGAGCCGAAGGTGAAGTACTCCCCCGCGTTGGCGACGAGTAGCCGGATCGGCATCTGGGACTTGAGGTTCAGGTGGTTCATCCGGTCCTGGGCGAGCAGTGCTCCCCGCAGCATCTGGAAGCCCGTGGGCACCGTGCGGCGTGATGTGGAGCCGACGCTCAGCGGAGCGAAGAAGACCAGGGTGCGATAGGGCTCCGACCGGTCGACCTCCGCGTTCTGGCGGCCCAACCGGTCTTCGAGGGAGCGCAGTTCGGGCGCGTACAGGCCGTGGGCGAGCTCGCATCCGTCGCTGCCGTCGGTGAGCCCCACGCGCTCGCCCGTGCCCACCCGAGGACACCAGGTGTCGGTGGCACGGGACACGGGCGGGGTCTCTGCACGATGTCGTGTCCCGCCGAGTCCCGGTACCCGCGCGAGTCCGGCGGCGACCACCGCCATGACCGCGAGGACGGCCACGCCGGCCACCGCGGGGCGCAGCCAGTCGCTCCGGCGCCGCTCGCGGGAGCGCACGGTCCGCTGCACCGCGGGCCGTTCGGCGCTCGTCCCGTTGTCGGGCACGCGGGACAGCGGCACCGCGCGCACCGCTTCGGCCGACTGGCCGGCGGCGCCCGCGGCGAGCACCGAGGCCACGGCCCGTGCCGTCGCGCCGTAGGTGCCGGGCCGGGCGTTCTGGCCCGGCACGCCGGGCCGGGGCAAGGCGGCGGCGTAGGGCGGGATGTCCGCCGTGGCGGCGCCCAGGACGAGCAGCGGGCAGGTCCCGGTCTCCTCGGACACGGCGGAGAAGGAGTTCAGGAGTTTGCGGCTCGGGGAGCCATCGCCGCCGACCGTCGGCAGCAGCAGGACGAAGGGCCATCGCCGCCGTGGTCTGCGCGCGCTCCACACCGGCGGACGGGCCGCCCGCGCGAGGTCGTGGAGGAGCGCGGTCAGCAGGATCTGCCGGACCACGGCCTCGTCGCGGGCCGACACGGCGGACGCGGCGGACCTGGCGGCCGCGGCGGCGGGATCCCCGGCGTCGGCCCGCGCCTCCCGGTCGGCCCGGTCCTGGGCCCGGGACCGCAGATGGGCGTCGCGCAGGGACAGGGCGGCGTTGAGGAAGCTGCGGCCGGGCTCGTCCAGCATCCCGCCGACCCACCGGAAGCGTGCGCCGCGGTCGATCCGTACGCCGTACGACCAGCGCCACAGCCAGGCCAGTGGTGTGGTCACCAGTCTCGTGATCGCCGACCAGTGCCGCGCGCCGAGTTCCTCGCCGAGGGCGCCGACCTCGGCCGCGAAGCCGAACTTCCAGGCGTACTTGTCGTAGATCCGGTCGCGCACCGCCCGCCGTTCGTCCCTCACGTCCCCGTCGGGGATGTCGGCGCGCAGCACCGACAGACAGGCGTCGAACTCGGTCAGCCGCAAGGTGCCGGAGCCGTCCGGCATGGTGACACGCAACTGCCGGGCCACCCGGTCGAGGAGTCGTACGTGGGGGCCTTCGGGCCGGTCGGTGTCCTCGCCGGGGTGCTCGCAGGCCAGCAGTTCCTCGTCGACGAGCGCGTGGGGCGCGAGGCTGGCCAGGTGTCCCGTCTCGCCGGTGCTCAGGCGTACGAGGCGGTGGTGGTAGGCGTGCACCAGGGCCGACAGCGCGGGATCGGGCTCGCCCTGTGCCGTGTCCGCCGTCGCGGCGCCGGCCGGGGTGGTGCCCTCGGTGCTCGCGTCGTGCGCGGGCTCGCGGGTGAACAGCAGGGCGGGCAGCCGGTGTCCCGGACTCTGCCGCCGGTGCGGGACACCGTTGCGGCGGTCGACCACGTACCGGTCGATCACTCGGACGATGTCGTCGAAACCGCTGGGGAGGACGAGATCGTTCTCGTTCGTCCGATGGGGCTGCGGCACGCGGGTCCTCCCGGATGCTGGGCAAGAGGAGGCGAGCCTAGGAACGTTCGGAGGGTTTCAGGACGCTTTGCCGCGAAAAGGCACTCCTTGAACGATGCCGACCGCTTGTCTTTCGGATGGGACACGCGCGGGCTCCGGCGCCGTGGGGGGACGTCGGAGCCCGTGCCGGGGGTCAGGGCTGGAGGGGCATCGTCCAGCAGTTGGAGGAGGCGCGCCTGCCGGAGAGACGGTCGGTCAGCCAGGAGATGGCGTCGCCCTGGTCGGTGATGAGGGGCGCGACGTGGTTGAGGAGCAGTCCGTCGCCGAGGTTCGGCAGGACGATGGCGTCGTAGGTGACGTCCGCGCCCTTGCGGCACCAGTCGACGGCGAGTTGACGTGCCTGGGCGTGCGGCACGATGTCGTCCTGGACTCCGGTGACCAGGCGTACCGGACTGGTCGGCTTCAGGTTGCCGATGCGCTGGTCGGCGAGGGTGGTCTGGAGGGCCGGTGTGCTCGCCACGAGTTGGCTGACGGACTTGCCGTCGGTCGTCCAGGAGGTGCTCTTCTTGAACGCGTAGCCGAGGATGGCGTCTCCGACACACATCGTGGAGAGGTCCTTGAGCGCGGCCTTCCCCGCGGCGTTGATGTGGGCGTCGGCGAAGTCCTTCAGTGCGGGGTCGGACTGCAGGAAGCCGTTGAGGGACCAGCCCAGTGCGCCGGCGAGGGCGCTGCCGTCGATGCCCTTGATCACCTCGGTGAGGTCGGCGGGCGGTGCGCCGGAGTAGGTGCCGGCCAGGGTGATGTCCGGGGCGTAGGTGGGCTGGAGTTCGGCCGCCGACGCGCTGGCGCCGCCGCCCTGGCTGTAGCCGAAGAGGCCGACGGGCGAGGCGGCGGCGACCGAGGCGCCGGTGAGCCCGCGGGCGGCGCGGACGGCGTCGAGCAGGGCGTGTCCGCCGTCGAGCCGGTCGACGTAGGTGTGGAGCCGGTCGGTCGCGCCGAGCCCGACGTAGTCGGTGACGACCACCGCGACGCCCTTGGCCAGGAGCCGGTAGATCGCGAGGTCCTCGTAACCGACCGAGACCGTCTCGCCGTTGAAGGTGATGGGGTGTTCGAGGCCCATGGAGGCCGCGCACTGGTCGCCCTGTCCCATGGTGCCGGGTGCCACGGCCACCAGGGGGCGGGCGCCGCCGCCCTTCCAGGCGGCCGAGGGCTCGATGTAGGCGCCGGTCACGGCGACGGGCTGCCCGTTGGAGTCGGTCGACTTGTACATCAGGCGGGTCGCGGTGCCGGGGAGCGGACCGTCGAGACCGGGCAGGCTGAGCGCGAGGGGAAGGGGTTCGCTGCGGATCAGCGCGCCGTCGGCCGCGGGAAGGTTCGCGGGCGGGGTGTAGAACGCGGGGATGGTCACGCCCCGGGACACCACCGTGTCCCCGTCGGCGGCCGCCGCGGGGAGCGCCTGGACGCTCAGGCAGGCGAGGACCGCGAGGGCGGTGGCGAGGAGGCGTCCGCGGTTGCGCGCGGCGGGTCCGGGGCGGCCGGAGGGCAGGGCCCGCTCCGCGCGCGGGCGTCGGCCGGCCACCAGTTGCGGCCGAGGGGTGCTGTGGGGTCGTTGCATGCGGCTCACTCCCTGCTTCGTCAAGACGTGGGGGTCGTGCGGGCGGCCGACGGCGTCAATGGCGTGACGCCGGTTCGGGCTGGGGGTGCCGACCGGCCGCCACCGCTGGACCGGCGGTGGCGGTGACGGGTCGGTGAGGGGGGAAAGGCGGCGCCCGGACGTGGACTTGGGCAGGACGGGACCACGCCCAGCCGCGTCGCGGAGGTGGACAGGACGAACGGGCCGCCCGCGCGCCGTCGGCCGGGCGGCGCGTGGTGCGGCAACGCTCCTGTCGCTGCTCACGGAAGGGACGGACACCGAAGTCCCTTTCGGTGCCCGCTAGTTACTCCCGAGTCACATCAGGAGAGTAGGAGCGGATGTCACTCAGTGACAAGATGTCTGCGCGCGTCAGTTCTGCGCGGCTCGCTATGCTGCTCCGGTCGATGAGACAGGGGTGGTGGGGCGACGGTGCGCGAAGCGGCACCCGCAGACCGGACCACGACGGCCGCGCGGCCGTCACTGGGCGAGCGACGCAAGGAGGCTCTCCGGCTGGACATAGCCCGTGAGGCCGTGCGCCTGTTCGTCTCACAGGGCGTCACGAGCACCACGGGGGACCAGATCGCGGAGGCGGTGGGCGTCTCGACCCGCACGCTGTGGCGCCATTTCCCCACCAAGGAGAGCTGCGTACGCCCGCTGCTCACGGCGGGCCTCGACGCCGCCACGGACCAACTGCGGCACTGGCCGCCCGAGACGGGCCTGCTGGACTTCCTCACCCGCTCCTGCCGCCGCGGGACGCTGCCGTCCGCCGACCCCGCGGTGCTCGACCTGATCCGGATGACCCCCACCGAGCCCGCACTGCGCGCCGTCTGGCTCCAGGCCCACGACGACGCGCTGCCCGTCCTCAGCGAAGCCCTCGCCCGGCGTTCCGGCAGGAGCGCGGACGATCTGCGGGTGAAGGTGCACGCGGCCACCGTCAACGGCGCGCTGCGCGCGGCCGCGGAGGACTTCGCCGTACGTTTCGCCGACGCGGCGCACGCCTCGGAGGAGGACCTCGCCGCGTGCCTGCACGCCGCCCTCCACGCGGCCTCGGAGGGCCTGCCGTACTGATGTCAGCAACGGCGCTTCAGGACACGACAGTTGGCGCCGGAGGCCGAGGGTGCGCGGCGTGGGTGCGGCGCCCGGGTAAAGAATTCACCTGGTCTAGTCCAAAGCCTCATTTGGTCTAGTCCAACATATTGACGTGATCGCGACACAGCCCGGAAGCTGAAGCCTCCCCCACCCCTCTGGAGGCACAGTGAGACGTCTTCGCGCATGTCTGGGCGCGGCGGCCGCCGTGAGCCTGGCCGCGGTCGGCACGACCGCTCTCGTCGCGGGCAGCGCCTCGGGCGCGACCACCGCGCTCAGCAACCGGTGGTACGCCGCCGCCCCCTATCTGATGCCGCTGGACAACGACCCGCCGGACGCGGGCGCCATCATGGACGCGACCGGCCTCAAGGCCTTCCAGCTCGCGTTCATCCTCGCCCCCAACGGCGGTGGCTGCACGCCCACGTGGGACGGAACGGCGGCGGTCTCCTCGGACACCGCCGTGCAGTCGGTCATCAACACCATCCGCGCCAAGGGCGGCGACGTCTCCGTCTCGATCGGCGGTTACGGCGGCACCAAGCTCGGCCAGGCCTGTTCGGACCCGGCCGCCACCGCCGCCGCGTACCAGCAGGTCGTCACCAAGTACGGTCTGCACGCGATCGACTTCGACCTCGAGGAGCCGGAGTACGAGAACACGGCGGCCGTCAGGAACGAGATCGGCGCCGCCAAGATCCTCCAGCAGAACAACCCGGGCCTGTATGTGTCCGTCACCACGGCCGGAACGGCCGACGGCACCGGCTGGTTCGGCAAGCAGATGCTGCTGGAGGCGAAGTCGCAGGGGTTCACCCCGAACAACTTCTCCATCATGCCCTTCGACGGCGGCTTCAACGGCGCCGCGTCCCAGACCAGCGCGCTCGCCAACTTCAACACGATCCTCCAGTCGACCTTCGGCTGGGACCAGGCGACCGCGTACGCCCACGAGGGCTTCTCGGGCATGAACGGCCGCAGTGACACCGGCGAGTACTTCTCCCAGGCCGACTTCCAGACGGTGCTGGACTTCGCCACCGGCCACAACATGGACCGCTTCACCTTCTGGTCCCTGAACCGCGACCGCCAGTGCTCCCCCGCCGACAACGGCGGCCGTACGTCGGGCACTTGCTCCAGCGTGACCCAGAACTCCTGGGACTTCGCGAAGTACTCGGTGAAGTTCGCCGGCGCCACCCCGCCCACCGGCACCCCCACCCCGACGCCGACCCCCACCCCGACGCCGACTCCCACGCCGGGAGGCGGCTGCAAGCCGGCCTGGAACGCGGCGACGGTCTACACCGCCGGCAACGAGGCCTCGTACAACCACCACAACTGGAAGGCCAAGTGGTGGACCCAGAACGAGACGCCGACCGGCGCCGACTGGGGTCCGTGGCAGGACGAGGGCGCCTGCTGACGCCCGCTCGGCTCCGGACGGCGCGCCCCCGAGAGGCGCGCCGTCCGGGGCCTTCGGCTCAAGGCCTCCCCGCCGAGCCGCACCGCTGAGGGGGATCGCGTCACCCGGCACCGGGTGCCACGATCCCCCTCGGCACGTCGGCCGACCGTTCGCGCCCGAGGGATGGGCGAAGTTCTACAGCTTCAGCCACGACCGCCCCTCCGGTCAGCCGCCCGCACCCGGCACGGGCGCGTCGGCCGCGAGCGCCTCCCGCATCAGCCGCGCCGTCGCCGTCGGGTCGTAGGCCTCGGGGACACCCGGGACCAGGACGATGTCCCCCTCGATGTGCCGCGAGCGGAGCGGGGCGATCTCCCGGTAGGCGGGCGAGTCCCACCAGGCCCGCGTCTCCGCGATCGCCGGGAAACCGATCACCACGACATGGCCCGGCCAGTCGCCCTCCACCACCTCGTGCTGCGCGGCGTGCACGAGGAACCGGCCGCCGTAGGGCGCGAAGGTGGCGCCGATCCGCTCGATGTAGTCGGCGATCTCCGGGTGCGGCGCGGCCTCCCGCAGGTGGGCGATGGCGTACGCGGTCATGGCATCCTGCGGCCGTCGGGGCTCCGTACACGGACCACCCTGCCCGCCGCGCCCAGGGGAGTCGATTACCCGGGAGGTAAGGGCCCCGCGCCTGCTCGGATGCCCCGCCCAGCTCCCTGAACCGGCGTCACGAGGGATCCGGAACGGCAGTCGCCGGGAGTCGACTTCGTCCGGTTCCCGCTCTTCGGCCGGAGCGCGATCGACGACGGAACCCTTGACAGGATCGATCGCGCGTCAGATCTTTGGCAACGTTGTCAATCGCCCTGACAACGTTGCCATACCCCGTGCTCGGCAAGCACCACCGTGTGATTGGACAACCCGCTGATGGCTCAGCCGAATCCTGCGCACTCCCCTTCCCGACGATCGGTCGTCTTCACCGGCTCGACCCTGCTGGCCGGATTCGGCCTGGGTACGACACTCCCGGGCACCGCCTCGGCGTCCGAGCGGCCGGGCCCTGACGGCACCCCGGCGTCCGCCGAAGAACTGGCCGTGTACCGGCCGGTGACCGTCTCCTCCGCCGACTACGCCCCCACGCCGGGCGAGTTCGTGGTGGACCGCGTCCACTCCCCCGGCGTGCGCGGCACCGGATGGCGTGCCGCGGGCGGCGACCCGCAGTGGATCTCGGTGGATCTTCAGGCGGACTGCCGGGTCACCTGGATCCGGCTCACCTTCGAGGCCGACGCGGGCGACCCGGTGTTCACCCCTCCGGCGAGCGGGAACTGGGCCGACGGCACCACGGGCAGGGAGATCCTGTCGAGCTACGCGGTCGACTTCGTGGTCGAGACCTCGCGCGACCACACGTCCTGGTCGAGCGTCTACCGAACGACCGCCGGAACCGGTGGTGTCGTGGAGATCCAGCTCCCCAAGGCGACCACGGCCCGCTGGGTACGCCTGACCTCCCGCAAGCGCTCCAGTGCCAACCCGCTCGGGCTGAACGGGTTCGAGGTCTTCGGCACGGCCCCGGGGCACCGGCCCACAGCGACCGGCTGGACCGACTGGGGCACGCACGACGGCCACGCCCCCGCTCTGAAGGTGGCCGAGGACGGCACCGTACCGCTGGAGTCCGGCTGGACCCTGACCATGGACGACTGGGCCGGGGGCGACGGCGCCGCGCTGTCGCGGACCGACGTGGACACCCGGGGCTGGCTGCCCGCCACCGTGCCCGGAACAGTCCTCGCGTCCCTCGTCGACCAGGGCAAGCTGCCCGACCCTGTCGCCGGCCTGAACAATCTGCGCGTCCCGGAGGCGCTCTCCCGACATGCCTGGTGGTACAAGCGGGACTTCACGGTGCCGCGCGGCCTGCGGACCGGCGCCGGTCGCCGGGTCTGGCTCGAGTTCGACGGCATCAACCACAAGGCCGACATCTGGCTCAACGGGCACGACGTGGGCGGCCTGCTGTATCCCTTCGCCCGCTCGGCTCACGACGTCACGGACCTCCTGAGGGTGAAGGACGAGAACGCGCTGGCCGTGCGGATCACCCCGATGCCCGTCCCCGGCAGCCCCGGGGACAAGGGCCCGGCCGGTGAGGCCTGGGTCGACGCCGGAGCAGACCAGATGAACCTCAACTCCCCGACGTACCTGGCCTCTTCGGGCTGGGACTGGATGCCCGCCGTACGTGACCGAGTGGCCGGGATCTGGAACCACGTTCGCCTGAGATCGACCGGGCACGTCGTCATCGGCGACCCGCGGGTGGACACCGTGCTGCCGGACCTGCCCGACACCTCGACCGCCGAACTGACCGTCCTCGTCCCGGTGCGCAACGCCGACAGCACCGACCACGAGGCCACCGTCACCGCCGCGTTCGGCGACGTGCGGGTCTCGAAGACCGTCACCGTCCCCGCCGGCCGGAGCGTCGACGTCGTGTTCGCCCCCGACGCCTTCAGCCGGCTGCGGCTGCGCGATCCCGAACTCTGGTGGCCCAACGGGCTCGGAGAGCCCCGACTGCACGACCTCACTCTGTCCGCCCGGGTGGACGGCACCGAGAGCGACCGGCGCACCACCCGCTTCGGCATACGCCAGTTCGGCTACGAGTACGACGTACCGCTCCCCTTCGTCGCCACCGGCGACGCCTGCACGCAGTCCCTGGACCTCGGAGCCCAGCGGGCCCGGCACGTCAGGATCAAGTGCCTGACCCGGGCCACCGATTGGGGCAGCTCGCTGTGGACCCTCTCGGTCCTCGACGGTGCACGGCCCGGCACGGACCTCGCCCTGCACGCCGACGCCACCGCCTCGTCGGTGGACGAGGACGGCCACGGAGCCGGCAACGTCACGGACGGCGACCCGGCCACCCGTTGGTCGTCGGCCTACCGGGACGACCAGTGGATCCAGGTGGACCTGGGCTCCACCCAGTCGTTCGACCGGGTCGACCTGGTCTGGGAGAAGGCGTACGCCCGGACCTTCGTCGTGCAGGTCTCCGCCGACGGTTCCGACTGGCAGGACGCGCGAGCCGTCGACAACACCGGGGTCCCGCTGCCCTTCAACGACGGCGACGCGAGCCTCCAGGTGGAGGACTTCGAGCCGCGCACCGCTCGCTATGTGCGCATCAAATGCGGCAAGCGGAACACCAGTTGGGGCAACTCGCTGTGGTCCCTCTCGGTGCTCGACAGCACCGAGCCCGGTACCGACCTCGCGCTGCGCACGTCGGTCACCGCCTCCACCGAGGACGACGGCCACCCGGCGTCCGCCGCCACCGACGGCGACGCCGGCACACGCTGGTCCTCGCAGTACGCGGACGACCAGTGGCTCCGGGTCGACCTCGGCGCCGCGCGACGCTTCGACCGGGTCGCCATCGTCTGGGAGGCGGCCTACCCGAAGACGTACACGATCCAGGTGTCCGACGACGGTGACGCGTGGACCGACGTCAAGTCGGTGACCAACACGCCCGAACCGCTGAAGATCAGTGTGAACGGCGTACGGGTGCTGGCCCGTGGCGGCAACTGGGGCTGGGACGAACTGCTGCGCCGGATGCCCGCCGCCCGCATGGACACGGCGGTACGCATGCACCGCGACATGAACTTCACCATGATCCGCAACTGGGTCGGCAGCATCAACCGGGAGGAGTTCTACGCCCGTTGCGACGAGCACGGAATCCTGGTGTGGAACGACTTCCCCAATGCCTGGGGCATGGACCCGCCGGACCACGACGCGTTCAACTCCACCGCGCGGGACACCGTGCTGCGCTACCGCATCCACCCGTGCGTGGTCGTCTGGTGCGGCGCCAACGAGGGCAATCCACCGGCGGCGATCGACAAGGGCATGCGCGAGGCGGTCGAACAGCAGGCGCCCGGCATCCTGTACCAGAACAACTCGGCGGGCGGGATCATCACCGGCGGCGGCCCCTACGGCTGGGTGGAGCCGGAGAAGTACTACGAGGCGTCGACGTACGGCAGTGACAGCTTCGGATTCCACACGGAAATCGGTATGCCGGTCGTCTCCACCGCGGCGAGCCTGCGGAACATGACCGGCGACGAGCCCGAGTGGCCGATCCGGGGTGCGTGGTACTACCACGACTGGAGCGAGCGCGGCAATCAGGCGCCGCAGAACTACAAGGCGGCCATCGAGGCGCGCCTCGGCACCGCGACGGACCTCGACGACTTCGCCCGCAAGGCCCAGTTCGTCAACTACGAGAACACCCGGGCCATGTTCGAGGCCTGGAACGCGAACCTGTGGGACGACGCCACTGGCCTCATGCTGTGGATGTCCCACCCCGCCTGGCACAGCACGGTCTGGCAGACCTACGACTACGACTTCGACGTCAACGGCACCTACTACGGGGCCCGTTCGGCCTGCGAGCCCCTGCATGTGCAGGCGGACCCGAGGACGGGACAGGTCATCGCCGTCAATCACACCCGCGCCGCGGTGAAGGGGGCGAGGGTCACCGCCCGCCTCCACGACCTCTCCGGCCGGCAGCTCGGCGCCGCGCGGACGACCGACGTCGACGTCCCGGCCGCGGCCACCACCCGGGCGTTCACCCTCGCGTGGACCGACGGTCTGCCCGACCTGCACCTGCTCCGGCTGACGCTGGAGGACGCCGCGGGCCGCCCGCTGTCGCACAACACCTACTGGCGCTACCGCACCCCGGCGGCCATGCAGGCGCTCACGGAGGCCGAACGGGTCCGGCTGTCCGCCTCGGTCACCCGCCTCACCCGGACCGGGGCGCGCCACGAGATGACGGCGACCGTACGCAACCGGGGCAAGGCCGTCGCCGCGATGACCAGGCTCTCCCTCGTGGACCGCGCCACCGGGGACCGCGTCCTGCCGACGCTGTACAGCGACAACTATCTGTGGCTGCTGCCCGGCGAGTCCCGGAAGGTCACGCTGTCCTGGCCGGCCGCCGCGCTGCCCTCCGGCCGCCCCTCGCTGGAGGTGGAGGCGTACAACGGTCACCCGACGTCGGCGCATTCCTGACGCGAATGCCCGTATTGCCCCCGAAGTCCGCCCCGGTGGCGCGTTCTCGCTGCTCAGGGTCTTGTCGCCGCTCCGGTTGCCTGGTCTTCTGTACGCCCGGTGACCGGTAATCCCGTCGCCTCCCCCGGTCCGCCCGCGGTCCGGAGGAGGCGGCAGCGGCAGGAGACAGGATGGGCGACGGCGTGGACGCAGTGGCTGGGCAGGACGTGCGAAGGGGGCTGCCCGAAGGGCTGGCCACGGCGATACGCGAGACCGCCGAGGAGATCGCCGCACTGCTGCGGGCCGACGCCGACATGACGCGCCGGATCCCGGGGGCCGAGTGGAGCGTCGGCGAGGCGGCCGCGCATCTGGCGCTGGCGAACGAGCTGATGGCCGGGCTCGCGGCGGGACACGCGCGCCCCTACGGGGACGGCACACCGCAGAGTCTCGCCGGAGCCAACGAGCGGTCGCTGGAGGAGTTCGGGGAACGGGACGCCGAGCCCCTGGCCGCGATGATCGTCGAGCACGCCGACGCCTGCGTGAAGGCGCTGGAGGACGAGACCTTCGAGGGGCCCGTGGTCAGCCCGCTCGGCTCGATGAGCCCGCCGGAGCTGGGGTCGTATCTGCTCACGCACATGCTCGGCCACGGCTACGACCTCGCCCGCGCGCTGGGACGGCCGCACATGCTCGACCGGGCCCGGGTCCGGCTGACCCTGCCGTTCATGCTCACGGCGATGCCACGGGTCACCGACCCGCGGCGCACCGCCGGGATGAACGCCCGCTACGCCATACGCCTGTGGGGCGGCGGCGAGTTCGGGGTGACCCTGACCGACGGTGTGCTGACCGTCGACGCGCAGCCGCCCGCCGGGCCGGACTGCACCATCTCCATCGAACCGGTCACCTTCCTGCTGATGGGCCTCGGCCGACTGGGACAGGTGAGCCCCATCCTGCGCGGCCGCATCCTCGTCCGGGGCCGCAAGCCCTGGCTCGCGCCCCGCTTCCCGGGCCTCTTCACCGCCCCCTGAGCACGCGGCCCCGCCGGGGGCCGGCCGCGAGGGTCAGCCGAGCCTGCGGTCGAGGTTGAAGGCGGCGCTGATCAGGGCGAGGTGGGTGAAGGCCTGGGGGAAGTTGCCGCACTGTTCTCCGGTGTGGCCGATCTCCTCCGCGTAGAGGCCGAGGTGGTTGGCGTAGGTGAGCATCTTCTCGAAGGCGAGCCGGGCCTCGTCCAGGCGGCCCGCCCTGGTGAGCGCCTCGACGTACCAGAACGAGCAGATCGAGAAGGTGCCCTCCTCCCCGCTGAGGCCGTCGGGACTGGCCAGCGGGTCGTAGCGGTAGACCAGCGAGTCGGAGACCAGTTCCTCGCCCAGGGCGTCGAGGGTGGCGAGCCACTTCGGGTCGGTCGGTGAGATGAACTTCCCCAGCGGCATCATCAGCAGCGACGCGTCGAGGATGTCGCTGTCCTCCGTCTGGGTGAAGGCGTTGCGTGCCGGGGACCAGCCGCGGCTCATGATCCGCCGGTAGATCGCGTCGCGGGCCGCGCCCCAGCGGTTCAGGTCGGCGGGCAGGCCGCGGTGCCGGGCCAGCCGCATGGCACGTTCGATCGCCACCCAGCACATGACCCGGGAGTAAAGGAAGTCCTTGCGACCGCCGCGGGTCTCCCACACCCCCTCGTCCGGCTGGTCCCAGTTGTCGCACACCCAGTCGACGATCCCGCTGACGCTGTCCCAGTGCGCGCTGGAGAGGGGCTGTCCCCACTTGTCGTAGAGGTAGAGCGAGTCGATCAGGGCGCCGTAGATGTCGAGCTGGAGCTGGCCGACGGCACCGTTGCCGACGCGTACGGGGGACGATCCGCGATGGCCCTCCAGGTGGGTCAGCTCGCGTTCGGGCAGGTCACGACGCCCGTCGATGCCGTACATGATCTGCAGGGGGCCGTCCGGGCCGACGTCCGCGGGCACCTCGCACT
Source organism: Streptomyces sp. NPDC028298 (assembly GCF_055565895.1). Classification (NCBI taxonomy): domain Bacteria; kingdom Bacillati; phylum Actinomycetota; class Actinomycetes; order Kitasatosporales; family Streptomycetaceae; genus Streptomyces; species Streptomyces sp. NPDC028298. Next base: position 467,953 of record NZ_JBVHTL010000001.1, read on the forward strand.
GGACGTGCTCGCACACGAAGCACATGAACGCCTCGGCCTCGTCCTTGAAGCCGAGACGCAGCAGCGCGTACAGGCAGAAGGCGGCGTCGCGGACCCACACGTAGCGGTAGTCCCAGTTGCGCTCGCCGCCGATCCGCTCGGGCAGGCTGGTGGTCGGCGCGGCGATGATGGCGCCGGTCGGGGCGTACGTGAGCAGCTTCAGGGTGAGGGCGGAGCGGTGCACCATCTCCCGCCAGCGGCCCCGGTAGCGCGACTGCGACAGCCAGCGCCGCCAGTAGCGCACGGTGGCCTCGAACTGCCGCTCGGCCTCCGTCACGGCGCAGAACCGGGGAGCCACCTCGTCGGTCACCTGGTCGAGCGCGAAGACCGCGGTCTCCCCTTCGCGCAGTTTGAACAGCGACCACACGTCGTTCCCCGCCGCCTCGATGGGCACCGTGGCCGTCAGGGCCAGCCTCAGCGCGGGTGTGGTGAAGACGGCCTGGCCGGAGTCGATGTGCACGGTGTGCGGGGTCGTCCCGTAGTCGAAGCGGGGGGCGACCCGCGCGCGGAAGGGCAGGGTCCCGCGGACGCACACCACACGGCGGATCAGGCGGTGCCGGTCGGTCTCGCGCGAGTCGTCGACTACCGGCATGAAGTCCTGGATCTCCCCGACCCCGTCGTCCGCGAAGAACCGGGTGATCAGCACGTTCGTGTCGGGGAAGTAGAACTGCTTCGTGCGCGCGGGGACGTCCGCGGCGAGTTCGAAGCAGCCGCCCTTGTCGGCGTCCAGGATCGAGGCGAAGACGCTGGGCGCGTCGAAGCGGGGGCAGCAGTACCAGTCGATGGTGCCGTCGGTGCCGACCAGGGCCGCGCTGCGCAGGTCGCCGATCAGGCCGTGGTCGGCGATCGACAGGTAGCGGGGGGTGCCCGCGCCGTACCCGGGACCGGGGGCGCCAGGTCTCCCCCCGTCCGCGCTACCCGCGCCGTACGAGGCGCCGGACGCGCCCTGTGTCCCGGCGTCGGCGCCGACCCCGGAATTCGTGTCTGCCGTACCGGCCATACCGGCCTCCTCTGGGCCGTCACCCGAGCCTCCCCCTCCGCTCCAGGCTAACCAGTCGTCCGAGGTCCGGGGCGGTCGTGGGTCCTCAGTGCTTCAGGACGACCTTGGCGGCGACGATGATCAGTCCGAGGGCCAGGTTCACGAAGCCCTCGGCCACGACGAGCCCCCGGGAGGCGCCGGCGCGGACGGCTCCGAGGCACGCCCACATGACCTGCTGGCCCACCGCGATGCCCAGAGCGATCCACAGGCCGGTGTTCACACTCATGTCGAGGAGCGCGCTTCCGGCCACCGCGACGGCGGGCAGGGTGGCCGCCTCGACGATGGACCACTCGTGCGTGCCGATCCGGCGGACCTGGCGCAGGGACCACCGCTGGCCGACGATGCGTTCGCCGGCGATCTGCGCGTACACATGGGTCGCCCAGAAGACCAGCCCGGTGACCACCAGCAGCACGACGGCCTGGAGACGCGGGAACTCCCCCGTCGTTCCGGCCGTGGCCACGACGGAGGCGGCCAGGATCGAGCCGTAGATGGCGCCCGCGTAGTCGGTTCGATGGCCGCCCGACCGGTCTGCGCCGTCCTCGCCCTCGGTCGGAACGCTGGAGCCGCTCACCCGTTCACGGTAGGCGGCGGGGCAGGGCCACGCCCGGCGGGTGGGCCGTCCGGGGATGTCGGACCGGGGGCGCCGGTCCGTAGATGCAACGGGGCTTCGGCGTTCCCCGCACGGTGTCGGACCTGCCGGGCTCCGACACCACCTTGTCAGGCGCGTGCCGTCACCCCAGTGTCAAGTGCCGTAACCCTGTCAGGTGCCGGCTCCGCCGTGTCAGGTGCCATCCTCGCCGTGCCCGGTGCCGTCTCCGCCCTGCCGGGCGCCGGCCGGGCGGAAGCACGCCGTGACCGTCTTTCCGTGGCGCTGGCACTTCATGCCCCACTCGTCGGCGAGCATCCGCACGATGCCCACCCCGCGGCCCGACACCGCTCCCGGCTCCGGGTCACGCTGGAGCGGCAGGGTGGAGTCCTCGTCGTGGACACTCACGTGCAGGCAGTCGCCGTCCCAGGTGAGGACGAGATGCGCGTCGCTGTGGGCGTGGATGTGGGCGTTGGTGAGCAACTCGGAGACCGACAGCACGACGGCGTCCACCGTGTCGGGTTCCTCGGCCGTCCACGGCAGGGACTCCAGGTGCCGACGGGTCCAGCGTCGCCCGGCACTCACCCCTCCGGAGACCGGGAACGAGTGTGCCCAGCCCATCGCCTTGACCGCCATGGCCCGACCTCGCTTCCGTTCGTTCCGTTCGTTCCGTCCGTGCCTCGTCGTACGGTTCGTGTACCCGCGCGGCGCCGGTACAGTCGGCACACGGCCGATGCCCCCGACACGGCGTCACCGCCCTCCGCACCTGCCCCACGGACGAGTTGGGGCCGGGGTTCATGTGCCCGCCCCGGTGCCCGCGCGGGACCGAGGGGGAGTCAATTCCGTGGTACGACCCGAACTCCCCTTTGGGGCGAACCCGCACGCGAAGGGAACAACGGGCCAACACTGTCCGTACTATCTGTAAGCCGGGGCATACGCGCCAAGCGCGGTCGCCCAGCCATGCAGCCCGGTCCGACACCAACATGCCTTGCCCCACGGCATCTTCCCGGGGTGTTCATGTGGCGACCGCGCTCCGAAGAGAGGTCCCATCGTGCCCGACACCAAGACTCCCACCGAACTGACATCGCAGTACAAGGCCCAGGTGGTCGCCGACCTGGAGCGCAACGCCAAGGACCAGGAGCGCATCGGTGCGGAAATGGAGGCGCTGCAGGAGCAGTTGAACGCCCTGCGGCACGACCACACCGTGCTCACCAACCTTCAGCAGGCGCTGGAGGCCGCGGCCGCACCCGTCGCGCCCGCTCCCGTCGTGCCCGCCCCCGAGCCGACGGCGGCCGCCTCGGTCCCCCGCCAGAAGACCCCGGCCAAGGCAGCCGAGGGCAAGCGCGTCCGGGTCAGGAAGACCGAGAGCAAGAAGGCCGAGAGCAAGAAGGCCGAGGTCAAGAAAGCCGACAGCGGGAAGGCCACGGCGGTGCGGACGGCGGCGGCCAAGAAGCCCGCGGCCAAGGACGCCTCGACGCAGCCCACCCTCATCGAACTCATCCGCCGGTACCTCACGGAGCAGCGGGAACCCCGCTCCGCCGCGGAGGTGTCGACGGCACTGGGCCAGACGCATCCCGAGCGTCGCATCCAGACCAACGTCGTCCGGACCACCCTCGAGAACCTCGTGGCCAAGAGCCATGCCCACCGCGCCAAGCAGGGCACGTCCGTGTTCTACACGGCCGTCGAGGGCGAAGAGGCCCCGGCGCCGGCGACCGTCTCGGAACAGCCCGTGAAGGCGGAGGCCAAGGTCAAGGCGGAGGCGAAGACGGACAGCGACTGAAGCGGTCGGACCCGTTCGCCGTACGGGGCTTGCGCAGCCATGCGGCCTCGTGGGGCCCAGGGGCGTCGGTGAAGTCCGGTGTCACGGCCGCGGCGTTCGCGCCGCGGCCCGCCGCCGCACCGCGCTGTACCCGACCGCGCCACACCCCTACCGCGCTGTGCGGAACCCCGCCGCACCGCACCGTGCCGCACCACCCAGCCGTACCTCACCCCACCACGCCACACCGAACCGCACCGGTCAGGCCGTCACCTTGGCGATGAACGCCGCGAGGTTCGCCACGGTCCGCTGGATCTTCTCCTCCAGCGTCAGCGACTCGTGCAGCCGCCCTCCGACGCCCGCGTCCCGCTTCCCCCGCACATACAGCGAACAGGCGAGGTCGCTGCAGATGTAGGCGCCGACCGAGTTGCCCTGCTGCCCGGCCTTCCCCGCCTTGGGCGCGACCATCAGGGAGACGCCTCCGGTGTGGGTGGTCACACACATCGAGCACATGCTGCGCCGTAGCTGTCCCACCGCCGCGCTGGGACAGCGCAGCATGAGGCCCTTCAGTCCGTCGCCCAGTTCGGCCACGACGTAGGCGCGATCGGGCGCCTGAGGGTCCCGCCAGCCGAGGTAGTCCAGGTCGTCCCAGGGCCGCTCGGCCAGGTCGCGCGGGACCGACAGACGCTTCGCCTCACCCTTGGTGCAGTTCACGAACGCGGTACGGATCTCTTGCTCGGTCAACGGCTTCATAAGACTCACGGTAATTTGCCTAAAAGCTTTAGGCAAATGCATAATCGGTTACGCCGAGGGAGAGCGCGAGGGAGAGGGAGGACATGGGTCGAGCGGGACTGAACACCGAGCGCCTGACACGGGCGGGAGCGGAGCTGGCCGACGAGGTCGGCTTCGATCAGGTGACCGTCTCGGCCCTGGCCAGGCGGTTCGACGTCAAGGTCGCGAGTCTGTACTCGCACGTGAAGAGCTCGCAGGACCTCAAGACCCGTATCGCCCTGTTCGCCCTGGACGAACTCGCCGAGCGGGGCGCCGCCGCGCTGGCCGGACGGGCCGGCCGGGACGCCCTGACCGCCTTCGCGAACGTCTACCGCGACTACGCCCGAGAACACCCCGGCCGCTACGACGCCGCGCGGTTGAGGCTCGACCCCGAGACCGCGGCGGCGAGCGCGGGCGTCAAGCACGCGCGGATGATGCGGGCGATCCTGCGGGGCTACGACCTCACGGAACCGGACGAGACCCATGCGGTCCGTCTGCTGGGCAGCGTGTTCCACGGCTATGTGAGCCTGGAGTCGAGTGGAGGCTTCAGCCACAGCGCCCCCGACTCCTCCGAGAGCTGGGCCCGCATCCTGGACGCCCTCGACGCCCTGCTGAGCAACTGGCCCGCGCCCTAGGTCCGCCTGAGCCACACCCTCAGGCCACCGCACCCCTTGTCGGCCTGTGCCGGACACCGTCGACTCTGCCGATGTCCGGCACGGAACCGTCCCCCGTGCCCCCGTGCCCCCGTGCCCCCGTGCCGACATCATGTGACGCGGTGCGTGGCATGCGCATTGCCGGTTCCCGGCAGTGTTGCCCACAATCTGGGTGCCGGACAGCGTCAATAGATCGTCACCGGGCGCCGCCATCGGCGCCCGGTTGCTCGACCGGCCCGCACGCGGTCCGTGACTCAGCGGTAGTCGGGGTTGGGTGCGTCCGCACGGCAGCCCGCGTCCCACAGCGAACGCTGGTTGCCGTGGGCGGGGATGCCGCCGGACCGCTTCAGCAGGGCCGCCATGTGCATCAGGTTCCAGGTCATGAACGTGGTGTTGCGATTGGTGAAGTCGTTCTCGGGACCGCCCGACCCCGGGTCGAGATAGGACGGACCGGGTCCCGCCGGCCCGATCCAGCCGGCGTCGGCCTGCGGCGGGATGGTGTAGCCGAGGTGCTGGAGGCTGTAGAGGAGGTTCATCGCGCAGTGCTTCACGCCGTCCTCGTTGCCGGTGATCAGACAGCCGCCGACGCGGCCGTAGTACGCGTACTGGCCCGCGGAGTTGAGCAGCCCCGAGCAGCTGTAGAGCCGCTCGACCACCTGCTTGGTGACCGAGCTGTTGTCCCCCAGCCAGATCGGCCCCGCGAGGACGAGGATGTCGGCGGCCATCACCCGCTCCTGGATCGCGGGCCAGTCGTCCGTGGCGAAGCCGTGTTCGGTCATGTCCGGGTAGACGCCCGGGGCGATGTCGTGGTCGACGGCGCGCACGACCTCGGTCGTGACTCCCTGCGCCTCCATGATCGCGCTGCTCTTGTCGACCAGCCCTTCGGTGTGGCTCAGGGCGGGTGCGGGCTTGAGGGTGCAGTTGATGAACAGCGCGCGCAGGTCTTCGAAGCGGTACGCGTCGTCGGTCGCCGGGGTGGACGGTGACTCGGTCACGGATGACTCCTTCGTACGGGGCCGCGGCGGCGAGGGCCGGGAACGGGGTGACCCGGAGACCGGGTCCGACTGGTTGCCCGGGAGCAGCGTCTCGCGTGTGTCCCGGTTTGTCCTCGAACGACTCGGCGATACGCCCCAGCCGCTTTCCGGGCCGCCTCCGCCCCGGACCCGTCCCTCGTCTCCGATACCGGCCCGGCTCGGCAGGACCTAGGGTGGTGGCCGTGACCACTGAACGATGGCAAATCGGCGGCGACTTGGGTGTCGCGCGCATCGGCTACGGCGCGATGAAGCTGACCGGCTGGCCCCGGGGCGAGCGGCCGGACCGGGAAACCTCGCTGGCCATTCTGCGGCGCGCCGTGGAGCTCGGGGTGAACCACATCGACACCTCGTACTACTACGCGCGGGACGGGGTGTCGGCGAACGAGCTGATCCGGGAGGCGCTGCACCCCTACCCGGACGACCTGGTGATCGTGACCAAGGTGGGCGCCCTGGTCGAGGGGGCCGACATCGCGCTGCCCGCGGAGCAGAAGACGGGCCTGACGGCCGACAATCTGCGCCGGGGCGTCGAGGCGAACCTCCGCTCGCTCGGCCTGGACCGGATGGACGTGGTGAACCTCCGGATGGGTGATGTCGGCGAGGCGGACGCGACCTCCCTGGCCGAGCCGCTGGAAGCGCTGCTGGCCCTGCGCGACGAGGGGCTGATCCGGCACCTGGGCATCTCCAACGTCTCCGCCGACCAGTTCGCCGAGGCCCGCAAGATCGCACCGATCGCCTGCGTCCAGAACCTCTACAACCTGTCGCAGCGCGATGACGATCCCCTCGTCGACGCCTGCGCCGAGGCCGGTGTCGCCTACGTGCCCTTCTTCCCGGTCGGCGGCTTCCAGCCGGTCACCGCCGAGCACCTGGAGGCCGTGGCGGCACGCCACCGGGCGACCACGCCCCAGGTGGCCCTGGCCTGGCTGCTGGCCCGGTCTCCGAGCATCCTGCTCATCCCCGGCACCGGCTCCCTGGCGCACCTGGAGGAGAACATCGCCGCGGGAGAACTCGAACTGACCGCCGAGGACCTCGCCGAACTGGGCTGACGGACACCCGGCGATCCCGTGACCGCCGCCCTGCAACCGAAGCGGCCCCGATCGTGTCTCAGCACAGGACTGGAGCGCGTGGGGACCGGACTGCCGCACGGGCCCCACGTCTCGGGGAGGCATGAGTCATGAGCACATGGGCGGTACCGGGCTACAGCGAGTCCCGCGAGCTCGGTTCGGGGGCGAGCGGTCGGGTCGCGCTGGCCGTGCACGAGGAGACCGGTCATCCGGTCGCGGTGAAGTACCTCAGCGAGTCGCTGCGCACCCGTCCGGGCTTCGTCCAGGAGTTCCGGGCGGAGGCGCGGCTGCTCGGCGGGCTGCGCAGCGACCACGTGGCCGGCCTCTACGAGTACGTGGAGGGACCCGAGGGCGCGGCCATCGTCATGGAGCTGGTGGACGGCGTGTGCCTGCGGGTCCTGCTCGCCCAGCAGGCGCCCCTCGATCCCGAGGCCGCCCTCGTCCTCCTCAAGGGCTCGCTGCTCGGCCTCGCCGACGCCCACCGCGTCGGCGTCGTCCACCGCGACTACAAGCCGGAGAACGTCCTCGTCCGCCCGGACGGCACGTCGAAGCTCGTCGACTTCGGGATCGCCGCCACCGACGGCACGACGGCCGGCATCGCGGGCACACCGTCGTACATGGCTCCCGAGCAGTGGACCGGCGCGCCCGCCTCGCCCGCCGCCGACGTCTACGCGGCGACCGCGACGTTCTTCGAGTGTCTGACCGGCCGCAAGCCCTACACGGGCGAGAACCTCGCCGAACTCGCCCTTCAGCACGTGGACGGGGCCATCCCCGCCGACGAGGTCCCCGAACCGGTCCGCTCGCTGGTCCAGCGGGGGCTCGCCAAGGCACCCGAGCAACGGCCCGCCCACGCCGAGGACTTCGTCGCGGAGCTGGAGGCGACGGCCGGCGGAGCGTACGGCCCGGACTGGGAGGAGCGCGGCCGCCGGCAACTCGCGGCGCTCGTGGCCCTGTTCCTCCTGCTGCTTCCCTCCGCCCCCTCCGTGCCGCGTCACGCCACGGACACCGCGCGCACGATCCTCGCCAGGACTTCGGACCGGCTCCGGGCCTGGCGGCCGAGCCTCCGCTCCCTGCTGGTGTCCGTCGCCGCGCTCGTCGCGGCCCTGCTGCTGACGTACGGCATCGACCGGCACGCCCCGGACTTCGGCACACCCCGCAGGGCCGCCGAGGCACTGGCCACCACCAGCGCGCAGCCGACCGGTGACGGCGGCCCCACCGCGACGGCGGACTCCGGCTCCCCGTCGCCGTCGTCCTCGTCGTCCGCGTCGGCTTCGCCCACTCCGTCCGGCTCGGCCACGGACGCCACCGCCGGGCCGACCGCGTCGGCGTCCGCGACCCCCGACGCCTCCGCGTCGGCGACTCTCGCGCCGCCGACGACACCGGCCACGCCGACGGCCTCGCCCACCACCGCCTCCCCGTCGCCGTCCCCCAGCGTCGGCGTCAAGTCCGTCGTGTTCAGCGGTTTCCGGCAGACGGGAACCTCGACGGCGGCGGCCACGGTCACCGTCACGACCGACGGCACCGGGCCGGTCACACTCACGGTCGCCTGGTTCACCGGTGAGGTCAGCGGCCAGGCCGGAACGCAGGACGGGGCGGCGGAGACGTACCGGCGCAGCGGTTCGACCCAGTACACCATCGCCCTCGACCACACGTTCCAGGGAACGGGCTGCTACTGGGGTGTGCAGGGCAGGACCCAGCCCGCCTCCGCCGACGGCGGCGGATGGCAGCAGCTTCTCACCCGGCGGTGCTCGATCGGATGAACCAGAACCAGAGCGCCTCGGGCGCCTCCTCCCCCGACGACGACTACAGCGCGACCGCACTGGCCAGCCATTGGATCCAGCGGCCGGACTCCTCCGACACCCTTGCCCTCACCGGGAGTCCGGCGACGGTCGAGCTGTCCGGCGGCGGGGCCGGGGAGGTCCGGCCCGACCGGGTCGAGGGCACGCTGCTGCGCTTCGGCCCCGGCGTGACCGCCGACACCATGCGCCGGATGGGCCACGTCGCTCCGGCCGCGCCGGTACGACGCCGGACCTGGCGCCGGCACGCGCTGCCCGGCGTGGTGCTGCTGGCCGTCGTCGCCTTCCTCCTGTGGCACCGCGCCACCCCGTCCCTCGGGGTGCACGACGTCACGGTCTCCGCCGCGTCACCCTCCCCCGGCTGCGGCGAGACCACCGACATCACGGCCACGGTGAGCACCAACGGCAGGGCCGGTGAGCTGACGTACCGCTGGGTCCGCAGCGACGGCACCTCCTCGGGCGTCCTGCGCGAGGACCTGACGCGTGATCAGAAGCAGGCCCGCATGCACCTGTTGTGGACCTTCCAGGGCGACGGCCGGTACGCGGCACGCGCCGAGCTGCACCTGCTCTCCCCCGTGCGTCGCACCGTGTCGACGAAGCTCGCGTACCACTGCCCCTGACCGGGCCGGGCACCCGCCCGACGGTGCCGGTGCGGCCGTCAGACGGCCACGGCCGAGCCGCGCACGCACATGGAGGGGGCGCACAGGATCGCCTTTCGGCGCGCCCGCTTCCCCTCGATCGCGGACGCGGTCAACCGGGCGGCCTCCGCGGCGATCTGCGTCAGTCCCCAGCCGACCGTGGTCAGCGGCGGCGCGAGGACCCGGGAGACGGGGTGGTCGTCGAAGCCGACCACGGAGACGTCGCGCCCCACGACGAGTGACGCCTCGGCCGCGGCCGCGTACACCCCGTAGGCCAGGGAGTCGGAGAAGCAGAAGACGGCCGTGGCGCGCCGCTCCCCGTCCAGGACCCGCCGCGCGACGACGGTCGCCGCACCCAACTCCTGCGGGCAGGGCACGAGTTCGGCCCGCAGGCCGATGCGGTCCGCCGCCTCGCGCACATAGACGTCGGCGGGCCGGTCGGGCGTGCTCGGCCGGGTCGGGGTCAGGACGGTCACCCGGCGGTGGCCGAGACCGTGGAGATACTCCAGGACGGCGTCGATGCCGGCCCGGTTGTCGAAGATGACCTGTCCGGCCGTGCGCGCCCGGCTCAGCGAGTCGCCGACGGCGACGACCGGCAGCGCGTCGGCGATCGCCGACCACTGCTTCGCCGCGGGGTTCACCGGGGACACCACGAGGGCGTCGACCCGCTGGTCGCGCAGTTTCTTGGCGAGGACGAGTTCGCGGTCGGGGTCGCCGCCCGCGTCCAGGATCAGGGCGTAGCGGTCGCCCGCCAGGAGCTCCCGGCCGATCGCCGCCATGAGCTGCTGCTGCCACAGGTCCTGGAGGTCGCCGGCGAGCACACCGACCATGCTGGTGCGGCCGCTCGCGAGGGCACGGGCGATGGGGTGGGCCTCGTAGCCGAGTTCGGCCGCGGCCTTGCGCACCCGTTCCTCGGTCTCCTTGGAGACATGCTTGCCGCGCAGGGCGTACGAGACGGCGGCGGTGGAGAGGCCGGTGGCCTCGGCCACCTCCCTGAGGGTGGTGCGCTTCTGAGGCCTGACCATGCCGGGAAGCCTACCGGGCCGTGCCCTCGGCGCGGGCGAGTGCGTGGGCAAGAGCAGGAACGAGTGCAGGGGCGAGTGATTGACAGGGCGCGTTGTTAACCGCTTAAGTTAAGCGCATCACTGAAGCGGTTAACCTTCGCTCCTCAGCAACAACGGCACGGATTCATCAAGGACTTCGGACCCATCGAGGACTTCAGGATGCCCGTCGACGTCCACCAGCACCTCTGGCCGCCGGATCTCGTCGAACTGCTGCGTGCGCGCACCGCGCCGCCGCACCTCGACGGCTGGACGCTGCGCCTGGAGGGCGAGCCGCCCTACGAGGTGGACCCGGCCGACCACGACCTCGGCACCCGGACACGTCTGGCCCTCGCCGACGGTCTGGAGCTCGCCCTGGTCTCCCTCTCCGGACCCCTGGGCATCGAGCATCTGCCCGCGGCGGAAGCCGTGCCGCTGCTGAGCGCCTTCCACGACGGGGCGCTCGCCCTGCCCGCGCCGTTCGGCGTGTGGGCCTCCGCCTGTCTGAGCGAACCGGACCCCGAGGCGGTGGAGCGCGAACTGCGCCGGGGCTGCGTGGGACTCCACCTCCCGGCCACCGCGCTCCTGGACGCGGCGGGCTGGCACACCTGCGCTCCGTTGCTCGACGTCCTCAACCGCCTGGGCAAGCCCTTGTTCGTCCACCCCGGCAAGGCGCCGCCCGCTCCCGCGGCCCCGCCCTGGTGGGCGGCCCTCGTCCCCTATCAACAGCAGCTCCACGCGGCGTGGTTCGCGTTCCGGGCCTTCGGCCGCGCCCGCCATCCGGGACTGCGCGTCTGCTTCGCCGCACTCGCCGGCCTGGCCCCCTTGCACGGCGAACGGCTCGCGGCGCGGGGCGGCGGCAGGGGCGAGGTCGACTTCGACGTCTTCTACGACACGTCCTCGTACGGCACCCGAGCCGTGGACGCCCTCGTCCGGGCCGTCGGTGTCGACGGCGTCGTCAGCGGAAGCGACCGTCCCTACGCGTCACCCGTCGTCCCCGACCTGGGAGCGGACGCCGCCGTCCACGCCCTGCGCACCGTCAACCCCGCCCGTCTGCTGCGCGGCCGCACCTGAGCCGCCCCGCGGACCACCTCTGGAAGGGAGTCCCGCCGTGACGTACTCGTCCCTGCCGGACCGCACGCTCGACAAGCACGAGCTGCGGGAACTCGTCGACGACCTCGCCGCCCGACCCGGGCTGTGGCGGGACCTGATCGCCTTCTCCCACGACGAACGGCACTACGTCTCGCTGCACCGCGACGCGTACGTCGACGTCTGGCTGCTGTGCTGGACCCGGCGGAACGACACCGGCTGGCACGACCACGACATCTCCTCGGGCGCGGTGCGGGTGGTGCAGGGCGTGCTGACCGAGTCCAACCCCCGTATCGGCGGCCGCCATCTGTCCGTCGGCGTCGGTGCGGGCCACTCGTTCTGCTTCGGCCCCGACCACATCCACCGCCTCACCGGCGCCACCGACGACGCGGTCTCCCTGCACGCCTACTCGCCGCCGCTGTGGCGCCTCGGGCAGTACGACATCACCGAGGACGGTCTGATGCGCCGTGTCTCCGTCTCGTACGCCGACGAACTGAGGCCCCTGGACAGCCCGGCGGCATGACGGCGCGACGGCGTACGGCCGGAGGCCCGGGCGCGGGGAGACCCCCGCCCGGGCCGGCGTGACGCGCGGCACCGTCACACGCCGGGCGGCGTGCAGCCGCTCAGCCCGGTGACGTAGTTGAGCTGGGGGCCGTAGCCGGCGAACGTGGCGATCGCCCGGGGCAGCAGGGTGCGGCACGGCGCGTCCTGGTACTCGGTGTACCGGACGGTGACGTCCACGGTGGTGTCGCAGTCGTTGACGACGGTCGTGTAGCGCCAGTCGCTGTAGTAGTGGACGCAGTCCGGGACGGGGGTCGTGTCGACGGCCTCTCCCATGAGGACATCCGGTCCGGCGTCGCGCGCGGTGGCGGGCGCTCCGGCGGCACCCAGCAGGCCCAGCACGGCGACGGACAGGCCCAGAGCCGCCCTGAGCCCGCGCGGAGGTACGAAGCGGCTGATGGTGAACATGGAGGCGTCCTTCAGGTCGGCGGATGCGGCGGCCGTGGAGCCGCGGCGCGAGCCACCTTGCAACGCCTGCAAGAATTGCGCAAAGACATGCAACGCCTTTCAGTCGATGGTGAACCCTCAACCGAACAGGTGCCGTTCACGAAATGCCCCGATCCGGGCCTCGCGCCCGCCTCCGGCACGCCATGTCCGCGGGGCCGGCCCGGTGCGGGCCGGACCGCGACCGGCCGGGAGCGGGCGGGATCGCGGTCAGCCGCGCGATCTGCCCTGGTCGCGCCGGCCCTGCCGCGACTGGGGGCGGCCGGGTCCGCCGGAGCGGCGGCGCGACGGTGCCGGGGGCGCGTCCGCGCTGTTGAAGCCGGGTCCGCTCGGGGCGCTGAAGCCGCCGGGAACCGCGGGAGCGACCGCGGGGGCGGCGGCGGTGGCCGCCGGAGCGGAGGGCGCGGACGGCGTGCGGGTGCGCGGCAGGGCGCGGCCCAGGACGCGGGTGTGCGTCATCAACGGGGCGCAGGCGGCGCACACTTCCATCAGGTTCCACACCTGGGCAATGGCCGGATCATGGCGCAGCACCAGCAGCACGCTGCCCATGCAGTGCACCTGGGTGCCCTCGTGCGCGGCGCACTGCGCCTGCCGACAGGCGCAGGCGGCGTCCGCGTGCACGGTGGCCGCGCGGGCGTGCGCGCCGATGTGGGCCTCGGCGAAGCGGCGCAGCGCGGCGAGGTCACGGGACCGCGGCGGCATCGCGCAGGGAGAGGAGCACGTGACCGACGCGGTGCGGTCGCTGTGGCCGGAGATGCGGACGGTCCAGGTGCGCCCAGGACGCCGCGCGGCAGGGGATTCTGAGTGTGGGAGGTCCAAGACCGGCAGTCCTTCGGCAGTGGGATGTTCGCGCAGATGCGCATGCAGTTTCTTTACCCGCGCGGGCCGGTCCGTCATCCACCGGTGGGCCGCGAGCGTCTTCGAATCTACGAGCGATGGCGTGCGCGGGCCCGGACTGCTGTCGTGCGGGGCTGTGATCTTCCCACAGGGGCGCGTCGGACGAGTTCGACCCGCCTGGGGCCCTGAGGATAACCCCGGCATGACCTGCTGGTCATCAGGGGTGCGCGGATCCTGTGCCCGCGCCGCCGACCCACCGGGTCAGCGTCCCGGGCGGCCGCCCGTGATGCGGCTCCACACGGATCGGGTGGCGCCGAATCCGGTCTCGTGGACCCAGACGTGGGTGCACGACGGGCACTGCAGGTGGAGCAGGCTTCCGGTGGTGGAGAGCAGGTAGCGCCAGTGGTCGGAGCACGACCGCCGCTGTGCGCAGGAGGCGCATCCGTGACTGTCCGCGCAGTTCGGGCAGGTCACCCAGGCGCGTCGGCCGACATCCGCCTGCGGGTCAAGCGGCAGCACGGCCGTCTCCGCGACGGGGAAGTACGCCGGCCGCGACGAGGTCGTCGTACACGCGCCGCTGCTCCTCGTCGAGCCCGGAGTACAGGAGGGCGTACGCGGCCTCCTCCTGGCGCATGACCTCGACCGGGTCCCAGTCGGGGCCGAGGACGGACAGGACCTGGGCCTGTCGCTGGACCTCCTGGGCGGTGAGGTCGACGGAGAACTCGACCAGCTCGGAGTCGGGGCCGCTGGGGAGCGGGGGAATTCGTGGAGCCATGGGAGAGAACTTAGGTATGCCTTTCTTGTCGGACAAGAGAAGGTAAGCGAAGTCACAGCGGGCCCCTGACCGGAGAGTCTTACGAGTCCCACACAACTCCGTCATCCATTGATCACATCATCGGTATGCTCACGGGGTTTCATCCGCACCACTGAGGGGGGATTCCTCATGCGTATCCGCACTGCCCTGGCCGTCACCGCCGCTGCTGCCGGCACGCTCGCCGCCATCGCCACGGCTCCGGCCCAGGCCACGGAGTATTCGTCCGCGCTGAAGATCAAGGGCGTCCAGTACGACGCGCCCGGCCGTGACTCCAACAGTTGCTCCAGCGGCAACACCAAGAGCGAGTACCTGGTCATCAAGAACTACTCGTCCGGTACGACCGTGAACCTCAAGGGGTACGTCGTCAAGGACGCGACGGGCAACAAGTTCACCTTCCCGGCGAACCACTACCTGGAGCCCGGGGACTCGGTGAAGCTGCGCGGCGGCCACGGCACCGACTCGGACGCCGGCAACGTCGTCTACCGCCAGAACTGCAACTTCATCTGGAACAACGACAAGGACAGCATCTACCTGTACAAGTCGTCCGGCGCCCGTGCCGACGTCCACTCGTACACCAAGTCCGCCAACGACCGTGACGGCAACGGCTACATCACCTACCACGGCTGATCCGACACAGAGCCGACACACGTCCGCCCCGGGACGCGACCTTGAGGTCGCGTCCCGGGGCGGACCTGTTTCCGTCCGGGCGCACGTCGTAGCAGGTCTGTCCGAGGCGATCCGGGGCAGACGGCCGTGGACCCGGGAGGAAGCGCGTCCCGGGCGGACAACGGCCCACCGCGCTGCCCCTGGGAGAACCGATGCCGACCGCCCTACCGGACAGAGCCGCCGGACCCGCCGGCAGCCGCACCGAAGCCTCCGGCTCCCCCCGGTCGTTCGCACTGCCCCGGGGCACCGGCCGCACCGCCGCCCGCATCGCCGCGCTGACGGCGTGCCAGGCGGCCACGATGGTGGGCCTCGGACTGCTGATCACCGGACCCGCCCACGGGCTGTGGCCGCTGACGGCCGAGGACACCGTGAACGAGCGGCTCGAACAGGCCCGCACCGGCACCCTCACCACGCTGTCGTCCATCGCCTCCGAGGCCGGCAACACCCTCACGGTCGTGACCATCACGCTCGCGGTCTGTCTGGGGCTGCTCCTGATACCCCGCCTCCCGATGTGGCGCCAGGCGGTCTTCCTCGCCGTCGCCGTCTCGCTGCAGTCGCTGGTGTTCCTGGCCATCACCGAATCGGTGGACCGCCACCGGCCGGAGGTGGACCGCCTCGACGCGTCGCCGCCCACGTCGAGTTACACCTCCGGGCACACCGGCGCGGCGACCGCGCTGTACGCGGGTCTGGCGGTTCTCGTGCTCTCCCGCGTCCGCGGGCCGTGGCGCAGGATCGTGGCCGCTCTGCTGCTGCTCCTGCCGCTGCTCGTGGCTGCCGCCCGGCTCTACCGGGGTATGCACCACCCCACCGACGTCCTGGGCGGCCTCACCAACGGCGGGCTGTCCCTGCTGATCGTGGGGCGCGCCCTGCTGGTCGACCCGTCCGTGACCGCGGCGCCCTCCACCGGCGGCACTCCGGCCGCACCGGCCGTCGAGGAGCGTGCGCCCGGCACGACCGCCGTGATCCTCAATCCCACGGTGACCGACGAGGCCCAGCGCGACGAACTGCGGCAAACCCTCGAACGGCACGGCCACCGCGACCCCGTGTTCCTGGAGACCACCGCGGACGATCCCGGGGCGGGACAGACGGCCCGCGCGGTCCGCGAGGGCGCGACCCTCGTGGTGGTCTGCGGCGGTGACGGAACGGTCCGCACGGTCGCCGACGCCCTGGCCGACAGCGGCGTCCCCCTGGCCGTCGTACCCTGCGGCACCGGCAATCTGCTGGCCCGCAACCTCGGTCTGCCGCTCTCCCCCGTGGACGCGCTCGAAGCCGCGCTGACCGGCGGTCCGCACCCGCTCGACCTCGCCGCCGTCGAGGGCGACGGCCTGCCCGCCACCCGGTTCACCGCGATGGCCGGGGCCGGACTCGACGCCGCGATGATGGAGCACACCGATCCACGTGCCAAGTCGGCCCTCGGCTGGCCGGCCTACGCGCTGGCCGGCATCGGGACCCTGCGCACGCCCCGGATGCGGGTGACGATCCGGCTCGACGGAGCCCCCGCGTTCCGCCGCACGGCCCGCATGGTGCTCGTCGCCAACGTCGGAACCGTGCAGGGCGGCGTCACACTGCTGCCCGCCGCCCGCCCCGACGACGGACAGCTCGACCTCCTCGTCCTCGACCCGCGCGGACCGGGCGGCTGGATCCGCGCCATCGGCACACTGCTGCGCGGGCGCGCCACGCCTCCCCGGCCGTCCACCGTGCAGACCCTCGCGGCGGAGGGCGAGGACCACCACGGCGTCCCCGTGGAGTTCTTCACCTTCCGGCGCGCCGAACTCACCTTCGACACGCCGCAGTCCAGGGAACTCGACGGTGATCCGGTGGGCCCCGGCCGACGTCTCACCGCCGAGGTCCGCCCCGGCGCCCTGACCGTCCTGCTCCCCTCCAGGGAGAAGTGAATGGGCACCGCGACCAAGGTCCCGGAGACCCACGCCATGTCCGGCGACGAGCTCTCCGCCGACGAAGCCCTCGCGTCGCTGCGCCGCTACGGCGGCTGGCCCCTGCTGCGCGACGCGTTCATCCGGTTCCGCTACGCCGACGGGTTCAGCCATTCCCGCGCGCTCGCCCTTCAGACGGTGCTGGCCCTGATCCCGCTCGCCATCGCGTTCGTGGGTCTGTCCTCGGTCCTGCACACCGAGAACTTCGGCAGGGTCGCCGAACTGACGATCCGCCGGATCGCCGCGGGCCCGAGCGCCGACGTCGTCGACGACGCGCTGCGCCGCAGCCGGCACACCGCGGGCGACGGGGCGCAGGTCGCCCTGTGGTTCGGACTGGCCTTCTCCCTGGTCAACGTGACCACCGCCATGTGCCAGATCGAGCGGGGTGCCAACCGGATCTACGGGAACGAACGCGACCGCGTCTTCCACCGGAAGTACCTGCGCGGCCTGGTCATGTCCCTGAGCGCGGGCATCCCGCTGGGCCTCGGATTCATCCTGATGGTGGCCGGCGGCGACCTGGCGTCCGCGGTCGTGACCGTCTACCACCTCGACGGAGCCGCCAAGACCGCCTGGGATCTCCTGCGTTGGCCCTCCGGTCTGCTCCTCGCCCTCATCTCGGCCAGCGCGATCTTCCGCCGCTCGCCGCGCCGCCGCCAGCCCGGCTACACCTGGCTGGTCTTCGGCGCCGCCGTGTACCTGGTGCTGTGGACGGCGCTGACCTGGCTGCTGAGTCTCTACCTCGGGATCAGCGGCACCTTCGACACGGTCTACGGCCCCCTGAGTGCCTTCATGTCCCTCCTCCTCTGGGCCTATCTGACCTCCATCGCCCTGTTCCTCGGACTGTCCTTCGCCGCCCAGCTCGAAGCCTCGCGCGCACGGCGCCCCGGTCCGGTCGAACCCGATCCGGGAGTCTGAATGCCGACGCGCACAACGGTCCGGAAGCTGCGGGAACTGCGGGAGCGCCGACGGACGGCCGACCGCCGCTTCGGCGCCCGGCTGCTCGGCTCGGCCGCGGTGGCCGCGATCACCGCGGTGCCGTTCGGTCTGCTCCTCGTGCTGGTCGAGGGCAGATGGCAGCCCCTGCGCCGACTGGACGCGGGCGCCGCCCGCCGGCTGCACGAGATCGCCCTGGAGCATCCCTCCTGGACCAGTACGCTGCGTTTCCTCTCCGACCGGGTCTGGGATCCGGTCACCTTGCGTACGGCTGTTGCGTTGCTGACGGCGTGGCTCCTGTACCGCCGGGCCTGGCGTCTGGCCGCGTGGTCCGCGGTGACGGCGGTGGCCGGCGGGTTCATCGGGCTCCTGGTGAAGACGGTCGTCGAGCGGGCACGTCCGTCGCTGGAGGATCCGGTGGCTCGGGCGCCGGGGTTCTCCTTCCCCTCGGGTCACGCGATGACGGCCACGACGTCCTTCGCCATCCTTCTGCTGGTCCTGCTGCCGCTGGTGCCGCGTTCCTGGCGCGCGCTGTGCTGGGGCGCCGCCGTGCTCTCCGTCGTCGGCGTCGGGTTCACCCGGGTCGCGCTGGGCGTCCACTGGTTCAGTGACGTGCTGGGCGGCTGGCTGCTCGGGCTGACCGTCGTCGCCCTCACCGCCTGGGCGTTCGAGGCCTGGCGGGCCGACACCGGGAGGCCTCACGCCGACGTCGGTGAAGGCCTGGAGCCCGAACTCACCGACGAGCAGCCCGAAGCCGACGCCCCCGGACCGGGGGAACGGGCCGTCACATGACGGTCCGTCCGGTCCCCCGCCCGGGCGGGCGGTAGCTGAGAAGGTCGCCCGGCTGGCACTCCAGCACCTCGCAGAGCCGGGTCAGCGTGGTGAACCGTACGGCTCTGGCCCGGCCGTTCTTCAGGATCGACAGGTTCACATGGGTGACACCGACCCGGTCCGCGAGCTCCGCCAGCGTCATCCCGCGTTCTTCGAGCAGACGGTCGAGGTGGACCTCGATCGCGTGCTCCTCCTTGTCCTCGGGCATCAGACCGTTCCGTCGAGGTCTTCTCGCATGGCGACGCCGACGCGCATGATCCGTGCGAAGGAGAGGACGCCGAGGCCGGTGAGTATCGCCATGTACGGAGCGTCCCACGAGAGGAACCCGGACAGGGCGTTGACGTCGCCGCCTCGGCTCAGCGAATGGATCAGCGCCTTCTCGCTCACGGACTCCGCGATCGCGGCGAGCACACTGCCCGCCAGCAGCCACCAGCCCACGCCGCGCAGCCGACGCGCCGTCCGCGCGGTGTAGAGGCCGTCGCCCTCGGCTCCCCTGATCAACCGGAGGACGAGCAGGAGCGCCCCGACGGTGAAGACGAACGAGGGAAGCTGGGTCGCGGTGTTGAGCAGGCCCTGGACCGTGCTGGGATCGCGCGTGCAGAAGCTCGGATGGGCGTCCAGGCTCATCGAGGCCCCCGGCGCCGCCCTGAACCCCAGGGGGGACGGCTCGTCGCCGGCGCCCACCGTCGTCGTCGTGTCCGTGACGCAGACCGTCGTGTCCCCGATGCGAAGGACGCTGACTCCGTCCATGAACATCGAACCGAACACGCCAAGGACGGTCACCGCCGCGAACAGCGTCACGATCATCGTGACCGCGCTCGACATCGGCTCCAGTGGATTGCGTACCCTCGCCATGACTCCCCCATATCGATTATCGATGTTATCGAAAAACGATACAGAGGCCGACAGAGCTCCGCAAGGCCGTTCGAGAACGGGCCCCGGACAGGAGCGATCCGGTCGCGGTGGTTCCCCCGATCGGCTTACAGGCCCCTGGCGTTCCCCTGCCGCGGGCGGCACAGAATGGCTCGACACCGACGCGAGGAGCCCTCATGATCTTCATCACCGTCAAGTTCAGCGTCCGCCCCGAGGACGCGGAGAAGTGGCCCGAGATCACCGCCGACTTCACGGCGGCCACCCGCGCCGAGGCCGGCTGCCTGTGGTTCGACTGGTCCCGGAGCCTGGACGACCCGACGGAGTACGTCCTGGTCGAGGCCTTCCGGGACGACGAGGCCGGCGCGTCCCACGTCCAGTCCGCGCACTTCAAGGCCGCCCAGCAGGCCCTGCCCCGGCACCTGACCGCGACACCGCGCATCGTGAACATGAAGATCCCCCAGGACGACTGGTCCCTGCTGGGCGAGATGGTCGTCGAGGAGCAGCCCTAGCTCCGGAGGACAGCGCGCCTCTCCCCGAGGACACCGCGACCCCGTACGACGGTCCGGCGCCCTACGGATTGAGGACGACCTTTCCGGCGACCGTGCCGGACTCGGCCAGCCGCAGGGCCTCGGCCGCCTCGGTCAGCGGCAGCCGGGCGGCGATCCGGGCGGTGACGTCACCGCGCTGGAGGGCGCCGAAGACCTGGGTGAGGTCGGCGCGCAGCCGGGCCCGGAAGCGGCTCCGGGACAGGGCGCGGCCGGCCCAGATGTTGAAGAAGTACGCGTGGCGGCCGTTGGGCAGGGCGTTCCACAGCCAGACCCGGCCGAGCAGCTTGAGCACGGGCCACTGCTTGGACCCCGTGTCGTCCCGGGTGGAGGCGCTGCCGTAGGCCACGAGCGTGCCGCCGGGGGCGAGCAGGCGCCAGGAGTCGACGGCGCTGCGGCCTCCGACATGGTCGAACACGGCGTCGACCCCGCCGGGCGCGAGTTCACGTACGCGTGCCGCGACGTTCCCGGCGCGGTAGTCGACGGGGATCACACCCTGCTCCCGCAGGGCGTCGTGGTGGCGCGCCGACGCGGTACCGATCACCTCGGCGCCCGCGGCGCGCGCGAGCTGGACCAGGACCGAACCGACGCCGCCGTTGGCGCCGTGGACGAGAACGGTCCGGCCCGCGCGGATCCGCGCCTTGCGGTGCAGCATCTGCCAGGCGGTGATGCCGTTGACGACCACGGTCTCCGCCTCGGCGGCCCCGATCCCGTCGGGCACCGGTACGACGTCGGCCGCGTCCACGCATACATGACTGGCCCAGCCGCCGACCTTGAGGAGGGCGGCGACCCGGGTGCCGGCCAGCCCCGGGTCCACTCCGGGTCCGGTGGTGAGAACCGTGCCGACGAGGTCGTAGCCGGGCACGAAGGGGAACGGCGGCTGGTCGTAGTACCGCCCGCGGCGCATCTGCTGCTCGGCGAAGGAGACGCCGGTCGCCTCCATCCGGACGACGACCTGACCGGGGCCCGCGACGGGCACGGCGCCGTGCCGGATCTCCAGCCCCTCCGGCTCCACCTTGCCCGGCAGGACGACCTCGACGAGCCCTTCGGCGTTCATGACGACCTCCACTGCGTTCCGCGAGTTATCTGCTATCGCTTTAGTTAGAAGGTATAACCGGCAGGCGTGAGCGTCAAGAGCTTTCGTTAGAGGTTCTAACGCGGGGTGCGGCTAGGCGGCGGCTTCGGCCGTCCACGCGATGTCCGGCGGCACGACGCGGGCGCAGCGCGGATGGCCGTGCGCGTCGGTCAGACCCAGCCGGGCGACGAGGAGCCCCTCGCGCGCGGCCTCGGCGAGCACGTCGGCGGGGACGGCGTCGAGCATCAGCTTGGCGCGGCGGAACATGCTGAAGACCCCCGCCTCGTCGACGGTGCCCCACGACAGATAGATGAACCGGTGCCCCAGGCGGTGCTGGAGGTAGGGCCCCTTCAGTTCCGGCCCCGTCGGCGAGGGCGCGACCGTGCAGTCGAGCGTCCAGGTCGCGCGGGCGGCGTCGCCGGGCTGGGGGTCGAGCAGTTCGGCCGGACGGTCACGGCGTTGCACAGCCACATGGATGTTGTCGTACACCGGGACGGTGCCACGGCCGTCGGGGACGGGACAGGTGCGGCCGGGCAGGTCGTGGGCGTCGATACGGATGCGCATACGGGCCATCATGCCGCCGAACCGCCGACGGACAGACGGCGCGCCCCCAGGCCCTGCCCGACCGTCCCGTCCGCCTGCCCGTTCCGCCCACCCGGCCCTCTCCGTACACGCCCACCCGGCCCTCTCCGTCCGCTCGGCCGTCCCGCCCGCCGGGACGGCCGGCGACGACGCGAACCGGCCGGACAGGCCCCGGCACCCGCCGTCGGCCGGGGCTTCCGGATCCGGCTCTACGAAGCGCGGTTCGGCATGACCGAACCGCCCCGCGACTCCGTCGTGTCCGGCACGGTCAGCCGGACAGGGCCGCGGAGACCACCGCCTTCGCCTCGTCCTGCACCCGGCGCAGGTGATCGGTCCCGAGGAACGACTCCGCGTAGATCTTGTACACGTCCTCGGTCCCCGACGGGCGGGCGGCGAACCATGCGCTCTCGGTGGTCACCTTGATGCCGCCGATGGGCGCGCCGTTGCCCGGCGCCTCGGTGAGGACCGCGGTGACCGTCTCCCCGGCGAGGGTGTCGGTGGTGATCTGCGCGGGTGACAGCTTGGCCAGGAGGGCCTTCTCCTCGCGCGAGGCCGGGGCGTCGATGCGCTCGTAGGCCGGCTCACCGAAGCGCGAGGTGAGCCCGGCGTAGTGCTCGGAGGGCGTCTTCCCGGTGACTCCGGTGATCTCGGAGGCGAGCAGGGCGAGGATGATGCCGTCCTTGTCGGTGGTCCAGACCGAGCCGTCGCGGCGCAGGAAGGAGGCGCCCGCCGACTCCTCTCCGCCGAAGCCGAGGGAGCCGTCGACCAGCCCGTCCACGAACCACTTGAATCCGACGGGCACCTCGACCAGTCGGCGGCCGAGGTCCGCGGCGACCCGGTCGATCATGCCGGACGACACCAGGGTCTTGCCGATCCCCGTCCCGGCGGGCCACTGCTCCCGGTGGGAGTAGAGGTAGGCGATGGCGGCGGCGAGATAGTGGTTGGGGTTCATGAGGCCGCCGTCCGGGGTGACGATCCCGTGCCGGTCGGCGTCGGCGTCGTTGCCCGTGGAGATCTGGAAGCGGTCCCGCTGTTCGATGAGCGAGGCCATCGCGTAGGGCGACGAGCAGTCCATCCGGATCTTGCCGTCCCAGTCCAGCGTCATGAAACGCCAGGTGGGGTCGGTGAGCGGGTTGACCACGGTCAGGTCCAGCGCGTGCTGTTCGGCGATGCGCCCCCAGTAGGCGACCGACGCCCCGCCCAGCGGGTCGGCGCCGATGCGGACTCCGGCCGCCCGGATCGCGTCCAGGTCCAGCACCTGCGGGAGATCGGCCACGTAGGTGCCGAGGAAGTCGTGACGGCCGGTGCCGGGCGCGGCGAGCGCGCGGGCGTAGGGGATACGCCGTACGTCCTTGAGGCCGTCCCTGATGAGTTCGTTGGCCCGGTCCTGGATCCAGGAGGTCGCCTCGGAGCCCGCCGGGCCGCCGTTCGGGGGGTTGTACTTGAAGCCGCCGTCGGCGGGCGGATTGTGGGAGGGGGTGACGACCACACCGTCGGCGAGGCCCGCGGAGCGTCCCCGGTTGTACGTGAGGATGGCGTGCGAGACCGCCGGTGTGGGCGTGTAGCCGTCCGCGCTGTCGAGGAGCACGGACACGTCGTTGGCCGCGAACACCTCCAGGGCGGTGACCTTCGCGGGTTCCGAGAGCGCGTGGCTGTCGGCGCCCAGGAAGAGCGGGCCGTCGATGCCCTGGCCGTCCCGGTACTCGCAGATGGCCTGGCTCGTCGCCGCGATGTGGTCCTCGTTGAACGCGGTCGCCAGGGACGAGCCGCGGTGTCCGGACGTGCCGAAGGCGACGCGCTGGCCGGGTTCGGCCGGGTCGGGGTGGAGCGCGTAGTACGCGGTGACCAACCGGGCTACGTCGACGAGGTCCTCGGGGCCGGCCGGACGGCCCGCTCGCTCGTGCTGCATGTACCCGCACCTCCACGTCGGTGGTTCTTCGCTGGTGGTCTCATCCTTCCCCACCGGGCCGTACGACGGCACGGTGCCGTCGGGGCAGCCGGAAGGGGCGCCGGACCGCGTCCCTCGGGATTGCGGTCGGGCGCCTGCGGAACAGGGCGGCAGCGGCGCTGGTGTCCCGCCGTCAAGCGTGGCCGTCCTCCTCCACGGGAGGCGGTCTGGGCGTGGGATTCCCGGCCGTCAGATGTTCGAGGACCTCCACCAGTTCCTGGCAGGCCAGTTCGACGGAGCGTCTGGTGTTGCGCTGTTCGGTGATGACGGCGGACAGGAGGAGGGCCGTCAGCGCCATGGTTCCGTTGAAGGCCTGGAGTTTGATCATGACTTCGACATGGCTCAGCCGGTGGAAGGGACCCACCTCCTGCGTCGCCGCGACGGTGGCCATGACGGAGGCGAAGAGGGCGCACACCAGGCTGCCCGCGAGCTCGAACCGCAGGGCCGCCCAGATCAGCAGCGGATAGACCAGGAACAGCATGCTGATGGAGCTGCGGGTGGCGACCGGCACCAGGACGGCGGCCGCGAGGAGGATGAGGGCGGCCTCCTTCCACCGTGACAGGCCCACCGGCGCTCGTATGGCGTACAGCATCAGGATGACCGGGGTGACGATGAGGACGCCCATCGCGTCGCCCACCCACCAGGCCAGCCAGACCGGCCAGAAGTCGCCCAGGGCCAGTTTGTCCGTCACCACCAGCACGCCGACGTCCGCGGTCGCGCTGATCGTCATGGCGCCCAGCGCGGCCAGGAAGACCAGGGCGAGACCGTCGCGGAACCGGCTCAGATCCGTGCGGAAGTGCACGGCGAGCAGCAGGAGGTAGGCGCAGACCGGCGCGATCGTGTTGCCCGCGACGATGCCCGCCGCGGAGGGCTGGAGCGTGGAGAACGAGGAGAGGGACAGGACGACCAGGAGCGCCCCGATCGCGATCCCGAGCCACGCCCGGATCCCGAGGAGCAGCAGGGCGGCCACCGCGACGCCGCTGGGCGGCCAGATGGGTGTGAACACAGCGCCTTCGACCGTGAGCCGCCGCATGAGTCCCAGCCGTCCTGCTCCGTAGTAGCAGGCGGCGATCACCAGTGTCTGAAGGGCGAAGACGGCCGGTCGGCGCATCTCCTGTGTAGCCACCACAGAGCCATCAGACACCGCCGGGGCCCTGTCGGCGAGGCGAGGCCGCGGTGGTCGCCCGTGACGGCGGGCGCGGCCCACGCGGTCCCAAGGAGGTCCCGTCAGGGAAGCCGGACGGCCTGTCGGGTCACCGGAGCGGGACGGTGGGCGCGCCGTGGCGGACCACGAGGACGGCCGCGTCGTCCTCGTGCCCCACGCGTTCGGCGCCCTTGATGACGCGGGCGGCCAGGGAACCGGCCGACAGGCCCGCGACGGCGGCGACTCCGGCGAGCCGTACGACCTGGTCGAGTCCTTCGTCCACGTGCATCGAGGGACCCTCGACGACACCGTCGGTCAACAGGACGAAGACGCCGCCGGTGGTGAGGCGGTGCCGGGTCACCGGGTAGCGCATCCCGGCCTCGATGCCGAGTGGTGGGCCGCCCTCGTCCTGGGTGATGCCGGCCTTTCCGTCCGCCGACGCCCAGACGCAGGGTATGTGCCCGGCCCGCGCGCTCTCCAGCATGCCGGTGGCGGGGTCGAGGCGCATGAAGGTGCAGGTGGCGAAGAGGTCGGAGCCGATGGACAGGAGGAGGTCGTTGGTCCGGGTGAGGAGCTCCCCCGGGTCCCCGGCGACGGAGGCCAGGGCCCGCAGGCCGACCCTGACCTGCCCCATGAACGCGGCGGCCTCGATGTTGTGGCCCTGCACGTCGCCGATGGACAGACCGATGCGTCCGTCGGACAGCCGGAAGGCGTCGTACCAGTCGCCGCCCACGTTGAGGCCGTAGCAGGCGGGCGCGTACTGGACGGCCACGTCGAAACCCGGGGCGGAGGGCATGTCGCCCGGAAGCATGCCGCGTTGCAGCGCGATGGCCAGTTCGACCTGTGAGCGCTGGAACTCCGCGCGTTCACGTGCCTGGGCCGTCAGCGATCCGAGCCTGGTGAGCAGCTCGTCGTCGTCGGTCGGCAGCTTGCGGGTCATCGACCACCCCGGAGGAAAGGCCACACATGAGAGAAATGTCAACAAATCGCCACTATCGGATGATAGCGACCGCGGCGGCTCGACCCCGCATCGACCTCGCTCGGCGGCTCCCCGACCGGGAGCCGCGCCCCCGGCGTCAGACGGTCCAGTTCGGCAGCCGGCGCTCCAGCCATTCCGGCAGCCACCAGTTGGCCCGCCCCATCAGGAACATGAGCGACGGTACGAGGACGAGGCGTACGACGGTGGCGTCGAGGACGACACTGATGGCGAGGCCGAGGGCGAGCATCTTCACCACGACGGCCGGTGAGCCGGTGAAGGACAGGAACACGGCCGTCATGATGAGCGCGGCGCAGGTGATGACCCGCCCGGTGAGCGAGAGGCCGGTGCCGACCGAGCGCTCGTTGTCACCGGTCGCGTGCCACTCCTCGGCGATGCGCGAGAGCAGGAAGATCTCGTAGTCCATCGACAGGCCGAAGACGATGGCGAACATCATCATGGGGACGTAGGACTCGATCGGCACGGGCTCGCCCAGGCCGAGCAGGCCGTCGCCCCAGCCCCATTGGAAGACGGCGACCAGGACGCCGTACGACGCGCCGGTCGTGAGCAGGTTCAGGGCGACCGCCTTGAGGGGGATCACCAGGCTCCGGAAGACGACCGTCAGGAGCAGGAACGCGGCGACGAGCACGATGCCGATGATCAGGGGCAGGCGTTCGGTGACCGTGTCGCGGAACTCGAGCTGGCCCGCGGTGCTGCCGGTCAGGTGCCCCGTCGTGCCGGTGCCTTCGAGGGTCCGGGGCAGGGCGGTGTCGGTGAGGGTGGCGAACAGGGTTCCCGTGTCGGCCGACTGGGGGCCGGTGGCGGGGACGACGGTGGTGACGAGGATCCTGCCGTCCGGGCTGGTGCGCGGGGGTGTCACGCGGGCGACGCCGTCCGTCCCCGTCAGCCCGTCGGTGACCAGGTCCGCGACCCGGTCGGCGGACACGGTCGCGTGGGTGAGGTCGACGACCAGGGTGAAGGGCCCGTTTGCACCCGGCCCGAAGCCGGGACCGTCGGCGTCGGCGATCCAGTCGTAGGCGTCGCGGGTGGTGCTGCCCGCCGGGTCCGCGCCGTCGTCGATGTGTCCGAGGCGCATGGAGAACAGGGGTACCGAGCAGAGGACGACGACTGCGAGTCCGGCGGTGAGGAACCGCCACGGGTGCCGGGCGACCAGGCGCGCGTAGCGGTGCCATCCGTCGTGGTCACCGGAGCTCTCGGCGACCGGCCTGCGGCGGACACGGAGTACGTCGACGCGGCGGCCCACGAGTCCCATGGCCGCGGGCACCAGGGTGAGCGCCGCGGCCGCCGTGACGACCACCGCGACGGTGGCGGCCAGCCCCAGCCGCCCGATCATGGTCAGACCGCAGGCGTACAGGCTGAGCAGGGCCACGGCGACCGTGCCTGCGGCCACCAGAACCGCCTTGCCGCTCACGGCGGTCGTGCGGCCGACCGCCGTACGGGGATCGTCCCCGTCGATCACGTACTGACGGAACCGCGTGATCAGGAAGAGGGCGTAGTCGATGCCCACGCCGAGCCCGATCATCGTGGCCAGGGTGGGGGCCGAGGTGGCGAAGGTGAGCGTGCCGGCCACGATGCCGACCACCCCGAGGCCGACGCCGACGCTGATCAGGGCGGTGACCAGCGGCATGAGGGCGGCGGCGACACTGCCGAAGGCGAGCAGCAGCACGATCAGCGCGGCGCCGACGCCGGTCGCCTCGGCGAGGGCGTCGTCGGCGGGGGCGCGCACGATGTCGTGCAGGTCGCCTCCGTAGCCGACGCCGATTCCCGCGTCCCTGGCGGGAGCCGTCGCCTCGTCGAGCCGCTCGGTGTAGGCGTGGCCGAGGGACTTCAGCTTCCGGTCGAAGGACACCGCCGTGTAGGCGGTCGCGCCGTCGGTGCTGGTCACCGGTGCGGCGACGGCGGTGACATGGGGCAGACCCTTCAGACGGCCGAGCGTCTCCTCCACCGCGGCGGCGTGGTCGGACACCGTGCCCGAGTCGACGTGCAGGACGACCTTTCCGCCGGCCGCACCCGCCGCGGGGTCGGACCTCGCCAGCAGATCGGCGCCGCTGCTCGCCTGGCTGCCGGGGAGGGTGACCTCGTCACCGAAGGTCGCGCCGACCGCGTGCCGGCCGGCGAACGCCGCCGCCAGCACCACCAGCCAGGCGGCGATCACCCACACGACGTGACGCGCGCAGAAGGCGCCCGTGCGGTGCAGGGCGGACGGCCGGGGCGCGACGGGAAGCGGCGCCAGGGACAGCGGGGCAGGGGGAAGGGACACCGCGCCTCCAGAAGAAGTGACAGGGCTGCCACAACTTAACCGGGAAGATGACAGTGCCGTCAATTGTCATCCCTGCCACTTTTATCGTCAGCTCTCGGCCTGCCCCTTCGCCGACGCACACGCGGAAGCCGAACCGGTTACGCCCGCCGCGTTCACCGCCTGCCCCGCACGGGCGGGTGCCACGGTGAAGTCCAGGACGAGACCGGCGCCTTCGGCGTGGGCGCCGACGAGCGCGGTGCCCCGGGGCAGCTCCTTGATCTCGACGGTGCGCGGCTTGAGCCGGGCCGCGAGTCCCCCGGCGCCCGGCAGCGCGGACAGCTCCGACACCGGGACCTCACGGCCGAGGACCAGGACGCTCTTCGGGGTGATGGTGAGGCTGTGGGACGTGGTGGACAGGGTGGTGGCCACCGTGACGGGCAGACCGGTGGCGCCCGCGGAGCCCGTGAGGGTGAGACGGGTGCCGTCCGTGCCCGTCTTCAGCCCCTCGGTGCCGGCGCCGCCCCGGAGACCGGCAGTGTGGTCGAGCGCGGCGTAGGCGATGGTGGCGGTCGCGGTCCCGCCGGAGGTGGCACCGCCGGTCGACACGTCCCGCAGGTGCGCGTCGACGTCCATGTCGGTGCCCTGGCGGCGCACGCCCTCGGCGCTGACGTGGACGGCGCCGACCGTGCCGGTGAGCGCCTTGAGTCCGGCCAGGGTGTCGTCGAGGTCGACCCGCACCCCCTTGGTCGTGCCGAGGCGGCACGCGGCGGTCTCCGCGACCCGGCCCCGCACCTTGTGCTCCACGAAGAGATCGGTGGTCACGGCTGCCGCGACCACCACGGTCAGACCTATGGCGGTGACGGCGTAACGACGGCGACGGTTCACGAGGGAGTGGCTCCGATCATGGTCAGGAAGGTGAAGGCCTGCGGGAGCAGCCGGTCGGGTTCGACGGGAACTCCGGCCGTACGGCGGTCGCGCAGGGTCCGCAGGACGGCCCGCGCGGCGCCCAGCGCACAGTTGGCGATGACGGCGGCCCGCAGGTCGGCGTCCGGCTCCTCCGCGGGGAGGCGCTCCAGGACGAGCGCGGTCAGACGTGCCTCGAACTGCTGGAACTGACGGGACAGACCCTCGCGCGCCTGTTCGCGGATCTCGCCGAGCGGATGGGCGAGGGCGGTCAGGCTGCTGGTGGCGAAGTAGGAGACCGCGTCCGTGATGGCGCCGCAGGCCGCTTCGAGCGGCGTGTCGCTGTCCGGCCGGGCCAGGAACGCCTCCTCTATGCGGGCGAAGAGTTCGATCCCGTCCGGGAGGAGGAGCGCTTCCTTGCTGTCGAAGTAGCGGAAGAAGGTCCGCTCCGACACGTTCGCCTCGGCGGCGATGTCGGCCACCGTGGTCTGCGCGAAACCGTGCTCGGCGAAGAGCCGGCCGGCGGCCTCGCGCAGCCCGCGCCGGGTCTCTTCCTTCTTGCGCTCGCGCAGACCTGGCTTCTCGGTTCTCTCTGGCATGGTGACACCCTCACCACCGGCGCCGGGCCTGTCAATTGTCACCCCTGCCATTTCGGCGCACAGGGTTCCCGCACCGTCGGCGCGTGGTTGAGGGAGCCGCCCCTGACCCTTCCGGTCATCCGAACGCCGTAGCGGGGTGATACCGCGGTACTACGCGCCCCACCCCAACCGAGCTCTCCGGTACCACGGTTCCGGCGCGGACGTCTCCTAGCGTTGTGGGTGAGCAGTCAGGTGGGGGGCCTGCCCCCGAAAGCAAGGGAACTTCGATGATCGAGGCACAACAGCTGACGAAGCGGTACGGGGAGAAGACGGCGGTGGACCAACTGGACTTCGTCGTGAAGCCCGGCACCGTCACCGGCTTCCTGGGCCCGAACGGCGCGGGCAAGTCGACCACCATGCGCATGATCGTCGGACTGGACGCACCGTCCGGCGGCAGCGTCACGGTCAACGGCAAGCACTACGCGCAGCACAGCGCCCCGCTCCAGGAGGTCGGCGCGCTGCTGGAGGCCAAGTCCATCCACCCGGGCCGTTCCGCTTTCGACCACCTCATGGCTCAGGCCTACACCCACGGCATTCCGCGCCGCCGGGTGGAGGAGGTCATCGAACTGACCGGCCTTCAGTCCGTGGCCAAGAAGCGCGCGGGCGCCTTCTCCCTCGGCATGGGCCAGCGCCTCGGCATCGCCGCGGCCCTCCTCGGCGACCCGGCCACGATCATGCTCGACGAGCCGGTCAACGGACTGGACCCCGAGGGCGTGCTGTGGATCCGCAACCTGCTGACCGGACTCGCGGCGGACGGCCGTACGGTCTTCGTCTCCTCGCACCTGATGAGCGAGATGGCACTCGTCGCCGACCACCTGATCGTCGTCGGGCGAGGCCGTCTGCTGGCGGACACCACCGTGCGTGAGCTCGTCCAGCAGGCCGGCGGCGACACCGTCACCGTGGCGTCCGACCAGGCGTCCCGGCTGCGCGACGTACTGGCCGGTCCCGGCGTCGAGATCACCGGTACGGCCGGCTCCGAGGAGCTCCAGGTGACGGGTCTGTCCGCACGGGCCATCGGGCTCAAGGCCGCCGAGCACGGCATCGCGCTGTTCGAGCTCAGCTCCCGGACCGTCTCCCTGGAGGAGGCGTTCATGGACCTGACCCGCGACGCCGTCGAGTACCACGCCAGCGCCACCGTCGAGGCCCCCGGGAGGGCGGCATGAGCACCGTCACCGTCACGGACAGCCCCGCGCCCGTCCCCGTACGGGCGGCCCGTCCGGAGTACAAGGTCACCGGACGCCGGGTGCTGCGCTCCGAGTGGGCGAAGCTGTGGTCCCTGCGTTCCACGTGGATCACCCTCGGCCTCGGACTGCTGTTCCTCGTCGCGTTCGGTGTCATCGCCGCCGCGCACTACAAGTCCGAGCTCAATTCCGGGCGCCCGCTGCACCGGGACGACGTCGCGGCCACCGCGCTCAGCCTCTCCGTGTTCGGCACGAACTTCGCCCAACTGGCGCTCGGCGTGCTGGGCGTGCTGATCACCGCGGGCGAGTACTCGACCGGCATGATCCGCTCCACCCTGGCCGCCGTGCCGCGCCGCCTGCCGGTGCTGTGGTCCAAGGCCTCGGTGTTCGGGCTGGTCGCGCTGGTCGTCGCGACCGTCGGCGTCTTCGTCGCCTTCACGATCGACAGCGGTATCGTCTCGGGCACGCCCGCGGCCCTGACCCTGTCCCACTCGGGCGTGGTCCGCAGTCTCCTGGGCGCGGGCCTCTACCTCGGTCTCGTCGGCGTGATCGGCACGGCCCTGGGCGCGCTGCTCCGCTCGGTCGCCGGCGGCATCTCCGTCCTGGTCGCCTCCCTCATGCTGGTGCCCGGTCTGATCTCGCTGCTGCCCAGCTCGTGGCAGGACAACATCAGCCCGTACCTGCCCAGCAACGCGGGCGAGTCGATGTTCGCGCTGACCCACGACGCGACCTCGCTGTCCCCCACCGCCGGACTGGTGGTCTTCCTCGGCTGGACCGTGCTGGCGCTGGCGGGCGCCGCCTACCGGCTGGTCCGCACGGACGCCTGAGGCCCCGCACCGGCACAGCACCCGCACCCCGGGCGCCACCGCGAAGAACCCGCGGTGGCGCCCGTACGAGACGACAGGGAGGCGCGTACGAGGACGCGGCCGGACCCACAATGAACAGGTGACACCCATGAGCGCGGACCAGTGACTCCCATGAACATCGACGACACCACCCCGCGCGTGCCGGCGGAGGACCCGCCCTTCGCGGAGGCGGAACTGCCGTGGAACCACCCGCTGGCCCGTGCGCTGTCCCGTGTCGGCCGCCGGCTCAAGCGGGGCGACCGCCGGCATCCCTGGATCCTCGACGCGGTCGTGACGGCTGTCGTGGCGCTGCTGTTCTGCCTGCCGGACCTCGTGCACGACGGCGACGGCGACGGCAGGCACCATCCGTTCGACACCGAGTTCACCCACCTGACCCTGCCGGGCACGCTCGCGCTCCAGGCCGGACTGGTGCTCCCGCTGCTGTGGCGGCGCAGGAGGCCCTTCCTCGCCTTCGCGGTGATCACCGGGGTGCTCATCCTCCAGCTCGCGCTGGGCGTCTGGCTGCGCGCCGACGTCGCCGTCCTCATCGCCCTGTACAGCCTGGTCCTGCACGGAGAACTGCGGCGGCTGCCCCTGGCCTGCGCGGTCACCGCCGGCGCGATGGGACTGGTCGCCGTGCGCCTGCCGTCCGGCGTGCACGTGCTCGACGCGCTGTTCTTCCTCTTCAGCACCATAACCGCGGCGGTCGCGCTCGGTCTCGCCGTCCGGATCCGGCGCGGCCAGCTCGCCGTCCTGCGGGACCGCGCGACCCGGCTGGAGGTCGAACGCGACCAGCGCAGCAGACTGGCCGCGGCCGCCGAACGCACCCGCGTGGCCCGCGAGATGCACGACATCGTCGGCCACAACCTCTCCGTCATCATCACCCTGGCCGACGGCGGCGCGTACGCGAGCGACCTCGCGCCGGAACGCGGCAAGCAGGCCCTGCTGCTCATCGGGGACACCGGGCGGCAGGCGCTCGGCGAACTGCGCCGCATGCTCGGCGTTCTGCGCGAGCAGACCGTGGCGCCCAGCGCGCCCGAGCTGAGTCCGCAGCCGGGGATCGGGGACCTCGACGCCCTGTGCGAGCGGATCCGGGCCGCCGGGCCGGTCGTGGTCCTGCGCAGCAGCGGCGAACTGGGCGGCCTGGACCGCGGCGTCCAGCTCGCCGTGTACCGCATCGTCCAGGAGGCCCTCACCAACGCCCTCAAGCACGCAGGGCCCGAGACACGCGTCGATCTCAGGGTGAGCGTCGAGGAGACGCTCCTGCACATCGACGTCCACGACACCGGCCCGCGCCCCGGCACCGTGCGCTCCGGGCCGCACGACGACGAAGGACACGGGATCCCCGGTATGAGAGAACGCGCGGCCCTTTACGACGGGACGGTCGTCGCGGGACCGGCCCCCGACGGCGGATGGACCCTGCGGGCCACCCTCGATCTCACCCCTCCGGACGGGACCGACCTCGCTCCCCCGGCCGTCACGGGCGGTGCCGCGTGACCAGCGTGCTCATCGTCGACGACCAGCCGCTCCAGCGCCTCGGCTTCCGCATGCTCCTGGAGAGCACTCCGGACACCGATGTCGTCGGCGAGGCGTCCCACGGCGGCGAGGCCGTCCGCAGGGCCGCCGAACTGCGCCCGGACGTGATCCTCATGGACGTACGGATGCCCGGCATGGACGGCATCGAGGCCACCCGCCGGATCGTCGCCTCCGGCGGCCGCTCCCGGGTGCTGATCCTGACCACGTTCGACCTGGACGAGTACGCCTACGCCGCGCTGCGCGCCGGTGCCAGCGGGTTCCTCCTCAAGGACGCCCACCCGGAGGAACTGCTTGCCGGGATCCGGGCGGTGGCCGGGGGCGACGCGGTGATCGCCCCCGCCCTGACCCGGCGTCTCCTGGACGCGTACGCCCGGCATCTCCCGCACGATCCCTCGGGCAACGCCAGGCCGCAGGACGACCCGCGCCTCCAGGCCCTGACCGAGCGCGAGTACGAGATCTTCGTGGCGATCGGCGAGGGGTGGAGCAACAGCGAGATCGCCGAGCGGCTCGTCGTGGCGGAGTCGACGGTCAAGACGCACGTCGGCCGCGTCCTGTCGAAGGTGGGCGTCCGCGACCGCGTCCAGGCGGTCATCCTCGCCTACGACTTCGGTGTCGTCCGGCCGAATCCGCCCGACTGACCCGGGGCCCATCCGAGGCGGACGGCGCGGCGCGACATTAGGGTCGGCGGTATGACTGACGACACTCTGCGCCGCGTCACCGTCGAGCGGACCGGCACCGGGCACTTCACCGCGACGAACGCGCGGGGCGGGACGATCGACTTCGGCACCGGCTCGGGAGACGGCGGGGAGGAGCGGTTCACCCCGGTCGAACTGCTGCTCGCCGCCATCGGGGGCTGCACCGCGGCCGACGTCGATGTCGCGACCGCCCGCCACGTCGAGCCCACGCTGTTCACCCTGACCGTGACCGGCGACAAGATCAGCGACGAGCTCGGGAACCGGATGACCGGTCTCGCGGTCACGTTCTCGGTGGCGTTCCCGGACGGCGAGGAGGGCGACCGCGCCCGCGCCATCCTGCCCCGCGCCGTCAAGACCTCGCACGACCGGCTCTGCACGGTCAGCCGCACGATCGAGGCCGGCACTCCCGTCTCCGTGACGGTGGACGAGGCCTGAGCCTCCCGACCGCGCCGGGCCGGGTGCCCGACCCTGATGCCGGTCGGTTCCGGGACCGCTTCCGGAGACCCCTCACCGAGACCGCTTTCGGGCACCCCCTTCAGCACTCCTTTCCGGCTCCGCGGACGAATGCGCGGCCGGATGGAGTGAAGCCGGATTTCCGGGGCAGACGGCGAACGTCGAAGAGGTGGACGCGGGACGGATCGTATGGGCCAGCAGGTGAGCGAAGCAGGACAGCAGGGACAGCGGGGTGCACTGATCGAGGCCTCAGTCGCGTACGACGGTGATTCCGCGTGCATCGCCCAGGCGCGGGCGTTCACCCGTGACTTCCTGACGCAGGTGCAGGCGGTCGCCGGGCTGCCCGTGTCCGGACGGGTGATGGGCATGGTCCCGCTGGTGGTCAGCGAACTGGTGACCAACGCGGTCAAGTACGCGGGCGGCCCCTGCCTGTTGACGCTCGAGGTCGACCAGGGCGCCGTCAAGGCCACCGTCTGGGATTCCGACCCGACGCTGCCGGTGGCCCGCGCCGCCGAGGCGGGCCGCGTCGGCCAGCACGGGCTGGAGATCGTCATGGCCGTGTGCCATGCCTTCGAGGTGCGCCGGGAGCCCGTCGGCAAACGGATCACCGCCGTGGTGACGTTGGCCGACACGCCGGACAGTGACATGAGTCACTCCACCCCCTGACGCGCCCCCGCGTCACCGGTGCGCCGGCCGTCACAAGACGGCGCGTGCGAAATCCCCTTGGGCGGCCTCTCGATGCCGCCGCGACACCCTCGCGAACCCTTGACGGGCTCCTGACGAGCCGAAACGAAATCGTGTCGCGTCACCACGGCCTGTGTGCGGGACAATGGTGAGTTCGCGGATCCCCTTCGACAGGAAAACGGGTGGTTAACACAGTGCGGCAGGCAGGTGTACTAGACGTCGGGTGTCACAGCGCTCTGCTCACCGTGGGGGGGGGGGGAGGGGGGGGGGGAGGGGGAGAGGTCAATGCACACAGCGAAGAGCACACTCGTACAACCAGAAGCGCACCACCACAACACACACAC
>NZ_JBVHTL010000001.1:503166-788571 GCF_055565895.1 Streptomyces sp. NPDC028298
CTCCCGACCCTTCCATCGCTCCCGTCCCTTCCAGCGCCTTCACCCCTTCCAGCGCTTCCCCCCTTCCGCCTCTTCCACCCCCTCCCCCCCTCCCCCCCTCCCCCCCTTCCACCCCCCCCCCCCCCCCCCCCCCCCCCCCCCCCCCCCCCCCGGGGTCGCCATGGAAGAGGTGCTGTCCCGAAAGGTACGACTCCAGTTGCACGAGACGCTGGACGCCACGGGACGGCTGGACAAGTCGGGTGTCCGCAGCGTGCAGCGGGCCGTGGCCGAGACGCTCGCCGAGAACCGGGAAGCGCTGCCGGAGGTCTACGCGTTCGCCACGTCGGTGATCCGCGACGCGCCCAATCGCGACGAGGTCCTCGCCCAGGTGGCCAGCGCCACCGGCACCCGGCTGCGGGTGCTGTCCGGCGAGGAGGAGGCACGGCTGGCCTATGTGGCGGCACGCCACTGGGCGGGCGAACGGCCCGGCTCCCTGCTGGTGCTCGACATCGGCGGCGGGACGGTCGAGGTGGCGTCCGGCACGTCCAGACAGCCGCGAACGGCCCACTCCCTGCCGCTCGGCGCCCGCACGGTCACCCGCACGTGGAAGCTCGACGAGGCCGTGTCCTCGAAGCGACGGCTCGCCGAGGTGCGCGACCACCTGAGCGACCGCCTCGCCGACGCCGACCTGCCGCACGCCGACCCGGACGGGCGGGTGCTCGCGTGTTCCAAGACCTTCACCCAGCTCGCCCGCTACACCACCGCGGGCAGTGACCGCTCGCGCGCTCCGCAGCGGCTGACGCTCGACGAGGTACGGGCCGCGGTGGGCGTCCTCGCGAAGAACGGCTCGGCCGGCCGCGGCCGTCTGCCCGGCATCTCACGTCACCGGGCCGGCCAGTCCCTGGCCGGGGCGCTGGTGGCGGAGGCACTGATGGAGGCCTGCCGGGCCACGAGCGTGGAGATCTCCCCCTGGTCCACCCGGGAGGGCCTGCTCCTGGAGCGTCTCGGGGCTCTGCGCACCAAGAACTCCACCCGGCGCTGACACGGACCGGCCGCCGGGCGGCCGGTCGCCTCGCACGCCCCTTCCGCCGATCCGGCGGGCATCCGTCAAGAGCACGGACAGCGCCCCGCGTTCGGGACCCTTGAGGCCGACGGGCGATTGCGCGCGCCGGGTCGCACGGGAGCGCCGTGCCCGGCCGCCGGGAACAAACCGGTACCACTCGACGCTGACCTGAACAGTCCGGCGGATGGCCGGAGCGCGGAGTTCCACCCGGTGCGGTGGACCCACCGGCGGTTCTGCTCGTGGAAAGGCGTGAGAGCGATGACGGAGTCCGGGCAGCGGCGACTACGGGCGGCCGGGGCGGGCGAGTTGCCCTTGGTGACTTCGTGCGGCCGCAGGATCTCCGTGAAGGAGCTGCTGCTGCCGACACCGGACCGGCAGATCGGCCGCGTGACGCTGGACGTGGGCCCGGACCAGGGCGACGAGCACGGGGTGTGGGCCTCGCTCACGCCCGCCGAGGCCCGTGAACTGGCCCGCCGTCTCCTGGCGCACGCCGCCGGGGTGGAACCGGCGGGGCCGCCCGACCAGGAGACGGCCCGGCCGCACGACCTGAGGCTCGACGCGCCGCGCGGCACGACGCGAGCAAGGTGAGGGTGCCGGCGCTCCCCCGGACCTACCGGGGTGGAGCACCGGCACCCAGGTGCCGTTCAGACGGCGCGGTGCGGGATCACGGGAACTGCGTGACCTTGGACGGCACGGTGTCCGTCCCCGAGGTGGGCGCGCCGGTGTTGTTGATGACGTGCGCGTACTGACCCTTGCCACCGAGCGAGATCACCAGGATGTCGTGCATCTTCACCCCGGTCTTCACCGGGACCTGGAAGCCGTGCGCCTGGACGATCGACGGGTCCGAGGTGAAGTTGCAGTAGCTTCCCAGACCCCATGCCTCGTGCGTGGAGACGGAGTCGGCGACCTTGTAGGCCGCGTATCCGACGATGCCGTCATGGGTGACGGCGGCGGCGTTGGGCACGTCGTACGCCTTCTCGTTCTGGAAGAAGATCGTGCGCCCGTTCTCGCCGTTCCACAGCACGTCGTACTTGTTGAAGTGTTCGACGAACAGGCCGGTCGCCAGCACGTCGTCGCCGTTGACCACGAGGCCGTAGTCGGCGCGGTTGGTGTCCCAGCCGACCCCGTCACCGTGGTCGGCGCGCCACAGCCAGGTGTGGTCGATCACGACGTCGTCGCTGTTGACCACGACCGAGTTGGTGGCGAGGCCGGGGCCCGCGCCGCCGATCCGCACGAACACGTCCTGCATGGTCGTGGGGTTGGCGGAGTGGTCGGCCGAGGAGCCCGAGGGACCGATCTGGAGCAGATTCGCGGAGTTGGAGCGGCCCGCGTCGATCAGGAATCCGGCGAGCCTGACCCCGTCGACGTCGGCGACGTGCATCGCGTCGACGCCGTTGTCCGGCACGATCGTCGCGAGGCCGAGGCCCAGGACGACGGTGTTGGCGCGGGTGACGTTGATCGTCTGGTCGAGGTGGTAGACACCCGGCGTGAACAGCAGGTTGAGGCCCTGGGCGAGAGCCGCGTTGATGGTCTCGGCGGTCGCGCCGGCCTTGACGACGTAGAACTGGTCGAGCGGGATCGACGAACCGGCCGTGTTCGGCCACGAGACGCCGCGGGCGTTGGTGCGCTTGGAGGGGACGAACACCTTGTAGGTGCTGCCGTCCAGGTAGAGATAGGGCTTCTCGCGGGAGACCGGGGTGGTGTCCAGGGTGGTGTACGGGCCGGAGTCGAAGTTCGTCGCCGGCGCGCCCTGGACGCCCGTGAAGGTCATGTTCCAGACGCCGTTGGTCCAGCCTCCGACGGAGCTGTCACGGGTGTACCACTGCTGCTGGGAGTACGGGCCGACCGTACCGTCGATCTTGGAGTCGGCGATGTAGCCGCCGGAGGCCCAGCCGTAGCCGTTCGGGGCCAGGTTGAGGCCGCCCTGTACGTGGATACGGCGGAAGGGCGCGGCCTGGGCGACGGCCCAGCGGTCGGTGCCGTTGGAGGGGGTGATCGACAGGTTCTCCGCCGAACGCCAGAAGTTCTGGGTGGCGTTGCCGTTGAACCAGCCCGCGTCCACGGTGATGTCGCCGTTGATGTGGACGTCGTCGGGGTTCAGGCCGAGGCCGGAGACGGAGGTGTAGAAGCCGACCTGGGCGTTGATGTTGTTGTAGGTACCGGGCTTCATGAGGAACTGGTAGCGGGCGGAGCCGAACTGGTTCGACTCCTGCTGGGCGAAGACCTGGTCGAACTTGGCCTGCAGTCCGGGCGTCGAGGGGTCCACGACGATGACGTTGGGCCCGAGGTCCCCGCCGCCCTGCACGGGCGGGGTGCTGCTCCCCGTACCGGTGTGGACGGCGACCTCCCACAGTGAGTAGCCGTACGCGGTGCCGCGGGTCGTCCCGTAGATCCGTACGTAACGGCCCTTGCCGGAGACGTCGTAGGAGGCGGTGCCCCCGGTGCCGTCGGTGACCGACTTGAGGACGGTCCAGTTCTGGCCGTCGGTGGAGGACTGGATCTGGAAGGCCTTGCCGTACGCGGCCTCCCAGTTGAGGTCGACGCGGCACAGGTCGCTGGAGGCGCCCAGGTCGACCTGGACCCACTGCGGGTCGGCGAAGGTGCTGGACCAGCGGGTTCCGGTGTTGCCGTCGAAGGCGGCCGAGGCGGGGCTCGCCGCGTTCTCGGTGGAGGAGGCGGTGGCCGTCTTGCCCTGCGCGGCGTTGGCCGTGTCACAGGTCGCCGGGGTGGTGGTGCCACCGGTGCCGAAGACCTGGAACTCCCAGAGGGAGTAGCCGTACTGGGTCGCGCGGTGGACGCCGTACATGCGTACGTAGCGGCCCTGGCCCGAGACGTCGAGGGTGTCGGTGCCGCCGTCGCCGCCGGTCACCGTCTTGACGTCGGTCCAGGTGCTGCCGTCCGGTGACGTCTGGATGCGGTAGTCGCTGCCGTACGCGGCCTCCCAGTTGAGGACGACCTTGGTGATGGTGGCCGAGGCGCCGAGGTCGACCTGGAGCCACTGGGTGTCCGTGGCGGCCGAGGACCAGCGCGTGGCCGTGTCGCCGTCGACGGCGTAGGCGGCGGGAGTGCCCCCGTTCTCGTCGGACGAGGACGTGGCCGTCTTGCCCTGGGACAGCGGGAGTTCGGCCGCGGCGGCCGGTCTCTGCAAGGGCAGGGTGACGAGCGCGGCCATTGCGGCCAGCGCGACACCCAGGGTTCTGAGTTTCATGCCGTGACTCCATGCGGGTGGGGTGACGAGCGGAGCGGACACACTTGTTGAGCGACTGAGGAAACAGCCGCTTACGAGGGGAGAACTGTGAACTGACCTACCGGCTCTCTTAGTTCACGCTTTGATTTAAGTAATGAACCATCAGGGTGGCAAGTCCCGTGACGCGAGTTTCTTCAACTCGTGTGCGCGGGGCCCACGTTGGCGGGGCGCTCCGGGGCTGCGACCTGGGCGGCGGGCGTCACCGAGGGGCGGGCGACGGTCCGGATCCGTCAAGGCTTGAAGACGCCGAACGGCCGCGGGCGTCGCCGCCCTGAGGCGGGACGCCCGCGGCCGTTCGGCGCGGACAGCAGACCGTCCGGACCGCTGGGGCGGTCCGGACGGGATCGGGTCAGGCCTCGATCAGGGCGTGATCCTCCACTGCTGGATGTAGCCGACGTCGATCGACGCGAGGTCGCGGACACGCAGCTTCCAGGTGCCGTCGACCGGCTGCGCGGAGGCGTCCACCGTGAACGTCTGGTCCACGTTGTCGGCCGAGCCGCCGCTGCGGTTCAGCAGCGAGTACACGGTCCCGTCGGGGCCGACCAGATCGACCGTCAGATCGCCGCGGTAGGTGTGGACGATGTTGACGTAGACCTCGGTGGTCGGTGAGGCGTTGCCCGGCCGGCCCGTGATCGTGATGGGCGACTCGACCGCGGGGCCCAAATCGGGGATGTCCACGCGGGTGCTGTTGGCGTAGACGTACGCGATCCGCCAGTGGAAGGCCACCGACACGGCCGCGCCGGTGCTGTCGGTCACCGTGACCGTCGTGTCGCTGGTCCCCGGCGTGACGGGGGTCCCGGAGATCAGTCCGGTGTCGCTGATGGACAGACCCTCGGGCAGCCCGGTGGCCGTGTACGTCAGGCT
The DNA here is from genome assembly GCF_055565895.1 of Streptomyces sp. NPDC028298. Taxonomy (NCBI): domain Bacteria; kingdom Bacillati; phylum Actinomycetota; class Actinomycetes; order Kitasatosporales; family Streptomycetaceae; genus Streptomyces; species Streptomyces sp. NPDC028298. The sequence continues at coordinate 508,320 of NZ_JBVHTL010000001.1, forward strand.
GGCGCCGGTGTTGGTGGTGTACGCGTCGACCTGGAGGGAGACCTCCTGGCCGACCCCGGACGTCTGGTCGGCGAGCGGGGCTATGTTGACCCCGAGGGCGATCCGGTCGCCGACGTTGATGGCCGCCCAGGCGTCGGCGACGGCGAGATACGTGGGGCTGTAGGCGCCGTAGAGGTCACCCGCGGCCCGCAGCGTGGCGGCCCTGGCACCGGCGTAGTCGGTCGAGGACGTCATGTAGGTCGTCAGCGCGCGGTACCAGATCCCGGCGGCGTTCTCGATGCCGATGCCGGTCACCGGCAGACCGTCGTGGGTCGGGCTGTCGTACGACACGCCGTTGACGGTCTTGGCGCCGCTCCCCTCGGAGAGCAGGTAGAAGAAGTGGTTCGCCGGTCCCGAGGAGTAGTGGACGTCGATGCCGCCCAGCGAGGAGTCCCAGTAGTCGCGGGAGGAGCCGTCCTTGGAGGGCTTGTCCATGTAGCGCAGCGGGGCGCCGGTGCCGCGGATGTCGATCTTCTCGCCGACCAGGTAGTCGGGTACGTCGGCCGCGAGGTTCTCGTGGAACTCCACGGCCGCGGCGAAGATGTCCGAGGTCGCCTCGTTGAGACCGCCCGACTCCCCCGCGTAGGTGAGACCCGCGGTGGCCGCGGTGACGCCGTGGCTCATCTCGTGGGCGGCGACGTCGAGAGCGGTCAGGGGGTGCGTGTTGCTCGCGCCGTCGCCGTAGGTCATGCAGAAGCAACTGTCCTGCCAGAAGGCGTTGACGTAGTTGTTGCCGTAGTGGGCCCGGCTGTAGGCGGCGACGCCGTCGTTGCGGATCCCGTTGCGGCCGAAGACCTGCTTGTAGTAGTCCCAGGTCGCCGCCGCGCCGTAGGCGACGTCGACGCCCGCGGTCTGCCGGTCGCTCTGAGCGCCGCTGCCCCAGACATCGTTGTCGTCCGTGAACAGGGTTCCGGTGCCCGAGGTTCCCTGGTTGAGGTCGTAGGTGCGGTGGCCCGCACGGTCGCCGTCGACGAGTTGGTACGACGATCCGGACGGCGTGGTGGAGAGCGGCACCGTACCCACGTACTGGCCGGTCCCCGTGCCCGTCTCGACTGCCTCGTAGCGGGAGGCGACCTTGCCCGAGGACGCGTCGGTGATGACGTGCAGTTCGCTGGGCGTGCCGTCGCGCTGGACGCCGTCGACGACCGATTCCCAGGCGAGGACCGGGCGGGTGCCCGCGGCCCAGACGACGAGCCGGGGCGCTCCGTCGGCGCGGGATCGCGTGACGGCCGCCTTCCGGCTCACCGCGAGGGCCTTCGCCGCGGCGACGCGGGCGGGGATCCCCGGCCTGAGGCTCGGCACGGCGACGCCGGCCCGGCGCGCCTCGGACACGGTGCTGCGGCCGTTCTTCAGATGCACGACCAGGTCGCCGCCGAGCACCGGAAGTCCCGCGTAGGTGCGCTCGTAGCGCGTGTGGGTCGTACCGTCGGCGTCCCGGGTGACGTCCTTGACGACGAGTTTCTCGCGGGCGCCGAGGCCGATCCGCTCGGCCGTGGACCCCGCGGCCGCTCCCGCGCCCTTGAGCAGTGCGGCATGCCGGGCGGGCGACAGCGGGACCTGGAGGGCGCCGGACCGGGGTTCGGCGGCGATACGGGCGACGGTCCTGGTGGGCCGTGGATCGGCGGGGGCGGCGGACGCGGGGGCCGGACGGACGGCGAGCGCCAGTAAGGAGCTCGCGGCGGTGAGGGCGAGGACGGCGGCGTGTCTGCGCCGCCGGGCGGAGAGGGGTTGCCGGTTCAAGGTCATCTCCATCTGCGAGGGGGGTAGCCCGGGGCGGACCGGCCGTCGGGTACGGCCGGTCCGTGGAGAGCCGGGCGGGAAGCAGCGCCGCAGCGAGTGCCGCACGAAGGCGCTCGCGGAGTCTGCGGCGCGTGATTCGTCAGGGTGCGGGTGCGCTGGAAGGGGACGATGTGGAGGGGGTGAGCCGGAGGGGGTCAGGGAACGGGGGTGTGTACGAGGCGTGCACGGTCGACAGCAGAGTGACACCCGTCCGATGACCTTGTCATGGAGCGGACAAGACTTCGGCTTGAACTGACCATGACCTACTGCGAGTTCATCCGCCCGTCACAGCTTTTCGGCCGCTGTGCGGTGCCTGTGAACACGGCCGACGGCCCCGGCCTCCGCGCGGCCGGTTTTCCCGCATGCTCCTCAGGGCCGGCTCATGGGGGTGTGTTCGTGCGACGTCTCCGCAGGACGGCGCGGCGACCGGGGCCGGTGGTCGCGCAGCCAGTCGTGGACCGCGAGCGCGAGGGCGCACAGGATCGCCACGATCCCGGAGCCGACGGCGATCGACAGGGCCGAGCCGAAGTCGTGCCGTCCGGTGCCGAGCACCACGTAGAAGAGTCCGGGCAGCGCCGCCGTACCGACGGCACCGCCCAGCCGCTGGGCCGTCTGCAGGGCGCCGCCGGCCGCGCCCGCCATCCGCACCGGCACGTCCCGGAGCGTCATCGTGACGTTCGGCGAGATGACGCATCCGCTGCCCAGCCCGCCGGCGAACAGGGCCGGCGCCGCGTACCACACGGCCTGGTCCCCGGGAGCGAGGCGCAGGATCAGCACGGCACCGCCGAGCCCCAGGGCGACGGCGGTGAGGCCGCAGACGGTCAGCAGCCGGCCCAGCCGCTCGACGAGCCGTCCGGCCACGACGGCGGCCGCAGCCGAACCGAGGGCGAAGGGTGTCACCGCGAGACCCGAGCGCAGCGGGGTGAAGCCCTGGCCGTTCTGGAAGTACAGCGCGAACACCAGCCAGACGCCGCTGAACCCCACGAAGTAGAGGGCGGCGATGACGGCTCCGGCGGCGTAGCCGCGTGTGCTCGTCACCAGGCGCGGATCGAGGAGCGGCTGACCGTGGGCGGCCGTCAGCCGGCGCTCCCACCAGGCGAACACCGCGAGCAGGGCCGGCCCCACCAGGAAGAGCCACCACAGCCTTCGTACGCCGCCGGACTCGGCCAGGATCAGGGGAAGCATCAGCGCCAGCACCCCGGTGCCGAGCAGCAGGACGCCCCGCAGATCGAGCCGTTCCCGGCGACGGGGAGCGACCTTGGGCAGCAGGCGCAGGCCCAGCAGGAAGGCGACGGCGCCGACCGGCACGTTGACGTAGAAGATCCAGCGCCAGCCCTGGGGCCCGTCGGCGAGCATCAGGATCAGGCCGCCGATGACGGGGCCCACCGCGCTGGAGACGCCGACGGTCGCGCCGAAGAGTCCGAACGCCCGGCCCCGCTCGGCTCCCCGGAACATCTGCTGGATGAGGGCGGAGTTCTGCGGTGCCAGGCACCCGGCCGCCACGCCCTGGGCGAGTCGCGCGACGACGAGAAGGGTGATCGTCGGCGCGGCGCCGGCCGCCGCGCTGCACAGGACGAAGGCGGCGAGGGCCAGGAGGAAGATCCGCCGTCGGCCGATCGCGTCGCCCAGTCGTCCGGCGGTCACGAGGACCAGGGCGAAGGTGAGGGCGTAACCGGAGACGACCCACTGGATCGACGGGGCGGAAGCGTGCAGGGCGCGCTGCATGGAGGGCAGCGCGACGGCGACGATGGTGACGTCGAGCAGGCTCATGAACCCGGCCGTCAGGGTGACCCACAGGGCCCGCCAACGCCTCGGATCGGCTCCCTCGGCCGGTCCCCGCGCCCGGTCCCCTCGTCCGTCTGCCTGCGCGTCCGGTTCCACGCCGGGGACTCCTCTCCGCCACCCCCACCATCTTCGGCCCGCGGGGGCGCGGGGCAACACGGGGCCGGGGCGGCCGCGGGCCGCGGGTGGGGCGGGCGGACGGACGTGTCTCCCCCGCCGCCGGTGGCGTCGCCGCACCGGGCGTCTGACGGGGCCGGGCTCTCAAGCAGATGCCGGCGGTGCCGGGCTCCCCGGATTCTGCGGGTGCACGGCCGTGGGGCCCGTTCCTCGGAACGGGCCCCACGTGGTCGGTCCGGCGGCCGCGCCGACTACCCGGTGACCGGGAGTCCGCTTCCTGCCCTTCGGCCTGTTCAGCCCTTGAAGACGTCCTTCGTCTTCTCCTTGGCCTGCCGTGCGTCGCCCTTGGCCTTCTCGGCCCGGCCCTCGGCGGCCATGCGCTCGTTGCCCACGGCGCGCCCGGCCGCTTCCTTCGTCTTGCCCTTGGCCTGTTCCATCTTGGCCTTGGCCTTCTGCTCGCCACTCACGATGTCTCACTTCCCATCACGATCGGCTTCGAGTGTCGGGAGACGGGTGACCCGTCCCGCGGGTGCCAAACGTGGAGATCGAGAATCATCGGTTCGGTCACCCTCCGTGATCGCGCGCGGTTCCGGCATGCCGGAACCGGTGTGCTGGGTGAGCCTGGAGACATGGGCCGGTGCCACCCGGATCCGTCCGGAAGGTCGCGCCCGTCTCGGCCAGCAGAGCGAGGACGACGTCATGGGTGATGAGGTCTACCAGCCGGGAGGTCCCGACATCCGCGAGGACGAAGGCATCCTCGATCCGGAGGACACTCTCGAATACCGGGGCTCGGACCCCTTCGACGACGGGTGGTCGCCACCCGAGCGTCCGCTCGCCGTGGACCACCTGGGCACCACGGCGCGTGAACAGCGTCAGGGGGAGAGTCTGGACGAGAAGCTGGCCGAGGAGCGGACGGATCCGGCCCTCCGGGACTCCGACGAGGATGACGAGGACGACCTCACGGGCGAGGGCGGCGAGCCCTTGGACGACGACGTGGGCCCGGATCCCGAGGAGAAGTTCCTGGCCCTCGACGTGGGTGCCCACGACGACGCCGAGCACGACATGATCGCCGAGGACGTGGGGGGCGACGGGGACGCGGACCCCGCCGAGCAGGCGGAGGCGCACCTGATCCCGGACGACGACATGCCCGAGCGCCTGGTGGACGAGGACGTGCGCCGGCCTCCGGCGGACGAGATCCGCCGACTGCGCTCGAAGACGGACTCCGCCTCCTGAGGCCCCGCCACCACGGCTCGAGCCGTACGGAGAAGGGGTGACGTCCGGTCAGTCCTCACCCCTGACGATGTTCCAGTCCGGGGCGGTCCGGTCCTCGCGGGCCGAGGTGGCGGACGTCGCCGGAAGGCAGGTCCGCGGGCCGGTCCCGCGCCGGCGGCGGGCCTTGGCCCATCCTGTCTCCGGTCGCGAGGTGGTCTTGGTCCCGCTGTAGGCGGTCATGACTTCTTGTCGTCCTCTCGGTGGTCGGTCCCCGGTTCGGCTGTCTCCGGTCCCGTGGGTCCGGTGTTCGGTCGACTCCGGGCTGTTGCCACGGGTCCCCCGCCGGGGCGGGAGGAAACCAGCCGCGCGTCGCCGCGGGGCCGGCGCCCACCGCCCCCGGCCGGGTGGCGGGGACGGTGCCCTACCGGGTGGGGCGGCACGTGGGGGTCGGCGCCCTGTCGGCACGCCCGCGCGGCGCGCCCGGGTGCCCGTTCCTCATCGCTCCTTGTCCCTCATTGCTCCTCGTTCCTCACTGCTCCTCGTCCCTCATTGCTCCTCGTCCTCGTCCTCGTACTCCGCGTCCTCCTCGTCGTACTCGGCCCCCGCTTCGTCGTCCTCCTCGGGGAGCTCTTCGTCCTCGGGAAGTTCCTCGTCCTCCTCGGGGAGCTCTTCGTCCTCCTCCTCGGGGATCTCCTCGTCCTCGTAGTCCTCCGCGCCTTCCTCGTCCTCTTCGCCCGCTGCCGCTTCCTCCTCCTCCAGCGCCTCCTCGTGGGTGCGGACGACCTCGCCGCCGCGTATCTCGCCGCGCCAGCCCTCGGCCTCCTCGTCGGTGAGCGTGACGTAGCGCTGGAAGTGCTTGAAGTCCAGCCGCAGGCGGCGGCCTTGGGCGCGCCAGATGTTGCCGGTCTTCTCGAAGAAGCCGGACGGGTAGTACTCGACGACGAGCACGATGCGGGTGAGGTCGGGCGTGAGTTCGTGGAAGCTGACGCAGCCGCGTGTACTGCCCTTGGCGCCTTCCGAGGTCCATTCGATCCGCTCGTCCGGGACCTGTTCCTGGACGGTCGCCTTCCAACCCCGGGTGGACGGGCCGACCTTCACCTTCCAGTCGCTGCCGCCCTCGCCGTCCTGGGAGGCGCTGCGCACCCCCTTGGTGAAGCTGCTGAACTTCTCGAACTGGGTCCAGTGGTCGTAGGCCTTCCGGACCGGGACACCGACGTCCAGCACCTCGATGATGTTCATGACCTTGGTGCTGCCGGACTTCGCCTTGCCGCCTCCGCCGCCGAAGGCGTCCTTCACCTTGCCCACGACGCTGTCCTTGGCGCTCTTGGCCTTCTCCGACACGAACGCCTTCAGCGGCGATTCCCCTTTGAGGACGCGCGACCCGGCCGCGAGGAGGGGGCCGCCGTTCTCGGCGGAGTCGGCGAGGTCGTCGGTGACGTCCGCGATCTTGTCACCGGCCTTCTCCACGAGGTTCTGCAGTTGGGCGCCCAGGAACCCGGTGAACTCCTCGCGCAGCGCGTCGAGGCCCGAGGGTGCGGCAGTGTCCTTCTCGCTCTGTTTGGTGGCCATGGCCCTACCTCCGTCGTCCGGAAGCGCTCTTGGCCGTCTTGGACGAAGAACTCTTCGCGGCGGTCTTCTTGGCGGGCGCCTTCTTCGCGGCGGTCTTCTTCGCCGGAGCGGTCTTCTTCGCGGGGGACCGCTTGGCCGCGGTCTTCTTGGCCGGAGCCGCCTTCTTGGCAGGCGCCTTCTTTGCCGCGGCCTTCTTCGCCGGGGGCGAGCTCTTCTTGGCGGCGGCCTTCTTGGCAGGAGCAGACTTCTTGGCGGGCGCCTTCTTCGCCGCGGGCTTCCCGGCCGGCTTCTTCGCGGTCCGCTTCCGGGCAGCGGGTTCCGCGGCACGTCTGCCCTCGGTGCCTCCGGCGCTCCGCCGCTGCCTTCGCGGTCGCTCCGGCTCCTTCTCTTCCTCTTCTTCCTCCTCTTCTTCTTCCTCCGGCTCCTCTTCTTCCTCCTCCTCTTCCTCTGCCTCCGCCTCCGGCTCCCCTTCCTCGTCCTCGGGCTCCTCCTCTTCCTCTTCCTCCGGTTCTTCCTCTTCCTCCTCCTCCGGCTCCTCTACCTCGCCCTGCGGCTCGCCCTCGTCCTCCTCGTCGTACGCGTCCTCGTCGTACTCGTCCTCGCCCTCTTCCTCGTCCTCTTCCTTGGCGGGCTTCTCGCCGACACGCAGTGTCCGCTCATGGAGGCTCTCGGCCAGGTCACCGAGGCGACGGTCGGCCGCGGCCTTCAGAGCCTGGCGGCCGGCGTCCATCAGTTCGCCCCGCACCTGCTCCTGGAGCTCCGCGACGCCCGGAACGTCCGAAAGCCGCTTCAGCCCTTCCGTGGCCAACTGCTTCGGATCGAGCGCGAATCGGCGCCCGGCGATGTAGGTGGCCGCGGCGAACGCGAGGCGGCCCTTCTTCGTACGTCCGAGCAGATAGCCCCCGGCGACAGCCGCGGCCAGAGCGATCTTGGTTGTGTCATCCATGAACCTTTTCCCTTCGGACCGCGCGGCCCGCACCTCCCCTGGGCCGCGCGCTACCTCCCCCTGGGCCACGCGCTCGACGGGGCGGCCTCAGGGCACGTCATCCTCACCTGACGCCCCAAGTACCCCTATATGATGAGATTGCACGCTTTTGTCCAAGTACGGCGTCCGTCACGACGACCGGAGACACCATGGCCGCAGCAGAGCCCGCCAAACGGCGACCGAGCGCCGAGGGCGGTGCCCCGCGCCGGCGGCCCGCGGCGGAGCGTGCGGCCCCCTCACGCTCCGGAGGCGCGGCCCGGGCCATCCGTTCAGCGGTGGAACAGCTCGACACGCTGCTCGGCCGGACCCCCGAGTCGGTTTCCGCGATCAGACCCACGGACGACGGTTGGGAGGCGGATGTGGAGGTACTCGAACTGGAGCGCGTCCCCGAGACCACCAGCGTGATGGCCACCTACCGAGTGACCCTGGACAAGAAGGGCGACCTGGTGGCCTACGAAAGGAAGCGCCGCTATACGCGTGGACAGATCGACCGGCGCTGACACAGCACAGCCGGTGAAGGGAGGCACCATGACCATGGTGCCGCAGAGCAGCGGCAGTCCGGCCCGGAGCGGCGGATCCGGCACCCTCTACGACGTTCTGGAGCTCATTCTCGACCGCGGGCTGGTCATCGACGTCTTCATCCGTGTGTCCCTCGTGGGCATCGAGATCCTGAAGATCGACATACGCATCGTCGTGGCCAGCGTCGACACCTACCTCCGCTTCGCCGAGGCGTGCAACCGCCTCGACCTGGAGTCGGGCAACAAGGCCCCGTCCAAGCTCACCGACATCGTCGGCGACACCCTGGAATCCGGCGCGAAGGGCAAGTCCAAAGGAGCCCTGAGTGGCGCGGCCGAGGCTGTCACCGACACCCTCCGGGGAGTGACGGGCAAGGGCGACGACGAGGAAGAAGAGGAGGAGACGGTGGAACGACGGCGGCGGCCTGCCAAGCGATCCTCCCGGCGGGAGCGCAGCACGTCCCGCGCGGAGGAGTGAGCCATGGCCGTATACATCTACTCGATCACGTTCAAGGACCATCCGCTGCGCCTCGACGGGCTCGAAGGGGTCGGCGCTGCGGCCTCCCCGCTGCGCACGGTGACCGCGGGGCCGCTCTGCGCGGTCGTGAGCGACGCACCGGAGGAACTGCGTCCCAAACGCAGAGACGTCGGCCGTCACCAGGAGGTGCAGCAGCGTCTGCTCGCTGACGGCACCTTGCTGCCGCTCAGGTTCGGCTACACCGCCCCGGACGAGGACACGGTCAAGCAGACACTGGAGGAGCGCGGCGACGAGTACGCCGACCGGCTGCGCCTGCTGGAGGGCTGCGTCGAGTACAACCTGAAGGCGTCGCAGGACGAGGAGATGCTGCTGCGGGAGATCCTCACGGATTCGGAGCAGGCCCGGCAGCTCAACGACGACATCCGCGCCGGCACGGCGGCCCCCGACACGGCCGTACGGCTCGGCGAGATGGTCGCCAACGAGGTCCGGGCCCGCCAGGAGGCACTGGCCTCGGGCGTGATCGAGGGGCTGCGCCCGTTCGCCCGCGAGATCGACTCCGCTCCGCCCACCGGCACGGACTTCCTCAACGTCTCGTTCCTGGTGAGCGACGAGCAGGACGAACTCTTCCTCGCCACGGAGCTGAGCCTGGCGCACCAGATGGGCGAGGGGTTCGAGTTCCGGCTCAACGGCCCCCTCCCTCCGTACAGCTTCAGCTGATGGAGACGTCATGGGCCTGTTCACACAACTCGTCACGCTTCCCCTGGCACCCGTGCGCGGAGTCGCCTGGGTGATGGACAGGGTGCTGGAGGCCGCGGAGGACGAGTACTACGACCCCGCCCCGATACGGCTCCAACTCGCCGAGCTGGAAAGGCAGTTGAACGCCGGTGAGATCGACGAGGAGACATTCGACCGGGCCGAGGACCAACTGCTCGACCGACTGGACGAGATCAGGGCGTACCAACAGGGCGGAGCACCCTGACCGGCCCGATCCCGATCGCATCCCGCGCGTCCCGGCCCCGACCCGGGAGAACTCGAGGACACCGTCGTGAGTCAACCGCTCTCCAACCGCCTGGGCGACTATCCGTCCCGGGCCACACCGCAGTACGCGCAGGGCTCGTCCGCCAACCTGGCCGACATCCTGGAACGCGTCCTCGACAAGGGCATCGTCATCGCGGGCGACATCAGGATCAACCTCCTCGACATCGAACTGCTCACGATCAAGATCCGGTTGCTGGTCGCCTCGGTCGACAAGGCCAGGGAGATGGGCATCGACTGGTGGGAACACGACCCCTCGCTCACGTCGGGGGCCGGGGACGAGCGGTCGCTGGCCGCGCAGAACCGCCGGCTGCGTGCCGAGTTGAACGCCCTGCGCCGGGACCGGGGTATCCCCGAGGTGGAGCCGGAGCCGCGCGGCACCACCCGCCGAAGGGCTGATCGCGATGACGACGAGAACGAGTGAACCGGTCACCTACGCGTACGCCGTGGCACGCGCGCACCCGGACCTGGCCCGGACGCTGGCCGGACACGCGGGAATCGTCGGCGCCCCGGTCCACCTGATCGCCGAGGGCGAGGAGAACGGCGACGCCCCGGACATCGTCCTCGTGGTGAGCCCGGCGCCGTCCGCCGACTTCCGCGAGGAAGGGCTCAGACGGCACCTGGAGGACCTGGACTGGCTGGAGGCGGTCGCCCGGGCCCACCACGCGATCGTGGAGGAGGTCACGGCGCTGACCCCCGCGCTGCCGCTGCGGCTGGCCACCGTCTACGTCGACGACGACAGCGCCCGCGACATGCTGCGCTCCGCGATCCGGGTGTTCGCCGAGCGTCTGGATCACCTGGCGGACCAGGTCGAATGGGGAGTGAAGATCTACGTCGAGGCGGCCGCGGCCACCGCCGAGTCCGCGCCGGAGTCCACCGCGTCGGCGGACATGACTCCGGGGCGGGCCTACCTCAGCGCCCGAAGACGGCAGCGCGGCGACCGGGAGGCCGTCTATCGGGCGGCCCAGGAGGCGGCCGAGCGTGTGGCGGACGTGGCCCGCGCGTACGCCACCGACCGGGCGGCCCACCGTCCCCAGCAGGGCCCCCTGGCCGGCGACGACGCGGGCGAGAACGTCTTCAACGACGCGTTCCTGGTGCCTCGCGGGCACGGCGAGGCCTTCCGCGAGGAGGCCGCCCGAGCGGGCCGGGGCCTGCCGGGGGTCCGCGTGGAGGTCACCGGCCCGTGGGCCCCGTACTCCTTCGCGATGCCACCCGAGGAGGCCACGGACGACGAGGAGGGCACCGGCGGAACCGGCGGCGACGTACGGGGTGTCGCGCCATGACCGTGCCCGGCCCCTCGGCCTCGGCCTCCCTGGAGCCGCTGCCGGACCGTCAGGTCGCGCTGGTCGACCTGCTGGACCGCCTGCTCGCCGGAGGGGTGGTCCTGACGGGTGACGTGATGCTGTCCATCGCCGACATCGATCTCGTACGGATCTCGCTGCGCGCGCTGATCGTCTCCGTCAGCGCGGAGAATCCGTCGCCCTGGGACCGGTCCGCTCCCCCGCGAGGCGGCCATGCCGGCTGAGGACGACGGATTCCAGGGCGCCGCGGACCCTCTGGAAGAGGCGGCGGAGGCCGCGGCCCGGGCCTTCCGGCTGCTGCCGGCCGCGCCCACGGACCGGCCGCGACCCGGCACGCGGGGGCGCGCCGCGGCCGGGCGGATCAACACCGACCCCGACACGGTCGAGCGTGATCTCATGCGGCTGGTCCTGACGCTGGTCGAACTGCTGCGGCAGGTCATGGAACGTCAGGCGCTGCGCCGGGTCGACCAGGGTGATCTGAGCGAGGAGGACGAGGAACGGCTGGGCACGACGCTCATGGTCCTGCACGACCGGATGCGCGACCTGTGCGCGACCCACGGCCTCACCATGGAGGACCTCAACCTCGACCTCGGCCCGCTGGGCCCCCTGCTCCCGCCTCCCGAGTGAGCCGGCGGCTACCCGCCCGTCGTCCGCGGCTCCTTCAGTACCGCCACCTCCCCCGGATCGACCCGCAGGGAGCCCGACAGGGGTTTGCCGGTGAGGAGTTCGGTGGTGCCCGGGGGGACCGGGATGTCCGCGCCCCGGCCCGCGTGGTCGATGACGAACACGTAGTCGGCGTCGCGGCCCCGGCGGCGGACCGTCTCCACTCCCGGGGGCAGGCCGCCGCCGTCGGTGACCCCGGCCTCGGCGCGGATGCGGTCCAGCAGGGCGCCGAGGGTGTCCGGGTCGGGAAGGGTCGCCAGGTACCAGGCGACACCTGCTCCCCGGGCGTGTCTCGTCACCGCCGGGACGCCCGCCAGGGGTCCGTCCGTGTAAGTGGCGACCGGCTCGGCGCCGTTCAGGCGCAGCCGTTCCGACCACAGCGTGGCCGTGGCGCCCGGGGGCACCTGACCGGTCAGTCCGGCCGACTCGCCGGGCAGGAGCGGGAAGAGTTCGTCGCCGCGGACGCCGAGGGTGTCGCGGAAGGCGCCCGGGTATCCGCCCAGCCGGATGTGGCAGTTCTCGTCGACGGCTCCGCTGTGGAAGCCGATCGCGAGGGTGCCGCCGCGCTCCACATGGCCGGTCAGGTTCGCCGCGCCCGCCTCGTCCACGAGGTAGAGACTCGGGGCGAGGACGAGGCGGTAGGCCGACAGGTCCGCGTCGGGGCGGACGAAGTCGACGGCCACGCCGGACCGCCACAGGGGCTCGTACCAGGCACGGACGAGATCCTGGTACCGGAGTTCGCCGCTGGGCTGGGAGGGCAGCTCCAGTGCCCAGCGGGCGTTCCAGTCCCAGACGACGGCGACCTCGGCGGTGCAGGTGCTGCCGCGCACCTCGGCCAGGGCCTTGAGATCGGCGCCGAGGCGCACGACGTCCTGCCAGATGCGGCTGTCCGTGCCCGCGTGCGGGAGCATCGCCGAGTGCCACTGTTCGGCGCCCGCCTTCGCGGCCCGCCACTGGAAGTAGGCGATGCCGTCGGCGCCGTGGGCCACATGGGCGAGGGCGTTGCGGCGCATCTCGCCGGGGACCTTGGCCCGGTTGACGGGCTGCCAGTTCACGGCGCCCGTGGAGTGTTCCATGAGCAGCCAGGGCCCTCCGGCCAGCGACCGGGTCAGGTCGCCGCAGAGCGCGACGTCGACCTCGGAGGCCGGGTCGGCGGACATGAGGTAGTGGTCGTTGGAGACGATGTCGAGTTCCGGCGCCCACCGCCAGTAGTCCAGCGCGTCGAAGACGTCCATCACCATGAAGTTGGTGGTCGCCGGTGTCGAGGGGGCGGCCGTGCGCAGGACGTCCCGCTCCGCGGTGTACAGCGACAGGAGTTCGTCGGAGCAGAAGCGGCGCCAGTCGAGCTGGTGCGTGGGGTTGGGGACGGCGCCGGTGACGCGGGGCGGCAGGATCTCCTCCCAGTCGTAGTACCACTGGCTCCAGAACGTGGTGCCCCAGGCGTGGTTGAGCGCCGCCAAGTCGTCGCCGTAGCGGGCGCGCAGCCAGCGGCGGAAGGACGCGGCGCTGGTGTCGCAGTAGCAGGCCGCGTTGTGGCAGCCGTACTCGTTGTGGATGTGCCACATCACAACGGCCGGGTGGGCGGCATAGCGTTCGGCGAGGGCGCTCGTGACACGCAGGGCCGCGGCGCGGTAGGCGGGGCTGCTCGGGCAGAACGTCTGTCTGCTGCCGTACGTCTGTGTTCGGCCGTCCCGGTCGACCGGCAGCGCCTCGGGGTGCGCGCGGAAGAACCAGGCGGGCGGAGCGGCCGTGGGGGTGGCGAGGTCGGCGGCGATGCCGTTCTCGTGGAGGAGGTCCAGGAGCCGGTCCATGCGGGTGAAGTCGAACCGCCCCTCGGAGGGCTCCATGAGGGCCCAGGAGAAGATGCCGACGCTGACCATGGTGACACCGGCCTCGCGCATCAGGCGCATGTCCTCGGCCCAGATCTCCTCGGGCCACTGTTCGGGGTTGTAGTCGCCGCCGTAGGCGATGCCGGGGACGGACAGGGTGCGTTCGGGGGTCATGCCGCACCTCCCGAGGCCGGCGCGTGTCCGGAGGACAGCAGCCGGCGGGTGGTGGCCACACCCCAGTCGTCGAGGGACAGCAGCCGGTCGCTGGAGGCCATGAGGCCGCCGGTGGCCTCGACGTGCGCGGCCCATCGTTCCCGGGTCTCGACGGCCGGGCGGGCCATCAGGCAGTCGGGGTCGTTGATCCACAGGCGCCGGTGCTGCCATTGGCGGCCGACGCCGGTGAACTCGGCGGCGTCCTGGCCGGGTTGGCTGTGGTCGCCGGCCTCGGGGCGCCGGTGCGGGGCGGTGTCGGGGCTGACCCGCATCGCGTCGAACAGGCCGATGGACGGGAGGACCGGCGCTCCGCAGCCGAGGAGGTAGGCGTCTGGGCCGATGGCCTCGCGGATCAGGGCGATGCCGTCGCGGTAGGCGCCCAGCGCGTCGGCGCCGGAGTGCCGGACACCGTCCAGGGCGCCCGCGTAGAGGAAGTCGGTCTTGAAGTAGTCGTAGCCCTCGGCGCGCAGGGTGGCGTAGACGTCGGTGAGGTAGGAGCGGGCCTCGGGGTGGGTGATGTCGAGGGTGTACAGGTCGTGGTTCCAGTTGTGGCCGGCGTGCAGGGGCGCGCCCTCGGTGTCGCGGACCAGCCAGTCGGGGTGCAGGCCGGCGAGTTCGCTGTGCGGGGCCACGAGGAACGGCGCGGTCCAGATCCCCGCTCGGCGGCCGCGGGCGCGTACGGCGTCGGCGAGGGCCGCACGGGAGCGGAAGCGTCCGGAGAGGGTGAGCCAGTCGCCGAGCGCGTTCTGGTAGCCGTCGTCGATCTGGACGACGTCGACGGGGAGGTCGAGGGTGTCCATGGCGCGGACGTTCTCGTGGACGTCGTCCTCGGTGACGGCGGTGAAGTACTCGTACCAGGAGCACCAGACGGTGGGCGCGGGCCGCGGTGCGGGGCTCGCGAGGGTGTCGGCCCAGGCGGCGAGGGCGCCCTGGATGCCGTCCGGTCCCGAGTACGAGGACTCGGTGACCGGGCCGTCGGCGGCGATCTCGGCACGGCCGTCGTGGACGGTCAGCCGGATGGAGGGCACCGAGGCGGTCGGGGCGGGCGCCGCCCACAGCCGCACCGGGGAGCCGTCGCCCGGGTCCAGCGCGAGCAGTCCCTCGCCCTGGAAGGTCCCGGGCGGCGCGGTGCGGCCGGGGCGGTAGCAGACGGTCGCCCAGTTGTCGTTCGTCGGGCGGTACGGGGTGTCGTCGAGGGCGTAGGAGCCGCTGGGGCTCCAGGACTGCCAGCCCTCCTCGTGGACCCGTGCGGTGCGCGGGTCCACGGGTACGGAGGCTGCGGGGGTGAAGGCCTGGGGCACGTCGTTCTCTTTCACTGGAGCCGCCTGAGTCTTTCGGGTGGTGTCGTCTCAGCTCTTGTTGGCACCGAGGGTCAGACCGCTGACGAACTGCCGCTGGAGCGCGAAGTACACGACGAGCGTGGGGATCGCGGTGAGCAGGGCGCCGGCGGCGACCAGGTTGGGGTCCGTGAAGTACTGGCCGGAAAGGTTGTTCAGGGCGGAGGTGATCGGCATGTTCTCGCCGGTGGAGATCAGCACGAGGGCCCAGAAGAAGTCGTTGTAGATCCAGATCGACAGCAGGGTCGCCAGGGCCGCCATCGCGGGCTTGCACAGGGGAAGGGTGATCTGCCAGTAGAGCCGCCAGACGGAGGCTCCGTCCACGAGCGCGGCCTCGGTCAGCTCGTCCGGCAGGGAGCGCATGTAGTTGCTGAGCACGAACGCGCAGAACCCGGACTGGAAGGCCACGTGGATCAGCACGAGGCCGAGCGCCGAGTCGTACAGCTTGCCGCTCGCGGTGATGCCCGGCAGGTCGGTGAGCAGGTACATCCGGTACAGCGGGGTGATGATGACCTGCTGCGGGAGCAGGTTGCCGGCCGTGAAGACCAGCAGCAGCGCGAGGTTGAGCCGGAAGTCGAAGCGGCTGACGTAGAACGCGACCATCGAGGACAGGAACAGGGTGAGCAGCACGGCCGGCACCGCGATCACCAGGGTGTTGACGAAGTAGTGCGTCATGTCCGACTGCTCGAACGCGTTCTTGAAGTTGTCGAGGTTCAGCGTGTCCGGCCAGGACACATAGCCCTTGTCGCTGGTCTCGCCGTACGGGCGCAGGGCCGAGAAGACCGCCCAGAGCAGGGGGGCGAGCCAGGCCAGGGCGGTACCGGCGAGGAACACGTGCAGCAGTACGCGGGCGGGGCGGACGGGCGCGCGCCGCCCCCGCCCGCCGGACGCGAGGGTGGGGGCGCTCACGGTCGCCGCTCCTTCCGGAAGGTGGCCACGAGGTAGGGGACGATCACCACGAGCGAGATGACCAGCAGGACCACGGCGATGGCCGATCCGTAACCGATGCGGCTCGACTCGCCGATGATGTTGTTGGTCACCAGGATCGAGAGCAACTCGGTGCCCTGGGCGCCCTTGTTGAAGACGAAGACCAGGTCGAAGGCGCGCAGCGCCTCGATGATGGTGACGACCAGCACGACGGTGTTGGTGGGGCGCAGCGTCGGGAAGATGACGTTCTTGAACGTCTGCCATTCGTTGGCGCCGTCCAGCGCGGAGGCCTCCCTGAGAGAGGGGTCGACGCCCTTGAGGCCGGCCAGGTACAGGATCATCATGTAGCCGGTGTGCCGCCAGGAGGCGGCGACGAGGACGGCCCACAGATTGAGGTCGGGGTCGCCGATCCAGTCGATGTAGTGGCCGGGCGTGTTGGCGCCGATGAGGCTGTTGATGAGGCCGGTGTCCGGGTTGTAGACGAGCTGCCAGACGAAGCCGATGCAGGCCATCGAGATGACGACCGGCAGGAAGAACGCGGTCTGGTAGACGCGGCTGAAGCGGATCCTCTTGTCCAACTGGACGGCGAGGAAGAGGCCCAGTGGTGTCGGGATCAGGATGAGCACGACGAACCAGATGACGTTGTGCTGAACGGCGGGCCAGAACTGCGGGTTGTCGGCGAAGAGTTGCCGGAAGTTCTGGAGGCCCACCCACTTGATCGAGTCGAACCCGATGCCGTCCCAGGTGGTGAAGGCGAGCGCGATGGAGGCGAGGGCGGTGACCCAGACCAGGGCCACGTGCAGGACCGTGGGCACGCCCGCCATGAGGGCGAGCGTGATCCGGTCTCGGCGGGTCAGCAGGCGCCTTCGGCCCCGTGCTGCCCGCTTCGGTGCGGAGGCGGCGCCCGGAGGCGGCGCGGTGGCCGTCTCCGGGGAGTCCGTCGTCGTGTCGGTGCTCATGATGTCGCTCACGCGGTCGCGAAGATCTGCTTCTTCTGGCGTTCGATCGACGACAGCAAGCCGTCCACGCCCTTGGGGTTCTGGAGGAACTTCTGGAGTCCGGGCTGCATCACCGTCGAGGTGAAGTCGGGCCGGGAGTCGCGGTCCATGAACTGGGTGAGGGTCTTGGCGCCCGCGATCATGTCGAACGCCTTCTTCTGGAGCGCCGAGTACGCGGAGGTGTCGGCCTTGGCCGAGGCGGCCACCACGCTGGGGTCCCCCTTGAGGTAGAGCTCCTCGGCGGCCGGGCTGCCCATGTACTCCAGCAGCTTGAGGACGCCGGCGTGGTTCTTGGGGGCCTTGCTGACCATGAGGCCGTCGGTGGGGGCCTCCACGGTGTCCTGGCCGTACGCGGAGTCGATCTCCGGGAAGGGGAAGAAGTCCAGGTCGTCCAGGTCTTCCTTGTTGGTGAACTGCTGGGCCACGAAGGTGCCGAGGAGGTACATGCCGGCCTTCTTGGCCACCAGCGTCTGCGCCGCGTCCTGCCAGGTGCGGCCCATGAAGCCGTCCTGGTGGTACGGGAGGAGTTCGGCCCAGTGGTCGAAGGTGGCCTTGACCTTGGCGTCGGTCCAGGAGGCCTTGCCGGCCATGAGCTGGACGTGGAAGTCGTAGCCGTTGAGGCGGAAGTTGATCTGGTCGAAGGTGCCCATCGCGGGCCAGGCGTCCTTGTCGCCGAAGGCGATCGGCACGAGCTTGTCCTTCTTCATCTGCTTGCACAGGGCGATGAGTTCGTCCCAGGTGGTGGGGACCTTGTAGCCGTGCTGCCGGAAGACGCTCTTGCGGTAGAAGACCGCCCACGGGTACGTCGTCATCGGCACGAAGTAGTACTTGCCGTCCTCGCCCTTGCTGAGCTTCTTCATCGCCTCGGGGAAGTTGTCCCCGATCTTCGCCCACACGTCGTCGATCGGCGAGGCGAGCTTCTTGGCCGCGAAGAACTGCATGCGGTACCCGGCGAACCAGTTGAAGACGTCGTCCGGCGTGCCCTGCAGATACGAGTTGATCTGCTCCTGGAAGGTGTTGTGGTCCTTCGTGTTGACGTCGACCGTGATGCCGGACTGCTTCTTGAAGTCCGCGTAGACGTCGGCGAAGGCCTTCTTCGGCACGGCGTCGGACGCGTTGGAGCCGACGGTGACCGTCTTGGGGTCCGAGGCCGTGCCGCTGTCGCCGCAGGCGCTCAGCAGGGGTATGCCCGCGCCGAGGGCGACCGCGCCGCCGATTCCACGGATGAGGGTGCGACGGCTGGGCGTTGGGGCGGACAGACCCGAGAGGGGAAGGTGCATGACGGCTCCTGAGGGCAGGGTTCGGTCGAGTTGGACGGCGGGGAGGCCGGAAATCGATCAGAAACCAACTCGACCGAACAACGTGGGCGTAATGACAGCCTCATGTCGTCAATGCGTCAAGACCTCGCGCTCGCCTTACCCGAAACGTGACCGACACGTCACGGACCACCCTCATGGGCCTCGAAAAAGGGGCGAGCACGACCAACACGGACCGGCGGGCCCGTCACCTCGCCCGATCCGCGAACCCGCCGGCGACCGGCCGTGCGACCGGATCGACGATGTTGGCTTTCGCGACGTGGACACCCAAAAGCAAACAACCACTGATCGAATTTGTTTACAGGCAGCGCAAATCGGCGAGCGGGCGATTCCTGCCAAATCCGGCAGACTGATGGCGGGTCAGGGGGCTGCGGAACCCCGGTCGGCGTTTGTCCGCGACTCAGTCAAGCGCAACGTAATCGATTACGCTACGGTCCTTCGACTATCGATCCGGCAAAGGCGGGCCGGTAACGGGCGCGCCGGGGGCGGGGGTTATGGGTGCCGGACGGGAGGAACGAGCCCGCCTGGCGGGGGTTCACGGCTGCCTGGAGGGGGTTCACCGCTGAGGGTCGGGGGTTCACGGCGGTCTGGAGGGGGTTCACCGCTGGCCGTCGGGGATGCACGGCTGACCGTCAGGGGGCTCGGCTGACGGGCAGGAGGCCCGGCCGGGGGCGACGGCGTGCGGCCGCTGACGGTCGGGGGTTCACGGCTGCCTGGAGGGGGTTCACCGCTGGCCGTCGGGGATGCACGGCTGACCATCAGGGGTGCATGGCCAGGGGCCGCTGCGTGCACGGTCCCGGTGGCCGCGCGCCGACTCGGACCGCCGCGCTCGGGCGAAGTGGCCGGGCCGTCAGACCGACGCGCGCGTCACGAACGTCGTGGCGACCCGCACGGTCCTTCGCGCCGTCCGGCCGTCGATCTGCTCCAGCAGGAGCCCCGCCGCGACACGGCCGACCTCGCGCGCCGGGTAGCGGATGGTCGTCAGGCGCGGCCGGACCAGCGAGGCGAACTCGATGTCGTCGTGCCCCACCAGCGACACGTCGCCGGGAATGTCGAGCCCGAGACGCTCGGCCGTGTCCATGGCGCCGACGGCCGTGATGTCGTTGCCGCACAGCACCGCCTCGGGCCGCAGCCGCGCGCGCATCAGCCGTTCGAAGCCCTCCGCCCCCGCCTCGCGCGTGTGCTCGCCGTGGACGATGTGCTCCCGCGTGATGCGCAGCCCCGCCTCGGCCGCGTGCCGCCGGACGCGCTCCAGGCGCGGATCACCGCCCGCCGCGTCCAGCGGCCCGGCGATGACACCGATGCGGCGCCGGCCGGTGGCCGCCACGTGCGCCAGCGCCTCACGGACCGCGCCGTCGGCGTCGGGGGTCACCAGATCGACGTCACCGAACGAGACGTCAGCGCTGACCACCGCCGGGATTCCGGCGGCGCGCAGCACGTCGAAGGAGTCGGTGGGGAGCCGGAACGGCGTCATCACCACACCGGCGAACCGCTGGTGCACCACTTCGCGCAGCAGCGCCTCCTCCTCGTCCCGCCGGGCTCCCGTACTGCTCACCAGCACGTGGTAGCCCCGGCCGCGCAGCTCGTCCTGGATGGAGCGGGCGAGCAGCGCGTAGAACGGGTTGGCGATGTCCGGCACGACCAGGGCCACCATGGTGGACTTGCCCGTACGGAGACTGCGGGCGACGGGGTTGAGGGTGAACCCGAGCCGCTCGATGGCCGATTCGACCGCTTTGCGCGTTTCCTCCGTGACCGGGCGTTTTCCGCTCAGGACATAGGAGACGGTGGCGGACGAGACTCCCGCGGCCCGCGCCACATCGCTCATGGTCACCCGCTGCCGCATCCGCGTCCGCCCCTTCTTCGACCGCAACCCTACCGGCGCCCGACCGTCGGCGAGGTTCCGCCCGGTCGCCATCCGCCCCGCATCCACGCAGGTCCGCGCCCTCGGCGGGCCGGACCCGCGCCGCCACCGCTCTTGTCGCGCGGACCTCCGCCCCCGGCCGCGCGGACCTCGCCGGCATGCCGGAACCGGGAGTCGGGGGCGGCTCGGATTCTTCGCGATCACCCCAATACGGTCAATCGTCAACGAAAACTCCATAGTCACCCGATGGCGGAGGTCCGTGATCCCGAGGGGCCTCGCCTCCCGGCTCTTGGCCAAAGGTGACCATACTGGGAGGGCACACCACACCCCACCAGCAAAGTGACTCATGCCGAAGTCCTCCACAGAGCGTCTCACCGCCCCGGAAACGGTCTGGCTGGCCGCCGGGCGCCACACAGGTCCCGCCCCGCAGGCGGCAATCCGGGAGCACCTGCGGGCACTGAAGAACAGCGAAAGGATCCAGGACTTCCTGGAGAAGGAGAACTCCACGACGCCGGACGGGTATGTCTTCGAGGCCCGCTGGTTCGTCGAGGACGAGGTGACCGTGCGGGCACGGCTCACCACCGACGGACGTGCGCACGTGGACGGCGAGCGGCGCTGGACGCTGGCGGCCGAGGCGGAGCGGCCCTGGGATCCCGGGTGGCCCTCCCCCGCCGCGCTGCTCTGGCCCGAGCGGAGCGGCCTCTCCTGGGACCGTGACGCCGCGGGCGGGCTGCTCTTCCAGGACGTCAACCCGCTGCCGAAGGACGACGCGGCGCTGCGCCGGCTGCTCAAGGACATCGCCCGGCACAGTTGGAGCATCAACGTCGTCGTGCACGAGGCCATGACCCCCGACGCCGAGGGCCGCCTCCCGCTGGTACGGCTGCTGCCGCCCGCGCTGCGGCACCGCGTGGTCGAACACCGGGCCACACCCGAGCAGTTCCACGCCGTCAACTGGGCGCTCGGCGACCTCGGGACGTCCGTGCCGCGGGGCGGTGCCGTCATCCTGTCCGGGACACCCGCCCGGATCGGGTTCGACGAGCAGGCGTTCAGGGTGCGCAGCGTCTTCCTCGACGGCTCCGAGCCCACCGAACTCCTCGACAAGGTCGTGCAGTTCGCGGCGCTGCCCTGGCCGCTGCCGGACGACGCGGCGGCGGCCTTCACGGCGTTGCGCGAGGAGTGGAGCCTGCTGACCCTCGAAGAGGAGGTCACCCACGCGCGGGCCCTGGTGGCCTCGTACTCCGAGGCCTTGGAGGCGATGACGAAGTCGCGGGACCTGTACCGGGAGGCGACCGAGCTCGCGCACGCGGCGCTCGCCGAGATGGCGGAGTACCGCGACGCCGCGTCCGCCGCGCGCGGGTCCGCGCAGGGGCAGGACAGGCATCCGCTGACGAAGACACTCCAGCGCGTCACGGACTCGCTGCTGCCCCGGCGGGCACAGCGCGTCGACGCCCACCTCCAGGAAGCACGCGAGAGCGAGCGCCGGGCCCGCGAGGCCTCCGAGTGACCCGGGGCGCGGCGGACGGCACCCCGGCCGACCGCCGCGCCCCTCACCTCGCGCTCGGGGCGGGCCCCCGACCGGATCACGTCCTGGTGGCGGGTGGCCCCGGCCTGGATCACACCCTCGTGGCGTGGCCCCGGACCCGGCTCACGGCCTCGCGGACATGGGATCGGCCCGGATCACCTGGTGAAGACGTGCCCCCCGGCCCGAATCACACCCTCGCGGCGTGACCTCCGGGCCGGATCACGGCCTCGCAGGCGTGGGCCTGGCCCTGAAACACAGCCTGATGGCGTGGACCCCGGCCCCGATCGCGCCCTCGCGGCATGAACCCCGGGCCGGATCACGGCCTCGCGGGCATGGCACTGGCTCCGATCACGGCCTCGTGGGTGTCGGTGCGGCCCCGGTCGTGTCAGGCGCCGCGCCAGATGTTGGCGAACGCGGCGTTCTCGATGGCTCGGCGCTGGCGGACGGCCTCCAGTTCCATCACCGCGTCGTGGACGGCGACCAGGACGGTCGTCACCGCCTCGTCCTCGACCGACGAGCCGCCGTCGGTCTCCTCGGCGGGGATGCCGACGACCTCGGCGAGCGCGGCGAGGACGGGCTCGTCCGCCGCCCAGCGGTGCATCGCGCGGCTGCGGGCCGGTGAGTCCACCAGCTCCATCCGCTCGCCGCCGAACGGCAGTCGGCTCCGCCGGTGCCGGGTGAGCTGGCCCGCCTGTTCGAGGTCGGCCTGATAGGCCTTCGCCAGGTCACGCCCCCGGCGCCAGAGCCAGTCCTCGACGCGTTCGTACGGGACCTGCCGCACGAGCGAGGACGCCGCCTCGCCCAGGAGCCGGTCGTCCGTGGCCGGCTGTCTCGCCGGTGTCATCCGGTCACCGTCCAGCGTGATGACCTCGCCGGCGAGAAGATCGATCACCTCGGCTCCGGCGAGGGCGAGCGACAGGTCGCCCTGCCCCACAGAACGTTCCGGCTCCTTGTCCATCGTGATGATGAACAAGTCCCTGGCCGTGGTCACGAACGGCTCCCCTCGGAGTACTTCGCCCGGCGCGACCGTCACGCGTCGGATCCAGCGCATCCACCCGCACCGCCCTCCGCGGGCGATCCGTCGTCCGCGGAGGAAGGGCACGTCACGCTCGTGATCGTAACTCCCGGCACACCGGTGCGTCAGCGAGCCGCGGGCGCGGCCGGTCGGCGACGGGCCGTGCGTGGCTGGTCGACGGCGTGCCGCGGTGCGGCCGGTCGACGACCTGCCGCCGCGTGGCGTGGCCGAGACGGGCCGGTCCGGCCGGCACGCGATGTGCCGACCGGACCGGATGCCTTCAGCTGTGTCGTGCCGTCAGCCCTGGCGGGCCTTCAGGCGCGGGTTCTTCTTGTTCACGACGAAGACCACTCCGCGCCTGCGGACCACCTGGGCGCCGGGCTTGGACTTCAGTGAGCGCAGTGACGCGCGTACCTTCATGACTCTTCCTCCTGCGGGCTCTGTGCCGAACTCGGCGCGCTCCGGCGGTCAGTGCCGGTCGGACGCCGTACGGCCGTAGCGGCGCTCGAAGCGCTCCACGCGGCCCGCGGTGTCCAGGACCCGCGACGTGCCGGTGTAGAACGGGTGGCTCGCCGACGAGATCTCCACGTCGATGACGGGATGAACGGCTCCGTCCTCCCACTCGATCGTCCGGTCGGAGTGCGCGGTGGATCGCGTGAGGAACGCGACCCCGGCGGCACGGTCCCGGAAGACGACGGGACGGGATTCGGGATGGATGTCGGACCTCATGGGGTTCCCTCCTCGGTTACGGCGGGTTCGTCCGCGGATACGGCGGCGATACGACGGGCGCGTCCCGGGAATACCCGGCGCGCGGTCAGCGCTCCTCGCGGAACGCGACGTGCCGGCCCGCCAGCGGGTCGAACTTGCGCAGGGTCAGCCGGTCGGGGTCGTTCGCGCGGTTCTTGCGGGTCACGTATGTGGCGCCGGTACCGGCCGTCGACCTCAGCGTGACGACGGGGCGTGCGGTGCTGCGTGCCATGAGGTCCTCCTTCACCCACCACGCACGAGCCTTGACTCGCGCATGCCAATCGGTTACGTGAGCTGTAACAGCACACCTGGCGCCGGCATTCCCGCACGCCGGACGTGGCGTACGACACGCCGGACCAGGCGGCGGACCACACCACGTCTGCGACCCCGGCGGCGACCGGGCTCACCGCCCGCCGGGCCTCCCCCGCCGGGCGGGGGCGCTTCCGGCCCGCGAACGGCACATGCCCGGTCCCGGTCCATAGGACCGAGCGGTATGCGATCCATAGGTCCGGCCCGGTGGGTGCATCCGGTCACCGCGGGTGGGGCCGCCACCCCGCACGGCCTACCGCGGCAGCCTGGGGACGGCCTCCCGTTACGCCCCACACTGGCGTACGCCGAAGCCGCCGGTCACGGCCGTGACCGGCGGCAGAGGAGCGCCGTACCGACGGCGGGGTCGGCGCGCCGGCGACGGTCAGGAAGGCTTCGTCGCGGTGACGGCCGTGACCGTCGCCTTGTTGTCGCACTCGGCCAGCACTCCGCCGCCCTCCAGGGCGAGTTGGTGCGCTCCGCTGGAGGGGAGGCCCACCACCAGCGTCGGGTAGCTGACCGGGGTGGACCCGGACACGCAGTAGCCGTCGGCCTCGCCCTGGACCTGGACGAACGTCATCTTGACCCAGGCCTTCGCGGCGGGGGCGAGCACCACCTTGGCCGAGGGGCCCGTCCGGGTCACGGTCAGCGGCTTGTTCTTCTCGGGGGAGCCGTTGGCCGCGCCGGCCACGGTCGGGTACCCCTGGAGGACACACGTCGCTCCGGACATGTTGGTGAACTCCACGACGGCGGCGCCCGTTCCGGTGCCCGGAGGCCGCACGTCGGCCTGGTACATGAACGCCTTCAGGGACTCCGCCGCGCACGTCTTGGTCTTCGTCGCCGGGGTCGCGGTGGCGGGGACCGAGGCGGGGGCCTTGGACGACGTGTCGCCCGCCGGCTCGGCCGAGGCTCCCGTCCCGGCGGACGGCTTCGCGGGCGTCGGGGAACCGGGAGCCGAGGCCGTCGGCTTCTTGGCGGTGCCCGACGGCGCGGTGGCGCCGGAACCCGCCTTGTCCGGGCCCGGCTGGCAGGCGGTCATGAGGAGTGTGGCCGCGGACATGGCCGCCATGGCCAGAACGGCGCCGCGGACACGCGACCCTGAGTGCGTCCCGTACTGCATGTGGTCCCCCGATTGAGATGTTCAGGTGCCGGACGTTCACCGGCACTCGTCGCTGTAGATCGACGCACGGCCGCCGTGGTTCACGCGTGCACAGGCCTGTGACACGACGGTGACGCGGCGGCTACCGATCCCCCGGAGCCCACGGCGGGACGACGGCCCCGGGCTCTCCTGACCAGGACACCGTGAGCTGACCAAGACACCGTGAGCGGCACTAGGGCGTGTCCGACAAGGTCAGCGACAGGCGTTGCGCGGTGGTCGAGGTGGAGGTGAACTCCCGGCAGGCGACCACCGCTCGGGTGGCTCCCGTCACGGCCCTGACGAGGTCCAGCCGGACCGTCGAGCCCGCGCCGGAGACCAGGCGTGCGTCCGTCCAGGTCGTCGTCGCGCTGACGTCCGTGCGCCGGGTGCGCTCCCCGGTCAGCAGGCGTGTGGTGCCGTCGACGGACGTGGTGCGCAGGACGGGCACTTCGTCCAGGTCGGCCGCCAGGGTGCCGTCGTCGCGCAGGGTCCACCGGGCCCCGCGCAGACGGTCGGCCACCTCCTGGGCCTGGGAGCGGGCGCCCGAGAGGGGATTGGCGGAGACGACGGCGAGCGTACGGAAGGTGCGGGGGCCCTGCTCATGATCCGGACCGGCGGCGGAGGGCGAGGGCTTTCCGGTCGTGAAGGCCGGGAGTCCCGGGGGACGGCTCGGATCGCGCGGCGCCGCGCGCCGGGGACATCCGGTGGCCGTCGCACCGACCCCGGCTCCGGCCCCGGCCCCGTCATCGGTTGCGCCACCGCTTCCCGCCCCCGCACCGGCATCGGTTCCGGTTCGGCCGCCCGGTGCCCACGTGGCGGCCGGAGTGGTCCCCGCCGCCGGGTCGTCGGCGAAGACCCCACCGGCCGGGCGGGGGGCGAGGGGCAGCAGCCCGATCAGCAGCAGCACCGCCGGAAGCAGGACGGCCGCCGCGTAGACGGTCGCGGACCGGACCGCGGCCGACCCGGAGGTCCCGGGCGACGGCGTCGCGGACCCGGCCGCCACCGACCGGGAGGCCCCGGGCGAAGGCCTCGCCGACCGGGCCGCCCCCGACCCGGCCATCCCGGACCCGGGCACCACCGACCCGGGCGTCCCGGACCCGGCCGTCGCCGGCCCACGCGTCTCAGAACCGGCCGTCGCCGCCCCCGACCCGGGCATCGCAGGACCGGCCGTCGCCGCCCCCGGCCCGGACGTCGCAGAACCGGCCGTCGCCGGCAAGTCCCTCCGTGCGGGTTCCTCGCGCGTCACCAGGGGCCAGAGCAGCGCCACGGCCAGCGTCGCCCACCAGGCCGGCTGTCCGGCCAGTGACTCGTGGGCCAGCGCGAGGACCTGCCGGCCGGCCCGGTCGGCGGACGCCCCCAGCAGCACGTACGCGGGGAACGCCCCCAGCATCGCCAGCGGCGTCTGGGCGAACAGGGCCAGGGGCCACAGCAGCGCCGACAGGAGCCGGACCCGGACGGTCCCGGCTTGTGACACGCACCGGACGCGTAGTCCGACGGGCGGGTGATAGAGCCGTGCGAGGCCTCCGTGATCGCCCCTCTCCAGGCTGCGCAGAGCGCGTACGACGGCGTCGGCGCCCGCCGTCCGAGCGGCGTAGCGGTCCGCGCCGAGCTCCGCCGACCACAGCGCGGCCACCACGAGGAGCAGCACCTTCGGCACGCTCTCCAGGACCAGGACGACCTCGGCGAGCGTCAGGAACACCGTCGCGTTGCCCGTCGCGAACAGCAGCGCGACCGGGAGAGCCACGAAGCCCACGAGGACGTACGGCCAGACGCGGACCAGGGCGGTGAGGGGGCTGCCGAGCCCGGTGGCGTGCTGCTCGCCCTTCCGCAGATGGCCGAGTTCGTGCAGGAGGACCGCTCGGGCGGCGTCGGTGTCCGTGTGCCACAGATGGACGAGCGGGGCGAAGACGCCGACATGGGCCGTTCGCCAGCCGCCGGGGTAGACGCGGGCGGAGATTCCGTCCTGCGTGCTCAGCCTCAGCCGGGTGCCGGGTGCATGCGTGTGCACGAACGCCGCCATCGCGGCGGCGAAGTGCGGCCGGACGTCCCCGTCCGGGCTCCCGGGCGCCGGGGCCGGGGGCGCCATCAGCGGGTCTTCGGGGGCCAGGAGTGCGTGGCGGCGTTCGACGAGACGGCGGCGTGCCCGCGGGGCGAGGAGGGCGAGGACCGCGACGAGCAGGAAGAACTGGGGCAGGAGCTGGACCAGGCTGAGCAGCGCCGTGACGAAGCGGCCGCGTCCGGCCCCGCCGACCCGGCCGAGCCCCGTGCTCACGTCGAGGGTGTGTCCGATCAGGGCGGGAAGCTGCGCGAGGAAGAGCGCCAGGGTCAGCCACAGCCAGGGCGGCGGCCCCCAGGACCGTGCGGGCCGGAGCGGCGGCGGCCACCTCATGACGGCGTACGGGGTCGGTCCGCGCGCCGGGACGGCCGATGCTCCTGTGCCCTCGGCGCCGTGCTCATTCCCGGTCCGTGGTGTCGGGACCGGCCTGGGGGCCGTGCGGGGTCGTACGGGGACGGGCGGCGCGGTGGAGCAGGCTCGACGCCGCGGAGCGCAGTCGACGCAGCTTCGGGCGCCGGGTGTCCGGGCCGGGCGCCTGCGGGGGCGGCTCCTCGCCGACCAGCGCGTCGAGGAAGGCCGCGGCCTCCTCCGGGTCGTCCTCGGTGACCAGCCGGGCGATGAGGCGTGCCGTCAGTTCGTCGGCCTGGTCCGGGGCCAGCCCGCGGGCCCGGAGCCGCGCGCTCATGTCCAGTGCGGCCCGTACGGCGTCGGCCGTGGGGGTGCCGGAGCGGGCGTCCGCGCCGCCCGGGGGAACCGCCGCTCCCGACAGGCCTCTTGGGGCCAGTCCCGGCACGGCTCCGGACACGTCTCCTGGCGTGGCTCCCGACAAGTCTCCCGGCGCGGCTGCCGGCAGGTCCTCGCCGTCGGCCGCACCGTCGACGTCACCGCCACCGCCGTCGTCCCGCACCGGCCGTGGTGACGACGGCGGTGGCGGTGACGTCGACGGCGCCGAGGGTATGTCCTCGCCGGCCGGCGGCTGTGCGTCCGGTGAGGCCGTGCCGTCCTCCCCCGGCCGCCGGGTCGCGGCCTCGGCGCGCCGCTGGGCCTGTAACGCGACCAGCAGTCCGGTCGCGGACAGCAGGTTGTTCAACTCGGGGCTCGCCAGAGCGGATTTCAGCGACTCGGCGGCGTAGGCGAGCCCGTCCAGCACGGCGGGAAGGACGGCGGCCCCGCCGCCGCCCATGCCTCCGGGCACCTGCCCCGGCGAGGAGAAGAGGTCGCGGCGGGGAGCGCCGCCCGCGGCGTACGCGCGAGCCGTCTGCGCCGCGAACCCGCGCTCCTCGGGAGCGGCCCGCTCGGCGATCCGCAGGCTCCAGGTGTCCAGCCGGTCCGGTGTCATGCGGCGTCCCCGGATGCGGCCCCGCCGCCTGCCCGCCGTCCCGTCACGGTCGTCCGGGGGAGGCGGGCCGCCAAGGGCGTCACGAGGCCGTGCCGTCGAAGGTGAACTTGAAGGCGACCACGCCGTCGGTGGTGCTTCCCTCGGCGGTGAGCGAGGCCCCGGAACCGTCGAGGCGGCCCGTGAACGTCGTACCGGCGGCCAGCGCGTGCGGGAAGCCGCCGGGCATCTGACCGAGGTCCGAGCGGCAGGCGATGAGCAGGCCGGGCCAGTTGAGCAGGTTGAGGACGATGGCTTCCCGGTCGTGCGGATCCGTGAGCCGTGCGTCCAGTTCGCCGCCTGACCAGTCGATGTTCCAGTAGGTCAGCAGCAGATTCGGATCCCGGTAGTTGCCCGCCAGGTCCTGGCTCGAGACCGTGCTGACCGACGACGACCGGAAGGACACCGCTCCGGCCTGGGCGGGATTACCCGCCGCGAACAGCATGGAGAACGGGTTGCTCTCGGTCTGGTCGCCGCCGCTCTCGGGCCGGCCCAGATCGAGGGTGCTGTTCATGGAGTAGGTCTGACTGTCCGCCAGGTGCCGGGACCCGTCGGTGGAGCAGTAGTCGTAGATGTCGACGGAGATGCTCGCGGTGCCGCTGTACGCCTTGCCCCACAGGGCCGAGGCCCCCGAGCCGCCGGCGGACACCGTGTCCTCGGTGGCGGCCGTCGTGGCCTCCTCCGTGGTGGGTGTCTCCGTCGGCGTCGCGACCTCGGTGACCGAAGGCGTCGCCTCCGGCGTGGACGCGGCCGCGGACGACGGCGCGGCGGACGCCAGGGTACTGGCGGAGGCCGTCGAGGACGCGGCCTCCGGCGTGCCGTGTTTCCCGCACCCGGCCAGGGACGCGCACAGCAGTCCCGCGCAGAGCGTCGCGATCAGACGGACCCGGACATCGGTGGGCACTCTTCGAACCCGCGTCATGGCAGCCATGACACACCCCTCCCCACACTGGGTCACCCCCCACGAGCACCCAGGACATGCGGGACATTACGCTGCGCGGGCATGTCCTCACCCCCTGCGAAGTCCTTCGTTACCGTTTCGTGGCTGGCCACGGCACGGACCGCTTCTTGCCTGGTCACACCTTCGTACGCGGGGGGCCGCGCGGGTCCGCCGACGAAGCCCCTGGTGCACGATGGGCGGCGAGACGGACCGGCCCGAACGGTCCGTTCCTGCGAGCTGGGGTGTGCTGATGGGCGGAGATCGGGGACGGGTCCTCGTCGTCGACGACGACGCGGCGATACGACGGTCGCTCGAACGCGGTCTGCGGCTGGGCGGTTTCACCGTGGACCTCGCCGACGGCGGCAGGACCGCGCTGGAGGCGG
Source organism: Streptomyces sp. NPDC028298 (assembly GCF_055565895.1). Classification (NCBI taxonomy): domain Bacteria; kingdom Bacillati; phylum Actinomycetota; class Actinomycetes; order Kitasatosporales; family Streptomycetaceae; genus Streptomyces; species Streptomyces sp. NPDC028298. The sequence goes on from NZ_JBVHTL010000001.1 coordinate 537,758, forward strand.
CCCGGCACACACCGCCGGACGCGATCGTGCTGGACATCTCCATGCCCGGACTCAGCGGGATCGACGTGTGCCGGACGCTGCGCGCGGAGGACAACGACGTACCCGTCCTGATGCTCTCGGCGCTCGACGAGACCGGTGACCGGATCGCCGGGCTGCAGGCCGGCGGGGACGACTACCTGGTGAAGCCGTTCGCGCTGCAGGAGCTGGTGCTCCGGCTCCAGGCGCTGCTGCGGCGCCGGCCGCCGAAGGACACCGACACGGTACGGGTGGGCGGGCTGTCGCTCGACCCGACGGCGCGCACGGTCAGTCTGGACGGGCGCCGACTGGAGCTGACCCGGCGGGAGTTCGAGCTGCTCCACGTCCTGGCGCGCAACGCGGGCATCGTGCTCAGCCGGGATCAGCTCCTCGACCGGGTCTGGGGGTACGACTTCGACGTGCGCACCGACGCGGTGGACACGTTCGTGAGCTATCTGCGGCGCAAGCTGGAGGCACCGGGCCGGGACCGGATCATCCACACCGTGCGGGGAGTCGGGTTCGTGCTGCGTGACGACGGGCCGGGGGCGGGACGATGAGGCTGTCCACCCGCATCGCCCTCGCCGTCGGCGCGACCGTGCCGGTCCTGGTGCTGGCCACCGGCTGGCTGCTGCTGCGGCTCGTCGCGTCGGATCTGCACGAGCAGCAGGACGCCCACCTGCGGACGAGCGCGGCGGCCGTGGCGAAGGACGCCCGCGGACTGCTGCGCGCGAGCGCGGCGGACCGGTCCGCGGCGGTCGAACGGGCCCGCGAGAGGCGGCTGTTCACCTCGGCTCTGGATGTCGGCGTTCGGCTGATCGGCCCGTCGGAGACGTACACGGGCGGCCCGCAGCCGGACCAGGGGGTGACGCTCCCCGCGAGCGCGCCCGTGCCGGTCACAGTGCGGGCCGGCGGGGACTCCTGGCGGGTCCTGTCCAAGCGGGTGTCCGGTACCCGTCCCGGAGTGCGCGGCACGCTCTGGCTCTTCGCGCCCGACACCGCCGCCGACTCCCAACTGCGCCTGGTGCGCAGGCGCGTGGTGACCCTGGCTCTGCTCGCCGCGCCGCTCTCGGGGCTGCTGGCCGGTGCGGTGGCGGGCCGCGCGAGCCGTCCGCTGCGGCGGCTGCGGGACAGCGCGAGCGGTCTGGATCCGCGGACCAGTGCCGCCCGCCTCGACCACACGCCGGCGCGGATCGCCGAGGTCGACGATCTCGCGCACACCCTCCAGACGGTCCTGAGCCGCTACGACGAGCAGGCGGCGAGGACCGAGGAGGCGCTCGCCACCGCCCGTTCCTTCGCCTCGGCCGCCGCGCACGAACTGCGCACGCCGCTGATGAGCATGCAGACCAACCTGGAGATCCTCACCGGGCATCCGGCGCTGCCCGCGCCCGAGCGGGACGAGGTCCTGGACGACCTGCGCCGCGAACACGCCCGGCTGCTGGGGCTGTTGGTCATGCTGCGCGAGCTCGGCCGCGGTGACCTGGTCGAGGCGGACGCCTTCGGTCCGGTGGACCTCGCGGATGTCGTCGAGGCGAGCGTGCGCGAGCAGCGGCGGCGCCATCCGCTCGCGCACATCTCCGGGGACTGTCCGCCGGGCCTGCGGGTGCACGGCTGGGAGCCGGGCCTGCGCACGGTCCTGGACAATCTCCTCACCAACGCGCTGGTGCACGGCGGTTGTGCCGACGGACGCCCGGCGCGCATCGAGGTCACGCTGCGCGCGAGCGGCGGCCACGTCGTCCTGTGCGTCGACGACCAGGGGCCCGGGATCGCGCCCGAGCGTCGCGCCACGGTCTTCGAACGCTTCGAGCGCCGCCCGGACAGTCCCGGATCGGGCCTCGGCCTCACCCTGGTCGCCCAGCAGGTCGACCTGCACCGGGGCCGCGTCCGTGTCCTCGAACCGCCGGCCGGAACGGGGACCCGGATCGAGGTGGCGCTCCCCCTGTGGGGCGGCGGGGCCGGTGAGGAGCGGGCGCTTCCCGCACAGCGGAACTGGGTGATCGCGACCGCCGGTGTCCGGCCACAAGAATTCCACAAGGACGGCTCCTAGCGTGCCGGGCGTGCGGGCAACCGCCCCGGAACGAAGAGGAGTTCAGCATGACGAGGACATCGAGGAAGCCGACGGCGCCGAGGGCCGGGAAGACCGTCGTCGCGCTGATGGCGGTGGGCGCGCTGCTCGGCGCCGCGGGGGCCGCCTCGGCCGACAGCGCCGGGACGCACCCCTCGGGCGCGCCGACGGGTGACGGCGCGAAGGCACTCTGCAAGCGCGCGCCGAAGATCGACCGGCGGATCGACCGCATCCTCGGCCGGTTGAACGGGGACGCCTCGCAGCGCGGTTCGATCGCCAGGCTGGAGCAGCGGGTGGCCAACGCCAAGTCCGCGGGGGACACCCAGATCGAGACCTATCTCGACCACCGGCTGACCTTCCGCCGTTCGCTCGTGCCGACTCTGGAGGGCCGCCAGAAGGATCTGGCGGACGTCCAGAAGTGGTGCGCGAGCCACGACGACGGGGCCGGCTCCTGATGCGCGCGGGACGTGCGGCACTGGCCCTGGTGGTGGCCGCGCTGCTCCTGAGCGCGTGCGGCGGCTCCGGTGACACCGGGCAGGCCCCCGCGTCGCCGGGACCGGCGTCCACGGATGTCGCCCATCTGCAGAAACTGGTCGACGACGCGGAGTCCGCGGCGAGTTCGGCCGAGTCGGCCATGGCCGACGACTGACGCCACGGCGGGCGGCGTTCGCCCCACGGGGCGGACCCGGCCGGAGCCGCGCGCGGGTGGCCCGGTCGGCCGGAGCCGCGCGCGGGCCGCGGGCTCGGCCGGTCCGCGTCAGCGGCTCGACCGGTCCGTCCGCTCCCGGGAGACCGGACGCACGGCCTGGACGTACGTCAGCCACGGGCGGACGTCGCCGCTGCCGCGGATCTCGAAGCCCGCGCCGGTGACGAGCCCGTCCAGCAGGTCGGTCCGGTTGTGGGACATGGCGTGGCCCAGGCCGCCGTGCACCAGATGACGCCCGACGGCGCTGCGCGGCGGCCGGAACTCGACGACCAGCAGGCGTCCGCCCGGCCGCACGACGCGCCACATCTCCTCGAGTGCGGCCGGCCGGAGCCCCTCGGGCAGGTGGTGGAGCATCAGGCTGGTGACGACGGTGTCGAACGACGCGTCCGGGAAGCCCAGGTCCTCCGCGACGCCTTCCCGGTAGATGCAGGCGGCGCCCCGTCCGGCGCCGCTCCTGCGGCGCGCGTAGGCGAGCACCGAGGGCGACGGGTCGACGCCCGTCACCGTTCCCCGCGGCCCTGCGACGGCGGCCATCCGCCGGGTCAGATACCCGGTGCCGCAGCCCACGTCCAGCACCCGGTCCCCGCTCTCGGCCCCGCTCAGCACCGCCAGCCGGGAGAAGGCGCGGTTGCGCCGGCCCGCGAAGCAGACGGCTCCGCACAGTTCGTAGGAACGCGGGGCTCCGATCGTCACCCCTGGGGTGTCCGCGTGCGGCTTTCCTTGCATGAGGCGCCCGATGGACATACCGGTCACCCTCCTTAACTTAGTTGCGACTAAGTACACAGCTAACTTAGCCACGACTAAGGAAGTGTGCAAGGGGCCTACGATGGCCGGTGTGACCGACGCCGAGAAGACCTCCGCCCACCAGGGCAAGACCCGTACGCGCACCCGGATGCCCGCGGCCGAGCGGCGCGCCTCGATCCTGGCCGCGGCCACCGAGGTCTTCTCCGAGACCGGCTACGAACGGGGCAAGGTCTCCGACATCGCCCGGCGCGTCGGGGTCACGGAACCGGTGGTCTTCCAGAACTTCGGGTCCAAGTCCGCCCTCTACCAGGCCGCCCTCGACCACGTCACCACGGCGGTCACCGCACTCCTGACCGAGGCCGCGGACACCGGCCGCCCCGTCCCCGACGTGCTGGCGGCCTTCCTCGACCCGGCCCACATGGACCGCTTCCACCAGCGCGGCGCCCACGGCTTCCTCTTCGCCGACGCGGCGGCCCTGGCCCACGATCCGGCCCTCGGTGACGCCGCCCGGAACATCCACCGCACTTTCGCCGAAGCCCTCGCCGGGCTGCTGCGCCGCGGCCAGAGCGACGGCGACATCCGCGACGACATCGGCGCGGACACCGCCGCCTGGTGGCTGATCTCGCTCCTCGCCGGACGCCCGCTCCGCAGCGCGGTGATGCCGGACCGGGCCGCCCAGGAGGCCCGGCTGACGGACATGGCCCTGCGGTCACTGCTGCCGCCGGGCGCCGATCAGGCCCCCGGGCCCCCCGCCGCACCGGCGGGCGCCCACCCCGCACCGTAGAATGATGGTTTTGTGGGTCAAAAGGATGGAAAGGGACGCAGTCTGCGACATGGTCTCCGCCGGTGAATCGACCGTCCACGGCGCCCCCGGACACGGGGTGTCCGGGCGGAGGCGCGGCGGAGGTGACGGCGGGTGAGCACAGCCACCCCGCTGATGGTCGTCGACGGCGCGGGCGTCGTCCTCCGGTGGAGCCGCAGGGCGCGCGAGATCTGGCTGCGGTCGGACTCCGAGGCCGTGGGGCGTACGGCCCTCGCCCTGGTGGCGCCCGACATCGGGAACTCCGGCGGCGACTCCGGCTACGGCACGGGGCCCGGTTCCGGCCCGCTCGTCATCCATGACGTCGACGGAAAGCCGGTCGACCTCCGCGTCCGGGTGGTGCCGCGCTCCGACGGCACGGTCGCCTGGGGCGTCTTCGAGGCGGACGGCGACGCGGCCCGCCTCGACACCCCGACCGCGGTCTTCGACATCCTGCACGCCAACACGCACGAGGCGTTCCTCGTCCTGGACCCCGCGCTGCGCGTCCTCAGCGTCAACGAGGCGGCCCGCGCGCTGCTCGGCGTCACGGCGGACAAGGCCCTCGACCGGCCGGTCGGCGACGTGTGCCGCCCCTCCCGTCCCCAGGAGTTCGAGGACCTTCTGCGGGGTGTCCTCACGGAGGGCACGTCGGTCACCGACCACGCCGTACAGCTCGAACCGGTGGACGCCGCGTCCCGGGAACGCTTCGCGGACATCTCCGCGTTCCCGCTGAGGAACGCGCGGGGCGTGGTCGTCTCCCTGACCGACGTCACGGAGTCCATGCGGAGCGAGCGGCGGAGCCGGGCGCTCGGGTCGGTACGGGAACGGGTGGGCCGGAGCCTGGACGTCGTCACGACCTGCCAGGAACTGGTCGAGGCGCTGGTGCCCGGCTTCGCCGACATCGCGGTGGTCGAGGTGGTCGACGCCGTGGTGCGGGGCGAGGACCCCCCGCTGAGCCCCCTCGGGCGCGAGATCCCGCTGCGCCGCGCGGCCTTCCGCCTCGAGGGCCCCTCCCACCGGGCGCAGGCCCATCCGGTCGGCGACGTCCGCGCCGTGCCGACACCCACGCCGTACTCCCAGGTGCTCAGCGATCTCCGGCCCCGAGCCGTCACGCTGGACCGGAACACGCCCTGGCTGTCCGCCGATCCGGAGCGGGCCCGCGCCATCCGCGCCTCCGGGGCCCGGGTGCTGCTCACCGCTCCCCTGGCCCTGCGGGGCGCCGTGCTCGGACTGCTGAGCCTCTATCGCGTACGACCGTACGACGTCTTCGACGAGAACGACCTCGCCGTCACCGAGCAACTGGCCTCGCACACCGCGCTGAGCATCGACAACGCCCGCCGCTACACCCGCGAGCACACGATCGCCTCGGCGCTGCAACGCCATCTGCTGCCGCCCGAGCCCCCGTCGCAGACGGCCATGGAGTTCGCGCCGCTGCACGTGCCGGCCGACGCGGGAGCGGGCACCTGGTACGACGCCTTCGGTCTGCCCGGGGCGCGCACCGCCCTGGTGATCGGGGAGGTCAGCGGAAGCGGCATCGACGCCGCCACCGCCATGGGCCAGATCCGGACGGTCGTCCACACGCTCGCGGCGCTCGATCTGGATCCCGACGAACTGCTCGCCCGTCTCAACGACGCGGTCGTACGGCTCGCCCACGAGCGGGAGGCCCTGCCGGCGAGCGACCCGCTGCGCCGGCAGCCCCTCAGGGCGGGCTGTGTCTACGCGGTCCACGACCCGCTCCAGGAGACCTGCGTCATGGCCTCCGCCGGTCACCCCGCGCCCGTCGTGGCCCACCCCGGCGGTGTGGTGCACGTGCCGCAGATCCCGACCGGCCCCCTCCTGGGCAGCCGGGACGGACCCCCGTTCGCCACCGCCTCCGTCCCCGTGCGGGACGGCAGCGTGCTCGCGCTGCGCACCACGTCCTTCCCCGGCCCCGACACCCCGGACGGCGACGGGACGAAAGGCCCCCTGTGTCAGGCGCTGACGCGTCTGGACCGGCCCCTCGGCGAGATCCGGGACGACGTCCTCTACCGGATGCGCGACACGACGGGCCACCACGACATCCTCCTGCTGCTCGCCCGCACCCGGGCCTTCCCGCCGGACCGGGTCGCCACCTGGGACCTGGACTTCCTGCCCACGGCGCCGGCGACGGCACGGCACCACGCCCAGGAACGGCTCCGCGGATGGCGGGTGGGCGAGGAGACCGCCTTCGCCACCGAGCTGATCGTCAGCGAGCTCGTGACCAACGCCCTGCGCTACGGAGCGCCGCCGATCCGGCTGCGCCTCATCAAGGACGCCACGCTCACCTGCGAGGTCAGCGACGCGGGCGGGGCGGCTCCGCGCCTGCGCCACGCCCGCACGGCCGACGAGGGCGGACGCGGACTGTTCATCTGCGCGCAGATGAGCCACAACTGGGGCATCCGCTACTCCGCCCCGGGCAAGACGATCTGGACGGAACAGACACTGACCCAGGACGCGGACGGCGGGAGCCCGGACGACGCCTGACGCGGGTGCGCCGTCTCAGGACGGCCGCCGGTCCGGAGTGAGCCGGGTCGGCGGCGGTCTACCGTGCCAGGTCGGCCGCGACCTCGCGGGCCGCGCGGGCTCCGGAAGCCAGCGCGCCCTGGACCGAGCCCGTGGCCCGGTGGTCCCCGCACACATAGCGGCCGGGGGTCACACGGGCGGTCCGGCCGAGCGGCTGCGGGGGCGGCATCGCCGGCAGGGCGTCGGGAACGGTCCGGACCGTCAGCAGGTCCCAGTCGCCGGTGTCGGTGCCGTACACCTCGGCCAGCGTGTCGCGCAGCCAGGTCTCCCGGCCCTCCTGGTCGTGCCCGAGGACCGAGGTGGCGATCAGCGACATGCCCGGCGGGGCGTATCCGCGCACCACCTCGCTCAGGACGCAGGTGTTGAGGAAGCGTCTTCTGGTGTCCGTCAGCAGGACGGGTTCGGCCAGCGGTGACCGGGTCGCCGCGTGGTAGTACGTCGTCACGACGCGGTACTCGGGGAGGCCGAGGCCGGGCAGCAGCCGGGCGGCCGGTCCCGGGCCCGTGGCCACGACCACGGCCCGCGCGGCGATCTCGCCCCCGGCGTCCACCTCGACCCCGTCGTCCGTGAGCCGGGTGACCGGGGTGCCGAGTCGTACGGCGTCCGGGGGCAGCGCCTCGGCCAGCAGGCGCGGCACCGCCCCGATGCCGGCGCCGGGCAGGCACAGGGTGCCGCGCAGCATGCTGCGCCAGACGAGATGGAACACCCGCCCGGAGGTCTCGAGCTGGTCCTCCAGGAACACCCCGGACAGGAAGGGCCGGAAGAACCGTTCGACGAACTCCTCGGAAAACCCGGCCGCGGCCAGTGCGGTACGGGTCGTCCGGTCCTCTCCGCGCTTGAGCCATCCGGCGGGGGCGAGCATGTCCCGGCCGGACAGGGCGGCCAGCGCGATCAGGTCACGGGTCCCCGCGAGGCGCCCCGGACGCAGGTCGCCGAGGCGCCGGCGGCCGCGCGTGGGGTCGTCGAAGCGGAGCGGTCCGTCCTCCGTGTGGACGAGGACGCCGGGCGTGAAGGGCCGCAGCCGCAGCTCGCGCAGGGTGAGCCTGCGCCGGACCTGCGGGTAGGACGTGTTGAAGACCTGGAAGCCGCGGTCGACGACGAAGCCGTCGTGGAGGTCGGAGCGCATCCGGCCTCCCACCCCGTCCGAGGCTTCGAGGAGCCGGACCTCGTAGCCGTACCCGGCGAGGTCGCGGGCGCACGCCAGACCGGCGAGCCCGCCGCCGACGATCAGGACATCGGGCACACCGCGCTTCGCGGTCATGGGCACCATCCTCCGAGCAGCCGGTCGTGACCGATCTTCCCGCCGGGCCCGCCCGTCGGATGCGGGGGCACGCCGGTGACCACCCTCCGCGCCTCCGCGGTCGGCCTCGCCCGCCGCGCCCTTCCGGCCACTCCCGGACACCAGGACGCCGGGTTCCCGGGATCCCGGAACTCGGGCGTGGAATAGATCGATATGGCCGGATGTTCACCCCTATGTGACGCGGAGCGGCCTCCGCACACCAGGTAAGCGGCCCCGGCTGGTCTCCCCCGTCCAGCCGGGGTCCCCTGTTCCCGCGTGGCGTCCCCGGAACAGCGACGGACGACGAAGGACCGCCGGCACCGCCCGGATCAGGGGCGGTGCCGGCGGTCCTTCGTCGTATCAGTGGCCGGAGCCGTAATGGCCGCCGAGCTGGTCGCGGTAGTGCGGGTCCCCGAGGTGCTTCTCCTCGTCGAATTCCGGCGCCGCCTTGATCTCGTCCCGGGTCCGGGCGACATGGATCGTCCTGTCCTCGTGACTGATCGACGTGATCGTCCCGGCGGGCAGCAGGACCTCCTTGCCGAAGATCCAGACGCCGGTGTCGACGACGATGTACTGAGAACCGACCACGTCGGAGTGCTTGTCGACCTTGCCGATGCGGCCGTCGGCGGCCTCCACCCGGTACCCGGAGAGATCGGCGTCGGGCGTGTGCCCGCTGGTCGGGGCGTAACCCCAAAGGTTCTCGTTCACGAGGAAATCCTCCAACTCGTTCTTTCCGCCAGAGGTGGACGGGTGTCCTCTCCCCGGCCGCTGACACCCGCGGCCCGCGGATTCTTCACAGACCCGGTTCGGGGTGGCCTGAAACCGACGATTCAGCCGGAACTCGTCCCGGTGCGGACCACGGGCGCCCCCACCGGGCGGACCGGGCCGCTCCGGTTCCATGCGGGCCCGGTCCTAACAGGCACAGGAACGTTTCACTGGGTAATCACATGACAGCTCAACGTGACGGACGCGGTGTCGACGCGGTACTCGGCGATCACTCTTCCGATTGACACGCTTTTCCGTCATGTCCCTCGGCAAGCACACAAAAGCTCCACAGAGGGACCACTATGTGACGCGACGAACGCGTCGACGACCACGTCTGAGGGGGGCTGTGGCGTCACGCCAGGGGGTTGGTCCGCTCCACGGGAGCGGTGCTCACCCCTGCCCGGGGAGGGGACTTCACCGCATGAAGCGGACCATTCGCGCGACCGCGCCCACTGTCGGCGCGCTCAGCGCCTCGTCCGGCCCGCCGGCCGGCCCGGCGCCCGCGAACACCGCGCGCGTACGCGCCGGCCACGACCTGTCGACGGGAGCGCCCGCGCGGGTCGCCTGCAGCCCGGACAACTGAGCCGCGCACCGACCGAAGATCCCGTCCGCGCCGTCGCGGACGGGACGGGCCCGACCACCCCAACCTCGGCCGTGGAGCACATCCATGCACGTTCCCCGCGGCGCGCGCAGCCTCAGCACGACGCGCGTCACCCTGCTCACCGAAGGCACCTACCCGCACAGTCACGGCGGTGTCAGTGTCTGGTGCGACCAACTCGTCGACGGCATGCCCGACTTCGACTTCGGCGTCATCGCCGTGACCGGCACCGGACGTGAACCCCTCGTGTGGGACGTTCCCGCACAGGTCACGGACGTCGTCACGGTCCCCATGTGGGGACCCGCGCCCGCCGGCCGCCAACCCCGCGGCCGCCGCCGCAGGCAACTCGCCTCCGCCTACGAACAGTTCCTGACCTCCCTGCTCGATCCGTGCGCCGAGGACGGGTTCGCCACCGCCCTGTACGCGATGGCGCGGGCCGCGCCGGACGGGACGCTGAGTTCCTTCCTGCGCGGCGACCGGGCCATCGGCGTCCTGACCTCGGTGTGGAACCGCCCGGGCCTGTCGGTCCGCGAGGCCCGGCCGACCCTGTACGACGCGATCACCGCGACCGCCCTGCTGGAGCACGCGCTGCGCCCGCTCACCGCGCCGCTGCCCGAGCACGGGGTGGCGCACGCCGTCAGCGGAGGCGTCGCCGTCCTGCCGGGGCTCGCCGCGCTCGAACGGCACGGCGTCCCACTGCTGTTGACCGAGCACGGCGTCTATCTGCGCGAGCGCTACCTCGGCTACCGCACGGCCCCGTACCGCTGGCCGGTCAAGGCGGTCGTGCTGGGCTTCTTCCGGCTGCTCGCCGAGGAGACGTACCGGCGCGCGGCCCTGATCACCCCGGGCAACCGCTACAACCGGCTGTGGGAGGAACAGGGCGGTGCCGCGCCCGAGTCGATCCGTACCGTCTACAACGGCGTGGACCCGGCCGCCTTCCCGCCCGCAGGCCCGGAGCCGGAGCGGCCGACGCTGAGCTGGGCCGGGCGCGTCGACCCGATCAAGGACCTGGAGACCCTGATCCGGGCGTTCGCACTCGTACGGGCACAACTCCCGGAAGCGCGGCTCCGGTTGTTCGGCGGCACCCCGCGCGGCGGCGAGGGCTACCGCGAGCGCTGCGAGGCGCTGGCCGCCGAACTCGGACAGGCGGAGGCCGTCACGTTCGAGGGCCGGGTGGACGACATCAAGGACGCCTACGCGGCGGGCAGCGTCGTGATGCTCTCCAGCATCAGCGAGGGTTTCCCGTTCACCCTGATCGAGGCCATGTCGTGCGGGCGGGCCACCGTCTCCACGGACGTGGGCGGCGTGAGCGAGGCGGTCGGCGACAGCGGTCTCGTCGTCCCGCCGCGGGATCCGGCCGCCATGGCCGCCGCCGCCCTCGAACTGCTCGGCGACGCCGGGCGGCGGGCCGCGATGGGCGAGGCGGCCCGGCTGCGTGTCATCGAGCAGTTCACCCTGCGCCAGACGGTCGACACGTTCCGGACCATCTACCTCGAACTGTCGACGCTCGGGGCAACCGCGCCGCGCGTTCCCGCGCCGATCGGCGCCCCGTCGCCGGTACCGGCCGGTCTCGCGGCCGCGTCCAGGTCGAGGAGTCTCGTCGGATGAGCGGGCCGATGGCGCTGGAACCGGGCGGCACGGGCGGCGACACGCTGTCCCTGCGGCTCGCCGCCCCGCGCGCACCCGCCGGGTCCGCTCCCGGCCGGGGCGCGGAGCGGGACGCGGTCGACCGGCTCGCCGCCGAACTGGCGGACGGTGTCGGCCCGGCGGTCCACCCGTACGAGGTGGCGGCCCTGCTGGAGTCGGAGGGGCTGACCGCCGAGGTCATCCAGGAGCGTTACGGGCATCCGAACCTCTTCTCGCTGGCCTCCGCGCTGTACGAGCGGGTGCCGCGCACCTTTCCGGAGCCGCCGCGACCGGCCGACCCCTGGCGTCCGGACCATGTGCGCTGCGCGCTGCGCGGGGCGCTGTTCGCTCTGCCGGGCCTCGCCTACCTGCTGACCGCGCCGCTGTGGCACGCGGGCCGCGACCTCCGCGTCCTGGTGGTGGCCGGTCTCGTCTCCTGGGCCTGGGGCCAGGCGCTCGGCCACCGCGCCTACGTACGGATGGCCACCGGCCGCCGGGAAGCGGGCCGGACCCTGCTCGCGGGGGCGCCCCTCGGCGCACTCGCCGCGACGGGAGCCGGGGCGCTGGCCGGCGGGTCCGGCACCGCGATCGGTGTCGCCGCGGCGCAGTCGGTGTATCTCGCGGCGGCCGGGGTGCTGCTCGTCCTCGGCGGGGAGCGGCTGCTGCTGGCCGCCCTCACCCCGCTGATCGCCGGCGCGGCGGCGCTGCCCTGGTGGGATCCCGGTCCCCTTCCCCGTGTCGCCCTGACACTGCTGTCCGTGCTCGGCTCGGTCGCCGGGGCGGGCTGGGCGCTGCGGTCGGCGCTCTCCGCGTCCCCGGCCCCGGGTGCGGCGCGTCCGTCGCTGCTGCGGTCGCTGCCGTACGGCGTGTTCGGGCTGTCGGCCGGGGTGCTGGTACTGCTGGAGGGCCGGCAGCAGCCGTACGCCGTGGTCGTGCTGACCGTCAGCATGGGACCGGCGGAGTGGCTGCTGTACCGGTACCGGGGCCTGTCGGTGTCGGTGCTGCGGGCCACAGCGACCCCGGCCGCCTTCCTGCTGCGTTCGACCGGTGTCCTCGGCCTCTGTCTGCTGCTCTACGTGCTCCCGCTGCTGCCCGCCGCCCGGCTGACCGGCGCGGAGCCGGCCCCGCTGCTGCTGCTCGCGGCCACGCTGTGGACCGCGTTGCTGCTCCAGGCGTTCGGGGCCGCCTGGCAGCCGGCCGTGGTCTGTCTGGCGGCGGCCGGCGGTGCCGCCGCGGCCACCGTGCTCCGCTCCCCGCCGGGCGCGGACGTCCTGACCCTGTCCTGCGGTGCGGCCTGCCTGTGTCTGGCGGTCTGCGCCGTACGGCTGCTGGGGCGGCCGGCCCCGCACGCCTGAACCGTCCCGCACGGCCCTTCCGGACGGATCCGGAGGGCCGCCGTGCCTTCGTCCGCATCATCCATCGCACGAACAACCAACCGGAAGGACCATCGAGTTGACCACCCAACCGCTCGCCGCCGTCACCGGAGCCGAGGGTTTCATCGGCTCCCACCTCACCGAGGCTCTGGTCGCCTCAGGGCACCGGGTGAGGGCCATGGCGCAGTACAACTCCTTCTCCTCGTACGGCTGGCTGGAGACCCTGCACCCCGACGTCCTGGACCAGGTGGACATCGTGCTGGGCGACGTCCGGGATCCGGGTTCGGTGCGCGGGCTGGTCGAAGGCGCCGACTGCGTCTACCACTTGGCCGCGCTCATCGCGATCCCGTACTCCTACCAGGCACCGCACAGCTATGTGGACACCAACGTCACCGGCACCCTCAACGTGCTGGAGGCGGTGCGCGCGCTCGGCACACCCCGGCTCGTACACACCTCCACCAGCGAGACCTACGGCACCGCCCGGACCGTGCCCATCACCGAGGACCACCCGATCAACACCCAGTCCCCGTACGCCGCTTCGAAGGCGGGCGCGGACCGGCTGGCCGACAGCTACCACGCGAGTTTCGACACGCCCGTGGTGACGCTGCGGCCGTTCAACACCTTCGGCCCGCGGCAGTCGATGCGCGCGGTCATCCCCACCGTCATCGGCCAGGTGGCCGCGGGCGAACGCGTCATCACCCTCGGCGATCTGCGGCCCACCCGCGACTTCACCTTCGTCGAGGACACCGCGCAGGCGTTCCTCTCCGTGGGCACGGCGCCCGCGGACCGGGTCGTGGGCAGGACCTTCAACGCCGGTACGGGCGGGGAGATCTCGGTCGGCGACCTGGTGGCGCTGATCGGCAAGGTGATGGACACCGCCCTCGACGTGCGTGAGGACACCGGGCGCATCCGGCCGGCCAACTCCGAGGTGATGCGCCTGGTCGCCGACGCGACCCGGCTGGCCGAGGCGACCGGCTGGAGCCCCGCCCACGACCTGGAGCAGGGGCTCGCGCGGACCGTCGCCTTCTTCCGTGAGCCGGCGAACCTGGCCCGCTACAAGACCGGCATCTACAACATCTGACCGTTCACCACCTCTGACCGTCGACCACCTCTCACCGTTCGCGACGTCCGATCCCGGTCGGCACGTCCCACGAAGGAAAGCGCACCCCATGCACGCAGTGATTCTGGCCGGAGGCAAGGGCGTTCGGCTGCGGCCCTACACCACCGCCCTGCCCAAACCGCTCGTTCCCATCGGCGACCAGCACGCGATCCTGGAGATCGTCCTCCGCCAGCTCGTCTCGTCCGGCTTCACGAGTTGCACCATCGCCGTGGGTCACCTGGGCGAGATCATCCGCGCCTACGTCGGCGACGGGTCCCAGTGGGGCCTGGCCATCGACTACTCCACCGAGGAGAGCCCGCTCGGCACCATGGGCCCGCTGCTCACCATGCGCGACCGGCTGCCCGAGTCGTTCCTGGTGATGAACGGCGACGTGCTCACCGACCTCGACTACGGCGACCTGCTGCTGCGCCACCGCGGTTCGGGCGCGCCGTTGACCATCGCGACGTACGCGCGCAAGGTACGCATCGACTTCGGCGTGCTGACCACCGACGACCGCAAGGTGGTCGCCTTCACCGAGAAGCCGAGCATGGACTACCGCGTCTCCATGGGCGTGTACGGCCTGTCGCGCTCCACGCTCGAGGGGTACACGCCGGGGCTGCCGCTGGGCTTCGACGAGCTGGTCCTCGACCTGCTGCGCAGCGGCAGCGAGCCGCACGCCTACGCGTTCGACGGGTACTGGCTCGACATCGGCCGCCCGGACGACTACGACCGGGCCAACGCCGAGTTCACCACCCGCAAGTCGCTGTTGCTCAAGGGAGCCTGACCACCGCATGCGCATTCTCGTCCTGGGCTTCACCGGCTATCTGGGCGGCCATGTCGCCGAGCACCTGCGCACCCTCCCGGGCGTGCGGGTGCTCGGCGGCGGACGCTCGCCCGCCGCGGAGTTCGGCATCGACCTGGCCACGGCCCGCCGGGAGCTGCTGGTCCCGGCCCTGGCCTCGGCCGCTCCCGACGCCGTCGTCAACTGCGCCGGCGCGACCGGCGGCGACGCCGTGACCCTCTCCGAGGTCAACTCCCGTGGTCCTGCGGCTCTTTGTGCCGCGCTGCGCGAGGCGGCGCCGGCCGCCCGGCTGGTCCATCTGGGTTCGGCCGCCGAGTACGGTCCCGGCGTCCGGGACACCGCCGTCACCGAGTCCGCCGCCACCTGCCCCCTCACCCCGTACGGGGCCACCAAACTCGCGGGCACGGTCACCGTCACCACCTCCGGTCTCGACGCCGTGGTGCTGCGGGTCGGCAACCCGGTGGGGCCGGGAGCACCGTCCACGGGGCTGCCGGGCCGGATCGCGGGGCTGTTCCGCGAGGCCGGTCCCGACCCGGACGCGGTCGTCCGGCTCGGTGATCTCTCGGCGTACCGCGACTTCGTGGACGCACGCGATGTGGCACGGGCGGCCGCGGCCGCCGCGACCGCCCCCGGACCGCTGCCGAAGGTCCTCAACATCGGGGGCGGCAAGGCCGTCCCGGTGCGCGAACTGGTCCACGGTCTGGCGCGCGTCGCCGGGTTCCGGGGCCGCGTCGAGGAGAACGGCGGGGGCTCCGCGCGTTCGGGCGAGGTGTCGTGGCAGTGCTCCGACATCACCGCCGCCGGGGAGGCGCTCGGCTGGCGGCCGGAGCTGACGCTCGACGACTCGCTGGCCGCGCTCTGGGCGGCCACCACGGGAACCGGTGTGCTCCCGCGGGCCGGAGGCGACCGCACATCATGAACCTGCTGATCCCGCTGTACGTCCACCCGGCCGAGGACCCGGGCGCCTGGCACCGGCTGATCGCGGCGGCCGACCGGACGTACGGGGTCGTCATCAACCCGGCCGACGGGCCGGGCCGGGGCCCCGATCCCGCCTTCGCCGCGGCGGCGGACGCGCTGAGCTCGGCGGGCGCCCGGCTGCTCGGCTACGTCGACACCGACTACGGCGCCCGCGATCCGGGACTCGTCGCGGACGAGGTCCTGCGGCACCGGGACTGGTACGGAACACAGGGGTGCTTCCTCGACCGGGTGGCGCCCACCGCTGAGGCGCTGCCCGGCTGCCGGCGGCTGGTACGGGAGCTGCGCCGGACCGGCGCGGCGCCGGTCGTGCTGAACATGGGGGTCCACCCGGCGCCGGGGTACGCCCGCTGCGCCGATCTGCTCGTCACGTTCGAGGGCCACTGGTCCACCTACGTGTCGGCGTTCAGCAGGCCCGCGTGGACCATGCGGCACCCGCCCGAGCTGTTCTGTCATCTGGTCTACGGCGTCCCCGAGGCGCTCGTCCCGCTGGCCGTTCGCACCACGCGTGAGCGCGGTGCGGCGGTGGCCGGACCGGTGACCGGTGAACTCCCCAATCCCTGGGCGCGGTTGACGCCCGCCCTGAGCCGTCCGGGGGTCTAGCGGCGACACCCGTTCCCGGCGGCCCGCGCACTCTCCTTTGCCGTGGATTGATGGCATGTCTAGGTCAAATCTGCGAGGCTTTCCGATGCCGTCGCCCTGACCCCAGGGTGACGGCACGGAAATCTCACCAGGCGACCGCGCGCACCCGTGCGCGGTCGCGGCCACCCAGCGGCGCACCCCAGTCGTCCCGGGCCGCCACCGAGCTGCCGGAATCCCGGCCGCCTCAAAGGAGTTTCGTGTGAGACCGACCCCCCTCAAGGCCCTGGCGGCGCGCGTCATCACCATCGCCGCCCTGGCCGCCGTCTCGCTCCCCGGCACCCCCGCGGCCGCCGAGACGAGCACCGCACCGGCCGCCGCGGCGGCCTGCACACCCGCCCAGGTGGTGACCAACGGCGGCTTCGAGAGCGGCACTTCGCCCTGGACCCAGTCCTCGACCTCCGTGATCACCAGCCGCACCGGCCAGAGTGCCCACGGCGGCACCACCTTCGCCTGGCTGGACGGCGTGGGCAGCACCCACACCGACACGCTCTCCCAGAGCGTCACGATCCCGTCCGGGTGCAGCAGCGCCAGCCTCACGTTCTGGCTGCACATCGACACGGCGGAGACGACCTCGTCGACGGCCTACGACAAGCTGACGGCGAAGATCGGCAGCACGACCCTGGCGACGTACTCGAACCTCAACAAGGCCTCGGGATACGCCCAGAAGACCTTCGACGTCTCGGCGTTCGCCGGCCAGACCGTCACCCTCGCCTTCACCGGCACGGAGGACTCCAGCCTCCAGTCGAGCTTCGTCCTCGACGACATCGCCCTCAACACCTCGGGCGGCACGACCCCGCCGGCCGACTCCACCCGTACCCCCGCCTCCCCCGGGTACACGGTCAGCCTGACCAGCAACACGACCGGCAAGGGCTGGACCGGTCACGAGAGCGTGACCTTCACCAACGCCTCCTCCACCTCGCTCAGCGAGGTGTACCTGAGGCTGTGGGACAACTACCACGGCACCTGCTCCGCGATGCCCATCACCGTCAGCAACGTCACCGGCGGCACCGCCGGCTCGCTCTCGGTGGCCTGCACCGCGCTCCAGATCAGCCTGTCGTCACCGCTGGCCCAGGGCCAGAGCGCGACGATCGGCTTCGACCTGGCCATCACCGTGCCCAGCGGCGCCGACCGCTTCGGGTACGACGGAGCCTTCGTCAACATCGGCAACGCACTGCCCGTGCTCGCGGTCAAGGACGGCTCCGGCTGGCACCTGGACCCGTACACCAACAACGGCGAGTCCTTCTACTCCCTGGCCGCCGACTTCAACGTGACCCTCGACCACCCGACGAGCCTCCTCGTCCCGGCCACCGGCACCTCGGTCGACACCGCCGGTTCGAGCGGCCGTACCGTCACCACGGCCACGGCCTCCAAGGTCCGTGACTTCGCCTGGGCCGCCGGGCCGTTCACCAAGATCTCCGGCACCTCCACCGCCGGCACCGCGATCAACATCTACTCCGTCTCGGGCATCAGCTCCTCCGACGCGCAGTCGATGCTCTCCACCGCCAAGTCCGCGGTGGACGCCCACGCCGCGCGCTTCGGCGCGTACCCGTACGGCGAGCTCGACGCGGTGATCGACAACAACTACTGGTTCGGCGGCATGGAGTACCCCGGGTTCGTCCTCGACCTGGTCAGCACCACAGCGCTCACCCACGAGATCGGTCACCAGTGGTTCTACGGGATCGTCGGTGACGACGAGTACAACAGCCCCTGGCTCGACGAGGCGTTCACCGACTACGCCACCGACCTGGCGCAGGGCAAGACCGGAACGAGCTGCTGGAGCAGCGTCTCCTGGGCGTCGAGCGCGGAGAACATCACCAACTCGATGGCCTACTGGGACGCCCACTCGTCCCGCTACTCCACCGTCGTCTACGGCTACGGCAAGTGCGCCCTGCACGACCTGCGGCGCGTGCTCGGCGACACCGCCATGACCAACCTGCTGAAGAGCTACGCCAGTTCGCACTGGTACGGCGTCTCGACCACGGCCGAGTTCAAGGCGGCCGCCCAGGCCGCCACGACCACGGACCTGACGTCGTTCTGGACGACCCACCGCATCGTGGGCTGACCTCTTCCGCGCGATCCGGTCCCGTGTCCGCCGCGGTGACGTCTCCGGGCGTCACCGCGGCGGGCATGACCGGCCGGGCCGGGGGCAGGTTCCGCCGTACGGCGGCTCCCGGCCCGGGACCACGGCGCCCGATCATGGGATCCGTGAGCCGCCGGGCTCGGCGCGAGGAGACGTCATGCTGTTGGTACCGCCCCCGTTCGACCCCGAACTGGACGCCGCGCTGGCGGCGGTCGGGCCCTCCGTACCGTCCGGGCCGACCCTGGCGGACATCGCCGCCCTGCGCGCCGTACAGCAGGCCGCCGTACCCGCGTACGACCTCACCGACGGCGGTGCCTTCACGACCACGGATGTGACCGTGCCGGGGCCGAAGGGCGCTCCCGAGATCTCGCTGCTCGTCATCAGGCCGCGAGCACCGGCCGGGCACGGGCCGCGCCCGGTGATCTACCACTCCCACGGCGGGGGCATGGTCCTCGGCACCAACCGGGCCGGGGTGGAGCTCGTCCTGGAGTGGGCGAGGGAGCTGGACGCGGTCGTGGTGTCCGTGGAGTACCGGCTGGCACCCGAGCACCCGTATCCGGCCGGGGTGGAGGACGTCTACGCCGGTCTGCTGTGGACGGCGCGGCACGCCGGGGAGCTCGGCGGCGATCCGGAGCGGATCGTGATCGCGGGCGCCAGCGCGGGCGGGGGCCTCACCGCGGCGCTCGCCCTGCTCGCCCGGGACCGTGAGGGGCCGCGGCCGCTCGGGCAGGTCCTGATGTACCCGATGCTCGACGACCGCAACGACACGGTGTCCGCGCACCAGATGGCGGGCGTCGGCGCGTGGGACCGTACGGCCAACGAGACCGCGTGGACGGCCGTCCTGGGCGCGGCGCGCGGTGGCCCGGACGTGCCCGCCTACGCCGCCCCGGCGCGTGCCTCGGACCTGTCCGGGCTGCCCCCGGCCTTCCTCGACGTCGGCTCCGCGGAGACCTTCCGGGACGAGGTCGTCGACTACGCGTCGCGGATCTGGCAGGCGGGCGGGGTGGCCGAGCTGCACGTGTGGCCCGGGGGCTTCCACGGCTTCGACTCCTTCGCCCCGCACACCGGGCTCGCCCGGGCCGCCCGCGCCGCCCGGCTCGTCTGGCTGCGCAGGCTCCTGGCGCGCTGAGGCCGCCGCACGGCGGGGACCGCGAGCCGCTCAGACGGGAAGCAGGCTGCCGATCAGCGCGCTGAGCTGCCGGGCGTTGCGGCACTCGTGCATCTCCACGAGGCCGGCGTAGTCGAGAGCGGCCGAGTCGCCCGTCCCCCACTGCGAGCGTGCCTCGGGGTTCAGCCAGTACAGGCGGCGGGCCTGCCGGGCGAGCCGCCGCACGGCGGGCAGGTTGGGGTCGCTCATGTTCGTCCGGGCGTCGCCGAGGACGAAGACGGTCGTCCGGGAGCCGACCGCGCCGGTGTACCGCTCGGCGAACTCGCCGAAGGCGACGCCGTAGTCGCTGCTCCCGTGCCAGCGCGTGATGGCCGCCTCGGCGCGGATCCGGGCGCTCAGTCCCTCGGGGTCGGCGGTGCCCGGTCCGATCAGACCGGTCACCTCGTCGACCCGGTTGACGAAGGCGAACACCCGCACCTTGCTGAACTGGTCGTGCAGCGCCTGCACGAGCAGCATCGTGAAGTCCGAGAAGCCCGACACCGAACCCGACACATCGCACAGCAGCACCAGTTCGGGCCGCACCGGGCGGCGCCTGCGCAGCACCGGGCGCATCGGCACCCCGCCCGTGGACAGCGATCCGCGCAGGGTGCGCCGCAGGTCGATGGTGCCCCGGTGCGCGCGGCGGCGGCGCGCGGCGAGGCGGGTGGCCAGTTTGCGGGCGAGCGGCTGCACGGCCTTGCGCAGTTCGGCGAGCCGGTCCCGGCCCGCGAACAGGAAGTCGACGCGGTCGGCGGTCGGGGCGATGGCGCGCCGGGCGATCGCGTCACGGTCGCGGCGCTCCGCGATCCGCCGCCGGGCCTCGGACGCGACCTGCCCGCGGAACACCTCGATCCGCCGGCGGATCTCGTCCTCCAGGAGACGGTCGGTGAATCCCTCCGCGCCGCCCCGCGCGCGGACGGTGTCCCGCACCCGGGCCAGCAGCGTCTGCGGCCGCAGCCGGTCGAGGGTCTGGTACGACGACCAGCCGTCCGTCGCCGTCGTCCCTCCGTAGCCGCCGAAACCGTCGACGGCCTCGATCGCCAACTGCCCCATGAGCGCCTGGTCGTCGGCGGCCAGGGCGGCCGCCAGACGCTCACGCAGCTCGTCCCGGTCCGCGGGGGCCGGGCTGTCCGGCCCGCCCACGCCGCGCGGGAAGTACACGTCGAAGACGGGGTCGAACACCCGGCGCTGTCCCGGTTCGTGGAGGAGGGTGGCGGCCAGGCCCTCGCGCAGCAGGTCACGGTCGGCGAAGCCCAGCGCCGCCACGGCCCGCGCGGCGTCCACGGTCTCGCCGGTACCGATCCGCACGCCGTGCGAGCGCAGCGCGCCGACGAGTCCGGTCAGCCGGTCACCGACACCGTCCGCCGGCACGGCGGCGTTCACACGGCGCCCAGGTCGAGCTTGGCCGCCGCCTTCAGTACGTCGTCCTGGTGCTTGAGGATCACGCCGAGGCTGTCGCGTACGACGTTCTCGTCGAGGGTGGCGGCGCCCAGCGCGAGCAGGGTGCGGGCCCAGTCGATCGTCTCGGCGACGGAGGGGACCTTCCGCAGGTCCATCTCCCGCAGCGCCCCGACGACCCGTACGACGGACTCGGTGAGCGCCTCGTCGAGTCCGGGCACCTTCAGCCGTACGATCCTGCGCTCCAGCTCCTCGTCGGGGAAGCCGATGTGGAGGAAGAGGCAGCGGCGGCGCAGGGCCTCGGACAGTTCGCGGCTCGCGTTCGAGGTGAGCACCACGAAGGGGCGGCTGGTCGCGGTGATCGTGCCCAGTTCGGGGACGGTGACCTGGAAGTCGCTGAGCACTTCGAGCAGCAGGCCCTCGACCTCGATGTCGGCCTTGTCGGTCTCGTCGATCAGCAGGACCTTCGGTTCGTCGCCGCGGATGGCGGTCAGCAGCGGGCGCGGCAGCAGGAACTCCTCGGAGAAGATGTCCGTGCGTGTCTCGTCCCACGTCTCGTCCCGGCCCGCGGTGATGCGCAGAAGCTGCTTGGCGTGGTTCCACTCGTACAACGCCCGTGACTCGTCGACGCCTTCGTAGCACTGGAGGCGGACGAGCCGGGCTCCGGCGACCTGGGCGACCGCCTTGGCGAGTTCGGTCTTGCCGACGCCCGCGGGGCCCTCGACCAGAAGGGGTTTGCCGAGGCGGTCGGCCAGGAAGACCGTGGTGGCGACGGCGGGCGACGCCAGATAGCCCGTGTCGGCGAGGCGTGCGGAGACGTCGTCGACGGATGTGAACAGCAACGGGGCCTCCAGCACGCGCGAACGAGGTCGGAATCACTATCTAAGCGCTTGTTCACCCCCGCTGTCACGTGTGACGGCCCCCACGGCACGACGACGCCCGGCCCCTCCGGTCGCGTTCGGTCGCCTTGGACGAGGGGCCCCGGAGCCGGGGCTTCGCTAGGAGACGCGCAGTACGATCTTGCCCCGCCGGTGCTCGCGTTCGAGGGCCGCGTACGCCCCCGGGGCGCTCTCCAGGGGAAGGATCCGGTCGACCTGCGGGATCAGCCGGCCCGCCTCGACGAGTGCCGTCAGTTCCTCGAGACCGGCGCGGTCCGGCTCGACCACGAAGAACACCGCGCGGGCGTCCGCCCCCTCCGGCGGCGTGGGCGGTTCGGCGACACTGACCAGGACTCCGCCCGGACGCAGCACCTCCCAGGACCGGGCCTGGGTGTCCCCTCCGACGGTGTCGAAGACGACGTCCGCGTCCTTCACCTCGTCCTCGAAGCGCTGTCCGGCGTAGTCGATCACGGTGTCCGCGCCCAGGCCCCGTACGAAGTCCGTGTCACCGGCCGAGGCGGTGGCCGTCACCTCGGCCCCCAGCGCGGCCGCGACCTGGACGGCGAACGAACCCACGCCGCCGGCGCCGCCGTGCACCAGCACGCGCTGTCCGGACGTGACGCCCGCATGGCGGACCAGGCCCTGCCACGCGGTGAGGCCCGCGAGCGGCAGCGCGGCGGTCCGCTCGTGGTCGAGCGATCCCGGCTTCGCGGCGAGCACCGCCGCGGGAACGGTCACGTACTCGGCCGCCGCTCCGTCCCGGATGAAGGGGATCAGGCCGTAGACCGCCTCGCCGGGCCTGAACTCCGTGACGCCGTGGCCCAGCTCGGAGACGACCCCGGAGACCTCCTTGGACGGCACGACCGGCAGCCGCGGGCTGCCGTCGTCGAAGTCGTCGGTCCAGGTCGCGTCCCAGTCCAGCTCCCCCGGCGTGACGGACGCCGCCCGCACCTCGACCAGCACGTCACCGTGACCGGGGACCGGCTTCGGCGCGTCCTCGTAGATCAGCTCCTCGGGACCGCCCCGCCGATGACCGCGTACCGCCCGCATCGTGCCGTTCATCCGGCTCCTCCTCGTCGGGACGGCACAGGGCCGCCGTGGAGTCGGTCCCGTCGTGTCCTCGGGCTCCGGCGCGGACCGGCCGCTCTTCACGATAGTTCCGGGACCGTCGGCTTTCCTGCCGGACGGCACAGAGGTCTGACCCGTCACCACGGGGGGAGCGACGGGCCAGACCCTGGGTCCACGGTGCCATGCCCGAACCGTGTCGCGCAGTATGTTCGCGAAGTCCCGCACCGCGATCCCGCACCGCGATCCTGTGCCGCACCCCCTTGCGGGAGTCTCGTACGGGATCGCGTGAGGGATCGCGTACGGCGGTCAGTCCCTGAGGCGGTCGATCTGGCGGATCTTGTTGGTCGCGTCCAGCGCGGCGACCTTGTAGGACTCGGCGAGCGTCGGGTAGTTGAAGACGGCGTCGACCAGGTAGTCGACCGTTCCGCCGCAGCCCATGACGGCCTGGCCGATGTGGATGAGCTCCGTCGCGCCGGTGCCGAAGCAGTGGACGCCGAGGAGCTTTCGGTCCTCGGGCGAGACCAGCAGCTTCAGCATGCCGTGCGAGTCGCCGATGATCTGCCCCCGAGCCAGTTCCCGGTAGCGGGATATGCCCACCTCGAACGGCACGCAGTCCTCGGTGAGCTGGTCCTCGGTCCGGCCGATGAAGCTGATCTCCGGGATGGTGTAGATGCCGATCGGCTGCTGGTCGAGCATCCGGTTCACCGGCTCGCCGCAGGCGTGGTACGCCGCCGTCCGGCCCTGTTCCATCGAGGTGGCCGCGAGCGCCGGGAAGCCGATGACGTCACCGACGGCGTAGATGTGCGGCACCTCGGTGCGGTAGTGCTCGTCCACCTTGATCCGACCGCGCGGATCGGCGGACAACCCCGCCTTGCCGAGGTCGAGTTCGTCGGTGAGGCCCTGTCGCCCCGCCGAGTACATGACCGCGTCGGCGGGTATCTTCTTGCCGCTCTCCAGGACCGTGAGCGTGCCCCGGGAGTGCCGCTCCACGGCGGCGACGGTCTCACCGAACCGGAAGGTGACGGCGAGGTCGCGCAGGTGGTACTTGAGCGACTCGATCACCTCGACGTCGCAGAAGTCGAGCATCCCGGGCCGCTTCTCGACCACCGTGATCTTGGAGCCGAGGGCGGCGAACATGGAGGCGTACTCCATGCCGATCACCCCGGCGCCGACGATGACCATGGAACGCGGCACCTGCTCCAGGTTCAGGACGTTGTCCGAGTCCATGATCGTCCGCCCGTCGAACTCGACGGTGTCGGGCCGCGCGGGCCGCGTGCCCGTGGCGATGACGATGTGGTCCGCGCTCAACCGCTTCTCGGTGCCGTTCGCCTCGACCAGGGCGACCGTGTGGTCGTCCACGAAGCGGCCGACGCCGGCGAACAGGGACACGTGGTTGCGCGAGAGCTGACTGCGGATGACGTCCACCTCGCGGCTGACCACGTGCTCGGTGCGAGCGGTCAGATCGGCGACGGTGATGTCCTCCTTCAGCCGGTAGCTCTGGCCGTACAGATCCCGCTGACTGAGGCCGCTGAGATACAGGACCGCCTCACGCAGCGTCTTGGAGGGGATGGTTCCGGTGTGGATGGAGACCCCGCCGACCATGTCGGGGCGGTCGATGACGGCGACCCGACGGCCGAGCTTCGCCGCTGCGATGGCGGCTTTCTGTCCACCCGGGCCGGATCCGATGACGAGCATGTCGAAGTCGCGCACCAACGGAGTCTGTCAGCCCGGGACCGCTTCCCGGAAGGGTGGACAGGGAGAAATCCGCCCAGGGCACGCCGCCGACCGGACTCACGACCTGGGGCTCGCACCGTGTGGTGGCGTGCGGGCGGCGGCCTGCTGATCGGCCGCCAACGCGGCTTGCCCCCGAGCCACTTGCCGCGCGGGCTCCGCCCGGAGCCGGGAGCACGCGGGAACACCCCCCACAGACGCCCCACTCCCACCCTCGGGAACACCCGTAATGTGGCCTTTGTCAAGAAAACGGGTGAAGGATGGGTCGCGGGCATGACGTTCTCAGAACCGGCCGATGACGGGGCGTCAGCCGGCCCGGGGCAGGCGGACAGGGCAAGTGGTGAGCCGTCTCTGCTCCCGCTGCTCGCCGTGTGCGCCGGGTACTTCATGGTGATCCTGGACGTGACGGTCGTCAGCGTGGCGGTGCCGGTGATCGGCCGGGAGCTGTCCGCCTCCGTCACGGGCGTCCAGTGGATCACCGACGGATACACCCTGGTCTTCGCCGGCTTTCTGCTGCTGGGTGGCGCGTTGGGCGACCGGTGGGGCAACCGCCGGATCTTCTGCACGGGTGTGGCCGTGTTCACGGTGTCCTCCGCCGCCTGCGCCCTCGCGCCCGGCGCTCCCTTCCTGACCGCGGCGCGTCTGGTGGAGGGGCTGGGGGCGGCGTTGATCGTGCCCGGTTCACTGGCGTTGCTCCGGCAGACGTATCGCGCTCCGGCCGCTCGTTCGAGGGCCTTCGGGCTGTGGGGGTCCATGGCCGGCGTCGCGGCCTCGGCGGGGCCGCTGCTGGGCGGTCTGCTGGTGTCCACGGTGGGCTGGCGCTGGGTGTTCCTGATCAATCTGCCGGTGGGCGTCGCCTGTCTGGCGCTGACGCTGCGCCACGTGGGCCCCTCGCCCCGCCTGACCTCCCGCGCCGTCGACTGGCCCGCGCAGTGTGCGGTGGTGACGGCGGTGGCCCTGCTGACGGGCGCGCTC
This sequence comes from Streptomyces sp. NPDC028298, assembly GCF_055565895.1. Lineage (NCBI taxonomy): Bacteria > Bacillati > Actinomycetota > Actinomycetes > Kitasatosporales > Streptomycetaceae > Streptomyces > Streptomyces sp. NPDC028298. The sequence goes on from NZ_JBVHTL010000001.1 coordinate 563,061, forward strand.
AACGAGGCCGGACGACGCGGCTGGACCGCTCCAGCGGTCCTCGCCGGGGCGGGCCTGTCCGTCCTGGCGGCCGTCGCCTTCGTCGTCCGCGAACGACTGGCGCGATCTCCCGCGGTGCCGCTGGACCTGCTGCGGTCGCGCGCGCTGGGCGGCGGCGCCGCCATCGGCCTGATCTTCAACTTCGGTTTCTACGCCATGGTGTTCACCGTCAGCCTGTACTTCCAGCACCAGCGCGGCCTCAGCGCGCTCGAGACGGGGGCGGCCCTGCTGCCCGCCGTGGCGATGACCATGTTCGCCTCCGTCCTGTCGGCCCGGCTCGCCCGCCGCACCGGAGACCGTCCGCTGGTGATCGCCGGGATGCTCCTGGCCGCCGCGGGCCTGGCAGGCTGGACCGCGGCGGGCACCGACCCCGCCTATCCCCTGCTCGTCGCCCCCATGATGGCCGTGGGATTCGGCACCTCCTTCGCGCTCACCGGCACGACCTCGACCGTGATGGGCTCCGCGCCTCCGGCGTACTCCGGGACGGCTTCCGCCCTCTTCAACGCCGCCCGCCAGGTGGGCAGTGCCACCGGTGTCGCCCTCGGTGGCACCCTGCTCGCCACCGCCGCCACCTATGGCGAAGGGCTCCGCGTCAGCACGGCCATCGGCGCGTTCGCCTACCTGACCGCCGCCGGACTCGCGTGGTACTGCGTACCCCCCGGATCCGAGCCCGCCCTTCCCGCCCGGTAGACCCGCGCACCTCCGCCGTGCCCGCGCCCTGGACGGGGCTCCTCACCGTCTCCGGGCGACGAGCCGGCCGGCGAGGACCCGGCAGGGGCGGCCGCGTACTCGAACAGGACACGGAACGCTCCCCAGTGGGCTACATTCAGTAATCCTTGGCATCGGCGCCTCCGGGGGTGAGGTCGCGTCGAGGAGAATCCCGGAGCGGCGCATGTATCAGTCCCACCTTCCCGCACCGCCGACCGCGCCCACCCAGGGGGGACTTGCCGACAGCCTCCGCGAAGCGGCGCTCAACACCCCCGATCTGCCCCAGGTCGCGCGCCGCGCCGAGGACCGCTCGGGCGGCTGGGTCCAGGTGACGGCGGCCGAGCTGTGGGACGAAGTCCTCGACGTGGCACGGGGGTTCGTCCGGTCCGGCATCCGGCCGGGCGACCGCGTGGCCATCATGGCGCGCACCCGGTACGAGTGGACCGTGCTCAGCTATGCCCTGTGGTCGGTGGGCGCCGAGATCGTGCCCGTCTACCCGACCTCGTCGCACGAACAGGTCGCGTGGATCCTTCAGGACGCGCGCTGCGTGGGCGTGGTGGTCGAGGACGAACAGGGCATCATGACGGTCGGCTCGGCGTGCGCCGCGCTCCCGTTCCTGCGCCACGTCTGGCAGTTGGACGCCGGCGCGATGGCCCAGCTCGTGGAGCGCGGCCGGGCGATACCCGCGACCGCGGTCGACTCGCTGCGCCGGATCGTGCTGGCCGACTCGACCGCGGTCATCGCGTACACCTCCGGCACGACCGGACAGCCCAAGGGCTGCGCCCTGTCCCATCGCAGCCTGGCGAGCCCCTGCGACACGCTGCTCGAAGGCTGGAGGCGGACGGCCGCCCCGCCGGACACGCAGCCGGCCGTGCTCGCCTTCCTGCCCTTCTCCCACGCCTACGGGCTGATGATCCAGGGGATCTGTCTGCGCGGCGGCATCCTGATGGGGCACGAGCCGGATCTGCGGGAGGAGACCCTCTCCGAGGCCATGCTCTCGTTCCGGCCGACCTATCTGTACGCCGTCCCCTCCGTGTTCGAGAGGATCTACAAGAACTTCGTGCGGGCGTCCCAACGGGCGGGCCGTGGCGTGCTGTTCGAGCGTGCCGTGCGCACCGCGCAGGACTTCGCCATGGCCGAGGAGAAGCAGCGGCTCGGCACGGGACCGGGGCCCGGGTTCGATCTGCGGCTCCAGCACTCCCTCTACGAGAAGACGGTGTACAAGCGGCTGCGTGCCGCCCTCGGCGGGCGGGTGTGCGGCGCGGTCTCGGGCGGCTCCCCGCTGAACCGTGAACTCGCCCTGTTCTTCGCGGGGATCGGCATCTTCGTCCACGACGGATACGGGCTCACCGAGACCAGCGGAGGCATCACCGCCCAGCCGGTCGGGCGGGAGAAGTTCGGGACGGTGGGGCGTCCCCTGCCGGGCACGGAGATCCAGGTGTCCGACGACGGGGAGATCCTCGTGTGGGGGCCCTCGGTGTTCCAGGGCTACATCAACGACCCGGCGGCGACCGCGGCCTCGTTCCGCAACGGCTGGCTGGCGACCGGGGACATCGGCCGGGTCGACTCCGAGGGCTATCTGACCATCACCGGGCGCAAGAAGGACATCATCATCACCAGCGGGGGCAAGAGCGTGGCCCCCGCGGCGCTGGAGGAGCGGCTGCGGGTCCATCCGCTCATCCATCAGGCGGCCGTCGTGGGCGACAACAGGCCCTGTGTGGGCGCTCTCATCACGCTGGACCCGGAATTTGTGACGCACTGGCGCGCCGCCCGGGCCAAGGGGGAGACGCCCGCCCGGGACGCGCGCGAGGAGAACGAGCTGCGCGAGGAGGTCAGGCGCGCGGTCGCGGCGGCCAACTCCACCGTGTCGCGCTCCGAGTCCATCCGGGTCTTCCGTGTCCTCCCGGAACCCTTCGACATGTCCAACGGACTGCTGACACCGTCGCTGAAGCTGCGCCGGGACGCGATCGCCCGGCGGTACGCGGCCGAGATCGAGGCGATGTACCAGACCTCGACGCGGGTGCCGCGCGAGGCGATGATCGGCGATCCCTCGATCCTGGACGACTCCGACAACGTGTTCCGGTGACGGGACGCCTCCCGCTCCTCAGCCGGTGGCCGAGGCCGTGGACCGTGTGCGGGGCAGCCGCAGGGTGAACACCGAGCCGGTGCCGACCTCGCTGGTGACGGAGACGGTTCCGGCGTGGGCGGCGACCAGTTGCCGCACGATGGCGAGGCCCAGACCGCTGCCGCCGGTGCGCCGGCTGCGGGACTTCTCCGCCCTCCAGAACCGGTCGAAGACACTGTCCAGGTCTCCGGGGGCGATGCCGGCGCCGGTGTCGGCCACCGCGAACACGACCTCGTCCTCCTCGATGTGCGCCGAGAGGGTGACCGTGCCGCCGGCCGGGGTGTGGCGGGTCGCGTTGGACACCAGATTGCCGAGCGCCTGACGCATCCGTACGGGGTCCGCGTCCAGCCAGGGCGTGCCGGTCACCTCGGTCACCAGCCGGACGCCGGCGGCCTCCGCGCCGACGCGGTGCGCCGCGGCGACCTGTTCGAGGAGTTCGTCGGCGCGCACCTCCTCGTGGCGCAGCCGCAGCGTGCCCGCGTCGGCGGCCGCGAGGTCCTGGAGGTCGTCGATGACGCGTTGCAGGAGCACGGCCTCCTCGTGGAGGGAGGCGAGCAGTTCCGGGTCGGGGTCCACGATGCCGTCGCGGGCCACCTCCAGCCAGCCCCGGATGTTGGTGAGCGGTGTGCGCAGTTCGTGCGCGATGTCACTGACCATCGCCTTGCGCTGGGCCTCCATCCGCTCGCGGCGCTCGGTCAGTTGGTTGAAGGCGAGCGCCAGGACGCCGGTCTCGTCCCGGGTGGTGACGGGCACGCGTGCGTGCCGCTCCGGGGGTTGCCGCGCGGCCTCGGTCAGCGCGCGCAGGGGGCGTACGAGCCGGCCGGCGACCAGCGCGGTCACGGCCACCGTGAGGGCGAGGACGAGTCCGGCGACACCGATCACCTTGGCCTTGTTGGCGGCCGACATGTCGAAGCGGGGCACGGGTGTGTCCCCCGTGCCGAGGAAGAGTTGCGCGACCGGGGCGACGTAGGGATCGAGTTGGGCGCGCCGGGCCTCGGCGACGCAGGCGTTGGCCGTACGGGCGAGGGGTCCGTCCTGGTCGACCGGCCTCTTTCCCGTCAGGTAGGGGACGGGGGTGGCCCCGCTCGCGGCCTCCAGCGGCAGCGCCAGGGAGCGGCCGAGGTGCACCTGGTGCCGGTCCAGACAGCTCCGGGTGAGTGCCGACAGCGCGTCCAGGGCCTTCTGTTCGGTCGGGGTGGGGGTGTTGAGCAGGCCGTCGGCGCATTCGTTCGGCACGTAGCCGGGGTCGATGGTCCCGTCCACGCCCTTCAGCACGGTCCGGCCGCTGGGCATCCGCTCCGTGCGGGTGCGAACGCCGTTGCGGGAGAAGCAGAGTTGGCGCACGGTGGCGAGCTTGGCCACCTTCAGCCGCTCGTTCGTGGTCAGCCGGTACGGGCCCACGGCACGTGGGTCGACCCCGGCGAGCTGCGCTCCGGGTTCCGTGTAGGTGTCGGTGCGCAGCGGGTCGACGGCGGCGGCGGCCCGGGGCGGCAGGGAGGTCCGGCGGGACGCGGAGTCCGCGAAGGGGGTGCGGTCGCCCTCGGTCAGGGCGATGCGCCGGCCCGTCCTCCGCGAGATCGCGCGCAGCGTCCCGTCGACTCCGGACCAGTCGGCGTGGGTGGCCGCGTAGCCGCTGAGCTGCCGCAGGATGTCCATGTCCTCGGCGAGCACCTGGCCCTGCTCCTCCTGGATGGCCCGGGTGGTGGTCTGCACCGCGAGCCAGGCGGTCGCGGCCACGGAGCACAGGGCGACGAGCACGGACGTGATCAGCAGCCTCACCAGCAGGCTCTTGCGCAGCGGCACGGCACGGCTCACGGCCGGTCGCCCCTGAGCTTGTACCCGACGCCGAAGACGGTCACCAGACGCGTCGGTCTGCGCGGGTCCGTCTCGGTCTTCTTGCGCAGGTTCATGATGTGCACGTCGATGGCCCGCTCGGTCGAGGCGCGGTCGATGCCCCGGGTGTGGTGCAGCAACTGCCGTCGGGAGAAGACCCGTTCGGGCTCACCGGCCATGGCGAGCAGGATCGCGTACTCGCCGGGGGTGCAGTCCACCGGCGAGCCGTCGCACAGGACGGTGTGCCGCAGCGGGTCCACCTCGATCCCCGCCGCCCTGACCACCGGGTCGGGCCGCTGTCCCCCCGCGGCCCGACCGCCGCGCCGCAGTACCGTACGGATGCGGGCCATGAGCTCGCGGGGGCTGTACGGCTTGGTCATGTAGTCGTCCGCGCCGAGTTCCAGGCCGAGCAGGACGTCGTCCTCGGTGGAGCGGGCGGTCAGCATCAGGACGGGGACGTCGTCGTGTTCCCGCAGCACCCGGCACACTCCGAAGCCGTCGATCACCGGGAGCATGAGGTCCAGGACGACGAGGTCGGGCCGGTGCCGGCGGACCTCGGCGAGCGCCGCCGCACCGTCGTGGACCACGGCCGCCGTATGGCCCTCGCTCAGCAGCGAACGGCGTATCAGCTCCGCCTGCTTCTCGTCGTCCTCCGCGACCAGCACGTATGCGCACACGCGGCCGATCGTAGGTGCTGCCGACCGCGCCGCGGCGGGTGAGAGGGGCTTCCCACACGCTGACACCTTCCTGACATCCGCCCTGGACACTGCGGGCGGGCCCGGTGCGGGTGGGTCCGGTGCGAGCAGGTCCGGTCCCGGCGGGCCCGGTGCGGAGAGGTCCGGTGCGGGCTGGGAGACCGGGGTGGGGCCCCGGCGCCTCCCGTGGGTGTCAGCGCGCCAGGGACGCCGCGTCCCCCATGACCACCACGGGGTGCAGGGCCGGGTCCAGGGCGCGCATCAGCTCCACCATGTCCTTCTCACGCAGGCCGACGCATCCGTGGGTGGGCCCGCCGTGGTCGACGTGCAGCCAGATGCCCCCGCCGCGGCCGGCGCCCATCGGCCGGGTCCAGTCCAGGGGCGTGGTGCCGGGTTTGCGGTTGTAGTTGACGGCGACCACGTAGTCGAAGGAGCCGGCCAACGGCTCGCCCTCGAAGCCGGTGCCGGGCGAGGTGAAGGCGCCCGAGCGGTCGTACGGGAGCCGGGTGCCGGGGTCGGGCCGCAGCCCGCCCGCGTCGGTCAGGGTGAAGACGCCGATGGGGGAACGGAGGTCGCCGGAACGGTGGTGGTCGGTCCAGCCCTTGAGGGCGTTGCGCGCGGGCCGGCTCGGGCCTGCCGTCCAGCCCGCCTCCGTACGCTCGTACAGCACCACGGTGGACCGCGAGGAGTCCCTGCCGCCGCCGGTCACCACGACGGCCTGACGGGTCCGTGACGGAACGGCGGCCAGGGTCTTCGGGCCGAGTCCCGGCAGTCGGCCGGAGACCGCCGTGCGCGAGGCGGTCGGTGCGGGCGTCCGTGTCGCCCCGGCGTGACCCGCCGGAGCGCCGCCGGCTCCCGGGGCGGGCTTCTCGGCCGCGATGCCGCCGCAGCCGGCGAGCAGGAAGGAGGCGGCGGCGATCGCCGCGCGAACACGGTGTGCGGAGTTGATCATGCCTCGACCCTGGCCGACACATTTGAGGAACTCGTCAGGTCATCCACGGTTCGCCGCGTACCCGGGATCCGCCGGATCACCGGATCACCCCGTCGCCGGTGACACGTCACAGCACGGGGATCGGCACAGTCCCCTGTGCCGAGTCACCCGCATCCCGCACCCGCGCCTCGCTCCGCCGGATCCCCGATCCCGCACGGGCGCCTCACCTCACGTCTGACGCACCCGTTCCGGTGGGGCGACGGCCTCCCGGGAGTTGACCCAGCCCAGCAGGGTCACCGAGACGACCGCGGCGCACGCGCACCACGTGGAGACGAACTCCAGCTCCCACAGCGACCAGCAGATCACCGCGCCCGCTCCGGTCAGGACGCCGAGGAGTACCAGCCCGCGGTCGCCCGAGACCAGCAACGCGCCGACGGTGGCGAGGAGGTAGCCCGCGATGACCAGTCCGGGCCGGGGCAGGTCGACGACGTACCCCATGGTGTGACCCCGGATCTCGGCCCTGACGGGACGGACGGTCATGGCGTGCGCGAGGGCGGCCGCGGTCGCGACACCGGCCGCGAGCGGGAGCAGCAGCCGGCGCCTGGCGTGGCCCGGTGCCGCGCACAGCACGCCCGCCGGCACCCACACGGCCAGCAGCGGGAGGGCGATCACGGCCCAGGCCACGGTGGCGGGCCCCGTACCGCCGCCGGCGTCCCAGACCCGGGACTCGACGATCTGGTGGGCGCCGAGCAGCAACGGCAGCGCGGCCAGCGGGAGGTCCGTCCTGCGCCGCGACCGGATCACACAGGCAGCCCCGACCGCGGCGATCCCGGCACCGGCGACCAGATCGGCCGTCGCACTCCAGCACATCGCGCCCCCTGAATCCGCCGTCACGGCATCCCGTAGACCCGCGTCCACGCTACGACGCCCCGGCCGCGCGCCTCTCTCCGGCCGACCGTCAGGACGCCTCCTCGGCACGGCACTTCCTGAAGTTTCAACAAAAGTAGCCCTGCGGTCCGGTACGCCCCTGTGCCTCGCCCCCGAAGAGTGATTGGGTGGGCCCGGCCATGCCAACCGACACGCAGGAGAGCACCACCACCATGAGCACCCCGTACACCTTCGAATACAAGGTCGTCACGTTCCGTGAATCGCTGATCGGCGACGCTCTGGACAGCGACAAGCTGGAAAAGGTCCTGAACAAGCATGCCGAGGACGGGTGGGCGCTCAAGGCGATCACGGCCGCGGACGTCAAGGGCCGGATAGGCCCCGGCGCCGTGGAGGGCCTGCTCCTCACGCTGGAGCGCCCGCGCGTCTGACCTTCGCGTGGTGCGCGCGGCGCCGAAGCGGGAGATGCTGTTGGTGATGGGACAGCGGATCCGCAGGTGCTGCTGACGCCGTCGGGGGCCTTCCGGTACGGAAGGCCTCTCACGGCTGAACTCACGTCCGGGCGCCCCACGAGGGCCCCGCACCCCCGCGTGACCGCTGTCGGCCGATCGCGTCAGGACGGGCGGCGATGAAGAGCGACGGAACTCTCGACACCGGTGTCGTCACCAGCCAGGCGGTCTTCGGCGCGCCGTGCTGGGTCAGTCTCACCACCCGCGACCTGAGGGCCGCCCAGAACTTCTACAGCGCGGTTCTGGGCTGGAGGTGGGCCCCGGGCACCCTGCTGGGCGAGCAGTACCGCGTCGCCAGTGTCGCCGGGGTCCCGGTCGCGGGGGTCGCCAAGGTCGACTTCGTGGCGAACACGGCGGTCTCCTGGACCGCGTTCTTCGCCGTGGCCTCCGCCGACGAGACCGTCGCGCGCAGCCAGGAGCGCGGCGGCACCACCGCGGTGGGCCCGATCTCGCTGCCCCCGGGCCGGGCCGCGCTGCTGGCCGACCGGGACGGCGCGGTCTTCGGGATCTGGGAGGGCGACCTGGTGTCCGGCTGGGAACGCTGGCGCAACGCCGCCCCCTCGTTCATCCGCCTGCACACCCGCGACGCCTTCGACGCCGCCATCTTCTACGGCGAGGTGCTGGGCTGGGCCTCCTCCGTCCCGGGCTGCTGCGAGGTCGACTACGAGGAGAACGAGGTCGTCCTGCGCAGTTTCGGCGACGTCGTGGCCCGGATCCACTCCGGCGCCATCGGCGCGGCCCCCGACCCGAGCCTGCGGCCGCACTGGCAGATCCACTTCGCGGTCGACGACGTGGAGGCCTGCGTCCGGGCGGCGCGCGCCCACGGCGGCACCGCGCACCAGCAGGGCATCGGCTCGATGGAGGCGCTCATCATCGACCCCGACGGGGCGCGGTTCTCGGTGACGTCCAGGGCCGCCGGATGACGCGCCGGACCACACGCCCACCACCGCCCCACGGCGAACGCGCCCGTGATCCGGCGCGCCGGATTACGCCGTTCGGGCTCCAATAGAGGATGACGGGATACCACCGGTACGACAGGCGCCGCCGGCCCCTCGGTCCAGGCGGCGGCCCGATGGAGGTCCGCGATGCCCACTGCTCTCCGGCTCCTGCACGCGCTCTCCCCCGAACACCGCGATCGGCTGATGAGCGTGGCCCGCGAGGTGTCCTTCCCCGCGGACGGGCCGATCTTCGAGGAGGGAGGCACCGCCGACCGCTTCTGGGTGGTCCGCTCGGGAACGGTCTCGCTGTACCAGCGGGTCATCGCCGACCGGCGGATCACCGTGGCCCAGCTCGGGCCCGGCGACCTGCTCGGCTGGTCGTGGCTGTTCCGTCCGCACACCTGGGACTTCGGTGCCGAGGCCTTCAGCCCGGTGCGCGCCTACGAGTTCGACGCCGCCGAGGTACGGACGCTGTGCGACCAGGATCCGACGCTCGAGCTGTCGCTGACACGGACGATCGCCGCGATCCTCGCCCACCGCCTGGAAACGACCCGGGCGGCGCTCATCGAGCACTACGCGCGCCGCGGGGGCAGTGTCTGAACGCAGGGCGGCGAGACGCGCGACACGGGGCGCACCGCCGGGCCCGTGCGCCCCGTGGCGCACGGGCCCGGGCGGCGTGCGCGTCTGGGCATGCGCTTGGCGGCGTGCGCGCGGTGCCGTGCCCGCCGCGTCCCTGAGTGCGCCCGCCCCCGCCGTACGCACGTGGCGCGCTCATCGGGTCCTGCCCATTGTCGGACCCGGCTGCGAGAGTGATCTCCATGAACGACATCCTCGCGTCCCCGGACGGCCCGGACGGCCCGGACTCCTTCGCGCTCCTGCCGGGAGCGGTCCACTCGCCCGTGATCCTGCACGTGCCGCACTCCTCCAGGGAGATCCCCGCGCCGGTCCGTGAGGACATCCTCCTCGACGACCCGGCGCTGGAGAGCGAGTTGGACCACATCACCGACGCGCACACCGCCGAACTGGCCTCGGCGGCGGCCGAGGCGGCCGGACTGAGACCGTGGCGGTTCGTCAACCGGCTGTCCCGGCTGGTCGTCGATCCCGAGCGTTTCCCGGACGAGCGTGAGGAGATGCTCGCGGTCGGGATGGGCGCGGTCTACACCCGGACGACGCACCGGGCGCCGCTGCGGCCCGCCGACACCGATCCCCGGCCGTTGATCGAGCGCTACTTCCACTCCTACGCGCAGGCGATGACGGCGGCGGTGAGCGACCGGCTGGCCGCCACCGGACGGGCGGTGATCATCGACGTCCACTCGTACCCGACGGCCCGGCTGCCCTACGAGTTGCACGGCGACGGGCCGCGCCCGCCGGTCTGCCTGGGGACCGACTCCTTCCACACGCCGCCGGAGCTGGTCGCGCTCGCGGAGAAGGCGTTCGCCGGGCTCGGCGGTGTGGGGATCGACAGCCCGTTCTCGGGCGCGTACGTCCCGTTGCGGTACTACGAACGGGAGCCCGGGGTGACGGCGTTGATGGTGGAGATCCGGCGGGACACGTACATGAAGGAACCGGGAGGCGTCGTGGGTCCCGGGTTCGCGCGCCTGGCCGCGGCCCTGACCACCCTCGTGGACGCGGTGGGCGTGTAGCCGTGGGGCGACGCGTCCCGGGCCGGTGACCAGGGGGCGCGGGGCCGGGTGTGAGCCGCGGGTGCCCGGGGAAGCGCCCGGCGTGAGGTGTGGCCCGGGAGCGCGGAGCGCCCTAGGGTCGGGGTGAGCAAGCGCTCGGACACCGCCTCAGGGAGGGCACAAGACCATGCCGGTCGTCGACGCGTGGATGCAGCACCCCACTCTCCGTCACTCCAACCACGAGATGTTCGAGTCCCTGCGCCGCTGGACGGGCATGAGGACGCCGGCGGAGGAGCTGCCGGTCGAGGTCACCCTGGCCGCGCTGGCGAAGGCGGGGGTGGACACCGGTCTGGCCTCGGCCTGGTACGGACCTCAGGGCGCCCTCATCACCAACGACGAGGTCGCCGGATTCGTGGCCCGGTCCGACGGGCGGCTGCGCGGGGTGGCGGGCGCCGACCTCACCCGTCCCGTCGCCGCGGTGCGCGAACTCCGGCGGGCCGTCGGGGAACTGGGCTTCGTGGCCCTGCGGATCATCCCGTGGCTGTGGCAACTGCCGCCCACCGACCGGCTCTACTACCCGCTGTACACCGCCTGCGCCGAACTCGGCGTCCCGTTCTGCACCCAGGTCGGGCACACCGGACCGCTGCGCCCCTCCGAGACCGGCCGCCCCATCCCGTACATCGACCAGGTCGCGCTCGACTTCCCCGAACTGACCATCGTCTGCGGGCACATCGGCTACCCCTGGACCACGGAGATGATCGCGGTCGCGGACAAGCACGCCAACGTGTACATCGACACCAGCGCCTACACCGCCCGCCGCTATCCCCCGGAACTGGTCGCGTACCTGCGCGGCCGGGGACGACGGAAGGTCCTGTTCGGCTCCAACTACCCCATGATCGAACCGAGTCGGGCCCTGGAGCACCTCGACGATCTGGGCCTGGACGAGGAGACCACCGCGCTGTTCCTGTCGGGCAACGCCCGGCGCGTCTTCCGTCTGGGCGATCAGTCGTAGATGCTGGGGCCCCGATCAGCGTTCGACCCGAGGTGAGGGCAGCCCGGCCATGGCTCTGCAGTTCAGCGCGACCAACCCGGAGCACCCCGCGCTCCTGCTCCAACTGCCGTGGCAACTGCCCCTGGAGGAGTGGCCCGAGCACCATCTGGTGCCGCTGCCGCGCGGCATCTCCCGGCACGTCGTGCGCTACGCGCGCGCCGGCGACGAGGTGGTGGCCGTCAAGGAACTCGCCGAACGGCCCGCGGTGCGCGAGTACGAACTGCTGCTGGGCCTGGACCGGCTCGGGATACCCGCGGTCGACCCGCTCGCCGTGGTCACCGGCCGCACGGACGCGGCCGGCGAGCCCCTGGAGTCGGTGCTGATCACCCGGCACCTGGGCGGCTCGCTGCCGTACCGGTCGATGTTCGAGACGACCATGCGGCCCGCCACCATGCACCGGCTGATGGACGCGCTGGCCGTCCTGCTGGTGCGGCTGCACCTGGCGGGCTTCGCCTGGGGCGACTGCTCGCTGTCCAACACGCTGTTCCGGCGCGACGCGGGAGCCTACGCCGCGTACCTGGTGGACGCCGAGACCGGTGAACTGCACCCGCGGCTCAGCACCGGTCAGCGCGAGTACGACCTCGATCTCGCCCGGGTGAACATCAGCGGCGAACTGCTCGACCTTGAGGCCGCGGGCGCCCTGCACCCCTCGGTGGACCCGATCGAGTTCGGCCAGGAGATCTGCGCCCGCTACCGGAGCCTGTGGGAGGAGCTGACCCGCACCTCGGTGTACCCGGCGGGCAAGTACCACTACATCGACCGCCGCATACGCCGGCTCAACGACCTCGGTTTCGACGTCGCCGAGATGCACATCGCGAGCTCGTCCAACGGCGACACCGTCACCTTCGTGCCCAAGGTCGTCGACGCGGGCCACCACCAGCGCCAGCTCCTGCGGCTGACCGGACTCGACACCGAGGAGAACCAGGCCCGCAGGCTCCTGAACGACCTGGAGAGCTGGATGGCCACCCAGGACGACTACGCACCGGGCTCCGCGGGCCGCGGCACCGGCCGGGGCGAGGGGCGTCCGGGCGCCGCCCGGCCCGAGGTGCTCGCCCACCGCTGGGTGCGGGACGTGTTCCGCCCGACGGTCCGGGCCGTGCCCCCGGAGCTGCGCGGCTCCATGGACCCGGCCGAGCTGTACCACGAGCTCCTCGAACACCGCTGGTTCCTGTCCGAGCGCGCCCAGCACGACATCGGGCTGGAAGCGGCCGTGAAGGACTACGTCGCGAACATCCTCCCCGAGGTCCGCGACCCCCTGCTGGCCCCGGCGGATGCCCCGGAGCCGCCCGGCGGGTGGCCGGTTCCCGAGCAAAGGTGACCGATCGTACATACGATTGGCTCTGTACCGGCCCCGCGGCGCCCCGGGCGCCCGCTCGGCCGGAACGCAACTGACCTGCTCGGGGTGGGAGAGGTATGACCCAGGCCGCCAGTCCGGCGCGGACCGTCATTCTGACCGTCGACGACGACCCCGGAGTCTCGCGAGCCGTCGCCCGCGACCTCCGGCGCCGCTACGGCGAGGGTCACCGGATCGTGCGCGCCGAGTCCGGCGACGCGGCGCTGGAGGCGCTGCGCGAGCTGAAGCTGCGCGGCGACCAGGTGGCGGTCATCCTCGCCGACTACCGCATGCCCCAGATGAACGGCATCGAGTTCCTGGAACAGGCCCTCGACGTGTACCCGGGCGCCCGACGGGTGCTGCTGACCGCGTACGCGGACACCAACGCCGCCATCGACGCGATCAACGTGATCGACCTCGACCACTATCTGCTCAAGCCCTGGGATCCGCCGGAGGAGAAGCTCTATCCGGTCGTCGACGACCTCCTGGACGCGTGGCGGGCCAGCGACTACCGGCCCGTGGGCGCCTGCAAGGTGGTCGGACACCGCTGGTCGGCGCGTTCCTCGGGCGTCCGGGAGTTCCTGGCCCGCAACCAGGTGCCCTATCGCTGGTACTCCTCCGACACCCCCGAGGGGCAGCGGCTGCTGAGCGCCGCCGGGCAGGACGGTGAGCGGCTGCCGCTGGTGGTCACCCCGGACGGCACCCCGCTCGTCGAACCCGAGGACCCCGAGATCGCGGCGCACGTGGGGCTCGCCACGACGCCCACCTCGGAGTTCTACGACCTCGTCGTCATCGGCGGCGGCCCGGCCGGGCTCGGGGCCGCCGTGTACGGCGCCTCCGAGGGCCTGCGCACCGTGCTCGTGGAGCGGTCCGCGACGGGCGGACAGGCGGGCCAGAGTTCACGGATCGAGAACTACCTCGGCTTCCCCGACGGCGTCTCCGGCGGACAGCTCACCGACCGGGCGCGGCGGCAGGCCGCGAAGTTCGGCGCCGAGATCCTCACCGCGCGTGAGGTGACCGGACTGGAGGTGACCGGCGCCTCGCGCACGATCCGCTTCTCCGACGGCTCAGCGATCTCCGCGCACGCGGTGATCCTCGCGACCGGGGTCTCGTACCGCCAGCTCCAGGCCCCGGGCATCGCCGAGCTGACGGGCTGCGGTGTCTTCTACGGCTCGGCGCTGACCGAGGCCGCCGCCTGCCAGGGCCACGACGTGTACATCGTGGGGGGCGCGAACTCGGCGGGCCAGGCGGCGATGTACCTGGCCAGGGGCGCGAAGTCCGTCACCATCCTGGTGCGCGGCTCCTCGCTGACCGCCTCGATGTCGCACTACCTGGTCGAGCAGATCTCGGACGCGCCGAACATCTCGGTGCGCACCGGTACGGTCGTGGACTCCGCGCACGGCGACGGCCATCTGGAACAGCTCACGCTGCGCGATGTGGAGAGCGGCCACACCGAACTCGTCGACGCGCAGTGGATGTTCGTGTTCATCGGCGCGGCCCCGCTCACCGACTGGCTGGAGGGCACGGTCCTGCGGGACGCCCGCGGCTTCATCGTGGCGGGCCCGGACATGACACCCGACGGGCAGCCCCCGCACGGCTGGGAACTGGACCGGCCGCCGTACCACCTGGAAACCAATGTGCCCGGCGTGTTCGTGGCCGGGGACGCGCGCGCCGAGTCGGCGAAACGGGTCGCGTCCGCGGTCGGAGAGGGAGCCATGGCCGTCATGCTCGTCCACCGTTATCTGGAGCAGTCGTGAGCGGGCGGCCGGTGCCGTGCGACGCGGCGGAGCTGAGCACGCTGTTCCTGTTCGAGAAACTCGACCGCGACCAGTTGGACCGGCTGTGCCGTGAGGGCCGGACGGAGCAGTTCGACCCCGGGCCGGTCTACACCGAGGGTGATCCGGCCACCTGCTTCTACGTGCTCCTGGAGGGCACGGTCGTGATGTCGCGCCGGGTCGGCGCGGACGACGTGGAGATCAGCCGTACCTCCCAGCGCGGGGTGTACGCGGGCGCGATGCAGGCGTATCTCAGCGACCCGGGGGACGCGCAGTACAAGGGTTCCATGCGGGCCACCGAGTCGTCACGCTTCTTCGTGCTGCCCGCGGCGACGTTCGCCGCCATCCTGCGGGACTGGTTCCCCATGGCCGTCCATCTCCTGGAGGGGATGTTCTTCGGCAGCCAGAACGCCCAGCGCACCGTCGGGCAGCGCGAGCGGCTGCTGGCGCTCGGCTCGCTGTCGGCCGGGCTCACGCACGAGCTCAACAACCCGGCCGCGGCGGCCGTACGGGCCACCTCGGCGCTGCGTGACCGGGTGGCCCACATGCGGCAGAAACTGGGGATGATCGCCTCGGGTCCGTACGCGCGCGACGCCCTGGAGACGCTGGTCGAGATCCAGGAGCGGACCGCCGAACAGGTCGCCAAGGCCACCCCGCTGACCCCGCTGGAGGCCTCCGACCGGGAGGACGCGCTCGCCGACTGGCTCGACGACCACGACATCGCGGGCGGCTGGCAGCTCGCCCCGACCTTCGTGCAGGCGGGTCTCGACACCGACTGGCTGGACCAGGTCGCGGCGGCCGTGGACGGGCCGACCCTCGAAGGCGCGGTCCGGTGGCTCAACTACACGGTCGAGACCGAGCTGCTGATGAACGAGATCGAGGACTCCACCACCCGTATCTCGCACCTCGTGGACGCGGCCAAGCAGTACTCGCAGATGGACCGCGCGCCCTACCAGGTCGCCGACGTGCACGAACTGCTCGACAGCACCCTGATGATGCTCGCCGGCAAGATGGGCTCCGGCATCAAGGTCGTCAAGGACTACGACCGGTCGCTGCCGCGGATCCCCGCCTTCCCCGGTGAGCTGAACCAGGTGTGGACGAACCTCATCGACAACGCCGCCTCCGCGATGGCCGGCGAGGGGAAGCTGACGGTGCGCACCGCCGCCGACGGTGACCATGTCCTCGTCGAGTTCCGCGACACGGGCCCCGGCGTGCCCGAGGAGATCCGCGACCGGATCTTCGACCCGTTCTTCACCACCAAGCCGGTGGGCGAGGGGACCGGGCTCGGCCTGGACATCTCCTGGCGGATCGTGGTCAACAAGCACCACGGCAGCCTCAGCGTGCAGTCCGTGCCCGGCGACACCCGCTTCCAGGTACGCCTGCCCCTGACCCTCGCGGAGACCGCCGCGGAAGCCTCGGAGGAGCCGTCATGACCACGCCCAACGGAATCGACCCGTCCGTACCGCCGAGCGGCACCGGCTGCACCGAGTGCGACGCCGCCGGCGGATGGTGGTTCCATCTGCGGCGCTGCGCCCAGTGCGGGCACATCGGCTGCTGCGACGACTCCCCGGCCAAGCACGCCACCGCGCACGCGCGCGGCACCGGGCATCCGATCATCCAGAGCTTCGAGCCGGGCGAGAACTGGTTCTGGGACTACGACACCTCGGAGCTCTACGAGGCCGGTCCCGAGCTCGCTCCCCCGGTGAGCCATCCGCTCGACCAGCCCGCGCCGGGCCCCGCCGGGCGGGTTCCGGGCAACTGGGCCGAGCTGCTGCGCTGAGGCCGGCGGCCGGATCCTCCAGGGGCTCCGGCCGCCGTCCCACAGGACCCGGCTCAGAGGACCTTGTTGCCGTACATCTCGCCGAGCGGATCGGCGAGCAGTTCGATCCGGGCGCCGTCGGGGTCGCGGAAGTAGATCGAGGTACCGCTCTCCTCCATGTACTCGACCCCGGCCGCGTCGAGCCGGTCGCGCAGTTCGCGCCAGGTGGCGGGGTCGACCGAGATGGCGAGGTGGTGCAGTCCGCCGAGGACCTCCGCGTACGGGCCGAGGTCGAGTCCGGGGAAGTCGAAGAAGGCGAGCAGATTGCCGTTGCCGAGATCGAAGAAGAAGTGGGTCGAGCCCTTGTAGTCCCGGTTCTCGATCATCTCGGTGAGGGGGAAGCCCAGGACTCCCTGGTAGAACCGTACGGTCCGCTCCACGTCCGCGGAGAGCAGCGCCACATGGTGCACGCCGCGTGCCGTGCTCCGCGGCCTCTCCGCCGCCAGATGGGCGTCCTTGATCCGCTGACGCTCCGCTTCGATCGCTGGCAGGTCCATGGCGCTCATCGAAAGCTCCTCACCCGGGGAACGGGACTTCGCACTCCGCACTGGTTCCGTACTGGTATCGAATACAACCACTTTCACGCCGTACGGCGTGCGGTGTCGGCCCGCGTCGGACCGTCATCCGGCCCTGGTCCGTCGTGATCGGTCCGCGATCGGTCCGCGATCCGTCCGCCGGGATGCGCGGCGGGGCGCCAGGGACGATCCTGGATGTATGTCCGGACGGGCTCCTCTGGTTGTGCATCCGGCCCTGGATACCAGTGGCCGTGAGGTGACCGCGCGGGGTGAGAACCTCGGCGTGGCGTTCTCGGACGAGGATCTGCTGGAGTTCCTCGGCCGGGCGGGACTGCCCGACGCGGAGGATCTGCTGGACGATCCGGCCTGGGTGAAGTGGCGCGGAGGACAGGCGCACTTCTACGGAACCGGCTGAGCGGCCCACCGACTGGCCCACCGGTCTACGGAACCGGCTGACCGGCCGGCGGTGCCAGGACGGCCAGGGTGCCGTTGGCCTGGCGCAGCGCGAGTTCCAGCGGGAGCGCGGGATGGAGCGCGCCCGTCCCGTCGGGCGGCACGATCCACTCCAGCGGCCCCGCCGAACGGTACGGCGGCGGTACGGCGACCCAGGAGCCCCGGCCGAGATGGCGGAGCCCCGAACCCTCCCACCGGCTCGCGGGGTCGGGCGGCAGGAAGAAGCCCACGCGCTGAGCCGCGCAGTCGACCAGTGTGGGCCCCGGTAACCGGGCCGGGTCGGACCACAGGATGTCGAGGGCGAGCAGGCCGAGCTGCTCGGGCACGCTCAGCACGTCCCAGTAGCGCCCGGCCTCCAGGAGCACGCCGCCGCTCCCCTGGTCCCAGTCGCGTTTGCACGCCCTCGGGTCGGTGGCGGCCGCGGCCAGCCACTCCACGCTCCGCGTCCACATCAGGTTCGTCATGCATCACCCCGGAGTCGGTTCTCTCCGCCCGGCAGGCACGCGGACGGCACGGGCCAAAAGGCCCGCTTCCGCCCGTCAGGACCTCGGCCTATACATCGTGGTGGATATCTCTACGTGGCGGAAGGGGTGGCGTGGTGTGGCGTTTTCCGGGGACCGGTTGACGGCGTGCGCGACGGTGCTCGCAGGAACTCCAACGTGGGGGCGTGCAGCGGGGTCGTGTGCCAGCGGGCGGTGAAGGTGCGGCCGGGGAGGACGCACTCCACGGTCAGCCGGTGCGGGGTCTCCAGGAAGATCACGTCGAACCGCAGGGCGCCGGGGCCGGTCCAGCCACCGCTCACCGCCAGGGGCGTCGGGCCGGGATCGACGCTCCAGCCGGTCTTCTCGAGCCGCAGCTCCAGCTTCCGGTCCCCCTCGGCCAGGGTGACGCGGGTGCCCTGTTCCCCCTCGGCGACGAGCACACCCGTCAGGCTCCGCTGGGCCGCGCAGACGCCTCCGGCGGGCCGGAACTCCTCCTGTGCCCAGGTGTCCAGGGGCTCGGTGGGCTCGGGCGCGGCCTCGACCGGCGGCAGGGCCAGCCGGGCGAGCCGTCGGCTCAGTGCCGCGTCGCGCTCGCGCGCGTCCCGCGGCGGCGTCGTCCCGAACGCGGGCAGCAGATGACGCCACATCAGGTCGAGCAGTTCCTGCATGCGGTCGGTCGCCGCCGTCGTCGCGATCACGGCGTCGTGTTCGGGCAGCACGACGCAGTACTGTCCGAACGCCCCGTCGCCGCGGTATCCGTGGCGTCCGCGCCAGAACTGGAGTCCGTAGCCCTGCTGCCAGTCCGAGCGGGCGCCGTCGGGAGTGCCGTCGTCGTTCGCGACGTGCGCGCGGGTCGCCTCCGCGATCCACGAGGCCGGCAGGAGCCGCCGCCCGTCCCGGACGCCGTCGTCCAGATAGAGCTGCCCGAGCCGGGCGACGGCGTCGGTCGCGGCGTGCAGTCCGCTGAAGCCGATCTCCCGGCCGGCCCGGTTCCGCGTCCAGGCGGTCTCCCCGATGCCCAGCGGGTCGAACAGGCGGGGCCGCAGGTACTCGGTCAGCGACTGACCGGTCTCGCGCTGGAGGATCGAGGCGAGCGTGTAGGTGGCCGACTGGTTGTACGCGAAGACGGTGCCGGGGTCGCGGTCCGGCGGGATCAGCAGGAAGCCGCGTACCGCCTCCGTCCGGTCCGTCCGCATCGCGTCGGCCCAGGTCTCGGTGAGGTGGCCGCTGGCCATGGCCGCGACGTGCCGCACGAGCATGGCGCGGCTGCGCGGATCGGTGATGTCGGCCTCGAACTCCGGGAAGTACGAGATCACCGTCCGGTCGAGGTCCAACAGGCCCTCGGCCACGGCGAATCCGGCGGCCGTGGAGGTGAAGCTCTTGCTGAGCGAGTAGAGGAGCTGGAGGCGCTCCGGCGTGTACGGCGCCCACCAGCCGGAGGCGACGAGGTGCCCGTGACGCAGGATCATCAGGCTGTGCGGTTCGATCTCCGGGTGGGCCTCGACGGCGTCGAGGAACGCCGTGATGCCCGAGGCGTCGACTCCCTGCTCGGCGGGCGGGCTCTGGGGCAGCGGTCGGGCACTCATACGGACGGCCTCCGGGTGGCTCGGGCGACGGGCGGCGGGCGACGCTTGGGGCGGGCTGGCGGGCTGGCGTTTGGCGGGCTGCGGGCTGCGGGCTGCGGGCTGCGGGCTGCGGGCTGCGGGCAACGAACCGGGATCGGCGGGCGGGCGGCGTTGTGTGCATCTGGCATCTTTCCCGGACGGCCCCCCGGTGTCCACGCCCCGGCGACCGTGGCGCCCTCCCGTTCCGGCCATCACGGCAACTACCGCCACTGAACGGCGAGTTGATGCCGACAGCCACCTTCGCTCGGCTACCGCGACCAGGAGGCCGAGCGGTGAACCGACCGGGAACCGGGGCCTGAACTGTTCGTACGGACGCGCGACGACGACGCGTCCGGGTAAAAACACTCATCTCCAGCCGTCTCCCGTTGAACACTCTTCGTCACCTCCCGCGTACTTCTGGGAAAGGAGAGTGTCCGGTACACGACGAGGGATGACGATGGCCAAGGCGCAAGACTCCTCGGGCGAGTTGATCGCCGGGAGATACCGGCTGCTCGACGTCTTCCTGCGCGAGGAGGGCCGGGCCCTGTGGCACGGCGAGGACACCGCCTTCGGCCGGCCCGTCGTCCTGACCTCCTCGCGTGCCGCCGGGCAGGGAGGCGAGGAGCCGCCGGAGCCCGCCGCCGACCGGATCCTGCGCACGGCCAAGATCCTGGGCCCGGCCTGTCACGGTGGAGTGGCCGCGGTCCTGGAGGTGGTCGAGGAGCCCGGCTTCGTGTGGACCGTCACGGAGCGCCCCCAGGGTGCCCCGCTGTCCGAGCTGCTCCTGCACGGTCCCGTCGACCACGTGCGGGCGGCCGCCATCGGGCTCGGCGTCCTCGACGTCCTGACCGCCGCGCACCAAGAGGGAGTCACGCACGGCGAACTGGGCCCGAGCCAGGTGTGGTCCGACGAGCACGGCAGGGTCACCGTGACCGGCTTCGGCATGACGGCCTCCGCCGACGCGCCGCGCGTCACCGCTCCCTCGTACGCCTCTCCCGAGCAGGCCCGCGGCGAGGCCGGCGGACCCCCGGCCGATCTCTGGGCGCTGGGCGCGATGATGTACGCGATGGTCGAGGGGCGGCCGGTCGTACAGGACCGGGGCGAGGCGGAGGCCACGCTCCGGGCGGTGGAGCGACTGCCGGTCAGGGCCCCGCGCGACGCGGGCCCGCTCGCGCCCGCCATTCTGGGCCTGTTGCGCTGGGACCCCGTGGAGCGGGTGCCCGAGGCCGTCGTGCGGGAGTCGCTGACACGCATCCTGCGGCAGAACCTGGAGGACACCACACCGCCCGAGCCGCTGCCCGATCTCCTCGGCCCCACCGGGGACCACCGTGGCCGGGACGCGGAGGACGAGGGGCCGGGGCGACCGGTGCGCCCCCGGGGAGGCCTGCCCCTGAGCCGGCCGGTGCTGCTGGGCGCGGCCGTCGCCGTCACGGTCGCCGGCGCGCTGGTGTTCGCCTCGATGAGCGGGCGATCGGACGGCGCCGACACCGCCGCGTCCGGCACGGCGCCGTCACGGTCCGCCGGCGCTGCGCCGTCCGGGGCCCCCAGCGCCGGCGGCGCGCCCGCGGAACGGACACCCACCGCGTCGGCGAAGCCGTCCCCCTCCCCCACTCCCTCCGCCTCGGCCACCGCCGGTGCGGCGCTGCCGCCCGGTTTCTCCCTCTACCGGGCGCCGCAGGGCTTCTCCGTCGCGCTGCCGAAGGGCTGGAAACCCGTCGAGACGCAGTCCTCCGACGATCTCGCCTACCGGGTGACGTTCGGGGCGAGCGGCGACGCGCGCACCCTGGCCGTCACGTACAGCACCCAGCTCGGTCCGGACCCGGTCGCCGTCTGGAGCGACCTGGAGCCGAACCTCCGTGCCGTGTCCACCGGTTACGAACGCGTGGGCGCCATCCGGCCGGTGACCTATCACGGTATGAAGGGCGCCGACATGGAGTGGTACTCCGTGGTCGGGGGTGTGCGGGTGCGCACCCTCGGCCGCGGTTTCCTCATCGGCGACCACCGGGGGTTCTCGCTGCGCTGGACGACCCCGGCGGACGACTGGGACAGCGCCGCCGACCGGCAGGCGCTGAAGGCCGTCCTCGACTCCTTCCGGACGGGAGCGGAGTGACCGGCCGTCACCGATTACCCATGTCAGTGTCCTTCCGGGATGCGGAGGCCGGGCCTGCGCTGCGCCAGCCACACGGCGACCTCGTCGGCGATGGGCTGTCCGGTCTCCAGCTCGATGAAGCCGAACTGGCCTCCCTGGTTGCACTCCAGGAACCACCAGATGCCGTCCGCGTCCTCGGCGAAGTCGAAGGCCGCGTAGGCGAGTCCGGTGAAGGCGAGGTAGTCGTGGACCGAACGGGCGATGCGGTGGGGCACCGGTGTGGGTTCCCAGCCGTTCTCCGTCTCGCCGAACCGGCCGTCGACCTGACCGGGTTCGGCGGCCTTCCGGGCGGCGAACAGCCGGGTGCCGATGCCGGTGAGCCGGATGTCGGCACGTTTGGGGATGTAGCGCTGCAGGAGGGCGGGCCCGGCCGCGACTCCGGAGAAGTCCGTGCCGGGACCGACCAGCGTGGTGGGCAGGGCCGCCGGGGGCTGGCCGGGCGGCGGACCGGAGGCCGATTTCACCACCACGTCCCCGTGCTCCTGGACGAACTGCTCGGCCACCCGGGGAGCGGTCGTGATGACGGTGGGCGGCACGGCGAACTTGCTGCTGTGGGCCACGCGTAGCTGCCAGGGCTTGTGCCGGGCCTGCTCGGCGCGTCGGGGGTGGTTCATCCACCGGGTCGAGGCGGAGTAGAGCATGCCGAACAGGGCCTGCCTGGTCTCGGCGGTGAGCCATGCGGAGGGTTCGGCGGCATGGGCCGCCGGCTCTCCCGGTCTGCGCACCCACACGGAGCGCAGGCCTCCCATGCTGAGCACATGGCCGTTGACCGACAGGTAGCCGTCGAAGTCACCGTGGGCGTAGTCGGCGGACAGGACCGCCTTGCCGGGCAGGTCCGCGGGATCGAGGCGCACCATGGGCACGCCCCGCTCGTGCAGTCTGGCCACCACCATGTCGGCGGTGACGTCCTGTTCGGCCGTGAGTATGAGAACCGTCATGCGCGCGGCATCCGTCAGTCGTCGAAGTGCGTCTGAGAACCGGCCGTCGAGGTCGTGGTGCCGGTCGCCATCAGCAGTGCGTGATCGCTGACGGCCGGTCTGCCGTCGGGCAGCACGTTCAGTTGCAGGGACACGTCGAAGTGGTACGGGGGTATTGCGGCCGACTGCCCTGAGGGCCGGGCGTAGTTGAGAGTGAACGGTCGCACGAAAGATCCTCCCGCGGTCGCGCGATGGCCAATACACACCCGTACGTGACACGGCCGTAAGGAATTCATCACTTTCTGCCACATCGGGGTGAAGGTCATCACATCGCGTCGTTTCTGGGCTTGCACATTTCGGATTTACTGGGGTGTCCGCTGGGCCGCGGTCTCCGAGTGTCACCTTGATTCCACGCAGACCTTAGGCCATAGCTTCATCCTCCGTGACATCAACGCCCCACCACCCCAGGAGAGTTCCCGGTGACCGAAGCCATCACCTCGTCCAAAGACGCCGTCACACGCACCGGCGTTCCGGACCCCGTCGAGCGCGATGCGCACGACTTCGGCGCCTACGCGCGCAACGGTGGCTGGGCCTTCGCGCTCAAGGTGGCGCGGAGCGTCCGCCCCGGCGGTCAGTCGGCCGAGGAGACGCGAAAGGTGTCCGCGAAGGAGTTCGCGGACCTGGCCGGATGCTCGCCCGAGCGGGTCATGCGGTACTACAAGGCCTGGGACAGGGCCGCGGACGACGGACTGGTTCCCCATTTCGAGACCCTGATGCCGGGCGCGGACGTCGAACTGCCGGACGGGGAGGCCTGGTCGGCCTATTACGCCTCCCGCTCCAGTGCCGCCTCGGAGCGCGGCGCGGCCATCAGCGAGGCCGCCGAGGCCGAGGGCATCCGTCCCACCAAGGCGCTGGAGGTGGCCGAGAACCCGACCGCGCTGCGGGCCGCGATCCTCGCCGACCCCTCGACGGCGAAGGCCGCGCGGGCCGCCCTCCTGGACCGGGTGAAGGAGGACCCCGCGCTCCAGACCGAGTTGGCCCGTGACATCGCCCGCACGGACGAGCTGAAGAAGGCGGTCGCCACCGAGAACAGGGCGGCCGACCGCATCGGATACGTCCGCCAGATCGCGGAGAAGGGCCAGATCAGGACGCCGGCCGGACAGACCCTGGACGCTCCCGCCGAGCTGCGCTCCGAGGCCGAGCGGCATCTGTCGCTCCTCGACGAGCTCGACGAGGGGGAGGACGCGGGCGAGTGGGCCACCGAGGCGTACGACACGATGAAGAACCTCGTCGTCGAGACCGTGGAGGCCGACCCCGAACTGCGCGTCCAGGAACGCCGGACGAAGTTCTACAGCAGCCTCCAGAAGGCCACGAAGGTGTTCGAGGAGCTGACCTTCGACGACGCCGACGACATCTACGAGGACGACATGGTGCAGCGTCTGGAGGAGCTCCAGCAGGCGATCGGCACCGCCATCGCGGCCCTGCGCGGGGCGGCGAACCGGGAGTGAGCCGACCGCGCGGCGCGGGCCCGGCCGGCGATGGCACGCAGGCCGGGTGAGTACCCGTACTCATGCCGGAGGCCCGGCGCTCCACCACGATGGGGCCACCTGGACGAAGGAGCCCGCCATGCCCGGATCAGCCCTCGCACCGACCGGCCCGCACCGCGCTTTCCCCGACCGTGCCCCGCACGGCGCCCTCCCCGCCGCGCTCCTCGCCGTGGTGGTGGCGGGCATGGCACTCTCCGCTTGGCATGCCCACGACGGAATGACCTGGCTGCTGGAGACCGTGTGGGTGCTCGTGGGGCTGCCGGTGGTGGTGCTGAGCCGGCGCCGCTTCCCGCTGACGAACCTGCTGTACTGCCTGCTCGCCGCGCACGCGCTGGTGCTCGCGGTGGGCGGGCACTACACGTACGCGCAGGTGCCGTTGGGCGACTGGGTGCGGGACACGTTCGGGCTCGACCGCAATCCGTACGACCGGTTCGGGCATCTCATGCAGGGCTTCGTGCCGGCCGTCCTGGTGCGGGAGATGCTCAGCCGGACGTCACCGCTGCGCGGCAGCAGGTGGCTGGCGCCGCTGACGGTGGCCGCGTGCCTCGCCTTCAGCGCCCTCTTCGAGATGTTCGAGTGGGCGGCAGCGGTGATCGGCGGGCACGGCGCGGACGCCTTCCTGGCCACGCAGGGGGACGTGTGGGACACCCAGTGGGACATGTTCTGCGCCCTGATCGGCGCGACCGTCTCGGTGCTGGTGCTCAGCCGCGTGCACGACCGGCAGCTCGACGCGCTCGCGACGCGCGGGACGTCCACGAGCTGAGCACCAGCGGCAGCGGCAGCGGCAGCGGAGCCGACGCGGGACCCGGCGGCACGGGTTCCGGGAAGCCCGGTGCGTGCCGCCGCAGCCCGCTCCGCCGTCACCAGCGGTTTTCCACCTGGTCCTTGATCCGCCGGTCGTAGAGCTCCGTGATGGCGTCCAGCGTGGCGCGGGACAGCTCCGGCAGCTTCGCGGCCTGCGCGTTGGCGTGGGCCTGTTCGGGTGAGCGGGCTCCCGGGATGACCGTGGTCACGCCGGGCTGCGCGACGATCCACCGCAGGGCGAGCTGGGCCGGGGTGTACCCCTCGGGGGCGAGCGCGGAGAACTCGGCCGCCGCCTCCACGCCCGTCGCGAAGTCGACCCCGGAGAAGGTCTCGCCTTGGTCGAAGGCCTCGCCGTGACGGTTGTACGTCCGGTGGTCGTCGGCACCGAAGACGGTGTCCTTGGTGTACTTGCCGGTCAGCAGCCCGGAGGCCAGCGGGACCCGGGCGATGATGCCGACGCCCGCCTCCCGGGCCGCCGGCAGAACCGCGCGCAGGGGCTTCATGCGGAAGGGGTTGAGGATGATCTGGACGCTCGCCACGTTCGGGCGGGCGATGGCGGCCAGCGCCTCCTCGCACGTCTCGACGCTCACCCCGTACGCCGCGATCCGCTCCTCCTCGACCAGCGTGTCGAGGGCGTCGTACACCGCGTCCGATGAGTACACCGGCGTCGGCGGGCAGTGGAGCTGCACCAGGTCGAGCCGGTCGACGCCGAGGTTGCGGCGGGAACGGTCGTTCCAGGCACGGAAGTTGTCGAGGACGTAGTTCTCGGGGATCTGGTCGACGCGGCGGCCCATCTTGGTGGCGACCATGACGTGCAGGTCCGGCCGGCCGCGCAGGAACGTGGCGATGGTCTCCTCGCTCCGCCCGTCGCCGTACACATCGGCGGTGTCGAAGAAGGTCACCCCCGTCTCCGCCGCCGTCTCCAGCACGGCCAGGGCGTCCTTCTCGCTCACCTCGCCCCAGTCGGCCCCCAGTTGCCAGGTGCCGAGACCGATGACGGAAGCATGCTGGCCAGACCTGTCGAATGCGCGCTCGTCCATGGCCTCAGTCTGTCACTTCCCCGGGCCCGACCGGACGCCCCCGCTCCGCGCGTCCTCGCACGCCGGCGCGGCCCTCACCGGTCGGCGGGCCGCGCCTCACGCCGGCCGACCCTGCGCCAGACGGCGCGCTGCCCGCGGAGCGTGAGCGCGCCCACCACGATCAACACGGCGACGTTGATCAGGAGTTGGATGATCGCTCCGCGCGCCTCGGCCCAGCTCCCGAACGCGGCGGACACGCTGAGGTCGGCCGCGGCGGGGATCGTGGTGACGGAGATGAAGACGCCCAGCAGGGCACTCGTCCGGGCCTCGGACAAGGACACGACACCCACGATCCCGGCCAGCGTGGCGACCGCCACCGAGAAGAAGTCGGGGGTGGAGATGAGATGCGAGACGGGACGGACACCGAGCTCGAACGCCCGTGACTGCAGGTCGAAGGCGCGGATCAGCAGGCCGAAGAGGAACGTGACGGCGATGGCCATCGCGAACCCGGCCGTCAGGGCGGTCAGCCCCTCGCGGACGCGCCGCCCCGAGCGCCGGTCGATGCCCAGCGCGACGCTGACGATGGCGCCGTACTCGGGCCCGACGACCATCGCCGCGACGATGAGGATCTGCGAGTTGGTGACGATGCCGACCGCGCCGATGAGCCCGGCGACCACCAGGTAGAGGTAGAAGCTCGGCGCGTACGTGCCCTGGGCGCGGATGCGGGCCTCCACCTCCTCCCAGACCGGTGCCCGGGACAGCAGTCCGGGCCGGCCGGCGGCGGCCGTCAGGGCGTGTCCGGCGATCGCCATGTCGACGGGCTCGATGACGATGGAGCCCACCTCGTCCAGACGCAGTTCCCGCAGACCGCGCAGCACGTCGTTCGCCCCTCCGGTCAGCACGTCGCAGGAGAGGGCGTCGCCCTCCGGTTTCCGCGCGATGCCCGGCTGGACCACGAGGTTGACGACGCGGGGGTCGGCCGCGAGCAGGGAGGCCACGGCGTCGGTCAGCCGGGCGGGACTCACCAGGCGCACGTGGATCAGGTCCATGCGGGTACCTCCCGGGACACCGGCGCGCGCCTCGTCGACGTGGAGCGGTCCCCTCCAGTAACTCCGGCGGACCGGCGTTCGGCAACCGTGGGTTCCGGGGGGCTCGGTTCGCGGGCGCCGCGGGGCCTCACCGCCCCCGCCACGGCTCCCCGGGCACGTCACAGGCCCCGCCCCGGCTCACCCGGGCACGTCACCGCCCGGGCCGCCGCTCCCCCCACGGGCGGACAAGCGCGCGCGACCGGCATGCCGGATAGTGAAGAGGCCTGGATCCTCGAGATTGGATCACCATGGACCGCTATCCGCCCATCGCCGACCACGGTCTGGTGGGGGATCTCCAGTGCTCCGCCCTGGTCTCCGCCAAGGGCGTCGTGGACTGGTTCGCCGCCCCGCGCTTCGACTCCCCCAGCATCTTCGCCGCGCTGCTCGACCACGACCGCGGCGGCTTCTTCCGGCTGGCGCCCTCCCGCCCGGAAGGCACCTGGAAGCAGCTCTACTACCCGGACACGGCGGTCCTGGTGACCCGGTTCATGTCACCCGACGGAGTGGGCGAGGTCCTCGACTGGATGCCCCCCGACCGGTCCGGGACCGCCTCCGCCCGGCACCGTCTCGTGCGCACCGCGCGGACCGTCCGGGGAACGGTCGAATACGCCCTGGAGTGCCGCCCGCGCTTCGACTACGGGCGGGCCGGTCACGAACTCACCGTCGGTCCCGACGGCGCCGCGTTCCGCGCTCCGGGGATCAGCGCGTTCCTGCAGTCCACCTTCCCCCTGGAACGGGACGGCGACGACGTCCGCAGCACGGTCACCCTGAAGGCCGGCGAGACGGCGGTGGCCGTGTTCACCGTGGACGGTCCCGACGCCGGCGCACCGCCGCCGCCCACCGTGCCGGGAACCGAGGAGAACATGGCGGAGACCGTCGAGTTCTGGCAGAACTGGGTGCGCAACTCCCGGTACCGGGGCCGCTGGCCCGACATGGTGCACCGCTCCGCCATCACGCTCAAGCTGCTGACCTACGCGCCCACCGGCGCCCCGGTCGCCGCCGCCACCATGGGACTGCCGGAACAGGTCGGCGGCGAACGCAACTGGGACTACCGCTACACCTGGGTACGGGACGGCGCCCTGTCGCTGCGCGCCCTGCTCGACCTCGGGTTCGCCGAGGAGGCGACCGCGTTCGCCCACTGGCTGCGCGAACGGCTGCTGGAACGCCTGGACCAGGAGGGCGAGGCGCTCCAGATCATGTACCGGGTGGACGGCACGCCCCTGCAGGGCGAGGAGATCCTGGACCACTTCGAGGGCTACCGCCGCTCGTTCCCCGTACGGGTCGGCAACGCCGCCGCCGACCAGCTCCAGCTCGACATCTACGGCGAGGCCCTCTACGGCCTCTCGGAGGGCCGTGACATCGGCATCCAGGCGGACTACGCGGCCTGGAAGGCCGTCACCCGCACCCTGGACTGGCTCGCCGACAACTGGGACCGCCCCGACGAGGGCATCTGGGAGACCCGCGGCGGACGCAAGGACTTCACGTACAGCCGGGTGATGTGCTGGGCCGCGTTCAACAGCGGTCTGCGGCTGGCCCGCGACTGGAGCCGGCCCGGGGACACCGCGCGGTGGACCCGGGCGCGGGACACCATCCTGGAGCAGGTGATGGACCGCGGCTGGAACGACGAGGTGAAGGCGTACGTCCAGCACTACGACGGCGGTGTCCTGGACGCCTCGCTGCTGCTCGTCCCGCGGATCGGCTTCCTCGGCGCGAAGGACCCGACGTGGCTGTCGACGCTCGACGCGATGGGCCGGACGCTGGTCTCCGACAGCCTCGTCTACCGCTACGACCCCGCCGCCTCCCCGGACGGCCTGCGCGGCTCGGAAGGCACCTTCAGCCTGTGCACCTACCTGTACGTCGACGCGCTGGCCCGCTCCGGCAGACTGGCCGAGGCCCGCTACACCTTCGAGAAGATGCATACGTACGCCAACCACGTCGGCCTGTTCGCCGAGGAGGTGGGCCCGAGCGGCGAACAACTGGGCAACTTCCCGCAGGCGTTCACGCATTTGTCGCTGATCATGGCCGCCACCACGCTCGACCAGGCGCTGGACCGGCTGCGCGACTGAACACGCGGCCGGTCCCGGCGGAGCAGACGGCCGGGAACGGGTCCCGCTACACCCGCGCCCCGGGCACGTGCTTCGGCTCCGCCAGCAGGCCGTAGATGACCAGCAGGGAGACGAGCATCGTGAACAGGGACCACCACGGGTAGACCGGCAGGAAGATCATCTGCGCGACCAGGCTGAACACGGCCAGGCAGATACCCGCCAGCCGCGCTCCCCTGGAGCCCACGAGCACGCCGAGACTCAGCACGGCCATCACGATGCCGACCGCGACGAAGATCCAGCCCCAGGCCGTGTAGTTGAGGATCAGCAGCCGGTTGCCCTGGGAGTACACCTTCGAGTAGTAGCCGTGGTTGAAGACCGCCACGAAGCCGGTGAGCAGGTTGAACAGAGCGCTGACCATCAGCAGGATCCCGGCGAAGGCCACCCAGTGCGAGCGTTCCATCGGCGGTACGAGGTCGTCGGGCTCGGAAGCTTGTAGCTGCATGGAAACCATGAGATCCAGCCCGGGGGCGGACCGCAATCCGCACTGGCCCGTTGGTGTCGTACGGGGCCGGGTGCGGCCCCGCGCCCGGCCGACCGGGTGACCGGGTGACCGGGTGAGGAGGTGGTGACCGCGCCCGACGGGGTCAGTCCGCCCGTACCCGACCCGGCGTCCGGACCGGACCCAGCAGGATCGCGGTGTCCCGAGGCCCCGGCTCCGGGATCCGGGTGTCGGTGACGGGATCCAGCCGCCCGTCGGGGCGTACGAGGAACAGCAGCGCGTGTCCGTCCGGGATGCCGTCGGCGGTGGAACGGGAGACGATCCGGGCGCCGTCCTCGTAGCGTCGGGTCAGTTCCGGTCTGCTCAGCCCGGACCCGAACAGGGTGTCACCGCTCGTGTAGGGCGCCACCACGCCGTGGCTCAGACCGGGCGGCCCGAGCCGGTGCACGAACCCGTCGACCGTGCCGCGCAGGGTCTCCGAGGCCAGCGCGTTGAAGTCGTCCTCCTCGGTGAGCAGCAGCACGCCGGTGATGCCTTCGAGTTCGGCTCCCTCGCCGGTGGCCGCGGCGAGCAGTTCCCCCGGCGCCAGGCTCAGTCCGGACGCCCGGATCAGGTCGCGCTGCTCCTCCCGTCCGGCCCACATCAGCACGTCCAGGCCGGCCGAGCGCAACGCGCGGCCCAGGTCGATCGCCCAGGGGTCGCCGCCCACCAGCAGCGGGCGGGCCCGGGCCGGACGCAGCGCGCCCAGGCGGCGGGCGACGGGGTGCGCGCTCAGCCCGTACAGCGTCACCGTGGCGACGATCACCAGGAAGGTGGCGGGCAGGATCTTCTGGGCGCCGCCGACGTGGTCGGCGACGAGTGTGGCGGAGAACGTCGAGGCGGTGGACGCGGCGACGATTCCCCGGGGTGCCATCCAGCCGATGAAGGCCCGTTCGCCGCGGGGCAGGTCCGTGCGCGCGGTCGACAGGAACGCGACCAGGGGTCTGACCACGAGGACGAGGGCGGCGACGAGACCGAGCGTGGGCAGGACGACGTGCCGCAGGGACGCGGGGGTGACCGTGGCGGAGATCGAGATGAACAGCAGCCCGATGATCAGCGAGACCAGGGTCTCCAGGAAGGGGCGGCGTGCCGGGAGGGAGACGCCCGGCAGGTTGGCCAGGGCCATCCCCATCACGATCGCGGCGATGAGCCCGGTGTCGTCCCGGATGGCGTCGCAGAGGGCGGCCACGCCCACCGCGGCGGCGAGCTGGGCCGTCGTTCCGAGCACCTCGCCCAGGTGCAGCCTGCTGAGGAGGAACCACAGGACGGCGGCGCCCACCGCGCCCCCGATCAGTCCGACGGCCGAGCTCGCCGCGAACTGACCGATCTTGCCGCGCAGGTCACTGCTGCCGCTCGCGACGACGGCGTGGAAGACGAGCGCGCCGAGGATGCCGCCGACCGGGTCGATCAGCGATCCCTCCCAGATCAGGATGCGCTGCAGCCGCTCGGTCGGGCGCACGAAGTGGAGCAGCGGTCCGACGACGGTGGGCCCCGAGACGACGAGGATCACGCCGAGCATGACGGCCGAGCTCGTCGACATGCCCAGGAGCGGTACGGCGAGGACGACGGTGGCCCCCCAGGTGATCACGACGCCGATCCAGATCAGTCGTGCCACGACCCGGTGCATGTGTCCGTGCAGTCTGCTGATGTCCAGGCCGAGCCCGGCCTCGTAGAGGATCACGGCGACGGCGAGCGAGACCATCGGGGAGAACGCGTCCCCGAGCAGTTTGTCGGGGTTGACGATGTCGGTCAGCGCGCCCGCGGCGAAGCCGACCGGCAGCAGCACGATCAGGGCGGGGATCCGCAGCCGGCTCGCCACGAGCTGGGAGCCGACGGCCAGGACGGCGATCAGTCCGAGGCCCTGGAGGATCTGGTTGTCCGTCACGGCTCTCTCCCTGCCCCACGGTCCGGCACCGGCCGTCCGTGGGCCGGCTCCGGGTTCCCGGCGGTCCCCCACCGAGGCAATCACTGCCGCGGGAGGTCGGCGACGGCGGAGTCGGCCTCGCTGGGCCATTGGAAGGAGCCGGGTCCCTCCGGCGGAGCAACGGCCGGGCACGCACGGCGCCCCGGAGGTGCTCCGGGGCGCTGTTCCGCGGCTGCCGCTTCCCTTGCCGCGGGACACGAACCGGCGATGCCGGTCGGCGCGGTGGCCGGTGGATTTCCGAGTCTCTCCAGGACAGGAGTCACCGGCCCGGAACCAGAGTGCCCTGAGATGCGGGTGGGGCGGGTGCGGTTCGCCGTCATGTCATCGCCTTGTAAGGAACCCCACACCCGGCACGCCGTCCTCCGGCGCGTGTGACGGTCCTTCAAGAAGTGAATCGCCGCGCGGCACGGCGACGGAGGACATCAGGCAGGTGAACACCCGTGTCGGGGCGTCGAGTTCAGGAACGTCTGGCCCCTAGATCTTCAACTCCTCGCGTTTGACGCTGATTTGAAAGCGTTTTTTGTTTCATGTCTTGACGTCTTTGGTGCAGACCTTTAGGTTCACCGATCGCCACACCTCCATGCATGCATTTCGCGTTCACGGACATGAACCCCCCACCCAGTTCAGGAGTGTCCAGCATGTCCAGATTCCCCCTGCCCGGACGAAGAGACCCAGGGCGCCGTCGAGCGGCCGGACTACTGACGGTGACCGCGCTCGTGGCGACCACGGTGTCGGGCCTGACCGCCGCCGCCCCGGGCGCCACCGCCCAGGCCGCCGCGGTCCCGGCCGACTGGGCCACGGTGGTCAACGCCGGCAGCGGCAAGTGCGTCGACGCCCGCGCCGCCGGAACCGCCGACGGCACGGCCGTCCAGCAGTACGCCTGCAACGGCAGCCAGGCCCAGCAGTGGCGGTTCGCCGCCACGTCGGGCGGGTACTCCCAGGTCGGCAACCGGGCCGACGCCACCAAGGCATGGGACGTCACCGGCGTCTCGACCGCGGACGGCGCGCCCGTCCAGCTCTGGACGTACGGCGGCGGCACCAACCAGCAGTGGCAGGCCGTGGCGGAGACCGGCGGCGCCTACCACTTCGTGAACCGGAACAGCGGCAAGTGCCTCGACGTGCCGAGCGCGTCCGCCGCCGACAGCGTGCAGCTTCAGCAGTACACCTGCAACGGCACCGCGGCGCAGTCCTTCTACGTGAACTCCGTCGACACACAACCACCGCCGGGGACACCCGACCTGGGCCCGAACGTCACCGTCTTCGACCCGTCGACCCCGGCCGCGACGATCCAGAGCAGCCTCGACGCGGCCTTCTCCCAGCAGCAGACCAACCAGTTCGGCACCGCCCGCAAGGCCTTCCTCTTCAAGCCCGGCAGCTACAGCGCGGACGCGAACGTCGGCTTCTACACCCAGGTCGCGGGTCTCGGCCTGTCCCCCGACGACGTCAGCATCCGGGGCGCGGTGCACGCGGAGGCCGACTGGTTCCAGGGCAACGCGACCCAGAACTTCTGGCGTTCGGCGGAGAACCTGTCGGTGACCCCCACGTCCGGGACGGACCGCTGGGCGGTGTCGCAGGCGGCGCCCTACCGGCGCATGCATCTGCGCGGCAACCTGGCCCTGGACGACGGCGGCTGGTCCAGCGGCGGCTACATGGCCGACACGAAGATCGACGGTCAGGTGAACTCCGGTTCGCAGCAGCAGTGGCTGTCCCGCAACACCGAATGGTCGAACTGGACCGGCTCCAACTGGAACATGGTCTTCGTCGGCGCCAGGAACGCTCCCGCGAACAGCTTCCCCAACCCCCCGTACACGACGGTGGCCCAGACTCCGGTCTCCCGCGAGAAGCCCTTCCTGTACGTCGACGCGGCGGGCGCCTGGAAGGTGTTCGTCCCGTCCGTACGCACCGGCTCGACCGGCACGACGTGGAGTTCGGGCACTCCGGCGGGCACGTCCCTGCCGCTGTCCGACTTCTTCGTCGTGAAGCCCGGCGCGACGGCGGCCCAGATGAACGACGCGCTCGCCCAGGGCAAGAACCTGCTGGTGACGCCAGGTGTCTACCACCTCGACCAGACGCTCAGGGTCACCCGGGCCGACACCGTGGTCCTGGGCCTCGGTCTCGCCACCCTCGTCCCCGACAACGGCATCACCGCCATGACCGTCGCCGACGTGAACGGCGTCCAGCTCGCCGGGCTGCTGATCGACGCGGGCACCACCAACTCCGCGCAACTGCTGGAGATGGGGCCGAGCGGCTCCTCCGCGGACCACAGCGCGGACCCCAGCTCCCTGCACGACGTGTTCTTCCGCGTCGGCGGCGCGGGCGTCGGCAAGGCCACCACCAGCCTGACCGTCAACTGCGACGACGTCATCGGCGACCACCTGTGGCTGTGGCGGGCGGACCACGGCAGCGGAGTCGGCTGGACCAGCAACACGGCCGACACCGGCCTGGTCGTGAACGGCGACGACGTGACCATGTACGGCCTGTTCGTCGAGCACTACCAGAAGTACCAGACCATCTGGAACGGCAACGGCGGCCGCACGTACTTCTACCAGAACGAGATGCCCTACGACCCGCCCAGCCAGGCGGCCTGGATGAACGGTTCGACACAGGGATACGCCGCCTACAAGGTCGCGCCCTCCGTGACCGGCCACGAGGTGTACGGGTTCGGCAGCTACTGCTACTTCAACGTCAACCCGGCCGTCGCCGCCGAGCACGCCATCGAGGCACCGGACAACGCCGGTGTGCGCTTCAAGGACATGGTGACCGTCTCCCTCGGCGGTACGGGCACCATCCGGCACGTGGTCAACGACCGGGGCGGCCCGTCCAACTCCTCCACCAACGTCGCCGACCTCGTCAGCTACCCGTGAACACCCCCGACACGTACGGGAAGGAGAACCGGATGCGCATCAGTCGGTCCGTACCGGCGCGCGGGGTCCTGCGGGTCCTCGTCCTGCTGGCCACCCTGCTCGGCCTCGCGGCACCGCCGGCCGCCCACGCGAGCACCGCGGCGGCCCCGTTCAAGGTGCTCGCCCTCTACAACGGCACCTGGGACGCGGCCCACATCAGCTTCGTCCACGAGGCCAACGACTGGTTCCCCCGGCAGGCCGCCGCGAACGGCTTCACCTACACGGCGAGCAACAACTGGGACCTGCTCGCGAACGGCGGCGTGAACGCGTACCAGGTCGTCCTGTTCCTCGACGACCTGCCGCAGACGGCGGCGCAACGCGCCGGATTCGAGCAGTACATGCGCGGTGGCGGCGGCTGGATGGGCTTCCACGTCTCCGCCTTCACCACCGACGCGCGGAGCTGGCCCTGGTACCACGACCAGTTCCTGGGCAGCGGGAACTTCAAGTCCAACACCTGGGGGCCGACCACCGCCGTCCTGCGGACCGAGGACCGGACCCATCCCTCGACCGTGAACCTGCCCGCGACGTTCACCTCGTCGGTCAGCGAGTGGTACAGCTGGTCCAACGACCTGCGGCAGAACCCGGACATCCGCGTCCTCGCCTCGGTCGACCCCAGCAGCTTCCCGCTGGGGACCGACCCCGACCAGACCTGGTACAGCGGCTACTACCCGGTCGTGTGGACCAACACGAAGTACCGGATGCTGTACGCGAACTTCGGCCACAACGCGATGGACTACGCGACGAACACCACGCTGTCGTCGACGTTCGCGAGCACGGCCCAGAACCGGTTCCTGCTGGACGGGCTCAAGTGGCTCGGCGGGGCGGACCCGTCGGTTCCGCCGGCGGACCCCATCTCCGAGACCACCTGGTACTCCCTGGCCAACTCCGGCAACGGCACCTGCGTGGACGCCCGTTCGGCCGGGACGGCGAACGGGACCGCGATCCAGCAGTACACCTGCAACGGCACCCAGGCCCAGCAGTTCCAGTTCCGTTCGACGGACAGCGGCTACACGCGGATCGCGCTGCGTCCGAACGCCCAGCAGGTCGTCGACGTCACCGACCGCTCGACTGCCGACAACGCCCCGCTGCAACTGTGGAGTTGGTCGAACGGCCAGAACCAGCAGTGGCAGCCGGTGCGGGAGAGCACGGGGCGGTACCACTTCGTCGCCCGGCACAGCGGCAAGTGCCTGAGCGCGGCGGGCTCCGCCGCGAACAGCGTGCAGCTCACCCAGCGCGGCTGTGACGGATCGGCCGCCCAGAGCTTCGCGCTCACCGCGCAGCCCTGACCGGACGCACAGAGGGGGTGTCTCCGCCGACGGTACGGCGGAGACACCCCCTGGACGCAGACCGGCAGCCCGGCGGTCCGGCGGTCCGGCGGTCCGGCACTCGATCGCCGGACCGTAAGGAAATCGGCCGGTCCGAGCCACCGCGGTCCACCGGACGCATCCGAGCCGCCACGGTCCGGCGGACAAAGACGGGACGGGTGCCCGGGCACGACCGGGTCGGGCGGCCGCGCGGCCTCACACCCTCCGCCACCGCGCCATCGCGAACGAGAACACCCCGAACAGGACGAGACCGGCGGCCACACAGGCCAGCAGCCACGGACCCATCGGCGCCGCCGCGAAGGACCGCAGCGTGCCGTCCATCCCCTTGGCCTTGTCGGGCTGGTACTCCACCGCGGCCCGGACCGCGAAGACTCCCGCCGCGGCGAACACCACGCCCCGCGCGGCCCCGCCGCCCACGCCCGTCGTGTCGACCGCCCTGCGGACCCGCCGGGACATCTCACCGAGCTTGAGGTGCTTGTGGTACTTGCGCATCACGGCCCGTACGGCGATCCAGAGGCCCGCGGCGACCAGGCCCACGCCCGCGGCGCCGACGATCCACTGACCGCCGGGCATGCCCAGCGCCTTGGCCGTGACGTCCCGGGACTGCTTGTCGCCCGACCCGCTGCCGCGCGATCCGGCCGCGAAGGCCAGCACCGAGTAGGCCACGAACCCGTAGAACACGCACCGCGCGGCGGACATCAGACGCTTGCCGGCCTTGCCGCCGTCCTGTCCGGCGGCGCCGAAGACGGCCTCCGAGAGGCGCCACAGCGCCATGCCGACGAGCCCCGCGCCGAGTGCCCACAGCAGGGCCGCGCCGAACGGCTTCGTGGCGATCTCCTGCAGTGCGCCACCCCGGTCGGCCTGCTGCCCGCCGCTGTCGCCGAAGGCGATGCGCAGGGCCAGCAGGCCGACCAGGACATAGATCACCCCGCGGGCGACCAGCCCCGCGCGAGCGGCTCCCTCTCGCGCGGATCCGGTCGCCGCACGGCGGGCGCCGATCTCTCCCTCGCGGGCCACCGACCCGGCGTTCACGCGGGCTTCGTCTCGTGCGCCGTGCTTGAATCGAGTCGCAGTTTCATCTGAACCTCCTGGTCACCGGCCTCCGTGCCCAGTTCGTGCACGGTGAAGGCGGCACCGAGGGCCTCCCGCAGACGCTGTGTCGCCAGGGGGCCACCCTGTGCCTCCAGGACCGGCTGCCCCGAAAGTTCCCCGACAGGCTTGGCGGTGTTGCTGGGATCACCGGCGGTGTCGAACAGCACCGTCCACACCGTCGGCCGGCCGCTCCCGGACTCGTGGGGCTCGTCCGCCCCCTCCCGGTCGGCGGCGAAGCTGCCGCACAGGACGGCGAGCACACTCTTGGCGTCGGCCGCGGAACAGTCCCCGAGCATCACGTGGACCGTTGACGCGGGCAGTTGTTGCACGCTCATGAAAACCCTCTCCCTCGCGTCGGCGAGCAGGCACGCGCGCCCGCGGACGAGCACGTCGTGACGGTTGTGCGGGTACCCCGCGATCTCGCCCGAAACAGGGAACGCACGCATTGCTTGCGCCCGGACCGGCCCAGGTCAGAAAGGTCGGTGAGCTATGTTGAGTTCTCGTGGGACGTGAAGGAGGCGCACCGGTGCCATCGCCGCAGCAGGCACGCGCACAGGCATCCGCGATCACCTCGGGAAAGACGGCGCCCGAGGCCGGCGTCGCGCCCACGTCCCAGCTCAGGGAGCTGTTCGACGGCCCGAGGCTCTCGCCCGGGCAGCGGCGCATCGCCCAGTACCTGATCGAGCACATCACCGAAGCCGCTTTCCTGTCGATCACCGATCTGGCCGAGCGGGTGGGTGTGAGCCAGCCCTCCGTGACCCGTTTCGCGGCGGCCGTGGGCTTCAGCGGCTACCCCGCCCTGCGCGAGAGCCTCCAGGCCATCGCGCTCAGCACGCTGGGCAGCAGCACCCCGGGGACCCCCGCCGAGGTCACGAGCAACGAGCTCCAGGCCGCGGTGGACGCCGAGATCGAGAACCTGGAGAACCTGCGGCGGGACTTCACCGATCCCGACCAGATCATCCGCGTCGGCCGGGCCCTGTCGGAGTCGACGCCGCTGACGGTCCTCGGGTTGCGGATCTCCGGCTCGCTGGCCGAGTACTTCGCGTACGCCGCCCGCCGCATCCACCCGGACGTGCGGGTGGTGACCCGCGGCGGCTCGGTCGCCTACGACGCGCTGCTCCAGTCGCGCGAGGCGGGCGGCACGTGGGTCCTGGCGTTCGGGATGCCCCGGCACGCCCACGAGACGCTCACGGCCATGCGGGTGGCGCGCAGCGCGGGCCTCCAGGTGGCTCTCGTCACCGACCTCGGGCTCGGCCCGCTGGCGGACGAGGCCGACGTCACCTTCGCCACCGGCACCGGCTCCCGGCTCGTCTTCGACTCCTACGCGGCGCCCGTGGTGCTGTCGGCGGCGCTGCTCCAGGCCATGACGGACGCCGATCCGGAGCGCACCCAGGCGCGCCTGGAGGAGTACGAGCAGGTCGCCGAGCAGCACCAGTTCTTCCTGAGGGACTGATCCCTCTATCACGCGGCGGTCTCGTCCGCACCCTCTGTCACCCCGGCATCACGGGATCATTCACAACAAAGCACGCATGAATGTTTTCATGTCCTTGCGCTTCTGGCGGCATATATAAATACTTCTTTCGGATCGTGCCCCGGAGGCTTCCAGGTCACGACCCATGAGCACCGGGGGCCGTCCGCTCCTACCCGCATCGGGTCCCTGGTGTTCGAGCGGGTCTCGCGTGCGAGACCCGTGGTGGCGGCCCCGGTACCCCTATGCCGGGGCCGCCCCAGAGTCCCCCGCCGACGTACCCCGGAAGCGATGAACATGGCCCTGACGTATTCACCGATCACCTCGGACTGGCCGTGCCAGGTCAAGACCCCCGGCAGTTTCGACTGGGAGCGATCGGCGGTGAAATGGCTGCGCGAGCTGGTGCCGAGCCGCTACGCGAGCTACCCCGTCCTGCACAAGCACCCCGTCCTGCTCGCCCGCCACGCGCACCTCCAGGTGCAGCAGGAGATACGGGTCGCCCGTACGGCACTCCAGACCGCCCGCTCCGAGCTCCCGGGCCTCGGCCTGCAGGAGGGCGTCATCGAGCACTCCATCAAGATGTACGCCGCCGAGGTGATGCAGCTCCAGCACATCGCCCGGAGCATCCGTACGGTGTCCCAGGCGCTCGTGGACCACGCGCACCCGCGACACTGAGGTCCCGGGCCCGCCATCGGCCCGGCGGGACCGAGGCCGAGGGAGACAGCGTGGACAGTGCCGGACAGCAGACCGAAGGCGCCCGAGGGGGCGATCCCTCCACGCCGGCCCCACCGCTCGACGTGCGGTGGATCCACGGCTCGCCCTCGGCCAAGCACAACACGGACCCCGACATCCAGGTCCACGTCCACGACGAGCACACGGTGATCCTTCGCCAGAACATGGCGGTCGACTACGAAGCGCCCTTCATGTTCCTGCTGTTCGGGACCGCGCGCGCGGTCCTGATCGACACGGGCGCCACGGCCTCGGCCGACCACTTCCCGTTGCGCCGGGTCGTCGACGAGGTGATGGACTCCTGGCTCGCCCGGCATCCCCGTGACGACTACGGCCTGCTGGTGCTGCACACCCATCCGCACGGCGACCACATCGCCGGGGACGGCCAGTTCGCCGGCCGTCCCGGCACCGAGGTCGTGGACGGGTCCCTCGCCGCCGCCTGGGACTTCTTCGGGTTCCACGAGGACCCCGACGCCGTCGCGCACGTCGACCTCGGCGACCGGGTGCTGGAATGCCTGGCCACACCCGGGCACCACGAGGCAGCCGTGACGTACTTCGACCCCTGGACCGGGTTCCTGCTCACCGGCGACACGGTCTATCCCGGACGCCTGTACGTGGAGGACTGGCCGGCCTTCACCCGTACCGTCGACCGGCTCGTCGACTTCTGCGGGCGCCGTCCCGTCACCCACGTGCTCGGCTGCCACGTCGAGATGACCCGGGAACCGGGGCGGGACTACCCCGTACGCACCACCTACCAGCCGGACGAGCCACCCCTGGAGATGACCACGGATCAGCTCCTCGACCTGCGCCGGGCGGTCGGGTCCGCCGGCTCACGGACCGGCCGGCACGTCTTCGACGACTTCGTCATCTGCCGCCGCGACACCCCGGAATGAGGGAACGCGCGCCCGGACGGCCCCGCCCGGGGCGATAGCCGGGGCGCGAGCGGGCACACGGGAAGGAAGCGCATCCGACGACACCTCTGGACGGACGCATGGACTCGACCTCGTGGACCCTGGTCCTCGTCATCGCCGCGGTACTCGCCGCCGCCGCACTCGCGGTGGCGCTCGTGCTCCTGCGCCGGCTCGTCCGCACCCGCCGTGATCTGCGGCGCGCCGGGCTGCCGACCGGGCCCCGCTGGGTGTTCTGGGGCGCGGTCGCCTACCTCCTGCTGCCCACCGACCTGGTGCCCGACCCCGTCTACCTGGACGACATCGGCGTCATGCTGCTCGCCCTGCGCTCGCTGCGCTCGGCCGTACCCGCCGGGGCGCTCCGCCCACCGGCCTCCGCCACCCTGCGCGGCCCCCGCCCGGTCCCGCGCGGGTCGCGGAAGGCCTAGGGCATCTCCGCAGAGTCTCGCCTGCCGGGCGACGCCTGGCACTCCCTTCGGGCGGACGACGCGACTTTGCGGACACGCCGTGGAGCCTGTCTGACGATCTTCGCCTGCCCGGCGGCGGGAACCGCGGGAGCCGGGCCGTCCGTTGAGCGGTCGACGGCCCGTGCCGCGCACCTCCGACGCGGGGGCACGGACCGCGACTCCGACGGGCGGTGGCATGAGCGAGCTGGTTCCCGGGGGCAACACGCCCCTGCCGGACGGGGCCGTGACCTTCAGGGTCCCCGGCCCCTTCGACGTGTCCGCGCTCGTCACCGACGAGAGCGGAAAGGTGCGCGGCGACGGCGACTTCGTGTTCTACAACCAGCCGGCCGCGCCCGGCGTCCGGCTCGACGGCGACCGTCTCACCGTCGATCCGCCGCGGCTGAGGCCCGGAGCGTCCCGTGTCACCGTCGTCGTCAGCCCCGCCGACCTCACGACTCCCCTGGGCCGGCTGCCCTCCCCCACGGTCCAGGTGACCGCACCGGACGGCCGTGTCCTCGCCCGCTTCACCCCGCCCCGGCCGCAGCGGGAGACCGTGCTGCTCCTCGCCGAGATGTACCGGCGCGGTCCGGCGTGGAAACTCCGCGCCCTCGGACAGGGGTACGCGGACGGTCTCGCGGGCATCGCGCGGGACTTCGGCGTCGAGGTCGCCGAGGACAGCGCCCCGCCGCGCGGACCGGCGGCCGGCACCGGGCCCGGCCTGCCCCCGAGTCCGCCGAGGCCAGCGGGCCCGGGGCCGGCCTTCACGCGGGGCGCCGCGCAGAACTCCGCGCGGGGCGACGGGCCGGGCTCGGCCGCCCGGGTCCCGGCACCGGGGACTCCGGGGTCCGTCCCCGACCCCGACGGATATCTCGGGCCGGTGAACTCCGCGCGCGCCGCCGCCGGTTCCCCGCCCGTCCGCCTCGACGCCCGGCTGACCGCCGCCGCGCGGAGCCACGCCGGAGCCATGGCCGCCCGCGGGACGCTCGCCTCGGAAGCCCCCGACGGCGTCTTCGTCCACCAGCGTGTCGTCTCGGCCGGCTACGCCTACCTCACCATCGGCGAACATCTGGTCTCCGGCCCGCGCACCCCGCACGAGTTCGTCGAGTACTGCCTCTCCGACGCCCGGTCACGGCGCACGCTGTGCGATCCCGCCTTCGCCGACGCGGGACTGGCCCACGTCGCCGACACCCGCACGGGCGACCTGTACTGGACGGCGCTGTGGGCCCTGCCGTTCACCCCGGCGGGCCTGGACCGCACGGCGCGCGAGGTCGTGGCCCTCACCAACGCCGAGCGGGCCTCGGCGGGCCTGCCGCCCCTCGCCGCCGACGTCACGCTGACCGCCGCGGCCCAGGCCCACAGCGCCGACATGGTGGCCCGCGACTTCTACGCGCACACCTCCCCCGAGGGCGGCAGGCCCTGGGACCGCGCCGCCGCCGCGGGCTCCACCCATCGCGCCGTCGGCGAGAACATCGCCTGCGGGCAGCGCTCGTCCGCCGAGGTGGTCCAGGGCTGGATGGACAGCCCCGGGCACCGCGCCAACATCCTCAAGCGGGACTTCACCCACATAGGCATCGGCCTGGCCGGCGGCGGCAGGGCGGGCACGTACTGGACCCAGCTCTTCGGCGGCTGAACCGGCGTCAGCCGCCGGCCACGCGGACCGGGCGGCCCCGGCAGGCGACTGCTTTCCGCCAATTCGCCGATTCCACCTCGCTGTTTCCCCTCCATCCCCATGGCGATGCGACCCGCGCGCCCCGTCAGCGCGTACAGATGGTGCCGTCGCCCGCAACCGCGGCGCGGTCGGGGCCGGGACGTCGAACCGGCAGATGACACTCGGGAGAAGCAGATGGTCTCAGCAACGGCGGTCACGGGGACGGCACTGGGCGCGGTCGTGGCGTCCCTGCTGGCGGGCCCGGCACAGGCCGTGACACCGGCGGACCCGCACGGCGCCGGCGGCGAACGGACCGCGGTGGCCGCGGCCGCGGCGCCCGACGACGCGGGCCTGCGGGCGATCCTGCGCACGGCGCGCTCGCAGGGAGCACCCGGCGCGATGGCGAGAATCGACGACAACGGCACGGTGCACCGGCTGGTCGAGGGGGTCGACGACCGGGCCACCGGACGGACCATCAGCACGAACGACCGGTTCCGCGTCGGCAGCGTCACCAAGACGTTCTCCGCCGTGGTCCTGCTCCAGCTCGTCGACGAGGGAAGGCTGAAGCTCGACAAGCCGGTCGACACCTATCTGCCGGGCCTGCTGCCCGACGACAGGATCACCGTGCGGCACGTGCTGAGCCATCGCAGCGGTCTGTACGACTACACCAACGACATGTTCGCCCGTTCCGTCTCCGGCTTCGAGGCCGTGCGCAACAAGGTGTTCAGCTACCGGGACCTGGTGAGGCTGTCACTGCAGAAGCCGCGCACCAACGCGCCGGGCGCCGCCTACTCGTACTCGAACACCAACTTCGTCGTCGCGGGCATGCTGATCGAGAAGCTGACCGGGCACAGCGTCGCCACCGAGTACCAGAAGCGCATCTTCACCCCGCTGAACCTGGCCGACACCTTCTACGTCCACCCCTCCACGGCGATCCCGGGCCGGCACGCCCAGGGCTACCTCACGTCGGACACCACCGGGGCGGCCCTGGTGAACTCGACCAAGCAGACGGCCTCCTGGGCGCAGAGCGCGGGAGCCATCATCTCCACGCCGCACGACCTGGACGTCTTCTTCTCCGCACTGCTGCGCGGCAAGCTGATGTCCGCCGCCCAGCTCACCCAGATGACGAAGTGGACCCGGGTCAACAGCACCACGTCCTACGGCCTCGGGCTGCGCCGCCGCGAGCTGTCGTGCGGGATCTCCGTGTACGGGCACACCGGCACCGTGCAGGGCTACTACACGTACGCCTTCACCACGAAGGACGGCAAGCGCAGTCTCACCGCCCTGGCCAACACCTCGAACAACACCACGGTGCTCAACACCATGTACCGCGCCCTGGAACCCGCCTTCTGCGGCACGTCCGCGGCCAGGTCCGCCGCACGGGTGGCCGTACCCGGTGCAGCGCCCGCGGAGCGGCACGAGGACATCGCGCCCTCCGTCACCCGCGACTGACACGCCGAAGGCGCCGCGCCGCGTCTCACCCCCGGGAGTTCGGCCGCCGGTGCTGCGGCTGGTCGGGGGCGGGGCGCAGCCTCGGCGCCGGGATGGGCAGACTGCGCGGCTTGTCGGCGTCGACGGTGACGGTCTCGCGGTGGTGGCTGATCTCCAGCGGGCCGCCGGAGGCGAGCGTGTAGGTGGCGGTGTCGTGCCCGATCTCCACGCGCAGCCGGCTGCCGAGGACCTCCAGGGAGAAGGCGAGGCGGCTGAGGCGTTCGGGCAGCCGGGGCGCGAACTCCAGGGTGTCCCCGTGGTGGCGCAGCCCGCCGAAGCCGGCCACCAGGGCCGTCCAGGTCCCGGCGAGCGAGGCGATGTGCAGTCCGTCGCGGGTGTTGTGCTCCAGGTCCTGCAGGTCCATCAGCGCGGCCTCGACCAGGTAGTCGTAGGCGAGGCCGGGATGGCCGGTCTCGGCGGCCAGCACCGCCTGGCAGCAGGCCGACAGCGAGGAGTCGCGGACGGTGAGGGGTTCGTAGTAGGCGAAGTTGCGGGCCTTGTGCTCGTCGTCGAAGAAGGGGCTGCACTTGTAGAGGGCGAGCACCAGGTCGGCCTGTTTGACGACCTGCTTGCGGTAGATGTCGAAGTAGGGGAAGTGCAGCATCAGCGGGTACTGGTCGGGGCGGGTGGCGGCGAAGTCCCAGCGCTGGTAGCGGGTGAATCCGGCGTGCTGCTCGTGGACGCCCAGTTCGTGGTTGTACGGGATGTGCATGGCCTCGGCGGCGTCGCGCCAGGCCGCGCTCTCCTCGTCGTCGACGCCGAGCTCCGCCGCCCGCCCGGGGTGGCGCTCGACGGCGTCGGCGGCGGCCAGGAGGTTCGCTCGGGCCATCAGGTTGGTGTACGTGTTGTCGTCGGCGACGGCGCTGTACTCGTCGGGCCCGGTCACCCCGTCGATGTGGAATCTCCCCTGGTGGTCGTGGTGTCCCAGGGAGCGCCACAGCCGTGCCGTCTCGGTCAGCAGCTCGACGCCGGTGTCGCGTTCGAAGTGCGTGTCGCCCGTGGCGGCGGTGTAGCGGACGACGGCGTCGGCTATGTCGGCGTTCACGTGGAAGGCGGCGGTGCCGGCCGGCCAGTAGGCCGAGCCCTCCGACCCGGCTATGGTCCGCCACGGGAACGCGGCTCCGCGCAGCCCGAGCTGGACGGCCCGTTCGCGTGCGGCTTCGAGGGTGTTCTGGCGCCAGCGCAGCGCCTCGGCGACGGCGCCCGGCGAGGTGTAGGTGAGCAGCGGCAGGACGAAGGTCTCGGTGTCCCAGAAGGCGTGGCCGTCGTAGCCGGAGCCGGTGAGGCCCTTGGCGGGGATGGCGCGCTGTTCGGCCCGGGCGCCGGC
The DNA here is from genome assembly GCF_055565895.1 of Streptomyces sp. NPDC028298. Taxonomy (NCBI): domain Bacteria; kingdom Bacillati; phylum Actinomycetota; class Actinomycetes; order Kitasatosporales; family Streptomycetaceae; genus Streptomyces; species Streptomyces sp. NPDC028298. The sequence continues at coordinate 607,746 of NZ_JBVHTL010000001.1, forward strand.
CTGGAGCACGTGGAAGAGGGCGAACCGGACGGCCTGCTGGATCTCCTCGTCGCCGTCCACCTCGACGTCCGCGCGCGCCCAGAAGTCGTCGAGGTAGGCGCGCTGTTCGTCGACGAGCTGCCGCCAGCCGCTGTGCCGGGCGGCGGCGAGGGCCGCGTCGGCCTGGTCGCGCAGCGCGGGCAGGGAGCGGGTGCCGGACCAGCCGTAGGAGACGAGTTTCTCCAGGCGCAGGGTGCGGCCCGGCTCCAGTACGGAGGTGACCGTGAGGCGGGCGACGTCGTCGCTGCTCTCGCTGCTCAGGTCGGTCCCCTCCGGGCCCGTGACCGTGTGGTCCGCGGCCGCCGCGACCCGCAGGGCGCTGCGCCGGGTGCGGTGCACGAGCCGCAGCCGGCCTCCCGCCGCGAAGTGCTCCTCCGCCTCCAGCGGCGACTCCAGGGCGATCGCCGCCCGCGGGTCGCGGTCGCGGCCGGGCAGTTGTTCGTTGGCGACGAGTTCCGACTGGACGACCACCCTGATCCGGCTGTCGACGGCCTCCACCTCGTAGGCCACGGCCCCGATCGCCCGCTGGGTGAAGGAGACGAGCCGGGTGGAGCGCACCCGGACCGTGGAGCCGGCCGGTGAGGTCCACTCGCAGGTGCGGGTGAGCAGTCCGGTGCGCAGGTCGAGGACGCGCTCGTGGGAGCGCAGCCGTCCGTAGCGCAGGTCGAACGGCTCGTCGTCGACGAGCAGCCGGACGATCTTGCCGTTGGTGACGTTGATGACGGTCTGCCCGGACTCCGGATAGCCGTAGCCCGCTTCCGCGTAGGGCAGCGGGTGCGTCTCGTGGACGCCGCCCAGGTAGGTGCCGGGCAGGCCGTGGGGTTCGCCCTCGTCGAGGTTGCCGCGCCAGCCGATGTGGCCGTTGGCGAGGGCGAAGACGGACTCGCTCTGCGGCAGGAGTCCGAGGTGCAGCTCGCTCTCCCGCAGGGCCCAGGGCTCGACCCCGTACGAGGAATGCGTGATCACGGGCGCTCCCCCAGTTCGTCCAGATCCCGTACGACGATGTCGGCGCCGTGGGCGCGCAGGGCGTCGCCCTGGCCCACGCGGTCCACGCCGACGACGTATCCGAAGTGCCCCGAGCGGCCCGCGTCCATGCCGGCGAGCGCGTCCTCGAAGACGGCCGCCTCGGACGGCGTGACGCCGAGGTCCTTCGCCGCGGCCAGGAAGGTGTCGGGGCGCGGCTTGCCCGGCAGCCGCCGTTCGGCGGCGACGACGCCGTCGACGCGTACGTCGAAGAGGTCCTCGGCACCCACCGAGCGCAGGACGTCACGGCAGTTGGCGCTGGAGGAGACGACCGCGGTGCGCAGGCCGTGCGCCCGGACCGCCTCGATGTAGCGCAGGGTGCCCTCGTACGCCTCGACGCCGTCGGTGCGGATCATGTCGAGGAGCAACGCGTTCTTCCGGTTGCCGAGTCCGTGGACGGTGACCCGGTCCGGCGGGTCGTCGGGGGTTCCCTCGGGGAGCTGGATGCCGCGCGAGGCGAGGAAGGTCCGGACGCCGTCGGCGCGTGGCAGGCCGTCCACGTGGGCGGCGTAGTCGGCGTCGTCGAAGGGTCGGAATCCGTCGCCCTCGCGTTGCCGCAGGAAGTCGTCGAACGTCCGCTTCCAGGCTGCCGCGTGGACCACCGCGGTTCTGGTGATGACGCCGTCGAGGTCGAAGAGGCAGGCCAGGATCTGTTTCGGCAGGCCGAGCTCAGTCATACGAGGAGTGTGCCCCCGGGATCGGTCTCCACCGGGTGGCGAGCGCCACATCACCGCCCTGGCGCAGGAACCGTCGCCGATACTGGAGGGCATGGAGATCGCTGCCCCCGCGCCCGGGTCCGGGCCCGTATGACCGGGGCGAGTCCGCCGACCGGGGCGGGTCCGTCCTTCGACGAACTGGTGGAGCGGGCCGCCGCGCTCGTACGGCCCGGCCGGCGCGCCCTTCTCGGGATCGCGGGCGGTCCCGGGGCGGGCAAGACGACGCTCGCCGAGCGGCTGGTGGGACGGCTCGGCGAGGTCGCGCCCTTCCGCGTCGCCCACGTACCGATGGACGGGTTCCATCTCGCGGACGCCGAGCTGGACCGGCAGGGGCGCCGGGACCGCAAGGGGGCCCCGGACACGTTCGACCCGGCGGGGTACGCGGCGCTGCTGCGCAGGCTGCGCGAGGACGAGGAGGAGCTCGTCTACGCGCCCGGTTTCGAGCGGGTCCTCGAACAGCCCCTGGCGGGAGCCCTCGCGGTTCCCCGGGCAGCCCGTCTGATCGTCACCGAGGGGAACTACCTCCTGCTGCGCGAGGAGGCCTGGGCGCGGGCCCGTGCGCAGCTCGACGAGGTGTGGTTCTGCGAGCTCGACGAGGCGGACCGCGTCCGGCGGCTGGTCGCGCGCCACGAGGAGTTCGGGAAGGATCACGACTCGGCGGTGGCGTGGGTACTGGGGACGGACCAGCGCAACGCCGAGCTGGTCGCCGCGACCCGGGACCGCGCCGACCTCGTCGTCGGACCGGGGGTCGTCGGGACGGGCGCGGGCGGACCGGCGGGTCAGTGAAGCCGGATCCCGGCTTCGGGGTCCCCGTGCGCGTCGCCCCGTGGATCGCCGATCCAGGCGGTGAACTCCTCGGTGCGGAAGTCCAGTCGGGCCGGGGAGCCGGCGAACGTGGGGGTGTAGGGACCGCCGGGTCCGTAGCGGACGGCGAAGACGTGCAGGTCCTCCGGGCCGCCCGGGGCGGGGTCCGCTTCGAGGGCCGTGGAGGAGACGAGGTGGCGCCAGCCCTCGTCCGGATCGCCGTAGACGCGCGGGTCGGCGGCGAGCGCGAAGGCCGCCTGTTCCTGGGTGGTGTCCGAGCGTGCGTCGAAGTGGTCCGCGCCCCGCGAGCGGGGGTGCGTCAGCCGTAGCCCGCCGGCGGACCTCACCTGTGCCTCGGCGGTCCGGCGCACCCGCTCCCCGTCGTCCACGGCGTACGGCAGCCCGGCGAGCAGGTACGGGCTTCCGGGCAGGCGTTCCACCGCGACCGTCGTCCACAGCCGGGTGCCGTCGGTGACGTACAGGGACCGGACGTAGCGCAGGACGTGGTCGGGGCCGACGACGGGCTTGGTGACGAGTTTGGCGGTCAGCGGGCCGGCGCGCAGCTCACGGACGCGGACCTCGCCCACGGGACGGCAGTACAGGAAGCCTCCGGCGACGGGGCCGAAGCCGTGCTGACGGTTCACGGCGGCGGGCAGGCAGTACGTGCCGGCGGCCTCCACCAGGGCGGGCGTCATCCGGTCGTCGAAGGCCACCGAGACGGTCCCTGAGCGGAGTTGGTGCCGCAGCGGGCCCTTCGAGGGGAGGCGGTGCCAGGGTGTGCGGTCCTGGATCTGCCAGACCAGCATGAACGCGAAGTGGCCGTCGACGCCGCCGTCGGGTTGGGTCGCGTGCCGGCCCCAGCGGGTGTCGCCGCGGTAGCGGCCGAGGTCGGCGCCGACGCGGCGGCCGAAGTAGCGCAGACCGAGGACGGCCTCGAAACCGCAGTGTTGTTCGCTGTACCGGGGGCCTCCCACGTCGAACCCGCCGACGGTCAGCCGTGCGTCGATGTACCGGGCGAGCGCCTCGCCGTCCTCGGCGAACACGTCCTCGCCGCTGACGCGGTGGGCCTGCGCGAGGAAGGACAGGGAGATGGGACCGTAGTTGTTGTCGTACGCGCCGCGGTGCTCGGGCGGCAGCAGAGCGCCCCGGTCCCGTACGCGGTGGGCGCGGATCTCCTCCCGGTACAGCCGCATGGCCCGTGCGCGTACGGATTCGGCCTGGCCGGAGGGGAGTTGCCCGGCGAGCATCAGCCCGCCGACGACGCAGGCGATCGCCTGGTTGCCCGCCTCCTGCGGGTTGAAGAAGGTCACCTCGGTCAGCCGGCGCCAGTAGCCGTGGGCCAACCCGACCAGTTCGGCCCGCTGTTCGGTGTCGAGGATGCCGTCCGCCGCCTCCAGGACGTTGAGGGCCTGGAGCAGCGCCCACACCGTACTGGGCCAGTCGCCGAGCGGGTGCGCGCCCGCCTCCGGCACGTAACGGGCGTACGGTTCGCCCGAGTCGCGGCGGCGCAGGTTCGGATAGCCGGGATTGTCCTCGACGAACACGCGTTCGCGCAGGTGGAAGGCGAGGCCGCGGCGGACGGCCGCCGGTAGACGGGCGTCCTTGGAGCGCTGCCAGGCGAGCGCCAGCAGGGAGGTGATCCCCAGTGAGGTGTCCCCGATGTCCTCGCGGGCGGCGGGGTGTTCGAGGTTCCCCTCGGGGGTGATCCGGGCGAGGGCCTGTTCGGCCACGGCGGCGAGGACGGCGTCGTAGGCGGCCGGATCGTCGGGGAGGTCGTGCAACGCGCCCCGCTGGTAGGGAAGATGCACGGCGGATCAGCCCCTCACGCCGGAGGTCGCCCTGTCGCGGCCAGGATCGCGCGGGCACCCGGGTGGCCGGGTGAGCGCGAGCGGGAGCGGGGGTGTCGGCCGCGCGAACATCCCGGTGTCCGGGGGCAAAGCCCCGGTTCGGGAGCACCCCGGTGCCCGGGAGCGGAGGCCTCGGCTCGGAAACACCTCAGTGCCGGAGGGGGCGGGTGTGTGTGGGGGGGCCGGGGCGGGGGGAGCGAGCGTCACCGCGCAGGCCGCCCCGGCCGTCTCAGGGGGCGGCCGTCCTGGACTCCAGGTCGGCCCGGGTGTCGTTGCCGTAGACACCGGACTCGTCGCCGCGGATGCCGTACCAGAGCTGGAAGCGGGCGACGGCCGCCGTGAGCGCGGCGTCGTAGGTGCCGCTGGTGCTGCCGTGGTCGTACACGTCCGGGATGCGGAGGAGACGCTGCTGAAGGGCCGTCACCTCGGGGCCGCTGTCCCCCTGCCGGAGCGTGCCGGCGCCGTCCGGGTCGGCGGCACGGTCGGCCGGTGCCGTCGGGGAGTGTTCCCCTCCCGCCCCGGACGCGTCGCCCCGGTCGGTGCCCGGCACCAGGAGGGCGAGGGCGAAGCCGGTCAGACCGGCCGTCGCGACGGCGAGCGCGATGGCGGCGCGGCGCAGACCCGCACCGCGCGCCGGTCCGTGGGCGCCTCCGGGCCGCTTCTCGTGCGGGCGTCCGTCACCGGCGGATGGTCCCTCGGCCGGCCGGACCGCGAGGGCGGGCGGGGTGTCGGCGGTGTAGTCCTCGCCTCCCGGGACCGGGGGCAGCTCCTCGGTCTCGTCCTCCTCCAGGACGGGCAGCAGCCGCACGGGAGGCGGCGGCGCGGAAAGCGGCGCGAAGCCGTCGTCCGTGTCGTCGGTCATCCCCTCCTTCTCGCGCACCTGCCGGAGCAGCTCCGCCAGGGACTCGGAGCGGCGGCGACGCTCGATGTGCGTGGGTTCGATCACGGAGCGGCCGGTGGGCCCCCCGCGTTCGGGCCGTGTCGACACACTGCTCTCCTTCCGTGCACGCGGTCTCCCGCCGTCCCTGTGCAGTGATACGCGGGCGCGGGCCGGGACGTTCACCGGGCGCCGCACCTCGGGAGAGCACCGCGAACCGCGCCTCGGTGATCACCCCGAACCCCGCCACTTGGCCGAGTCATGAATCGAATTGGCCGATCCATGAACCGAGTTGGCGGAAGGTTGACCCGTTCCCTGGAGATCGCTGACGGAGCCGTCAATATGGTCGGCCGCATGCCCCCACAACCTCCGAGATCAGCGGCGTTGCCGGTCCTCCCCTATCGCAAGCCCACCCGTGACCGGGACTACTGGGTCTTCGACGACGTGCTGCCCGACCCGGACGCCGTACGGGCCCGGTGTGTCGGCCGGGACGACTGGGCCAAGGGTCACCCGTACACCTCGGAGAGCTGGCCGGGCCTGCGGACGATGCCCGGACTGGAGCCCGGCGAACTGGCCCGTGTGGAGCGGCTGGTGAAGAAGGCCACCGGCGCCCCGGAGCTGTGGCAGCAGTCGACCCCGTCCGGCGCCACGCTCAACCACAACTGCGTCCAGGTCGTCGGCAAGGACGAGGGCGAGCCCCGCCCCCACACGGACTCCCGCGCCCTGTGCCGTTACGCGGCGGTGCTCTATCTGAACCCGAACGTCCCCAAGGACTGCGGAACGGCCTTCTTCCGGCAGGCCCTGCCCGGCGGCCGGCTGGGCGGCAACGTCGTCGTCGCCCCGCACAACAATCTGGTCGAGGCCCTCGGCACGCGTTTCGTCCCGCCGGACTCCTTCGTCGAGGACGTCCGCGTCCCGCACCGCTACAACCGGCTGCTCCTCTACAACGCCAACCTGATGCACAGCGCCACCGGCTACTGCGGGACCACCATGGAGGACAAGCGGATGACCGCCGTCTTCTTCTGGATGGCGTGAGCCGGACCGGCCCGGCCGGTCCCCCGACAGCGAGTGCGGCCCCGGACCTGATGTCCGGGGCCGTTTCGCGTCGCGCCGAGGGGTGCCGACGGGGCGGGCCCGCGTGCCGATGGTTGAAGCGTCTTCGATTACCAGGCGAAAACCGGACATTCCTCGACGCTGGAGGGATTACATCCGCGCCAAGTTCTGGTGGCCGGGAGGTGTGCTCGTCATGATGGGCGCATGACCTTGGCCTCGAGAGCCATGACGCGGCTGGCGAGCTGGCCGGACCTCGCGGAGTCCCTGCCGAGTTGCGGCACGGGGCGCGCACTGTGCGCCGAGCAGTGCGAGATCGTCCACTTCCATTCCGAGCACGATGTCGACCTGCACCTCACCGACCGGGCCATCCGGCGCTTCGAGGACCATCTCAAGACCTCGACGGCCGTCCGCGTGGTGCCCGGCTCCCGCTGGGTGACCATCCATCTGGAGGTCGACTCGGACATCGACCTCCTGCTGACCCTGGTGAGCGTCGCCCTGCAGGCCCATCTCAACGGGCACCTGGCGGGCGACGACATATTCTCCGCGACCTGCAACGACCGCTGACCGGCACACCGACCCGTCGGGACCGGCGGGAACGCGTCGAGCCCCGGCACTCGTGCGGGAACGAGTGCCGAGGCTCTTCGCACCGCGTCATCCGGGGGCGATGACGCGGCGGGCCGTGGCTCGTCCTCATAGTCGATCACTGCTTTTGGGCTGTCAACTTGAGCCCGGGCCAACGGAGTTCACTCGTCAGCACATATCGGCCACATAGGGAACTCCAGGCTCCGGGGCGGACCGGAGGGCTCCGGGGCCGACCCGCCCGGCGCGCGCCGGGCGAAAGCGGTCAGGGAACTCAGTCCCCCTGAAAATGCACCGAGTGCCACCACCTCGGCTTCGATGCTAGTTTCCGACCATGAAAGAGGCACCGGGGCGCCGCGAACCCGCCGACGCGACCACCGTCAAACCGCCGATGCGGGACGCCCTGGTGGGAGCCGCGTTCCAGCTCTTCCTGGAACGCGGCTACGAGGAGACGACCATCGACGACATCGTGGCCCTCGCCGGAGTCGGACGGCGTTCGTTCTTCCGCTATTTCCCGTCCAAGGAGGACGTGGTCTTCCCCGACCACGAACGCTGCCTGGCCGACATGACGGCGTTCCTCGGCGAGGACGCCGGCACCCAGGACCCGGTGCAGCGCGTCTGCGACGCCGCCCGTCTGGTGCTGCGCATGTACGCGGAGAACCCGACGTTCTCCGTCCAGCGCTACCGGCTCACCAAGAAGGTGCCCGGCCTGCGCGCGTACGAACTGTCGGTCGTCTGGCGCTACGAGCGCGCCCTCGCGGAGTATCTGCGCGGACTCTCCGCCGGGGCCCGGGCGGACACCCTGCGCGCCGACGTCGTCGCCGCCGCCGTGGTCGCCGCGCACAACAACGCCCTGCGCTCCTGGCTGCGTTCGGACGGGACCGGGGACGCCGAGGTGGCGGTCGACAAGGCTCTCGGCTACGTGCAGCGCACGTTCGGCTCCGCCCCCGCCGAGGCGGCGCACGCGCAGGCGGCGCACGCGCAGGCGGCGCAGGCGGCGCAAGCAGAGGGGGCGGACGAGGAAGAGAGCGCGGACGACGTGGTGGTCGTCGTCTCGCGTCGCGGGGCGCCCATGTGGCGCGTGGTGCAGGAGATCGAATCGGCCTTCGCGCGGCACTGAACACGGGCCGGCCGCGGACGGTCTTTCTTTCATTTGAGGGTACGGAGTGCCTTGTCGAGTGGCACTCAGTGCCATAACCTGTGGTCGTGCACGGCGTTCCGCGCACATCAGATTCCGGCCGAGCGCAGGGAGATGACATCGTGTACCACCCAGGAATCGCCCTCCACCCGGGCATCGACGCGTCGACGGACGTGCTGGACGCGGGTTCCGGGGCTCGCCTCGGCACCGCTTCGCCCGAACGCGCCGGGGACGTCCTGCTCTTCCAGCGGTGCCACTGGTGCGCCACCGCCATGTACAACCGCCTTCTGTGCCCCGTGTGCGCGGGCAGCGACCTGCGTACGGAGGCGAGCGCGGGCACGGGTGTCGTGCGCCACTCCACGGTGATCCACCGCAACACCCCGGCCGCACGCAACGTCTCCCTCATCGAGATGGCCGAGGGCTTCACGGTCAGGGGCCGGGTCATGGGTTCGCCCGCCGCCATCCACAGCGGCGACCGGGTCCAGCTCTCCACCGCTCAGGACCCGGTGCGCCGCCAGCCGGTGTTCCAGCTCATCGAGGGCCCGTACAGCGCCTGGAGCTGAACACACGCGGAGATCTCTTTGTCGTTCGAGCCTGGCATTCAGGTGATTTCGGTACGACCGATGATGTGACGCTCCTTAGTATCTGATCCCGTGACAGACGGGAACAGTCAGCGGCGACCGGACGCGCGTACGACCGGCGTGGTCGTCCTCGGGGCGGGTCCGGCCGGACTCGTGCTCGGCAACATCCTGGTGGACCACGGAATCGACTGCGTCGTCCTGGAACGGGCCGAGCGCGCCCACGTACAGACACGGGCACGGGCCGGGTTCCTGGCCGCCGAAACCGTACGGATCCTGGACCGCCACGGTCTCGCCGAGGGGCTGCACCGGCGCGGACGGCCCCACGGCACCTGCGAGTTCCGTACCGCGGAGGGCCGGTTCCGTCTCGACTACGGCGATCTCGGACGGCGGGAACAGCACACCGTCTACCCCCAGCAGGAGCTGGTGACGGACCTGGTGGCACGGTTCCTGGAGCGCGGCGGGGACATCCGTTTCGGCACCGAGGCCGTGGCCGTGCGCGGCGCCGACGGCGAGCGGCCCGAGGTGGCCGTGCGCGAGGCCGACGGGCGGCCCGGACTGTGGCGGGCGCGGTACGTGGCCGGCTGCGACGGGCGGCACGGCGCGGCCCGGCGTTCCCTGCCGGCGGGCACGGTCCGCCACCACCGCGACCACGGCGTGACCTGGCTCGGCCTGCTCGCCGAGGCACCGCCCAGCCTGGACGCCGTCGGGTACGCGGTGCACGAGCGCGGGTTCGCCGGGCACATGGCCCGCACCAGCGAGGTCACCCGCTACTACCTGCAGTGCGAGCGCGGCACCCGGGCCGACGCCTGGTCCGAGGAACGGATCTGGGACGAGCTGGCGCTGCGCATGCGGGAGCGGGACCAAGGATCGCTGCGCCGCGGGCGCGTCGTGCAACGCTCCGTCGTCGGCCTGGAGTCCGACGTGCTCGAACCGCTGCGCCACGGCGCGCTGTTCCTCGTGGGCGACGCCGCCGCCCTGATCAGCCCGTCCGCCGCGAAGGGCGCCAATCTCGCGGTCCTCGGAGCGTCGGTCCTCGCCCACGCCCTGATCGACGACCTCACCACCGGGAACTCCGAGGGCCTCGACGCGTACTCGGCACGGTGTCTGACGCACATCTGGCGTGCGCAGGAGTTCTCGCACTGGATGATCGGGCTGCTGCACGGCCCGTCCGGCGCGGACGGCGAGTCGCTGTTCCACAACTCCCTGCGCCGCTCCCGCCTCGCCTCGCTGCGCACCTCGCGCAGCCACCAGGACTGGTTCGCCGAGCACTACGTCGGCGTCTAGCCGCCCAACCCCCCTCCGCTCGCCCCCTCGTACATCCGTACGCGTACATCCGAACCCCGGAATGAGGATCCCGCTCCAGTGATCACGGCATTGTCGGGCGAAACGTCCCGCCTGCGCGCGACGGTCGACTTCGTCAAGCAACAGGACACCGCCACACTGCTCCCGCTCCTGCTTCCCGGGCTCGACGGCCCGGAACTGCGCAGCATGGTGGAGCGCTGCGCCTTCTCGCACGCGGCACTGCTCGTCCTCCCGCCCGACGAGGCGGCGCTGCAGGCCACCCTCGCCGACTGCGGGCTCGTCACGGACACGCCGCCGCGGCCGAGCGTCGTCGTGCGCGAGCGTCTCGCCGTACGGCACAACCGGTCCGTGGCACAACTCGACGTCGGCGTCCTGCGCCCCGCGGTGGAGTGCCTGGACGGGGTCCGGCGCGTGGTCGAGGTGTTCACCCTGACCGTGCCGCCGGGGTCGGACCTCGAACCGCTCGCCGCGCACGAGCGGGAGCGGCAGCACGAGGCGCATGTCGCCTTCGAGGTCGCGGAACCGGACCCGTTGGTGCTGCGCGGCCTGTGCGCGGCCTTCGGACGGTACGGCGCCACCCCCGACGGCGGCGGCTACAACCCGCACGAGAACGGCACGGTGTTCTACTTCGGCGCACCCGCCGAGGCCAAGGCCGGGTACCGGCGCGTGGAGCTGTACGTCCCCGGCGACCACCGTGACGTCCTCGCCGCCCACCTCGAGGCGTGCCGCGAGCGGCAGCCCGCCGAGACACTGCTGCGCCTGTTGACCGGGGCGTGGACGACTCAGGCCCTGGCCGCCTTCGCACGGCTCGAGGCGGCGGACGCGATGGACGAGGAGCGGGCCGTCGGCGTGGCGGAACTGGCGCGGGACGTCGGTGCCTTCGAGCCGAACCTGGCCACGCTGCTGCGCTACCTCGCGATGCTCGGCGTGGTGCGCGAGGACCGCGACGGTTTCCGGCTCACGCGTACCGGCGCGCTGCTCCGCTCGGAGGCCGAAGGGTCGATGAGGCCGCTGGCGCTGATGTACGGGGGGCCGTTCTACGAGTCCTTCGCCGGGCTCGGGCACACCGTGCGCACCGGACAGGTCGCCTTCGAGCGGCTTTTCGGCGAGAACCACTTCGACCACTTCGCCCGTGATCCCGAACTCGCCGACCTCTTCGACCGGTCCATGGCCGCCGGTTCACGGATGTTCGACCCGCTGCCCGCCCACCCGGTCCTGCTGGCGGCGGACGACGGGGCCACCGTGGTCGACATCGCGGGCGGCAACGGGGAACTGCTCGGCCGAATCCTTTCCGCGCATCCTCGCCTGCGGGGGCTCCTGCTGGAACGCCCGCACACCGTCGAGGCCGCCCGCCGTCTCCTCGGCGCGGCCGGCCACGCGGCGCGGTGCACCTTCCGGGCGGGCGACTTCGCGGACGTGCCCGCGGGCGGCGACGTCTACGTCCTGTCGCGTGTCCTGCACGACTGGGACGACGACCGCTGCCGCGAGATCCTGCGCCACTGCGCCCGCGCGATGCACGACGACGCCGATCTGCTCGTCGTCGAACGGGTCCTGCCCGCCGACGGATCGCCCTCGCTGGCCACGGCCTGGGACCTGCACATGATGTGCAACGTCGGCGGCCGCGAACGGCGCGCCGACCACTACGCCCGGCTGTTCGCCGACGCGGGCCTCAGCCTCGTGGGCCGGACACCGCTGCCCCTGGACGGCAGCGTGCTGCACGTCCGCAGGACCGGACCGGCGGATTCGGCGTCCGGGCCCCTGGTGGGTTGATCCGCGGGGTCGCGGGCGCGGCTGAACGAACCGGCGTACGAGGCCGGTTCGTTCAGCCGTCAGCCGTGAGCCGTCGGCGGCCGACCGTCAGCCGTAGGTGATGTCGGACGTCGCGTACTTGCAGTAGGTGCCGTCGGGGCCGCTGCCGTTCGTGGTCGGCTCGGCGCCCGTGTTGTTGCCGATGTACTTCTGGCAGGGGACGATCTTCTTGCTGCTGTCCCCGAGGATCCTGATGGACTTGAGGGTCGCGCTGTCGCCGTAGTTGGTGTTGATGCCGACGAGCTTGCTCCCCTTGTAGGTCGCCTCGATGGTGTTGAGGTTGATGGTCCGCTTGTACTGCGTCTTGCAGTTGCCGCAGGACCGGACGAAGGTGCCGAAGGTCTGGACGGCGAAGTTCGACACGTTCAGCGTTCCGGCGCCGTTGAACTGGAACACCTTGTCACTGGCCTCCTTCGCGCCGCCGCCGCTGACGGTGTAGACGTTGGACGACGAGGAGCCGAGGAACGTCGCGGCGTCCTCGCCGACGTCCTCCCACCAGACGTTCTGCAGGGTGCAACTGCCCAGGCAGTGGATGCCGTCCGCCGCGGGCGAGCCGATGATGACGTTCTTCAGGACGGCTCCCGCGGCCAGTTCCAGGATCGGCCCCTGGTCCTCGTCCTGGCTGCCCGTGCCCAGGTCGCCGGTGCCGTAGAGGCGCTTCATCCCGTAGTCCTTGGTGCCGGAGACCGAGATGGTGGCGGAGACGGCCTGGCTGCCGGTCGCGGTGGGCCAGGTGGCGGCGCTCGCCGGGGTCAGGGCGCCGTCGGCCATCACCATGGCGGCCGAGAGGCCGAGTGCGGCGAGGGTGCCGGTGAGGGCGCGCCGCCTGGCGCGCGGACGTGCTGATGACGTCATGTCCCGATGCCTTCTTCCCGTGGGGTGGTGAAGTGCGGTGGTGGGGTGGGGTGGTGATGCAGGGTGGTGGGGTGGGGTTCCTGGGTGCGGCCGGCGGGGCGGGATGCCGCAGGACTCCCAGGGATGCAGGCCGGACTCCCGAGGACCGGCCGGACTCCCGAGGACCGGCCGGGGCGCCCGGAGGCGGGGTGTCAGAGCTTCCCGGTGCCCGCGCCGGACGTCACCGAGGCGACGACGGTCGAGGACGGCTCGGCGGCGTAGCTGTAGGGCGGCTTCGTGAACGTGCCGACCTGCGAGATCTCGGTCGCGGCCCCGCCGAGGTCGTTGCCGCTGAGGTTGGCGTGGCCGTCCACGTCGCTGTCGCGGTTCGTGGTGACGGCGACCGCCGTGCTCCGGAAGACGTTGTTCTCGACGAGCATCTGGGCGCCCATGCGGGAGTGCACGGCGGTGTCGGCGCCGACGACGTAGTTGTCGTAGAAGTGCCCGGTGCCGAAACGCAGGCTGGGGATACGGGAGTTGACGTTGTTGAACCAGTTGTGGTGGTACGTCACCCGCAAGTGCCCGGTGTCCTCGCTCGCGTTGCTGTCGCTGTGGCCGACGAGCGAGCCCTTGTAGTGGTCCTTGAACGTGTTCCAGGAGACGGTGACGTAGTCGGAGGCGTGGGTGATGTCGACCAGGCCGTCGTAGTAGTCCTTGCCGTGGTCGCGGTCGGACGAGAAGGCGTTGTGGTCGATCCACACCTTCGTCGAGGCCTGGACGGTGATCCCGTCGGCGGGCGCCACCGGCTTGCTGATGTTCAGGTTACGGACGACGACGTTGGTGACCTTCTTCAGACGCAGTCCGCCGCCGGTGAACCCGGACGCCGAACCGACGCCGAGGACCGTGGTGTTGGAGCCGATGTCGACCTGGCCGCTGAGCGGGATCAGGCCGCTGACCTTCACGACCTTGGCCGTGTCACCGGTGACGGCGGTCTTGAAGGCGGCGAGTGTCGTGACGGTGACGGCGGTCGCGCCGCCGCCGCCCGTGGTCCCGGCGCCGAAGCCGACCGGCGCGGTCTCGGCGGCTCCGGCCGACTGGGGCAGCACGAGTGCGGCGGTGACCGCCAGGGCGGCGGCACCGACGGTCAGCAGGGCCGGACGGAAGCGCCGGCGTGGGGGGAGCGTACGCATGCGGGTGTGTCCCTTCAGAGGCGACTCTGGACATGTACACGGATGCCGTACCTGTATCTGAACAGCGCAGGGCGTGCGACACGACGTTCACGACCCGAACACGAGCTTGGCTGGTGCGACTTTCCCAGGTGGTGCGGCTCGGAGAGCTCATGTCTCGTATACGAGATGTCACACGCGGGTCACCCTGCTGAACGGGAACGTAGGCGGTAAGCGCTTTCTAGTCAACGTCTCCCGCAGTACACATCCGGCCAACTCCCGTATCGGCGGCGCGCCCACGCCGACGCGGAAGGCGGTGCGGACATGCGAAAGGGAGGGCGCCCTCGGCGCCCTCCCGAATACGTCACACGGCTCGACATCCGTCGTCGCGACGGACCGCGTCACGGGGACAGGGTGATCCGGATACCGACGGTGCCGCTCTCGCCGCGGCGCAGCCGGCTGCCGAACAGGGTGAGCCGGCCCACCAGCCCGTACTTGCGGGCGAGAAGCTTGCGGTAGCGGGCCGTCTCCGCCGCGTCGACGATCTCGGCCGTGGCGGGGACCGGCTCCCCCGTCGGCCTGCCGCGCACGTCGCAGGGACCGACCAGGACGTCGGCCCGGTTGCGGATGCGCTTCACCTTCCAACTGTCCGAGACGGTCCAGGCGCCCAGCGCCGCCCCGTCCCGCACCACCCACACGGGTGTGGCGACCCCCGTACCGTTCTTGCGATAGCTGGTGATCAGCAGGTACTTGCCCGATCCGAGCGTGTCCAGCGAGGCCTCGTCCATGGCCGAAGTGTAAGCACGCCGGTCCGAGGCCCCGTCGGCACCCGAGCCGTCCCGGTCAGGAAAGCTGTCCGTCGTAGTCGGGCAGCTTGAACGTGCGCTCCGCGTGGCCGCCGACCAGGTCGGTGGTGTTGTTGCCGACGTTGGCGATGATCGTGTACCCGCGGGACTCGATCTCCGCGCGCTTGCCGGTCTTGTAGGCGCCGACCTCGTCGAAGAGGTCGGGCAGATCACGCACGTAGAGTCCGTCGACCGGGTAGCCGGCGCACTTCAGGTTCCACTTCGTCTCGCTGGCGATGATGCCCGGGCGGGCGGTCACGAAGAACACGGCCACGCCCCGGGAGTGGGCGTAGCGGGCGAGGGCCAGCGAGGCCTTGACCGCCGGGGTGGGCAGCTCGTACCAGGGGTGGAAGTCCGTCTCCAGCGCGGTGTTGTCGATGTCGAAGACGACCGCGAGCTTCTGGCCCCCGGCGTTCGCGGTGCGCTGCTCGACGTACGGGACCGCCTGGTCGATGACGGCCTGGACGTCGCTCTGCCAGGTGGCGTAGTCGACACCGGCCGTCGCGGAGACGCTCGAGACCGCCTGGGCCGGGGCCGCGGCGGCGGAACCGGCCGCGCCGACCGTCCCCCCGAGCCCGAGCGCCACGACCGCCGACATCGCACCTATCCGCCGCACCGCACCACGTCGCGTCATGCCTGTCCCCTTTTCACATCTGCTCGTCGGAGTGCGCGAGTCGGTCGAACCCACGCATCGAGAAGGCGACGGTGCCTGGCTCCGTCGCCGTGGCGGAAATGATCCTGGCAGCCCGTGTACGGAGGGGGAAGAGGTAGTTACCGATCGGTAGAGATCGTGCTTCACGCGCTTCGGGGTACGCGGCGGTGCAGTGGCACACGCCCGCGAGCCGTGTGAGCCTGGGCTCGCGGCTGGCACCAGTGGAGAGAGGCTGCTCAGATGCAAGGACCGAACATCGTCATCGTCGGCGCGGGATTCGCCGGAGTCGAGGCCGCCAGAAGCCTGGAGCGGACGCTCACCCCCGGCGAGGCCCGGGTCACCCTGATCAGCCCGACGGACTATCAGCTCTACCTGCCACTGCTGCCCCATGTCGCCGCCGGTGTCGTCACACCGCAGTCCGTCGCGCCCTCGCTGCGCCGGATCCTGCACCGCACCGCGCTGGTGCCGGGCGGAGTGATCGGTGTCGATCCGGAGGCCAAGGTGTGCGTCGTCCGGAAGATCACCGGGGATCTCGTCGACCTGCACTACGACTACCTGGTGCTCACCCCGGGAAGCGTGACCCGCACCTTCGACATCCCGGGTCTCGCGGAGGAGGCGCGCGGCATGAAGACGCTCGCCCAGGCCGCGTATCTGCGTGACCACGTGATCGCGCAACTCGACCTGGCGGCGGCGACGCCGGACCACGACGAGCAGGCCGCGCGGCTCCAGTTCGTGGTGGTCGGCGGCGGGTACGCGGGCACCGAGACGGCGGCCTGCCTCCAGCGTCTGACCACCGCCGCGGCGCGGCGGTACCACCCCCGCATCGACCCGGACCTCATCAAGTGGCATCTGGTCGACGTCGCCCCGAAGCTGCTGCCCGAGCTCGGGGACAAACTGGGCGCGGACGCGCTGCGGACGCTCAGTGAGCGCGGTGTGCAGATCTCGCTGGGCACCTCCGTCGCCTCGGTCACCAAGGACGAGGTCACCCTCACCGACGGGCGGGTGCTGCCGTCGCGGACGCTGGTGTGGACCGCGGGCGTCGCCGCGAGTCCGCTGGTCGACTCGCTGGGCGCGGAGACCGTGCGCGGACGGCTCGTCGCCGAACCCGACTTCAGGGTGCCGGGCCTCGACGGGGTGTTCGCGCTGGGCGACGCCGCGGCGGTTCCCGATCTGGCCAAGGGCGACGGCTCCCCCTGCCCGCCCACGGCCCAGCACGCGGCCCGGCAGGGCCGGCACGCGGCCAAGGTCCTCGCGGCGAAGCTGCGCGGCGAGCCCACGCTGCCCTACCGGCACAAGGACCTCGGTCTGGTCGTCGACCTCGGCGGCCACGACGCCGTGTCCAAGCCGCTCGGCATCGGCCTCAAGGGCGCGCCCGCGCAGCTCGTGGCCCGCGGATACCACCTGTACGCCCTGCGGACGGGCGCCGCCCGGTTCCGTACGGGTGCCAACTGGCTCCTCAACGCCGTGGCGGGCGACGACTTCGTCCGCACCGGATTCCTCGCGGACCGCAAGGGGACGCTGCGGGACTTCGAGCGTACGGACGTGTATCTGACCCGGGACGAGGTGGCAGCCCGGACCCGCGCCCACGCCTGAATCCGGCCGAACGGCCCCGGCCGCCCCCGACGGTCCCGTCCGTCGGGGGCGGCCGTGTCGTCCGCCCTGCCCCGGTGGTGTCAACGTCCTGCGGGGCAGGGCGACTTCGGCGCACCGCGGTCTTCGCCGAAAGGCGGGACCGGCACACGCGCACGGTCCTGAAGCGGCCGTTCCCGACGCGAATCGGCCACCCCGTCGCCGGCTCCGGACGGTGGTGAACAACCGGGCCGGGGCGCACGTATGAGGGGAGGGCCCTCGACCGGGGCCTTCGGCGGCGGTGACGCCGCCCCGTACGGTTTCGGGAGCCCTGGCATGAGGCACGCACGACGACGGATCGTCCAACGGGGGGCGCGACTCGCGGCCGTCGGCGGGCTGCTCTGCGGGGGGTTCATGGTCACCCGCGCCATGGCGAGCGAACCGTCCGACGTGTCGGGCACCGCGGCCGCGACGCGGGCCGCGGCGGACACGGGCGCCGGTCTCGTGTCCCGGCTGGGCACCTCGCGGACGGCCGGCAACTGGATAGCCGCCGACGGGCGTCCCGTCGTGGCGGTCACCGACGCCGACGCGGCGGACGCGGTGAAGCGGGCGGGTGCCCGCCCGAAGGTCGTGACGCACAGCATGCAGGACCTCAAGTCCGCCACACAGAAGCTGAGTTCGGCGCCCCGGGTACCGGGTACGGCGTGGGCGGTGGACTACACGAAGAACGAGGTGGTGGTCCAGGCCGACAGCACGGTCTCCGCCACCGACTGGTCGCGCATGACGAAACTGGCCGACGGCATCGGCGACTCGGTGCGGATGCAGCGGACGCAGGGCACCTTCACCACGCGGGTGAACGGCGCGCAGGCGATCTTCTCGACCGGCGGGCGCTGCTCAGCCGGCTTCAACGTAACGAGCCCGCAGGGTGAGTTCATCCTCACGGCTGGGCACTGCGGCCCCGAGGGATCGGTCTGGTTCTCCGACAACACGGGCCGCCAGCAGGAGGGCCGCACGGTCACGACGGCGTTCCCCGGCAGTGACTTCTCGCTGATCCAGTACGACAGCGGCCGTCAGCCCTCTGACGCGAGCAACGTCGTCGCCATCGGCGGCGGCAACGGCGTACGCATCACGGGCGCCGCCGATCCGGCCGTGGGCCAGCGGGTGTTCCGCAGCGGCAGCACCAGCGGACTGCACGACGGCAAGGTGACCGCGCTCAACGCGACGGTCAACTACCCGGAGGGCACGGTCACCGGGCTGGTCGAGACCACGGTGTGCGCCGAACCGGGCGACAGCGGCGGTCCGTTGTTCTCCGAGGGCATCGCGCTCGGGGTGACCTCGGGCGGCAACGGGGACTGCAAGAGCGGCGGTACGACGTTCTTCCAGCCGGTCACCAAGGCGCTGACCGCACTGGGGGTGACGCTCGCGGGCCAGCCCGCGCAGGGTGGCGCGGGTGCCGCGGCCCAGCCGTCCGTCGCCCCGTCGGCCTCCGCGATGGCCTCGCAGGGTGGAGCGCCGGGTGCGGCGGCTCCGGGCGCGGTGGAGGCGGTGGGTGGGAGCGGTGCGGCCCAGACGTTCGTGTCCGCGCTCACCGACCCGAACAATGTCGGCCCCGGTCTGCTCGTCATCGGAGGAAGCGTCATCGCGTTCGTGGCGACCCGCTTCATCCGCACCGAGCAGGACCGCAACGCCTACCGGCGGCAGTATTCACAGAGCTGGGGCTGAGCGGTCCGCAAAGCTGAGGCCCGGCGGTCACGGCCGCCGGGCCTGCTGTTGCGACCCGGAGCCGGATGACCGGGTCCGGGTCGTCGGAGTCCGGTGCCGAGGTTCGAGGCCGTGGCTCTCCTTGTTCGGGGAGCCCTGCCGGACACGGAAGGTCAGGCGGCCCGGGTCGCCGAGGACGACGGGGCGGCCTTCGCCCACTCGAGGACGAGGCGCTGGTACTCGCGCCGCTCGTCCATGTTCAGCGACCCACCTGCCCGGAACCAGAGAGCCCGGATCTCCTCGTTGACTTCGGCAGCGGATCGCTGAGTGTCGTTGTCAAGAGTGGTGCACATGCCGTGAAGCATACGGCCCTTGACGTGAAGATGATGTGAGTAAAGACCCACCCGGCGACATAACGGACCGTGAAGCTCGTCACTCGCTCACGTTCCGGGCTTGCGGCCGTACACGTAGACGTCGTCACCGTTCTTGAGCAGCGACCAGTACTTCTTGGCCGTCGTCGGGGTCATGTTGACGCAGCCGTGCGAGCCGGGCGGGTTCCACATGCTGAGGCCCACCGAGTGGAAGGCCTGGCCGCCGTCGAAGAACTGGCTGTACGGCATGGACACGTTGTAGATGCTCGAGACGTGGTCGATGTCACGCCAGTAGATCTTTTTCAGGCCGGTACGCGTCTCGTAGCCGTCCCTGCCGGTGCGGACCGGGACCGGCCCGTAGACCAGGCGGCTGCCGTCCTGGATCCAGCTGAGCTGGAGGGTGAGGTTGACGCAGGCGATCCGGCCCTTGTTGACCGGGCACTTGCCGTCCCGGTTGGGGTTGGTCCCCACGGCCTTCTGCTTGTTCATGAGATCCATCACGCCCCAGGTGACGGGTCCCGCGTACCCGATGTTCGGGGTGATGCCGTGCTTGTTCTGGAAGGCCTGGATCGCCTTGCAGTCGGCGGCGGACTGCCTGCCGTCCACGGGCCGCCCGAGGAACTTCTCCACCTGCTTCTGGTACGGGCCGGCGGCCGTCGTACAGCTCGCGGCCTGAGCGGGTGCCGCGCCCAGCGCGAGGGTGAGCGGCGCCACGAGTCCCGTGAGTCCGAGCGCGACAGCTCCCCGCCTGCGTGTGTCCCCCATGGCGGACCTTCCTGTTGTTTTCATCGTTCTGTCTGCACTGCTAGACAGCCCTAGAGGGTATTGCGTTGTACGGCCCGCCCCATAGGTACGGAACAGTGACATTCCTCGCTGTGACGGCTCCGGTTCCCGGCGGCGTCCCGGTTCTGCCGCGCCGTTGCGGCGCCCCGGGTCCGCCGACGGCGCCGGACGCCCACCGCGGACCGGTCCGGTTTCCCCGAAGTGGACCGCTCTTTCGAGGGACGTTGCTCATAGGCTGCCGTCATGCACCCGGCTCTCTCCGACGACCTCGACCGTCTCCCCGAACTCCTCCAGGCCGCCCGGGACTTCGCCGTCCACGAGGTGAGCGGCCTCGACACCCGTCCCGTCGCAGCCCTGGGCAAGGCGCCCGCGCCCGATCCCCTTCCGGCCGAGGGCGCCGGCGCGGAGGGGGCCCTGGCCCGGTTCGCCGGACGCTGGGCGCCCGGGTTCTCGGGTTCCGCGGGCCCGCGCTATCTGGGATTCGTCACCGGCGGCGCGACGCCCGCCTCACTGACCGGGGACTGGCTGACCGGCGCCTACGACCAGAACGTCTCGGGCGCCGCCGGCTCCTTCGCGAGCGCGCTGGAGCACGAGACGCTGGGCTGGCTGCGGGAGCTGTTCGGGCTCGGCGAGGAGCACCACGGGGCGTTCGTGAGCGGCGCGACGGTCTCGAACACGGTCGGGCTCGCCATCGCGCGGGAGTGGCTCGGCGAGCGCCGGGGTGTGTCGGTCTCGGACGAGGGAGCGGCCGCGCTGGGCCCGGTGGACGTGCTGTCGGGCAGCCCCCACTCGAGTGTCGCCAAGGCCCTGTCGGTGCTCGGTCTCGGGCGCGGCAGCCTGCGCCGGGTGCCGGTGCTGCCCGGCAACCGCGAGGCCGTGGACGTGGAGCGCCTCGATGCCGCGCTCCACGCGCTCGACGGGCGTCCGGCCGTCGTCGTGGCGAACGCCGGGACGGTGAACACGGTCGACTTCGACGATCTGCGGGCCGTCGCCGCGCTCAAGGAACGCCATGACTTCTGGCTGCACGTCGACGCGGCGTTCGGCGGGTTCGCCGCGCTGTCGCCGGCGCACTCCGCGCTGGTGGCAGGCCTGGACGAGGCCGACTCCGTCTGCGTCGACCTGCACAAGTGGCTCAACGTCCCCTACGACGCGGCCGTCCAGTTCACCCGTCGCCAGGACCTCCAGGTCCGGGTCTTCCACAACGCCTCGCCCTATCTCGGACTCCCCGGCGCCGACCCCGACTTCCTGCACCTGACGCCGGAGAACTCACGCCGGCTGCGCGCGCTCCCGGCCTGGTTCTCCCTGGCTGCCTACGGGCGCGAGGGGCATCGGGAGATCGTCGAGCGGAACGTCGCGCTCGCCCGGCGGCTGGGCGAGCGGATCGCCCGCGCTCCCGGACTGCGGCTCCTCGCGCCGGTGCGGCTGAACGTCGTGTGCTTCACCCTCGCCGAGGACCCGACGGAACGGCGTGTGCACGCGCTGGCGGACGCGGTCGCCGCCTCGGGCGAGGCCTTCGTGACACCGACGTGCTACGACGGCACACACGGACTGCGGGCCGCGTTCAGCAACTGGCGTACGTCCGAGGCGGACACGGACCGGGTGTTCGCGGCCGTCGAGCGGCACTGCGCGCAGCCGCGCCTGTGACGGTCCGCGCCGGGGGCGGTGGGGGCCGACTTCGGCCTCCCGGGACGGGCCGGCTTCGGCCCGTCCTCACGTCCGGTGGGTCAGGCGGGCTGCCACAGTTCGATCCGGTTGCCCTCCGGGTCGGTGACCCAGCCGAAGCGGCCGACGCCGTCCATGTCCTGGGTCTCCTCCGCCACGTCCGCTCCCCGGGCGCGCAGTTGCGCGAGCATCGCGTCCAGGTCGCGGACACGGAAGTTGAGCATGGTCTGCTGGCCGGGTGACCCGAAGTAGTCGGTCCCGGGCTCGAAGGCGGCGAACACCGTCGGCCCGGCCTCCGGGCGCCACAGACCGTGCTCGTCGGTGTCCAGGCCCAGGCAGTCGCGGTACCAGGCGCTCAGGGCCGCGGGGTCGCCGGCACGCAGGAAGTATCCGCCGATTCCAAGCACACGTTCCATGCGGCCATCCTGTCAGGAACAGCGCGGCACCGAGGGGCACCACACCCGCGGCCCGCCTCAGCTTCCGCCCTCGTCCCCGCCCTCTCCCCCGACCGCCTGCCGGAACCGCTTGTTGACGCCCAGCAGCCCGCCGTCGACGCACAGGGTCGTGCCGGTGATCCAGGCGGCGTCGGCGGAGGCGAGGAAGGCGACGGCGGCCGCGATGTCCTCCGGCTCGCCGACCCGGCCGAGCGGGTACAACAGCCGTGCCGCGGAGGCGAGATCGTCCTCGCGGCCCTCCCAGGCCGTGGTGCGGATCGTGCCGGGAGCCACGAGGTTGACCCGTACGCCCCGCTCGGCGGCATGGCCGGCGAGGGTGCGGGTGAGCGACATCAGTCCCGCCTTGGCCGCGCTGTAGGCGTGGTTGCCGAAGTCCTGGATGCCGTTGACGGAGCCGATGGTGACGATGGCCCCGCGGCCGGAGGCGACCAGGTGCGGGAGCGCGGCGCGGGCGCAGCGGTAGGCCCCGGTCAGGGTGATGTCGAGGTCGGCGGCCCAGTCCTCGTCGCTCTCGTCCTCGAAGAGCGGGGCGTCGGGGGTGCACCGGTAGGCGTTGTTGACCAGGACGTCGAGCGAGCCGAAGACGTCCACGGCGCGGGCCACGGCGGCCTCCACCTCGGCCCGCCGCCCCACGTCACAGGTGAACGCCTCGGCCCGCGCGCCGAGTTCACGCAGTGCGGCCGCGGTCTCCTCCGCCGCGGCCGCGTCCACGTCGGTGACGAGGACCTGAGCACCCTCCGCGGCCAGGCGGCGGGCGGTGGCCGCGCCGATCCCGCGGGCCGCGCCGGTGATCAGGACTCCGTACCCCTCGAACCGCCTCATCGCTGTCATGGCTGGGAAGGTACCTCCATGATCGTCGCGGCGACAGGGGTCGGCCCGCACGGGCCGCTCGTCAGCGGTACCCCGTGACGTCGGCGGGCTTCCCCTTGTCCTGCACCTCGACCATGTAGCGCCAGGCGTCCGGCCGGCTGCCGTCCCGGTCGGTGAAGCCGTACTCCCGGGCGAGCTGCCCGCTGGAGAGGGACTGGCCGTTCCAGCGCGCCCGTTCGGGATCGGCGGCCAGCGCGGCGACGGCGCGCCCCACGTAGAACGGCGTCTCGGAGATGGCGAAGTGCGGCTCGTTCTTCTCGGCGTCGTGCCAGTTCTCCTCGGTCACGCCGAAGGCTTCGAGCATCATCTCGGAGCGCAGCCAGCCGGGGGTGAGCGCCACGGCGGTGGCGCCGCGCGGGCCCAGTTCGTGTCCGAGGGCGAACGCCATGCGCAGGACGGCGGACTTGGCGATGTCGTAGAAGAAGGAGACGCGGTAGGTGTCCCGGTTGTACTCCGCGGTGCCGTCGGTCATCTCGACGACCAGGCCGCCCGGCCGGCGCAGCAGCAGGGGCAGCGCGTGGTGGCTGGTGATCGCGTGGGTCTCGATGGCGAGCCGGAGCATCCGGCGTCCGTTGTCGAGGTCGTGTTCCCAGACGGGCGCGTCCCACTCGAAGAGCTTCTCGCCGCCCCAGATGTCGTTGACCAGGATGTCGAGACGGCCCTGTTCGTCGGCGATCCGGTCGACGAGGGCGGCCACCTCGGCGGAGACGAGATGGTCGGTGGGGACGGCGATGCCCCGCCCGCCCGCCGCGGTGACCAGGTCCGCGGTGTCCTCGATGGTCTCCGGCCGGTCGTACTCCGAGCGCCGCTCCCGGGTGCTGCGGCCGGTCACGTAGACGGTGGCGCCGGCCGCGCCCAGTTCCACGGCGATCCCGCGGCCCGCGCCCCGGGTCGCGCCCGCCACCAGCGCGACCCTGTTCCGCAGCGTGCCTTCCAAGGGCCCTGACATGTCCGACCTCCGTGCGCCGTGGCGTCCACGGGCGGTCACCCGTGGTTTCTCCGAGCGTCTCGCGGAAGCCGGACATCTTCTGTCAGGTATCGGTGTGGCGTCCGCGCCGTTCCGCCGCGCGGCGGAGACGGACGGGCATCCGGGGCGGCCACATGGTGGAGCCGGTGGAGGCAGTTCAGTGGCCGCGGGCGATCCACGTCTCCAGGTGCGGGGCCTCCGCTCCGATCGTGGTCGTCTCGCCGTGTCCCGTACGGACGACCGTGTCGGCGGGCAGGGTGAGCAGCCGGTCGCGGATGGATTCGACGATCGTCGGGAAGTGGGAGTAGGACCGGCCGGTCGCCCCCGGGCCGCCCCGGAAGAGGGTGTCGCCGGAGAAGAGGGTGCCGAGGCCCGGGTCGTAGAGGCAGACCGCGCCGGGGGCGTGGCCCGGGGTGTGCAGCACGGTCAGATCGGTGCCCGCGGCCTCGATCACCTGCCCGTCCTGGAGCCAGGCGTCGGGCATGCGGTCCGGGTGGGTGAGCTTCCACAGCGGAAGGTCGTCCGGATGGAGCCAGATGGTGGCTCCGGTGCGCTCGGCCAGGGCGGGGGCGGCGTCGATGTGGTCGTTGTGGGCGTGGGTGCACACGATCCCGCGCAGCCGGCGGTCGCCGACCGCCTTCGCGATGGCGTCGGCGTCGTGCGCGGCGTCGATCACGACGGCCTCGTGGTCGTCGCCCACGATCCAGACGTTGTTGTCGACCTCCCAGGTGCCGCCGTCGAGCTCGAACGTGCCCGAGGTGACGAGGTGTTCGATGCGCGCGGTCATCAGAACGTCACCACCGAGCGCAGCACGTCGCCGTGGTGCATCCGCTCGAAGGCCGCCTCGATGTCGTCCAGGGCGATCGTCTCGCTCACGAACGCGCCCAGGTCCAGGCGTCCTTGGAGGTGCAGGTCGATCAGCATCGGGAAGTCGCGCGAGGGCAGACAGTCGCCGTACCAGGACGACTTGAGCGCGCCGCCGCGGCCGAAGACGTCGATCAGCGGGAGTTCGAGCTTCATGTCGGGGGTGGGCACGCCGACGAGGACGACCGTGCCGGCGAGGTCGCGGGCGTAGAAGGCCTGCGTGTACGTCTCCGGGCGGCCCACCGCCTCGATGACGACGTCGGCGCCGAAGCCGCCGGTGAGTTCGCGGATCGCCTCGACGGGGTCGGCGGTCCGGGAGTTGACGGTGTGCGTCGCGCCGAGCTTCTCGGCGGTGGTGAGCTTGCGGTCGTCGATGTCCACGGCGATGATCTTCGCCGCGCCGGCGAGCCGGGCGCCCGCGATCGCCGCGTCGCCGACTCCGCCGCAGCCGATGACGGCGACGGTGTCGCCCCGGCCGACGTTGCCGGTGTTGATGGCGGCGCCGATGCCGGCCATCACTCCGCAGCCGAGCAGTCCGGCGACCGCCGGGGAGACGGCCGGGTCGACCTTGGTGCACTGTCCGGCCGCGACCAGCGTCTTCTCGGCGAAGGCGCCGATACCGAGGGCCGGGGACAGCTCGGTGCCGTCCTTGAGCGTCATCTTCTGCTTCGCGTTGTGGGTGTCGAAGCAGTACCAGGGGCGTCCGCGCAGGCAGGCACGGCACTGTCCGCACACCGCGCGCCAGTTGAGGATCACGAAGTCGCCGGGCGCCACGTCCGTGACACCGGCGCCGACCGACTCCACGATTCCGGCCGCCTCGTGGCCGAGCAGGAACGGGAAGTCGTCGTTGATGCCGCCCTGCTTGTAGTGCAGGTCCGTGTGGCAGACCCCGCAGGCCTGGATCTTCACGACGGCCTCGCCCGGCCCCGGATCGGGCACGACGATCGTCTCGACGCGCACCGGCTCGTTCTTGCCCGGTGCGATCACGCCCCGTACTTCCTGCGCCATGTGAGTGAGCCCTTCGCTGGATGGACCTTCCGTCGACCGACCCTACGGGGTGACCCGCCGGTAGAAGGCCAGGTGGGCCACGGCGGCTCCGGTTCCGGTACGACGGACGGTCACCGGCGGGAGCGGGCAGAGCCCCGCGGCCCGCGCCCCGCTCGCCCACGTTCCCGATCGGCCCGCGCCTCCGATCGCCCGCGCCCCGATCGCCCGCACCCCGATCGGCGCCCCAGGCGCACCCACCACGGACGCTCGGATACCCCCGGGGGTACCTCTGTTACGGTGGATATACCCCCGGGGGTAATTTTCACCGAGCCGCGAAGCCCTCGGGCTGCCCGCGGAAGAGAGGAGTGCTGCCGTGTTCTTCGTCGACACCATCGAGGTGGCGGGCCTGGGCAACCGGAGCTATCTGGCCGGCGGCCCCCACACCGCCGTCGCCGTCGATCCGCCCAGGGACGTCGAGCGGGTGATCACCGCCGCGGCCCGGCGGGGCGTCCGGATCAAGTACGTCGTCGAGACGCATCTGCACAACGACTACGTGAGCGGCGGTCTGGAGCTGGCCCGGCTCACCGGGGCCGCCTACCTGGTCCCGGCCGGGGCCCGCGTCGCGTTCGAGCGTGTCCCGGTCGCCGACGGGGACACGGTGCCGGTGGACGCCGGACTGACCCTGGAGGCGCTGGCCACGCCCGGCCACACCCCGCACCACACCTCGTACGTCCTCAAGGACGACGGACACGCCGTCGCGGCCTTCACCGGCGGCTCGCTGCTCATCGGCACGGTCGGCCGGCCCGACCTGGTGGAGCCGCGGCTGACCGGCGAACTGGCCCGGGCGCAGCACGCCTCCGCGCACCGGCTCGCCGCGGAACTGCCCGACGACACCGTCGTCCTGCCCACCCACGGCTTCGGCAGCTTCTGCGCCGCCGGGACCGCCGACGGCGACGCGACCACCGTCGGGCGCGAGCGCGCCCGCAACGAGGCCCTGGTCAAGGACGTCGACGCCTTCGTCGCGGATCTGCTCGCCGGGCTCGACGACGTTCCCGCGTACTACGCCCACATGGGCCCCGCCAACGCCGGCGGCCCGGCCCCCGTCGACCTGACCCCGCCCGCGCCCGCGGACGCCGCGGAGATCGCCGCGCGGCTCGCGGCCGGGGAATGGGTGGTGGACCTGCGCAGCCGGCTCGCGTTCGCGGCCGGGCATGTCGCCGGAGCGGTCAACTTCGAGGCGGACGGCCAACTCGCGGTCCATCTGGCCTGGCTGCTGCCCTGGGGCAAGCCGGTGACCCTCCTCGCCGAGTCTCCGGAGCAGCTCGCCCGCGCACAGCGCGAACTGGTCCAGGTCGGCGTGGACCGTCCGGCCGCCGTGGCCGTGGGCTCGCCGGCCGACTGGCTGCGCGCGGGGGAACAGCCGCGCACCTTCCGGCGCGCGGTCTTCGCCGAACTGGCCGAGGTGTACGCGGCGGGCGAGACCGTGGTCCTGGACGTACGGCGCGACTCCGAGCGGGCCGGCGGGCACATCGCGGGGTCGGTACACATCCCCGTCCACGAGGTGCGCGACCGGTTCGGCGAGATACCCGCCGGGACGGTCTGGGTGCACTGCGCCGGAGGCATGCGGGCGGCCATCGCGGCCTCACTGCTCGACGCGACGGGCCGGGACGTCGTGGCCGTCGACGACGCCTTCACCGCGGCGGCGGCGTCCGGCCTGCCGATGACACGAAGCGCCCGGACCGGCCCCGACGCTCCCGGCACTCCGATCACCTCCGGCGACACGGCGGCTCCGGCTGGTCCCACCTCCCCCGCCGGTCCTTCCGACGGCGCCGCTCCCGCCGCTCACGCCGCCCCCTCGGACCCGGCCGGCACGACAGCCCCTACCGCCCCCGGCACCGCCTCCGTCGCGTTCGAGGACTCCGCCGCGTGAGTGTTCTGATCCTCGCCCTCCTCGCCGGGGGCGTGACCGGGCTCGCGCTCGGGGCGCTGGGCGGCGGTGGCAGTGTGCTGACCGTGCCCGCCCTGATCTATCTGCTCGGCTTCACCCCGTCGGCGGCCACCACCGCGAGTCTGGTCATCGTCACCCTCACCTCGGCGACCGCGCTGTCGGCGCACGCCCGGGAGGGCACCGTCCGCTGGCGGGCCGGAGCGCTGTTCGCGCTGGCGGGGCTGATCCCCGCGGCACTGGGCGGGGCGGTCTCCGGACTGCTGCCCCCGGCCGTGCTGACCGGCGCGTTCGCGCTGATCGCGGGCCTCGCCGCGTGGCGGATGCTGCGGCCGTCGGCCGAGGTCGCGGGGTCCACGCCCGCGGGGACCGGCCGGATCACCGGAACCGGCGCGGGCCTCGGCGCGGTGACCGGCGTGCTGGGGGTGGGCGGCGGCTTCCTCGCCGTACCGGCCCTGGTGAACGTCGTGGGTCTGCGGATGCGGGCCGCCGTCGGCACCAGCCTGCTGGTGATCACGGCGAACTCGCTCGCCGCGCTGCTCGCCCGGGCGGGAACGGCGCACAGTGTCGACTGGGCGGTCGTCGCGCCGTTCGCCGGAGCCGCCGTCCTCGGCGCGTGGGACGGCAAACGGCTCGCGGCCCGGCTCTCCGGCGGCACGCTTCAGCGGATCTTCGCCTGGGCTTTGCTGGCGGTGGCCGCGCTGATGTTCCTGGACGTCGTGCTGTGAGGCTCAGGCGAGCGACAGGAAGAGCTTCTCCAGCCGGGCCCGCATCTGGTCGCTGTCCTCGCCGTTCCTCGCGCCCTTCTCCACGTCGGTCAGGCACTGCTGGAGCCCGGTGGCGATGATCGCGAAACCGGCCCGGTCCAGGGCGCGGGAGGCGGCGGCGAGCTGGGTGACCACGTCCTCGCAGTCCCGCCCCTCCTCGATCATCCGGATCACCCCGGAGATCTGCCCCTGCGCCCGGCGCAGCCGGTTCAGCACCGACTTCAGCTCGTCACCCGCGAGTTCCAGTTCCACGAAGACTCCTCAATCCATACCCCTAGGGGTATCTTACTCCGCCCCCGCGGGGCACCCCCGAAGAGCAAGGATGACACTCCGCATGAACACCCCCGTCTCCCTCGACGCCGACCAGGCCCGCGGCCGCCTCGGCGAGCTGACCGTCATCGACGTCCGCACCCCGGGCGAGTACGCCTCCGGCCACCTGCCGGGCGCCCTGAACGTCCCGCTGGACCGGCTCCGCCACGCGCTGCCCGTGCTCGGGAACGCCCGCACCGGACTCCTCGTCGTCTGCGCCTCCGGCAACCGCTCGGCGAACGCCTGCGCCCTGCTGGCCGAGCACGGGGTGGCGGCGGCCACGCTCACCGGCGGCACCGGCGCCTGGGCGGAGCGCGGGCACGAACTGCACCGCCCGGCCACCACCGCGCGGGCCGGCTGGTCCATGGAACGCCAGGTCCGGTTCACCGCCGGAACCGTCGTCCTCACCGGCCTCGCGCTCGGACTCCTGCACCCCGCCTGGCAGTTGCTCTCCGCGGGTGTCGCGGGCGGCCTGGTCCTCTCGGCGCTCACGAACACCTGCGGGATGGCCGCGCTGCTCTCGAAGCTCCCGCACAACCGGCCTCGTGCGGCGGACCTGGACGCCACCCTCGCGGCCCTCGCGGACCGCGTGTCCTGAAGTCCGCGCCGACCGGGGGCAGTCGGGACCGGCCCGCCCGGGCCGCCGACGTAGCCTGAGGGCTCCGTCCCCCACTCCCGCGAGGAGCGCCGTGAGCCTGACCGAGGCCGAGCCCGAGGTGCCCGCGTGGCGCCTGCTGCTCGGGTACGTACGACCGCACCGCCGGGCCCTGTTCGGGGGCGCGCTGCTGGCACTCGCGACCGGGGCCACCGGTCTGCTGCTGCCCCTGGTCGCGCGCGGGCTCATCGACGATCTGTCGCACGACCGCCCGATCGGACGGGCCCTGCTCGGCATGGCGGCCCTGGTGGTGACCAACGCGGCGGTGGGGGCGCTGGGTTCGTACGTCCTGCGGCGCACCGCGGAGTCGGTGGTGCTGGGCGCGCGGCGCGCTCTGTCCTCGTATCTGCTGCGGCTGCGCATACCCGCCGTGGACCGCAGCGAGCCCGGCGACCTGATGGCGCGCATCACCTCCGACACGACCCTGCTGCGCGAGGTCACGACCGATTCCCTCGTCGGACTCGGCACCGGTGGTCTCACGCTCGTCGCGACGGTGGTCATGATGGGCCTGGTCGACCCGGTGCTCCTCGGCGTCACGCTGGGGGTGGTGCTGTGCGCGGGTTCGGTGCTCGGTGTGATCGTGCCGCGCATCAACCGGGCGAGCAGACGGGCCCAGGACGCCGTCGGGGTGATGGGGGCCTCGCTGGAGCGGACCCTCGGCGCCCTGCGGACGATCAAGGCGTCGGGCGCCGAGCACCGTGAGGAGCGCGGCGTCCACGAGGCCGCCGAGGAGTCCTGGCGGCAGAGCGTGCGGGCGGCCCGGTGGTCGGCGGCCGCCGGCAACACGGCGGGGCTGGCGATGCAGGTCGCCTTCATCACGGTCCTCGCGGTGGGCGGCGCCCGGGTCGCGACCGGCGCCATCGACGTCGGCACCCTGGTCGCCTTCCTGCTGTACGTGTTCTATCTGATGTCACCGATCCAGCAGGTGGTCGGCGCGGTCACGCAGTACCAGACGGGGGCCGCCGCGCTCGCCCGCATCCAGGAGGCGCTGCGGCTGCCCGCCGAACCCGCCGCCCTGCCCGCACCGCTGCCGGAGCCGGGCGCGGAACCGGCGGCGCTCGCCTTCGAGGACGTCCGCTTCCGCTACGCCGACGATCTGCCGTACGTGCACCACGGCGTGACGTTCGCCGTCCCGGCCCGGGGCCTGACCGCGTTCGTCGGCCCCTCCGGCGCGGGCAAGACCACCGTGTTCTCGCTCATCGAGCGGTTCTACGAGCCCGAGGCGGGCGTCATCAGCGTGGACGGCCGCCCGCTGGAGGAATGGGAGCTGCCCCGGCTCCGGTCCGTCATCGGCTACGTGGAGCAGGACGCGCCGGTGCTGTCCGGCTCGCTGCGCGACAACCTCCTGCTCGGCAACCCGGGGGCCGAGGAGGGCGAGCTGACACGGGTGCTGAAGACGACGCGCCTCGACGGGCTCGTGTCCCGGCTTCCGAACGGTCTGGACACCCTCGTCGGGCATCGCGGCACCAAGCTGTCCGGCGGCGAGCGCCAGCGCGTCGCCATCGCCCGGGCCCTGCTGCGCCGCCCCCGGCTGCTGCTCCTGGACGAGGCCACCTCGCAGCTCGACGCGGTCAACGAGGCGGCGCTGCGCGACACGGTCGCCGATGTGGCCCGTACGACCACGGTCCTGGTCGTCGCGCACCGGCTGTCCACCGTGACGACGGCCGACCGTATCGTCGTGATGGACGCGGGCCGCGTCCGTGCCGTGGGCACGCACCGCGAACTCGTCGCGGCGGACGCCCTCTACGCGGAACTGGCCACCACCCAGTTCCTCGCGACCGCGGGGTGACCGCGAAACCATCACCGCGAAACGATGGCCGCGCACCATGACCGTGGCTCGGTGACCACGGCTCCATGACCGCGCCCCGGCCCGCGGGGACGCCGACGCGTCGGCGGCACGCCCGGCCCGCCGGCACCACCCTCCGGCGGAGAAGCCCGCGGGATTTCCTTGGCGACGGTCCGGCTCTCCTCTATGGTGATGCCCTTCTTTCCGCCCCGGGGGCGGTCGTCCGCGCACGGCCGGCCCCGACCGGGCGGCGAGCACGTCCCACCCGGATACGCAGGCGACTGATCATGGTCAAAAACCGATACCCGGCCGGGCAGGCCGCCCCCGGGATCATCTCCGCGGCCCCCGTCGGCCCACCCGCCGGCCTGGAAGTGATCTCGCTGGCCGCGCTGCGCGCCCGGACCCGCGCCCACGGCACCGGTCTCGGCGTACCGCAGCGTCCCGGCTTCCACCAGGTGCTCACCCTGGCCTCCGGCACCCTGCGCCAGACCGTGGACTTCACCGCCCACGACGTCGAGCGGGACTCCTGGCTGTGGACCCGCCCCGGGCAGGTCCTGCAGTGGGGGGATCTCACGCGGGCCGAGGGGACGCTCATCGCCTTCGAACGGGACTTCCCCGGCGCGGCCACCGTCCGCGCGGCCCGGCTCGACGATCCGCACGGCCGCGTGCTGCGCACCCCGGAAGGCGGTGCGGCCGCCTCGTTGCGTGTGGCGACCGAACATCTGGAGCACGAGTTCCAGGCACCCGGGCGGCTGCCGCGCGACGCGCACGGTGCCGTGCTGCGTCATCTGCTGGACGTGCTGATCCTGCGCCTGGCCCATCTGGAGGGGTCCGACACCCCAGTCACCGGGCCCAGTGAAACCTTTCTTCGATTCCGCGCGACCGTCGAGCGGGACTTCGCCCGCACCCGGCGGGTGGACGACTACGCCCTCACCCTCGGCTACTCCGCCCGTACCCTGTCCCGGGCCGCCCTCGAATCGACGGGGATCGGCGCCAAGGAGTTCATCGACCGCCGGGTGATCCTGGAGGCCAAGCGGCTGCTCGCGCACACCGACCTGGCCGCCGCCCGCATCGCCGACCGGCTCGGTTTCTCCAGCGCCACGAACTTCGCCAAGTACTTCCACCAGCGCGCGGGGCAGGCCCCCATCGCGTTCCGTACGGCGGTACGCGGACGCGGGGAGGCGGGGTGATCCACGCCTCCCCTGCCCCGCGTACCGCCGCGTGACCCGAACGGCAGGCCCTAGGCCTCGATGCCCGGGAGCAGGCCGGTGACGGGGGCGGCGAGGTCGGTCACCTGGTGGAGCTGGTTCAGCTCGTACAGCCTGTTCAGTCCCCCGAGCTGGCTGGAGGGCCGGGGCAGCCGGCTCTGGGCCGCGGCGGGGATGTCGCTCGTCGCGAGGGAGTCGAGCGTGGTCATGGGGCTCAGCTTCGCGGTGTCGTGAGCTTCGGAGCCCGCGGCCGTCGCCATCGGCGCGGCGAGCCCTGTGACGCCGACGGCGAGACCAACGGCGGCGACGATACGTCGTGTTGAGATCATGCAATGAGCAACGGCCGCGGCCCCGGGACGGACACGGCCCGGTCCCCGCGCTCACCCGAGAGGCGCATCGGGCGTCTGCGTTTGCCGTGGGCCCCGAGGCGGAGGACGCTCGATACTGAGGCGCTTCGCGGTCGGCTCGTGGCCGGTCCGCGCCTTCCTGAGGAGGTCACCCATGGGCACAGCGGCAGCCCCCGCCTTCGACACCGAGGCGCTGCGCCGGGGCATTGAAGGACACAGTGCGGCAGATCTCCTGTCGCTCTACGCGGACGACGCGGAACTGCGCATCGTCGACCGCAACACCCAGCCCAGTCACCCGATGGTCAAACACGGCCGCGCCGAGATCGCCGAGATGCTCGACGACGTCTACAGCCGGGACATGACGCACAAGATGGACCAGTGCGTCGTCCAGGGCGATCACGTCGCCTACACCGAGACGTGCGTGTACGCGGACGGGGTGCGGGTGATGAGCACGTCGATGATGTCGCTGCGCGACGGCAAGATCATCGAACAGACACTGGTCCAGGCATGGGACGAGTAGGGAGGAACTGGCCGAAGGTCCAGGTCACGTCTCGTGTGACCTGGACCTTCTCCGCGGGCGCCGCGATGGGCAGTTCCCGTCCGGACCGTCGCCGCCGGGCCGCGGTCCGGGCGGCGGGCCTGCGGGTCTCCGCCTCCCTGCTGGACTCGCTGCTGCGGACCGCGCGTTCGCGGCAGCACCCCCCGGCACCTCGTCCGCCCCGAAGGCTGCGCATCCGGCCGCGGTGAGTCACGCCCGCCCCGTACCCGTCGGCGTCGAGGGCCGCAACGTCGCCGTCAGAGCTGGGTCGTGACCGCCCCGGCGACGGGCCTCGGCGCCCGGAGCAGCATGGGGGACGCCCGGTCCACGAAGTCGCGCAGAACCGCCGAATGGGCCGCGTCGCCGCCGAGTTCGCGCAGGAGACGGTGGGCCCGGTCGCGGAACGCGCTGATGTCCTCCTCGTACCGGCGCAGCACGTCGGGCGCCAGCAGGACGCCGGTGAGCGCCTCCCGTCCCTCGGGCGAGTGGCGTCCGGCGGCGTGCAGTCCGAGGACGTCGGCCGCCGAGTCCGGCCCGGCGTTCTCCACCGCGCAGGCCAGGAGATACGTCACCGTGCCGTTCGCGAGGTCTTCGTCGCGGCCGGTCAGGATGTCCTGCTGATCGTTGAAGAGCTGCCACAGGATGCCGAAGACGTTGCCGAACTCCCGCCAGAGTTCCACCCTTTCGTCCGAGCAGCCGGCCAGACGCGCCGCCATGGCGGTGACCATGCTGTACGGCGCCCCGGACTTCCCGAGGTACGCCGTGACGACGGCGTCGCACGTGACCTCGTCCACGTCGGCGCGAAGATCCCTCAACTGCCCCTCGGTCGCGCCGATCCAGCACCGCACGATCTCGGCCGACAGCGGGCCGCGCGCCTCCTCCGGGATCCGGGGCGACTGAACGACCAGCAGGGGAAGGGGTATTCCGCTGATGACGGTGGCGAGCAGCGCCTCGCTCTCGCGGAGCGCGCCGGCGGCGAGGACGGCCTGGCCGTCGGCGAGGTCGTCCAGGTAGCACGCGGAGGTCCACCACAGTTCATGGACGACGGCCAGCGGGACGGCCGGTCCGGGCGCCCCCGTCTCCACTCCGTGGACGATCATCGGCAGAACGGAGTGGGGGTAGGCGAAGGTCCGGTGAGCCAGGAGTTCGGCGACCGCGGCCCGGACGGACGCGGCCGCCGGGCCGAGCATGTCGAGCGCCGCGTTTCGCTCCGCGTCGATGTCCGCGGACATCTCCCCGTGCAGATCCAAGTACGACTTCGCTCGCACGCAGTCCACCCCCACCACTGAATTGTTCGAGCGCCGATTCGATCATTCGCCATGATGGCGAGCCAGAGCAATTTTGCGCCATGGCCGGTTTGCCGAGAGTCGCTTCCGGCAGCGCTAGGAGCGGGTCACAGGGTACGAAACTCGCCATACTGGATCCCGTGCGCGTTGCGATCATGACGGCGGGTTCACGGGGCGACGTGGCGCCGTTCACCGGACTCGGGCACGGCCTGGTGCGGGCCGGGCACGAGGTGACCCTGGTGACGCACGGATGTTTCGCCGGTCTGGTGCCGGGCTCGGGGGTGGGGTTCCACCCGCTGCCCGTCGATCCGCGGGCCGAGCTGGAGTCCGGGCCGGGGCGGCGGCTCCACCGCAGCGCCACGGGCGCCGGGAAGGTGGTCCGGCTCGCCGGGCTGGCGCGGTCGCTGGCCGGGCGGCTGACCGACGGCATGATCGCGGCCGCCTCCGGCGCCGACGTCCTGCTGCTGTCCGGTTCACTGGGACCGCTCGGATACGCGGTCGCGGAGGGGCTGGGCCTGCCCAGCATGGGAGTGCACCTTCAGCCACTGGAGCCGACCGGGGAGTTCGCGCCACCGGTGGCCGCCGCCGGATCCTGGGGGTCCGCGGTCAACCGGGCGGCGGGGTACGGGGTGAACCTCGCCGTCGAGCGGGTCTTCGCGCGGACGGTACGGGAGCTGCGCAAGGAGCTCGGCCTGCCGCCCGTGGGGACCGTCGCGGCCCGGCGGGCCCGCGAGCGGCGGGCCTGGCCGGTGCACCACGGGTTCAGCCCCCTCGTCGTGCCGCGGCCGCGGGACTGGAGACGCGGGCTCGACGTCTCCGGCTACTGGTGGCCCTACGTCAGCGAGGACGCCCGGCTCCCCTCCGCGCTGGAGGACTTCCTGGACGCCGGCCCCGCTCCGGTGTTCGTGGGCCTCGGCAGCGCGACCGTTCCCGATCCCGGGCGGCTGAGCGGCGAGATCGTCCGCGCGCTGCGGGCCGCCGGGCTGCGCGGGGTGATCCAGCGGGGGTGGGGCGGGCTGCACGCCACCGGCGAGGACATGTTCACCGTCGACGAGGTGCCGCACTCCCTGCTGTTCCCCCGGATGGCAGCGGTCGTGCACCACGCCGGGGCCGGCACGACGGCGGCGGGGCTGCGGGCCGGGATCCCCGCCGTGCCCGTGCCGGTCCAGTTCGACGAGGGTTTCTGGGCGGCCCGGCTGGTCGCTCTCGGGGTCGCGCCGGGCACCCTGTCGCCCCGCCGTCTGCGCGCCGAGCGGCTGGCGGCGGCCCTGGTCCGGGTGACCACGGACCCCTCGTACCGCCGGAACGCACGAAGCCTGGCGGAACATCTGCGCACGGAGGAAGGGGTGGCCCCGGTCGCGGAGGCCCTCACCCGTCTCGAACACCCCGGACGGTCCTGAGGGCCGCGGACCCGCCCCGCCTCGGCCCCGCCTCCCCCCGCCCCGGCTGTCCACGAGCCCCGCCCCGGCTGTCTACGAGCCCGGGGCGCCGTCCGTGACCCATCCCGCGGGCCGCAGGATCGCCAGGAGCTGGCGGACCAGTTCCTCCACCACCTCGTCCAGGGTCGCGTCCACCCAGCCGGCGTTCCAGTCGTGCAGCAGGCCGTTCACGCTGCCGATGAAGGCGGTGGCGGCCAGCCGGTAGTCGCGCGGCGCCGCCTCCCCGCGGGCCACGGCTCCGGCCGCCTCCCCGCAGATGAACTCCACCCACCGGGCCCGGCGGGCGAGCCGCTGCTCCTCCAGCCGCGCGCTCACGCCGATGATCTCCACGAAGGTGATGCGGATACGGCGCGGATCACTCGTCACGTTCGCCGCGTAGGCGCGGAAGAGGGCGGTGGCGCGCTCGGCGAGCGGCAGGTCGCGGGCCTCGGCGAGCGCGTCCAGGGCGGCCCGCTCGGCCCAGTCGTTGACCTGGAGATGGAGGACCGCCAGGACGTCCTCGAGGCTGCGGAACGCCTCGTAGAACTGGCGCGTGGACAGTCCCGCCGCCTCGCTGAGGGCCGCCACGGTCGTGGACCGGTAGCCGGGCCCGGCGCCGAACAGTTCCAGCCCCGCGTCGAGGAAGCGACGGCGGCGCTCCGCCTGCCGCTCCTCCGCCGTCCGGCCGCCGTACCGGCCGGTGGGCCGTCTCACCCTGCCGTCCACGCGTTCCTCCCCTGGCCCGAGCCGGCGTTCGCCCCTTCGGCGATTTTCTCGTGCACCGCCCCTTGTGAAGAGGCTCCCCCAGTCCTTACTTTCCAGTAAGCACACTTTGAAAGCACGCGTGTTCAGATTGCATCTTGTCATGATCGCGTCATTCTGACGTCGCGCACGCACAGCACGCGCTCCCGGTCCACCGACCCGCACTCCCCCACTACGACAGGGACCCTCCATGTCCGTGCTCAGAGCCAGACACCTCTGCACGCTCGCCGCGGCCCTCACGCTGACCCTCGGCGGCACGGCGACCGCCGCGTCCGCGGCCGCCGCCCAGGCCGGCACCTCCGATCTGCGCGAGGTGATGTTCGTCGGGAACAACTGGGAAGGCACCGCGGACGTCATCAAGTCCACCGGCGACTTCGCGAAGGTCGGCCGGGTCGACGTCATCCCGGACAAGGCCGAACGGATGGCGGCGATCAACGCCGACCCCATCAAGTGGGCCTACTTCATGGGCATCCGCAACGGCGTCGGCGAGGGGCACGACCAGTTCGTCGACGACATGTACTCCACGCCCGACGGACGGTCGGTGGTGGTCTCGCGCCCGAGCTTCGCCGACGTGGTCTCGATCGACCTCGCCACCGGACGGATCAACTGGCGTTTCGCCGTGTCGGGTTACCGCTCCGACCACATGGCCGTGTCGCCGGACGGCACCCGGGTCGCGGTGTCGGCCTCCACCGCGAACACCGTGCACGTGCTCGACATCACGACCGGCAGGCAACTCGGGTCGTTCGCCACCGGCGACAAACCGCACGAGAACATCTTCACCCACGACGGCAAGTACATCTGGAACATGGCGATCGGCGACGTGACCACCGCTCTCGACGAGCCCTGGCTGGACTGGACGAAGGGCGACCGGAAGATCACCGTCGTCGACGCGGCCACCTTCAAGCAGGTGAAGGTGATCGACATGCGCCAGCGCCTCGACGCCATCGGCCTCAGGGACTACTCCGACGCCGTGCGCCCGGCCGTCTTCTCGCCGGACGAGTCCAAGCTGTACTTCCAGGTCTCGTTCTTCAACGGCTTCCTGGAGTACGACGTGGCCACCGACAGGATCACCCGGGTGAAGACCCTCCCGAAGAACCCCGCGACGAGCAGCGACCGCACGACATGGGTCAACGACTCGCGCCACCACGGCATTTCGATGAACCCGTCGGGCACCGCGCTGTGCGTCGCGGGGACCATGGACGACTACGCGACGGTCGTCGACCGCGCGACCCTCCAGGAGGGGCCGCTGATCCCCGCCTCCAAGCCGTACTGGGCGACCGTGAGCGGCGACGGCAAGGACTGTGTCGTCTCCGAGAGCGGTGCCGACCAGGTCACCGCCATCGACTTCGCCACCGGGCGGAAGACGGTGTCGGTGCCGGTCGGCGACCATCCCCAGCGGGTCAGGCTCGGCCACGTCGAGGCGAACTGGACAGGGCCGGGCAGCAGTTGACCGGTGCTCAGCCGAATCGCGCGGCGGCCCAGGCGGCGAGTTCGGTCCGGGCCCCGTTCAGCAGGGCGGCGGACGGAGCGGTGGCCCCGTTCGTGACCAGCGCGTAGTGCACGGTTCCCGGGCCGGACGCGGTGAGCAGGAGGCGTCTGCTTCCCGCCCCGCCCGGCTCGGGAGCCACGGCCACGGGCGTCGTCGTGGTGTAGGCGGGCGGGGACACCAGAGCGCCGAGGTCGGAGACCACCGTCGTGGCCGAGGCGGGGAACGAGGCCGGCAGATGGAGCTCGGTCGGAGCGGACCCGCCGTCGGAGCGCCAGACGAGCACTCCGTACTGACCGGTTCCCACCAGTTGGGAGACCTGGGGAAGGGTCGAGGGCACCGGGTTCCAGGTCAGCGTGGTGGAGCCGTCGCGGGAGCGGTCCTCGTAGGTGAAGGCGAGGGTGGAGCCCGCGGTGGCGCCGGGGTACAGGCGGTCCAGAAGCCGGGCGTCCTGGCGCAGGACGGCCGTTCCCGAGTCGTCGAGGCGCACGGCGGAGAGGTCCTCGTCGTTCCAGGCGTCGCCCGAGGCCCGAACCTTGTCCGGGTTGTCGTTCATCAGCTCGTGGTGCCGGCCGCTGTAGATGTCCCACTGCCACTGGGTGCCGGACAGGACCGCTCCCGAGGACGCCGTCCCGGTCCACCAGCCGGCGCCGGTCAGACGGGAGTCGAGGGCCTGGTACATCGCCTTGTCGACCGTCGGGGCCTTGTCCGAGACCGTGCCGGAGAGCGGATGGCCGAACTCGCTGACGACGGCCGCGGTCCCGGCGGCCGAGGCCCGGTCCCGGACGGCCGCGAAGTCGCTCGCGTACTGGCCGTCCGACGCCTTGCCCCACATGAGGATGCCCGAGATGGCCTTCTGGTCGTAGAAATGGGTGTTGA
Organism: Streptomyces sp. NPDC028298; assembly: GCF_055565895.1. NCBI lineage: Bacteria > Bacillati > Actinomycetota > Actinomycetes > Kitasatosporales > Streptomycetaceae > Streptomyces > Streptomyces sp. NPDC028298. Next base: position 646,626 of record NZ_JBVHTL010000001.1, read on the forward strand.
ACACATAGCGCGGACCGAGGGTGCCCGCGTCGAGCAGTCCGCCCTCCTGCTTCTGGGAGGAGATGTTGGCGTTCCAGAAGAGGTTCGGTTCCACGAAGGCGGGCTTGTCCTGCCAGCCGGCCGCGTCCATGCGGGCCCGGAACCTCCCGTAGAACGGCCAGAGCAGGTCGCGCTCCCAGGTACGGCTCGTCCGGCCCGACTCGTAACTGCCCGCGTACGGCTCGTTGTACGGGTCGAAGCCGGCGACACCCGCGAACTCGGCCGTGGTGAGGTGCCGGCGGACGTACGTCATCGTGGCCTCGGCCGTGGTGAGGAAGGCGTCCTGGAGCCCGTAGGAGTTGTGCCAGAAGTCGTACTGCGCGGCCTTGACGGCGTTGTTCTGGGTGATGTTCTGGCCCCAGAACAGGCAGATGCCGCAGGACTCCTGCGGGTAACCGCCCGCGGTCACCGCCCACTTGGGGGCGCCGTCGCCCGAGTACCAGCTTCCCGCGTTGAAGAGGTGGCGGGAGTAGAGGTCCTGGTGGAAGTCGGGGAAGACACGGACGCCCGCGTCGAGGAAGGCGCGCATCTGGTCCGTGGCCGCGGCGAGATAGACGGTGTCGACCTGGCCGCGGACCGGTTCGGCGTGCGCCCAGGAGAGCAGGAAGCGCACGGAGTTGCCGCCGCCCAGGGCGCGCAGCGCCGCCGCGGACTTCGTCGCGTCGGCGACCGACGCGAAGGGCAGTCCGCCGTTCTCCTCCAGTTTGGTCTCGCCGGAGACGTTGTAGCCGCGCAGCACGACCTCACGGCCGAGGCCGTCGGTGAAGCGGCCGTTCGCGACCGTGAGAGCGGCGGCGGCCGGCTGGTCGAACCAGAGGGAGTCGGGGAGTCCGTCCGCGGCGGCGGGCCGGGTGCCCGCCGCCGTGAGGAATCCGGTGAGGAGTACGAGGACGCCGAACAGACGCGCACGTAATCTTGGCATGCTCACAACAGTCCTGCGGGTGCCGGAGGCCGTCAACACCTCTGACTCATGAGTAAGTTTCCGGTTTCTCCCGGCCTCGCGCCGCGCCCGTGAGCCCCGCCGTCCGGCGGTTCAACCTCCCACCCTGCGCGTCAGGTTCAGCAGATACTCCTTGCGGTCCAGCGGGTTCAGATCGGTCCGGGGACGGTCCGGGATCACGTCCCGGGCCACCGGCGCGTAGTGGTCGAAGGCGCATTCGAGCTCGCCCTCTCCTCGCGTCGGGCCCGGGAGCTGCTGCTCCAGCTCGTGCGCCCGCACCACCGGGAGGATCCCCTCCAGCACGCACGAGGAGCCGTGGATCCGGGTGGTCCGCGGCACGGCACGCTGCCGGGCCAGCAGGGGCAGCACGGCGCCGAGGGTGTCCGCGGGCACCTCCAGACGGAACTGGTGCATCGGCTCGTACACCTGGGTCCCGGCCCCGCGCAGGGCGGCGGTCAGCACCAGCGGGGTCAGACCCCTGAAGTCGGCGCCCGTGCTGGACATACTCTTGTCGAAGCCCTGGTGGGCATGGCTCTGGCGCGGCGAGTAGCCCGAGTGCGTCATGGTGACGACGCAGTCGGTGACCTGCCAGCCGTGCAGCCCCTGTCCCAGCGTGTCCGCGACGGTGTCCTCGACCGCCTTGAAGAACGCGTACGGCATCGATCCGAGTTCGACCTCCAGCCGGAACTCCACGCCCGAGCCGATCGGCGCCGGCTCGACGCGCAGGCCGACGGTGGCCAGGAACGGATTGGGGTCCTTCTTGTTGAACTCGACCGCCGCGCCGGCGCCCAGGGGCCGTTCGACACAGAGCGGGGTGGTCTCGCGGAACAGGACGTCGACGCCGAACTCGTCGGCCAGGGTCGCCTGGAGGACCTCCTTCTGGACCTCGCCGTAGAGCGACACGGAGATCTCCCCGCGCAGTTCGTCGTGCCGCAGACCGATGAGCGGGTCCTGCTCGGCGAGTTGGGTGAGCGCCGTGTGCAGCGCGCCCTTGTCGGCCGGGCGGCCGGGGGTGACGACGGTCTCCAGGGTCGGCGGGGCGAAGTGGTGTTCCCCGGTCGGCGAGTGCGGCGCCTCGCCGATGGTGTCGCCGATCCGGACGGCGCCCAGTCCCCACAGCTTGCCGATGCGTCCCGCGCTCACGGACGCCTCGCGGACCGCCGCGCCCTGGTCGAAGACGCTGATCGCGGTGACCTTCCCCTCCTCGCCGTCGCGCAGGGTGAGCCGGTCGCGGGTGCGCAGGGTTCCCGAGAACATCCGCGCGTACGCGATCTTCTCGCCGGCCGCTCCGCGTTCGACCTTGAAGACGGTGCCCGACAGCGGCCCGTCGGCGTCCGCCCGCGCCACGGGCAGCAGCTCCCGGACACCGGCGATCAGCTCGGTGACGCCCGCGCCGGTCATGGCCGATCCGAAGAACACCGGGTGCACCAGGGCCTGCCCGGTCTGCCGTACGAGCGCGGCGCGCAGACGCTCGTACGACACCCCGTCCTCGACGTACGCGGCGAACAGCTCCTCGTCCTGCCCGGCGAGGGGGTCGAGGAGGTGCGGTCGCAGCCGGTCGGCGGAGTAGGGGGCGAAGGACGCGGCCCGCGTGCCCAGTCCGCCGGGCTCGCCCATGGGGACGATCGCCGGGGTGAGACGTTCGGAGATCTTGGCGAGGATCTCCTCGTGCCGGGCTCCGCGTCGGTCGATCTTGTTCACGAAGATCAGCGTGGGGATGCGCAGCCGCTGGAGCGTCCGCATCAGCACGCGGGTCTGCGCCTGCACGCCCTCCACGGCCGAGACGACGAGGACGACGCCGTCGAGCACGCCGAGGACCCGTTCCACCTCGGCGATGAAGTCCGGGTGACCGGGGGTGTCGATCAGGTTGACGGTGAGGTCGTCGATCGCGAAGGAGACGACGGCGGATTTGATCGTGATGCCGCGCTGCCGCTCCAGCGCGAGGAAGTCGGTCCGGGTGTTCCCGTCGTCGACGCTGCCGATCTCGTCGATGACCCCGACCGTGTGCAGCAGCCGCTCGGTCAGGCTCGTCTTACCGGCGTCTACGTGCGCCAGGATTCCCAGGTTGAGCATATGCACCGGGTGTCATGTCCTTTGAGATGAGAGTGATTCCTTCCTGGGTGGACATGAACGGTGCTCGCATGTGCTGCTCCTCGGTCCCGGTGAACACGTTCCCGCCAGTGCAGCAGGCGGCCCGCCGGGACGGCAACGTATTAACGCTCAACGAAATCCAGCCGCGGGGCGGATCCTGGAAGGTGACCCGAGAGGGCGTGGCCACGGCGAGAGGAGCGGGCGATGCGTGACATCCTCCCGGCGCTCCGCGCCTGGTACGCGGCGGGCTCGCCGTTCGGACTGGCCACGGTGGTCGCGGTCGGCGACAGCGCGCCCCGCGACCCGGGCGCGGCCATGGCGGTGGGGCCCGGGGACGAGGTCGTGGGCAGTGTGTCCGGCGGCTGTGTCGAGGGCGCGGTCTTCGAACTGGCCCGGGAGGTGATCGCCTCGGGCGAGGCGCGCCTGGAGACGTTCGGGTACAGCGACGAGGACGCCTTCGCCGTCGGCCTCACCTGCGGCGGGGAGATCACCCTGCTGGTCCGGCGGGTGTCGCCGGCCGACGATCCCGCCTTCGGCGCGGTGGCCGAGTCGGTGGCGGCGGGCCGCCCGGTGACGCTGGCGACGGTCCTGGACGGCCCGGCACCACGGGGCGCGACACTGGCCGTCCGCCCCGAGGAGCCCGTGCCCGTCGGCCCGACGCCCTCCGGTGCTCCGGAGGGCACGCCCGGTCCCAACCCCTCCACCGCCCCGGACGACCCACCCGCCGCGACGGGACCCGACAGCACACCGGGCTCCGCGGGCCCCCACGGTGCAGTCTCCGCCCCGCCCGGGCCGGTGGACCCCGTCGTCGAAGTCCTCGGGTCGCTCGGGGCCGAGGGGCTGGATGTCGCCGTGGTCGCCGATGCCTGGGGGGAGCTGGCTCAGGGTGCGACCGGGTGTCGGCACTACGGGCCGCACGGTGAGCGGCGCGAGGACGCCGTCACCGTGTTCCTGCACTCCTTCGCGCCGCCCCCGCGCATGCTCGTCTTCGGCGCGATCGACTACGCGTCCGCCGTGGCCCGCATCGGCTCCTTCCTCGGCTACCGGGTCACGGTGTGCGACGCCCGTCCGGTGTTCGCCACCGCCGAACGCTTCCCGGCGGCGGTCGAGGTGGTCGTGGACTGGCCGCACCACTACCTGAGCGCCACGACGACCGACGAGCGCACGGTGATCTGCGTCCTGACGCACGACCCCAAGTTCGACGTGCCCCTGCTGGAGGAGGCGCTGCGCCGCCCGGCCGCGTACATCGGGGCGATGGGCAGCCGCCGCACCCACGACGACCGCCTGGGGCGGCTGCGCGCGGCCGGCGTCCCGGAGCAGGAGCTGTCCCGGCTGCACTCCCCCGTCGGGCTCGACCTCGGAGCCCGTACACCTGAGGAGGTGGCCGTGTCCGTAGCCGCGGAGATCATCGCGTCGCGCTGGGGCGGCAGCGGGCTGCCCCTGACGGTCAGGGGCGGGGCCATCCACCCACGCTGAGCCGGGCGGCGCCCGAATCAGCCCGTACGCGGGGGCAGCCGGTGCAGGGTCAGTTCGGTGAGCCGGCCCTCGGTCGCCGTCGCCGTCATGTACGTGCAGTACGGCTGGCGGCGCCGGTCGGTCGGGGAGCCGGGGTTGAGCAGGCGCAGCCCGGTGGGCGCGGTGCTGTCCCAGGGGATGTGGCTGTGGCCGAAGACCAGGACGTCGAGGCCGGGAAAGCGGTGCGCGCAGCGCTGTTCGCGGCCCTCCGCGGAACCGGTCTCGTGGACGACGCCGAAGCGCAGACCGCCCAGCTCGGCACGGGCGACCTCGGGGAGCCGGGCCCGCAGGTCCGGGCCGTCGTTGTTGCCGTACACCCCGACGACCCGCCGGGCCCGGGCCTCCAGCAGGTCGAGGGTCGCGGTGTCGACCCAGTCCCCCGCGTGGATGACGACGTCGGCCGCCGGGAGCTCGGCGAGCAGCGCGGCGGGCAGTTCCCGGGCCCGCTTGGGCAGGTGGGTGTCGGACATGATCAGCAGCCGCACGGCTTCACCTCGTCAGTCGAGCGCGATCTCGCTCCAGACCTGCTTCCCGCCGCTCACCGGCACCGTGCCCCAGGTCGCCGACGTCGCCTCGACGAGCAGGATGCCACGGCCCCCGGTGGCCTCCCAGCCGATGCTGGTGGGCTTGATCGGCGTGCGGGGCGAGTTGTCGGCGACCGCGATGCGCAGGCGGTGGTTGACGAGGGTGAGGTCGAGCCTGACCTGGCCGTCGGTGTGCACCAGGGCGTTGGTGACGAGTTCGGAGACGATCAGCAGGGCGGTGTCGGTGTACGCGCCGACGCCCCAGCTCCGCAGGGCGCGCCGGGTGTAGCGGCGGGCGTGCCGGACCGCCTCGGGGACCCGCCAGACGGTCCAGCTCTCGCGCAGCGGCAGGACCTCCATGCCGTCGTACCGCATGAGCAGGAGGGCCACGTCGTCGCTGCGGTTGGCGCCGGTGAGCAGCTCGTCGGCGACGAGACCGAGGTGGGCGGGGTCGGAGCCGGCCAGGCCCTCGGCGAGCCGGTTCAGACCGTCCTCGACGTCGACCTCGACGGACTCGACCAGTCCGTCGGTGGTCAGCGCGACGATGGTGCCGGGCTGGAGCCTGAGCGGGCTCATGGGGAAGTCGGCCTGCCGGATGACGCCGAGCGGCGGCCCGGTCTCCGACTCGGGGACCTCGGTGCGGCCGTTCGGGTGGCGCAGTACGGGCGGGATGTGTCCGGCGCGTACGTACCAGGCGGACCCCTCCTCCATGTCGACGTCGACGTAGCAGCAGGTGGCGAAGAGGTCGGTCTCCAGATCGAGCAGGAGCCGGTTGGCGTGCGAGACCACCACGTCCGGCGGGTGCCCCTCGACGGCGTAGGCACGCAGGGCGGTGCGCATCTGGCCCATGACGGTCGCGGCCGAGGCGTTGTGCCCCTGCACGTCACCGATGACGAGGGCGACGTGATTGTCGGGCAGCGGGATGACGTCGTACCAGTCGCCGCCGACGTCCAGGCCCGACGTGGTGGGCAGATAGCGGGCGACGGCGACCGCGCCGGGCAGCCGGGGCAGCCGGCGCGGGAGCAGGGTCCGCTGGAGCATGCCGATGAGCTCGTGCTCGGCGTCGAAGGCGTGGGCGCGCACGAGGGCCTGCCCGGCGAGGCCCGCGGAGGCGGTGAGCAGGGCTCGTTCCTCGGGGCCGAACTCGTGCGGGGCGTCCCAGCCGATCAGGCAGGCGCCCGCCATGCGGCCGCCCGCGGGCAGCGGCAGGACGGCGAGTCCGCCGGGGCCGACCTCGGCGAGCGCGGGCTCCAGGTCCGCGCCGGCGGGCCAGATGGCGGGCCGTCCCTCGTTGAGGGCCGCGGCGAGCGTGGGCATGGCCCGGACGGGCGCGTCGGGCCACTCCGAGCGCCATTCGCTGCGCCACAGCTCCGGCCAGACCTCCGGCTGGGGCGGGTCGAGGAGTGTGACGACGAGTCGGTCGCCCTCCAGCTCGGCGACGGCGATCCGGTCGGCCTGGAGGGGCTTGCGCAGGGCGGCGACGACGGCCTGGCCGACGTCGCGGACGGTGCCCGCGGTGGCGAGCGCGGCGGCGAGCCGCTGGACGCGGCCCACGTCGCTCAGTCCGGAGCGCAGCTTGGAGGCGTCGGAGACGGTGCCCACGAGCCGTGCGGGGCGGCCCTCGGCGGACGGCACCAGCCGGGCGCGCAGCCGGAGCCACTTGTGGCCGCCGGACGGCTGGAGGATCCGGAACTCCAGCTCGCGTTCGCCGATCGACATGTGGTCCGGTTCGACCGCGGACATCAGGGCCGGGAGGTCCTCCGGCACGGCCATCGACAGGAGGGTCTCGACCTTGCCGTCGAAGGCGGTGGGGGACAGTCCGAACAGCTCGAGCACGTCGTGGTCGACCTCGACGTGTCCGGTGTCCATGGCGAGGCTGAACGAGCTGGCGGGCAGGTCCGCCGCCGTGTCCGGCGGCGGCGCGGGCGGGACGACGACGGCTTCGGAGATCATCCCGAGGCAGGCCCGGTCCTCGGCGCCGAAGCCGGCGGGGCCGTCGCTGACGGCGACCATGCAGCCGTTGTCCCGCAGGGGCAGGACGGCCAGTGAGAAGTCCTGGGAGGCCAGCCGCCGGGCGTCGGCGCAGCGGGCGAGCTCCTCGGGTCCGAGCCAGCACGGCTGTCCCGAGCGCAGCGCCTCGGCGGCCGGGGAGCCGCCGGACAGGGGGTAGCTGTCGCGGAGCCCGTACAGCGTCCTGGGCACCCCCGCGGACTCGGCCAGATGCAGTTCACCGCCGCTCGCACTCGGTGAGTACACGGCGGCCACGGTCGCACCGGTGAAGACGAGTGCCTGTTCCAGCAGGCGGTGCAGCCGTTCGCGCGGGTCGAGATCCGCGGTGAGCGTCTTCAGGGCAAGTTCGGCACGCGACGTTCTCGTTCCGCGTTCCGCAGCACCCTCACTGACCACGCCGTCATTACAGCGCTTCCCGGGCTCGGGCGCAGCCCCTGTGACCGTTCCGAACGCGTCGGGCCTGCGGTGGAGGCCGTGCGGGACGGCCGATCGAACGAAATCGAATCCGCCGGGGTTCTTGTGATTCACACAGCGTTCTCATGACGAAAGGGACGGTTCGTGTCGCGCCCGGCCGGGACACGGCCGGCCGGGCGCGGCGCCCGCCCGGGGGACGGGTCGGCTCGCCGTGCGCGATCGGCCGACAGGGGGGAGCCTTGTCCCCTGGAGGGCGGAGGTCGTGGACGGCCCCGCGAGGAGGTGGTCGCCGTGTCCGAGGGACTGGAGACCGCGCAGGCGCCGGCCGGTCGGCCGGCCCCGGTGGGACGTCCGCTGCTGTCGCTGGCGCTGGCCGCGATGATGGACGACGTGGACGCCCATTCCGGAGCCGTCTATCTGCTGTCCGCCCAGGAGCCGGTGCTGGAGATGACGGTCTCCGCGGGGCTGCCCCGGGCGTTCGCCGCGCCGTGGGAGCGGGTGGGGCTCAACGCGCCGATCCCGGTCGCGGAGGCGGTGCGGGGGCGGCGGCTGGTCTGGGTGGGGGGCGAGCACGAGATGGCGCGCAGGTATCCCCGGATCGCGGTGGTGCTCCCGTATCCCTTCGCCCTGGTCGCGCTGCCGGTGGCGACGCCGGGCACGGTGTACGGTGCCGTCTACGTGACCTGGCCGGGCTCGCATCCGTCCGACCTCTCCGACCGGGAGCGCGATCGCCTCACGGCGGCCTGCGACCGGCTCGCGCTGCGGCTGGAGCGGGCCGCCGCGGAGAACCGGCCGCTGCACCCCGAGCCGGACCTGCTCACGCCGTACCCGGCGGCGCCGGGCGGCGCGCTCGGCTCGGTGGAGGCGGCGCGGATGGTGGGGCGGCTGCCGTACGGGCTGTGCTCGCTGGATCTGCACGGGCGGGTCGGCTTCGCGAACGCGGCGACGGCCGAGCTGCTCGGGGTGCCCGTCAGCGGTCTCCTGGGCACCCAGTTGTGGGCGGCCGTGCCCTGGCTGAACGACCCGGTCTACGAGGACCGCTACCGGGCGGCGCTGATCAGCCAGCACGTGACCTCCTTCGTCGCGCTGCGTCCGCCGGGCGACTGGCTGTCGTTCCGGCTGTATCCGAGTACGAGCGGACTGAGCGTGCGGATCGCGCGGGCCCGGCCGGTGTCGGAGATGACCCGGGCGGGACCGCAGCAGCGCGACGGCAGCCCCCGCCTGGTGACGATCTCCCACGTGCTGAGCCTGGCGAGCGCGCTGACGGAGGCGGCGGGCGTGCAGGACGTGGTGCAGCTCGTGGCGGACGAGATCTCGCCGGCCGTCGGCAGTCAGTCCCTGGTCGTCCTCGCCAGCCGGGCCGGGCGCATGCACGTCCTCGGGCACCGGGGTTATCCGGACGCGCACGTCGTGGAGCGCTTCAACGGGCTGCCGCTGAGCGAGCAGACCCCGGGCACCCAGGCGCTGAACACCGGTGTGCCCGCGTTCTTCGACTCGCGTGAGCAGTTGGAGCGGCTGTACCCGGCACGGAACGCGACCCCCGACGGCATGGGCGCGTGGGCGTATCTGCCGCTGGTGGCCTCCGGGCGGCCGGTGGGCACCTGCGTCCTCGGGTACACGCAGTCCCACCACTTCGCGGCCGACGAGCGCGCGGTGCTGACCAGTCTGAGCGGGCTGATCGCCCAGGCGCTGGAGCGCGCCCTGCTCTACGACGCCAAACTCCAGCTCGCACAGGGGCTGCAGGCCGCGCTGCTGCCGGCGTCGCTGCCGCCGCTGGCCTCGATCGAGGCGGCGGCGCGCTATCTGCCGGCGACCCAGGGCATGGAGATCGGCGGGGACTTCTACGACATGGTGTCCTCGGACGGCCGGGCGGCGGCGGTGATCGGGGACGTGCAGGGGCACAACGTGACGGCGGCCGGGCTGATGGGGCAGATCCGTACCGCGGTCCGCGCGTACACGGCGGTCGGGCAGGCGCCGGAGGAGGTGATGCGGAGCACCAACCGGCTGCTCATCGACCTGGGCACCGAGCTGTTCGCCAGTTGTCTGTATCTGCGTCTGGACCCCGCGCGCGGGGTCGCGGTGATGGCCCGGGCGGGGCATCCGCCGCCGCTGCTGCTCCGGCCGGACGGCAAGGTGAAGGTGCTCGACCTGGCGGGCGGGCCGCTGCTGGGGATCGACGCCGACGCCGTCTATCCGACGACCGAGGTGCCGCTCGTCCCCGGTTCGGTGCTCGCCCTGTACACCGACGGTCTCATCGAGTCCCCCGGTGTCGACATCGAGGACGCGCTCGCCGACCTCGCGCGGCGGCTCGCGGCGAACGGGCACCAGCCGCTGGACGAGCTGGCGGACACCCTGCTCCAGCAGGGCGGGGAGGCGACGCGGGAGCGGCCCGACGACGTCGCGCTGCTCCTGCTGCGGGTCCGGCCGCACGGCGGGGCCGACGCCGGATGAGGAGCGGTCCGACCCTCCCGCCGGAGGGCCGGACCTGTCCACTGTCGACCGGAATTCCCTGTTCCGTTGGCCGGTCAGTGGTTCTTGATCGCCGGTTCACCCGGCTTCACGGGGCGGACACGAGGTCCGGACCCTCACCCGTGACCGCGGCCGGCCACGCGGCCGCGGCACCGGACTAGTGGTGCTTCCTGCGGGTGTGGTGCCCGGCGTTCTGGCCGGTGCCCGTACCCGCCGCGTCACTGGCGGTGGCGCTCGGGTCCACGGCTCCGCCGGCGCCCGGGTCCACGGCCCCCGCACTCGGGTCCACGGCACCCGCGCTCGGGTCCACCGCGTCACCGCCGGCGCCCGGGTCGGCCGCGCTCGCACTCGGGTCCACCGCTCCGCCGGCACCGGCGTCACCGGCACCCGCGTCACCCGCACCCGCACCCGCGTCACCGGCGCCCAGCGTCGCGCCGGTCGCCGCCAGGGCGGTGGTGACGGGCTGGAAGAAGGTCTCGCCGCCGGCCGTGCAGTCACCGCTGCCGCCGGAGGTCAGTCCGACCGCGCCGCCGTCCTGCGTGAACAGGGAGCCGCCGCTGTCGCCCGCCTCGGCGCACACGTCGGTCTGGATGAGGCCCGTGACGGTGCCCTCGGGGTAGTTCACGGTGGCGTTGAGACCGGTCACGTTACCGTCGTGCAGACCCGTGGTGCTGCCCATCCGGAAGACCTGCTGGCCCACCGCGGCCTCGACGGCCTGGTTGATCTGGACGCTCTGCCCGTTGCCCACGTTGACGGCGCTGTTCGTCTGCGTGGCCGGGTCGTCGTACTTGACGAGCGAGAAGTCGCCGTTGCCGGGGAAGGTGGCCTGGTCGACCGTCGCGATGGGCTGACCGCCCTGCGCGTCCGACCACTGGGCGGCGGCGACACCGCAGTGACCCGCGGTCAGGAAGGCGGGGGTGCCGTCGCCCGCGGTGACGTTGAAGCCGAGCGAACAGCGGGCGTTGCCGCCGAAGATGGCGTCGCCGCCGTCGACGAAGGTCTTGAGGGTGCCGGCCGACTTCGAGAGGGTCGCCACGCCGGAACCGAGGTTCTTGACGGTCGACTCCACGGTGTTCCACTTGGCGCCCGTGACGGTGGAGTCCGCGGTCACGCGGATCTCGTTGGTCTTCGGGTCGACGGACCACGAGGTGCCCGGGATCGAGGCGTCGCTCTTCAGCGTCTTGGCGGCGGCCGTCAGTTCGGCGGTGCTGTTCTGCACCTGGTGGGCCACCGCACCGGCCCGCTCGATCTGGTTGACGACGTTGCTGTTGTTACCGACGACGTTGATGACGAGCTGCTTGTTCGCCGCGTCGTAGTACGAGCCGGCGAACGCGTCACCCAGTTGGGAGGCCAGCATGGAGGCGACGTCCGAGACGTCGTTCGACTTGAAGGTTCTGGGAGTGGCGGCGTCCCCGTTCGACTGCGACGCGTTGGCGTTGGGCAGCAGCAGGGCCGCTGCTCCGAGCGCCGCGACGCCGCCTACCGCGATGGCGGCCTTGCGCTTGGGTATCCGTTTGTGACTCAACTCTTGACCTCCTGGGGACGGGGTCGATGCCGCGTCCGGCAGCTGACTAGGGGGGCGCCTGCTTGCCGGTTGATACGCGTGTGCCACCCGGGGTGTTCAACTGCCATTGCAAATTGCGGAAGTTGACTTCGCCAAAGTCGTCGATTGCGGAGACAACCGGGTCATTTCCTTCACGCCGGGGCCACGGCGCGCGAGCCGGCGCGGTGAACGCGGCCCCCGGCCGGGGTTCGGCGGCGCCCAGGCCCCCGCCGAACCCTCAAACCCCCGGACGACCCCCACCCCACCCCTCGGCACTCCCTCGATCGGCACGCAACGCGACCGGTCGGCGACGCTCCGTCGACAAGTGGTGGCGGAATCCCGGATTCAGGGAATCTGCACACCCCGTGCTCACCGGGGTCACCGTGAACCGGGGATCTGCACAGTCGCGCGCCCCCCTCCGGCCGATGGGCCGGGGCCGTCCCCTTCGGAGCGCCGGTGGCAAGGGGCGGGGTGAACCGATGCCGCGCAGCATGTGAAGAAGTGGCCGCAGAGGCGTGTGCGCCCCTGCACGGTTCATCGCCCATGGAGCACAAGTTCCCAGGTGAGAGCCCTGGTTGATTGGAAGGGCGCCCCGCGGCCGTGCTTTGATCCGTTGCACCGCGGAGGTCGCACAGCTCCCGGGAACGGGAGCCGCACCCCCGCGGTGGCGGCCGTCGTCTGTCCCCCAGAGGGGGCCGCTCTCCCCCTTGTGAATATCCATATGAAGGGAAGTTCCATCATGAACTCCACCCCCCGTGTCGAGACCGCCGAGATCTCCGACGCCGACCTCGACAACGTCTCCGGTGGCCTCGCGCTGAACGCCGTCGGCACCGTCACCGGCCTGGTGGACGGCGTTGCCCCGGTCTCCGGCATCGTGGGCACGGCCATCGGCACCGTCGAGGGTGTGACCGGCCTGAACACCGCCCCGGTCACCGGCCTGGTCGCCGGTCTCTGATCGCGTTTCACGCCGCCGAGTCCCGGAACCGCCCCACCGGTTCCGGGACTCTCGGGGTGCCGTAAGCCTCTCGAACAGGTGAGAAGAGTCCCGTGCAGTTCCGCCAACAGGCCCTCGCCAAGCTGCGGTCCCCCGAAGAGCTCGACCTCCCGGTGCGCCTCGCCCGCCCGCAGGGCCGGCTCGTGCTGGCCGTGACGGTCGTCGCCATGGCCGCCGCCTCCGTCTGGGCCGTGACCGGCACCGTCGCCTCCACCGTCGGCGCGCCCGCCGTCCTCACCCACGCGCAGGGCAGTTACATCCTCCAGAGTCCGGTCGCCGGGCAGGTCACCGCGGTCCTCGCGACGGAGGGCGAACGGCTTCCCGAGAACGCGCCCGTGGTGAAGGTGCGTACGGCGCGGGGGGAGACCACCGTCGTCCGCACGGTCGCCGCGGGCCGCGTCACCGCCCTGGCCGCCGCCATCGGCGCGATCATCCCGACCGGCGCGGACGTCGCCGCCGTGGAGAAGGTCGCCCACGCCACCGATCCCCTGTACGCCACGGTGTACGTCTCCGCCGCGAGCGCCGCCTCCATCCCCGCGGGCGCCGCCGTCGACCTGACCGTCCAGTCCGTGCCCGCCCAGCGCTACGGAGTGCTGCGCGGCCATGTGAAGGCGGTGGGCCGCAGCGCGCAGACCCGGCAGCAGATCACCGCCTACCTCGGTGACGCCCAACTCGGCGAGCAGTTCAGCGAGAAGGGCAGACCGGTCGCGGTGCTGGTCCGGCTCGACCGCGCGTCCGGCACCCGCAGCGGCCTGAAGTGGTCCTCCGCGGACGGCCCGCCCTACGCGCTCACCTCCATGACCCTGGCCACGGCCTCGGTGCGGCTGGCCGGTCAGCGCCCCGTCGACTGGCTCCTGCCGTGAGCGCCGCACCGGACACCCGCGGCAGACGACGTGCCGCGCCGCCCCGGCGCAGCGTGCCCAGGACCCGGGTCAAGAGCGTCCGCACCCCCACCGTGCTCCAGATGGAGGCCGTGGAGTGCGGCGCGGCGTCCCTCGCGATGGTGCTCGGCCACCACGGCCGGCACGTCCCGCTCGAGGAGCTGCGCATCGCGTGCGGTGTCTCGCGGGACGGTTCGCGCGCGAGCAACCTGCTCAAGGCGGCGCGTGGATACGGTCTGACGGCCAAGGGCATGCAGATGGACACGGCCGCGCTCGCCGAGGTGCGGGGGCCCGCGATCCTGTTCTGGGAGTTCAACCACTATGTCGTGTACGACGGCATGGGCCGCCGTCTCGGACGCCGGGGCGTGTTCGTCAACGACCCCGGCAAGGGCCGCCGTTTCGTGCCGATGGAGGACTTCGACACCAGTTTCACCGGGGTCGTGCTGGTCATGGAGCCGGGCCCCGGGTTCCGCAGGGGCGGCCGCAGGGCCGGAGTGCTGGGCGCCATGCCGGCCCGGCTGCGCGGCACTTCGGGCACGATGCCCGTCGCGGTGCTGGCGAGCCTGCTGCTGGTGGCGGTCGGCGCGGTCGTGCCGGCGCTCAGCCGGACGTTCATCGACCAGTATCTGATCGGCGGTCAGAGCTCGCTGCTGGGCGTGCTGTTCGCGTCGATGGGCGCCTCGGTGCTGCTGACGGTGGTGCTGACCTGGCTCCAGCAGGCGAATCTGCTGCGCGGCCGGCTCATCTCCTCGACGCTCTCCAGCGCCCGGTTCCTGCGCCATCTGCTGCGGCTGCCGGTCACCTTCTTCTCCCAGCGCAGCCCGGCCGACCTGGTGCAGCGGCTCCAGTCGAACGACGCGGTGGCCGAGACCCTGGCGCGCGATCTCGCCGCCGCGGGCGTGGACGCGGTCGTCGTCGTCCTGTACGCCGTGCTGCTCTACACGTACGACCCGCAGCTCACGGCCGTCGGTATCGGTGTCGCGCTGCTCAACGTGGTGGCGATGCGCGTGGTGATCCGGCTGCGCGCGACCCGTACCGCGAAGCTGCGCGCCGACACCGCCCGGCTGACCAACACCGCTTACACCGGGCTGCAGTTGATCGAGACGATGAAGGCCACGGGCGGTGAGGACGGCTACTTCCGCAAGTGGGCCGGACAGCACGCCACCACGCTGGAGGAACAGCAGCGCCTCGGGGTGCCGAGCGCCTGGCTGGGGGTGGTCGCCCCGACGCTGGCCATGCTCAACAGCGCGCTGATCCTGTGGATCGGCGGCCTGCGGGCGGTGGAGGGACAGGTCTCGGTGGGCCTGCTGGTCGCCTTCCAGGCACTGGTCACCCGGTTCACCGCGCCGATCACCCGGCTCAACGGTGTCGCCGGCCGCATCCAGGACTTCGCGGCCGACGTGGCCCGGCTCAAGGACGTGGAGAACTTCCGTGCCGACCCGCTCTACGACCGCCCCGGCACCGGCGGGTCCACCCGGCGGCTGCGGGGTCTCGTGGAGCTGGAGAACATCACGTTCGGCTACAGCCCGCTCGACGAGCCGCTGCTCACCGGGTTCTCGCTGACGGTCGGGCCGGGGCAGCAGGTCGCTCTCGTGGGCGGTTCGGGCAGCGGCAAGTCGACGGTGTCCCGGCTGATCTCGGGCCTGTACACGCCGTGGGAGGGCGCGATCCGTATCGACGGCCGCCGTCTGGAGGACATCCCGCGCGGAGCGCTCGCGTCCTCCGTGTCGTTCGTCGACCAGGACGTGTTCCTGTTCGAGGGGACGGTCCGCGACAACGTGGCGCTGTGGGATCCCTCGATCTCCGACGACGCGGTGACCGCCGCGCTCCAGGACGCGGCGCTGTACGACGTCGTCGCGCGCCGTCCGGGCGGGATCCACAGCCGGGTCGAGCAGGACGGACGGAACTTCTCCGGCGGTCAGCGGCAACGCCTGGAGATCGCGCGGGCGTTGGTGCGCAGGCCCAGCGTCCTGGTGCTCGACGAGGTGACCAGCGCCCTGGACGCGGAGACGGAGCAGACCGTCATGGACAACCTGCGCCGGCGCGGCTGCGCCTGCGTGGTGATCGCCCACCGGCTGAGCACGGTCAGGGACAGCGACGAGATCGTCGTGCTCGAACACGGCTCGGTCGTGGAACGCGGGCGGCACGAGGCACTGGTGGCGGCCGGCGGCCCCTACTCCGTTCTGGTCAGGGAGCGTTGAGATGACCACGGTTCACGAAGGCGTCCACGAACAGGACGTGGTGCTCGGGGCGCTGGGCGGCATGGGAGCCCCGGTCGGCGGCGCGGGTCTGAGCCGGCTCGATCTGGAGGGTCCCCAGGTCCTGTGGCTGGTGGCCGCGGGTGCCATGGACCTGTTCGCGGTCGACGCGGCCCAGCAGGGCCACTGGCACCACCTCGGCCGGCTCGAAGCGGGCTCGCTGCTGCTCGGCCCGGTGACGGGTCCCCAGCACACGCTGGTAGGACGGCCGGTGCGTGGCTGCGAGCTGCGCCGCATCGGGCTGCGCGAGCTGTACGAGCAGGCCGGCACCGCGACCTGGTCGTACGACGCGTACGGCAACCCGCAGTTCGTGCCGCCCGAGTCGAGCCCGCTGGAGCACGCGCTCGCGCTCGGCGTCGGACGCGGTCTCTCCGTCCTCTTCCAGGCGCCGACGGCCACCGGGAACGCCCCCGCGCCCACCGACGACGACGTGTTCTGGATGCGGGTCCCGCCGGGGAGCGTGCAGTACGGCTCGCTGTACGGGGCCGAGGCGGCGGCCGATCTGCTGATGGACTCCGGCGTCTGGCAGAGCATGGTCGACCAGCAGTACCGGCTGCTGTCCACGCTCGACCGCTGGATCGAGGAGCTGGAGGCCGGTCACGAGGACCGTGCCGCGGCGGGCATCAAGGCCGGTGAGGCCGTGCGCGACCGGGCCGACCGGACGCTGCTCGCCTCGATCGGCCGCCGGTCGGCGAAGCGCCCGACCGCGGCCGAGACCGACGCCACGTACGCGGCCTGCGAGCTGGTCGCCCGCGCCGCCGGGATCACCCTGGCCGAGCGGGCGGGCGGCGGCACGGAGAGCGAACGGCTCGACCCCGTCGAACGGATCGCGCTCGCCTCACGGCTGCGCACCCGCACCGTGCGCCTCGACGGCCGCTGGTGGCGGGACGACATCGGCCCGCTGGTCGGCAGCCGGGCGGTGTCCGGTGCTCCGGTGGCGCTGCTGTGGCGGCGCGGCGGCTATGTCGCCGTACAGCCGTCCTCGGGGCGGGAGACGCCGGTCGAGAAGGCCAACGCGCCGGAGTTCGAGCCACGGGCGGTGATGTTCTACCGCCCGCTGCCCGAGGGCCGGCTCGGACCGCTGCGGCTGCTGCGGTTCTGTCTGGCGGGCACCGGCGGGGATGTGCGCAACCTCGCGGTCAGCGCGCTGGTGACCGTGGCGATCGGCGCGCTGGTGCCGGTCGCGACCGGCCGGGTGCTCGGCGAGTACGTTCCGAAGGCCGAGCACGGCCTGATCGTGCAGGTCTGTCTCGCGCTGATGGTCACGAGCGTCGTGTCGGCGGCGTTCACGCTGCTGCAGAACCTCACGCTGCTGCGGATGGAGGGCCGGGTCGAGGCGAGTCTCCAACCGGCCGTGTGGGACCGGCTGCTGAGGCTGCCCACCTCGTTCTTCGCCGCCCGTTCGACCGGTGAGCTCGCGAGTGCCGCGATGGGCGTGAGCGCGATCCGGCGTCTGCTCGCGGGTGTCGGCCCGACGCTGGCGCAGGCGGGCACGGTCGGCGCGATGAACCTGGGCCTGCTGCTCTGGTACAGCGTGCCGATGGCGCTGGCCGCGATCGGGATGCTCGTGGTCGTCGCAGCCGGGTTCCTGGGTCTCGGTCTGTGGCAGGTCCGCGGGCAGCGCCGTCTGGTGGTGCTGGGCAACAAGCTCAACAACCAGGCGTTCCAGACCCTGCGCGGGCTGCCCAAGCTGCGCGTCGCCGCGGCCGAGAACTACGCGTACGCGGCCTGGGCGGGCGAGTTCGCGCGCAGCCGTGAACTCCAGCAGCGCGTCGGCCGGGTCAAGAACCTGACGACGGTGATGGGCGCGGTCTATCTGCCGTTGTGCACCCTGCTGATGTTCATGCTGCTGGCGGGCCCCGCGCACGGCTCGCTGTCGGCCGCGGACTTCCTCACGTTCAGCACCTCGCTGACGATGCTGCTGACCTCGGTCACCCAGATCACCGGCGCGCTCGTCTCCGCGGTGGCCGCGCTGCCGATGTTCGAGGAGATCCGGCCGGTGCTCGACGCGGCCCCCGAGGTGCGCGGGGCGAGTACGCGTCCCGGTGTCCTGTCCGGCGCGATCGAGGCACGGCGACTGTCGTTCCGGTACGCCGACGACGGCCCGCTCGTCCTGGACGACGTGTCGTTCGCCGTCCGTCCCGGCGAGTTCGTGGCGGTCGTGGGCCCGAGCGGCTGCGGCAAGTCGACCCTGCTGCGGCTGCTGATCGGCTTCGACCGGCCGGTGTCGGGCAGTGTGCTGTACGACGGCCAGGATCTCGGAGCCCTCGACCAGTCCGCCGTACGACGTCAGTGCGGCGTGGTGCTCCAGCACGCGCAGCCCTTCACGGGGTCGATCCTCGACTGCATCTGCGGCACCGAGGCGTACACGCCGGAGGAGGCGATGGAGGCGGCCGAGATGGCGGGTCTGGCCGAGGACATCAGGCGGATGCCGATGGGGCTGCACACGCTGGTGGCGGGCAGCGGCGCGATCTCGGGCGGCCAGCGCCAACGCCTCATGATCGCCCAGGCGTTGATACGACGGCCCCGCATCCTCTTCTTCGACGAGGCGACCAGCGCCCTGGACAACGCGACGCAGCGCACGGTGATCGAGAGCACCAAGGCCCTGAACGCCACCCGGGTGGTGATCGCGCACCGGCTCTCGACGGTGCTGGACGCGGACCGGGTCATCGTGATGGAGAACGGCCGGATCGCCCAGCAGGGCCCGCCCGCCCAGTTGCTGGCGGACACGGGCGGCCGGCTGCACGAGCTGGTGCGGCGGCAGCTCGCCTGATCTGTCAGTCCACGCCCGGCACCGGCGCGCCCGAGGGGACACCCGCCGCGACGTAGTCCTCGTAGATCTCCTTCCAGGCCGGGATCCCGCCGGCGCGCGGGCCCTCCGTCGGTTCACCGCGCACCGCCCGGTCGAGGGCGGCGAGGCACACCTCCCAGCCGGCGCCGTTGCGGGCGGCCGTGTTCCGCTCGGCGAGCACGTCGGTGAGGGTGAAGCGGGTGCGCCCGCCGTCGAGGACTTCGAGGTCGAAGCGCAGTTCGTCGCCGCCCCACTCGAAGGAGAGGCGGCGGGGCGGGTCGACGGCGAGGACCCGCCCGGTCGACCCGGGCATGTGCGGATCACCGCTGAAGGTGATCGTGCCGCCGGGGCGCAGCTCCATCTCGGCGCGGGAGGGGAACCACGCGACCAGTTCGTCCGGGTCGGTCAGGAACCGCCAGAGACGGTCGGCGGGGTGGTCGTGGACGCGGCTGAAGCGGACGGCGGGGCGGCCGTCGTCCAGGGTGAGATACGTCCCGGTACCTGCGGTGACTTCGGCGGACATGGTGTCCTCGGTCCTTCGGTGAGGGTGTCCCTCGTGCGGAGGGCGTCCAGGCTCTCGTTCCCCAATCTAGGACGCGGGTGGGACGCACGTCACACCCGGCCAGCTATCGAAACGTTGCCGTTTCGCTCGATCGGGGTTTATGGTCGGAGAGTCGATGTGTACGAAACCGTTTCGTTTACGTGCACACAAGAGCGTCTTCCCTGGAGTGCTTCTGCCATGTCCCAGACCCTGACCAAAGGCACCGGCGCGGGTGCCGCGGACGCACCGTCCGCGCCCTCGTCGAAGCGGCGCTGGTGGATCCTCTCGATCATCGGCATCGCCCAGCTCATGGTGGTCCTCGACGCCACCATCGTGAACATCGCCCTGCCCTCCGCCCAGGCGGACCTCGGATTCTCCGACGGCAACCGGCAGTGGATCGTCACCGCGTACTCCCTGGCCTTCGCCTCCCTGCTGCTGCTCGGCGGCCGCATCGCGGACCTCTTCGGCCGCAAGCCCGCCTTCCTGATCGGGGTCGCCGGATTCGCCGCCGCCTCGGTCCTGGGCGGCGTCTCGACCAGCTTCGGGATGCTGGTCACCGCGCGCGCCCTCCAGGGCGTGTTCGGCGCCCTCCTCGCACCGGCCGCCCTCTCACTGCTGAACACGACGTTCACCGACGCCAAGGAGCGCGCCAAGGCGTTCAGCGTGTACGGCGCCATCGCCGGCGCCGGCGGCGCGGTGGGCCTGCTGCTCGGCGGTCTCCTGACCGACGCGCTCGACTGGCGCTGGACGCTGTTCGTCAACCTTCTCTTCGCGGTCGTCGCCTTCGCGGGCGGCTGGGTCCTGCTGAGCGGCCACCGGGACGCGGCGGACTCCAAGCTGGACCTGCCCGGCACCCTGCTGGTCTCCACCGGTCTCTTCTCCCTGGTCTACGGCTTCTCCAACGCCGAGACGCACGACTGGAGCTCGCCCGCCACCTGGGGCTTCCTCGCCGCGGGCGGTGTCCTGCTGGCCGTGTTCGCCTGGTGGCAGACCCGCGCCGCGCACCCGCTGCTGCCGATGCGCGTCCTGCTCGACCGCAACCGGGCCGCCTCGTTCCTCGCGGTGCTGATCACCGGCGCGGGCATGTTCGGCGTCTTCCTCTTCCTGACCTACTACCTCCAGCTCAACCTCGGCTTCAGCCCCACCAAGACGGGTGTGGCGTTCCTGCCGATGATGGCGGCCCTGATGGTCATGGCCCAGGTCTCCACCACGGTCCTGGTCCCCCGGATCGGGCCGAAGGCCGTCATCCCCGCGGGCTTCGCGGTCGCCGCGCTCGGCATGGCCTGGCTGACCGGCATCGGCATCGGCTCGTCCTTCTCCACCGACGTCCTGCCCCAACTGCTGCTGATCGGCGCGGGCCTCGGCATGGTGATGCCGCCCGCCATGTCGCTGGCCACCAGCGGGATCGCCCCCGAGGACGCGGGTGTCGCCTCCGCGACCGTCAACACCATGCAGCAGGTGGGCGGTTCGATCGGCACCGCGCTGCTGAACACGCTCGCCGCGAGCGCCGCGACCAGCTACCTCGCGGGCAAGGACGCGACGGACAAACTGGTCCAGGCCCAGTCGACGATCGAGAGCTACACCACCGCCTTCTGGTGGTCGGCCGGCTTCTTCGCCGCCGGAGCGCTCCTCGCGCTCGTGCTCTACCGCCGGGGCACCCCGGCCCAGGACCCGGACGCCGCACCGGTCGTCCACATGTGACCGGGCGACGCCCGATCACCGTCAGGCCGAGGGGCCGCCGTCCGCAGGGAGACGGCGGCCCCTCCCCCGTCCCCGGCCGGCGGCCGCACGCGCCTCCGGGACCGGCTCGGTCCTCCCCCGGACGGGCCGGTACACGACCAGCGCCCGGTACTCCTTCTCCAGCCTCAGTCCCGGTGCTCCGGAGCGCGGTTCACCGTCGAACGCGAGGGTCTCCGCGCCCGCGATGCCGTCCAGCTCCACCCACGGGACCCGCTCGGCCTCGTAGACCCGCGAATGCTCCAGGGTCCCGAGGACCGCGGCGGCGACGGCACGCGTGCGGGCGAGGCGGTGGTCCGCGTCGACCAGGCGCACGTCGAGCAGATCGTCGTCCAGGCGCGGCCGGAACGCGGGGGCCAGCCCCTCCGGTACGTAGCGGCCGTTGCCCGCGAGGAGCAGCCACAGCCTGCGGGGGCGGCCGTTGACGTTCACCTCGACGGGGCGGGCGGCGCCGAGCAACCGGAGCAGGGCGAAGGCCGTCGCGGGCGCGGCGGGCCGGTGCCGCTCCGACTCCGCCCGCAGCCGCACGAGTTCGGGATACGGGCCGATGCTGAACTCGTTCAGGAACCAGGTGTCCTCCCCCGCCCCCGAACGGGCCACGCCGACGTCCACCGAGACCGCCTCGCCCCGGACGACCGCCAGCGCGGTGTCCTCGGCGTCGGGCACGCCCACGTCCAGCGCGAAACGGTCGGCGGCGCCGGCGGGGAACACGGCGAGCGCCAGCCCCCGTTCGGCCGCCGCGCGGGCGGCCGTCCCCGCTCTGGCGTCGCTCCCGCAGACACCGAGCGCGCCACCGGTCTGCGCCGCGCGGTCCGCCGCCGCGGTGAGCAGGTCCGCGAAGTCGTCCTCGGGGCCCGGCTCGATCACCTCGGCGTCGGGCAGCAGGGCGCGCAACCGCCGGGCGGCCGACCCCGGCGCCCCGGGCGCCGCGGTACCGGCCGGTTCGTCCACGACGACGACCAGCCCCTTGCCGAGCGGCAGCGCGGGCGCCCGCGCGGCGGGCCGCTCCCGCTCCGGCAGGACGGGGCGCGGCGGCCACCAGCGGCAGGTGAGGGCGGCCGCGCCCGCACCGATGGCCACACCGGCGAGGACGTCTCCCGGGTAGTGGACACCCACGTAGACACGCGAGAAGGCGACGGCGGCGGCCACGGGCGCGACCAGGAGGCCGTAGCGCGTGGACTCCAGGGCGACGGCGGTGGCGAAGGCCGCGGCGGAGGCGGAGTGGCCCGACGGGAAGGACGTGGTGTGCGGCTGACGGGCCAGGCGCCGGATCGCGGGGACTCCTTCCAGCACCGGGCGGGGGCGGCGGGCACTCCACTTCACCAGCGTGTTGACGGTGAACGAGGCCAGCGCCAGCGAGCCCAGTCCCCGCAGCGCCGCCCGGCGTCCGGACGGCCCGCCCACGAGGCCGAGACCGGCGGCCGTGCCGAGCCACAGACGGCCGTGGTTGGCCGCGTGGCTGAGCCGCCGCAGCGCCGGATCGGCTCCGGGCACCCGTGCGGTGGCCACCCGTGTGAACAGCCGCTGGTCCCAGTCGAGGAGTGCACCCATGCTCCACCGCTACTCCATGTCGGCCGCTCCGGCATCCCGGGTGACCCGGACCGGTGACGGACACGGTCCGTGCGGCGCACGGACGGCACCGGCGTGGTACGGCACGAGCCGGGGACGGCAGGCGGCCGGCGTCCGCCGCGGCACCCTCCAGGGGGCGCCCGCCCGCGTCGTGGACGCCGCGGCGTCACGCGGACATGCCGAAGGCCGGTCGACGGCCCCACTCCGTCTGACCGGCCCTCGGTGCGAAATCACATGGCGCTTCGTGACGGGTCCCGCACTCCCCAGCTACGGATCCCGGTCCATGTCCACGACGGCCACGCGATCCCGGTCTCTCAGAACGCGAAGACCGTCGTCCCGTAGGAGGTCTTCACGCACTCGTTGGCGAAGGTGCGCTCGTACGAGACGCGCTTGCCCTGCCAGACGCCTGCGACCGTGACGACCACGGGGTCGTACTGCCTGGTACAGAAGACGTCGTTCCGTGGGGCCAGCGCGTCGAGATCGCCCTTGACCGCCCGTAGTTCGGCACAGGCGTCCGGCGCGGCGGGATGGGTCCCGGAGGCCGTGGGGGCGCAGTTCAGAGTGACCGCGCGTTCCGGAGTCGCGGCGGCGGCGGTCTGGCCGTGGCCCGTGGTGAGCACCAGGGCGGAGGGGGCGTAGAGCCCCGAGGGGGCTGCTTGGGCGGACCCGAGGAGGGGGCCGCATACGGCGGTGGCCGTCAGGGTGAGAGTCGCTGCCCAACGCGCGGTGTTCGGCATTGTGTGCATCCTTCCGCTCGATCGAAATGCGAGACCGGCTCGGTGGTGCCGGTTCGGCGAGCGCGAGTCTGCCGAGAACGCACAGGAAACACACATCGACCCCACACGTTTCGGTAACTTTGAGTATTGAATCAGTGGCGTGAAGTCACAGAATTCGAACGCGTGAAGCCCGTAACTGAGCGCCCGCCGGTGACCACAGACGGTCGGCTGGCCGGAAAGACACGGCTCAGCAATAGGCCTGAAACATTCCGCTTGAACCGGCATGCCGCCTCGACTTCCGCTGTCAGCGGACTCCTCCGGCACCCCTTGCGTCCCGCTCACCAACGAGTAATGGTGATTACATGATTACATCGGAGCAACGCGAGAAGCTGCGCGGCTGGTTCGCCGGCCGCCTGCCCGACGATCTCTTCGAGAGCCTCACGGAGGTGACCGCCGACCGTGAGGAGATCACCGTCATCGGCCGCATCCCCGAGCCGAAGCTCGCCGTGGGCGCCTCGGACGCCGAGAAGGAGGCGGCACTCCGGGCCCGTGTCCAGGAGTTCCGCGAGCGCACCCGCGAGGAGCGCATGGAGGTGGCCGGCGAGGCCGAGCACCGCTTCCGCAAGAAGGTCTCCTGGGGCGTGGAGTGCGGCACCGAGCGCGCCCTGTTCACCCATGTCGCCGCGCCGGTCATGACCCGGCTGCGCCAGCCGGAGCGTCAGGTTCTGGACACGCTCGTCGCGGCCGGGGTCGCCCGCAGCCGCAGCGACGCCCTCGCCTGGTGCGTCCGCCTCGTGCAGCGGCACACCGACGACTGGCTGGGCGAACTGCGCGACTCGCTGGAGCATGTGCAGCGGGTCCGCGCCCAGGGCCCGGACACCGGGGCGGAGGACGATCCCGGCCACGAGGAATGACGGGGTCGATGACGGGGTCTCAGTCGCGGATCGTGCGGGCGATGTCCAGGGTGAGCCGGTGCCAGGGGTCGCGGGGGTCGCGCCCGGTCAGCTCGTGCACGCGGCGCAGGCGGTAGCGCAGGGACTGCGGATGCAGGTGCAGGACCCGCGCGGCGGCGTTCGCCGAGCCCGAGTCGACGTACGCCGTGAGGGCGTCCAGCAGGTGCCGCTGCCCCGGCTCGGTGAGCGGCCCGAGCACCAGCCGCGCGATGTGGTCCGGCGCGGACGCGGGGCGGCCGGCGAGCAGGGCGAGGACCTGCGCGTCGGCGTCGGTGAGCACCTGCCCCGACCGGTGGGCGTGGGCCGGGGCGGTGTCGAGCGCGTCGGCGGCGAGCCGGTGCGCGAGCGCGATCCGGTCCAGACCCTCGCCGGTGATGACGCAGCCGCGCCAGGACCGTTCGCCGAGGACGGCTCCCGCGCGGGCCGACGCCGCGAGCGGCAGCAGCAGGACGGCACGGGAGCCCCGTACCGTCGCCAGGGAGGTCACCTCGCCGCCGGAAGGGGCCAGCGCGTCCAGCAGGTCCGCCGCCGTTCCGTGCGCGGGGTCGAGGAGCTCCGCGGCCGTACCGTGCGCGGGATCCGGCCGGTCCGCGGCGGCCGGCTCGGCCACCAGCAGACAGCAGGGGTCCGGCAGGTGGACCGCCAGCCGGGCGGAGCGGTCGGCCAGCGCGCCCGCCGAGGCGTGCCGCCCGGCGATCAGGTCGTCGAGCAGCAGCCGGAGCGCCCGGGTCCGGTCGGCGGCCAGGTCCTCGCTGGTGGCCGCGTACGCGGTGGCCATCTCCTCGGAGAGGGTGTCGAGGCTGACGAGAAGCATGCGGGCCAGCGCGAACGCGTCGGCGGCGCCGAGGGCGGGAGCGCGGGCGGCGACCTCGTCCGTCAGGACGGTGCCCGCGACCCGGTAGGCGCGCAGCACCGCCTGCACCGGCCGCCCGTCCGCGGCGCGGGCCGAGGCGATGCCCCGGAAGCGCCGCAGATCGGCCGGTCCCAGGGTGCCGTCGGTGGCCCACAAATGGAGCAGCCGCTCCAGTCCCCAGGCCGCGATGGCCCGTACCTCGGGAAGCCGGCTGTCGTCGAGCGCCGCGTACACCGGGACCTGTTCGTGCACCGCCGCGACGATCGCCTCCACGACCCGCGGGTCGGCGATCATCTCCTGCCGGACGCGTTCACGGACCTCGGAGGGCTTGTTTGTCACAGTGTGATGATTCCAGCCGCACGTTGTGCGCACCACGGTGGACGGGACTTGTCACCCTCGCAAGGATCGACCCCGTACAGCGCGGTCTTGGGGACGAGAGGCGGGACGTACGGATGGCGAAGCACTGGGCCGACTTCCAGTACGAGATCTACCTGAACGGGATGACGGGCGCCGTACCGCGGCTGCCCACCGATCTGACACGGCTGGAGGAGCTGACCGAGCAGCGGCTCGGCCCCGGTCCGGTCGGCTACGTGGCGGGAAGCGCGGGGGACGGCAGCACGGCGCGCGCCAATCGCGCGGCCCTCGCCCGGCGCCGGATCGTGCCGCGTATGCTGCGGGACGTCCACGAACGCGACCTGTCCGTCGAGGTGTTGGGGCGGTCGCTGCCCGCGCCGCTCGCGCTCGCGCCGATCGGCGTGCTGTCCATCATGCATCCGGACGCGGAGTGCGCCGCGGCACGGGCCGCCGCCGCGCAGGGTGTCCCGTACATCCTGTCCTCCGCCTCCAGCACCCCGCTGGAGCAGGTCGCCGAGGCCATGCGTGACGGCGAGCGCTGGTTCCAGCTCTACTGGGCGAAGGACCGCGAGGTCACCCGCAGCTTCCTGGACCGGGCCAAGGCGGCCGGGTTCACGGCGCTGTTCGTCACGCTCGACACCCCGCTGCTGGCCTGGCGCCCGCGCGACCTCGACCAGGCGTACCTGCCGTTCCTGCACGGCGTGGGCACCGCCAACTACTTCTCCGACCCGGCGTTCCAGGCGGGTCTGGCGAAGCCGGTGCACGAGGACCCGAACGCGGCCGTGATGCACTTCGTGAGCATGTTCGCGGACCCCGGCAAGACCTGGCCGGACCTCGCCTTCCTGCGGGAGAACTGGGACGGGCCGATCGTCCTCAAGGGCATCCTGCACCCGGACGACGCCCGCAAGGCCGCCGAGGCCGGGATGGACGGCGTGGTGGTCTCCAACCACGGCGGCCGGCAGGTGGCGGGATCCGTCGCGGCCGCCGACGCGCTGCCCCGCGTGGCGGCCGCGGTGGGCGACCGGCTCACCGTGCTGTTCGACAGCGGCGTCCGCACCGGCGACGACGTCTTCAAGGCCCTCGCCCTCGGAGCGCGGGCGGTGCTCCTCGGACGTCCGTACGCGTACGGTCTCGGCCTCGACGGTCAGGCGGGCGTCGAACACGTCGTGCGCTGTCTGCTGGCCGAGTTCGATCTGACCCTCGCCCTGTCCGGACACGCGAGTCCGGCCTCGCTCGGCCCCGACGACCTCATCGAGGAGACCGCATGACCGTCACGAAGAACGTGCTCGCCGTCGTCTCTCCGCACGTGGGCGGCCGTACCGCCGGGGCGGCGCTCGCCACCCTCTTTCCGGGACAGGCCCGCGTCACCGTCGTGGAGGCCACGGACGAGGACCCCGCCGCGCTGCGCGAGGCGCATGTCGTCGTCACCGGCCTGGGACCGGTGACGGCCGAACACATCGCCGCCGCACCGGACCTGGAGCTGATCCAGTGCGCGAGCCACGGCTTCGACTACGTCGACCTGGACGCGGCCCGCGACCGGGGCGTGCCCGTGTGCAACATCGGATCCAGCGGGGCCGAGAAGCAGAACGTGGCCGAGCAGACCTTCGCCCTCATGCTCGCCCTGGCCAAGCAACTGGTGCCCGCCCACACGGCGTTGACCGAGGCCGACTGGGCGCTGCCCCGGCTGCAGCAGTCGATCACGGAGCTGTCCGGCAAGACGCTCGGCATCGTGGGACTCGGCCACATCGGCGAGGAGGTCGCGCGACGCGCGGTCGCGTTCGACATGGGCATCGTGTACGCCGGTCCCACGCGCGCGTCCGCCGAGACGGAGGACCGGCTCGGCGCCCGCCACGTCGAACTGGAGGAGCTGCTGCGCGTCTCGGACTACGTGAGCCTGCACGCGCCGCTGACCGAGGCGACGCGTCATCTCCTGAACGCCGAACGGCTCGCGCTGCTCAAGCCGACCGCGTTCGTCGTGAACACCTCGCGGGGCGCCCTGATCGACCAGGACGCCCTCGCCGACGCGCTGCACGCGGGCGCCCTCGCCGGCGCGGGACTCGACGTCTTCGACCCCGAACCGCCCACCCCGGCCCTGCGGTTGCTCAAGGCCCCGAACGTCGTCCTCTCCCCGCACGTCGCCGGCGTCACCCGCGAGACGCTCGTACGCATAGCCCTGGCCGCGGTCCAGAACGCCGCGGACTTCATAGCGGGCAAGCCGCCCCTGGACGTCGTCTCGTAACCGGCGGTGACGGACCCGGCGCCCGGGCTACGGGCGTTCGGTCCGCCAGTGCTGGATGTCGGAGTAGTCGCGGACCTTGACCACGATGTCGGCGCCGGGGTCCGTGGACGTGGGTGCGACGGCCAGGCCGTCGCGCCCGCGGGACAGCAACTCGCCCTCGTCGGTGAGGTCGTAGCGCAGGTCCTCGCGCCGCTCCGCGTCCTCGACGGCACAGCCGCCGAGCACGAGCACTCCGTCGTCGGCCTGCGCGTCCAGGCACAGCCCGGGACTGGCAACGCTGCGCAGGAATCCCTCCCTCTCGTACACCCACTGCTGGGTCCAGGCGGAGGAGCACACGTCCAGCGTGGCCTCGGCGCCCTCCACGGCCTTGGCGTCGCGTATGTCGAGGCACAGGTCGGCGTCCACGTTGCGCAGCCGGGTCCGGTCCCCCTTCGCGGCCGCGGTGGACGGCGTGGACATCACGGGCGGGACCTGGGTTCCCTGGGTCGGCGACAGGGTCCGGCTGCTGCTGGCCCCGATGGCGGCGGCGGAGTCGGTGCCGCCCTCCTCGTTCGGCCACAGGCTCACCGCGAGGACCGTCGCCACGAGTGCGGCCGAGAGTCCGGCGCCGGTGACCAGGACCTGCTGGGAACCCTCCGCCGACTTGGCGGCCCGGCGTCCCGTCGACGCGAACGGGGGCTGCGCGCGCCGGCGTCCGCCGGATCGCCTGCCGCCTCCCGGGCTCGCGCCGGCTGCGAGGCGTCCTTCGGCGCCGAGGTCCGCGCCCGAAACCGGGCCCAGGCCCGAGCCCGTACCCGGGCCGGAGGTCGAACCCGAGCCCGAGCCCGACCCCAGGCCCGCACCTGAGCCCGCGCCCGAACGTCCCTCGGCTTCGACGCCTCCGCCCACACTGGAGAAGTCCTCGCCGCCGAAGCCTCCGTCGCCGAAGGCCCCCTCGGCACCGATGCCTCCGTGGCCGAAGGCCTTCTCGCCACCGAAGCCTCCGCCGCCGAAGGCCCCCTCGGCACCGGGTCCCGCGGCCATGCCGAAGCGCTCCTCGGCGCCGGGGCGTCCGCGGACCGCCGGGGACTCGGCGTTCTCCGCGCGTAGGTCGTCCCCGGAAGCCGCGCCGGCCTCCGCGGACCGCTCGCGGTTCGCGCGGCGTCCCTGGCCCGGGAGGCGGCCGCTCTTCGCGGGCGCCTCGCCGTCGCGCGACCGCCTGCCCCGGAACGGGGAGACGCTGCGCGGCAGCAGTCCCTGCCGTCCGCGCGACCGGCGCGAGTCGAAGTAGCGGCGGGCGCCCCAGCCCAGTACCGACTCGGCGATCAGCACTCCCAACCCGCCCTCGAAATGGCCGAGTTGTGCCGCCGCGTGGCGGCAGTAGGAGCACTCCGACAGATGCCGGCGCACATCCGGCAGCAGGGCCTCGCCACGCCGGATCGGCGCGTCGAGGAGCCGGTTGTGGAAACGGCATTCCCTCGTCGGGGCGAAATCCAGATGGGCCCGAAGACAGGCCTGGCGGAACTGCTCGCGGGCCTGTTCCCAGGCGGCCACCGCGATGGGCTCCTCCATGCCGAGAAGTCCGGCCGGCACGGACAGCGATTCGGCCTCCACCTCGGTGTGCCACAGCAGGCAGCGGGCGGCGCCCGGAAGGCCCAGGAAGGCGTGTTCGGCGAGCTTGCGGTTCTCGCCCGTCATGGACTTCGCCGCGCGCATCCCGCGGCCCCCCGCCGGTTTCCGCAAGGCCGGCAGGGCCTCGCACATCCGGTCGTCCGCGGCCCAGGTCCGTACGGTGTCCCGTACCGTCACGAGGAGTTCGGGCCGCAGCGCGAGCGCCTGCTCGCCCTCCGCGACACCGTCGAGGACGTGGCGGAAGGAAGCCTCGGTCACCAGAGAGGCGACCCGCGACGACGTGGCAAGGCAGATCACCGCGTAGTCGTACGCCGGCCGCCAGTGCCGGGCCGTCAGCAGGGCCACAGGGCGCGTGGTGTCGGCCTCCGCCCCGCCTCTGAGCACGGCGGCGAGTTCCTCGTCGGGCTCGCCGAAATATCCGCCCGGCGGACGGTCGGGCAGCGGCGGGTGGGGGGTGCGCACGGGAGCGGGTTCCTTCCGAGGTGCGATTGGCACACAGGACGTGCTGGCCCGTCGAAAAGGAATCCCGATTGGTGTGGACCTTTTGACGGAGCGCCGGGAGAACGGCCGGGGACGAAGGCCGTGCGGCGACCGTCGCCCAGGGAGCCTCTTGGGCTCGTCGACAGCCGGGAATGGCGAACAGCGATTCAGACCCGGCCCTTGACCAAGCGCGGGAGGCTCACCCTCGCACAACACACTCGTCACCAACAAGGCGCACGAGCGAGATCAGCCTTATTGAAATCACGTCAAAAGCGAACGTCGGCCCGGCCGTGCCGTGACGGCCCTCGCCGCCCGACGAGCGCCGTGCGAACCGTGCGCGCGCACCCCCGTCCACGCACGCTCCCTGCGCCTGGAACACCGCTGAACGCGCATCCGTGCGCAGGGCCGTTCCCCACGCACGGTTGTCCGGGCTCTCCGCGTTCGAGGGTGCGGACGACGCCCAGCCACTAGTCTGGAACCCGGACGACGCGCAGGTTCACTGTGAGTGTGCGTACAAGGGAAAGTGGCGACGATGAGCCCGGTCCACCCTCTCGACGAGGCCGCCACCGCACGGGCGGTCATCGACGGGAACGGCACCCTGATCCACTGGAGCGAGGGCGCCCGCCGGCTCCTCGGCCACAGCCCCGAGGAGGTCGAGGGCCGCCCGGCGGCGGATCTCCTGGCCCCAGGAACCCCGGGTTCCCTCCCGGGGTCGGCCGGCGACCGCCGGTACGGAGTGCTCTCCCTGCGCCACCGCGACGGCCGGACCCTGTCCGTGTGGCTGCTCGCCCACCGCCTGGAGCGGGACGGGGCCTGGCTCGTGGTCACGCCGCTGGAGGGCCGGGAGCCCCGCGCCCTGGAGGACCCGCTCGTGCGCGCGGTCCTCGCGCAGGCGCCCTGCGCCATGGCCGTCTACGACGAGCGGCTGCGGCTGTACGGCCTCAACGACGCGATGTCGGAGGTGACCGGCCTCCCCGAGGACCGCATCCGGGGCCTCAGGGTCTCCGAGATCGGCTCCCGGCGGAACGGCGAACTGCTCGAACGGGAGATGACCGAGGTCCTCGCGTCCGGCCGGGCCCGTGCCGTGGAGACGTACGCGCGCGGCGGCGGCGAGGAGCGGGCGCACCACTGGCTCGCGCGGATCGCCCCGCTCACCGACACCCACGGACGCGTCATCGGCGTGTGTGTCTCCGCGCACGACTTCACCGAGCAGTACCGCGCGCGCGAGCGGCTCCAGTTGGTGAACGAGGCGAGCGTGCGCATCGGCACCACCCTCGACGTCACCCGGACGGCCCAGGAGCTGGCCGACGTCTGCGTCCCCGCCCTCGCCGACTTCGTCAGCGTCGACCTGCTCGACCCGCCGGAGGACGGCGGCGAGTACGACATCGGGCCCCCGGCCGCCCCGGTCACGCTCCGCCGAGCGGCCCACCGGTCGGTGAACCCGGGCAGCCCGGAGGCGGTCCTCGAACCCGGCGACGTCGACGCCTATCCCGCGACCTCGCCGCAGGCCGACTCGCTGATCGCCGGCCGGCCCCTCGTCGCGCCGAACGCGACCGGCACCCTGGAGGAGTGGCTGAGCTGGGACGGACCGCGCGGCAGACATGTGCGGGAGTACGGCGTCCACGCCACGATGTCGGTGCCCGTCCGGGCCCGCGGCCGGACCCTCGGGGTCGTCGTCCTCAGCCGGTTCCGGCGGCCCGACCCCTTCACCGCCGACGACGTGCTGCTCGCCGAGGAGGTCACGGCCCGGGCCGCCGTCTGCATCGACAACGCCCGCCGCTTCTCGCGTGAGCGGCAGACCGCGCTGGCCCTCCAGCGCAGTCTCCTCCCCCAGTCACTCCCCCGCACGG
The DNA here is from genome assembly GCF_055565895.1 of Streptomyces sp. NPDC028298. NCBI lineage: Bacteria > Bacillati > Actinomycetota > Actinomycetes > Kitasatosporales > Streptomycetaceae > Streptomyces > Streptomyces sp. NPDC028298. The sequence goes on from NZ_JBVHTL010000001.1 coordinate 677,998, forward strand.
CGGCCCTGGAAGCGGCTTCGCGCTATCTGCCCGCGGCGCGCGCCGGGGTCGGCGGCGACTGGTTCGACGTGATCCCGCTGTCCGGGATGCGGGTCGCCATGGTCGTCGGCGACGTCATCGGCAACGGCATCCAGGCCTCGGCGACGATGGGCCGGCTGCGCACCGCCGTCCGTACCCTCGCCGACATCGATCTGGCCCCGGACGAACTGCTCACCCACCTCGACGACCTCGTCGTACGGCTGTCCGTCGAGGCCGGGTCCGAGGGGACGACGGGAGAGGTGGGCGCCACCTGCGTGTACGCGGTGTACGACCCGGTCTCCCGGCGCTGCACGCTCGCCAGCGCGGGCCATCCGCCGCCCGTCGTCCTGCCGCCGGACGGGCCGCCCCGGCAGATCGACGTGGCGCCCGGTCCGGCGCTCGGCCTGGGCGGACTGCCCTTCGAGTCGGTCGAACTCGACCTGGCCGAGGGCACGGTGCTCGCGCTGTACACCGACGGACTGCTGGAGAGCCGCGACCGTGACGTCGAGGCCGGGCTCCGGCTGTTCTGCCGCGCCCTGCAGGAGTCGTCACGGGATCTGGAGGGGGCGGCCCACGCGATCCTCCAGGCGCTGCTTCCCGCCGGCGGCGCGCCGGACGACGTGGCGCTGCTGCTCGCCCGTACGCAGGGGCTCGCCCCGTCCAACGTGGCGACCTGGGACATCCCCGCCGACCCCGCCCTCGTCGCGCCGATCCGCAAGCAGGTCGCCGATCAACTGGAGCTCTGGGGCCTGACCGTGGCCACCTTCACGGCCGAGCTGGTGGTGAGCGAGCTGGTCACCAACGCCATCCGCTACGGCGAACCGCCCATCAGGCTGCGGCTCATCCACGACACCGAGATCCTCATCTGCGAGGTCTCGGACAGCAGTCACACCGCTCCGCATCTGCGCCGCGCGAAGACGTTCGACGAGGGCGGGCGCGGTCTGCTCCTCGTCGCCCAGCTCACCCAGCGCTGGGGCAGCCGGCACACGCCGGAGGGCAAGACCATCTGGGCGGAGCTGTCCCTCCTCGGCGAGGAGTGAGCGCGCGGGGGCCTCTGAGCCAGGGCGAAGAGGCGGGCGGCGACGCGAGGGGGGAGGGTGTTCACGGGCCCGCGCCGCCCCGTCTGATGTGATGGAGGCGCCGCCATCACCGCCCGGAGGAACACCATCCTGTACAGCCCGCTCGTCCAAGGCGTCCCCGGCGCGACCGGCACCGCCCTGGCCACCGCCCTCGCGAGCCCGGCCGCCGAGGCCCTGTCCGTCGTCCTGCTCGCGGCGGTCCTCGTGTGCGCGGTCGTCCGGCCGTTCAACTGGCCGGAGGCGGTCGTGGCCGTGCCGGCCGCCGGCCTGGTCCTGGCCACCGGGGCGATCTCCTGGGACCACGCCCGCGCGGAGGCCGCCCATCTGGGTCCGGTGATCGGGTTCCTGGCGGCGGTCCTCGTCCTGGCCAAGTACTGCGACGACGAAGGGCTCTTCCAGGCGTGCGGCGCCTGGATGGCCCGCTGGGCCGCAGGACAGCCGGGCCGGCTGCTCACCGCGGTGTTCGCGCTCGCCTCGGCGATCACCGCGGTCCTCAGCCTGGACGCCACCATCGTGCTGCTCACCCCCGTCGTCTTCGCGACGGCGGCACGGATGGGCGCGCGCCCGAAGCCGCACGTGTACGCGTGCACCCATCTGTCGAACACCGCCTCGCTGCTCCTGCCGGTCTCCAACCTCACCAACCTGCTGGCGTTCACCGCGAGCGGTCTGAGCTTCACCCGGTTCGCCGCGCTGATGGTGCTGCCCTGGCTGGTCGCGATCGGCGCCGAGTACGTGGTCTTCCGGCGCTTCTTCGCCCGTGACCTCGCGGCGGGTGCGGCCCCGCGGCGTGAGGAGGAGCCGCCGCAGGTGCCGCTGTTCGCCCTGATCACCGTGGGCTGCACGCTGGCCGGCTTCGTCCTCGCCTCGGCCGTCGGCATCGACCCGGCCTGGTCCGCCGCCGCGGGCGCGTTCGTCCTGGCCGGCCGGGCTCTCGTCCGCCGCCGCACCACCCCGCTGACCGTGGTGCGCGCGGCCGCGCCGTCCTTCCTCGCCTTCGTCCTCGCGCTCGGCATCGTCGTCCGCGCGGTCGTGGACAACGGGCTCGCCGACGCCCTCGACGACCTCCTCCCGAGCGGCGGTTCGCTGGCGGCGCTGCTCGGCATCGCCGCGATCGCCGCCGTCCTGGCCAACCTGATCAACAACCTGCCCGCGGTCCTCGTCCTGCTGCCGCTGGCCGCCGACTCGGGCGCGGGCGCGGTGCTGGCCGTCCTGCTCGGCGTCAACATCGGACCCAATCTGACGTACGCGGGTTCCCTCGCGACGCTGCTGTGGCGACGTATCGTGCATCAGCACGAACACGGCGTCGACCTCAAGGAGTTCACCCGGCTGGGCCTGATCGCCGTACCCGCGGCGCTGGTCCCCGCCGTCCTGGCGCTGTGGGTCTCGCTCCACGTCATCGGAGGCTGATGGGCATGCGGGTGGTCGTCTGGCTGGTCGAGGGAACCTGGCCCGCGTGCGTGGACGCCGTACGGACGCACGCTCCCGGGGCGACGGACGTGGTGCTGCTGCACGTCACGGACCAGGCGGTGCCCGGTCTCGCGCACGGCGCCTTCGCCGGGCTCCTCGGGCGCGGACGGTCAGAGCCCGATCCCGGCGACCTCCTGGAGACCCTGGGCACGGCCTCCGCTGCGGAGCTCCTCGACGCGGCGGCGGGGCGGCTCGGGGGCCCGGCGACCCGCGAGGAGCGCACCGGCCGGGTGGAGCGGGAGGTCGTCGCGGCGGCGGAGGGCGCCGGGCTGCTCGTCCTGGCCCGCGACGGCGACCGCAGCCGGCTGGGCCCGCACAGCCTGGGACCGGCCGGACGCTTCGTCGTCGACCACGCCCCCTGTCCGGTGCTGCTGGTGTGGCCCGAACCGGCACCGGACGTCACGACGCTGCCTCCCCCGCCCCCGCATCCGCCGCACCACCCGGACCATCCGCACCACCCCGAGCACCCGCCCCACCCCGAGCACCCGGGCGACCCGCGTCCCTGAGGACGCCCGTCCGGCGGACGCCCGGTCGTGTGGCGTGCCGCCGCGGGCCGATCCGCTCCCGCGGGGTGGGTGAGACCCCCGGACGGGGTAACCGCCCGGTGAGGGGCACGAGGGGCACGCCGAGAGGGGACGGTCGTATGGCGGTCACGGACAGGAGCGCGCTCGGCCCGTTCGAGGAGGACGGCTTCGTGGTGCTGCGCGGGCTGTTCGCCCCGGACGAGATCGACACGCTGTGCGCGGAGTTCGCGGCCCTGCACGAGGCCGGCCCGGTCCCCGGGTACTTCGAGCCCCGGGCCCCGAGGACCGGCGGCACGGAGTTCGGCGGTGTCGGGACCGGCGCGCCGGCCGACCCGCTGCACGCCTTCCCCCGCTTCATGCACCCGCACCGCGTCAACGCCCTCTCGCTGCGTCTGCTGCTCGACCCGCGGGTGCGGGACGTCCTCGAGGTCCTGCTGGGCGAAGAGGTGCTGGCCGCCCAGAGCATGTTCTACTTCAAGCCGCCCGGAGCCCGCGGTCAGGCGTTGCACCAGGACAACTTCTATCTGCGCGTCGAGCCCGGCACGTGTGTGGCCGCGTGGACCGCCTGTGATGTCATCGACCGTGGGAACGGCGGCCTGGAGGTCGTGCCGGGCACCCATCGGATGGACCTGTTCTGCCCGGACGAGGCGGACCCGGCGCTGTCCTTCGCCCGCGAGTACGTACCGCCGCCGGCCGGTCTGACCGCCGTGCCCGTCGACATGGATCCGGGGGACGTCCTGTTCTTCAACGGCAGCCTGGTCCACGGCTCCGGCCCCAACCTCAGCCGTGACCGCTTCCGCCGGTCCTTCATCGGCCACTACGTCGGCCGCTCCACCCGGCGCGTCGGCGGCTTCTACCGCACCCTGACGATGGACGGTGAGGCCGTGGCGCTGCCCGAGAGCGAGGGCGCGGGCCCGTGCGGGACGGACTGGACGGCGGCCGGTCCGCACTGAACGCGGGAGCACCCTACCGGCGGCGCCCTCCGCCGAGGCGGTCACTTGACGAAGTCGGGCATGCGCGATTTGATCCTCAGCGTGCCGTGGTGCGACCCGGCACGCAGAGGTGCGCCCAGCCGGTAACGGACCAGGTTCAAGTCCGGCCAAAGTCGCCAGGATCGCTCGAAGCGTCCGAGGCGGGGACGTACTCGCGATTGATGGAGCGGACATGCCCCCCGTCAAACGTGTTCTCCGCACCGGAGTTCTGGGCACGGCCACGACCCTGGCCGGCCTCCTCGTGCTCGCGGGCTGCGGCGCGGGCAAGGACACCAGCGCGTCACCGAAAGCGACTCCCCGCCCCGGGCGGACCGCGACCTCCGTACAACTCCCGCCGCTCCACGCGGGGTTCGACTACCAGATCGGCGGCGCCTACCCCCCGGCCGCCGACGTGCGCATCGTCAGCCGCGACCGCTCGTCCTCCCCGGCGCGCGGCCTCTACAACATCTGCTACGTCAACGCCTTCCAGGCCCAGCCCGAGGAACGCGGACAGTGGCCCGCCGACCTGCTGCTGCGCGACGCGGACGGCGAGGTCGTCGTCGACAAGGACTGGAACGAGGCACTGCTGGACATCCGGACGCCGGACAAACGGCGGAGGGTGGCCGAGCGGGTCGGCCGGTGGATCGACGACTGCGCCGACAAGGGGTTCGACGCGGTCGAGCCCGACAACTACGACAGCTACACCCGCTCGCGAAAGCTGCTGACGTCGGACGACGCCACCGCCTTCATCACCCTGCTCTCCCGGCGCGCGCACGCCCGGCATCTGGCGATCGGGCAGAAGAACACCGCGGAACTGGCGGGAGTCCGCTCGCGCACCGGGCTCGACTTCGCGGTGGCGGAGGAGTGCGGCGAGTACGACGAGTGCGGCACGTACGCGAAGGCCTTCCACGACCGGGTGGTGGTGATCGAGTACACCGACGGCGGTCTGCGCAAGGCCCGTGCGGCCTACGGCGGCCGGCTGAGCATCGTGCGCCGCGACGTGAAGGTCTCGACACCCGGCAGCGCGGACTACGTCCGCCGGACGCGCTGACGGAGGCCGGGATGACACACGGGATCGCGCGGCGCCGGCTGATACTGGGAGCGGCCGCCGCCGGAGCGCTGGCGGGCTGCGGAAACCCCTCGGACGGCGTCGGCGCCGACGGCAGGGTGACCGTCGAGCTGTGGCACGGCCAGAGCGACACGGCCAGGAAGGCCCTGGAAGCGCTGGTGGACGAGTTCAACCGCACCCATCCCCGCATCCGCGTGGACAGTTCGGGCGGCGGGGTGGTGGCCGACGCCATGCTCCAGAAGGTGACGGCCGCGCTCGCCGCCGGCTCGTACCCCGACATCGCGTACATCTTCGGCTCGGACCTGGCGAGCGTCGCCCGCAGCCCCCGTGTCGTCGACCTGACGTCCGCGCTGCACGAGGGCGACCCGCCCTGGAACTCCTTCTGGGCGCCGGTACGGGACGCGGTGACCGTCAACGGCAAGGTGCGCGCGGCCCCGGCCGTGCTCGACTCGCTGGCCGTCGTCTACAACAAGAAGCTGTTCCGGCAGGCCGGCGTCCCCTTCCCGAAGGCGGGCTGGAGCTGGGACGACTTCACCGAGACCGCGCGCCGGCTCACCGATCCCGGGCACGGGGTGTTCGGCACGGGCTGGCCCGGCACCGGCGACGAGGACACCGTCTGGCGGCTGTGGCCGATGATCTGGGACCTGGGCGGCGAGGTGGTCGCCGACGACGGCAAGCGGATCGGCTTCGCCGAGCAGGGCACCCAGGCCCTCACGACGGTCGCCCGGCTGGCCCACGACAAGAGCGTGTACGTCGATCCCAAGCCCGGCAGCGAGCAGATGTACCAGGTGTTCCTGAGCGGCCGGATGGCGATGGTGGCGACCGGGCCCTGGCAGCTTCCGGACATCATCACCGCGAAGGTCGACTACGACGTCGTGCCGCTCCCGACCTACAGCGGCCGGCCGGTCACCATCTCCGGCCCCGACACCTGGACCGTGTTCGACAACGGTTCCGCCCGTTCCCGCGCGGCCGTCGAGTTCGTCCGCTGGATGAACCGGCCCGCCCAGGACGCGCGCTGGGACATCGCGGCGGGCAGCCTCCCGCTCGGCTCGGCCACCGCCGGGCGTCCGGAGTGGCGCGAGCACGCCGGGACGACCACCGGACTCGGCGTGTTCACCGACACGCTGACCTCCGCCCGGGTCCGGCCCGTGCACGCGGCCTACCCGCAGATCTCCCAGGCGCTCGGCGCGGCGATCGTCTCGGTCCTCCTCGGCAAGGACTCCCCCGCCCACGCTCTCCGCCGGTGCGCCGACACGGCCGACGCGGCCCTTCTCATCCCCAGGTGACCTCGGTTCGTCCCCGGTGACCCGACTCCAGACGTTCCCAGCCGACTCCGGCTGAAGGAGGCCGTCATGTCCACCCTTCCCCGCGCCCTCACCGTCGTACCCGGCCCCGCGGTGACCCCGGCCGCCGCACGCCGGGCCGCCCGCCGCCGCGGCCGCCGCGAGACGGCCACCGCCTGGGCCTTCATCAGCCCGGCGGTCGTCGTGATCCTCGGTCTGAGCATCGTGCCCGTCGTGTGGTCGCTGCTGCTCTCCTTCCGCGCCGACGACCTGGTCACCCCGGGCCGCTGGGTCGGCCTCGACAACTACCGCGCCCTGGCCCAGGACCCCGCCTTCCGTACGGCCGTGGGCAACACGCTGCTGTACGCCGCCCTGTACGTGCCGCTCAGCCTGCTCGGCGGGCTGGTGCTGGCCCTGGCACTGAACCGGCGTATCCGGTTCATCGGCCTCTACCGCACGCTCGTCTTCGTCCCGTTCGTGGTCTCGGCGACCGCGCAGGGCGTGCTCTTCTCGTTCATCCTCGACCCCGAGTTCGGTGCCGCGAACTCCCTGCTGCACAAGCTCGGTCTGTCTCCGCAGGGCTTTCTCACCGACCCGGACCAGGCGATCTATCTGCTGGTGCTGATCTCGCTGTGGAGCGGGGTCGGCTTCTGTGTCGTCGTCTATCTGGCCGCGCTCCAGGACGTGCCGCCCGAACTCGTGGAGGCGGCGCGGATCGACGGGGCGGGCCGCGGACGGGTGCTGCGCCACATCGTCCTGCCGACCCTCACCCCGGTCACCGTGTTCCTGCTGCTGTGGCAGCTCATCACGGCCCTCCAGGTCTTCGACCTGATCTACGTGACGACGAAGGGCGGCCCCCTGGGCTCGACCGGCGTGGTCGTCTACTTCGTCTGGCAGCAGGCGTTCCAGACGTTCACGGCGGGCTACGGGGCCGCGGCGGCGTACGTCCTCGCGGTCGCCCTGCTGCTGGCGGGCGGGGTACTGCGTCTCGTACGGCGCCGGCAGGAACGTACCGAAGGAGCGGTCCGATGACGTCACCCCTCACGTCCCGCCGGCCGAGCGGCTGGCATCTGCTGCTGGCGCCGCTGACCCTGTGCTTCGCGCTGCCGCTGGTGTGGCTGGTGCTCAGCTCGGTCATGTCCGACGCGGAGATCAACCGGTTCCCGCCCGCGCTGTGGCCGAAGGGCATCGACCTGGGCGGCTACCGGTACGTGCTCGGCAACGCCATGTTCCCGCGCTGGTTCGCCAATTCACTGATCGTCGCGGTCGCGGCCGTCCTGTCGAACCTGCTGCTCGGGGCGCTCGGCGGCTACGCCTTCGCGCGGATGCGGTTCGCCGGATCGCGGACCCTGCTCACCCTGATGCTCGCGACGATGGTGATCCCCTTCCAGCTCACGATGATCCCGACCTTCCTGGTGATGAAGGAGTTGGGACTCATCGACACGCTCGGCGCGCTGATCGTGCCCTCGCTCGTCACCCCGTTCGCGGTCTTCCTGTTCCGGCAGTTCTTCCTGGGGCTGCCCCGCGAGATGGAGGAGGCGGCCTGGATCGACGGGTGTTCGCGGCTGCGGGTGCTGTTCTCGATCGTGCTGCCGCTGGCCCGGCCCGCGCTGGCCACGGTCGCGGTGCTGACGTTCCTGAGCACCTGGAACGACCTGTCCTGGCCGCTCATCGCGATCAACCACGACACGCGGTACACCCTGCAACTCGGTCTGACGACCTTCCAGGGGCAGCACCACACGCGGTGGTCGGCGGTGATGGCGGGCAACGTGATCACCGTGCTGCCCGTCCTGGTCGCGTTCCTGCTGGCGCAGAAGACCTTTGTCCAGTCGCTCACTTCGAGCGGTCTGAAGGGCTAGGCCACCATGAAATCCTTCGATCTCCTCGTCGTCGGCGACGCCAATCCGGATGTCGTCGTCGGCCCGTTGCGCGGCCCCCTGGAGTTCGGTCAGCGCGAACAGCTCGTCGAGCAGGCGGGGTTGGTGCTCGGCGGCTCCGCGGCGATCATGGCGTGCGGGGCGGCGCGGCTCGGGCTGCGGGTCGCGTTCGCCGGCCGGGTGGGCGACGACCCCGCGGGCGCCTTCGTGCGCGAGGCCCTCGCCGGGCGCGGCGTCGACGTGGCCTTCCTGGTCACCGACCCGGTCCGGCCCACACCCCTCACGACGGTCGTCACGGCCGCGGACGGGGACCGGGCCATCCTCACGGCGCCGGGCTGTCTCACCGCGACCGGCGCCGAGGACGTGCCACCCGAGCTGATCGGGGCCTGTCGGCACGTGCACGCTGCCTCGTTCTTCCTGATGCCCCGTCTGGCGCGTTCCCTGGCACCCCTGTTCGCCCTGGCGCGGACGAGCGGCGCGACGACCTCGCTCGACACCAATGACGATCCGGCCGGACGCTGGGACCCCGAACTCCTGCGTCCCGTCATGGAGTTCACCGACTTCCTGCTGCCCAACGCGGCCGAGGCGTCGGCGATGTCCGGGGTGGCCGAACCCGGCGCGGCCGCGGCCGTCCTGGCCGGCCCGGGGCCGACGGTCGTGGTCAAGGACGGCGCGAACGGCGCCCTCGCCCACACCGGGACCCGGCTCACGCACGCGCCGGCCGTGGCCGTCGACCCCGTGGACACCGTCGGCGCGGGCGACAGCTTCGACGCCGGTTTCGTCGCCGCGACCCTGCGCGGCCTCGACCTGCGCTCCGCGCTCACGGTGGCCGCGGCCTGCGGCTCGCTCTCGACACGGGCGCTCGGCGGCACGGCGGCGCAGCCCACCTGGGACGAGGCCCTCGCCGCGGCCCGCCCGCACCTCCCCGCCCTTCCACCAGCCCTCCGCACCCGCGAGACCAGGAGCACTTCATGAACGACGTCACCGCCCCGAAGATCGCCTTCGTCGGAGCCGGGAGCGTGGTGTTCACCCAGGGGCTGCTGGCCGACCTGTTCACGTTCCCCGAACTCGCGCACGCGCGGATCGCGTTGCACGACATCGACCAGGAGCGGCTCGACACCGCCGAGGGCGCCGCCCGGTACATCGCCGGCGTACGCGGCGCGCGGCCCACGATCACCGCGCATCGCGACCGCCGGGCGGCCCTGGCGGACGCGGACTTCGTCATCAACATCATCCAGGTCGGCATGGACGGCGCGACCCGCACCGACTTCGCCGTGCCCGCCCGCTACGGGCTGCGCCAGACCATCGGCGACACCCTCGGCGTCGGTGGCATCTTCCGGGCCCTGCGCACCTTCCCGGTGCTGCGCGCGCTCGCCTCCGACATGGCCGAACTGTGCCCGGACGCGCTGCTGTTGAACTACACCAACCCCATGGCGATGAACGTGCTCTATCTGAGCCGCATCGCCCCGGAGCTGCGCGTCACCGGCCTGTGCCACTCGGTGTACTGGACGATGCACGACCTCGCCCAGCTCGTCGGCGTCCCGTTCGAGGAGGTCACGTATCTGGCCGCCGGGGTCAACCACCAGGCGTGGGTGCTGCGTTTCGAGCGCGCGGGCCAGGACCTCTACCCGCTCCTGGACGAGACCGTCGCCAAGGATCCGGAGCTGCTGCGCCGGGTCCGCGTGGACATGTACCGGCGCCTGGGCCATTACCCCACCGAGACGAGCGAGCACTCCTCGGAGTACGTGCCGTGGTACCTCCACCACGACAGCGAGATCGAGCGGCTGCGGCTGCCGGTGGGCGCCTATCTGGACATCATCGAGGAGAACGCGGCGAGCTACCGGCGCACCCGCGACGCGCTGGCCTCCGGGGTACCCCTGCCCGTCGAGGGCACGCTGGAGTACGCGCCGCAGATCATCCACAGCACGCTCACGGGCACCCCCCGCACGGTCTACGGCAACGTGCCCAACCGCGGGCTGATCGACAACCTGCCGGCGGACTGTGTCGTCGAAGTGCCCTGCCTGTCGGACGGCTCGGGGGTGCGGCCGACCCGCGTCGGCTCGCTGCCCCCGCAGTGCGCGGCGCTGAACAGCGCGTACGTCTCCGTCACCGATCTGGTGGTGCGTGCCGCCACCGATCACGAGCCGCGCCACATCCGGCACGCCGCGATGGCCGACCCCGCGACGGCCGCGGCCCTGCCCGTCGAGCGCATCTGGGACCTGTGCGACGACCTCGTACGGGCTCACGGTGATCTCCTCCAGCCCGAGCTGAGGGCGCTGCTGGGCCACTGAGCGGAGAGGGATGTCCGTTCACCGTCACCCTTAGGGGGTGAGGCCGGTGGGGCGCGGGTGTCGCAGGCTCGGTGGTGAGTGGCTGCGGTCGCAGCCCGTGCAACGGAGGTCTCGCCATGGCAACCACCCAGCACCACACCCGCTCCAAGGCCACACTGACGGCCGCGAGCGGCCTGATGATCTTCGCCTCGGTGATGCTGTTCGTCTCCGGCGTCCTGGACATCCTGCGGGGCGTCATGGCCATCGCCGAGGACGACGTCTTCGTCACCGGCCAGAACTACGTCTTCAAGTTCGACCTGACGAGCTGGGGCTGGATCCACCTGGCGCTCGGAGCGGTCGCCGTGGTCGTGAGCCTCGGCCTGTTCACGGCGGCCACCTGGGCCCGGGTGATCGGCGTCGGCATCGCCGCGCTGCTGATCATCGCCAACTTCCTCGACATCCCGTACTACCCCGTCTGGTCGCTGACGCTGATCGCTCTGTACGGATTCGTCATCTGGGCGCTCTGCGTGGCACGGCCGGACTCGGACGCGCCTTAACAGGGGACGGCGCAGGAGCCGGACCGGACCGGGACCGACCGGGCCGGCCGGCATCCGGCGCGAGGGTCCGCGGCTCACAGGACGCCCGGGTTCCTGGCTCACAGGACGCGAGGGGTCCGTGGCTCACACGCGAGGCTCCGCGGGCTCACAGGAGGTGCAGGTCGCGGGCCCGTCGTACGGCCTCGCCCCGGCGGGTCGCGGCGAGCTTGCGGTAGACGCTCTTGAGGTGTGTCTTGACCGTGTTGACCGACAGGTGCAGGTCGGCGGCGATCTCGTCCCGCGACATCATCTCCGCCAGCCGCACCAGCACCTCCTGTTCGCGCTCGCTGAGCGGTTCGATCACCGGCTCGATCACCGGTTCCTGACCTGCGCTCGCGGCGGTTCCGGGGCCCCGGGCCGCGGCCGCCTCCGGGAGCCATTCATGGCCCTGGACCAGCACGGGCCGGTGCCGCAGGAAGGTCCGCAGCCAGGGGCCGGCCTCCGAGAACGGCCGTCTCAGACGCTCCGGCCTGGCCGTCCGCAGGGCCCGCGCCGTCAGCCGCTGGGCGGTGGAGTCGTCGCCCAGCGCGTCCGCCGTCTGCGCCCGCGCGAGCAGCACCCGGACGGCGATGGCCGGCCCCTCGTCGACCTCGGAGGAGAGCGCGTCGAGCAGGGCGCGCGCCGCCTCCCGGTCACCGGTGGCGAGCCGGGCACGGGCGGCGGCGGCCGTGGCCTCGGGGCCGGTCGCCCCCGCCTCCACCAGCACGTCCATGGCGGCCAGCGGTTCGCCCAGGGCCAGATGGGCGGTCGACATGCCGAGGGCGGCCCGGTCCGTCACCCACGGCGAGGGTTCGATCCCGCGCGACGGACGCTTCAGTTCGTCCAGGACGCGCAGCGCCTCCTTCGGATGGCCCTTGGCCAGGAGCACCCGGGAGCGCACCAGGGCCAGGCCCGCCGTCGCGACGGGATCGTGCGCGGCCGCGCTGGAGGCGGTCGCCTGGTCCAGATGGGTCTGCGCCGCGGCGAGATCGTCGCGGTCGACGGCGACCGCCGCCAGGACGAGCTGGGCGACGCCGGTGCGGGCGGGGGGCGGCAGGCCCGAGCGCTCCGCCCCGGCGACCGCCGCCCGCGCGTGCGACTCCGCGCGGCCCGGCCGCCCGCACAGCAGGTCGATCAGGGCGAGCCGGCCCAGGGATTCGTGCCGCGGTGACGCGGTGGACGGTCCGTCGTCGACCTGGGTGGCGGCGGACAGCGAGATCCGGGCCGCGTCGAGCCGCCCCGCCCAGAGCTGTGCCGAACCCAGTCCGGTCAGCATCAGGGCGGGCAGCTCCGGATGCCGTTCCAGCAGCTCGGCCGGAAGGGACAGCTCGGCCGCCGTCATGTCCTCGGCCGCCGCCTGCGCCCGGTCGGCCGAGCCGGTCAGCCGGGCCGCGAACACCCGCAGCAGCGCGTGGCTCAGCCGCAGGGCGGCCGTGCCGGCGTCCCCGCCCTCCAGGTGTTCCTCCGCCCGGCGCAGATAGTCCAGACCCCGGTCGACGTCGTGGCGTACGAGTTCGCGGGCGGCGCGCACCAGACACGCGGCCGGCCCGGCCGCGTCCGACGGCATGGCCGCGAACAGTCCGTCGAGGCGTTCGGCGTCGAGTCCCGTCAGCAGTTCGCCCACGGCCAGTTCGTCGACGAACCGGCCGGCCGCGAGCTCCCATTCGCCCGCCCCCGCCGCGTGCGGCAGGGCCTCCGCCAGCAGGCCCGAGTCGCTCAGCCAGCGGGCTGCCCGCCGGTGCAGCTCCGGCTCCAGTCCCGGGAGCCTGACCCGCAGGTGGACCCGCAGGATCTCCGCGAACAGGGGGTGCAGCCGGTACCACGAGTGGCCGATGGCCTCGACGAAGGCGTTGGCGTGCTGGAGCCCGGCCAGGATGGCGTCGGCGTCGTCCCGGCCCGTCAGGGCGTTGGCCAGGTCCGGGTGGATCTGGTCGAGGATGCTCGACCGCAGGAGCAGATCCTGCGTCTCCTCCTCCTGCGCCTCCAGGACCTCGGCCAGCAGGAAGTCGGCGAGAGTGCTCTGGCCGGCCTCGAAGTTCTTGATGAAGGTGTCCGGGTCGTCGACGTGCTGGGCCGCGAGGATGCACAGACGCAGTCCGGCCGCCCAGCCTCCGGTCCACTCCGTCAGCGACCGCGCGCTTTCGTCCGACAGCCGGATGTCGTGACGGTTCAGCAGGGCGGCCGTCTCGCCCGGGACGAACGCCAGGTCGGCGCCCCGGACCTCGGCGACCGCTCCGGCGGCCCGGTAGCGGTGGAGCGGCAACTGCGGCTCCGTACGGCTGACGACGACCAGGCGCAGCCCGCCGCCCGCGTGGCGCAGTACGAACTGGAGCTCGTCGGCGACCTCCGCCGAGGCTCCCACCCGGTCGAACTCGTCGAGCACGAGGATGACGGGCTCCGCGCGTTCGCTCAGCCAGGCGGCCAGCCGGGTGAGCAGCGAGTGGTCCACGTCGCCCGGGCTCGACGGGCGGCCGATGTCGTCGGGGACGGCCGCTCCGTGGCGCCGCAGGGACTCCAGGACGTACGTCCAGAAGATGCCGGGGCCGGTGTCCTCGTGCTCCACGGTCAGCCAGGCCACGTCGTCCGGGCGGTCCGTCGTGGAGATCCAGTGGGCGACCAGGAGCGTCTTCCCGGCGCCCGCGGGCCCGTTGACCAGGGTGAGGGGGCCCCGCACTCCCTCGGTGAGGCGTGCGGTGAGCCGCGGCCTGCGGACGAAGGTCTCGGTCAGGTCCGGGACGGTGAACCGGACGGCGAGCAGCGGGTCACCACCCGGTGTCAGCAGCCCGGCCATGGGGTCCAGCCTCCGCGAAGTCTCGGCAGCGGCGAAGCGTCCGATCCGATGTGGTCCGGGTCCACAGCTCCCTCCCCGGTGTAACCCCCGCACACTGATCGTCACCCGCTGTCCCGAATGTCGCAAGACAGGCTTCGGTCCCCCGCGGCGGGTGAGGCGCGCGGCACCCCGCTTCGGGTGCCATGGGAACGGTCCCCGGATGGCGGGGAGGCGTGACTCCGGGTGCCATGGAGGAGCCGCGGACGCGGAGCCGGACCGGACGCCGCCGACCGGCGCGGCGGTCTCCCGGGCCGAATCGACGAGGTGGTCACCGGTGAAGCACTGGCACGCTCTGGCCGTCCTCGGGACGGCCCAGTTCCTGATGGTCCTGGACACGTCCGTCATGAACGTGTCCATCAGCCAGCTCGTGGAGGACTTCGACACCGAGGTCACCGCCATCCAGGCCGTCATCACGCTCTACGCGCTGGTCATGGCCGCCTTCATGGCCACCGGCGGGCGGCTCGGCGACATCCTGGGACGCCGCCGGCTGTTCCTCGTCGGACTCGTCGTCTACGGCGTCGGGTCGGCCCTGACCGCGGTGGCTCCCACCCTGTGGATGCTGGCGCTCGGCTGGTCGGTGATCGAGGGGCTCGGGGCCGCCCTGGTGCTGCCCGCCATGGCGGCCCTGGTCGCGGAGTCCTACAGCGGGCGGGACCGTGCCGTCGCCTACGGGGTCATCGGCGGGCTCGCCGGCGCGGGCATCGCGGTCGGACCGCTGCTGGGCGGCTGGGTGACGACGTACCTCACCTGGCGGCTGGTCTTCGCGGGCGAGGTCGTGGTCGTCCTGGCGATGCTGTGCTTCCGCCGGGCGATCCCCGAGAAGCCCCGGCCCGCGTCCCGCCCCCGGATGGACGGCGTGGGCGCCTTCCTGTCGGCGGCCGGACTGGGACTCGGCGTACTGGGTGTCCTCCAGAGCGGCACCTGGGGGTGGGTGCAGCCCCGCAACCCGCCCTTCACCGTCCTCGGTTTCGCCCCGACGCTGTTCGTCGTCTCCGCCGGGGTGCTCGTCCTCGCCGTCTTCGCCAAGTGGGAACGCCGCAGGGAGGCTCGGGGCACCGACCCGCTGATCCATCTGTCGCTGCTGCACCGGCTGCCCCTGCGCTCCGGTCTGCTGACGCTGGTGAGCCAGAACCTCATCCTGCTGGGGCTGTTCTTCGCGATCCCGCTGTATCTCCAGGTGGTGCAGGGATTCGACGCGTTCCAGACCGGGCTGCGGCTGCTCCCGGTGTCCGTCACGATGCTGGCGGCCTCCGTCCTGGCGTCCAGGCTGGGGCGGGTGATGGGACCGCGCCGTGTGGTCAGGCTGGCCCTGCTGACGCTGCTCGGAGCCATCATCTGGCTGCTGGCGACCATCCAGCCGGTCATCGACGACGCCCAGTTCGCCGGGGCCATGGCCGTGCTGGGCGTCGGCATGGGGCTGCTCGCCTCCCAGCTCGGCAACGTGGTGCAGTCCAGCGCCGGCGAGGAGGAGCGCAGCGAGGTCGGCGGGCTCCAGTTCACCGCCCAGAACCTGGGCTCCGCGCTCGGTACGGCGCTGATCGGGTCGATCCTCGTCGGCGCCCTGGCGCAGGCCTTCCTCACCCAGGTGGCAGACCATCCGGACCTGTCGCAGGAGGCCCGCGAGAAGACCGGCATCGCGTTGGAGGCGGGCATCAGCTTCGTCCCCACCGACCAGGTGCGCTCGGCGGCCGAACAGGCCGGACTGCCGCCGGCCGAGGTCGACGCCGTCACGGACTCGTACGCGACGGCGCAACTGGGCGGCCTGAAGGCGGCGATCCTCGCGGCCGGGGGCATCACGCTGGCGAGCTTCCTGGTCACCACCCATCTGCCGACCGGACGAACGGGCCGCGGGAAGGATCCCGGCACGGGCAGCCCGACCGCGCCCCTCGAAAAGGCGTGAACGCGCGGGGTCCCGGGGGGGGCGCCCGGCCCAGGTTCACCTCTTGCGGGTGAGGGCGGGCGGCGCGGGGTGCCGGATGATCGTGGGAGAGGGTGCCGACCGCCCGCCCCAGGCCACCCGCCGGGGGGAGCCCCGCATGCAGTACGAGATCCGCGTCGAGGGACATCTGTCGGAGACGCTTTCCGAGGCGTTCCCGGAGATGGACCACGTGCTGATCTCGGGTCAGACCATCCTGTTCGGCCCCGTCGTCGACGAGGCGCACCTGTACGGACTGCTCGCCCGCTGCCGGTCGCTCGGACTGCGGGTCGTGGAGATGCGCCAACTGCCCGGGTGACCGTTGCGCCGATCGGGCCCGCCGACCGTTGCACCGGTCGGACCTGACGACCGGTGTCCGATCGGACCTGACGGCCGCTGTCCGATCGGACCGAACGGCCGCTGCGCCGACCGCCGGGACGACCGCGAGGATCACCCGCCGGGGGTGAGCCGCCGGGGCCCCGCACACGGGAGCGTGGACGACGGGAATCGGACGGCGGGAATCCACCCACCGTCCCGTCGGCGGCCCACGACCGGTCCGCCCGACCGCGTGATCCGCCCGACCGCGTGATCCGCTCGACCGCGTGAGGAGGAACCATGACGGAACCGCATGGTTCGGCACCGCACACCGGGCCGGACCCCGGGCCCGGCCGCCCGGGATCCGCGCCCCCGGGCGACCCCGTGGTGATCCTGGACCGCGTCGGCGCCTCCTGGACCTGGCTCCTCGGCTCGGCCGTCGCGACGCTGATCCCCGGCATCCTGGTCCTGGTCTGGCCGGAGGAGACCCTGCACGTCCTCGCCGTCCTCCTCGGCCTCTACCTGCTGGTCATCGGCGGATTCCGGTTCGTGTCCGTGTTCGGCCACCGGGAGCAGGGCAACCGGTTCGCCACACTGCTGATCGCGGTGCTGTACGTACTGGCCGGCGTCCTGTGTCTGCGCAACCCGATGCAGACCATCGCCGCGCTCTCCCTGATCCTTGGCGTCGTCTGGCTCGTGTCCGGCGTGCTGACCGCGTACACCGCCCTCTCCTCCAGGGACCTGCCGCACCGCGGCTTCGTCCTGTGCGGGGCGGCGATCGGCATCATCGCGGGCATCGTCGTCCTGGCCCTGCCCACCGAGTCGGCGCGGGCCCTGACCCGGCTGCTCGGTCTGTGGATGGTGCTGATCGGCCTGGTCGAACTCGCGATCGCCTTCGCCTGGCGGTCCGCCCTGCGCCGGGCGGTGTCGGTCACGCCGCGCGACCCGGCCTCCCCCTACTGAGGAGGGACACCGACGGAGGAGGCCGAGCATCCCGGCCCCGCGCACATCGCCGCCCGCGACTCCTTGAGTTGTGCGGAACGCCGGGCATACTCGTGACTCCCCCTGCCCGGGCGCCGACCGGAGGATCCGGCCGGCGCCTCGGCGCGTCCCCGAATCCGTGGGCCGCCCGATGAGCAGGCTCGTACGGAGCGGACGTAACAAAGGGCATGCCGACATTCCTGGCCAGCAGGCACGACGAACGCGTGCCGGTGAAGGGCGCGTCCGTGCCGCCGCGCACGCTCCTCGGGCGACTGCGCCACCACAGGCGCGCCGTGTTCGTGGTGGCGGTGGTCCTGCTGCTGGCGCAGATGGCCGTCGCCATGGTCAGTACGGCCGTGGAGCAGACCCCGACGATCGACGAGCCCGTGTACGTGGGCACCGCGACGGTCTACGTCCAGCAGCACGACCTGCGCTACAACCCCGAGCATCCGCCGCTGGGCAAGCTGATCATCGGGACCGGCCTGCTGTTCGCGCACCCGCACCTCGACCCCGCCTTCGAGGGCGACCAGACCGAGCTCGGGCGGCACGTGCTGTACGAGTCCGGCAACGATCCCTGGCGGGTGATGCTGTGGGCGCGGTTGCCGGTGATCGTCCTGACGCTGCTGTGCGGGCTGGTCGTCCTCGCGTTCGCCCGTGAACTCGCGGGCCGTACGGGCGCGCTGGTGGCCCTCGCGCTCTACGCGTTCTCGCCCGACGTGATCGCGCACGGCTCGCTGGCCACGCTCGACGTGCCGGCGTCGGCCTTCCTGCTGACGTCGGTGTGGCTGGTGTGGCGGGCCAGGCGCCGGCCGTTCCTGTACCTGCCGCTCTCCGCCGTCGCGCTCGGAGCGGCGGTGGCGACCAAGATGAGCATGCTGCCGGCCGTGCCGGTGGTGCTGCTTCTCGCGGTCGCCTCCGTGTGGCACGCGGGCCGTTCCGGCCACGGCACGGAACCGGAGGTCGACACCCGGGCGCGGAGGGCCCGGCTGCTCGGACTCGGCGCCGCGGCCGCCGCCGGGACGGCCGTGCTGGTGGTCGCCGTGGTGTGGGCGACCTATCTGGCCGTCGATCCCCGGCTGCGCTGGACGGCGCCCTCGGACCTCCCGGCCGTGCACGGACTGCGGGCGCTGCTCGTCGGCCATCTCCCCCTGCCGCGGCCCTACCGGGACGGGATGCGGGTCCAGTTCGGCTTCGAGAACGCGACCTGGCAGGGCTTCCTCTTCGGCCGGCTCTACCGGGGTTCTCTCTGGTACTACCTCCCGGCGGCGCTGCTGGTGAAGACCCCGCTCGGCATGATGGCTCTCTGGACGGCCGGTTCACTCACCCTTCTGGCCGTACGCCGGCTGCGCCCCGCGGCCCCGTACCTCCTGGTCCCCCCGGCGCTGTTGCTGGCCTCGGCGATGACCGGCTCACGCGATCTCGGCGTGCGCTACGCCCTGTTCGTGCCGGTGTTCCTCGCGGTCGCGGCGGGCTGTGTCGCCGTCGCGGGCGGACCCCGCCCGGAGGGAGCGGCGGACCGGCCGAGTCCGACACCGACACCGACACCGACGCCGACGCCGACGCCGACGCCGACGCCGACGGGAACCGTGGCCCGACGGTGGCCGGGCTGGGCGGGGACCGGGACGGCGGCGCTGGTCCTGTTCGTGGCCGTCAGCTCCCTGCTGACGTACCCGTACTACCTGCCGTACTCGAACGAGGCGTTCGGCGGCCCGGAGAAGACCTATCTGCGCCTGCACGACTCGAACGTCGACTGGGGCCAGGACCTCGGCCGCCTCGCCGACCGCCTCAAGGGGCACTACCCCCACGAGAAGGTGTGGCTCGTCTACAAGGGCGCCGGCGTACCGTCCGCCTACGGCATCCACGCGACCGACCCCCGCACGGTCCCCGCAGCCCGCGTCCACGGCCTTCTGGTCGTCTCCGACACCGCGATCGACAAGGCCGACGCCCACCTGAAGACACTGCTGTCGACGAGCAGACGGATCGAGGAGGTCGGCCACTCGATGACCGTCTTCCGACGGGCTTGAGCGGCAGGGCGGCCCGTGAGTGGTCGGTCCCGGTTGTTCCCGGTGGTCCCTGCCACCGGCCTTCTCGCCGTCAGGCTTCGCTCGTCCAGGCGTCGGGGCGGGGCGTCAGCACCGCGGTGAGTACCTCATGGGACGAGGTCATGACGTCGGCCACGAAACGCAGGCGTCCGATTCCGAGCCGGTGCAGGGCCGGGCCGTGGTCGACACAGACCACGAGCGAGACCGCCAGCAGGAGGAGGCGCCACAGGGTCATCACCGGGCGGCGCACCGGGCGGGGCAGCTCGGCCAGGGAGGTGTGCAGTCGCTCGCAGTGGAACGGGACGTGGCGCTGTTCGTCGGACAGGATGCGCGCCGCCACGTCCGTGGTGAGTGCGTCGTCGGTGCCGTCGCGCAGGGCCCGGTAGTAGCGCAGGGCGACCACTTCCGCGATCATCAGCACCAGCAGTTCCATGCGCAGGCCCATGAGGCGCCGCAGTCGTACGAAGGCCGCGTCGCTCCAGTGGCCGGTCAGCGTCGGCATGTCCCCCGCGGCCAGCAGCCGGGCCAGCAGTCGGGCGTGGTTCTGCTCCTCGGCGACGAACAGCCGAACCGCCTGCGCGTAGTCGGCGTCGCCGGCCTGGTCCGCCTTGCCGACGAGGTTGGCGCCGTCACCGTCCTCGCCGACCTGGAAGCGCTGGATGCCGGCCCACACCGCCCGGGGAAGTGTCGCGCCTCGCTCCCAGTCCGGATCGCCCTGGGCACGCCTGAGCTCACGTTCGTCCTCGAACCGCTTGGTCCACTTGGCGAAGCCGGCCGTCCGCACGCGGTCTCCCCTCTCCGGGATTCTGCCACCGTCCAGAGGGACGACGCGGCCGGACACCGAACCGTTCCCCTTCCGGCGCGGGCACCGCCCGCTCCGGGTGAGCTCACGTCTCGGGTGTCAGCAGGTCCAGCACCCGTTCCCAGTGGAAATCCCCCGGCCCGCCGCCCTGTTGGTCCTCGCCTGCGTACGGGTCGCCGAAGCGGACGCCCATGGCGCGGAGGCGTTCGACGGCGGCCCGGTAGGCGGGGTGGGCCGCCAACGCCTCGTTCACGCAGGGCAGTACGGCGATCGGGACGCCGAGTCCGTACGCCTCGCACAGTGTTCCGAGGGCGAGGGTGTCGGATATACCGGCCGCCCACTTGTTGACGGTGTTGAAGGTGGCCGGCGCGACGGCCACCGCGTCCGGTGCGGGGAAGGGGCGCGGGTCGCCCGGGGCGCGCCAGGCGGAGCGGATCGGTCGGCCGGTCCGCGCCTCGACCGCGGCCGCGTCGATGAAGCCGAGGCCCTGGGGCGTGGCGATGACACCGACCTCCCAGCCCCGCTCCCGCGCCGCGTCGATCAACGTGCCGACGCCCTCGGCGACGCCCGCCGCGCACACGACGACGTAGAGGAACGGCTTCTCGCCGGGGCCTGCGGGGGCGGTGCGTTCGCCGGAGGCTGTGCGTTCTCCGGGTTCAGTGGGTTCACTGGGTTCGGTGGGTTCGCTCACCTGCGCACCCTAGCTAGTGAAGCGGGAAGCCCTGTCCGCGTTCGGACTCGGGGCGGGGGCCGAAGATCCGCCGCTCCGCCTCCTCGATCGGCACGTCGTCGATGGAGGCCTCGCGCCTCGTCATCAGACCGTGCTCGTCGAACTCCCACAGTTCATTGCCGTACGAGCGCCACCACCGGCCGTCGGCGCCCCGGGACTCGTACTGGAACCGGACCGCGATGCGGTCGCCCTCGAAGGCCCACAAGTCCTTGCGCAGGGCGTACTCGTGCTCTCGCGACCACTTGGCGGTGAGGAACTCCACGATCGCTGCGCGGCCCGTGACGAAGGTGTCCCGGTTGCGCCAGACCGAGTCCTCGGAATAGGCGAGCGCGACCTTGTGCGGATCACGGGTGTTCCAGGCGTCCTCGGCGGCCTGGACCTTCCGGAGGGCGGTCTCACGGGTGAAGGGCGGCAGGGGCGGACGGTCGGCCATGAGGACTCCTGGGTGCGGGCGAAGGCGATGGAGAACGTACGTTCTCCACCTCTGGCCGCTAAGGTAGAGAACGCTCGTTCTCAGGTCAAGGAGCCCGCCCCATGGACAGCACGACCGCCCGGGATCGGGCCACCCCTTCGGACACCCGGGAACAGGCCCTCGCGCTCGCCCGCGAACAAGCCCTCGACGCCGCCGAGCGGCTGTTCTACGGCAGGGGTATCCAGGCCGTGGGCATGGACGACGTCCGCGGCGCCTCGGGGGTCTCGCTCAAGCGCCTCTACCAGCTCTTCCCTGCGAAGGAACACCTGGTGGAGGCGTACCTGGAGCGGCGCGACGTCCGCTGGCGGGCGCGGCTGGCGGAACACGTCGACAGCCGGCGGGAACCCGATCGGCGCATCCTGGCCGTCTTCGACTGGCTGGGCCTGTGGTTCGCCGAGCCGGACTTCCGCGGCTGCGCGTGGATCAACGCGTACGGCGAACTCGGCGCCGCGTCGGAACGGGTGGCCGCGCAGACCCGTACGCACAAGGCGGCGTTCCGGGCCTATCTGGCCGGGCTGGTGAGCGCGGCGGGGCGGCCCGCCGCGCTCGGTGACCAGCTCTTCCTCCTCGCCGAGGGCGCCATGGTCACGGCGGGTGTCGACGGGAGCGCCGAACCCGCCGCTCAGGCCCGCGCCGCCGCCCAACTCCTGCTGGACGCGGGGAAATAGGGGCCGCCCACGGGGTCAGGCGGTCTCTTCCGTCACCGTGATGGCGCCGACCGGGCAGGCGCGTACCGCCTCCCGCAGCATCGGGTCGCCGCCGCCTTCCGGCCGGTCCGGGAGCAGCGCGCTGAATCCGTCGTCGTCCTGGGTGAAGACGCCCGGGGCGGCGAGGGCGCACTGACCCGCGCCGATGCAGACGTCCTTGTCGATCGCGATGCCGACGCCCGTGCCCATGCCGCCCCTCACCAGGTCACGGGGAGTTCCAGCATCCCCTGGATCGTGTCTCCGGGCTTGAACGCGACGGCGTCGGCGGGAACGGCGAGGCGCAGGCCGGGTAAGCGGTCGAAGAGGGAGCGCAGCGCGATCTCCATCTCGGCGCGCGCGAGGTTCTGGCCGAGGCACTGGTGGATGCCGAATCCGAACGCGACGTGATGCCGGGCGGAGCGGTGCCAGTCGAGGGTGTCGGGCTGGGGGAAGGCCAGTTCGTCGCGGTTGACGACGGAGGTGGAGAAGACCACGCCCTCGCCCGCGCGGATCGTGGCCCCGGCGATCTCGATGTCCTGTGCCGCGACCCGCAGCAGCCCGTCCGCGATGGACAGGAATCGCAGCAACTCCTCCACGGCGGCGGGCATCAGGGTTGGTTCGGCCCGCAGTTCGCCGAGCCGTTCCGGATGGCTCAGCAGGGTGAAGGTACCCAGCGAGATCATGTTCGCCGTCGTCTCGTGCCCGGCGACGAGCAGGATGGTCGCGAGAGAGATCAGCTCCTCGCGGTCCAGCTTTCCCTCGCGGAGCTGATCGCGGATGAGCTCGTCGAGGAGTCCGTCCCCGGGGGCCTTCTCCTTGCGGTCGATCAACGACTGGAAATAGGCGTCCAGTTGGTCGCGGGCGGCCTCGATGTCGGCGGCGGCCGGGCCGCGCAGCAGCCGGCGGGACTGCTCCTCGAAGAAGTCGTGGTCACCGTAGGGCACACCGAGGAGGGCGCAGATCACCATCGACGGCACGGGCAGCGCGAAGTCGTTCACCAGCTCGGCGGGCGGCCCCAGTCGCTCCATGCGGTCGAGGAGCCGGTCGACGGTCTCCTGGATCCGCGGGCGCAGCGCGGCGGTCCTCTTGAGGGTGAAGCTCGGTACCAGCATGCGGCGTTGGACGTGGTGCTCGGGGTCGTCGACACCGAGCAGCGCGATCCGGCGGTTGCGCGCCGCCGCGAACCGCTCGGTGACCGCGGGGAATTCGGGCCGCGCGCGGTCCGTGGACAGCCGCGGGTCGGCGAGGAGTTCACGGGCGACGCCGTGCCCGGTGACCACCCAGACGGCCCGCCCGTCGAACAGGGAGATCCGCGAGAGCGGACGCCCCTCACGCAAGGGCGCGTAGGCGGCGGGCGGATGGTAGGGGCACGTACGGTCCTGCGGAAAGCGGACCAGGGGCGACGGCTCGGTCGCCGCCACCGGAGAGCCAGGGGCCGGCGCGGGAGGCTCGGGGGCCAAGACGGGCGACGCGGTAATTGGCGCGTGAGGCGGCTCGGTCGCCGCGCGCACGGGGTCGGCCGGCGGCCGGGCCACCGGGTTCTCGGATGCCGGACTCCGGGATGCCGGGTCCTCGGACACCGGGGCCGGGAAGGACGGGGATCGGGTCAGGGGGGTTTCTGTCATGAGTGACCTCGCAAGCGACGGTTCCCTCTTGCCGATCTTCATTAGATGCCCCAGGCACCTATGCGGCCACGCGAAGTTCGGCCAGATGAGCCGCCCGCACCATCTGGCCGAAGCACGGTGGGCGCGGTTCCGGTTCCCCCGCCGTTCCCGCCCCGCCGGTTCGCCCGCCTGCCCGGCATTGGCTCGAAGTCCGCCGTACCCCCCTTCCGAAAATGGGTTGCGCGGTGTCGTCGGGCGGACCGAACATCTGCCCATGTCCACGAACGAAGCCTTCCTGCCGCCGACCTCCGCCACCGTCCGTCCGGTGCGGGTCCAGCAGCAGCCCGGCCGACCCCGGAGGCCCGAGCTTCCCCGGTCGTGACCGCCGCGCTCGTCGCGGGGCTTCTCGCGGGCTACGGCATCGCCATGCCCGTCGGAGCGGTCGCGACCTACCTCGTCTCCCTCACCGCTCGTACATCCCTGCGGATCGGCGCCTCGGCGGCACTCGGCGTCGCGACGGCCGACGGGCTGTACGCCCTGGTCGCCGCCCTCGGGGGCACGGCGCTCGCCGCGGCGCTCCAGCCGGTGATGCTCCCGCTCAGCCGGGCCTCCGCGCTGGTCCTCGCCGTGCTGGCGGTCCACGGCGCGATCGGCGCGGTCCGCCGCTACCGCGGACGCCTGCTCCCCGAGCGGACCGGGCAGGATCCCCCGCGGCCCGTCCGCGCCTACGCGGCCCTGCTGGGCATCACCCTGCTCAACCCCACCACTGTCGTCTACTTCGCGGCGCTGGTGCTGGGCAGCCGGACGGCCGAGGCGGTACGCCCGCTGGAGCAGGGGGTGTTCGTGCTCGCCGCGTTCGCCGCGTCCGCGAGCTGGCAGCTCCTGATCGCCGGGGGCGGCGCCCTGCTGGGCCGGACCCTGACGAGTCACCGGGGACGTCTCGTGACAGGGATCGCGTCGAGCGGCGTGATCATGCTGCTTGCGGTACGCGTCCTGGTGGCCTCGTCGTGAAGTCCCGGGTCGCCGCGCCCGGCGCGGGCCCCCTCGCGAACCGTCGCCGGGCCCGGCGCGGGCCCCCTCGCGAGCCCTCGTACACCCCGTACACCCCACGGGTGGATCGGACCGGCGCGGGGAGCGACGCGGGCCGCGGTGCGGAAGATTCGCGTCCGCGCTGGTGTTGAATCGTGCCGAGACACGACCAGTCCGACGCGACGATGGGACGGAAGTCATGCCACTTGAGGGCGAGTACGAGCCCAGCCCCACGCAGTGGGTCCGGGACCAGGTGGAGTTGTACGAGAGTTCCGGTGGCACCAAGGGAACGACCCTGATGGACACCGGACTGCCCGTCATCATCCTCACCACACGCGGCGCGAAGAGCGGCAAGATCCGCAAGACCCCGCTGATGCGCGTCGAGCACGACGGCCGGTACGCCGTGGTCGCCTCGCTCGGCGGCGCTCCCAAGCACCCCGTCTGGTACCACAACGTCGTCTCCGACCCCCACGTCGAGCTCCAGGACGGGCCCGAGCGCAAGGAGTTCAGGGCCCGGGAGATCACCGGCGCGGAGAAGGACCAGTGGTGGGAGCGCGCGGTCGCCGCGTATCCCCCGTACGCCGACTACCAGAAGAAGACCGACCGGGTGATCCCCGTCTTCGTGCTGGAGCCGGTCGGCTGACCACGGCCCGCCACGGACGGCCGCGGAGCCGGTGTGCATGAACCGCGGCACGCCGGGCACCCGGATGTCAGGCCCCGCCGCGCTCCCCCGTCGCGGCGGGGCTTCCTGCTGTCCTGGGGCTGCCCGACGCGGTGGCGTCTTCCGTGCGCGCGGGGTCTCCCGCGGCCGCCCTCGTCGCACGGCCCCCGTCGTCCGCCCCGCCCTCGCCGCGCCTGGCCGACCGGGCGGCCGCGGCGTCGGTCACGTCGAGGAAGATCTGGTCGGCCGCGGGGAAGGTGTGGGCGACCGAGCGCTTGATACGGAGGGCGACCTCCTCGACCCTCTCGCTGTCGAGCCCGGGGACCAGGTCGATCCGCGCGGCCACCAGGGTCGAGTCGAGCCCGAGCTCCATGGTCAGCAGCGCCTCGACACTGTCGATCTCGGGCTGCGCCTTCAGCAGTTCGCGGATCCTGCCGCTCTGCTCCGCGTCGACCGCCCGGCCGATGAGCTGCTCGCGGGCGTCGCTGCCGAGCCAGAAGGCGATGCACACGAGCAGCAGTCCGATGGCGAAGGAGGCGCAGGCCTCCCACACGACCTGGCCCGTGATCATGTGCAGCACCATGCCGATGATCGCGAGGCTCACACCCAGGACCGCGGTGCCGTCCTCGGCGACGACCGTCCGCAGGGCCGGGTCGCGCATGCCGTCGCCGCCCTTGCCGCGGATCTGGAAGAGGGCGCGCAGAAGCGAGGCGCCTTCCGCCAGCAGGGCCACGCCGAGCACCGCGAGCCCGGTGATGTAGCCGCCGAAGGATTCGTCGGCGCCGTTGCGGAGCGCCTCGAAGCCCTGGAAGAAGGAGAAGCAGCCGCCCATGACGAAGATGCCGACGGCCGCGAGCAGTGACCAGAAGAACCGTTCCTTGCCGTAGCCGAACGGATGCCGGCTGTCGGCGGGCCGGCGGCTGCGGCGCAGCGCCGCCAGCAGGAACACCTCGTTCAGGCTGTCCGCCACGGAGTGCGCGGCCTCGGAGAGGAGCGCGGGGGATCCCGAGATCAGGCCGCCGACCGCCTTGGCCACGGCGATCACCAGGTTGGCGACCAGCGCCACGATCACGGTGACCTTGGTCCTGGCGTCCGAACCGCCCGAGTCGTCCGAACCGCCTGAGCCGGCCGAGTCGCCTGAGCCGTCCGAACCGGCCGAGGCGTCAGAGGCATCAGAGGCATTTGTGGCGTCCGTGGTGTCCGTGGTGTCCGTGGTGTCCGAACCTCCCACGCCGTCCGCGCCGCCCTCCGTCCGCCGCCGCCCACTCGGCTGTTCCGGCCGTTCCTGCCGTTCCTGCTGCTCCGGCCGCTCCGGCCGCTCCTGCTGCCGCGTCGATGGGGCGCGATCCGTCGGTTGCGTCGTCTCTTCACCACTCACAACGGCCGGTTTCCCTCGGGTCCCCACCTCACACCGGGCAGGCCGGGACAATCGGACCGATGGGTACGAGGGCGGCACGGAGGGCACTCGTACCCGGTGGGAGTGGCCCGCACGGGTCCGCGGGCCCGCAAACGGAGAAGGAGTGCCTGGTGTCCAAGAAGCCGAAGAAGCTCAAACTGCCCCTGGCGTACAAGCCGATCGGCTTCGTCCTGAGCTGGGCCGGCGGCGCTGTCGCCGGACTCGCCTTCCAGAAGGCCTGGATGGCGATACGCCACGAGGAGGACGCTCCCGACGCCCTGGACAAGGACCGCGGCTGGGGCGAGGTCCTGCTGGCGGCCGCGCTCCAGGGCGCGATCTTCGCGGTCGTCCGCAGCGCGGTGGACCGCTCGGGCGCGAAGGCCATCGAACGGTCCACGGGCGTCTGGCCCTCCCCCACCAAGTCGGGCCGCGACTGACCGGCCGCCGCGCGCCGCGAGCCCGGCGGACTCAGTCGGCCGGCAGCCACGCGCCGTCGCGCATGAGGTCGCGGCCGGAGAGTTCGTCGGCCTCGCGCCAGGCCTGCACCCGTACGGGAGTGACGCTGAAGTACAGGTAGTGGGTGTCGAGTCCGCGCGGGTCGAAGCCGGTCCTGGCGGCGAACGCGTCACCGGCGCCCTCCGGCAGTTCACCGGCCTCCATGGTGCGGACCGTGCCGTCGATCATCACCACGTCGCGTGTCGGCCCGAGGCCCAGGCGCACGGTGGCCGTCGCCCGCAGGTTGCGGCCCGTGGGACTGGCGGCCGGGGTGGCCAGCAGGACGGTCGTCCCGTCCCAGGATACGACAGCGGCACCAGATAGGGCGTTCCTCCGGCGCCGTCGGCGGTGGACACCCAGACGTCGACGTCGGTCTCCAGCCGGTCGAGCGTGTCCTGCTTGCGCTGCTTGCGGGTGCGGACGGGCGGGTTCATCTGCGGACGGCCTCCTGGTCGACGGCGTACGGACGGCGCACCTGCGCCGGGGCGGGCAGGGCCCCTACAGGGATGACGGTGGAACGGGCCTCAGTGTGACGAGCGGGGCCGGTCCGGGGCGGGTCCCGGCGCGAGATCGCCGCCGGAGAGTTCCGCGAGCCGGGCCGCGGCGGCGCTCAGCAGCAGGTCGAGCGCCGTCGGATACGAGCTGTGCCGCATGTCGAGCACGAGGTGGCGGGCCGTCGCCGCGATGTTCGGGTGACTGTCGGCGGGCAGCCGGGCGTACGTAGCCCGCCACACGCCGGCCTCGGCGTCGCGGGCGGCGGGAGGCAGGGCGACGCTCGCGGCGTCCAGGGCCGCGAACGCGAGGGCCTGGTCGACGAAGGCGTGGTAGATCCGTACGGCCTCGGGATCCGGGAATCCGGCGCCGCGGAGCACCCCGAGGATCCGTTCCACCGCCTGGATCTCGTGGACGCGGCCGGTCACCCGGTAGGAGCTCAGCACGGCGGCCTGCGGATGGGCGAGGGACCCCGTGTGCATGCGCAGGCCGAGGTCCCTGAGGTCGGCTCGCCAGTCCCCCGTGGGGCGCCAGGCGCGCAGCGTACGGCCGATGAGCTCGTCGGCGATGGCGAGCAGCAGATCGTCGGTGTCGCGGAAGTACCGGTACAGGGCGCTGGGGTCGGCGCCGAGGGCGAGGCCGAGGCGCCGGACGGTGAGGGCGTCGGCGCCGTGCTCCTTGAGCAGCCGCAGTGCGGTCTCGACGATCAGCTCCTCGGAGAGCACGACGCCCGTCTTGGTGGGGCGTCTGCGCCGCCGGGCGGCGGGCGGGACGACGCGGTCGTTCGTGGACGTCATGGTGGCTCCCTCCGGTGCGGATCACGGTCTCTCCGGTGCGGTGCACGGTCTTTCCGGTGCGGTGCACGGTCTCTCCGGTGCGGTGTGCCCTCTCCGGTGCGGTGCGCTCTCTCCGGTGCGGTCCTCCTCCGGTGCGGGCACCTTATGTCAACGCCGTTGACCTGTTAAGGCCCCGGGCAGTTTCATTTCCGCTCATCGGGCCGGAATCAGGCCCCGGGTGCGATCGGAGCAGGCCATGACGCAGAAGCCGTACGGTGTGGATCCCCCGTCCTTGCGCAAGACCCTCGGTGTGCTGGACGGTGTCGCCATCGCCGCCTCCAGCACGGCGGCGACCACCAGCATCGGGATCGGGCTCGGGGTGACGGCGGGGGTGGTCGGGCTGCATCTGCCCGCGATCATGCTGCTGGCCTTCCTGCCGATCCTCGGGATCGCGGGCGCCTTCTCCCGGCTGAACAAGGTCGAGCCGAACGCGGGCAACGGCTATGTGTGGGTGGGCCGTTCGCTCAGTCCCTGGCTGGGGTTCCTGGTCGGCTGGGTGAGCATCGTGGCCACCGTGGCGTTCCTCGCGTACACCACGGCGGTGACCGGTTCGGCGATGATCCAGCTCGCCGGCCAGGCGGGCCTCCACCAGGTGGCGGGGCTCGCGCTCGATCCGGGCTCGACCGCCCAGACCACGGCCGTGGGCGTCCTCGTCCTCGTCGCCGTCACGTTCACCGCGGTGACCGGTGTCAGGACCGCGGCGCGGCTCCAGGCCGGACTGCTGGTCTTCGAGTACGTCGTCCTGCTGGGCTTCTGCGGGTACGGCATCGTGACCGGTCCGCACCCCTTCAGCCTGAGCTGGTTCGACCCGTTCCAGATCCCCTCGGCGACGGCGCTGGCGCAGGGCCTGCTGCTGTCGGTGTTCTGTTACTGGGGGTTCGAGGCGGCGTTCACCGTGAACGAGGAGGTGCGTGATCCGCGGGACGCCTCGCGGGCCGGCACCATCACGCTGGTGACCATGCTGGGGCTGTTCCTGCTCGGCTCGGTGGCCTTCCAGCGGGTGCTGTCCGAGAACGAGCTGGCCGGGCACGGCGCCGAGGGACTGGCCTTCCTCGGGAACCGGCTCGCCGATCAGCCGCTCGCTGCGCTGCCCCTGGTGGCGCTGATGTTCTCGGCGGTCGCCTCGCTCCAGGCCGGGGTGATCCCGACGGCGCGCGGGATGTTCGCGATGAGCCGGGACCGTACGCTCGGGCCCGTGTGGTCCAAGGTCAGCGCCCGGTACGGCACTCCGGCGATGGGCACGCTCCTCATCGGCGCGATGGCCGTGGTCGTCGCCACGCTCTCCCTGGTGATCCCCCGGCTCGCCGACATGATCATGGCGACGGTCAACGCCGTCGGGATCGTCGTGGCGCTGTCGTACGCGCTCATCGCCCTCGCGGCGGCCGCCCGGTTCCGCGGGCTGCTGCGCGAGAACCTGCGGGACGGGATACGCGCGGTCGTCCTGCCCGCCCTGAGCGCCGTGGCGCTGCTCGGCCTCGGCGGCTATCTCGCCTGGTCCTTCTACGACTCGGCCGACCATTTCGAGGTCAGCGCGGACAACGGCTGGTTCCTGCTGCTCACCCCGACCCTCATGATCGTCTCGGGCTTCGTGGCCGGCGCGTGGGCCAAGTGGGGCCGCAAGTCCGCCTACTTCACCACCGGACGGGGCACCGACGCCGACGCGCCCCAGCTCCTGGCCACCCCCAACTGAGCGCTTCCGGCGATCCGAACCAAGGAAACGGAACCATGCACGCTGACCTTCTCTTCACCGGCGGCCCGGTGTTCACCCCCGAGGGCCGCACCGCGACCGCGGTGGCCGTCACCGGCGACCGGATCACCGCGGTCGGGAACGCCGAGGTCCTCGACCTGGCGGGACCGGGCACCGAGGTCGTGGACCTGGCCGGGCGGCTGCTGCTGCCCGGGTTCCAGGACGCGCACGTCCACCCGCTCCCGGCGGGCCTGGAACTCTCCCGGTGCGATCTCACCGGTGCGAGGACCGCCGAGGCCACCGTGGCCGCCGTCCGCGCGTACGCCGAGGCCCACCCCGAGCGGGAGTGGATCACGGGCGGCGGCTGGTCCATGGAGGCGTTCGCGGGCGGCACGCCCACGAAGGAGCTCCTGGACGCGGTCGTACCGGACCGGCCGGTGTACCTGCCGAACCGGGACCACCACGGCGCCTGGGTCAACAGCCGCGCCCTCGAACTCGCCGGCGTCACCCGGGACACCCCCGACCCCGCCGACGGGCGCTTCGAACGGGACGCGTCGGGCGAGCCCACGGGCATGCTCCAGGAAGGGGCCATGCAGGCGGTCGGCCGGCTCGCTCCCCCGGCCACCCCGGCCGACCGGCTGGCGGCGCTGCTGCACGCCCAGCGGCATCTGCACGCGCTGGGCATCACCGCCTGGCAGGACGCGATCGTCGGCACCTTCGTCGGCATGGACGATCCGTCGGAGGCGTACATGACGGCGGCCCGCGACGGTTCGCTGACCGCTCGTGTGGTCGGCGCGCTGTGGTGGGACCGGGCGCGCGGTGCCGAGCAGATCCCCGAACTCGTCGAGCGGCGGGCGGCGTTGCGGCACGGCAGGTTCCGGGCCACCAGCGTGAAGATGATGCTGGACGGGGTCGCGGAGAACGGCACCGCCGCGCTCCTCGACCCCTACCTCGACAAGTGCGGCTGCGCCACGGCGAACCGGGGCAAGAGCTTCATCGACCCGGAGCATCTGCCCGCATACGTCACCGAGTTGGACGCGCTCGGCTTCCAGTGCCACTTCCACGCGCTGGGCGACGGCGCCGTGCGCCACGCCCTGGACGCGGTGGAGGCGGCGCGGAAGGCGAACGGGCCGAGCGACACCCGGCCGCACCTGGCGCATCTCCAGGTCGTGCACCCCGACGACGTCCCCCGCTTCGCCGCGCTGGGCGCCACGGCGAACATCCAGCCGTTGTGGGCCGCTCACGAACCGCAGATGGACGAGCTGACCATTCCCTTCCTCGGGCCCGAACGGGCCTCCTGGCAGTACCCGTTCGGATCGCTGCTGCGCTCCGGCGCCAGGCTGGCGGCCGGCAGCGACTGGCCGGTCAGCAGCCCCGACCCGCTCCAGGGCATCCATGTCGCGGTCAACCGGGTCAGCCCGGACGAGCCGGGGCCGGTGTTCCTGCCGGCCGAACGCCTCGACCTGACCGCCGCGTTGACGGCGTACACCGCGGGAACGGCGTACGCGAACCACCTCGACGACACCGGCACCCTGCGGCCGGGCGCCCTCGCGGACCTCGTCGTCCTGGACCGCGACCCCTTCGCGGGCCCCCCGGAGGCGATCAAGGAGACCGGCGTCGCGCTCACCTACGTCGGAGGAGAGCGCGTCTACGCGGCCCCGGACGCCTGAGCCACCCGATGGCCGTCACTTCTTGGACAGTCGTCCAGCTATAGTGGACACCTGTCCAAGAAGTGGCGAGCCTGATCGGAGCCTGTCGACGATGGAGACGGTCGCGAACGTGCTGGTGGGCCTGGTGGCCGCGTTGCATGTGTACATCCTGGTGCTGGAGATGTTCCTGTGGGAGCGGAAGCCGGGGCGGGGGCTCCACGGGTTCGACGCGCCGATGGCGGCGGCGACGGCGCCGCTCGCCGCGAACCAGGGGCTCTACAACGGATTCCTCGCGGCGGGGCTGGTGTGGGGACTGGTCGCGGCCGACCCGACCGGGCACGACGCGCAGGTCTTCTTCCTGTGCTGTGTCGTCGTCGCGGGGGTGTACGGAGCGGTCACCGCGAACCGCCGCATCCTCTTCGCCCAGGCGCTGCCGGGAGCGCTCGCGCTGGCCGCCGTCCTGCTCGCCGGATGACGCCCGACGACCCGCGCGCCGCCCGGACCCGTGCGAAGCTGCGGCAGGCGCTGCTGGACGAGTGCGCCGAACATCCGCTGGAGGAGACGGGCGTCGCCGCGCTGGTGCGGCGGGCCGGGGTCGGCCGGGCCACCTTCTACGTGCACTACGCCGACCTGGAGGCGCTGGCGGTCGACGCGTGCGCGGATGTCGTACGGGAGGCCGTGGAGGCGCTGCACGCCTGGCGCGGCCGGCCCGACCCGGTGTCCGCGCCCCCCGCGCTGCGCGCCTTCTTCACCGGACTCGCCCCGCACGCCGGTCTCTACCGCGCGCTGCTGAGCCCGGGCGGCGGCGGCCCGCTGGGGCTCGTGCTCCACCGTGATCTGCGGGCCCGCAGCCTGGCCGAGCGCACCCTGGCCGGCGCGCCGGACGCGCCCCTCGTCGCCTCCGCGGTGGCCGCCACCTTCGCCGGTGTCCTCGCGGACTGGCTGCACGGCCTGCTGGAGGGCACCCCGGACACCGTCGCGGACGAGGTCTGGCAGCTCCTCGTCGCCCTGCACGCGAGCAGGTGACGCGCCGGGCCCGACCGGCCCGGCGGGCGCCTCACCTGCAACCGAAGCGCGAACTCGTCGCGGGCCACGCCTCCACCCCGTCCGCGGTCTTCACGTAGGCCGTGGTCCTGTCCGGCGTCAGCCAGAGCCGCCAGTCGCCGTAGCGGTAGCCGGTGTCCCGCGCGTCGGCGGGCATGCGCACGTCCCCGTCGTACGCGGCGGTGAGCGCCTCGGCCGGGAGGACCCGGTGCGGATCGCGCGCGTACTGGCGGCCGTACCGGCCCAGGTCCAGGAAGTGCGCGCTCTGCCAGTCGCAGTGCTCGGCACCCACCGCGCTGGACACCTCGGTGGTCGGCACGCGGCGGCCGTCCCGGTCCGTCCAGATCTCGTACCCCCGCGCCTTCGTCCAGCTCGCCGGGAACTCGGAGGGGTCGCAGGACGCGCTGGTCTCCGGGCCCCAGCCCGGGCGCCGCGGCTGGTCCTTGGCGACGACGACGGCGACCTTGGTCCGGCCCGCGACGTCGTACGAGAACAGGACGCGGTCCCCTTGGACGCGCTCCACCCGGTAGCCCCGCTCCGGCAGTTCGGGCTGATAGATCTCGAAGTACGCCTTCAGCCCTTCCTCGGGCGTCGACCCGCCGTCGCCCTTGCTCCACGCGTCGCCCGCGTCGCCCGCCCGGATCGGGCCGTCGCATTCGAGGGCGCGGCCCGCCGCCCCCGAGCTCTGCTCCGCGTCCCCGTCGCCTTCCGCCGCGTACGGAAGGTCCAGCGGCCCGGAGTACGGGGCGGCGGGGGCGCTGCCCGTCACCACCACCCCTTCGTGCCCGTCCCCGCCGCACCCCGCCACCGCGAACCCCACCAGCACCACGGCCACGATCCCGCTGCGCGTCCCCACCACTGATCCTCCGCCCGTCGTCCGTGCTCCTACGACGCCGGGGTGCGGAGGTTCGTTCGACGGACCGGAGCCCGGAGTCGTGTGGGCGGGTGCCGGGGGCCGGGGCTTCACCCCGTACGGCCGGCCCCTCTGAGGTCAGCGTGTGGTCTGGAAGGTACGGCGGTAGGTCTGCGGCGAGACACCGATCGTCGCCTGGAGGTGCTGGCGCAGCGAGGCGCCGGTCGCGAAGCCGACCTCTCCCGCGATGCGGTCCACCGGCAGATCGCTGGCCTCCAGCAGATGACGGGCGCGGGAGAGCCGCTGCTGGATGAGCCAGCGGCCGGGACTGAGGCCCACCTCGTCGTTGAAGCGGCGGGCGAAGGTGCGCAGACTCATGCCGGCGTGGGCGGCGAGATCGGTCAGGGTCAGCGGATCGCCGAGCCGCGCGAGCGCCCAGTCGCGGGTGGCGGCGGTGCTCGCCGTCGAGGGCTCCGGGACGGGCTGTTCGATGAACTGAGCCTGGCCGCCCTCGCGCAGCGGCGGGACCACACAGCGCCGGGCCACCTTGTT
The DNA here is from genome assembly GCF_055565895.1 of Streptomyces sp. NPDC028298. NCBI lineage: Bacteria > Bacillati > Actinomycetota > Actinomycetes > Kitasatosporales > Streptomycetaceae > Streptomyces > Streptomyces sp. NPDC028298. Next base: position 712,202 of record NZ_JBVHTL010000001.1, read on the forward strand.
GGCCAGTTCGCTGCCGTGGTCACGGCGGACGATGTGCAGGCAGATGTCGATTCCGGACGCGGCTCCGGCCGAGGTGAGGATGTCGCCGTCGTCCACGAACAGGACGTCCGGGTCCAGGTCGACCCGGGGGAACAGCCGCCTGAACTCGTCGGCCACATGCCAGTGCGTGGTGGCCGGGCGCCCGTCCAGCAGACCGGCGGCGGCCAGCACGAACGCGCCCGTGCAGATCGAGACGATCCGCGTGCCCGGACGGATGTACGCCAGGGCGGCGGCGACCTCGTCGGCACGGCCGATGGGGAGCGCGGCCGGGGTGACGGCGGCGATCACCACCGTGTCCGCCGTCCGCAGGACCTCGGGACCGTGGTCGACGGTGATGGAGAAGTCGGCGTCGGTGCGGACCGGCCCGCCGTCGAGCGTGCAGGTCACCACCTCGTAGCGGCCGTCCGCCGCGCCGAGGATGCGGCTGGGCATCCCCAGCTCGAAGGGGTAGACGCCGTCGAGCGCCAGGACCGCGACCCGCTCCACGCGCTGTCCCGGCTCGCTCCGCTCCCCGCACCCCGTCGCGTCCGCCCGCTCGGCCCGTACCAGGTTCCGCACCGTTTTCCTCATGGCACGATCTTATCGAAGGTTGGCAATCATGCCATTTTCCGCCGGGGCGGCTCCGGGCAGGCTGGTTCACCATGAGCACTGTGAACACGATGCGAGCCATCAGCCAGACCGTCCTCGGCGGCCCCGAGGTTCTTGAGGAAGTGACCCTGGAGCGGCCCTCGCCGCGACCAAACGAGATCCTGGTCCGCGTACGGGCCGCGGGCGTCAACCCGACCGACTGGAAGCACCGCGAGAACGGCGGTTTCCTCGGCGAGCCGCCCTTCGTCCTCGGCTGGGACGTCTCCGGCGTGGTCGAGGCGACCGGGATCGGCGTCGCCCTCTTCCAGCCCGGCGACGAGGTCTTCGGCATGCTGCCCTACCCCTTCGGCCACGGCTCGCACGCCGAGTACGTGACCGGTCCGGCCCGGGCCTTCACCCGTAAGCCCTCCACGATCGACCACACCCAGGCCGCGGCCCTCCCGCTGGTCTCCCTGACCGCCTGGCAGGCGCTGACCGAGCGGGCCGACGTGCGGCCGGGACAGCGGGTGCTGATCCACGCGGCGGCCGGCGGGGTCGGCCACGTGGCCGTGCAGATCGCGAAGTCCCTCGGCGCGCATGTGATCGGTACCGCCAGCGCGGGCAAGCACGACTTCCTGCGGTCCATCGGCGTGGACGAGCCCGTCGACTACACCAGCGTCGACTTCGCCGAGGCCGTGCGCGACGTCGATGTCGTCCTGGACACCATCGGCGGCGAGACGGGGCTGCGCTCCCTGCGTGTCCTGCGCCCCGGTGGCGTGGTCGTCTCCATCCTGCCGGTGGGGTCCGACGCGTTCTACGAGGAGGCCGAACGGCTCGGTGTCCGGGCGGTCCGGATGCTCGTCGACGCCGACCAGACGGGGATGCGGGCGGTCGCGGATCTCGTCGAGAAGGGCGCACTGCGCGCCACGGTCGCGGAGACCTTCCCGCTGGCCGACGCCGCCAAGGCGCACGCGCTGGGCGACACGGGCCGGACCACCGGGAAGCTCGTGCTGGTGGTCGACTGAGGCGTGACGGCCTCGGCGCCGGGCGGTCCGCCGGGCCGCCTCGGTGCAGGGCAACCTCGGCGCCGGGCCACCTCGGCGCCGGACGGCGGAGAGTCGGCAGTGGGAACTGGGGCGCGGACCGCCGGGGGCGCGCAACCGGATGCCGGGGGCGGGGGCCCGGGTGACCGGCGCCGAGGCCGGGTGACCGGCGCCCGCGCCCTGGTGCCCGACCGTCCGGCCGCCAGATCGCCCGGCTGCCCAGGCACATCCGGCCAACTCCCCACGCACAGCGAAGACATATGTCAATCGAACATGCTGGAATTCACCTCAACGAGGGTAACTTGCAGAGCAGGAACCGGACTTGCTCCCGTGTCGCCCGGGAGCGGACCGACAGCCGCCTGGAGGTGATGGCAGCGTGGCGAGCGATTTCGCGCCGTGCACCCGGCATGTGCGGATCCACCAGGACCACGGCCATGTGGTCCTGGAACTGCACGGGGAGATCGACCTGCTCGCCGCGACGGAGATCACCCCGCTGCTGGACGCGGTGACCTCGGACCCCGCACCGCAGGTCGTGATCGACCTGCGGTGCGTCGAGTTCTTCGACTGCTCGGGCCTGCGCCTGCTGTACCGCGCCCGGGCCCGCGTGCTCGAACGGGGCGGCCGACTGCACCTGGTCTGCGCCCATCCGCTGACCCTGCGGATGTTCCGGCTGACCGGGCTCTCGCGGATCCTGCCGCCCTCGGCCTCGCCGGAGGCGGCACTGGGCCTCCCGGAGACCGTCCCGGACCCGCGCTGAGGGCCCGGAGGCGGAACCCTCAGCCGCCCGGTGACTCCTCCTTCTCCTCCCAGGCGGTGCCCACGCTGTGGGCGAGCCACCCGGCCTCCGCCTCCGTGGCCTCGGGCGGTACGACCAGCAGGTCCCATCGGCCGCGGCCGGGCGCCAGCAGGCAGGCGGTGGACGGGGCGTGCCGACCGGTCGTCCGGCGCAGGCGCACCACCTGACCGGCGACGAGCAGCCGCCCGGGGAACGGGGCCCATACCGCCTCGTCCACCAGGACGCTGCTGATGTGCCCCCAGTCGGGAGGCAGTTCGGCCAGCAGCCGGGGCAGTTCGGTCGTCAGATCGTCGGAGCGGGGCCACCAGGCGCCGTCGATGCGACGGGGCATGCGGCCCTGTGCCGGTGCGGCCGACAGGCACAGCCGGGCGCTGGTCGGCGAGGGGAACGGGGGCGGCGGAAGAGCGACAGTCATGAGAACTCCTGGACGGGACACGGTCGATCGGATTCACGCTCGGCGTGCCGCGACACGGGCCGGGGTCGGCCGGTGCACGTCACCGGCCCGGAGCGTCCGCGACGGGCCGGACGGCTTCACGGTCCAGGGGCGTCCATTGCGGTCCTCCGCCCGGCGCCGCGCGCTCGTGCGCGGCCTCGGAACGGGATGACGGTACGCGGCGTCGGATGCCACGGGGCGGAACCTGCCTGGGCCTCGCGGCCCGCATCTGTCCAGCGACGAGGACGACGCCCGTGCGATCACCGGCGTACGACATGCCCTCGGCGCTTCTGAGCGTACTCCTGCCGGTACGGCGGCCACGGCAGGACGAGTCCGCCGGTTCGCTCCCGGGATCAACCCCTGTCGACCGCGCGGATGGCGTCCGTGTCCTGTGTGCCGTCGGTGATGGCCCGGGCCAGTTCGGAGAGTTTGCGGCTGTGGGCGCGGGCGTAGGAGCGGAAGACGCCGAACGCCTCGTCCACGCTCATCTGCCAGCGCTCGGCGAGAATGCCCTTGACCTGTTCGATGACGACGCGGCTGTTGAGGGCGTACTGAAGCTGGTCGCGCTCGGCCTCGCTGTGCGCGAGCGTGCGCTGCTGGAGGATCGCGATGGTGGCCACGTCGGCGAGTGCCTGGGCGAGTTCGAGGTCTGCGGCGGCAAGGGGCGAGGGGGTGCTCTGGAAGAGACTGAGCGCGCCGATGATCCGTCCGCGCAGCCGCAGCGGCAGCGCGTTGGTGGCGACGAACCCGGTGTCCTGGGCACTGCGGGTGAACTGGGGCCAGCTCGCGGCCGCCTCGGGGTCGGTGAGGCTGATGTGGACGCGCGGCCGGCCGTGGCGGTAGCACTCGACGCAGGGGCCCTGGTCGTGCTGGAGCGCGAAGAGTTCCAGCAGCCGGGTGTGCTCGTCGGAGGCGGCGAGGAGATGGAGCCGGTCGTTCTCGTCGGCGAGCAGGATGCCGACGGCGGCGACGTCCAGCAGTTCCACGCAGCGCCTGGACAGGTTCTGCAGGAAGTCGATGACGTCGAAGTCTTCGATCAGCGAGTCAGCCACTTCGACGAAGACTTCGGTGAGCTGCTGGTTTCGGGTGGTCATGGAGATCAGTCCTCGTCTGCGTCGTCGATGACGTTCGTCGGGGGCAGCTCGGGGGCAAGCCGCAGACGTCTTGCCACGATGTCCCGGGCCGTGTCGGTCAGGTTGAGGTTGTTGCTGTAGGCGTGGGCTCGCAGCCTGAGCAGGGCTTCCGCCAGCGGTACGGACAGTTGGACGCTCACCATGCCGGTCGCCTGGTGCAGGACCGCGTGGTGGAACACGTGCTCCTCGTCGTCCGGTGACGACAGCAGCGGGAACCCGAGGTCCAGCACACGTTTGGTCAACGCGGCCGCGAGGGCGTTGGCGTCGTCACCCTGTGCGAGTGTCAAGGGTCCGGGAACGCTTCTGACCAGGGTCAGTACTCCCAGTGTGATGGCCCCGATCCGCAAGGGGAAGCAGAACACCGCCTGCACGGCGAGACCGGCGGCGTCCGCCACGAGTCCGGGCCAGCGGTCCTCGCGCACGCGGGCGAGGTCGTGCACGCGCACGGCCGTGCCGGAGGTCAGGCTGTCCGGTCCCGGCCCCTGGCCGTGCGTGATCTGGAGGTCCTCGAAGCCGTCCGAGACAGCACCGGAGGACCACAGGATCTCCGCGACGCCCGGCCCGCCGCCCGCACTGACGGAGATCCCGTCCACGCCGAGCGGCTCGGCAGCGTCGGCCACCGCCTCCGACCAGGCATCGGTCTGGAGCAGGCGCAGGATCTTCGCCATGCGGTCACTGATCATGCGGTGCCACTGGCCGGCGGCGGGAGTCCGCCCGAGCGCGGCTCGGCGGGGGAATCCGCGGCGAGCAGGAATTCCGTGCCGGTGGTCCTCAGGAGCCGTCGGACGACGGGGGGCGAGTGGTGCAGCATCACGTGCGTTCCGGACGCTCCACGACGCTCGGCGGCGAGGAACACGTTCAGGCTGCTGGCGTCGCAGAATCGGACCGCGCTGAGATCGACGTCGATGCCGGTCATCCTGTAGGCGTGACACATGGCCAGGGCCGAACGGACGCCCGAGACGGTGGCCAAGTCGATCTCACCCTCCACGAAGACGGTCGCCCGGTCGTCGCACCGGTTCAGAGTCATCGTATGCACAACGGTGCCTCGGCTTCCCCGGCCCGCACCGGAACCAGGCGAAGAGGCTTGTGGGCGGGCCGGCTGGAAATGAGCAGCGGGTTCGCCGAGAAACGGTCACCGGCACTGGCCGGGGAACACCTGGCACACGCGGGGAAGGGGTCCACCGTCCGGAGGCCCGACGCCGTCGATCGACGGGACGCGCCGGGGTCACGGACGCACTCCCATCGTACTCGCCGCCGCAAAGGCAGGTGCGGACAGCGGATTCCGGGGTACCCAGTCCGGACAACCACCTCACGCTGCGGAAGCCGCCTCCCCCGCGGAGACGGCTGGGCCGTGACCCCGCCGACCGACTGCGTGGAGTGAGCCCGCGACGCACCGCTCCGGGCTCCGTCCACCGAGAGGGTCACGACCGTGATCGATGCAACCACTGTCCGTGCCGTGCCGGGCCCGGGAAGTGACTTCGCCCGGCTGTCGAAGAGGATCGCCGACAGCGGCCTGATGGGCCGGCGCCCCGGCTACTACACCGTCCGCCTCACCGTCGTGGCCGCCCTGTACGCGGGCGCCTGGACCGCGTTCGTCCTGGTCGGCGCGGACTGGTGGACGCTGGCGGTCGCGGCGCTGCTCGCCGTGGCCTTCGGCCAGGTCGCGCTGGTGTCCCACGACATCGCCCACCGTCAGGTGTTCCGGCTGCGCCGGGCGAGCGAGAGGTCGGGGCGTATCGCCGGGAACGCCGGGATCGGTATGGGGTTCGGCTGGTGGCAGGACAAGCACACCCGGCACCACGCCAACCCCAACCATCAGCAACTCGACCCCGACATCGTCCCGGACATATTCGTCTGGACGCGGAGCCAGGCCGACGTCGCCACGGGGCTGTCCCGGCTGATCGGCCGCTCGCAGGCCTACCTGTTCTTCCCCCTCCTCACCCTGGAGGGCTTCAACCTGCACGTGGCGAGTGTCCGGTCGCTGGTGAACCCCGCGCTCAAGAACCGGACGACGGAGGGGGCCCTGCTCCTCGGACACTTCGTCGTCTACCTCACCGCGGTGTTCCTGGTGCTGCCGCCCGGCATGGCGTTCGCCTTCATCGCCGTCCACCAGGGCCTCTTCGGGGTGTACCTGGGCTCGATCTTCGCCCCCAATCACAAGGGCATGCCGGTCCTCACCGGCGAGGACCGCCCGGACTTCCTGCGCCGTCAGGTCCTGACCTCGCGCAACGTGCACGGTGGCTGGTTCACCGACATCGCCCTGGGCGGCCTGAACTACCAGATCGAGCACCACCTGTTCCCGAGCATGCCGAGTCCGAACCTGCGCAGGGCACAGGTCATCGTCCGTCGTTACTGCGAGGAGTTGGGCGTCGACTATCTGGAGACCAGTCTGGCCGCCTCCTACCGGCAGGCCCTGCGCAGTCTCCACCGGGCCGGCGCTCCGCTGCGCCGCACCCAGGCCGCCGCGTAGCGCCGCGGTGCGCCGCACACCGCCCGGCATGCGGCGCACCGCTCGGCGTCCCGGGCCCGGGTCAGGGCTTGGCGGTGTACACGACCCCCGTCTGACTCTGGGCCGCTGAGCCCCATACCTGGTCGTACATCGAGGTGTCACCGCCGAGGGTGTAGAGCAGGTAGGCGGTGGTGATGCCCCGGGTCAGCTTCTGCTGCGCCGCGCGCGTGATGGTCCCGCTGTCGCACCCGAATCCCGAGCTGTCCTCGAATCCGCAGTGGAAACCGCCGGTGATGACGCGCAGTTGGGCGGGGGCGGGCTTGGCGTCGTACATCTTCCGCTGGTTGCCGGCGACGCCCGCGATCGTGTCGGCGCTGCCTCCGACGTACTGGGCCGGCACGGTCAGCTTTCCCGAGGCGGTGACGGCCGACGGGTTGGTCTCCGCCGCCGCCAGCGTGGACACGCTCTTGACGGCGGGGTTGCGGGCCGCGGCGAGCAGCGCGGCGCCGCCGCCCATGGAGTGACCGGAGACCCCGAGACGGTCCGTGTTCACGGCGCCCGCGAAGCGCGACCCACTGGTGGTGTTCTGGCCGGTCAGCCAGGTGAGACCGGCGTCGAGGTCGTCGGCGAAGGCGGAGTGGTCGGGGAAGAGGCCGCCTTGCGATTTCGGTGTGACGGTGATGAAGCCCCAGGACGCGTAGTGCCTGAGCAGGCTTTCGTACTGGGTGATTCCCTGGAAGAAGCCGTGTCCGAAGGCGAGTCCGGGATGGGCGCCCGGTGCGACGGCCGCGTCGGCGCCGGCCGTCGCTCCCGGGTACCAGACGCGTGCGCTGTACGAGCGGCCGGAGGCCGAGACCGTCACATCGGAGTAGGCCACAGGGAAGGACCCGGTGGTGGAAGGGTCCACGACCGCCGCGGGTCTCGCGGCGGGAAGGGCGCCCGCCGTCGGCGCGACGGCGAAGGCGGTTGCGGCACTGAGCAGGAGAACGATCACGAACCGTGACAATCGACGTGTCATGCGATCACCTCGTTCTGGGTGCGGTTGTGCGCGGGGAAGCGGAAACCATCGAGGGAAGGTCGTCCTCGATGACGTGTGACCGGGCGGTCATGTGACCGCCCGGTCATCGTGGGGCGCACCGCGGGAAGTGTCAACGCGTCTGACACGAGAGGCTGTTGGCACGCCACGGCATCGAGCCGTCCGGCCCCCGGGCGAGGCCCGTGATTGGCGAACGGGCTTGTGGACACTAGGACGGGGTGCTGAAGACATGTCTGGTCGCCCTGCTCGGCCTTCTCGCGGTGGGCGGTCTCGTCGCCGCCCTGCTCATGTCCCCCTGGTACTGGGTCGTCGCCGCCCCCTTGCTCGTGGCCGCGCTGGTGGCCGTCCACGATCTCGTCCAGCGGCGGCACTCGGTTCTGCGGAACTACCCCCTGGTCGGTCATCTCCGGTTCGCGCTGGAGCGGCTGCGGCCGGAACTCCAGCAGTACTTCATCGAGCGGAACTTCGACGGGCGCCCCTTCGACCGCGACACGCGCAGCATCGTCTACGAGAGGGCCAAGGGAACCGCCGCCGAGGAGCCGTTCGGCACGGAGCTCGATCTCTACCGGGCCGGCAGTGAGTACCTCACCCCGTCCATGGCTCCGCGTTCCGTGCCCGACACCCCGCCCCGGGTACGGATCGGCGGACCCGACTGCGCCCAGCCGTACGACATGGCCCTGCTCAACGTCTCCGCGATGAGCTTCGGCTCGCTGTCGGCCAATGCCGTGCTGGCTCTCAACACCGGGGCTCAGCTCGGCTCCTTCGCCCACGACACCGGGGAAGGCGGTCTTTCCGAGTACCACCTGCGCCCGGGCGGCGACCTCGTCTGGGAGATCGGCACCGGCTACTTCGGCTGCCGGACGGAGGACGGAGGCTTCGACGAGCGGCAGTTCGCCGACAAGGCGGCGCGCGATCAGGTCAAGTGCGTGTCACTGAAGATCAGCCAGGGGGCCAAGCCGGGCATCGGCGGCGTACTGCCGGGAGCCAAGGTGAACGCGGAGATCGCCCAGGTGCGCGGCGTACCGCAGGGAGAGACGGTCGTCTCGCCGCCCTTCCACCGGGTGTACGACACACCCCGCGAACTGGTCCGCTTCCTGGGCCGGATGCGTGAACTGGCCGGCGGCAAACCCGTCGGGTTCAAACTGTGCGTCGGCTCGCGCCGTGAGTTCCTCGCCGTGTGCAAGGCCATGCTGGCGGAGGGGACGACACCGGACTTCATCGTCGTCGACGGCGCCGAGGGCGGTACGGGTGCGGCGCCGCTCGAGTTCGCCGACAACGTCGGACTGCCGCTCGGCGAAGGCCTGATGACCGTGCACAACGCCCTCGTGGGCGTCGGGCTGCGCGACCGGATCAAGATCGGCGCCAGCGGCAAGGTCGCCACCGGCAGTGATCTGGTGAAGCGCCTGATCCAGGGCGCCGACTACACCAACGCGGCCCGGGCCATGATGTTCGCCGTCGGATGCATCCAGGCACAGCGCTGCCACACCAACACCTGCCCCGTGGGCGTCGCCACCCAGGACGAGCGTCGCGGCCGCGCCGTCCACGTCGACGACAAGTCCCGGCGCGTACGGCGCTATCAGGAGGCGACGGTCGAGAGTGCCCTCCAGATCATGGCGGCGATGGGCGTCGACGATCCGGGCGGCCTGCGTCCGGCCATGCTGCTCCAACGGGTGGATCCGCACACCGTCCGCTCCTACGACGAGCTGCATGAATGGCTCGCTCCCGGACAACTGCTCGCATCAGCACCCGAGAGCTGGGCACCCGACTGGCAGTCGGCCCACCCGGACCGCTTCACCCACTGAACCGTGCCCTCGTACCGCGGGGGCCGCACCGGACCGGAAGGCATTCCCGTGGCACGTACCGTCGCCCATGTGATCGTCGACGCACTCAAGGAGCTGGGCGTCGGTCACGTCTTCGGAGTCGTCGGGGACGCGCTGAACCCGCTGACCGACGCCATCCGCACCACGGAGGGCCTGAGCTGGATCGGCTGCCGGCACGAGGAGGCCGCGGCCTTCGCCGCGGGGGCCCAGTCCCAGCTCTCGGGAACCGTCGGCGTGTGCATGGGGACGGTGGGACCGGGATCCGTCCACCTCCTCAACGGGCTGTACGACGCTGCCAAGAGCCGGACCCCCGTGCTCGCGATCTGCGGTCAGGTCCCCCTGGCCGAGATCGGCAGCGACTACTTCCAGGAGGTCGACAACGACCTGCTCTTCCGCGACGTGGCCGTCTTCCGCGCCACCGTCACCTCCCCGGACCAGATGCCGCGCATGCTCGAATCGGCCGTACGCGCCGCCGTCGCCCAGGGCGGAGTGGCCGTCCTGACCGTTCCGGGCGACCTGGGTGACCAGGCACTGAGTGAGGACCGGCCGGCGCGCTTCGCTCTCGACCGTCCCGTCACCCGCCCCGACGACCCGGCACTCGCCGAGGCCGCCGAGCTGCTCAACAGCGCCTCTCGCGTCACCCTCCTCGTGGGCCGCGGGGCGCGTGACGCCCGCGCCGAGGTGCTCCGGACCGCCGAGCTGCTCGCCGCGCCCATGGTGCTCACCCTCAAGGCGAAGGAGGGTTTCGAGGAGGACAACGCCTTCCAGGTCGGCCAGACCGGTCTCATCGGCAACCCCGCCGCCGCCCACGCGTTCGACAGCGGCGACGCGCTGCTCATGCTGGGCACCGACTTCCCGTACCGCGAGTGGTATCCGAAGGACGCCAACGTCGTGCAGATCGACGACCGTGCGGAGCACCTGGGACGCAGGGTCCCGGTGACCGTGGGACTCGCCGGCGATGTCGGAGCGACGCTGCGCGGCCTGCTTCCGCTGCTGAAGGCGGCTTCCGACCGCGCCCACCTGGACGACGCCCGGAAACGGTTCGCCCACTGGCAGGAGGGTCAGCGGCGGCTGGCGCGCCCTGACCACGACCGCCGCTCGACCGGGAAGGTGCGCGCCGCCCTGGACAACCGGGACCACGCGATCCGCCCCGAGGCGCTGGCGGCCGCGGTGGACGCGTACGCGGACCAGGACGCCGTCTTCACCTCCGACACCGGCATGGCCACCGTCTGGCTCTCCCGCTTCGTCACCATGAGCGGCACCCGGCGCCTGATCGGCTCCTACAACCTCGGCTCCATGGCCAACGCCATGCCGCAGGCCCTCGGGGCACAGCTCTGGGCGCCGGACCGGCAGACCGTCGCGTTCTGCGGCGACGGAGGACTCAGCATGCTGCTGGGGGATCTCATGACCATCAGGACGTACAGGCTGCCGGTGAAGCTCGTCGTCTTCGACAATCGACGCCTCGGCATGGTCAAGCTGGAACAGGAGCAGGTCGGGCTGCCCGAGTTCGGCACCGAACTGGACAACCCGGACTTCGCCGCCCTGGCCACGGCCCTGGGCATCACAGGGATCCGGGTCACCGACCCGGCCGAGCTCCACGACAGCGTGCGCCGGGCGTTCGACACCCCGGGACCGGTCGTGCTGGACGTACTGACCAACCCGGAGGAGATGGCCGTGCCGGGCAAGCCGACCGTGGCGCAGGGCTGGGGCTTCGCCGTCGCCAAGGTCAAGGAGGCTCTTTCGGGCCTGGGAAGCTGATTCACCGGACGTCGGTCTCCGCCCGGCGGGACCGCCTCGGCCGCACCGGGGCGCCCGTCGAGCGGCATGGGTTGTCCGAACGGGGGTACCCGCCCTGTTGTCGGCCTCCAGCAGCCGGCGTTACGGGGGCTGGAACCGTGGGAGGGGTCTGACATGACGGTGACCGAGGCGACAACGCTACGGACCGATGCGACAGCGGCACACACCGAGGCGGCGGCACCGCCGACCGCGGACCTGCCGGACCTGCCGGACATAGCGGACCCCTCACGGGTCGCGCCCAAGGACGCACGGCAGCTCTCCCGGCTCTTCTTCGACCAGCTCGCCGTGCTGGAAGAGGGCACGCCCGAGTACCAGTACGCCCGCAACACGCTCATCGAGATGAACATGACGCTCGTCCGCTTCGCCGCCGGCCGCTTCCGCAGCCGCGGCCACGACGAGATGGAAGACGTCGTCCAGGTCGGCATGGTCGGCCTCATCAAGGCCATCGACCGCTTCGAACTCACCCGCGAAGTCGAGTTCACCTCCTTCGCGGTCCCCTACATCGTCGGCGAGATGAAGCGCTTCTTCCGCGACACCTCCTGGGCCGTCCACGTCCCCCGACGCCTCCAGGAAGCCCGCATCCACCTCGCCAAGGCCACCGAGGAACTCCGCAGCCGCCTCGGCCGCACCCCCACCGTCAAAGAACTCTCGCAACTCATGTGCCTGAGCGAGGAAGAGGTCAACGAAGCCCGCGTCGCCTCCAACGGCTACACCTCAGCCTCCCTCGACGCCACCATCGGCTCCAGCGACGACGGCGAAGCCGCCCTCGCCGACTTCATCGGCACCGACGACAACGCCCTCGAACTCGTCGAGGACTTCAACGCCCTCGCCCCCATGATCGCGAAACTCGACGACCGCGAACGACGCATCATCCACATGCGCTTCGTCGACGAATGCACCCAGGCCCAGATCGGCGAACACCTCAACATCTCCCAGATGCACGTCTCCCGCCTTCTCAACCGCACCCTCGCCAAACTCCGCGACGGCATGCTCACCACCGACTGAACCGGACTCCGCCCAAGCGCGCGGACCGGTGGTCCTCACCGGTTGTCCCAGTCCAGGCGCAGCACGGCCAGGTCGTCGGTGTGACGCCCGGCGTTCAGCGCCTGGGTCCGGTCGATGAGGCGGTCGACATGGACGGCCGGGTCCGTCGCCGGCTCGTCGCGTATCAGCGCGAGGAGTCCTTCGACGCCGAGCCGCTCGTTGTCCGAGCCGTTGTGTCCCTCGGTGAGGCCGTCGGTGTAGAGGGTCAGGGCGCCGGCGGCCGGCAGAGGAATCACCGTGGCCGGCCAGGTGCCGAGCCGCGGGGCGATCCCCAGGGCCATTCCGTGTGCGGCGACCAGTTCCCGGGTGCCGTCAGCGGTGGTGAGCAGGGGTTCGTGGTGGCCCGCCAGATGGAGGGTGGCCGTGTTCGCGTGCTGGTCGAGGGTCAGCAGGGTGCAGGTGGCGAACAGGGGCTGGGGGCCGCGTTCGGCGATCAGGATGCGTTCCATGAGGTGCAGCAGGCCGGGGCCGCGGTGCCCGCCGAGGACCAGGGAGCGCCAGGCGATGCGAAGGCAGACGCCGACCGCGGCGGCGTCCGAGCCGTGTCCGCTGACGTCGCCGACGACGGCGTGCAGGAGTCCGTCGTCGCCCTCCACGACGTCGAGGAAGTCCCCTCCGAGCAGTGCTCTTTCGGCGCCGGGCAGATAGCGGGTCGTCACCGTGACCGTGGAGGTGCCGAGGATGGGCTGGGGCAGCAGGCCGCGTTGCAGACGGCCGTTCTCCTCGGCGTGCAGACGGGCTTTCTGGGCCTCGGCCGTCACGCGTTCGGTCTGGCTGCGGTAGACGGCGTAGCGGACGGTCCGGTGCAGCAGGTCGGCCTCGACCTTGCCCTTGACGAGGTAGTCCTGGGCGCCGGCGGCCATCGCCTCGGCTCCCGCCTGCGTCTCGGACAGGCCGGTGAAGACGATCACGGCGGTGTGGGGGGCGAGTTCCCGGACGGCGGCGATGGTCTCGGTCCCCGACATGTCCGGCAGGTGGAGGTCGAGGAGGACGCAGTCGATGGCCCGGGCCGCGAGTTCGCCCCGCGCTTCGGCGAGGGTCGCCGTCGTGGCGAGCTCGAAGCGCAGGCCCGTGTCGTGGAGGAGTTCCTCGACCAGCAGGGCGTCCGCCGGGTCGTCCTCGATGAGCAGGATGCGGTACGCCGGTTCGGGCGAGGGTCTGCCGGGGGTGTCGGTGGCGGCCGCGGTCACTGGGCCGGTTCCGTGTCGGCGCGGGTCGCCTCCGGCAGGGTCGAGGGGCCCATGATCTTGGGGGGTCGCTCGGCGAGGGTGAACGTGATGCGGGTGCCGTCCCGGTGATCGGGGTCGACGGAGATGGTGCCGCCGTGGAACTCGACGATCTTCTTGCACATGGCCAGGCCGATGCCGCTGCCCTTGTAGGCGTCCTTGGTGTGGAGTCGCTGGAAGATGACGAACACCTTCTCGGCGTATTCGGGGGCGATGCCGATGCCGTTGTCGGTGACGGAGAACCGCCACAGCGCGTCTTCCCGTACGGCGGATATGTGGATCTCGGGTGCCTGGTCGGGCCGGCGGAACTTGACGGCGTTGCCGATCAGGTTCTGCCAGAGCATGCCCATCTGGGTGGAGTCGGCGACCAGGTGCGGCAGCGGTTCGTGCGTGATCGAGGCGCCCGTCTCCTCGATGCTCACGCTGAGCGAGGACAGGGTCCGCTCCAGCACCGAGCCGAGATCGACGCTCTGGAGCTCGTGGTGGACGCGGCCGACGCGGGAGAAGTCGAGGAGGTCGTTGATGAGGGTCTGCATGCGGTTCGCCCCGTCGACCGCGTAGTCGATGTACTGGTCGGCCCGGGCGTCGAGCTGGCCGCCGTAGCGGCGTTGCAGGAGCTGGGTGAAGCTGGAGACCTTGCGCAGCGGTTCCTGGAGGTCGTGGGAGGCCACGTACGCGAACTGTTCCAGCTCGGCGTTCGAGCGTTGCAGGTCGGCGGCCTGCGCGTCGAGGCGCAGACGTGCCTCCTCGGCGAACGCCAGCTCGCGCACGAGGCGCCGGCGCATGAAGTCGATCTCGCCGCTGAGCAGGCGCAGGTCCGCCGGTCCGACGGGGGTGATGGGGTGGTCGAAGTCGCCGCCGGCGACGGCGCGGGCGTCCGCGCCGAGCTGGTCCAGGGGTCCGGTGACGCCACGGCGGAGTCCCTCGAAGACCAGCACCGTGAGGGCGGCGATGACGACGGCGATCGCGGTGAACAGCCAGTTCCGGAGGACCATCGTGGTGTCGAGGTCGTCCACGGCCCGGGCCCGCTCCGTCCGCAGCCGCTGCTGCTGGGCGCTCAGGGCGCTGCGGAGCGCGTCGAACTCCTTCTTGCCCGCGGCGGCCCGCTCCGCGGTCAGGGGCGAAGGGCTTCCGGCGGGTGCGGCGGCGATCGGGCGGGCGATCGTCCGCTGCCAGACCTCCGCGGTGTCCCGCACGGTCTTCAGGTCCTTCAGGGCGGCCGAGTCACCCTGGAGCAGCTCCGTCAGGCGAGCCGTGTAGGTCGCCTGGTCCGTCAGCCCCTGCCGGTAGGGGGTGAGGAAGTCGGGGGTGCCGGTGACCCCGTATCCCCGGATGCCGGTCTCCTGGTTCAGCAGGGCCGACTCCAGGCGGAACGACGTGCTCAGGGCGGGCGACTTCACGTCCACGAGGTTCGTGCTGATCGATTGCGTCCGTTGCAGGACCCACGCTCCCGTCACCGCGAGGAGGGTGAGGACCGTCAGCGCGACGGCCGCTCCGACGCGCAGCCACCGCCGGGTCGTCCACGTGGAGGACTCCCCCGCACGCGCTCTCGTGGTCCCGCTCATGCCGTGTACCCCTCCGCTGTGCCGGCCGCCTGCGAGACAGGGGGCAGCGGCCACTGTAGAGGGTGTTCGACAACAACGGTTGTCGTGGGGTCGGTTCGAGACCTAAGGTGCAGCACATGCCTGGCAAGAATTTCGTTCTGCGAACCACTCCCGAGGAGACGGCAGGTGTCGCGGACGCGGCGGTCGGCCGGCTCGCCAGGCACCTCGCCCTGCAACTGCTGGAAGAAACCCCGGTCCGGGCGGAGGGGGATTCGGCACGGCCCCTCGCCCTGCTCCACATACTGGACCAGCTCCAGCAGGCGGCCGAGCGCCTCCAGCGGGACGCGGCCGAGGCCGCCGCCCGCACGGGTGCCGGGTACCCGCAGATCGGTGCTGCCTGCGGCATGAGCCGCCAAGGTGCCCGGCGCCGCTGGCCCGGGCTCTTCAACCACACCCACGAAGCACCCATGGAGCATCCGATGATGACCACCCCCGCTCGGCCCTTCGACGTCCTGCTCGTCGAGGACGACATGGCCGACGCCCTGCTCATCGAGGAAGCCCTCTCCGAGCGTGGGGCCCGCAACCTGGTCCAGGTCACCGACGGGGTCGCCGCGCTCGAGCACCTGCGCGCGCCCGCCGCGGTGCGCCCCGACCTGATCGTCCTGGACCTGAACATGCCCCGGATGAACGGACGCGACCTGCTGCGCATCCTCAAGCAGGACGAGAACCTCCAGACCATCCCGGTCGTCGTGCTCACCACGTCCACCGCGCCCGACGACGTCGCCGACGCGTACAGCAGCCATGCGAACGCCTACGTGACGAAGCCGGTCAACCTGGAGGAGTTTGAGCAGGCGGTCCAGAGCATCGACGCCTTCTACCTCGACACCGCCACCCGCCCGCCGCGCACCTGACCGCCCTTCGGCGCGCCTGACCGCCCTTCGTCACCGCCGGCCGGGCGGTGGCGGGGTCGCGGGGCCCGAGGTTCCGGACCTGTCCGCCGTCCTACGCGGGGGCACGCAGGGCGCTGCGTCCGTCGTGCCAGGCGGTGAGGAGCGTGGCGGCGAGCCGGTCCTCCAGCAGCGTGGTGGCCTGGACGCCGAAGACGACGTCCGGTTCCAGGGCGGGCTCGCTCTCCAGCAGTCCGCCCACCACGTCGTGTCGTACGACCTGTTCGTGGACGGCGTCCGCCTCGACGTGCTCGTCGTAGAAACGGACGGCGGCGGGTCCTGCCCCGGTGCGCCGCAGCGCCTTCGCCAGTCTGCGCGAGCCCGGGGAGGACGTCACCTCGACCGCGGCGAAGTGTCCGACGAGCGCGCCCCGCAACGCCCGGTGCAGCCCGAACAGGGACATCAGGTTCACCGTGGCGAGCGCCTCGGCCGGGGTGGCGTCGAGGTAGTGGCCGTACGCCGTCTCCAGACCGAGGTCCTCCATGAGGTCGGCGAACAGCCCGGCGTGGATCTCCTCCGGGCGCCCGGCGCCGAACTCGTCGTACTCGACCGCCACCATCGCCGCCTTGGCGCGGCCGTGCAGCCGTGGAATGACCCAGGCGTGCGGATCCGCCTCCTTGAGGTGGTAGAGCGAGCGCAGCGCCATGTATTCCGCCAACTGGCCCGGTTCCCCGTCGCGTTGGAGATAGTGCGAGACGCTCGCTCCGTCGTGGCCGACCGGCTCGATCTGCAGCTCGTCGAGAGCCTCCTTCGCGGATACCGGAGGGGGGACGTCGACGCGCAGAGCGGTGAGGAAGCAGTGTTCGAGGGCGCGGCGCAGGGCAAGGAGTCCCGGGTCCCATTCACGGTCGTCGTCCACGCCGTCGAATCCCTGGTAGTGCAGTTCGTACAGCACGTACAGAGCGAGGTGCAGATCGTCACCGTAGGGATCGGCGTCGGCCGCCTGCTCCGGTCCGGGTACCGGACGTCCGTGGGCGAGAGCGGAGACGACGCCGGCGGACAGGGTTCCGCGCGGGGTGGGCAGGGGCGGGCTGCCCAGCCGGGCCTCCGGTCGGTCGGACATCACGCGGCTCCCTCCGCCCCGGTCGCCGGGCCGGACGGGTCGGCGGGCTCCGGGCGATCGTCCCCGGACGGCCCGGCGGGCCCGGTCGTCCCGCCGTCCGGCCTCGCACGGCGACGGTGGCTCGTGTCGCACCACGGATAGGTGCGGCTGCGCCGGCAGGTGCAGACGGCGACGGTGAAACGGTGGGAGACGGTGACGCTGCCGTCCTCGCCGATCACCTCGACGGGCCCCTCCACGAGCAGCGGCCCGTCGGGGTCGACCCGGACCCGGCGCGGCCTTTCAGGCGTGTTCGGCACGGATGACCACCAGCTCTTCCTTCTCGTCCTCGGCCTCGTCACCGAGCAGGCCCCGCCGGCGCAGCCACGGCAGACGGGAGCGCAGTACCGGCCCGAACGGAACCCTGGCCCGGTCCGTGACCACCGCGCTCATGCCGGCGCGGGCCAGCCGGTCCAGGGTGGCGTCGACACCGCAGAGTCCCGAGTGGACCACGAGCAGGGCGCCGGCCGGCCGCAGCACCGTGGGCGCGGCATCACAGATGCGGTCGACCAGGACCCGGCCGTCGTGTCCCGCGTCCCAGGCCCGAGCCGCGCCCCTGCGCGGGAGGCGGGCATCGGGCGAGGGCACGTAGGGCGGATTGCTGATCACGAGGTCGTACGACTGTCCCCGTACCGCGCCCGTGAGGTCGCCGTGGCGCACGGTGACGCGCCTCCGGGCGATCATCGCGTTGAAGCGCGCGGTCAGTACGGCCCGTCTGGAGATGTCGACCGCCGTCACCCGCGCTCCCCGTCTCGCGGCCTCCAGCGCGAGGGCGCCACTGCCCGTCCCCAGCTCCAGCACCCGGGTCCGGGAGCCCATGGACTCACGGCTCAGCGCCCGCGCCAGCAGGCGTGTGTCGTCCTGGGGGCGGTACACCCCGGGAGGCGCCAGCAGGAACGGTGACACCAAGTGGGTGAGCGTCTGGGTCGTCACTGTGTGCCTCCGATGGACGGCTGGCCCGTGTTCCGTGGCCCTCTTCGCGCTGAGTGCCCTCCAGGGGGTGATCCACACGTCGTGGAGACATCGCGCGGGAACCACGGGCCGACCAGGGCGTTCGGCCGGAGCGCACGGGGTCGGTCTGCGAGGATGGACTTCATGGACGTGTCGAGCGGGAACCACGGTGCTCCACGGACGCGATCCCCCCGCCGGAGGGGGGAGCGTTCGTGCGGGCGCGGATTCCTGGCAGCGGGCTGATCACGCTGAACGCCATCGGGTCCGGTGCGCGGCTCGCCGCCTCCGAGGAGGGGGCCGCCTCGGTCGCGGCCTTCGCAGGAGCGAGCCGATGATGAGCGCGACCGGCCACGGCGGGAGGAGTGAGGGGTCTCCCCCGAACGCCCGTCCCGGTGACGACCAGGCCATGTTCTCCGCCCTGCTGGAGGACAGCGTGGAGGATCTGTACGAGCACGCGCCGTGCGGGTACCTGTCCACGACCCTCGACGGCCGTATCGCGAAGATCAACCGGACGCTCCTGGACTGGCTCGGATACGAGAACGGCGACCTCGTGGGCCGGAAGGACTTCGCCGATCTGCTCGCGGTCGGAAGCCGGCTCTACCACGAGACGCACTTCGGCCCGCTGCTGCGCATGCAGGGGGAGGTGAGCGGCATCGCCTTGGAGCTGAAGACCGCCGGGGGCGACCGGCTCCCGGTTCTGGTGACCTCCGTCATGCGCCGAGGCAGTGACGGACAGCCGCTGCTGATCCGTACGACCGTCTTCGACGCCCGGGACCGCCGCACGTACGAGACCGAACTGCTGCGGGCCCGTCAGGAATCGGACCGGGAACGCGAACGCCTGAAGCGGCTGAACGCCACCCTGCAGAAGACGCTGCTGCCTCCCGTCCTGGTGGACGTGCCCGGACTGGACGTCGCCGCGTACTACCACGTCGCCTCCGTCGACGAGGTGGGCGGCGACTTCTACGACCTGTTCCCCCTCGCCTCCGGCACCTGGGGGTTCTTCCTGGGCGACGTCTGCGGCAAGGGCGCGGCCGCCGCGGCCGTCACCTCTCTGGCGCGCTACACCCTGCGGGCGGCCGCCGTGTACGACCCCGCCCCCGCGGCGGTGCTGGCCAATCTCAACACGGTGCTGAATCACGAGTACAACGGCGACGACCCGCGTTTTTGCACCGTCGTCTTCGGCGTGCTCACCCCGGACGGCGACGAGGGCGGCTTCCAGGTCGTCCTGGCCAGCGGCGGCCACCCGCCGGCCCTGCTGATGCGGTCCGACGGCCGTGCCGACTGGCTGCCGACCCCCGGCGGGCAGCTCATCGGCGTCCTGCCGGACGCCTACATCGCCACCACGTCGGTCCGCCTCGACCCCGGCGACACGCTGTTCCTGCACACCGACGGTCTCACCGAGGCCCGCCACCGCGGTGCCGTCGACGGCCGCTACGGCGACGAGGCCCTGCTGGAGTTCGCCCGGGAGCTCGCGCCCACCACCGCCCGTGACGCCGTGGCCGCGATCCGGGATCTCCTCGACACCCTCGGCACCGGCGTGGACGACGACACCGCCGTCCTCGCCTTCAACGTGCCCCGCCGCGGCGACGAAGAGCGGACGTGACCCACGGACCGCCGCGGGTGAAGGGCTCCGGGCGGCCCCACTCGGCGTGAAGCCGGTCTACTGGTTCCGGGGCGCGTCGAACAGGGCGCTGACGGACTCGCCGTTGTGGATGCGCCGGACCGCCTCGGCGAGGGCCGGGGCGATGGACAGGACGCTCAGCTTTTCCGTGTACTCCTCGTCCGGGACCGGCACGGTGTTCGTGCAGACGATCTCCAGGACGTCGGGCTGTTCGCTGAGCCGCTTGAGCGCTCCCGCCGCGAACAGTCCGTGGGTGCAGGCGACCCGGATCGAGTTCGGCCCCAACTCGCGGAGCCGGTCCAGGAGTTCGAGAACAGTGCTGCCCTTGGCTATCTCGTCGTCCAGCACGATGACATCGCGCCCGGCGATCTCGCCGATGACCGAGGAGATGCTCACCCGGTCGTCGGCGAACCGCTGCTTGGCGCCGGCCGCCACCTGGGCGCCGATCAGCCGCGCGAACGCCGCGGCCTCCTTGGCGTTGCCGAGATCGGGCGAGACCACCGTCGTGCGCGACAGGTCGTTGGCACGGAAGTGCGCGGCGAGCTCCCGCAGGGCGTGCAGATGGTCGACGGGCACCGAGAAGAAGCCGTGCACCTGCGGGGAGTGCAGTGTCATCGCGAGGACCCGGCTCGCTCCGGCCGCCACCAGCAGGTCCGCCACGAGCCGGCCCCCGAGGGAGATCCGCGGCATGTCCTTCTTGTCCGAACGCGCGTACGAATAATGCGGCATGACCACGGTGATCCGCCCGGCGGAGGCACCGCGCGCCGCGTCGCACATCATCAGCAGTTCGACCAGGTGCTCCTGCACCGGAGTGACGAGGGGCTGCACCAGGAAGACGTCACGTTCCCGGCAGTTCGCCTGGAGCTGCACCTCGAGGCAGTCGTTGGCGAACCGGCTGACGCGGGTCGGGCTGAGGGGCACACCGAGGTGGGCGCAGAGCTCGGCCGCGAGCTCTGGATGGGCACTACCGCTGAACACGGCGATGTCACGCACGTCCGCTCCTCGCAATGGTCGAACCGGATCGCGTCGCCGGGCACAAGATCGGCCCGGAGCTCGCACCTCATGCTACTGGGCCGCTTTCGGGCCTTCGACCGGGGGTTTTCCGGTTGCGGATCGGCTCGCGGGATGCCGTACCGGCAACGACCCCGCCCGGCGGCGACGGCACCCCGGGGCACCCCGTGCGCGGGGCACGGGCCACGCCGCCCCGGGCACCCGACGCACGGTCCGCTCCCCGGGCCCCGGACGCCTGGCCCACGATCCACTCACCCGGCCCCGGACGCCTGGCGCACGGTCCACTCCTTCGCCCCCGGGCACCTGGCGCACGATCCGCCCGTTCGCCCCCGGGGGCGACCGCGCCGCGCGCGTCCGTCACGCGATCCGGGGGCCAACCCGGCGGCCTGTCAGGGGGCTTGGGGGGTACACGGACAGGCGAAAGGAGGACCGTCGACATGACGACGTCCATCAAACGCATGCCCGGCTGGGCGAAGGTGGTCTCCGCCTTCGTGCTGGTGCTCGTGGTGCTGTTCGCCGGGCTGCGGCTGGCCGTTCTGCCGGGGCTGCGCGATGTGTTCGGCACGGAGACCCACGACAACTCGGGCCCGGCGCTGCTCAAGTCCATCCAGGACATGAGCCGTTACGACGCCGCGTCGGGCAACTTCCAGGTGGTCGTGGACCTGGAGAAGGACGCGAAGTACCTGCCCGACGCGATCCGCGGCACCCGCACGCTGTACGTGGGAGCCGGCACCGTCGACGCCTATGTCGATCTCGGACGCATCGGCCAGAAGGACGTGACGGTCAACGGCGACCGTACGTCGGCCACGCTCCGGCTGCCGCACGCGGCACTGGGGAAACCCGCCCTCGACCCCGACCACTCCTACGCCGTCTCGAAACAGCGCGGTCTGCTCGACCGGCTCGGCGACGTCTTCTCGGACAACCCGAACGACGAGCGGGCCGTCCAGCGCCTCGCCGCCCAGCACATCGGCAAGGCGGCGAAGGACAGCCGCCTCACCGCACGGGCCGAGGAGAACACGACCAGCATGCTCGAGGGCCTGCTGCGCTCGCTGGGCTTCACGGACGTGACGGTCGTCTACGGGACCTGAGTCCAGGAGGGGCCCGGAAGCGGGCGGAGCCGTCGGCGCCGGAGGCGGGCACACCACCGCACCCGGCGCCGACGCGCGTCACGGCGGCGTTCCTCCGGATGACAGTGCCCTCGCGGCGGGCGGACGATGGAGGAAGGCAACGGAAGGAAGCCGTCATGCTGGAGATCAAGACGGTGGACAAGCCCGACGAGCGACGCGACTTCCCGCGGGGTCACCTCGAGGCGGTGCACATGAGCGGGCTCGACTTCGCCGTGGGAACCTTCGAGCCGGGCTGGCGCTGGTCCGAGTCGGTCGGCCCCATCGCCGGAACGAAGACGTGCCAGATCCACCACAACGGTTATGTGGTCCAGGGACGCATGCACCTGGTCATGGACGACGGCGGAGAGGGCGAGGTGGGTCCCGGAGACGTCTTCGTCTGCCCGCCCGGACACGACGCCTGGGTCGTGGGCGACGAACAGGTCATCGTGTACGACTTCGCCGGGGGCATGGCCACCGACTACGCGAAGGCGAAGGACGCCTGAGAGCCCGAGACACCTCCCCTTGTCGCAAAGTCCGCACCGGTCCGGAACGGCGGGCATTCTCGGCGCCGCCCGGGGTAAGCGGGCTGCACCAGAGGACAGCTGAAAAGGGGAGGGTCTCATGGTCCGCACCGCGTTGCGTGCTCGTGCCGCCAAGGCCGTGGCAGGCCGGCGTAAGCCGGCACCGAAATCGGGATCGGACCGGGCGAAGCCCGCGCCGAAGGCCGGGCGAGGCAAGTCGGCGCCGAAGACCGACCGGGGCAAGGGGTCCTCGAAGGCGGACCGGAGCGGGCCGGAGAAGCGGGGGTGGTCGCTCCTCGGCCGCCGGTCGGCGGAGCGGACCCCGCCTCCGGAGCCGGCGCGGGAGACCGGCGCCCTGGCCCTGCCCTTCCGGCTGCTGGCCATGCTGATCGCGTTCGCGGCCATGGTGGCGTTCGCCGTCGCGCTGGCCCGGCTGACCCTGGAGCCCTCACCGGCGTCCACGGCACTGATCCACAACAACCTTCACCCCGGGGCCTCGCTGCGGGCCTATCTCGACCAGCCCGAACTGCGCGACGCCGTCAAGCAGATCGGCGGGAACCTCCTGCTCGGGGTGCCGTTCGGCGTGCTGATGCCGGTGGTGTTCCCGAAGACCCGCGGCCTCCTGCGCGTCGTCGTGCTCACGGCGGTGGTCATGCTCCTGGTCGAGCTCGTCCAGGGAGCCCTCATCACCGGCCGTTCCTTCGACATCGACGACGTCATCCTCAACACGACCGGCGCGCTGGTGGGTTACCTCCTCCTGGGCCGCCGTCTCGGCCGGGCCGTCCACCCCCGCAAGCGCTCGCGCGCCTGACCCCGACCTCAACTGCTGGTCCGTACCAGAGTATTGACACGTCGTTTCCTCACTCCTTAAATCAAGAGGCGAAGCATGGACCCCCCACCATCGACCCCCCACCTCAGTCGGCGCTCCCGTCATGGGCGGCCGTACGGAAATGAGAGTCATGGACTCCCCACGCCTGCTCCGCCGATGTCTCCTGGCCGCGTTGTCCGCCGCGCTCGTCGCCTCCGCCTCCGTGGCCGCCGCTCCGGCCCACGCGGCTCCGGCGGCGGCCGCGGCGGCCGTGACGTTCCAGGACACCTTCGACGGTCCCGCCGGTTCGGCCGTCGACTCCTCCAAGTGGCAGCTCGAGACCGGCGACAACGTCAACAACCATGAGCGGCAGTACTACACGTCGGGCAACAAGAACGCCGCGCTCGACGGCCAGGGCCATCTGGTGATCACGGCCCGCAAGGAGAACCCCGCCAACTACCAGTGCTGGTACGGCACATGCCAGTACACGTCGGCCCGGATGAACACCTCGGGGAAGTTCACGTCGACGTACGGTCATGTCGAGGCCCGGATGAAGATCCCGCGCGGGCAGGGCATGTGGCCGGCGTTCTGGATGCTCGGCAGCGACATCGGGCAGGTCGGCTGGCCGAACTCCGGCGAGATCGACGTCATGGAGAACGTCGGCTTCGAACCCTCCACCGTGCACGGCACGATCCACGGTCCCGGTTACTCGGGCTCCGCCGGCATCGGCGCGGGCTACACCCTCCCGAACGGCCAGGCCTTCGCGGACGCCTTCCACACCTTCGCGGTCGACTGGGCGCCCAACTCGATCACCTGGTCGGTGGACGGCACGGTCTACCAGCGCCGCACGCCCGCCGATCTGGGCGGCAACACCTGGGTGTTCAACAAGCCGTTCTTCCTGATCCTGAACCTCGCGGTCGGCGGATACTGGCCGGGCGACCCCGACGGTTCCACCTCCTTCCCGCAGCAACTCGTCGTCGACGAGGTGAAGGTGACCACGAGCGACGGTTCGGGCGGCACCGGCGGCGCGATCAAGGGCCTCGCGGGCAAGTGCGTGGACGTGGCCGCCGCCAACTCCGCCAACGGAACACCCGTACAGCTCTACGACTGCAACGGAACCGGCGCCCAGCAGTGGACGGTGTCCGCCGACGGCACGATCCGCGCGCTCGGCAAGTGCCTGGATGTCACGGGCAACGGCACGGCGGACGGCTCGACGGTCCAGCTCTGGGACTGCACCGGCGGCGCGAACCAGAAATGGACGGTCACCGCGGCTCACGACATCGTGAATCCGCAGGCGAACAAATGCCTGGACGTCACGGGCAACAACTCGGCCAACGGCACCCGGCTGCAGATCTGGACGTGCACCGGTGGCGCCAACCAGAAGTGGACGGTGGGCTGACGGGCGGCTCGGGCGAGCGGCCAAGGGTCCGGCGGGGCACTCCCGCCGGGCCCTTTCGCTTGGCCGGGGGTCCGGCGGGGCACCGCGTGCCGGTCCTCTCGCACGGCCGGGGCCCGGTGAAAGCCATCCGAGCCGGGCCCGTCCGCCCGAGCCGCCCGAGCACCTTCGCCCGGGGCCGTTCGCCCCGTCGCGCGCGTCAGCGTGGATGCCAGGTGAGCTTGTCGCCGCCCACCCAGCGGACCACGTCGGGGTCGTCCAGATCGTCGACCGTGATGCCGTACGCGGCCGCGTACTCCAGGACGTCCGTGATCGCCTTCGCCTCGCCCACCATCTCGCCGTCGATCTCCATGATCCGGAACGGCGGCGTGCCCGGCTGCACCCCGAGCACCATGATCCGTGGGTGGGAGATGTGAGGGCTCGCGCTTTCGGTCATGACTAGAGCGTAAGGGGATTTCGGCTCTTCCCGCTGGTCAGCGGCGGAGCGCCGAGGGCCCGGCACCCGTGCGGCCGGGCACCGGCGAAACAGGGGGCGTCCTGGCGTTCACCCGGTCGGGTGAGACCGCGCCAGCGAGCCCGGCGCTCCCCGCTCCCGGGCGTCCGCCGTGCGGTCCGGCGACGGCTGGGCAACGCTGGGGGAAGCGTGCGGCGGCCGACGCGACCGCAGGGAGGAGTGCCGATGGACCCCGTCGAGGCCCTGGACCGGATCGCGTTCCTGCTGGAGCGGAGCCTGGCACCCACGTATCGCGTACGGGCCTTTCGCACCGCGCAGACCCTGCTCGCCGGGCTGCCCGCCGACGAGGTCCGCGAGCGCGCCGCGAACGGGACGCTGGAGTCGCTCAAGGGCATCGGCCCGAAGACCGCGCAGGTGGTGCGGGAGGCGCTGGCCGGCGAGGTGCCCGGCTACCTGGAGAAGGTGGAACGGGAGGCCTCGGGACCCCTCGTCGAGGGCGGTGCGGGCCTGCGGGAGCTGCTGCGCGGCGACTGCCATCTGCACTCCGACTGGTCGGACGGCGGCAGCCCGATCGAGGAGATGGGGCGCACGGCGGCACGGCTCGGTCACGCATGGGCGGTCCTCACCGACCACTCGCCCCGGCTGACCGTGGCGAACGGCCTGTCGCCGGAGCGGCTGCGCGAGCAACTGGCGCTCGTCGCCGCCCTCAACGAGCGCTGGGCGCCGTTCCGGCTGCTCACCGGCATCGAGTGCGACATCCTGGACGACGGATCGCTCGACCAGGAGCCGGAGCTGCTGGAGCAACTGGACGTGGTGGTCGTGTCCGTGCACTCCAAGCTGCGGATGGACGCGGGGCCGATGACCCGCCGCATGGTCGCCGCCGTGCGCAATCCGCACGCGGACATCCTCGGCCACTGCACGGGCCGGCTGATCACGGGCCGCGGTCGCCCCGAGTCCGCGTTCGACGCCGATGCGGTCTTCGCGGCCTGCGCGGAGACCGGCACGGCCGTCGAGATCAACAGCCGCCCGGAGCGCCTCGACCCGCCGCGTCGGCTGCTGCGCCGGGCGGTCGACGCGGGTGTCCTGTTCTCCCTGGACACCGACGCGCACGCCCCCGGACAACTGGACTGGCAGATCTACGGGTGCGCACGGGCCGAGGAGTGCGGGGTGCCGCCGGAGCGTGTGGTCACCACATGGACCCTGGAGGACGTGCTCACCTGGGCCCGGACCAGGCAGATCCCGTGACGCACGTCACCGTCGAGGGCGCCGATCCGGGGAACACCCACAGGTAGTTACCCGTTGAACAAACCGTGGGTGTGGATGGGACAGTGTCCCCGGGCCTCACCCAAGCCCGCAGGGACGATCGTCCGGCTGAAGCCCTGTGGAGCGTTTCGCCGCGAGGCGACCGCCATCGGCGCCCACACAGACGACCCCGACCGTGATTCCCCCATCCGGTCGGGGTCTTTCTCGTCCCGGGGCCGGCCGTGCGCCACCCCGGCCGTGTCCGCTTGACTTCGAGTCCGCTCCAATTCGTAGCGTGCGGGCATGAGCACTGCACAGCACAAGATCGGTTCGGGATTCGGCGCCCGAAGCACCGCGGACGACGTCCTGGAGGGCATCGACCTCTCCGGGAAGCTCGCGATCGTCACGGGCGGCTACTCGGGGCTCGGCCTGGAGACGACCCGGGCCCTGGCCAAGGCGGGCGCCCGGGTCGTGGTCCCCGCGCGGCGCCCGGCGACCGCGCGCGAGGCGCTGGCCGGCATCGACGGCACCGAGACCGACGAACTCGATCTCGCCGACCTGGACAGCGTGCGCGCCTTCGCCGAGCGGTTCCTCGCCTCGGGCCGTGTCGTCGACATCGTCATCGACAGCGCCGGCGTCATGGCCTGTCCGGAGACGCGGGTCGGACCGGGCTGGGAGGCGCAGTTCGCGACCAACCACCTCGGCCACTTCGCGCTGGTCAACCGGCTCTGGCCGGCGATCGCCCCGGGCGGCGCCCGGGTCGTGTCCGTGTCCTCCGCCGGCCACCACAACTCCGGCATCCGCTGGGACGACGTGCACTGGCGGACCGGTTACGACAAGTGGGAGGCCTACGGGCAGGCGAAGACGGCGAACGTGCTCTTCGCCGTGGAACTCGACCGGCGCGGACGGGACTTCGGTGTACGGGCCTTCTCGCTGCACCCCGGCGGCATCCTCACCCCGCTCCAGCGGCATCTGCCCAGGGCGGAGATGGTCGAGCGCGGCTGGATCGACGAGAACGGCACCCCGCTGAACCCGGAGGGCTTCAAGTCGCCCGAGCAGGGTGCGGCCACCCAGGTGTGGGCCGCGACCTCGCCCCAGCTCGCCGGCATGGGCGGGGTGTACTGCGAGGACTGCGACATCGCCGAACCGGCTCCGGCGGACGGCACCCGGACCGGCGTGAGCGCCTACGCCATCGATCCCGAACCGGCCGCCCGGCTGTGGGAGTTGTCGGCCGAGCTGACCGGCGTGAACGCCTTCGGCTGAGCCGCGCCGGCGCCCGAGCGTCACACGCGGCCGTCGTCCGCCATGAACTCCCTCAGATCCGCGGTGAGTTGTTCGCGGTGGGTGGCGAACAGGCCGTGGCCGGCGTTCTCGTAGACCTTGAGCGTGCCGTCGGGCAGCAGGTCCGCGGCCCGGCGGCCGGTCAGGTCCAGGGGCGCCGAGGCGTCATGGGTGCCGTGGACGACCAGGGCGGGCAGGTCGATCGCGGCCAGTTCGGGGGCGACGTCCAGGGTGACGACGAGGTCGCCGAGGGCGGCTCCGGCCCGCGCGGTCGCGCCGTGGCAGCGGTCGACCATGGAGCGTACGTACGCCCCGGAGAGGTCGTTGCCGGGCAGGCCGCGGGCGAAGAACGCGTCGGCGCCGTCCGCGAAGAACGCGGCCCGGTCCTGGCGGAACTCCCGGTTGCCCGCCTCGACGAGCGCCGGGTCGACGCCGCCCGGATGGTTCACGGTCCGCGCGGGGCCCGGTGCCAGACCGGCGACGAGCGCGATCCTCGCCACCCGCCCGGCCCCGTGCCGGGTCAGGCAGCGGACCACCTCGGCGGTCCCCACGGAGTGTCCGATCAGGGTGACCTCCCGCAGATCGAGGTGCCGGAGCAGCCCGTCAACGTCGTCGGCGAGGCTGTCGAGGTCGAATCCTCCCCAGACGTCGTCGGACCGGCCGTGCCCGCGCCGGTCGAACCCGACACAGCGGTGACCGGCTTCGGCGAGCGGCAGCATCTGGTGCTCCCACATCTCCGTGCCGAAGTAGGCGCTGTTGACGAAGACGGCCACCCGGCCGTCGGCGGGGCCGTAGTCGACGAAGTGCAGCCGGGCGCCGTCGACGGGGCTCGCGAAGTACGGCATGGGTCCTCCCGGGATCCGGTGGTGCGCGTTCGGGTCGCTGTGCCCTTCATCGTTCCGGGAGGCGGCCAAGGGGTCGATTACCCCGGGGGTCATGCGGACGCGGGGTACCGGGTGCCGGGCTCAGTGCGGCGCGCGTTCCTCCAGGGCCGTGCGCCAGGCGGGTGACGGCCCCGTCGGCGCGGGTTCCGCGCGCCGGCCGCCGCGGGCGAAGAAGTCGGCCAGCGGGAGGATCGCGGCGCCGACCGTGACGGCGTCGGGGCCGAGCCGGCCGAGGTCCACGGTGACGTGCTGGGCGGGGTAGCGCAGGGCGTACGAGGAGGCGTACCGGCGGACGGCGGGCAGGAAGCGGGAGCCGAGCTGGAGGCCGGCCCAGCCGCCGATGAGGATGCGTTCGGGCTGGAAGAGGTTGATCAGGTCGGAGAGGCCCGCGCCCAGGTACTCCGCGGTCTCCTCCAGGACGGCGAGCGCGACGCGGTCGGGCTCGGCGCCCTCGGGCGGGTAGGCGGCGGCGAGCATCGCGGTGAGCGCGGTCTCCTCGTCCGTGCCCTCCGGGGGCCGCCCGCCCTCCTCGCGCCAGCGGTCGAGCAGCGCCTCGGCTCCCGCGTACGCCTCCAGGCAGCCGAGGGCGCCGCAGCGGCAGCGGCGGCCCCTGACGCGGACGGTCAGGTGCCCCCATTCGACGGACCGGCCGTTCTCGACGTCCTCGGTGACGAGGCAGGCGCCGACACCGGAGCCGAAGAGCACGACCACCGCGTTGCGGGCGCCGCGGCCGGCGCCGAACCACATCTCGGCCTGGCCGAGGGTGCGGGCGCCGTTGTCCGCGAAGTACGGGACGGTGTCGGGGAGTTCGCAGGCGGAGCGGAGCAGGGACTCCAGCGGGACGGCGTCCCAGCCGATGGTCTGGCCGTGCACGACCGCGCCCTGCTCGGGCGTGCGGGCGACGATGCCGGGCACTCCTATGCCGACGCCCAGGAGCTGTTCGGGGGCGATGTCCGCCTCGGCGAGGACCTCGGCGATGCCGTCGCGGATGTGGCCCACGATGACGTCGACGTCGTACTCCTGACGCCGCAGCGGCCGGTCGGTCTCGTATCCCGGGTGTTCCAACGGCCGCTCGGTGCGGGCGAGTTCGGTGAGGGTCAGATCGAACAGCTCGACCCGGACCCGGGTCTCGCCGACGTCGACGCCGATCATGTGGCCGCTGCCGGGCACGACACGCAGCAGGGTGCGGGGGCGTCCGCCGTCGGAGTCGACGCTTCCGGCCTCCTCGACGAGGCCGTCGGCGACGAGTTCGGCGACCACGTTGCTGATGGATCCGGAACTCAGCCCGGTCGCGGGACCGAGTTCGTAGCGGCTCATCGGGCCGTCGAAATACAACCGTTGTAGTACGGCGGTCCGGTTGCCCCGCCGCAGGTCACGCACTGTCCGACCGTTCCGCCCCGCCATGTGAAGTCCCTTCCGGCATGCCCGACCTGCAAGATACCCCTGCGCGATCCCTTGACGCGACTTTCTTCCGGGTCTTAACTCACGTCCTAAATTAAGCCATGAGGGTCGTTCGGGAAGTGAACGCGGACGCCGTCATGACTCCCTCCGGGAAAGGGACATAAGCAGCCATGCGCAGAATCCGAGCCGCGGCCGCAGGTGCGGTCACCATCTCTCTGCTGACCGCCGCGACCGCCTGTGGCGGCGGCTCGTCGAGCGGCGGGTCCAACGCCTCGCCGAAGACACTCACGTACTGGGCGTCCAACCAGGGCGCCAGCATCGAGATCGACAAGAAGACGCTCGCCCCCGAGCTGGCGAAGTTCGAGAAGCAGACCGGCATCAAGGTGAAGCTGGAGGTCGTGCCCTGGTCCGACCTGCTGAACCGGATCCTCACCGCCACCACCTCGGGCCAGGGCCCGGACGTGCTCAACATAGGCAACACCTGGAGCGCCTCGCTCCAGGCCACCGGCGCGCTGCTGCCCTGGGACGCGAAGAACTTCGACAAGATCGGCGGCAAGGACCGCTTCGTCGACTCCGCGCTCGGCTCGACGGGCGCCGAGGGCAAGGACCCCGCCGCGGTGCCGCTGTACTCGATGGCGTACGCGCTCTACTACAACAAGAAGATGTTCGCCGACGCCGGGATCGCCAACCCGCCGGCCACCTGGGACGAGCTGGTCGCGGACGGCAAGAAGCTCTCGAAGAACGGCAAGTGGGGCCTCGGCGCCGAGGGCTCCAACGCCTCGGAGAACATCCACCACGCCTTCGTCTTCGCCAAGCAGCACGGCGCCGACTTCTTCACCGCCGACGGCAAGGCGGACTTCACCAACGACGGTGCCGTCGCCGCGGTCAAGCAGTACGTGGACCTGATGGCGAAGGACAAGATCATCGCCCCGGGCAACGCGGAGTACGCGCAGAACCAGTCGGTGAGCGACTTCGCCAAGGGCAAGAACGCCATGCTGCTGTGGCAGTCCGCGGCCGCCAACCTCAAGTCGCAGGGCATGGCCGAGGACTCGTACGGCATCGCCCCGGTCCCCGTGCAGTCCGGCACCCCGGGCACGGGCACCAACGTCAACTCGATGGTCGCGGGCATCAACCTCGCCGTGTTCAAGAACACCAAGAACCTCGACGGCGCCACGAAGTTCGTGAAGTTCCTGACCAGCGACGCCGAGCAGAAGATCCTCAACGGCGCCTACAGCTCCATCCCGCCGGTCAAGACCGCCCAGACGGACACCGCGTTCAACTCCCCCTCGAACGCGGTTCTGAAGGACACCCTGGCCAAGAGCGCCGCCGCCCTCCCGCAGGTCGCCGACGAGTCCCAGTTCGAGACCGCGGTCGGCACCGCCGTCAAGAGCCTGTTCGCGGACGCCGCCGCCGGTCGCGCGGTGACCACCGCGTCGGTGAAGGCGGCGCTCGAGAAGGCCCAGCAGCAGATGCCGAAGAAGTGAGTGCGGACACCGTCATGACCACCACGACCGCCGCTTCCGCCGAACCCGGCGAGCGGACGGTGCGCAAGAGCTCCCCCGGTGCGGCGCGCGGCCCGCGCCGCACCGGGCGGATCAAGCGCATCGGACTCCCCTACCTGCTGCTTCTGCCCGCGCTGGTCCTCGAACTCCTGGTGCACCTGGTGCCGATGGTGATCGGCATCGTGATGAGCTTCAAGGAGCTCACGCAGTTCTACATCCGCGACTGGGGCACGGCGCCCTGGGCCGGCTTCGACAACTACTCGGTGTCGGTGCACTTCGACGAGCCGGTCGGCAAGGCGCTGCTGCACTCCTTCTTCGTCACCATCGCCTTCACGCTGCTCTCGGTCGGTCTGTGCTGGCTCATCGGCACGGCCGCCGCGATCTACATGCAGGACAACTTCGTGGGGCGGGGTGTGCTGCGGGCCCTGTTCCTCGTGCCGTACGCGCTGCCCGTCTACGCGGCCGTGATCACCTGGGTGTTCATGTTCCAGCACGACAACGGCCTGGTGAACCACGTCCTGCACGACCAGCTCCACCTCACCGACAAGCCGTCCTTCTGGCTGATCGGCGACAACAGTTTCTACGCGCTGCTCACCGTGTCCGTCTGGAAGGGCTGGCCGTTCGCCTTCCTGATCGTCATGGCGGGGCTGCAGAACATCCCGGGCGAGCTGTACGAGGCCGCCGCCCTGGACGGCGCCGGTCTGTGGCAGCAACTGCGCCGCATCACCCTGCCGTCGCTGCGTCCGGTCAACCAGGTGCTGGTGCTGGTGCTGTTCCTGTGGACGTTCAACGACTTCAACACGCCGTTCGTCCTGTTCGGCAAGACCGCCCCGGACGCGGCGGACCTCATCTCGGTCCACATCTACCAGGCCTCCTTCGTCACCTGGAACTTCGGCACCGGCTCGGCGATGTCCGTGCTGCTGCTGCTCTTCCTGCTCGTGGTGACCGGCGCCTACCTGCTGCTGACCTCCCGGGGAAGGAAGACGGCCGATGTCTAGCACCTCCACCACGCCCCGCTCCCCGATGGCCCCGCCGCGGTCCTTCCTGTGGTCCCGGCGGATCTTCCTCACCCTGCTCAGCGGTTTCGTCCTGGTGCCCGTGTACGTCATGGTCTCCAGCTCGCTCAAGCCGCTCGCGGACGTCTCGGGGAAGTTCCGCTGGCTGCCGAGCGGACTGACGATCCGGCCGTACATCGACATCTGGTCGACGGTGCCGCTGGCGAAGTACTTCGTGAACTCGCTGATCGTGGCGGGGGCGGCCACGGGCTGCTCGGTCGTGATCGCCGTGTTCTCCGCCTACGCCGTGAGCCGTTACAGCTTCCGCGGCAAGCGCGTGTTCACGGTCACCGTGCTGTCCACCCAGATGTTCCCCGGCATCCTGTTCCTGCTCCCGCTGTTCCTGCTCTACGTGAACATCGGCAACGCCACCGGGATCGCCCTGTTCGGCTCGCGCGGCGGTCTGATCCTCACGTATCTGACCTTCTCGCTGCCGTTCTCGATCTGGATGCTGATCGGGTACTTCGACTCGGTGCCCCGCGATCTCGACGAGGCGGCGCTGGTGGACGGCTGCGGGCCGCTCGGGGCGCTCTTCCGTGTCGTCGTCCCGGCGGCCATCCCCGGCATCGTCGCGGTCGCCGTCTACGCCTTCATGACCGCCTGGGGCGAGGTGCTGTTCGCGTCGGTGATGACCAACGACGCCACGCGGACCCTCGCCGTCGGCCTCCAGGGCTACTCCACGCTCAACGACGTGTACTGGAACCAGATCATGGCCGCCTCGCTGGTCGTCAGCGTCCCCGTGGTGGCCGGCTTCCTGCTGCTCCAGCGCTATCTCGTCGCCGGGCTCACGGCGGGAGCCGTCAAGTGACCGGCCCCGCCGAGGACATCGACACCATTGACGACGAAGGGACTTCAGTGACCATCGACCTTGCCGCCCTCCCGGAGGACTTCCTTTGGGGCACGGCCACGTCGGCCTATCAGATCGAGGGTGCCGTGGCCGAGGACGGCCGCTCCGCCTCCATCTGGGACACGTTCTCGCACACGCCCGGCAAGATCGACAACGGCGACGACGGGGACGTCGCCTGCGATCACTACCACCGGTGGCGCGAGGACATCGATCTCATGCGCCGGCTCGGCACCAACGCCTACCGGCTGTCCGTCGCCTGGCCCCGGGTGATGCCGGGCGGCGACGGCCCGGTCAACGCCAAGGGCCTCGACTACTACGACGCGTTGATCGACGGTCTGCTGGAGGCGGGCATCACGCCCTCGGTCACCCTCTACCACTGGGACCTGCCGCAGGTGCTCCAGGACCGGGGCGGCTGGCCCGCCCGTGACACCGCGCACCACCTCGCCGCCTACGCCTCGGCGGTGGCGGAGCGGCTCGGCGACCGCGTCCAGCACTGGACCACCCTCAACGAGCCGCTGTGCTCGGCCTGGATCGGCCACCTGGAGGGGCGGATGGCCCCCGGCCTGACCGATCTCACGGCCGCCGTCCGCGCCTCGTACCACCTCCTGCTCGGGCACGGTCTCGCCACGCAGGCGATCCGCGCGGCCGTGCCGGGAGCGCAGATCGGCATCGTCAACAACCTGGGCAGCATCGTGGCCGCCACCGACCGTCCGGAGGACGTCGCGGCGGCGAAGCGGCAGGACGGGCACACCAACCGCTGGTGGCTCGACCCGGTGCACGGCCGCGGCTTCCCCGCCGACATGGTCGAGGTCTACGGGGTCGAACTCCCGGAGGTCGCGGGGGACCTGGAGACGATGGCGGCGCCGCTGGACTGGCTGGGGCTGAACTACTACTTCCCGTCCCACGTGGTCGACGACCCGACCGGTCCGGCCCCGTACGCGCGGCAGATCAGCCGGCCCGGCGTGCCCGTCACGGCCATGGACTGGGAGGTCGAGGCCGCGGGGATCGAACGTCTGCTGCTGCGCCTGACGAACGAGTACGGCGCCCGCAAGCTGTACGTCACGGAGAACGGCTCCGCCTATCCGGACGTCGTACGTCCCGACGGCACCGTGGACGACCCGGAGCGCGTCGCCTACCTCGAACAGCATCTGGCGGCCTGCGCCTCGGCGGTCCGCAAGGGTGCTCCGCTGGCCGGCTACTTCGCCTGGTCGCTGCTCGACAACTTCGAGTGGGCGTACGGCTACGACAAGCGGTTCGGGCTCGTGCACGTCGACTACAAGACGCAGGTGCGCACGATCAAGGGCAGCGGTCACCGCTACGCGGAGATCGTCCGGGGACACCGCGGGGGCGCCAGCAAGGCGGCCTAGTCTCCCGGAGGGCACGAAACCCCAGGGCGTGTCCCGGGAATCCTTGTCGGCCGGGGTGTTCGCACCCCGGCCGATCTCGTCCAGGGCGGCCGTCAGCTCGGGGGCCACCACCTGGCGCACCCAGGCGGCCCGTCACATCATGACGTGCTTGACCTGCGTGTAGTCGAGCAGCCCGGTGAGCGACAGATCGCTGCCGTGACCGGAGTGCCGTACGCCTCCGTGCGGCATCTCCGACACCGTGGTGCCGTGGGTGTTGACCCAGACGATCCCGGTGCGCAGGGCGCGGCTCGCGCGCATGACCCGGTCGTGATCGCGTGTCCAGACGCTGGCGGCGAGTCCCTGCGGTACGGCGTTGGCCAGTTCGAAGGCCTCGGACTCGTCGGTGAACGGCTGGACCGTCACGACCGGACCGAACACCTCGCTCTGCACGATCTCGTCGTCCTGGCGCACCCCCGCGACCACCGTGGCCTGGTGGAAGTACCCGGGCCGGTCCAGCTGCACGCCTCCCGTGACGACCTCGGCATGGTCGGGCAGGGTCTCCAGCAGACGGCGTACGGAGGCGAGCTGGGCCGCGTTGTTGAGCGGGCCGAAGTCGGCGTCCGGGTCGTCGGGGCCGCCGGGGACCTGCTGGGCGGCCCGTTCGGCGAAGGCGTCGAGGAAGGCGTCGTGGATCCGGTGGTGGACCAGGACCCTGGTGGCGGCGGTGCAGTCCTGGCCCGCGTTGTAGAAGGCCAGCGACGAGAGCTGCCCTACGGCGTCGTCCAGGTCGGCGTCCTCGTGGATCAGCACGGGTGCGTTGCCGCCGAGCTCCAGGTGGAGCCGTTTGAGGTCGGCGGCCGCGGCCGCGGCGATCTGCTGTCCGGCGCGGACGCTCCCGGTGAGGGCGACGAGCCGCACGGCGGGATGGGCGACCAGCAGGCGCCCGGTGTCACGGTCGCCGCAGACGACGTTGAGTACACCGGGCGGCAGGTGCTCGGCGGCCAGCCGGGCCAGGAGCGTGGCGGAGGAGGGCGTGCTGTCGGACGGTTTGAGGACGACGGTGTTGCCGGCGGCGAGCGCTGGGGCGATCTTCCACACGGCCATCATCAGCGGGTAGTTCCACGGGGTGATCTGCGCGCAGACGCCGATGGGTTCCCGGCGCAGCACGGAGGTGCGGCCGGGGGTGTACTCGGCGGCCGCGGCGCCGGGCAGGTTGCGCGCGGCGCCGGCGAAGTAGCGCAGCACGTCGGCGATCGCGGGCAGTTCGTCGGCGAGGAAGAGGGCACGGGGTTTGCCGGTGTCGGCGACCTCGGCGCTCGCCACGGCGTCGGCGTGCCGCTCCAGCGCGTCGGCGATGCGCAGCAGCGCGCCCTGGCGCTGCTGCGGGGTGGTGGCCGACCACACGTGCTGGGCGTTCTCGGCCGCGCGGCAGGCGTCGTCGACGTCGTCGGTGCCGGAGAGCGGAGCGGTGCCGTGGAGGCGTCCGGTGGCCGGGTCGATCAGGCGCAGGGTGGCGCCCGACGCGGCGGGTGTCTCCTTGCCGCCGATGTGGTTGAGGACGGTTCCCGGGCGGGCGTTGTCAGCCACGGAGCAGTGCCTCCTTCGCTGCGGCGCGGCCGGTGCGGACGGCGCCTTCCATGTATCCGGCGACCCACTGGTCGGATCCGCAGACGTAGAACGGGGGTTCGTGGGTGCCGTGCGACGGCCCCACGGCCATCACCTCGCCCGGCGGCCACTGGGTGACGTAGCCCTGTGTCCAGGGGTCGCTGCCCCACAGCCGCAGGTAGCAGGCGAGCGGTCGGCAGGCCTCGTCGCCGTACAGGCCGGCGATCTCGGCGAGCAGTTCGGGGGTGCGCAAGTGGGGCGGGGTGCCCAGCAGGACGCCGTAGCGCTCCGGCGGGACCAGTGCGGACAGGACGCCCTCGTTCTGGGGCCAGGTGCTGCCGAGGACGCCCTCGGACTCGGAGAGGCCGTTCAGATCGTCCGCGCGCCAGAAGGGACGGTCGTAGACGGCGGCGAACTTGGCCGCCGTCGCCTGCCGTTGCCGGTGCAGGGATGCGAGGCGTGCCTCGCTCACGCCGCTGACGGCGACGGACCGCAGCGGTCCCACGGGCAGGGCGCTCACCACGGCCCCGGCGGTGAGGACCTCGCCGGTGACGAGGCGGACGGTGCAGCGCCCGGGGTGTACGTCGAGGGCGGCGACGGGTGAGCCGAGGCGAACGCGCGGGCCGAGTTCGCGGCCCATCACCTCGGCCAGGGACGCCGAGCCCTCGGCGAGCCGCAGCCCTTCCCAGTCGTCGTAGTCGTAGTCGCCCGGGCCGGACGCGGGGACGACGGCGCTCTTGCGCAGTGCGGCCAGCAGGGAGATCCGCTCGTAGGAGCCTCCGGCGAGGGCCAGCTGGCCGATCTCCCACAGGCGGACGACGGCGGGGGTGGCGTGCCGGGAGCGCAGCCAGGCGCCCACGGACAGCCGGTCCAGGGCGGCCGCGTCCGGGTGGGACCAGGGGTCGCCGGGGTCGACGGTGGCGGCCAGGGCGGCGAACTCGGCGCCGAGCCGGGCGTGGAGGGCCGCGTCGCCGTCGCCGAACCAGTGCGGCGGCTCACCGGCGGAGCTGCCCTCCGGCGTGGCGCGGACCATCCGTCCCGGCTCGGCCACGTAACTGGGCACCAGCTTCAGTCCCAGTTCCGCTGCGAGGTCGAGGTAGGCGGTGTGGGCGCGGCCGACGACCTCCCCGCCGAGCTGGACGGTACGGCCGTCGGGGAGGCGAGCCTGTTCGACCCGGCCGCCGACCCGGTCCCTGGCCTCCAGGACGAGTACGTCGGTGCCGGCGGCGGCCAGGTCCCGGGCGGCGGCAAGCCCGGCCAGCCCGGCACCGAGAACGATCACGTCGTGATGCATCGGTTTCGCTTTCAGATCGGGTGGGGGCGGTCAGGCGAGGACGAGGCAGTGCTCGGGCCGCCAGCCGAACTCGACCGTCTCGCCGCCGCTCCAGCGGTCCTCCATGCGGGCGCGCGCCGTGTTCTGCTCCAGCACGGACAGGGTGACGCCGGGCGCGAGTTCGATCAGATAGGTGGTGGTGGGGCCGCAGTAGACGGTCTCGCGGATGACTCCGCGCAGCACCGGCATGCCCGGTTCGAAGTCGGACAGCCAGACCTTCTCGGGGCGTACGGAGACACTGACCGAGGTGCCGTCGGCGATGGCGGCTCGGGGGCCGACGGGCAGGGCGGGTCCCTGGTCGAGGGTGACCTCGCCGCCGCGGTAGGTGCCGGTCATCAGGTTGGAGGTGCCCATGAAGGAGGCGACGAAGCGGCCGGCGGGGTGCTCGTACACGTCCTCGGGGGTGCCGCACTGCTCGACGCGGCCCTCGTTCATGACACAGATCCGGTCCGACATGGTCAGTGCCTCGTCCTGGTCGTGGGTGACGAAGACGAAGGTGATGCCGACCTCGCGCTGGATCTGCTTGAGCTCCACCTGCATCTGGCGGCGCAGCTTCAGGTCGAGGGCCGCGAGCGGTTCGTCGAGCAGGAGGACGGCCGGCCGGTTGACCAGGGCGCGGGCGAGGGCGACGCGCTGGCGCTGGCCGCCGGAGAGGGTGCGGGGCTTGCGCCCGGCGAAGCCGTCGAGCTGGACCAGTTCCAGCATCTCGCCGACGCGGCGCCGGATCTCCGCCTTCTCGACGCCCTTGCGCTTGAGGCCGAAGGCGACGTTGTCGGCGATGCTGAGGTGGTCGAACAGGGCGTAGCTCTGGAAGACGGTGTTGACGTTGCGCTTGTTCGGGGGCAGCGCGGTCACGTCTTCGCCCGCGAGCAGCACCGATCCCTCCGTGGGATCGGTGAAGCCGCCGATCATGCGCAGTGAGGTGGTCTTGCCGCAGCCGGAGGGGCCGAGCAGGGAGAAGAAGAGGCCGGCCTCGATGTCGAGGTTCAGGTCGCGGACGGCGTAGGTGTCCGCGAACCGCTTGGAGACGCCGGCGAGGCGGACGGCGTGGGTCTCGTCCATGGGTCAGCTCCCGGAGAGGATGTCGAGGCCGCCGCGGCGGCCGAACAGGCGCGGAATGAAGAGGGCCAGGGCGATCAGGCCGATGGATCCGGCGAGCATCAGCGTGCCGACGGCGTTGATGGTGGGCTGCACCCCGAAGCGGATCGCCGAGTAGATCCGCACCGACAGCGGCTGGGGGTCGACGCCGGTGGTGAAGTAGGCGAGGACGAAGTCGTCGAAGACGAGCGCGAAGATCAGTACGGCGGCGGCGAGCACCGCGGGCAGCAGGGCGGGCAGGGTGACCAGGCGGACCGCCTGCCAGCGGGTGGCCCCGAGGTCCATCGCGGCCTCCTCCACCTCGGGGTTCAGGGCCGCGACCCGGGAGCGGAGGATCACGGTGACGTAGGAGATGGAGAAGGTGATCTCCGAGACCATCACCGTGCCGGTGGACAGGGTCACGCCCAGGCCCTTGAACAGGAGCATCGACGCGACGCCGGTGACGATCTCGGGGGTGATCAGCGGTACGAGCATGATCAGGCCGGCCAGGGAGCCGAGCCGGGTGCGGCACCGGACCAGTCCGAGGGCCAGGGCGACGCCGAGGACGATCGAGCCGGCCGTCGCCACCAGGGAGATGCGCAGGCTCGTGCCCAGCGAGGAGATCAGGACGTCGTCGTGGACGAAGGCGCGGTACCAGCGCAGGCTGAACCCGCTGAAGACGGTGAGGGACTTCTGGGAGTTGAAGGAGAACAGCGTCACCACGGCGATGGGCAGGTAGAGCAGCGCGAAGAAGAGGGCGGTGACGGCGACGAGGACGCGGGGCTTGCGGTCGGCGCGGCCGCGCCGGGTGCGGGTGCGTGCGGCGGGCCGGTCGGTGGCGGGGGCCGCGGTGGTGGTGGGCGGGCTGAGCTGGGTCATCGGCGGGCCTCCGCCTCG
The DNA here is from genome assembly GCF_055565895.1 of Streptomyces sp. NPDC028298. Taxonomy (NCBI): domain Bacteria; kingdom Bacillati; phylum Actinomycetota; class Actinomycetes; order Kitasatosporales; family Streptomycetaceae; genus Streptomyces; species Streptomyces sp. NPDC028298. The sequence goes on from NZ_JBVHTL010000001.1 coordinate 751,513, forward strand.
TCCTTGCGGGTGCGCCTGAGGTAGCCGAGCATCCCGACCAGCAGGACGAGCATGAGCAGCAGGGTGAGCGCGGATCCGAGCGGCCAGTTCTGGCCCTGGAAGAACTTGTCCTGGATGAGGTTGCCGATCATGATCTGGTCCGGTCCGCCCATCAGTTGCGCGCTGACGAAGTCGCCCATGGCGGGCAGGAAGACGAGGACCAGTCCGGCCGCCGCGCCCTGCCGGGTGGCGGGCAGGGTGACGTGGAGGAAGGTCCGCACGGGGCCGCCGTAGAGGTCGCGGCCGGCCTCGATGAGGGAGACGTCGAGCCGCTCCAGGGCCGCGTACAGCGGGATGATCATGAAGACGACGAATCCGTAGACGAGTCCCGCGATCACGCCGACGCCGGTGTTGAGGATCTTCGTGTCGCCGTCGGCCAGTCCCGCGGCGCGCAGGGCCCGCAGCAGCGGTCCGTCGTCGGACAGGACCACCGACCAGCCGTACATGCGCACGAGATAGTTGGCGAAGAACGGCACGACGATCGCGGCGATGAGCGCGTGTTTCCAGCGGCCGCCGTGCAGGGCGATGGTGTACGCCACCGGGTAGGCGATCAGCAGGCAGATCACGCAGGTCAGCAGGGCGTAGCCGAGGGAGCGTGCCAGTACCTCGGTGTAGGCGGGGTCGGCCAGGGCTCGGATGCTGGAGAGGTCGAACCCGAAGCGGGGGTTGCCGAGTTCGTCGGTGGTGCCGACGGTGAGGACGGCGACCAGCACCAGGGAGGCGATCAGGAACCCGGTCATCCACAGGGTGCCGGGGAGCATGAACCAGGTCCACATGCGGGTGCCGGTGGCGTCCGGGCCGCGGCGGGGGCGCGAGGGGGGAGGCGTCGGTGTCATGTCTCAGCCCGCCTTCACATGGGTCCAGGCGGTGTCGCGCGCGTCCTCGGCCGCGTGGCTCCCGTTGCGGAAGAACAGGTCGGCCTTGAGGTCGGCCTCGGTGACGAGGCACTCGGGGAAGGGTTTGACGAGTTCGGCGTAGACCTTCTCGGAGCCGGCCACCGGCATGGGGTAGCCGATGTACTCGATGTTCTTCTTCACGTTCTCCGGCCGGAGCATGAAGTCGATGAACAGCATCGCGGTGCCGGGGTGCGGGGCGTTCCAGGGGATGGCGTAGCAGTCGGAGTTGATCGGTGTCCCCTCCTTGGGCGCCTGGAAGCCGAACACGGAGGGGTCCTTGGCCTGGTTGAGCATGGCGGCCATGTCGCCGCTCCAGGCCTGGGTCATGACGGCGTTGCCGTTGAGCAGGTTGTTGTAGCTGTCGCTGGAGAAGCCGCGCAGCCGTGGGCGCAGGGTGCCCAGCAGGTCGGTGATGCGGTCGAGGTCGCCCGGGTCGCCGGTGCTGACGTCGAGGCCGAGTTCCAGGGCTCCCATGCCGAGGACCTCGTCACGGTCGTCCAGCAGGAAGACCTTGCCCCTGGCCCGGTCGCTCCACAGGTCCTTCCAGGATCCGGTCAGCTCGCCGATCCGGTCGCGCCGCCAGCCGATGCCGGTCTTGTAGGCGGTGAAGGGGACGGTGTGCGCGGAGCCGGGGTCGTACCAGGGGTCGGCGAAGTAGGAGTGGGCGCCGAACACGTCCTTGGCGTGGCTGAGCTGCGTGTGGTCGATCCGGCGCAGCCGGCCGCCGCGAGCCAGGCGCTGGGCCCATTTGGCGCTGGGGAAGACGATGTCGTAGCGGTTGCCCGCGTTGAGCTTGGCGACCATGCCTTCCATCGAGTCGAAGTTCGACTGGACGACGCTGACGCCGTACTCCTTCTCGAACCCTTTGAAGACGGACGGGTCGACGTAGTCGGCCCAGTTGAAGTAGACGAGATCGCCGTCGACGCGTGCGCGGACCGGGGCCAGGTCCTTGTCGTCGGGTGTTCTGGCGGGCATGAACCCGCAGCCTCCGACCGCGGCGCCCAGCAGGCCGCCGGCGCCCGCCCGCAGCAGGGCGCGTCGGGTCGGTGGTGGTACCTCGGGGGACATGGAGCGTCCTCTCCGTCGAGGAACGGCACGACAGTCCAGGGCGGGACCGGCTGGTCGGCTCGCGGAGGCCCTGTGACTCCGTGGTGAGGACCGGTCTGGGAAGGGTACGGACGTGCGTCAGTGGTGCCGGGGTAAGCCGGCCGGGAGGAGTGCGACGCGCCGGTGGGGCCCGGCCGCGGGACGGCGGGGCGTCACCGGCCGTCCTCTTCCAGGTCGCGGCGGATCCGGCGGGCGAACCAGCCGACGGCGGCCTCGCGGTGCGAGAGCGGGCCGGGCTCGAACCCCGGCGTGGACAGGCCGGCCTGTACGCGTTCGACCAGCTCGGCGTCCTCGTCGTTGGTGACCCAGCCGATGTGGATGTTGAGCCGCCGGGCGATCCTGGTGCGCAGGCTCTCCCCGTGCCGGGTGTAGAAGGCGCCCGGGATCGCCGCCCGGTCCTGGGCGGTGGGCAGGGCGGTCCACGCGAGCACGTGGTCAGGGTAGAAGTCGATGAGCGTGTTGGGGTAGATCACGGCGTACCGCCAGACCCGCCGGTCGGCCTCGGTCAGCCCGGGCATCGGGGTGGCGAGCCGCTGGTAGAGGCGTTCCGTCCAGTTCGAGGAGGGCTTGTCCCGCAGCGGTGACTCGAACAGGACGTAGTGCTCCTGGACGTCCACCGTGTACGCCTGGTAGTCGAGCAGTCGCATCAGCGCGGGGTGGGCGACGGGGACGTGGTAGCCCTCCAGGTAGTTGTCGACGATCACCTTCCAGTTGGCGTTCTGCTGTTCGCCGGCGGTGACGTCGTGGATGCGGTGCTTGCCGACCGGTGTGAGGCCGGGTCCCGCGTAGTGGCCGACGGCCTCGGCGAGCCCGGCGCAGGTCTCGGCGAGCGGGGTGGCCTCCAGGTCGAGGTTGACGAAGACGAAGCCGAGGAAGGACTCGACGTTGACCGGGTGCAGTCCGAGCCGGGGCTTGTCCAGGCAGGGGATCCGGCGCGCCTCGGGGGCGCCGACGAGGCGTCCGTCGAGCTTGTAGGTCCAGCCGTGGTACGGGCAGCGGATCGCCTTGCCCTCCGGCTCCGGGCCGGTGACCAGGCGGGTTCCGCGGTGGCGGCAGACGTTGAGGTGGGCGGCGAGGCCGCCGTCCTCGGTGCGCACGACCAGGACCTCCCGGCCGGCGGCGGTGGCCGTCAGCCGGGCGCCCGGGCCGGGGAGGTCGGACTCGTGGCAGACGAGCTGCCAGGACTTGGCGAAGACGCGTTCGGTCTCCGCGGCCGCGACGGCCGGATCCGTGTAGTAGCGGGCGGACAGGGCCTCGCCGGGGTGATCGGGGGTCTCGCTCGGCGGGCCGGGCGGCGCGGTGGCCGCCTGGGTGGTCGAGGGGTTCATGAAGTCCTCCTCCGCGCCGCGCGGGGCGGCGATGGGCGGTGAGGCTGTGACCGGGATGGGCCGCGGGTTCCCCATGGGGGCCCGCGGGATCCGGCTGACTAATTGGTTAGTCAGACTGGGACCGACGCGGTGGCAAGTCAAGGCTTGTGGGCTGACTAATTAGTTAGTTAGTCTCTCGCTCCAGGCGGACGGGCCGACCCCGCAGGGACAGCGGTGGGTCGTCCCGGCCGCCCGCGGACCACCGATCCGCGCAGCCCGGCCCTCCCGATCAGGACAGCCGCACGTCACGCGGTACACGGCCCCGGCCGGTACTCCGCACGGCTCCCCGCCACGCACAGCGAGCGGCGGAGCATCTCCCCCGTCACGCCGTCGCCGCGCCTCCCCGCTCCCCCGCCGGGAGCGGGGAGCGCCCCCGGAGGCACGCACATGAGCGCTCGCCGACATCTGGCATGGCTCGGTCTCACACCGGAGCCCGAACAGGAACTGCCCGTGGCCGTGGCCGCGCTGCGGGCCCCGGCGGCCGCCCGGCCGCCGTCGGTCCTCGTGGCCGAGGAGAGACGGCACGTAGAGCGGCTGGTGCTCCGCGGCACGCAGCGAAGCTGGCTGCGCTACCTGGGCGAGGTGACCGACCTGGTGGTGGCCGCCGCCGAGGAGCCGGGGCCGGCCAACCCCGGACCGGCTCTGCTGGCCGGTGAGGTGGTCCTCGACCACCACCGGATGCTGATCGGCCTGCCCGGCTCCGGCTACGACCGGACCACGGCCCAGCGGCAGGCCCTGGAACACGCGGTGGACCGCCTGAGATCCCGCTGCGGCGAGCACTGGAGCACCGTATGACCGGCGTATTCTCCCTACTCCCCGAAGGGCGGCACGGGCTGCTCGCCCGGCCGCCCGGCAGCGCCGCGGGCCCTTCCTCGTACGAGGACTCCTCCCGCTATCTCGCCGCCGGCGGGTACGCGCCGGTGTCCGCTCCCGGCACGCTGCTCGACCGGATCGGCGCGGCGGGGCTGCGCGGCCGGGGCGGCGCCGGATTCCCCGCGGCCGTCAAGCTGCGCGCCGTCCGCGACGCTCCCGGCACGCCCGTCGTCGTGGCCAACGGCGAGGAGGGCGAACCGGGCTCCGTCAAGGACCGCTGGCTGCTGCGATACCGGCCGCACCTGGTGCTGGACGGCCTGCGCCTGGCGGCCGCCGTGACCGGTGCCGGGCGCGGCTGCGTCTACCTCTCCGACGCCCAGGCCGAGCGGGCCGTGCTGCGGGCCCTCGCCGAGCGGCCCGCCGGCCTGCGGGTGGACGTCGTACGCACGCCCCACTCCTACGTCGCCGGGGAGGAGAGCGCGGTCGTACGGCGGATCGACGGCGGTCCGGCGCTGCCGACGGCCAAACCCCCGCGCCCCTTCGAACGCGGCGTCGGCGGGGCGCCGACCCTGGTCGCCAACGTGGAGACACTGGCCCGCGTCGCCCTGCTGCACTCCCGGCCCGAGGCCGCCGCCGAGGTCGCCGGCGCCCATCTGGTCACCCTGTCCGGGTCCGACGGCCGATCGGCCCTGGCCGAGGTCCCCGCCGGTACCCGCCTGGACGCCCTCGCCGACGCCTGGGGGCACGGCAAGGCCGAGGCCGTTCTGCTGGGGGGACTGTTCGGCGGACTGCACGGCGTGGGCTGGGCGGACCTGCCGCTCGACCTGGAGGGGCTGCGCGCCGCCGGTGGCGCACTCGGCTGCGGGGCCCTGTACTTCCTGCACCCCGGGGACTGTCCGGTCGGCGTCGCGAGCGAGGCGACCGCCTATCTCGCCGCCCAGAGCGCCCGGCAGTGCGGGGTGTGCGTCTCCGGCACCGGGGCGCTCGCCGGGGCCCTGTCCGCCGTCGCCCGCGGCACGGCCGACCCGGGCACTCCGGACAGGCTGCGGCGCTGGTCCGGGCAGTTGCCCGGACGCGGGGCCTGCGGGCTCCTGGACGCCGCCGCGCGGATCGCCGCCAGCCTCCTCACCCATTTCCCCGACCGTCTCGAGGAACACCGGGACTGTCCCGGCTGCGCCGGCGCGGCGGCCCCCGAGGACGGACGCCGATTCCTGGTGGCCGTGCCCTGACACGCCCTCCCCCGCCCCCTCGCTCCGCTCCCCTCCCAGAAAGGGCCGCACATGAAACTGCTGCTGGACGCCACTCTCTGCCAGGGCTACGGCCTGTGCCGCGAACCCGCGCCCGAGCTGATCGACCTCGACGACTTCGGTTACGCGCAACTGATCGAGACGTCCGTGCCGCCGGGCGGCGAGGACGCAGCCGTGGCCGCCGTCGCCGCCTGCCCCAACTCCGCGCTGCGGCTGGTGAAGTGACATGGGACGTGACCTCTCGGCCCTCTTCGACCCGGTCTCCGTCGCCGTGGTCGGCGCCAGCGACGACCCCGCCAAGTACGGCCACGCCATAGCCGCCCAGGCCGTCCGCGCGAACGGTCGCCGTCCCGTCCATCTGGTCAACCGGCGGGGCGGTACGGTGCTCGGCCGCACCGCCGCACCGAGCCTGAGCGCGATCGGCGAACCGGTCGACCTGGCCGTGGTCTGCGTGCCCGCCGCCGGGTTCGAGGCGGCCGTCGACGAGGCACTGGGCTGCGGGGCACGCGCGATCGTCGCGATCACCGCCGGCTTCGCGGAGACCGGCACCGCCGGCCGCGCACGTCAGCAGGCCGTCGCCGAACGGGTGCGGGCCGCGGGAGCCGTCATGGTCGGCCCCAACTGCCTGGGAATCGCCGACAATACGACGGACCTCTTCCTGGCCTCCGACACCTTCACGCCCGGCGGCGTGGCGCTCCTGAGCCAGAGCGGCAACCTCGCCCTCGAACTCCAGCTGCGCTTCGCCCCGCACGGCCTCGGCTTCTCCCGGTTCGTGTCGCTGGGCAACCAGGCCGACGTCACCCTCGTCGACCTGCTCGCGGACTGCGCCCGGCACGAGGACACCCGGGCGATCGCGGTCTATGCCGAGGACTTCGCGGACGGACGTGCCTTCGCCGAGGCCGCAGCCGTGGCCGGCAAGCCGGTGGTGCTGCTCACCGCCGGGCGCGGCGACGCCTCGGCGCGCAGCGCGCAGTCGCACACCGGGGCGCTGACCACCTCGGCCGACGTGGTGACGGCGGCCTGCCGGGACGCCGGGGTGGAACTGGTCGCCACCCCGCGCGAACTCACCGTCGTGCTCGCCGCGGCGGCCGGACCGCGCCGCGGTGCCGGCCGCCGGGTCGCCGTCCTCACCGACGGCGGGGGCCACGGCGTGATCGCCGCCGACGCCGTGGAGGCCGCGGGACTCTCGGTGCCGGAGATCGGCGCGCCGGCCCGGGAGCGGCTGCGCGAGGTGCTGTGGGAGCAGTCGGCCGTCGCCAACCCCGTGGACCTGGCGGGCATGGGCGAGCAGGACCCCGGTTCGTACGCGGCGACCGTCGAGGCGCTGCTCGCGGCCGAGGAGGTCGACGCCGTGCTCATGACCGGCTACTTCGGCGGCTACGCGGCCTCCGAGGGCGGTCTCGGCGGCGGCGGTAGGGCGCTGGCGGACGGGGAGCGGGAGGCGGCACGGCTCATCGCCGCCCGGCACGGCGCCACCGCCAAACCGCTGGTGGTGCAGTCGATGTATCCCGGCTCCCCCAGCTGCCGCACCCTCGCGGCCGCCGGCATCCCCGTCTTCGACGCCACCGAGGACGCCGCGCGCGCCCTCGCCGCCACGGTGGCCGACCGTACCGCGCCCGGCATCGTCCCCCTCCCCCTGCCCGCCGCGCCGATGGAGGAGACCGGGTACACGCGGATCCGCGCGGCCCTCCAAGCGGCCGGCCTCGCCTTCCCCACCGCCCGGGAGGTCCACGACGAGTCCGAACTGCTCGCCGCCGTCGCCGGGTTCCCCGGCCCGTACGTGCTCAAGGCCCTGCACCTGCTGCACAAGTCGGACGCGGGCGGTGTGGCCCTCGGTCTGACCGGGACCGACGAGGTGCTGGCCGCCTTCCGCGAGATGCACGCCCGGCTCGGCGCGCCCGCCTACTCCGTGGAGGCCATGGCGGACCTGTCCGACGGCATCGAGCTGATCGTCGGCGTCAACCGCGATCCGCGGTTCGGCCCTGTCGCCATGGTCGGCCTGGGCGGGGTGCTCGCCGAGTCGCTGCGCGACGTCGCCTTCACCCTGGCGCCGGTGACCGCCGGCCGCGCCCTGGACCTGCTGCGCGGACTGCGCACCGCCGCACTGCTCGACGGGGTGCGCGGCCGGCCTCCCGTCAACGTCGCCGCGGCCGCCGCGGCCATCGAGACGATCACCGCGTTCGCCGCCGCCCACCCGGAGATCGCCGAGCTGGAGGTGAACCCGCTCCTCGTCGGCCCCCGCGGTGCGCTCGCCCTGGACTCGCGCGCCGTCCTCGGCTGAGCGACACCCCCGTACCCGCCCGAGCGACACCCCGTACCCGCCCGGGCGCCCCGCCCGCCCCCGCCCTCCCCCGACCCAAGAGGTGGTCACCATGGACATGCGCTACACCCCCGAACAGTCCGACCTGAAGCGGCGCGCGGCCGACTACGCCCGGCTGCTGATGCGCTACGAGGACCAGTCCGAGCAGGCCGGCGGTCCCCTGCCGCAGGAGCTGGTCACCGAACTGACCCGGGCCGCGATGGACGCCGGCGTCTACGCCATCAACATGCCCGCCGCATGGGGCGGCGCCGGGCTCAGCCTGCTCGACCAGGTCATCGTCGAGGAGGAGTTCGGCAAGGCCACCAACTGCCTGTGGGACATTCCCTGGCGGCCCGCGAACGTCCTGGCCCAGGGCGACGAACGGCAGCGCGAGAAGTACCTGCTGCCCGTGATCCGCGGGGAGAGGTTCGACGCGTTCGCCGTCACCGAGCCGGGCGCCGGATCCGACCCGTCTTCCGGCACCTCCACGGCCACGCGCACCGAGGGCGGCTGGCTGCTGAACGGCGAGAAGTGGTTCGTCACCTGCGGCGACATCGCCGACTTCCTGCTGGTGCAGGCGGATGCGGGCCCCGAGCGGCTGCCCACGCTGTTCTTCGTGGACAAGGCCGCTCCCGGCGTCGAGATGACCCGCGTGCCGCGTTTCATGCACTCCGCCGTCAATGGGCATCCCGAGTTCACCTTCACCGACGTCTTCGTGGCCGACGAGGACGTGCTCGGCGGCGTCGGCAACGGCTACGAACTGACCAAGGAGTGGTTCACCGACGAGCGCCTGATGATCGCGGCCCGCACCGTCGGCGCCGCGGAGCGGGCCCTCCAACTGGCCCGTGACTGGGCCGTGGAGCGCGAGCAGTTCGGCGCCCCCATCGCCAACTACCAGCTGATCCAGGGCATGCTCGCGGACTGCGCCGTGGACATCGCCGTCAACCGCGCCTACACCCACCAGGTCGCCTGGGAGGCCGACCAGCCGCACACCGACCGCAAGACCCTGCACGCCAAGGCCTCCACCGCCAAGCTCGCCGCCAGCGAGGCGGCCGGCCGGGTCGCCGACCGGTGCCTGCAGATCTTCGGCGGCCGCGGCTACGACCGCTCCTACCCCGTCGAACGCATCTACCGGGAGCTGCGCGTCGACCGGATCTGGGAGGGCACCTCCGAGATCCAGCGGCTGATCATCGCCAACGAGCTCATCAAGCGCGGCACCGGCGCGCTGGCTCTCCCCACGCACTGACCCCGCCCACGCCCACGCCCACGCCAGACCACCACACAGCGAGGACTTCCATGGACTTCCGCCTCACCCCGCGCCAGGCACGGCTCAAGGCCGACGCGCGTGCCCTCACCGACTTCATCGCCGCCTACGAGAACCGGTGCGAGGAGGACAACGGGCTGCCCGCGAGCGCGCACACCCAGATCCGCGACGCGGTCCTGGACGCGGGCCTCCAGGCCGTCAACATGCCTGCCGAATGGGGCGGCGCGGGCCTCACCATCGCCGAACAGGTCACCGTCCAGGAGGAGTTGGGCCGACTGACCGGCGCCCTGTGGGACATGGTGTGGCGACCCGCGAACGCGCTGCGGTTCTGCACGCCCGAGCAGCGCGAGCGTTTCCTGGTCCCGGTCATCAAGGGTGAGCGCCGGGACTGCTACGCGGTCACCGAACGCGGCGCCGGGTCGGACCCGCAGAACATCGCCACCACGGCGACGAAGAACGACCGGGGGTGGGTGCTCAAGGGGGAGAAGTGGTTCGTGACCGTCGGCGACCACGCCGACTTCATGATCGTCCTCGCGGCGGCGGGTCCGGAGCGCGCACCGACGCTGTTCCTGGTCGACAAGGACACCCCGGGCATCGAGATGACGCGCGTGCCGCGCTTCATGCACACCTTCGTCTACGAGCACCCCGAGTTCACCTTCACCGACGTCCAGGTCGACGAGGACGCCGTGCTCGGCGGCATCGGCGAGGGATACGACATCACCCGCTCCTGGTTCACCGAGGAGCGCCTGATGATCGCGGCCCGTACCACCGGCGCGGCCGAGCGGGCCCTGGAACTGTCCCGTGACTGGGCCGTGGAGCGCGAGCAGTTCGGCGCGCCGATCGCCACGTACCAGCTGGTCCAGGGCATGCTCGCGGACTGCGCCGTGGACATCGCCGTCAACCGTGCCTACACCCACCAGGTGGCCTGGGAGGTGGACCAGGCGGGTGCGGAGGACCGCAAGACCCTGCACGCCAAGGCCTCCATCGCCAAACTCGCCGCCAGCGAGGCCTCGGGCCGGGTCATCGACCGGTGCCTGCAGATACACGGCGGGCGGGGCTACGACCGCGCGTACGCCGTGGAACGGCTCTACCGGGAGCTGCGCGTGGACCGGATCTGGGAGGGCACCTCCGAGATCCAGCGGCTGATCATCGCCAACGAGCTCATCAAGCGCGGCCCGGGGGTGCTGGACCTGCCCGTCGCCCGATGACACCGGCAGGGGCGGGCGCCCGCCCCTGCCCCCGCGGACCGTGGTGCGTCCCCGGCGTCCCCGGTGCCGGGGACGCCGGGGACGCCGGGGACCTTCGACGCAGAGAGGACAACGGATGACCGACATCGAACGCGTGGGGGTCGTCGGCTGCGGCCTGATGGGGGCCGGCATCGCCGAGGTCTGCGCGCGCGCCGGCCTGCCGGTGACGGTCGTGGAACGCGACGCCGAAGCGGCCCGCGCGGGCCGGCGGCGCATCGGCCACTCCCTCGACAAGGCCGTCGCGCACGGCAGGCTCACGGCCGAACGGCGCGAGGCCGCCGCCGTGCTGATCACCGTGGCCGACCAGTTCGAGGCCCTGCACGACCGGGATCTGGTGATCGAGGCGGTGGCGGAGGACGAGCGGCTCAAGCTCGACGTGTTCACCCAACTCGATACGGTCGTCACCGGCGAACGCGCCGTCCTCGCGACCAACACCTCGTCGATCCCGGTCGTGCAGCTCGCGGCGGCGACGGGCCGGCCCGAGCGGGTCCTCGGCGTCCACTTCTTCAACCCGGTGCCGGTGCTGCGGCTGGTCGAACTCGTCCCGTCGCTGCTCACCTCGGCCGACACCGCGGACCGGGCCGAGGCCTTCGTGACGGGCACGCTCGGCAAGGAGGTCATCCGCACCCGGGACCGGGCGGGTTTCGTGGTGAACGCGCTGCTCGTCCCGTACCTGCTGGCCGCGATCCGCATGGTCGAGTCGGGCGTCGCGCGCGTCGAGGACGTCGACCGCGGCATGGTCCTCGGCTGTGCGCACCCCCTCGGGCCGCTGGCGCTGACAGACCTCATCGGTCTGGACACCACCCGGGCCATCGCCGAGTCGCTCTACGCCGAGTTCCGGGACCCCACGTACTCCCCGCCCCCGCTGCTGTCCCGGATGGTGGAGGCCGGTCTGTTGGGCCGCAAGTCGGGGCGCGGCTTCCACACGTACGAGGCGCGATCCGCGCACGAGGCGGCGGCGCGGGCCGAGCGGCCGTGAGGGACAATGGCGGCGGTGTACGACCGCCGGACGAGGGGAGTCGCAGAGTGTCCAGCAAGGTCCGCACGGCGGACACGCGCGAGCGCATCCTGACCGCGGCGTGCGAGGCCATCGCCGAGATCGGCTTCGAGAAGATCCGCATGCGCATGGTCGCGGAGCAGGCCGGCGTGTCGACCGCGCTGCTGCACTACCACTTCGACACGCGCGAGAAGCTGTTCACGGAAGCCATGGCCCACTCCTTCGCCAGCACGGCCGTGGATCTGGAGCGCGACGCGGAGACCGCACCGGCGGCGGTCGTCCTGGCACGTATCCTGCGCAGCCTGCTGCCGACCGACCCCGTGTTGCACCAGGACTGGCGGCTGTGGCAGGAGCTGTGGGTCCGGGCGCTGCGCGACGAGTCGACCCGGGTGTTCGCCGTGGACCTGTACGCCGAGCTGCACGCGTGGGTGAGCGGCGCGGTTCGGCGGGGCATCGAGTCGGGTGAGTTCACGCCGACCGACGTGGACGAACTCGCCACGCTCGTACTGTCCCTGAGCGACGGTTACGGCATCCGCCTGATGCTGCGCGATCCCATGGTCACCCTGGAGGGGGCGCTGGCGTCCGTGTGGCGTCACGCCGCCACCTCGCTCGGTCTGCCGGAGGCGGTCCCGGCCGGGTGAACCGCCCGGCCGGGTCATGATCTCCATGTGCGACTGGATCGGCTTGTCCCGTTGCCGAGGTCGACGAGCAGGTGGGGCCCGAACAGCGCGCCGCGTCGGCCTCCTCGTCGGGCGGTTCAGGAGAGCCAGTCGACGTAGCGGGTGGGGGCGAGGTGGGCGTCCTTGTCAGTGAGGACGTCGCCCTTGACGACGGCGAACATGCCGGCGGTGGGGTCGGTGACAACGGTGCGACCGTCGCCCTTGTGGGTGAGGGTGATCCGGCCCAACTCGTCCAGGGAGAAGACTTCGGGCCCGGCGATGTTGCGCATGCCCCCCAGCGGGGCGCCCGCGGCGACTTCCGCCACCGCATCGGCCACGTCCTTGGAGGCGATCGGCTGGATCGGCGTGGCAGGCAGCCGGACGGTGTCGCCGTCGGCGGTCCAGGACAGGACCGCGTCGATGAACTCCATGAACTGCGTCGCGCGGACGATCGAGTAGGGGATCTGTCCGGCCGCGAGGATGTTCTCCTGGAGCGCCTTGGCCCGGTAGTAGTCCAGCTCCGGCACCTGGTCCGTGCCGACGATCGAGAGAATGACGAAGTGGCCGACGCCGCCCTTGCGGGCCGCGGCCAGGAGGTTGTCCATCGAGGTCTGGAAGAAGGCCAGGGAGGCTTCGTCGAAGGTCGGGGAGTTCGTCAGGTTGACGACGACGTCGGCTCCCGCCACCGCCTCGTCCAGTCCCTGGTCACTGATGATGTCGACGCCGGTGGACTGCGAGTGCGGTACCGCCTCGTGTCCGGCGGCGTTCAGATTCTTGACGACCTGCGACCCGATCAGCCCGGTACCGCCGATGACCGCGAACTTCATGACATGCCTTTCGCCAGGAGATGTGGACCGGTCAGCTTCACCGGCCGACGCAGCCGCAGCCGGATCGTCTTCCCCGTCGACTACGTGATCAGGGAAGCACGGGTCGTCGTACATCATCGGCAAGAACGCGTGTCCCGCGACCTGTTGGTTTGTGATCGGCACGGCGTTTCCCCACCTCAGCGATGAGCCGGCACGCCGATCATCCACAGCACCACTGGCCCCGTGGACGGGCTGTCGCCTTTGGCGTGTAATGGAAGGGAGACGCGAGGCGCGCTGAGGCACAGCGGCCGCAAGACACTCCGAGGCGATCGCAGCCGGAGGACTTCTCGTGAAGCACCACACCCGAGCATTCATCGCAGCCACCGGAACGGCACTCTTCCTGTCCTCGGCCACCGTGGCGTACGCCGGTGGCACCAGCCACGACGGGGCACGCAGCGTACAGGCAGCGGGATCGGGGGTGAGCGCCTCGCCCTCCGCGACCGTGTCCACCAAGTCCGGCCCGCTCGGCAAGATCCTGGTCAACAGCAAGGGGCACACCCTCTACCTCTTCCAGGCCGACAAGACCAACAAGTCCACCTGCGACGGAGACTGCGCCAAGGCCTGGCCACCGCTGAAGGCGAACGGGAAGCCGACGGCGGGAGGCGGCGTCAACAGCAAGCTGCTGTCGACCATCACGCGCAGCGACGGCTCGAAGCAGGTCACGTACAAGGGGCACCCGCTCTACACGTTCGTCGATGACACCAAGGCCGGGCAGACGAACGGGCAGGGGCTCGACGCCTTCGGCGCCAAGTGGTACGTGCTGGGCACCGACGGCAAGGCCATCACCAAGACCCCGTCGTCGTCGCCGGGCGGCTACTGACCTGACCGCACGGCGCGCTGCTCGAACCGATCGCAGTCCCGGCGCCGGAAGCCTGCCGGGCTGCGCGGTCGCAGGACGGGGGCTCCCCCGGCGGAACGGTCCTGCAGTCCGGTGGCCGCTGCCGGCCGGCCGTCTTGACCAGGGATGCGGCGACGTCGGTGGCGGAGGCCGCGCTCGTATCCGGCCCGCTCCCTCCCGTCCGCCCCGGTTCCCGCGTCCCCCTCGTCCACGCGGTCACTGTGCCAGGTGACCCCGCGCGTCCGCAGCCCCCGTGTGACGGCCTCCGCGGGTCCCCCGAAATCCACTGGCTCCCACTCCCGGGACTAGGTACCTTCGACAAAAACCTAGGACACCTAGGTTTTATCGTCGATACCGGGAGACCCCATGAGACCGCTCACCGAGCAGGACATCCGTACCTCGTTCATCAACTGCACCAGGGGCGAGGCGAAGCGGCTGGCGACGCCTCGCGATCTCGACGAACGGCCCTGGGGCGATCTCGACTTCCTGGGCTGGCGAGATCCCGGTGCGCCCGACCGCGGCTTCCTCGTCACCGAACGGGACGGCGGCCTCCTGGGCGTCACCCTGCGTCTCGCCTCCTCCCGGCGCGGGCTCGCGCACCGCAGCATGTGCTCGCTGTGTCTGACCACGCACCCGGGAGACGGGGTCGCGCTGATGACGGCCCGCAAGGCGGGCGCCGCGGGCCGCGAGGGCAACTCGGTCGGCGTCTACGTCTGCGCCGACCTCGCCTGTTCCCTCTACGTGAGGGGGAAGAAGGCGCTCCGGTCGGGAAGCCGCTTCGAGGAGACCCTCACGACGGAGCAGCAGATCGCCCGGACGGTCGGCCATCTGTCCGCCTTCCTGGCGAAGCTGCGCGACTAGGGCGTGCCGCAAGGTCTCGCCTGGCCGGCGACGCCTGGCACGGACCCCGGGCGAACGACGCGACTTCGCTGGGCCGGCCGTGGGGCCCACGGCCGGCCCAGGACTCTTCAGGACCCGGCCGGCGTCCAGTGCGGGTCGCGGCCGAGGAAGGCGAGCAGCGCCTCGGCCGGCCCTGCGCCCTCCGGGACCTCACGCGCGGGGGCGAACACACCGAAGGAGTCGCGGAGGTGGTCGGCCAGCCGGTCCGCCGCGAGCCGGATGCCGCCGGCCAGGTCGTCGTCGAGAGGCGATCCCTGGCCGGTCGCCACTGCGATGTCCCAGGCGTGCACGCCCGCGTCCATCGCGGCCGCGGCGGCCGCCACGCCGAACGGCAGCGGCCCTAGCGGGGTGGCCACCTCCCGCGCGTCGGCGGGCAGTCCCGCGTAGACGCCGGCGACCTGGGAGAGGACATTGTCGAGCGCGGCCGTGACATCGGCCTCCAGAGCCGCGTCCGGGTGGAAGGCGTCCGACTCGGGCCACCCGGTGCCGGTGACCGCGGCGCCGTACGCCTGCTGGTCCAGCCGGGCGTGGTTGAGCACCTGGGCCGCCGTCCACTCGGCGCACGGCGTCGGCGCCGACCAGGCGTTCTCCGGCACGCCGGCGACCACGGCGCGCAGCCGGTCGTGCGACAGCGTCAGCAGTTCGATGCCCTGGACGTTGCTCGTCGCGCTCATTCCGGTGCCTCCTGATGCGGTCCGTCCCGGTCGATACCTTCAATCTAGGATCCCTTGCGGACAGATACGGTCCGCAATCGACACGTTCGGTACCCGTGTTAAACGGGAAGGCCCCAAGGATGCACGAGGCACGTGGTGAGTGGACGGCGTCCGTCGCGAAGATCGTGGAGCGTCGCCGGGAGCCGGTGGTCGTCCAGACACTTCGTTCGACGGCCGCCGCGACGATCGCGTACGTGGTGGCCATCCATCTCAGTCCCGAACCCGCGCCGCTGACCGCGCCCCTGACCGCGCTGCTGGTCGTACAGGTCACCCTGTACTCGACGATCACCACCGCGATCCGGCGGGTGAACTCCGTGGTGGTGGGCGTCGTCATCGCCATCGGCTTCAGCAGCCTGGTCGGCCTGACCTGGTGGAGTCTGGGGCTGATCATCCTCGCCTCGCTGGCGGTGGGGCATCTGGTCCGGGTCAGCGAGTTCGTGCCCGAGGTGGCGATCAGCGCCATGCTGGTCCTCGGTGTCACCAGGGTCGGCGACACCGCGTGGGCCCGCGTGCTGGAGACCTTGATCGGCGCGGTCGTGGGCCTCACCTGCAATCTGGTGCTCGCGCCGCCCGTGTGGGTCGACATGGCCGGGGAGCAGATCGAGGACCTGGCACGCCGGATGCGGCAGTTGATGCTGCGGGTCGGCGAGGGGGCCGCCTCGAACACGCCCTTCCACGTGGCGGCCGAGCGGCTGCACGAGGCCCGTCGGCTGGACAACGACATCGCCGGGGTGGACGCGGCCCTGCGGCAGGCCGAGGACAGCCTGAAGCTCAACCCGCGGGTGCGCGAGGGGCTGATGCACCGGGTCGTGCTGCGCACGGGCCTGGACACCCTGGAGATCTGCACGGTGGTCCTGCGGGTCCTGGCGCGCAGTCTCACCGACCTGGCCAAGGAGCGGGAGCCGCGGCCCCTGTTCGAACCGCAGGCCGGAGCCGTCCTCCAGGAACTGCTGTCGGAGGTCGCCGACGCGATCGTCAGCTTCGCGGTGCTGGTGACCACCGATGTCACCCAGAACGCGGTGTCCGCCGAGGAGCGGCTCAGCGCGGAACTCGCCACCGCCGCCGCCACCCGCGACAAGCTGGCCCAGCTCTTCCTGGAGGAGGTCCAGCGCGACCCGAGCCAGTGGCAGCTCCACGGTTCCGTCCTGACCGAGGTCACCCGCATCCTCGACGAGCTGGACACCGAGCACCGCACCCGGCGTCTGTTCGAGGAGCTGGACCGCTGCACCCGTGAGCAGCGCGAGCGCCGGCCGCGCCTGACCCGGCTGCGGAACCGGCTGCGCCTGCCGCGCCGGAGGAGGAACCGTTCCGACGCCTCCGCGCGTTCTAGATGACGAGTTCCGTGAGCGGAAACGGCACGACGCCGTGGCGGTGAGCCGCACGGCGTGGCCGGTGGCAGGAGAACGAGGGGGCGGGCGGATGACCGAGGACACCGTGCGGATCGACGGGAACGCACTGCGGCTGCCGGGCGGGGTGCAGGTCCGGTTCATACGGACACTGCGGCTGCCCGAGACGGGCACGCACGCGTTGCCGCCGGGGCTCGGGGAGTTCCCCGTCCGGCGCGTCGAGGACTACGGCGACCGGGTGCCCGCCGAGTGGCGGGCGCGCGGCGGTGTGATGCTGCCGGTGTATCTGCGCGAGGCCATGTGGCTGAGTTTCGCCGGGACGGCGGAGCCGGCCGCGTTGCAGGTGGGCGTGGGCAAGGTCTGCGCCGTCTCCGGCAAGCCGTGGAGCTCCCGGCTCACCCGTGATCCGCAGAACTACGTCGTCCTCCCCCGGCAGCCGTGGCTCGACGGGATCAACTCCGGCAAGGGGACGGTCCGCCAGTTCGTGGCCGTACCGCTGGGTCTCGGGGCGACGGTCGAGGGCCAGGTCACCGGCGAGGAGGTCTGGGGCGGTGTCCAGCTCCAGTCGTTCCCGCTCGAGGCCGGAGAGCTGGCGGCGTGGCGGGAGGCGGAGCGCCGCCGGACGGAGGCGCTCAGCCGGATGCCCCAGGCACCGGGCGGGTACGGCGCGGCCATGCCGATGATGGCCGCGCCACCCGCACCCGGGGCCGCTCCCGGCGCCGCGCCCGCCGGGGGTGCCCCGCGTGCGCGCAGCGCCCCGGCGATGGGTCTCGGCGTCGGCGGCTCGATGCGCCAGGAGGTCTATCGCGACGACCGGCCGCTGAAGGCCTGGGCGAAGGAGCCGGCCGGACGCGTGTTCGTCCACCTCGTGACGCCTCCGGAGTGGCGCCGCATCACCGGCGAGGCGCCCCCGCCGTCCCCGGTGGACCGTGCGGCGTACACCCGCGCGGGGCTCCCCTGGTTCGACTACTACGACCAGGACGCCGCCGACCTGGCGCCCACGGACGAGCTGGGTTCGGTGCAGCCGGTCGGCGACTGGCTGGGCGACGACCACGAGCCCTGGCAGCAGCCCTCGCCGCATCAGGTGCAGCCGCTCGGTGACGCGCCGGGCAAGCCCGTCGGGGACGGCGACTGGTAGGTCCCGGCGTCGCGCGACGGGTGGATCCCGCCGGTGCGCCTCGCGCGTTGCGTGGGGCGCACCGCGGGGGGCCGTTGTTGCACGTGAGGGGTGCCGCACGCCAAGGTGGCCGTTCCGGCCGAGGCAACCGACACCCCGAGGTGCAGGCATGAGCAGTGGTGCAGGGCCGTCGCGCGACGCGGGCGGCGGCTGGACCAGACGCCGTTTCGTCGCCGCGCTCGCGGGGGCGGCCGCGGTCACGGCGGTCCCGTCGTGCGCGGCACCCCAGGCGGACCCCGCCGGGACGACCGCTCGTCCGAAGGCCCCGGTCCCGAAGGCGCCGCCGGCCGGTCCCTCGGCGTCGGCGTCCGGGTCGGCGCCCCCGTCGACGGCTCCCTCCGCCGGTCCGCGTCGACTGTTCCTGGGCACGTACACCTCCGGGGACGGCGGCGGGAAGGGCATCGGTGTCGCCACGTACGACCCGGCGACCGGCGCGGTCACCGGCGGCGGTGTGGTGACGGGCGTCGACAATCCCTCCTTCCTCGCCGTGCATCCGGACGGCCGGGCGCTGTACGCGGTCGACGAGCAGGACGCGGGCGCGGTGACGGCCGTGGGGCTGCCGGGGAGAGAGGTGCTGGGCAGCCGCTCCACGGGCGGCTCGGGTCCCTGCCATCTGTCCGTGCATCCGAGCGGCCGCTGGCTGCTGAGCGCGAACTACGCGTCGGGGAGCGTCGCGGTGCATCCCGTCGAGGCCTCCGGTGCGCTCGGCGAGCGGACCGATCTGGTCCGACACACGTCCCCGGCGCCCGGTCCCGGCCAACAGGGCCCGCACGCGCACCAGTTCGTCACCGCTCCGGACGGCGGCCATCTGCTCGCCGTCGATCTGGGCACCGACACGGTGTACACCTACCGGCTGGACGAGACCCGGGGCACGCTCACCGAGGTCTCCCGGGCGCGGACGCGGCCGGGCGCGGGTCCGCGCCATCTCACGTTCCACCCCGGCGGCCGGTACGCGTATCTCGCCAACGAGGCCGACAACACGGTGACGGTGTGCGGCTACGACCCGGCGACGGGCCGCCTCTCGGTGGGCGAGGCACAGTCCACGGGCACGGGAGGCGGCACGAGCTACCCGGCCCAGTTCGTCGTGACGCCGAACGGGTCGTACGCGTATCTCGCCAACCGGGGCGACGACAGCCTGACGCGGTACGCCGTCGAGGCGGACGGAGCCCGGCTGCGGCTGCTGGACACGGTGCCGGTGGGCGGCGCCTTCCCGCGGCACGTCGCGCTCTCGCCGGACGGGCGGCTGCTGTTCGCGGCGAACCAGCGGTCGGGCACGGTGACGGTCTTCGGGGTCGACCAGGAGAGCGGTGAACTCCGGCGCGTGGGCGCGCCGTTCGCCTCACCCCTCGCGGTCTGTGCGCTGCCGCTGTAGCGGACGGGGGCAGGAGGCGAGGCTCGCCTGGGTGAGCAGGACGTGCATGCGCTCGGTGAGCTGGGAGACGTCGTCGGCGGGCGCGTGGAACGGCAGGCGTACGTCGCCGTTGCCGCGCGCCCGTTCGATGCGCAGGGTGAGTCCGTGGCGGTCGACGGCGAGGGGCTGGACGCGCACGGCGCCGTGCAGGCTGTCCGGTTCGACGAGACGGGTGCGCCGCTCGACGGCGTCCGGGTGGGCGTCGGCGAGATGGGTCAGGAGCTGCGCCTCGGCGAGGGCGAGCGGGTCGGGCCGGGCCTCGGCGAGCTCGTCCAGATCGACGACCACGGTCCCGCCGGGCCGGCGCAGCACCGCGCGGGTGGGCCGGAACGAGAGCTCCCCGTCCTCGGGGACGAACCAGCCGGCGAGCCAGAGGCGGGCCCGGATCCGGTTCCGTACGGGGACCGGTGCGACATCCGCGAACTCCAGGACGGCGGACGGCTCTCCGCGCGGGGAGCAGATGGCCGCGGCGAGCAGCGCGCTGTCCTCGGGCACCCGCAGCAGCACCCGGCCGTCGGCGGTGACGGAGTGCGCGCCGACGAACTCCTCGCGGCCGCCCTCGGCGCTCACCGCGCAGGACCAGGCCGCGGCGAGCACCGAGCGGGCGTGCTCCGCCGCGGCGGGCGCGGCCGTCCAGGTGTGACGGTCACCCATCAGATTCCTCCTTAGGTAAGGCTTGCCTAACCTATCGAAGATCCGGGCGTACGCCAACCACACCTTGCCGATCGAAGAGGTGTGCGTGGACCCAGGCCCACCCGAAAGGGGCGTCACGGCCACCGCGCAGAGCGGACCTCAGGGCGTGATCGCGCCGAGCAGCGCCCGCGCGCACAGATCCCGCACCTGGTCACGGGTCAGGTCCGCGTCCCGCAGCCACTCCAGGCACACGGCCGTGGTGAAGGCCAGCCATCCGCGGACGGCGATCCGCAGTTCGGGCCGGTCCTCGGCGGACCGGCCGAGCTCGGGATCCGCGGCCAGGGCCGAGAGGATCTGCCGCTCCTGCGCGGCCAGGGCCTGCTGATAGACCCTGCGCACGGCCTGGTCACCGGCCGCGTCGGCACGGTGGAAGGCACGGAACCCGTGCGCGTGCTCCTGCACGTACCCGAGGAAGGTGTCCAGGCCCGCGCCGAGCTGCTCGCGCACCGGGACACCGGGCACCGCCGCGGTCATCCGCAGCATCCGCCCGCTCTCCCGCTCGACCACGGCGGCGAAGAAGTCCCGCTTCGTCGGGAAGTAGTGGTACAGCAGCCCCCGCGAGACTCCGGCGATCTCGGCGACCTGCTCGATCCAGACGTCGTCGTACGGACTCTCCGAGAACAGGCGGGCGCCCACCGACAGGAGCTGCTCCCGGCGCGCCTCGGTACTGAGCCGGCGGCGTGCGCGCTCCCCCTGCTTCCCCGTCATGCCCGCACTTTACTTGACGCCGGTTCAACAACGGGATCAGACTGAACTCCGCTATTGAACTCACGTACAACAGACTCAACCTGCCCGAGTCACAAGGGAGATGGCGTCATGGCGGAGACGAAGGCGGCGGCGCGGCCGAAGGGGTTCCGCAGCGCGGAACTGGGCTGGCCGGAGCTCCACCGCATCCCGCACCCGCCGCGCCGCGTCCCGCTGGTCGGCGACGTGCTGGGCGCGAACGTCCGTTCCCCGCTCCAGGACTCCATGAAGTTCGGGAAGCGGCTCGGACCGATCTTCCGGCGCCGCGCCTTCCGCAACGAGATCGTCTTCGTCTGGGGCGCGGACCTCGCCGCCGAACTCGCCGACGAGTCGCGGTTCGCCAAACACGTGGGCCTGGGGGTCGCCAACCTCCGTCCGGTCGCCGGGGACGGACTGTTCACCGCCTACAACCACGAGCCCAACTGGCAGCTCGCGCACGACGTCCTGGCCCCCGGTTTCGGCCGCGAGGCCATGGAGGGCTACCACCCCATGATGCTGGCCGTGACCGAGCGGCTGACCGGCCACTGGGACCGGGAACAGGCCGCGGGCCGTGCCGTGGACGTGCCCGGCGACATGACGAAACTGACGCTGGAGACGATCGCCAGAACCGGCTTCGGCCATGACTTCGCCTCCTTCGAGCGCTCCCGGCCGCACCCCTTCGTGAACGCGATGGTGGGCACGCTGACCTACGCACAGCGCCTCAACGTCGTCCCGGTCCCGCTGGCGCCCGTCCTGCTGCGCGGCGCCACCCGGCGCAACGCGGCGGACATGGCCTACCTCAACCGCACGGTCGACGCCGTCGTGGCCTCCCGCCGGGGCGCGGGTGGCGACGGCGACCTGCTCGACCGCATGCTGGAGACGGCCCACCCCGAGACCGGGGAACGGCTGACCCCCGAGAACATCCGCCGCCAGGTCATCACCTTCCTCATCGCCGGCCACGAGACCACCTCGGGCGCCCTGTCCTTCGCCCTGCACTACCTCTCCCGGCACCCGGAGACGGCCGCCCGCGCCCGGGCCGAGGTGGACCGCGTCTGGGGCGGCACGGACCGGCCCGGCTACGAACAGGTCGCCAAACTCCGTTACGTGCGCCGGGTCCTCGACGAGTCGCTGCGCCTGTGGCCGACGGCACCGGCGTTCGCCCGCGAGGCCCGCCACGACACCGTGCTCGGCGGCGTCCATCCGATGCGGCAGGGCGCGTGGGCGCTGGTCCTGACCGCGATGCTGCACCGCGACCCGCAGGTGTGGGGCGCCGACGCGGAGGGCTTCGACCCGGACCGCTTCGACGCGAAGGCGGTACGGGCCCGGCCCGCGCACACCTTCAAGCCCTTCGGCACCGGGGCGCGCGCCTGCATCGGCCGCCAGTTCGCGCTGCACGAGGCGACGCTGGTCCTCGGACTGCTGCTGCGCCGCTACGACCTGCGGCCCGACCCCGACTACCGGCTGCGGGTGGCCGAGCGGCTGACCCTGATGCCCGAGGGGCTGCGCCTGCATCTGGAACGGCGCGCGCCCGTGACGCCCGGGCGGACGGAGACCCTGGCCGGCGCGAGCGAGTGAGGCCGCCCCCCTCCCGGCGTGGGCTGCCGACGGGAGGGGTGCCGCTGTCGGCCCGAGCGGGTCTCCCAGCTCCGGGAGGTGGGGCTCTCAGCTCCGGGCCGTCCAGTGGCCGGGGCGGGAGACCGAGTCCGGGAGGCGGGTGCCGGCGCTGCCGCGGGCCGCGTCGAGCTGCGGCTGGGTGAGGAACAGGGCCCCGGTCAGATCGGCGTCGGTCAGGTCGGTGTCCCGGAGGTCGGCGCCGATCAGGTCGGCTCCGCGCAGATCGGCCCCCGTGAGGTCGGCGGCGACGAGCAGCGCCCCGCGCAGACTCGCGCCCCGCAGGTCGGCGCCCTTGAGCCGGGCCCCCATCAGATCCGCGCCACGCCGGTCCTTCCGCCTGCCCCCGCCGGACTCGGCCCGTACGAGTTCGCTCGCCCGCAGCAGCAGTTCGCCGGCCTTCCGCCGGTGCGCGCCGACGTCCAGCGCGGCCAGCTCCTCGGGGCCCTGCCGGGTGAGGCGTTCGGTCGTGGAGATCAGACGCCGGACGTCGGCGTGCACCGGACGTGCGGCGGGCAGCGTCAGGGCCTCGTTCAGGTACCACAGCAGTTCGTGCAGGTGGCGCACGACGGGGAACACGTCGAACATCAGCCGGGCGCGCTCCTTCGGCCCCGAGCGCCAGTCCTCGCCGTCGAAGGTCACCTGGGAGACGTGCTGCCCGGCCCCGAAGCAGTCGTAGACCGTGCAGCCCGTGAAGCCCGCGGGCCGCAGCCGGGTGTGGATGCCGCACCGGGAATCCTCGCGCAGATTGGGGCAGGGCTCCCCCGCGCGCTTGTCGATCGCGAAGTCGGCCGAGCGGGCGAAGGGCAGCGCGACACAGCACAGCCCGAAGCAGCTCCCGCAGTCGGCGCGCAGTTCGTCACGGGGATCCGGGGATGTACGGACTTCCTCTGGCATGTCCTCCAGCCTACTGACCTCTCCACCCGCCCTGAGCCGGGCCGATTCGGCGGCCCCGCGCCCCCGCCGCGATGTGCTCGCTCCCGCTCTTGATGTCTGACGGCGCACCGGGTATCGAGTGCGCCATGGACGACATCGCGCTCCCCGGTCTCCCCGCCCCTCCCCCGCTGGGCGCGAGCGCCTTGCCGGCCGGGACGTTCGACGGCTCGCTGGTGCTGGTCACCGGCGGCGGCACCGGACTCGGGAGGGCGATCGCGGCGGAGTTCGCCCGGCTGGGCGCCGATCTCCTGATCGTCAGCCGCCGTGAGCGTCATCTGGCGCCCGCCCGGGCCGAGTTGGCGAAGCTGGGCACGCGGGTCAGGTCCGCGGTCTGCGACATCCGGGACCCGAAGCGTGTCTCCGAGGTGTTCGACGAGGGCGGGCTGCCCGACGTGCTGGTCAACAACGCGGCCGCCAACTTCCCCGTCGCCACCGAGGACATGTCCCCGAACGCCTGGCAGGCCGTGGTCGACATCACGCTCACCGGAACGTTTCTGATGACCCGTGAGTTCGGCCGACGTCACCTCGCGGCGGGCACGCCGGGCTCGGTCATCGACGTCGGCGCGTCCTACGCCTGGACCGGCGGTCCCGGTTTCGCGCACAGCGCGGCGGCCAAGGCCGGCGTGGAGAGCCTGGTGCGGACCCTGGCGGTCGAGTGGGGACCGTACGGCATCCAGGTCAACGGTCTGGTGCCGGGGCTGATGCCGCACGAGGACATGACGGAGGACATCCGCGGCAACCTGGCCCGCGGCACAGGCGGCGGGGCCGACTCCAGCCCCGGGGACCACGGGCCCGGCCAGGGCGCTCGGCGCGCCAGGGGCGGGCGGGACGGCAGCGGCGAGCGGGATGACCGGCACCCCGGCCGTGATGGCCGGCACCCCGGGAACGCACCGGGCGGCGAAGTCACGCCGGACGGCTCGGGCACGCGCGACGGGGCGGCCGACGCGCTCGGCCGGCGGCAGCCGGCCCTGCGCGTCGGCGTGCCCCGCGAGCTCGGCTGGGCCGCCACCTTCCTGGCGTCCCCCTACGCCCGCTTCATCACCGGTCACACCCTGGTGGTCGACGGCGCGAACTGGCAGCGAAGGGACCTGGTCGCCTCGCCGGTCACGCCGGTGCGGGACCAACTGGGGCGTGGTCCCTTCACCGGCTGACGGTCACTCCCCCGGCTTG
This sequence comes from Streptomyces sp. NPDC028298, assembly GCF_055565895.1. Taxonomy (NCBI): domain Bacteria; kingdom Bacillati; phylum Actinomycetota; class Actinomycetes; order Kitasatosporales; family Streptomycetaceae; genus Streptomyces; species Streptomyces sp. NPDC028298. The sequence continues at coordinate 775,832 of NZ_JBVHTL010000001.1, forward strand.
TCCCCCGCGAGGTCGAGCCGGGCGAGCCGGTCGGGGTCGGCCAGGATGTACATCGCGACGATCCTGCCGTCGGCGACGGTGACGCCCATGACCGACTGCGGCCGGCCGTCCACGATCGCGACGACACCCGCCTCCCCATTGACCCGGACGAGCCGCGAACTCGCCGCGAACCGGCGGAAGGCGAGGGCCTGACCGGCAACCGCCTCGGCCCCGCGCACCAGCTTGGACACGGTCACGCCGCCGACCAGCGCGCCCGCGTCGGCGCGCAGCACGACATCGGGGTCGAGGACGGCGACGAGCGCCTCGAAGTCGCCTCCGCGTGACGCCGCGAGGAAGGCGTCGAGGACCTCGCGCTGCCGGACGGCGTCCCGCTCGGGCTCGGGGGCGGCTCCCTTGACGCGCCGGCGTGCCCGGCTGGCGAGCTGCCGGGTGGCGGCGGTGTTCCGGCCCACGATGGGCGCGATGTCGTCGAAGGGCACCGCGAACATGTCGTGCAGGACGAAGGCGAGCCGTTCGGCGGGCTCCAGCGTCTCCAGGACCACGAGGAGGGCCAGACCGACCGAGTCGGCCAGCAGCACCTCCTGTTCGGGGTCGATCCGGTCCAGGGGGCTGACGACGGGGTCGGGCACGAAGGTGCCCGAGGGCTCCAGCGGGTCCTCGCGGCGCGCGGTGCGGGACCGCAGCATGTCCAGACACACCCGGCCGGTCACGGTGGTCAGCCAGCCGGCCAGGTTCCTGATCTCGTCCGGGTCGGTGCGGCCGAGCTTCAGCCATGTCTCCTGGACGGCGTCGTCCGCCTCGCTCAGCGATCCGAGCATCCGGTAGGCCACCGCCCGCAGCCGGCCCCGGTGCTCCTCGAACCTGTCCGCGAGAAGTTCACTGTCGTGCATCGGTCCCCCCTGCCTGTCTCGTCGTACACAACAGTGACCGATCAAAACACGTGGGTCACTTCCCCTCGAAGCGGGGCGCGCGGCGGGCGCCCTTGGCCGTGTATCCCTCGGCCGCGTCGTCCGAGGTGAGGGTGAGCGCGGCCGACAGGGCGGTCCGGTCGAGAGCGGCGGTCAGCGGGGCTTCGGCGTAGGCGTCGATGCCGTGTTTGACGCCCTGCACGGCGAGCGGGGCGTTCGCCGCGATCTCGGCGGCGACGGTTCGGGCCGTCTCGTCCAACGCGGTGTCGTCCGTGAGGAGTTGGACGAGGTGCAGGCGCTCTGCCGTCGCCGCGTCGAGCCGTCTTCCGGTCAGCGCGAGGTACTTCGCCCATCCCGCGCCCGCCTCGCGGGCGATCCGCAGGTCTCCGCCGGCGTCGACGGCGAGCCCCAACTGGGCCTCGGGCAGGGCGAACACGGCGTCGCGGGAGGCGATCCTGATGTCCGCCATCAGCGCGAGCTCGAACCCGAAGCCGAGGCAGTAGCCCTGGACGGCCGCGACGACGGGCTGCGGCAGCCGCGCGAAGGCCGCGAAGCGCTCGTGCGCCCAGCGGATGCCCTCGTAGTAGGCGCGGGCGCGCTCGGCACCCGAGCGGCCGGTGATCGCGCCGCCCGGGGCGCTCACGTCGATCCCGGCGCAGAAGGCGCGCCCCTCGGCCCGCAGGAGCACCGCCCGGACCGACGGGTCGAAGCGGATCCGGTCGGCGATCAGGCCGAGTTGACGGGTGGCCTCCCAGCTCCAGGCGTTGAGCTTCGCGGGCCGGCACAGGGTGAGGACGCCGATGCCGTCCTCGACGTCGAGGCGCAGGCGTCGCTCGTCCTCCGGGACGTCCGTGCGGGTGGTGTCGATCATCCGTACCCCCTCAGGATTCTGACGGTCCGTCAGAATCCTAGAGGAGGACGGCCGGATCAGACGTCGTCGCGCGTGAGCGCGAGCAGCCGGTCCAGGACGCGCGGACCGCCGGCCCGCACCCCGTCGTGCTCGAACTCGTCGGTCACCCAGGTGCGCAGACCCCGCACGGCACGGGCGGTGGCCAGGGAGTGGCCGGCGTCGACGTACATGTCGTCGTGGTAGACCGCCGCCGCCACCGGCACCTCGTTCACCGCGAGCCGGGCCGGGTCGTACAGCGGCGCCCACTCGGTGCGGGCGGCCAGCTCCTCGGCGGTGTCGCGCAGCGGCCGCAGGGCCGGGTCGGACTCGAACATCCAGGGGTGCACGGACTCGCCGGTGAACAGCAGCGGCCCGTCGTCCGCGAGCGTCTTGGCCGCGTCGAACTGCGGGAACTCGGCGCGCACCCGCTCGGCGGACCAGGCGGTGGGCCGGCCGCCCTGGGCGTAGATGGCCTCGTGGACGAGCGCGTACAGGGGGTGGCCCGCGTACGACAGGAGCGACTGGACCTCCTCCTGGAAGGCGTCGGAGAGCGCGTGGCCCTGCGGGGTGCGCACGAAGGCGTCCTCCAGCAGGTAGTGCAGGCGGTGGCTGCCGTCGCTGCCGCCGAGGAGGATGCCGAGCGACTGGAAGGCCTCGGCGGTCAGGCGGTAGCCGCCGCCGAGCACCGGCTCGTGCTGGAGCAGGTACTCGGCGATGCGGCGGGCGCGCTCGACGTCCTGCGGGTAGCGGGCGTAGTGCGCGGCGACCTTGCGTTCGATGCGCGGGTAGGCGGCGCGGTACACGTCGTCCGCGTGCCCGTCGAGCGAGGGCAGACCGCCGGTGACGACGGCGGCGCTCAGCCCTTCGGGGGCGCTGGAGAGGTAGTGCACGGTGCAGAAGCCGCCGAAGCTCTGGCCGAGGACCGTCCAGGGGGCGCCGCCGGTGAGGGCGGGCCGGATGGCCTCGCAGTCGCGGACGATGGAGTCGGCGCGGAAGAGGGCGAGGTAGTCGGCCTGCTCGCGGGCGCCGCCGCGCAGCGGGAGGGTCTGCCGGTTGGCGGGCGTGGAGTGTCCGGTGCCGCGCTGGTCGAGGAGCAGGACGCGGAAGTCCTTCAGGGCCCGGTCGAGCCAGGCCTGACGGCCGACGAAACGATTCGCCCCGAAGCCGGGGCCACCCTGGAGGTAGACCATCCACGGCAGGTTCTGGTGCGCCTTGTCGCTCGCGACGACCTCGCGGGCGAACAGGTCGATGGTCTCGCCCGCCGGTCGGTCGTGGTCGAGCGGCACGGTGAAACGGTGGTCGGTGAGGACGACACCGGGCTGGCGGTAGCTGACGGTCAACAGGTCTCCCGAGTCGTACGGATTCCAGGCTGCGTCCCAGTTCAGCACATGTCGCCCGGGCTCCGCGGGCCGGGGACCGGGAAGACGAACTGAACAGTGACTCAGCGGGCCGGTGACGGGGAACTGAACCGCTGGTCAGCGCGCCGCCAGGCTGGAGCGGCGCACGACCAGTTCCGGCTGGAGCACGACGCGGCGGTGTTCGTGCGGCGTGGGCGCGGTCTCCGCGTCGATCTCCTCCAGGAGCAGCTCGGCCGCGAGGGCTCCCATGGTGACCGCGGGCTGGCGCACGGAGGTGAGCGGGACGGCCGCGGCGGCCGCGAACTCGATGTCGTCGTAGCCGACGATCGCGAGGTCGTCGGGCACGCCGACGCCGGCCGCGTACATCGCCTGGAGGAGGCCGAGGGCGAGCAGGTCGTTGGCGCAGAAGACGGCGGTGGGCCGCTCGGCGAGGCCGAGGAGCCGGGCGCCCGCGTCGCGCCCGGCTGCCACGTCCAGGCGCTCGGTGGGCAGCTCGCGCAGGTTCTCCGGGCCGAGGCCCGCCTCACGCAGGGCGTTCAGGGCGCCCGTACGGCGGTCCCTCACCTGGCTGAGCCCGGGTGGTCCGCTGACGTACGCGATCGAGCGGTGCCCGGCGTCCACGAGGTGCCGGACGGCCAGCGCGCCGCCCGCCACGTCGTCCACGGAGACCGAGCACTCGGTGGTGCCCTCGGCCACCCGGTCGACCAGCACGAACGGGATGCCGTTGCGGCGGAACGCCTCGATGTTGCGCCCGCTCGCGTCCGACGGCGTCAGCAGCACGCCGCGCACCCGCTGCTCGGCGAAGAGCGACAGATAGTCGGCCTCCTCGCTCGGGGACTGGGCGCTGTTGCAGACCATCACCCCGAGCCCGGCCTCCCGCGCGGCACGCTCGGCGCCGCGCGCCACGTCCACGAAGAACGGGTTGCCCATGTCGAGGACGAGGAGCCCCATGATCCGGCTGCGTCCGGCCCGGAGCTGGCGTGCCGACTCGCTGCGCACGTAGCCGAGCCGGTCGATGGCGGACAGGACGCGGGCCCTGGTCTCGGATGCCACCGAGTCGGGGCGGTTGATCACGTTGGAGACCGTGCCGACGGAGACTCCGGCGGCACGGGCGACGTCCTTGATACCCACCGACTGGACCATCGGGCGGGAACCTCCACGAGTAGAGCGAGTAGCGGCGGGCGGGCCCTCACATTATCCGCGAGAGGGCCGGAGCCAGGGGTCAGGCGGGCAGGCGGAAATCGGCGACGTGCAGGGCCGACGGCGTGGTGCCGGCGGACTTCTCCTGGTACATGACGGACAGGGTCCCGTCCTGTGGGACGCGTGTCTCGTCGATGACGACCTCGCCGAAGGCGTTCAGGCCGGCGCCGTCGAACAGGAGGGTCCAGTCGGTGTGCCCGGAGGACTTCGAGGCGCCCGCGATCCGCCCGTACGGCAGGATCGCGTAGACGTTGTCGTAGCGGTCGAGGACCAGTCTGGTGCGCTGGCTGGAGTTCAGGGCGAGGGGGATCTCGGTCTTGGTCCAGCCGCCCGCGGAGCCCTTGCGCAGGTGGAAGGCCCGGCCGTTCGCCGTACGGTCCTTCACGTAGTCGGTGGTGCACTGCCCGAAGCGTCCGGGCACATAGCTGATGATCGCGTGCGGCAGGCCCGCGGAGTCGGTGGCCTGGCTCTCCTGGTTCATCAGGGAGTGGTCGGGGTCGAGGGGGTCGACGACGAGTCCGGGGTCGCTGACGGCGACGGTGCCCGCGGTTCCGGTGGTGCCGACGACGGTGCCCGCGTCGTTGCGCCAGCTCCGGCCCCGGTCGGTGGAGTAGACGTATCCGGTGTCGTGGTTGGTGATGCCGCCGGGGCTGCACATCACGGCGGCGTTCTGCTCGCGCCAGGTGAAGAAGGAGTGCAGCCGCCCGTTCACGTCGTAGTCGATCCCGTGCAGGTACATGTTGCGGGCGGTGCTCGACCCGTGCGCGCCGGTGTAGGTCCCGGTGGAGGCGGACCACTCGCCGAGCGCGGTCCAGGACGAACCGTCGTACTCCGCCAGCGCGTTGCGCCCGTTCCCCGAGACGCCTACGCGGTACGAGAGCTGGAGGCGGCCCTCCGGCGTCGCCACGAACTGCGGATAGGTGAACTGCGGGGTGAGCGCCAGACCGTCCAGGGAGGTCTGGACGGCCCCGAGGACGGCGGAGGTCCAGGCCGTGGACGTGGGGTTGTCGAGCAGCCCGGCCACCGACTTGACGTAGAAGAAGCCGTCGCTGTGGGAGTCCATGTTCAGGTGCAGCCGGCCGTCGGTCCTGGAAACGCCCATGGAGATCACGTCGTGGGAGTCGTCGCTCTTGAGCTTGTGGCCGAGCGTGATCGTGGACCAGGTGGAGGCGCCCAGGACGCGGCGGGCGACGACCGCGCTGCGGTCACCGGTGTACCAGGCCGCGTACTGGTGGCCGCGGTAGGTCAACAGGCCGTTCTTCTGGAACGAGTTGTTGTTGACCAGCCCGTCGTAGGAGACGAAGTAGAGGGCCTGCGGGTCGAGTCGGGTGGTGCCGGTCCGCGTCACGGAGGGGCCGGGGGCGGCCGCACGGGCCGTCCCCGCCGCGAGCGCGGGACCGGCCACGGTGCCCAGCAGGGCCGTCGTCAGTACGGTGCGTCGTCTCATGTACGGGCTCCTCGATCGGGCTGCGGGCGGACGGGTTCGGGCCGTGCGGGCGGTACGGGTGCGCGAGGCCGACCGGCGGAACGGGCGGTACGGGTGCGCGGGCCGGCCGGCGGAACGGGCGGTACGGGTGCGCGGGCCGGCCGGGCGGTGCGCGTCAGGCGAGGTGGAACACCTCGGTGAGGGGCGTCATGGCCTCGTCGGGTCGGGCGCCGTCCAACGCGGTGAAGAACGGCGCCATCTCCTTCTGCCAGCGGGCGTTGACGTCGGTGGCTTCCATGGCGGCCCGCGCGGCCGCGAAGTCCTCGGTCTCCAGGTAGCCGACCAGCAGACCGTCCTCGCGCAGGAAGAGCGAGTAGTTGTGCCAGCCGGTGGCCGAGAGCGCGTCGAGCATCTCGGGCCACACGGCGGCGTGCCGCTCGCGGTACTCGTCGAGGCGGTCCGCACGGACCTTCAGCAGAAAGCACACGCGCTGCATCGATGACCCTCCGGGGCCTGGGAGTCGGGCCGGCCCGCCGTGGCGGCGCCGGCCCGGCGGGACGTCAGAAGTCGAACTGGTCGATGTTCTTCGCGTCGAAGACGGTCGGCTTGCCGAGGCTGATCACACCGTCCTTGCCGATGGTGAAGGAGCCCATGGCGCCGGCCTTGAAGGTCTCGCCCTCCTTGCCGGTGATCTGCCCCGAGGCGAGCGCCACGGCGGTGCGCGCGGCCAGCTCGCCGAGCTTGGCCGGGTCCCACAGCTCGAAGCCCTCGACCGTGCCGTTCTTGACGTACTTGCGCATGTCGTTGGGGGTGCCGAGGCCGGTCAGCTTGACCTTGCCCTTGTACTTGGAGCCGGACAGGTACTGCGCGGCCGCCTTGATGCCCACCGTGGTCGGGGAGATGATCCCCTTCAGGTTCGGGTGCTCCTGGAGCAGGCCCTGCGTCTGCTGGAAGGACTGCTGGGCCTCGTCGTTGCCGTAGGCGATCTTGACCAGCTTGACGTCCTTGTACTTGGGGTCCTTCAGCTCCTGCTTCATGTAGTCGATCCAGGTGTTCTGGTTCGTGGCGGTCTGCCCGGCGGACAGGATCGCGATCTCGCCCTTGTAGCCGATCTGTTCGGCGAGCAGTTGCACCTCGGTGCGGCCGAGGTCCTCGGCGCTCGCCTGCGAGACGAAGGCGTTGCGGCACTCGGCCTTGGTGTCGGAGTCGTACGTGACGACCTTGATCTTGTTCGTCATGGCCTGCTTGAGCGCGGTGCACAGGGCCCCGGGGTCCTGCGCGGAGACGGCCATCGCGTCGACCTGCTGCTGGGTGAGCGTGTTGACGTAACTCACCTGGCCGCTGGTGTCGGTGGCGCTGTTGGTGCCGACCTCCTTGTACTTGGAGCCCAGTTCCGTCAGCGCCTTCTCGCCGCCCTTGTCCGCGGAGGTGAAGTACGGGTTGTTGACCGCCTTGGGCAGGAAGCCGACGGTGAGCCCCTTCTTGGTGGCCGCGTTCGGGTCGGCCTTGGCGCCGGCGGCGGCGCCGGAGCCGCCCGAGTCCTTGACGTCGTTCTTGGTCGTGCCGCCGCAGGCGGAGACGGCCAAGGCGAGGGAGGTGACGGCGGCGAGCGCCGCGCAGGTACGGCGGATCGATGATGTGCGCATGACTGAGGGTTCCTTTACGAGGGTGAGCGGACCGAGGTGACGCGTACGGGGCTGAGCCGAGCGGGGTTACGGGACCGGCGTCGGGGCGGCGGCTCTGCGGCCCGCCCTCGCCACGGAGATCTGGCGCCCGACCCGGGGGCCGAGCACGGAGACGACGAGCAGGACGCCGGTGACGACGATCTGCGACTGCGCGGAGACGTTGAGGAGGCTCATCACGTTCTGGAGCGAGCCGAGCAGGAAGACGCCCGCGATCGCGCCGCCGAGCGTGCCCCTGCCGCCGTCGAAGTCGATGCCGCCGAGCAGGACGGCGGCCACGACGGACAGTTCGAGCCCGGTGGCGTTGTCGTAACGGGCGCTGGCGTAGTGCAGGGCCCAGAACACCCCGGTCAGCGAGGCCATGAAGCCGGTCGCGACGAACAGGATCAGCTTCTGCCGCCTGACCCGGATGCCGGCGAAGCGGGCGGCCTCCTCGTTGGCGCCGATCGCGAACGCGGAGCGCCCGAAGGGGGTGGCGTGCAGCACGACGACGGCGACGGCGAGCAGTACCAGGAAGAGCGGGAGCGCCTGCGGGACGAAGCTGTCCCCGATGCGTCCGGCCGCGAAGTCCTGGTACTGGGTGGGGAAGTCGGTGACGGCGTCGGAGCCGAGCACGATCTGCGCGATGCCGCGGTAGGCGGCGAGGGTGCCGATGGTGACGGCGAGGGAGGGCAGTCCGAGCCGGGTCACCAGCAGGCCGTTGACGAGCCCGCACACCACGCCGAGCACCAGGCAGAGCGGGATGATCGTCTCGATCGCCATGCCCTCGTTCCACAGGGCGCCCATCACCGAGCCGGAGAGCCCAGCCGTGGAGGCGACGGACAGGTCGATCTCGCCGGCCACCACGAGCAGGGTCATCGGCAGGGCGATCAGAGCGATCGGCAGGGTGTTGCCGATCAGGAACGACAGGTTGAGCGCGTTGCCGAAGCCGTCCACGAAGGAGAAGGAGAAGAGCAGCAGGACGATCAGGAGGGCGCCGACGACCGTGTCCCAGCGGACGGCGCGCGCGAGAGCGGAGTCAGCCATGGCGGGCGTTCCTCTTCTTCAGTGCGGAGGCCACGCGCAGCGCGACGACCCGGTCGACCGCGATGGCGAGGATGAGCAGGACACCGTTGATGGCGAGCACCCAGACGGAGCTGACGCCGAGGGCGGGCAGGACGCTGTTGACCGAGGTGAGCAGCAGGGCGCCGAGCGCGGCGCCGTAGACGCTGCCGGAGCCGCCGGTGAAGACGACGCCGCCGACCACGACGGCGCTGACGACGGTGAGTTCGTAGCCGTTGCCGGTTCCGGAGTCGACGTTGCCGAACCGGGCGAGATAGAGGGCGCCCGCGAGTCCGGCGAGGCCGCCGCAGACGACGTACGCGGTGAGGATGCGTTTGCGGACGGGGATGCCGGCGAGCCGCGCGGCCTCCGGGTTGGAGCCGAGCGCGTAGAGCTCGCGGCCGCTGCCGAAGTGCTTGAGGTAGTACGCGGCCACCACCAGGACGGCCAGGGCGATCAGCGCGAGATACGGGACCGCCGAGAGGCCGCCGGAGCCGAAGTCGACGAAGCCGCCGGGGAGATCGGCCGCGGTGATCTGGCGGGAGCCGACCCAGATGGAGTCGAGCCCGCGGATGATGTAGAGGGTGCCGAGGGTGACGACGAGGGCGGGCACCTGGCCGAGGCTGACGAGCGCGCCGTTGACCAGTCCGCAGCCGACGCCGAGCAGCACCGCGAGGAGGACCGCGACGACGGGGTCGCCGCCGCCCTGGAGGTAGGTGCCGGCCGCGAAGGCGCTGATGCCGAGGGTCGAGCCGACCGACAGGTCGACGTTGCGGGTGATGACGACGAGCGACTGGCCGGTGGCGACCAGCACGAGGATCGTCGCGTTGAGCAGCAGGTCCTTGATGCCCTGCTCGGACAGGAACTCGCTGTTGCCGAGCTGGGTGACGGCGATCATCACCAGGAAGACGGCCAGGATGGCGAGTTCGCGCATCTTGAAGACGCGGTCCACGAGCCGGGTGCCGCTGGACCTGGGCACCTCGGTGGCGGGGGCGGGGGTGGGCGCGGTGACCGTCATGCGGCGGCCCTCCGGGGGATGATCGTGGTCATGCGGGTGGCCTGCCCGCCGGATGTCATGCGGGCGGCCTGCCCGCCGGATGTCGTGCGGGCGGCCTTGTCGGCGGCTGTCATGCGGCGGCCCTCCCGGTGGCGGCGGCCATCACGGATTCCTCGGTGGCTTCGGAGCGTGGGATCTCGGCGGTGAGCCGGCCCTCGTGCATCACGAGCACGCGGTCGGCCATGCCGAGGATCTCGGGCAGGTCGGAGGAGATCATCAGGACGGCCACCCCGTCGGCGGCCAACTCGCCGAGCAGCCGGTGCACTTCGGCCTTGGTGCCGACGTCGATGCCACGGGTCGGCTCGTCGACGATCAGCACCTTGGGGCCGGTGGCCAGCCATTTGGCGAGGACGACCTTCTGCTGGTTGCCGCCGGAGAGCGTGGCGACGGTGTCGGCGATCCGGGCGTACTTCACCTGAAGCCTGACCGCCCAGTCGAGGGAGCGGCTGCGCTCGGCCCCGCGGTCCATCAGGCCCGCCCTGACCGTCGTCCGCAGCCCGGTCAGGCCGATGTTGCGCTCGATGGACATGTCCATCACCAGGCCCTGGGCGCGCCGGTCCTCGGGGACGAGGGCCAGTCCGGCCGCCATGGCGACGGAGGGGGCGCCGTTGGTCAGCGCGCGGCCCTCGACCTCCACCTCTCCGGCGTCCCAGCGGTCCACGCCGAACACCGACCGCGCGACCTCGGTGCGGCCGGCGCCCACGAGTCCGGCGAGTCCGACGATCTCGCCGCGCCGGACCTCGAAGGAGACGTCGGTGAAGACGCCCTCCCGGGTCAGCCGCCGCACGCTGAGGGCGACGTCGCCCGCCTCGACGTCCTGCTTGGGGTAGAGCTCGTCGAGGTCGCGGCCGACCATCCTGCGGACGAGGTCGTCCTCCGACATGCCCTCCAGCGGCTCGCTGGAGATCAGGGCCCCGTCGCGCAGGGTCGTGACGCGCCCGCAGATCTGGAAGATCTCCTCCAGCCGGTGCGAGATGAACAGCACCGCGGAGCCCTGCTCGCGCAGGGTGCGCACCACGCCGAACAGCCGGGCCACCTCGCTGCCGGTGAGGGCGGCGGTGGGCTCGTCCATGATCAGTACGCGGGCGTCGAAGGAGAGCGCCTTGGCGATCTCGACGATCTGCTGGTCGGCGATGGACAGTCCGCGCGCCGGACGTTCGGGGTCGAGCGCGACGCCGAGGCGCTTCATGAGGGCCGCGGTCGCCGCGTGGGTCGCCTTGTGGTCGATGCGGCCGAGTGCCCGCCGGGGCTGACGGCCCATGAAGATGTTCTCGGCGATGGACAGGTCGGGAAAGAGCGTGGGCTCCTGGTAGATCACCGCGATGCCCGCCTCGCGGGCGTCGGCGGGGCCGTGGAAGACGGTGGGTCGGCCGTCCAGCAGCACCTGGCCGGCGTCCGGTCGGTGCACGCCGGCGAGCGTCTTGATGAGGGTCGACTTGCCCGCGCCGTTCTCTCCGGCGAGCGCGTGCACCTCACCGGCGAACAGTTCCAGGGACACGTCCCGCAGGGCGCGCACGGCGCCGAAGGACTTCGAGAGGTCCTTCAGCGCCAGCACCGGGGCCGGTCCCGTGTCGGACGGGTGGGTCATGAGGGGCTCCTCGACGACGTCGGCGGGACGGCCCCACAGCGTCGTGAAAGGTTTCAATTGGATTGCCGGGACGTTAGGCATGCCACCCAGGTCGCGTCAATGGGTTCGTCTCGAAATTCTTCGACGGTCCGGTGTCACAAGAGGGTCACGGCGATCGGTCCGCGCCGGAGGGGTTGACAGCCCTTCGGGGGGCTCATAACTTCGCTGCTGAATCGTTTCAGAGCAGCCCTTTCCCTGAAGCTGCCGCATCCGAAGTCGTAGGAGCCCCGAAGTGACCGAGTTCGCCGCGGTGAAGGCCGCGCTCAAGACCCAGGCCGTCGAGACGCCGTCGTGGGCGTACGGGAACTCGGGAACCAGATTCAAGGTGTTCGCGCAACCGGGTGTGCCCCGCACACCGTGGGAGAAGCTGGACGACGCGGCCAAGGTGCACGAGTTCACCGGCGCGGCCCCGACCGTCGCGCTGCACATCCCCTGGGACCGGACCGACGACTACGCGGCGCTGGCGAAGCACGCCGAGGAGCGCGGTCTGAAGCTGGGCGCGATCAACTCCAACACCTTCCAGGACGACGACTACCGGCTCGGCTCCGTCTGCCACCCGGACGCCGCCGTGCGCCGCAAGGCCGTGGGCCACCTGCTCGACTGCGTCGACATCATGGACGCGACGGGTTCGCGGGACCTGAAGCTGTGGTTCGCCGACGGGACGAACTACCCCGGCCAGGACGACCTCCGCGCACGCCAGGACCGGCTGGCGGAGGCCCTCTCCCAGGTCTACGCGCGGCTCGGCGACGACCAGCGGATGCTGCTGGAGTACAAGTTCTTCGAGCCCGCCTTCTACGCGACCGACGTCCCCGACTGGGGCACGGCGTACGCGCACTGCCTCAAGCTCGGCCCCAAGGCGCAGGTCGTGGTCGACACCGGGCACCACGCCCCCGGCACCAACATCGAGTTCATCGTCGCCACGCTGCTGCGCGAGAACAAGCTCGGCGCCTTCGACTTCAACTCCCGCTTCTACGCCGACGACGACCTGATGGTCGGCGCGGCCGACCCCTTCCAGCTCTTCCGGATCATGTACGAGGTGATCCGCGGCGGCGGCTTCACGCCGGACGTCGCCTTCATGCTCGACCAGTGTCACAACATCGAGGCGAAGATCCCGGCGATCATCCGGTCCGTGATGAACGTGCAGGAGGCGACGGCCAAGGCCCTTCTGGTGGACGGCGCCGCGCTCGCCGAGGCCCAGCGGAGCGGGGATGTGCTGGCCGCCAACGCGGTGCTCATGGACGCCTACAGCACGGACGTGCGGCCGCTGCTCGCGGAGGTTCGCACCGAGCTGGGGCTCGACCCGGATCCGGTGGCCGCGTATCGGCGGTCCGGGTGGGGGGAGCGGATCGCTGCCGAGCGGGTCGGAGGGAACCAGGCGGGGTGGGGGGCCTAGCTCGTTGCTCGGGTCCGCTTCTCTGGGGCGGGACCCTCGGCGGGGGCTGGACCTGCCGGCGCGGTCGGTTCGTCGGCCCGTCGGCCCCGTCGGCCCCCGCCGTGTCTCGTCTGCCCCACTCCGTGGTCTGCGGGGTGCGCCATTCGTCGTGGCTCGTCG
>NZ_JBVHTL010000001.1:788669-1050158 GCF_055565895.1 Streptomyces sp. NPDC028298
CGCGCAGTTCCCCGCGCCCCTGACGGGCGCTCCTCTTCCCTCTCGTCCGAGCGAGCCCGTGTCGCGTCTGCCCCACACCGTAGTCCGCGGGATGCGCGATGCGTCGTGGCTCGTCGCGCAGTTCCCCGCGCCCCTGACGGGCGCTCCTCTTCCCTCTCGTCCGAGCGAGCCCGTGTCGCGTCTGCCCCACACCGTAGTCCGCGGGATGCGCCATGCGTCGTGGCTCGTCGCGCAGTTCCCCGCGCCCCTGACGGGCGCTCCTTCTCGCCTCTCTTCCATGCGGGCCCGCGCCCCTGACGAGGCGCTCCTCCTCCCCACTCCTCCACGCTCGCCCGCGTCCCTGACGGGGCGCTCCCCCTCCACCTCTCTCAAAGGACCTGGAACATGGCACCCCATCCGGAAGCCGAGGCTTTGCTGGCGCGGTCGCGTCGGCTGGGCGGCGATCCCCGTAACACCAACTACGCGGGCGGCAACACCTCCGCGAAGGGCACCGACACCGACCCCGTGACCGGCGGTGACGTGGAACTGATGTGGGTGAAGGGGTCCGGCGGGGACCTCGGCACCCTCACCGAGGACGGGCTCGCGGTGCTGCGGCTCGACCGGCTGCGCGCGATGACCTCGGTGTACCCGGGCGTCGAGCGCGAGGACGAGATGGTCGCCGCGTTCGACTACTGCCTGCACGGCAAGGGCGGCGCCGCTCCGTCCATCGACACGGCGATGCACGGGCTCGTCGACGCGGCGCACGTCGACCATCTGCACCCCGACTCGGGGATCGCGCTGGCCTGCGCGGCCGACGGGGAGAAGCTAACCAGCGAGTGCTTCGGCGACCGCGTGGTGTGGGTCCCCTGGCGGCGGCCCGGATTCCAGCTCGGGCTGGACATCGCGGCGGTCAAGGAGGCCAACCCGGAGGCCGTCGGCTGCGTCCTGGGCGGCCACGGCATCACCGCGTGGGGCGCCACCGCCGAGGAGTGCGAGCGCAACTCGCTGTACATCATCCGCACCGCCGAGGACTTCCTGGCCGGCCGGGGGAAGGCGGAGCCGTTCGGACCCGTCGTCCAGGGGTACGAGGCGCTCGCCGCGCCGGAACGCCGTGAGCGGGCCGCCGCGCTCGCCCCGCACATCCGGGCCGTCGCCTCCCAGGACCGCCCGCAGGTCGGCCACTTCACCGACTCCGACGAGGTGCTCGACTTCCTCGCCCGCACCGAGCACGGGCGCCTCGCGGCTCTCGGGACCTCGTGCCCGGACCACTTCCTGCGCACCAAGGTCAGGCCGCTCGTCCTCGACCTCCCGCCGGCCGCCTCCCTCGACGAGGCGGTCGCGCGGCTCGCGGAGCTGCACGCCGAGTACCGCCGGGAGTACGCCGCCTACTACGAGCGGCACGCGCTGCCCGACTCCCCCGCGATGCGGGGAGCGGACCCGGCGATCGTGCTGGTCCCCGGAGTCGGCATGTTCTCCTTCGGCAAGGACAAGCAGACGGCCCGGGTGGCGGGCGAGTTCTACGTCAACGCGATCAACGTGATGCGCGGGGCCGAGGCCGTCTCGACGTACGCGCCGATCGAGGAGTCGGAGAAGTTCCGCATCGAGTACTGGGCCCTGGAGGAGGCGAAGCTCCGGCGGATGCCGAAGCCCAAGCCGCTCGCGACCCGGGTCGCCCTGGTGACGGGCGCGGGCAGCGGGATCGGCCGGGCGATCGCCGAACGGCTGGTGGCCGAGGGCGCGTGCGTGGTGGTCGCCGACCTCGACGCCCCCAGCGCCGAGCGGGTCGCCGCCGAACTCGGCGGCCCCGACAAGGCCGTGGCCGTGGCCGTGGACGTCACCTCCGAGGAGCAGATCGCCGAGGCCTTCAAGAGCGCGGTGCTCGCCTTCGGCGGTGTCGACCTGGTGGTCAACAACGCGGGCATCTCCGTCTCCAAGCCGCTCCTGGAGACCACCGCGAAGGACTGGGACCTCCAGCACGACATCATGGCGCGCGGCTCCTTCCTCGTCTCGCGCGAGGCGGCCCGGGTCATGATCGCGCAGAAGCTGGGCGGCGACGTCGTCTACATCGCCTCCAAGAACGCCGTCTTCGCGGGCCCGAACAACATCGCCTACTCCGCGACCAAGGCCGACCAGGCCCACCAAGTGCGGCTGCTGGCGGCTGAGTTGGGGGCACACGGGATCCGGGTCAACGGTGTCAACCCGGACGGTGTCGTGCGCGGGTCCGGCATCTTCGCCGGCGGCTGGGGCGCGCAGCGGGCGGCGACGTACGGCATCGAGGAGGAGAAGCTCGGCGAGTTCTACGCCCAACGGACCATCCTCAAGCGGGAGGTGCTCCCGGAGCATGTCGCGGCCGCCGTGTTCGCCCTGACGGGCGGGGACCTGACGCACACCACGGGGCTGCACATCCCGGTCGACGCCGGCGTCGCAGCCGCCTTCCTGCGATGACGGACCGCAAGAGCTTCGCCGCCGTCGACCTCGGCGCGTCCAGCGGACGCGTCATGGTCGGCCGCGTCGGGCCGGGCATGCTCGACCTGACCGAGGCGCACCGCTTCCCGAACCGGCCGGTACGCGTCCCGGAGGGGCTGCGCTGGGACGTCCTCGGGCTGTACGCGGGTGTCCTCGACGGACTGCGCGCGGCCGGGCAGGTGGACTCCGTCGGCATCGACGGCTGGGCGGTGGACTACGGTCTGCTGGACGCCGACGGAGCCCTCCTGGGCAACCCGGTGCACTACCGCGACGCGCGCACCGAGGGTGTCGCGGAGAAGGTGTGGGCGAGCGTGCCGGCCGCCGAACTCTACGCGGCGACCGGGCTGCAGTACGCGCCCTTCAACACCCTGTACCAGCTCACGGCGGCCCGCTCCTCCGCCCAACTCGACTCGGCCCGGCATCTGTTGCTCGTCCCGGACCTGCTCGCGTACTGGCTCACGGGTGAGATGGGCACCGAGCTCACCAACGCCTCCACCACGCAGTTGATCGATCCGAGGACACGCGACTGGTCGTACGGCCTCGCGGAGCGGCTCGGGATCGACCTGCGGCTGTTCCCGCCGCTGCGCCGTCCCGGCGACCCGGCCGGAACGCTGCTGCCGCGCGTGCTGGAGGAGACCGGGGCGAGGGGCCCGGTGCCGGTGACGACGGTCGGTTCGCACGACACGGCCTCGGCGGTGGCCGCGGTCCCCGCTACCGGGGAACGCTTCGCATACATCTGCACCGGCACCTGGTCCCTGGTGGGGCTCGAACTGGACGCGCCCGTGCTCACCGAGGCGAGCCGGGCCGCCAACTTCACCAACGAACTGGGCCTGGACGGCACGGTCCGCCATCTCCGCAACATCATGGGGCTGTGGCTGCTCCAGGAGTGCGTACGGGAGTGGGGCGGCCCCGACCTGGGTGAACTCCTGGCGGCCGCAGCGGAGGTGGCGCCGCTGCGGTCCGTCGTGGACGCGGGCGACACGGCGTTCCTCGCCCCGGGCCGGATGCCGTCGCGGATCGCGGACGCCTGCCGGGCCTCGGGCCAGCCGGTGCCGGGCACCCGCGCCGAGATCACCCGCTGCATCCTCGACTCCCTCGCGCTCGCACACCGCCGGGCGATCGAGCAGGCGCGGTCCCTGACCGGACATCCGGTCGACGTCGTGCACATCGTCGGCGGCGGCGCCCGCAACGAGCTGCTGTGCCGGCTCACCGCCGACGCCTGCGGGCTGCCCGTCGTGGCGGGCCCGGCGGAGGCGGCCGCGCTCGGCAACGTCCTCGTCCAGGCGCGGGCGCACGGGCTGGTCGGAGACCGCGCCGAGATGCGCGACCTGGTGGCGCGCACCCAGCCGCTGCGGCGCTACGAGCCGCGGGGCGACACGGCGGCGTGGCGCGCGGCCGAGACGAGGCTCGGCGCGCCGTGAAGCGCCGCACACCGTGGGGCGTTCGATGGAACGCGCCGCCCGGACGGCGGGCGCGCGCCGCCTTCCCGGCGTGCCCGCCGCGTACCCTGCACCCGTCCATGACCGACCCCGAGGAGCCGCGATGCGTGTCGCCCTGTTCCTGACCTGTGTCAACGACACGCTGTATCCGGACACGGGCCGCGCGGTGGTGAACCTGCTGTCCAGACTGGGGGTCGACGTCGACTTCCCGATGGGGCAGACCTGTTGCGGTCAGGCCCACTACAACACCGGCTACCGCCATGAGGCCGAGCCGCTGGCCCGGCGTTTCGCCGAGGTGTTCGGGGAGTACGACGCCGTCGTGACGCCGTCCGGATCGTGCGGGGCGATGGTGCGGGAGCTGTATCCGCGGATGGGTGAACGGGCCCGCGCGGAGGGCCGCGGCGACACGCTGGCCAGGACGCTGGCGCCGGTCGTGCCGAAGACGTACGAACTCACCGAGTTCCTGGTGGACGTCCTCGGTGTCACGGACGTCGGCGCGTACTATCCGCACACCGTGACGTATCACCCCACCTGCCACGGGCTGCGCGGCCTGGGACTCGGCGACCGGCCACTCCGGCTGCTCCGGGCCGTGAGGGGGCTGGAACTGCGGGAACTGCCCGGCGCCGAGGAGTGCTGCGGCTTCGGCGGCACCTTCGCCCTCAAGAACGCCGACGTCTCCGCCGCGATGGGCGCCGACAAGGTGCGCAACGCCGAGTCGACGGGCGCCGAGGTGCTGTGCGCCGCGGACAACTCGTGTCTGATGCACATCGGCGGCACGATGGGCCGCCTCAGGACGGGGATGCGGCCGGTGCACATCGCGGAGATCCTGGCGAGCACGGCAGAGGAGTCGCGGGCATGAGCGGAACGTTCGTCGGCATGCCGGCCTTCCCGGAGGCCGCGCGCGAGGCGGTCGGCAACGCGACCCTGCGCGGCAATCTGCGCCACGCCACCCACACCATCCGCGCCAAGCGCGCCAAGGCCGTCGCCGAGGTCTCCGACTGGGCCGAGCTGCGCGAGGCGGGCAAGCGGATCAAGGACCAGACGCTCCGTCATCTCGACCACTACCTGGTGCGGTTGGAGGAGTCGGTGACCGCCGCGGGCGGCGTGGTGCACTGGGCCGCCGACGCCGAGGAGGCCAACCGGATCGTCACGGACCTGGTGAAGGCGACCGGCGAGAGCGAGGTCGTCAAGGTCAAGTCGATGGCCACGCAGGAGATCGGGCTCAACGAGGCGCTGGAGGCCGCGGGCATCCACGCGTACGAGACCGATCTCGCCGAACTCATCGTGCAGTTGGGCAAGGACCGGCCCTCGCACATCCTCGTCCCGGCCATCCACCGCAACCGCGGCGAGATCCGTGACATCTTCGCCCGCGAGATGGGCGCCTGGGGCCGGCCGGCGCCCGAGGGGCTCACCGACACGCCCGCGGAACTGGCCGAGGCGGCACGCCTGCATCTGCGCGAGAAGTTCCTGCGCGCCAAGGTCGGCATCTCCGGCGCCAACTTCATGGTCGCCGAGACCGGCACCCTCGTGGTCGTCGAGTCCGAGGGCAACGGGCGGATGTGCCTGACGCTCCCCGAGACCCTGATCTCGGTCGTCGGCATCGAAAAGACCGTGCCGACGTGGCGGGACCTGGAGGTGTTCCTCCAGACCCTGCCGCGCTCCTCGACGGCCGAGCGCATGAACCCGTACACCTCGATGTGGACGGGCACCACGGACGGGGACGGTCCCCGGACGTTCCATCTGGTCCTGCTGGACAACGGCCGCACCGACACGCTCGCCGACGAGGTCGGGCGCCAGGCGCTGCGCTGCATCCGCTGCTCGGCGTGCCTCAACGTCTGCCCGGTGTACGAGCGGGCGGGCGGCCACGCCTACGGTTCGGTCTACCCGGGCCCGATCGGCGCGATCCTCAGCCCCCAGCTCCGGGGCACCGCGAGCGAGATCGACGCCTCCCTGCCGTACGCCTCCTCGTTGTGCGGCGCCTGTTACGAGGTCTGTCCGGTCGCGATCGACATCCCCGAGGTGCTCGTCCATCTGCGGGAGCGGATCGCCCAGGGCGGGCGGGCGACCCGGGAGGGCAACACGGTCGTCCTGAAGCCGGCCGGGGGACACGCCGCCGAGCGGGCGGCGATGCGCGCGGCGCGCTGGGCGTTCAGCAGTCCCGGAGCCCTGCGCGCCGGGCAGCGCCTGGCGTCCGGGACCCGCCGCTTCCATCCGCGGACCCTGCCGGGCCCCGGCCGGGCGTGGAGCGGGACCCGTGAACTCCCCACGGTTCCGGCGGAATCGTTTCGCGCGTGGTGGCAACGCACCCGGGGTGGAAAGGACATGACGAAGTGAACAGCAGGGATCTTGTCCTCGGACGGGTGCGGCGGGCCCTCGCGGACGTGCCCCGGGACGACACCCCGCCCGGGCCCGGACGGCCGGGGCCGGAAGCCCGCTACGAGCAAGCGGTCGGCCGGAGCTATCTGCGGGAACACGGCGCTCGGAGTGTCGCGGAGACGGTGGACCTGCTCGCGGAGAACCTGGCGGACTACCGGGCGATCGTGCACCGCGCCACCGAGGACGAACTGCCGTACGTCGTAGCGCGGTTGCTCGCCGAACGCGGGTCCCGGCACGTGCTCGTGCCGCCCGGGCTGCCGCCCGCGTGGATGTCGGCGGCGCAACCCGCCCGGGTCGAGGACCGTGCCGTGAGCACGCCCCGTGAGCTCGACGAGGTGGAGAGCGTGGTGACCGGTTGCGCCCTCGCCGTCGCCGAGACCGGGACGATCGTCCTCGACGGCGGCCCGGACCAGGGCCGACGCCGGATCACCCTGATCCCGGACCACCACATCTGTGTCGTCCTGGTCCCCGGCCAGGTGGTGGCCTCGGTCCCCCAGGCGATGGAACGACTCGACCCCGCACGCCCGTTGACCTGGATCTCCGGCCCGTCCGCCACCAGCGACATCGAGCTGGACCGGGTGGAGGGCGTGCACGGTCCCCGCACGCTGGAGGTCGTCCTGGTCGGGGGAGCGTGAACGACGCTTCGCGCGGCGGGGCGGCGAACCCCGCGCGACCTCCCTTCGTATCACCGGGATCATGGCGCTGACCAGGCGTTCCGCTGGGCCGTTCAGGTTGTGTTCAGGCTCGTCGCGGCTCCTGGCAAGTCCTGCTCCAGAAGCGTCCAAGCCATGGCAAAGCCCTCTGTGGCGCGAGGGTCCGGGCGTGTCATGGTGCCGCCCATGAGCACCGAGCACCTCCATCTCACCCGTCCCTCCCCAGCCGTCCCGCCCGCCGCCGTCCTGGCGAGCAAGGTCCCGGAAGTCACGTTGTACTTCTGGGTGATCAAGGTGCTGACCACCGGCATGGGTGAGACCGCCTCCGACCTCCTGGCCCAGCGGCTCGGGCCCGTACCCGCCGTGGGGCTCGGCGGACTGGCTCTCGCGGCCTCGCTGGCGCTCCAGTTCGCCGTCCGGCGCTACGTCGCCTGGATCTACTGGACCGCGATCGTCATGGTCAGCGTGTTCGGCACGATGGCCGCGGACGTGCTCCACGTCGGTCTCGGCGTTCCCTACGCGATCTCGACGCCGCTGTTCCTGGTCGTGCTCGGCGCCGTGTTCGCCCTCTGGTACGCGAGCGAGCGCACCCTCTCGATCCACAGCATCCGCACCCGCCGCCGCGAGGTCTTCTACTGGGCGACCGTGCTCGCCACCTTCGCGCTCGGCACGGCGGCCGGGGACCTGTCCGCCACGGTCGGCCTCGGCTACCTGGGCTCGGCCGTCCTGTACGCCGTCGCCATCGCGGTCCCGGCCGTCGCCCACCGCTGGGGCTCCCTGAACGCGGTCGCCGCCTTCTGGACCGCGTACGTCATCACCCGCCCGCTCGGGGCGTCGGTCGCCGACTGGATGGCGCTCGGCCACGCGCGCGGAGGTCTCGGCCTCGGCCTCGGCCCGGTCACCGCTTCCTGGACCGTCGCCATCGTCGGCTTCGTCGCCTACCTCGCCCTGTCCCGGCGCGACGTCCGGAACGACTCCGTGGGCGCGGTCCCGACCGTCTGACCCGACGGACGCACAGGACCGCGCGCCGCCTTCCTCGGTCCGCCCCGAGCCGGGGAAGGCGGCAGGTCCCGTTCCCCCGCCCCCGGTCAGGCGAGGGCGGTACCGGTCTCCTCACCCAGCGTGCGCAACAGGCGGTCCTGGAAGGCCTGGTCGTGCACGGCAGGATGCGCCTCCTGCCGCTGCCGGTGGTACCAGTAGCCGCCACTGGTCAGGGCCTGCGGATCGTCGCTCGTGGCCAGCCACACCTGTGTCCGGTGCCCGAGTTCGAGATCGTCGGGAGCCCCGGGGCCACCCATCCTGGTGGGCACCCAGCCCGGGTCCACGGCGTTGCTCGGCCCTTCGGGGCGCAGTCGGGCCACAGCGGCGGCGAGCGCCGTCACGAACAGCTTGCTGTCGGCGTACGAGCCGGGCCCGTCGCCCCGCCAGTCGATCCCGTCGGTGGAGGGGAATCCCTGGTAGTGCGAGCCGCTGCTCAGGTACACGAGCCGGCGCGGCCCGCGCAGCAGGGCCGTGAGCAGGTACGGGGCGATGATGTTGACCGGCATGACGGCGGGCCCGCTCCACACGCCGGCGTTGTGGATCACGGCGTCGAGCGGTGCGGCGGCGTCGAGTTCGGCGGCGACGCGCCGCACCGCGTCACGATCCGTGAAATCACCCACGACCAGGCCCGCCCCGCGGCCGACCAGGTCCTGCACGGCTGCCGCGCGCCGCTCGTCACGGGCGTGCACCACGACGTCGTGGCCGGCGGACAGCAGCGCGTCCGACGCGGCCCGCCCCAGCCCGTCCGCCGAGCCGGTCACCAGGATTCGGCTCACGTGATCGCACCCCTCTCGGTTCGTCGTGGGTCCATGCCTCGACGGTACGACTCTCGCGCCGACCGCGATCAGGCGCGCGAGGTGCCACCGTCCGACGCCAGGCGGGTGAGCCACTCGCGCAGCAGCCGCTGCTCGGCGTCGCTCAGGACATCGGCGTCGTCGGGGAGAGCCGCGCGCAACGCGCGGGCCGCGGCGGCAGGGCCGGTCTCGGTGGCGGGCACCGTCGGTTCGGCACGGGTGACGGCGGCGACCATGGCCTCGCGGAGGACGGTCAGCAGCTCTGGCGTGCGGCGTTCCGCGGGAGTGGAGTGCCAGGTGGTGACCGCGCCCTGCCCGGTGGCCTGGATGATCTGGGCGGCCAGTTCCTCGTCGACCCGCAGCCATCCCCCGGCCGCCAGTCGCCGCACCCGGCCGTAGAGGATCTCCAGGCCCGCACGGTGCGCCGTGTCCACGCCCCGACCGGTGGCTCTGTTCATCACCGCGAACAGCTCGGGGCGCGAGACCCCGAACTCCACGACCAGGTCCCAGCCGCTGCGCAGCTCCTCCACCGGGTCCTCGGGGTCGAGGTCGAGCCGCGCGCGCTTGCTCTCCAGGAACTGCCCGTAGCCGTGCTCGGCGACCGCCTCCAGCAGCCCCTCCTTGTCGCCGAACAGGCGGTAGATCGCCGGCGGCTGCATCCCGGCGGCGGCGGCGACCGCTCGGGTACTCATCGCGTCGGGGCCCCCCTTCTCCAGCAGCTCTACGGCCGCCTCGACGATGCGGTGACGAGGGGTGTCGGGGGTGTCGGGGGAGTCGCTTCTGACCATGTACCGATGATATCGAGAATTTGATTCCACTGGAAGTAGCGGTGTTATCGTTGAAGTGATTCCACTGAAACCATCGCCGGGAGAACGCCATGATCATCGTGACCGGAGCCACCGGAAAGCTCGGCCGCCGCACCGTCGAGCACCTCCTGGAACGCGTCCCCGCCGACCGCGTCGGCGTCAGCGTCCGCGACCCCCGCAAGGCCGGGGACCTCGCCGACCGCGGCGTCCGCGTCCGGCAGGGCAGCTTCGACGACCCCGCCTCGCTCGCGCACGCCTTCGAGGGGGCCGAGCACCTGCTCCTCGTCTCCCTCGACCGCACGGGCGAGGAGTGCGTCACCGGCCACCGCGCCGCCATCGACGCCGCCGTGAAGGCCGGCGCCGGCCGCATCCTCTACACCAGCCAGATGGGCGCCGCCCACGACTCCCGCTTCCAGGCGTGCCGCGACCACGCCCGGACCGAGGACATGCTGCGCGCCACGGGCCTGCCCTGGACCGCGCTGCGCAACGGCTTCTACGCCTCCAGCGCCTTGCAGTTCCTGGAGTCCGCCCGTCACACCGGCGACATCGCCCTCCCCGCCGACGGCCCCGTGACCTGGACCGGCCACGACGACCTCGCCGAGGCCACGGCCGCGATCCTCCTCGGTGACGCCCGCTTCGAAGGGGCCACTCCGCCGCTCACCGCCTCGGCGGCGCTCGACTTCGGGGACGTCGCGGAGATCGCGACGCGAGCCACCGGACGGCCCTTCACCCGCACCGTCGTCCCCGACGACACCTTCCGCGAGCAGGTCCTTGCGCACGGCGCCCCGGCCCCGATCGCGGACCTGATGCTGAGCATCTTCGCGGCGGCGCGGAATGGCGAGTTCACCGCTGTCGACCCGACGCTGGCCGAGCTGATCGGGCGCCGGCCCGCCACCTTCCACACCCAGTTGGAGCGCGCCTGGGCCGAATAAATCGAACGGGGCCCGCCACCCGAGCCGGCCGCCTCGCGCCGACATGCACCGGAATCCCGAGTTGAACATGTTCAAAACGAGGGACTACGCTGACGCCGAGGGAAGTTGAGGGGGTCCGATGAAGGTAGTGCTGCCCGGGGGAACCGGACAGGTGGGCACGATTCTCGACCGCGCGCTGACGGCGGCCGGCCACGAGGTCACGGTGGTGACCCGGCATCCCGCGCGGGCGCACGACGTCGGATGGGACGGGGCCACGCTCGGCCCCTGGGCCGCGGCGATCGACGGCTGCGATGCCGTGATCAACCTGGCCGGACGCAGCGTCTCCTGCCGCTACACCACCGAGAACCTGCGAGCCATGATGGACTCCCGGGTGGATTCGGCGCGGGTGGTCGGCGAGGCCATCGCCGCCGCCGCGCGGCCACCGCGCGTCTGGCTGCAGATGAGCACGGCGACGGTCTACGCCCACAGCTTCGACACGGCGAACGACGAGGCGACCGGGGTGATCGGCGGCACGGAGGCCGGGGTGCCGGACTACTGGGCGTACAGCGTCGAGATCGCGAGGAACTGGGAGCGGGCGCAGGCCGAGGCGCCGACTCCGGCGACCCGCAAGGTGGCGCTGCGCTCGGCGATGGTCATGAGTCCGGATCGGGGCGGCGTGTTCGACGTGCTGTCGCGGCTGGCGCGCCTCGGGCTGGGCGGTCCGGTCGCCGGCGGCGCGCAGTACGTCTCCTGGATCCACGACGAGGACTTCGTGCGGGCGGTGGAGTTCCTGATCGCCCGGGACGACCTCGACGGGCCGGTGAACCTCGCCTCGCCCGAGCCGCTCCCGCACCGCGCCTTCATGCGGGCGCTGCGTACGGCCTGGGGCGTCCCCCTGGGCCTGCCGGCGACGCGCTGGATGGCCGAGTTGGGGGCGTTCGCACTGCGCTCGGACACGGAGCTGCTGCTCAAGAGCCGTCGCGTCGTGCCGGGGCGGCTGCGCGCGGCCGGGTTCACTTTCGAGCACCCTGAGTGGGAGAAGGCCGCCACGTCTCTCGTACAGCGGGCCAGGCCGGTTCGTACGACCTCGGACCGGACCCGCGGATCGAGCCGGACCGTGTAGACGCCCTGGGGAGCTGTCCGCGGCCGGTCTGGTCCGTCGGCGGGGAGTTCCCGGCGGGCGAGGTCGCGGCACATCGGCCGACCGGCGGGCGAGGATGTCACACGTCGGCCGACCTTCCCGCCCTGCCGGACTTCCCCCCTGCCGACCTTCCCGCCCTGCCGAGCTTCTTGCCGGGCACGCTCCACCGGGGTGGTCTCACCAGCGCGCTCGCCGCCGGCGCGATCGCCCCGCCGGCGCTCCGGTCAGCGCACCCTTCCGCGCGGCTTCAGCGGAAGCGGGGGCAGTTCCGGCGCCGACAGCGGCGCGCCGTCGTACCCCCTCACCTCACCGAAGCGCGCACCCTTGGCCCAGTCGTCCCGGGCCTGTTCGATCTCCTCCTGGGTGCGGCCGATGAAGTTCCACCACATGATCAGTTCCTCGTCGAACGGTTCACCGCCGAGCAGCATGAGGCCCGCGTCCGACGTGGCGCGCAGCGGGAGTTCGGTGCGGCCACAGCCGAGGTAGAGCATGGAGCCCGGGAGCACCGGCACGCCGTCGACATGGGCCTCGCCGGACATGACGAGGACGGCGTACTCGAAGTCGGGCTCCAGGGGCAGGCGCACCTCCGCGCCGCTCGTCAGGGCCAGGTCGGCGCCGACGATGGGCGTGTACGTCGTGCCGGGCGAGGCCGCGCCGTCGAGCGTGCCCAGCAGGAGCGTGGCCCGCAGGCCGGGGGCGGTGACGACGGGCAGCTCGGCGTGGTGTTCGAAGTGCGGGTCGGTGTGCCGGTGACTGTCCGGCAGCGCGACCCAGAGCTGTGCGCCATGCAGCAGACGGGAGTGCGCGCGGGGGCTCTCCTCGGAGTGGCTGATGGCGCGGCCCGAGGTCATCAGGCCGAGTTCGCGCGGGCGGATCGTCTGGAGGCTGCCCGTCGAGTCGCGGTGCAGCACCTCGCCCTCGTGCAGCCAGCTCACGGTCTGCAGGCCCA
This sequence comes from Streptomyces sp. NPDC028298, assembly GCF_055565895.1. Taxonomy (NCBI): domain Bacteria; kingdom Bacillati; phylum Actinomycetota; class Actinomycetes; order Kitasatosporales; family Streptomycetaceae; genus Streptomyces; species Streptomyces sp. NPDC028298. The sequence goes on from NZ_JBVHTL010000001.1 coordinate 801,225, forward strand.
TGTGCGGGTGCGGCGGGACCTGCATGCCGGGTTCGTCGGCGATGTCGTCGGGACCGTAGTGATCGACGAAGCACCACGCACCGACCATGCGCCGGCCCAGGTTGGGCAGCAGACGGCGGACCTCGGTCGACTCGCCGAGCTTGACCCGGCGGGGGCTGAGGAGTTCACGCACCGGCTCGGCCACCACGAACCCGCGGCCGCCGCAGGGGGCGGGTACCGGCTCCCGATCAAGATTGCTCATGGCGCCCAACCTAGCCCCGCCGGAGGCTTCTCGTCAGTCCATCTATCCGCCCATTGAGGGGCACATGGCCCAGAACCGGCGCGGTGGACCTCCCGAAAAATAGTAGCCATGGACATAGTAGCCATGTACTGTTTCTTTCATGAGTACAGCGAAGCCGGTTTCCGAGAACGCGACGCCCGGATTCCTCGTCTGGCGCCTGTCGATGAAATGGCGCGTCGCGGTGGACCGGGCGGTGGGCCCGCTGGGCCTGACGCACGCGCAGTATTCGCTGGTGGCGTCCCTGTACGGCATGCACCGGGACGGACGGCACCCCAGTCAGCGTCAACTCGCCGACCACACCGGGCTCGAACCGCTCTACGTGTCGAAGCTGGCCCGTTCCCTGGAGACGGCCGGCCTGCTCGACCGCACCAGGGATCCGGCGGACCCCCGGGCGGTGCGGCTGACGCTCACCGAGGACGGGCGCGAGGTCACCCGCCGCGCCATCTCCGTGGTCCAGGGCCTTCTGGAGCGGCTTCTCGAACCACTGGGCGGCCTCGGCGGCGAACGCACACGGGCGTTCAGCGACGAACTGGCCGTCCTGCTCGACGTACCGCTCGACGCACACACCGCGGCCGGGAAGCGGCCCGGCGAGGCGTCACCCCCTTACGAAGAGGATTCACCCGAGGAGTAGTCATGACCACCTCTGTTCCCCCTGTCAACGGCCAGGTCATCGGCCTCGCCCACTACGCGAGCCGCGCCGCCCTGGAGCGGGTGCTGGCTCGCAGCGGCACCACGTTCGAGCAGTCGGTGGCCCTGCGGGCCGTGTCCGACAACGGCGGCACCGCCGAGGCGGCGCGGGTCACGGGCCGCCTCTCCGGCGCCCTGAAGATCGAGGAGTCGGCGGCCCGGCGGACCGTCGAGGAACTGACGGCACGCGGGCTCCTGGCGGAACCGGCGCCCGGGCAGGTGTCCCTGACGGACGGCGGCCGGGAGCTGTTCGCGTCGATCCGCGCCGCGGGCGACGCGATCGCGGCCCGGGTGTACGCCGGGATCCCGGCCGAGGACCTGGCCGCCGCCGGTCGCGTACTGGCCCTCGTCACGGAGCGGGCCGAGGCGGAACTCGCCGGCGCGTAGCGGTCCGGGGCGCCGGCGCCGCCGCGCCCGGGCTCGTCCACGGGCCTACGCGCGGGCCCGCGGACCAGGGCGCGGACCGGGCCGGGAATCGGGTCGTGGACCGGGCCGTGAATCAGGTCGTGGAATATTCAACCAACCGGCCCGGTTGTGGCCCGTCGAAGGAGGTCGGTGGTGGACACGACGTACTACGACCACGGGACGGCCGCGGAACGCTGGGAGCGGGCGCGGATGTTCTTCGAGGCCAAGGACTACTCCGCGGCGGCACGTGTGCTGGACGGGCTGGTCGAGGAGGTGCCGGAGCAGACGGGACCCCGGCTGCTGCTGGCGCGCTCCTACTATCACTCGGCCCAACTGCGCCGCGCCGAGGCCGAGTTGCGCACGCTCGTGGAGCTCGACCCGGTCGAGCACTACGCCCGGCTGATGCTGGGACGCACGCTCGAACGGCTCGGTCGGCCCGACGAGGCCGCGTCGCACCTGCGGATCGCGTCCGCGCTCGGGGGCGAGTTCGACGGGGCCTGATCCGGGTCTCGTTGCGGGTCTCGTTACGGGTCCCGGGGCTCTCACGGAAGGCCGGTCACCTCGGTGACCGGCCTTCCGTGCGTCGCGTGGGCGGACAGACGGGCGGCGGGGCACCGGACCGACCGTCGTGTGTCCCGAGCCACACGAGGAAAGTCGCGGCACTCCCCCGTGCCGCCTCGATCGCCCCGTCCCGGCTTGGCATCCTGGCGCGATGGCATCCGAACCTGACCGCAGCGCCCCGCGCATCCCCCTGAGCGACCTGGTCGAGGAACTTCTCGGCCACGAGGGCCCGTTGCCGATCGTCGCGGCCGGTGACCCCGTGCTGCGCCGGGGCACGGAGCCGTTCGACGGGCAGCTCGACCCGGGGCTCCTCACCCGGTTCGTGGCCGCCCTGCGTGCCACGATGCACGCGGCGCCGGGCGTCGGCCTCGCCGCACCGCAGGTCGGCGTGCCGCTGCGGATCGCGGTCATCGAGGACCCCGCGCCGGTCTCCGACGAGGTGCGCCTCGCCCGCGGACGGGTGCCGCAGCCGTTCCGGGTACTGGTCAATCCCGCGTACGAGGGGATCGGCCCCGGGCGGGCGGCGTTCTTCGAGGGCTGTCTGAGCGTTCCGGGCTGGCAGGCCGTGGTGGCCCGGCACGCCGAGGTGCGGCTGAGGGCGCTCGACGAACACGGGAAAGCGGTCGACGAGGTGTTCGGCGGCTGGCCCGCGCGGATCGTCCAGCACGAGACGGACCACCTGGACGGCATGCTCTACCTCGACCGCGCGGAGCTGCGCTCGCTGTCCTCGAACCAGGCCGCGGCGGAACTCTGGTCCCAGCCGACCCCGGAACACGCGGCCGAGACCCTGGGCTTCACCCTGCCGGACTGATCCCGAGGCTCCTCGCCGACCGCTTGCCGGGCCACCCGCCCGGTGCGGCGCCGGGCAGTCGCGCCGGGGCACTTACGCCCGTACCGGGTCCTCGCCAGAAGTCGGGGTGCGCTCGCCTCGATCCCGCGCCGGGCCGCACCGGGTGCCGTACGAGCCCCACGCCATGAGCCGAAGCCCGCTCGCCCAGGGGCCGTCTCAGGGCCCGCCCACCTTCCGTCCGCCCGGGCCAGGCACGCCCTCGCCGCACGCGCACTCGCCAAGGTGCCGTGACCCGCCCGCCTCGGCCCCGCGCCGGGCCACACCCGGTGCCGTACGAACCCCTCATCTGGTGCCGCCCGGGCCGCTCCCCCGGCCCCGGCGGAAATTCGCAGGCGCTCCAGCGCCGGTTTCGTTAGCCTGCGGGTATGTCTACGCCCCGCGTCTCTTAGCTCCAGGACCCGCTTCCACGCCACACGTGTGTCCTCGAGCCGATTGACTTCTGGAGCGTTTTCCCATGATCACCGTTCGCGGTGTCGACGTGCGCGCCGGTGCGCGCCTGCTGCTGTCCGACATCTCCTTCACCGTCTCCCCCGGTGACCGCATCGGCCTGGTCGGCCGTAACGGCGCCGGCAAGACCACCCTCCTCGGCACCCTCGCGGGGCTGACGCGGCCCGCCGCCGGCTCCGTCTCCCGTACCGGACCCGTCGGTCACCTCGCACAGGACCCGGCCGCCGCGGACCCCGCGGTCACGGTCACCGCGCGGATCCTGTCGGCCCGCGGTCTCGACCGTGCCGTACGGGCCCTGCGGGCAGCCGAGGCCGCGATGGCCGACGGATCCGAACGGGCCATGAACGCCTACGCGCGTGCCGAGGCCGAGTTCCAGGCACGCGGCGGATACGCGGCCGAGGCCGAGGCGGCCCGGGTCGCCGCGGGTCTCGGTCTGCCCACCCGGGTGATGGACCAGCCGATCGGCACCCTGTCCGGCGGACAGCGGCGGCGCGTAGAACTCGCCCGCATCCTGTTCGCCGACGAAGGCACCCTGCTCCTCGACGAGCCGACGAACCACCTGGACGCCGACTCGGTCCACTGGCTGCGCGGGTTCCTGGCAAACCGTCGGACCGGACTCGTCCTCATCAGCCACGACACCTCCCTGCTGGCCGACGTGGTCAACCGCGTCTTCCACCTGGACCCGCACCGCGCCACGCTCGACGTCCACAACACCGGCTGGGCGGCCTACCTCACCCAGCGCGACGCCGACGAGCGACGGCGGGCCCGCGAGCGCGCCAACGCCGAGCGCAAGGCGGCGGCGCTGCACGCGCAGGCCGACAAGATGCGCGCCCATGTGTCGACGGCCGTGGCCGCCAGGAACATGGACCGCCGTGCCGACCGCCTGCTCTCCGGCCTCGAACCGGTCCGGCAGACGGAGAAGGTGGCCCGGATCCGGCTGCCCGAACCGGCACCGTGCGGACGCGTGCCGCTCGGCGCGGTCGCGCTGGCCAAGTCGTACGGCGATCTGCGCGTCCTGGGCGGCGTCGATCTCGCCGTCGACCGGGGCAGCCGCCTGGTGATCCTCGGCCCGAACGGCTCGGGCAAGACGACGCTGCTGCGGCTGCTCGCCGGTCACGACGATCCGGACGGCGGGCGGGTGGTGCGCGGGCACGGGCTGCGCGTGGGCTACTTCGCGCAGGAACACGACACGCTCGACCCCGCCGGGACGGTCAGCGACCACCTCGCCGCCGCGGCGCCGCACCTGGACGACGGGGAGGTACGGCGGGTACTCGGCTCCTTCCTGTTCACGGGCGACGACGCCGGCAAACGGGTCGGTGTCCTCTCCGGGGGCGAGAAGACCCGGCTGGCCCTGGCGGGGCTGGTCCACTCGGGCGCGAACGTGCTGCTCCTGGACGAGCCCACCAACAACCTGGACCCCGCCTCGCGCGCCGAGGTCCTGGCCGCGGTGTCCACGTATCCGGGCGCGCTCGTCATGGTCACCCACGACGAGGGGGCCGTCGACGCCCTGCGCCCGGACCGGGTGCTGCTGCTCCCGGACGCGGACGAGGACCTGTGGAGCGACGAGTACCGGGAACTGGTGTCCCTGTCCTGACGCGGGACACCGGCCACCGGCCACCGGGGACCGGGCCCGGCACGTCAGGCGTCCGGGCATCCACGCCGCCGGGCATCCGGGTGCCCGGCGTGCCCGGCGTGCCCGTCCGACTCCCGGACGGGCACGCCGGGCGCGGCCCGGTCGCGCATCCAGGTCACGCGTCCCGGTACGCCTCCAGCAGCCTCAGCCAGACCTCGCTGACCGTCGGGTAGGACGGGACGGCGTGCCACAGGCGGTCGACCGGGACCTGGCCGACGACGGCGATGGTCGCGGAGTGGATGAGTTCGCCGACGCCGGGACCGACCAGGGTGAGACCGAGGATGATCTCGCGGTCGAGGTCGACGACCATGCGGGCCTTGCCCCGGTAGCCGTCCGCGTACAGCCCGGCACCGGCCACCGAGGCCATGTCGACGTCCACGGCCCGGACCCGGTGACCGGCCTGCTCCGCCTCCGCGAGGGAGAGGCCCACGGCCGCCGCCTCCGGGTCGGTGAACACGCACTGCGGGACGGACGCGTGGTCGGCGGTGGCGGAGTGCGCCCCCCACGGGTCGGTCTCCAGGATCGGCACGCCCGCGGCACGGGCGGCGATGGCGGCACCCGCGATACGGGCCTGGTATTTGCCCTGGTGGGTGAGCAGGGCACGGTGGTTGACGTCGCCGACCGCGTACAGCCAGTCGCTGCCGACGGCCCGGAGGCTGTCGTCGACCTCGATCCACTTGCCCGGCTCCAGGCCGACCGTCTCCAGGCCGAGGTCGTCGGTGCGCGGCGCGCGGCCGGTCGCGAACAGGATCTCGTCGGCCTCGAAGCGTTCCCCGGTGTCCGTGAGGGCGACCACGGCCGAGTTCTCGCGTGAGACGGCGGTCACCGAGACGCCGGTGCGGACGTCCGCGCCCGCCTCGGTCAGGGCCTCCGCGACCAGTTCGCCGGCGAAGGGCTCCATGCGGGGCAGCAGGCCCTTGCCGCGGACCAGGAGGGTGACCCGGGAGCCGAGCGCCTGCCAGGCCGTGGCCATCTCGGCGGCCACGACACCGCCGCCCACCACGATCAGTCGTCCGGGTACGGCGTGCGCGCTCGTGGCGTCACGGCTCGTCCACGGCTTGACCTGGGCGATGCCCGGCAGGTCGGGGAGCAGGGCGCGGGTGCCGGTGCAGACCGCGACCGCGTGCCGGGCGGTCAGCAGGCGCCGTTCGCCGTCGGGCCCGTCGACCGCGACGGTGCGCGGTCCGGCGAGCCGGCCGTGTCCGCGGTGGAAGTCGGCACCGATGCCGTCGAGCCAGGCGAGTTGTCCGTCGTCCTTCCAGTCCGAGGTGAACCAGTCGCGGTGGGCGAGCACCGCGGAGGCGTCGAGGGGGCCTTGTACGGCGGCGGACAGGCCGGGTACACGGCGGGCGTCGGCGCGGGCGATGGCCGGGCGGAGGAGGGCCTTGCTGGGCATGCAGGCCCAGTACGAGCACTCGCCGCCGACCAGTTCGCTCTCCACGACCGCGGTGGAGAGGCCGGCGGCGCGGGCGCGGTCGGCGACGTTCTCCCCCACGGGTCCGGCACCGAGCACCACGACGTCGTAGGCGATGGATTCCGTTTCCGTCATGGGGCCAGTCTGGTTGCTGGCGTGCGCCGTGGCCACACGGGTAGGGGCCCGGAATAGGCCCCCGGTGGGTGGCGTTGTGCTGAGCGGCATGACCCGGACACGAGGAAGAGGGAAGTGGAATGAGCAGCACCGTTGAGCTCACCAAGGAGAACTTCGACCAGACGGTCACGGACAACGAGTTCGTCCTGATCGACTTCTGGGCGGAGTGGTGCGGGCCGTGCCGTCAGTTCGCCCCGGTCTACGAGAAGGCCGCCGAGGCCAACCCGGACCTGGTCTTCGCCAAGGTCGACACGGAGGCGCAGCCGGAGCTGGCCGCGGCCTTCGAGATCCAGTCGATCCCGACCCTGATGATCGTCCGCGACCAGGTCGCGATCTTCGCCCAGCCCGGGGCGCTGCCCGCGGCCGCCCTGGAGGACGTCATCGGGCAGGCCCGGAAGCTGGACATGGACGAGGTCCGCAAGTCGGTCGCGGCCCAGCAGGCGGCGGCCAAGGAGCAGGGCACCGGCAGCGCCGAGAACGCCGAGTAGCCCCTCGGCCCGCCGCGCCGCCGGTTCCCCACTGGAAGCCGGAAGCCGCCGGTTCCCCCTGGCAGGGGCAGCCGGTCACGTCAGAAGGGGTATCCGGCCACGTCGCCCCGTACCGTCGTCCACCGCAGGTCGGTGAAGGCGTCCAGGTTGGCCTCGCCGCCGAAGCGGGCGCCGGTGCCGGAGGCGGCGGTACCACCGAAGGGTGCGACGGCCTCGTCGTTGACGGTCTGGTCGTTGATGTGCGCGATCCCGGTCGGGATGCGTTCGGCGAGGTCGAGGCCGCGGGCGGTGTCCCGGGTGACGATCCCCAGGGAGAGGCCGTACGGTCCCGCCGAGGCCAGGGCGGCCGCCTCGTCGAGGGTGCCGAAGGAGCGGACGGGCGCGACCGGGCCGAAGACCTCCTCCGCGTACGCCGGGGTCGTGTCGTCGACTCCGGCGAGGACGGTGGGCCGGTAGAAGAGCCGGTCGTGCGTGCCGCCCGCGGCCAGCTTGGCGCCGCCGGCGGTGCTGGACTCCACCAGCCCGTGGATCTTGGCGAGTTGGGCGTCGTCGATGACGGGTCCGAGGTGGACCTGTTCGCGGTGCGGGTCGCCGACGGCCAGCGAGTCGGCCTTGGCGGCGAGCCGTTCGACGTACTCCTCGTACAGCGAGGCGTGGACCAGGTGGCGGCCGGTGGTCATGCAGATCTGGCCCTGGTGGAAGAACGAGCCCCAGGCGGCCGTCGAGATGACCGCCTCGATGTCGGCGTCCTCCAGGACGACCAGGGCGGAGTTCCCGCCCAACTCCAGGTGCGCGCGCTTGAGATGGCGTCCGGCCGCCTCACCGACCGCGCGTCCAGCGGCGGTCGAGCCGGTGAAGGAGATGACCGGGATCAGCGGGTCGGTGACCAGGGCGCGGCCGACCTCGGCGCCGCCGGGCAGGACCTGGAGCAGCCCGTCGGGAAGTCCCGCCTCGGCGAGGACGGCTCCGAGCGCGAGGCCGCCGCACACGGCCGTGCGCGGGTCCGGCTTCAGGACGACGCCGTTGCCGAGCGCGAGCGCCGGGGCGACCGAGCGGATCGAGAGGATGAGCGGCGCGTTGAAGGGCGCGATCACGCCCACGACGCCCACGGGGACGCGACGGGTGTACGACAGCCGCGGGGCCTCCGACGGCAGGACCTGGCCCGTGGGGCGGGAGGCGAGGGCGGCCGCCTCGTAGCACTCCTGGGCGGCGACGTGCAGCTCGAAGTCCGCCTTGCCCGGGATGGAGCCGGACTCCCGCACGATCCAGTCGCGCAGTTCGTCGGCGTGCGCGGCGAAGAGGTCGCCCGCCCGGCGCAGCACGGCGGCACGGACGAAGTGCGGGGTCCTGGCCCATTCGGTCTGTGCGGCGCGCGCGGTCCGCGCGGCACTCGCGACGTCCTCGGCGGCGGCGAGGGTGACGCTGCCGAGGCTCTCGCCGGTGGCGGGTTCGGTGACGGTGTGCTCATCGCCCGAGAGGGGGCGGGACTGCCAGGTCGTGGGGTCGAGCAGCGGCATGTCGGCTCTCCGTTCGTTCACTGATCACCAGCGGGACTTCGGTGACTCCTGCGGCTGGGGGTCCAGCGGAAGTCCCGTGTAGTTCGCTGCCAGTTCGGCGGCGGCGGAACGCGATGCCGTGATCCGGCGCAGTCGCGCGAGCTGCATCCGGTGTTCGAAGGCATCCTCATTTGGTTGAGCGTGCAACATCTTAGTCATGTCGTACGAGAAACGGGTGGCCTGCCACACCCGTTCGAGGGCCGTTCGCGAGTAGCCGTCCAGGAGGTCCGTCGAACCGGTGCTGTGCAGCGCGGCGAACGCGCGGGCCAGGAGCCGTACGTCCGACACCGCGAGGTTGAGCCCCTTGGCACCGGTCGGCGGCACGATGTGGGCGGCGTCCCCGGCCAGGAACAGCCGCCCGTGGCGCATCGGCTCGTGAACCCAACTGCGCATGGGGGTGACCGACTTGGCGGTGACCGGTCCCCGCTCCAGCCGCCAGTCCCCGTCGACCGCGAACCGCGCGGCCAACTCGTCCCAGACCCGCTCGTCGGGCCAGTCGGCGGCGCCGGTGCCGTTCGGGACCTGGAGGTAGAGCCGGGAGACCGACGGGGAACGCATGCTGTGCAGGGCGAAGCCGCCGGCACCCCGGGCGTAGATCAACTCCTCGCAGGAGGGCGGCACGTCGGCGAGGATCCCGAGCCAGGAGTACGGGTAGTCGTGGGCGTACGAGCGGCCCGTGCCGGCCGGGAACGCGGCGCGCGCGACGCCGTGGCCACCGTCGCAGCCCACCACCCAGTCGCAGTTCAGCGCCCGTTCCCGCCCCTCGTGCGTGAACCGCACGAGGGGCGAGGCGCTGTCCGGATCCTCCACGGCGAGCGCCTCGGCCCCGAACAACAGGGGCGGCCCGTCCGCGAGTTGAAGGGCGACGAGATCCTTCACGATCTCCGTCTGGGCGTAGATCGTGACGGTCCGGCCGCCCGTGAGCCCGGGGAAGTCGATGTGGTGGCGCTCCCGTTCGAAGCGCAGCTCGATCCCGTGGTGGACCAGCCCCTCGGCGTCCAGCCGCGCGCCCGCGCCGCACTCGCGCAGGGCGTCGACCGTGCCCTGCTCCAGCATGCCGGCGCGCTGGCGGTGTTCCACGTACGCCCGGTCCCGGCTCTCCAGGACGACGCAGTCGATCCCCGTCCGGTGCAGCAGCCGGGCCAGCAGGAGTCCTGCCGGGCCCGCGCCGATGATGCCGACCGTGGTCCGCATGACGCTCCTCCGGTGTCCGATGCCGCCGGGTCCCAGGTCCGGCACGGGTCCGCCCCGCCGTGCACGGGCCGGGCGGACGGGCCGGGTGCCGCGCGGCGGGCCACCGTCCGCCCGCCGCGGCACCAGCCTCTCTCAGCTCGACGCGCGGTGCACCACTCGCGCGCCGAGCACCTCGTGCGTCTCCGGCTCGGCACCCGGTTCGCGGACCACGCGGTCGACGAGCTCGGCGAGGTCGCGGCCGGAGGGCAGATCGAGATGCACGGTGCTCAGCCGGGGCCGCAGCAGCCGGCCGAGCATGAGATCGTCGGCGCCGACGACGGCGGTCTCCTCCGGCACGGCGACGCCCTCGTCCTGGAGGGCGCGCATGAGCAGCATCGCGTACTCGTCGTTGTACGCGAACACCGCGTCGAGGCCGAGGGAGCGCCAGCGCGCCGCGAGCCGGGCGGCGGCCTCCTCCTCGTACGCCAGCGGCAGTTCGGTCACCGTCGCGTCCGTGCCGCGCAGAGCCCGCAGGACGCCGTCGAGGCGGGGTCTGGAGAAGATCTCCAGGCCGCTCTCCGCGGGCATCACCACACCGATGCGGCGACGGCCTCCGGAGAGCAGATGGACACCCGCGCAGTGGCCGACCCGGTCGTGGTTCATGAGCAGCGCGTGGGCGCCCTCGACCCGTTCGGGTCCGAGGGTGACCACGGCGCGGGCGCCCGCCCGCTTGAGGACGGCGACACCCTGGAGGCCCAGGCCGCTGCCGGGCACCAGGACGGCGACCGGGCGCAGCTCGGCCCACGCGCGGGCGGCCTCGTCGCCGCGCAGGCCGACGCTGCCGTGCTGCACGACCGTGTAGTCGAGCCGGCCCAGCTCGGCCTGGAGCTCGGCGAAGAACCGGTGGTAGAGCGGGCCCACGGGTGCGGTCGGGGCGGGCATCAGGACCATGCGGCTGTGTCCGGCGCGCAGACTGCGCGCGGCCGCGTGCGGAACGTATCCGAGCTCCTCGGCGGCCTCGCGGACCCGGCGCCGGGTCGGTTCACTGATACGGACCGCGCTGGTGTTGTTCAGGACGTACGAGACGGTCGCGCGGGATACACCCGCGAGGCGTGCCACGTCGGCACTGGTCGGTACGGGACGTCGTGCGGGCGCCGGCCGGCCGGCGGACTGTTTCGGTATCTGCGCCATGACGCGAGGCATCCTTGCAGAGGGCCCGGACACCGTCTCGCGCCGGGTCACCCGATCGGGCCCGGCGTTTACGGAACTCCCGCGTCCGTAAAGGAGGTTGAGGGCCCGGTACCGTCTTGCGGGCGCAGAGGTTACCGTTCGGTAGACGACCGCTTCGGAGGTGACCCGGATGGATCCCGACCGTGCCCCAGGACTGACGGAGAGCGCGCGTGCGCTGGCCGCGGGCGAGGTGAGCTCGCGCGAGCTGGTCGAGCGGGCGCTCGCCCGGATCGAGGCGGCCCGGCCCACCGTGAACGCCTTCCGGCGGGTACGCGCCGAGGCCGCCCTCGCGGAAGCCGACGCGGCGGACGCGGAACTGGCCGCCGGCGGCAGGCGGCCGCTCCTCGGGGTGCCGGTCGCGGTCAAGGACGACATGGACGTGGCGGGCGAACCGACCGCGTTCGGCTGCGCGGGGGATTTCCCGCCGGTGCCCGAGGACGGCGAGGCCGTCCGCAGGCTGCGCGCCGCCGGGGCCGTCGTCGTCGGCAAGACCAACACCTGCGAGCTGGGCCAGTGGCCCTTCACCGAGGGCCCGGCCTTCGGCGCGACCCGCAACCCCTGGCACCACGGGCACACCCCGGGCGGCTCCTCCGGGGGCTCCGCGGCCGCCGTGGCCGCGGGCCTGGTCCCCGCGGCGCTGGGCTCGGACGGGGCGGGCTCCGTACGCATCCCGGCCGCCTGGACCCACCTGGTCGGCATCAAGCCGCAGCGCGGCCGCATCTCGACCTGGCCCCGCCCGGAGTCCTTCCAGGGCATCACGGTCAACGGCACGCTCGCCCGCACCGTCGCGGACGCCGCCCTGCTGCTGGACGCGGCGAGCGGCAGCCACGCGGGCGATCTGCACCGGCCGGCCAGGCTGCGCGTCCACGACGCCGTGGGCCGCGACCCGGGCCGGCTGCGCATCGCGCTGTCGCTGAAGCCGCCCTTCACCGCGGTGCCCGCCCGGCTCGACCCCGCCGTACGGGCGAAGGTCCGCGCGCTCGCGGAGCGGCTCGCCCGCCTCGGGCACACGGTCGAGGAGGCCGATCCCCGCTACGGGCCCATCGGGCTCACGTTCGTGCCGCGCGCCACGGCGGGTATCGCCGAGCACGTGCGCGCCGTACCGTTCCCCGAACTCCTCGACCCGCGCACGCACGGCGCGGCGCGCTTCGGCCGGCTGCTCGGCGGCGCGCCCCTGCGGGTGGCCCGCCGGGCCGAGGCGGCACTGCACCAGCGGGTCGGCGCGCTCTTCGACACCTACGACGTGCTGCTCGCGCCCACCACCGCCGCTCCCCCGCCTGCCGTCGGCGCGATGCTCGGCCTGAGCGGTCTGCGCACCGACCGGGCCATGATCGCGGCCTGCCCGTACGCCTGGCCCTGGAACGTCCTCGGCTGGCCGGGCGTCAACGTCCCCGCGGGCTTCGTCGGCGAAGGCCTGCCGGTCGGCGCGCAGTTGCTCGGCCCGGCGGACAGCGAGCCGCTGCTGGTGTCCCTGGCTGCCCAGTTGGAGGCGGACCTGCGCTGGCACGACCTGTGGCCCCCGCACGAAGCCGTGGTGGACTCCCCTGCCGCGTAGGTGAGTTCCGGCTCTACCCTGTGGCCATGGACGATGCCTCGATGGTCGGTTTGATGGGACGCGTCACCGGCACGGTCGGGCCCGGGCTCGTCGGTGAGGTGATCGTCCGGGTGCGGGGCGGAGCCGAGCACTTCCTCGCGTACCCGGCCGCGCCCAAGGACCGTATCGAGCGGGGCACGGTGGTGATGGTGGTGGAGTACCTGCCGCCGCGCACGGTGTACGTCTCGCCCGCGTACGAGGGCTGAACGACGCCTTGCTCCCCCACCCCGGGCGTCGCTTTCCACCCCCTTTCCCGAGGGCGAACCGGTGTTCTCCATACGACAGTTGAGCTGCGCTCGTCCCAGGTGAGAGCCGTATGCGTCAAGAACGCAACAAGGATTCGCGCAGCCCTGTACCCGGCTGTCGGCGAGGAGCACACTCCCGTTCGTTCGGTGCCGAAAGGGCACCATCCAAAGGGGGCGTATGCCGATGGTTGTCGGCGTCGTGGCGGGGGCGGTAGTCCTCGCCCTGATCTTCATCGTTGTGGTCTTCAAGCTCATGTGGCGTGTCGCGGAGCCCAACGAAGCGTTGATCATCTCCGGTTCGAAGCATCGGACCGAAGGTCTCGAAGAAGGCATGGGATTCCGCATCGTGACGGGACGCGGCACGCTGGTCCTCCCCGGCGTGCAGGCGGTGCGGAAGATCTCGCTCGACCTCAACGAGACCGAACTGCACGTGGACTGCGTGACCACCCAGGGCATTCCGCTCAAGGTGCGGGGCGTGGTCATCTTCAAGGTGGGCGACGACTTCGTGTCGATCGCCAACGCGGGGCGTCGCTTCCTCGACCAGCAGAAGATGATGGCGGAGCGGGTGCACAACGTGTTCGCCGGCCATCTGCGGTCCATCGTCGGCGGGTTGACCGTCGAGGACATGATCCGCGACCGGGAGAAGCTGACCGGTCAGACCCGGGCCGCCTGCGGTACGGAGATGGAGAAGCTGGGCCTGATCGTCGACTCGCTGCAGATTCACGAGATCGAGGACCCGACCGGCTACATCCGGAACCTGGCCATGCCGCACGCCGCCGCCGTCCAGCGTGATGCCCGTATCGCGCAGGCCGAGGCGAACCGGCTGGCCACCGAGGCCGAGCAGAAGGCCGCGGCGCGGATGTCGGAGGCGACCCGGGACAGCGAGATCCAGCAGGCCGGTTACCAGGCCGAGCGGGACAAGGCGGCGGCGACGGCCCAGATGGCCGGCCCGCTCGCCGCGGCGGCCGCTCAGCAGGATGTCGTGGTCCAGGAGACACGGGTCGCCGAGCTCGAGGCGCACCGCCGCGAGCAGCAGCTCCAGGCGGACGTCCGCAAGCCGGCCGACGCCAAGGCGTACGAGATCCGGGCACGGGCCGAGGCCGAGCGCGACGCGCGGATCTCGGCCGCGCAGGCCAAGGCCAGGGAGACCGAGCTCGCCGCGGCGTCGGAGGCGACCCGGGTCAAGGCGGCGGCCAACGCCGAGGCCGAGGCGACCAAGGCACGTGGTGCCGCGGCCGCCCAGGCGACCCGCGCCACCGGTGAGGCCGAGGCCGCGGCGGCGCAGGCCAAGGGCCTGGCGGCGGCCGAGGCGACCCGGGCCCAGGGTCTCGCGGAGGCGGAGGCCATCCAGGCCCGCGCCGCCGCGCTGGCCGAGAACCAGGAGGCCGTGGTCGCCCAGCAACTCGCCGAGAACTGGCCGGAGATCGTCCAGGCGGGCGCGAGCGCGTTCGGCAACGTGGACCACATGGTGCTGCTCAACGGCGCCGACGGCATGGCGGACCTGTTCGCCAAGGCGCTCACCATGGGCGGCACGGGCCTGGGCCTGGCACGCCAGTTGCTCGCCTCGATGAACCCCGAGAGCACCCCGGCCAAGAACCCGGCGGCGGAGCTCAACGGGTTCGTGCCGCCGGTCAGCGAGAAGGTTCCGGTGGAGAAGAACGAGGGGTGAGACGGATGCGCCGCGGCGTACCGGTGCCGTGAGGGACAGGTACGCCGAGGCGTTCCGGCTCCGGTGAGAGGCAGGTGCACCGTGGCGTTCCGGCGCCGGTGAGAGACAGGCGCGCCGAGGCGTGCAGGCGCCGGTGGTTCTGATCAGCAGGGCGCGGGCGTACGGGAGTTGGCGACAGCTCCCGTACGCCCGTCGCCGTGTCCCCCCGGCGCACCGCACTCCGTACGGTGGGAGCCGCACGGGAGTTGGACCGACCTCGCAGACGTCTCGGAGCCGTCCGGCCCGGACCCGCCCGCCGCGACCTGGCACGCAGGCTTTACGGTGGCCCGCGTGACTGCCTTTACCGATGACACCGAAGAAGCCGTCCCCGGCCGCTACGGCCCCTCCGCCACCACCGAGGCCGAGCCCCGCGAGGTCGGCCCCGTGAAGACCGAGTACTCCCCCGCGCACGACGGCGACCCCGATCCCGGTGAGATCGTCTGGACGTGGGTCCCCTTCGAGGAGAACGACGGCCGGGGCAAGGACCGCCCGGTTCTGGTCGTGGCCCGGGAGGCCGAGGGCACGCTGCTCGCCGTCCAGCTCTCCAGCAAGGCGCACATCGGCGACCGCGAGTGGGTGCCGATCGGCAGCGGACCGTGGGACCGGACCGGGCGGGACTCCTGGGTGAACGTGGACCGCGTGCTGCGGCTGCACGAGGACGGGATGCGACGGGAGGCGTGCGCGCTGGACCGGATGCGGTTCAACTCCGTCGTGCACCGGCTGCGGGAGCGCTACGGCTGGCGCTGAGCGCGTCCGTTCCCGGGCTCCCCGGTCTCCTGCCATCTCCTGCCTGGCAGCCGCGCCGCTCGGCCGGGCTGGGATGGGAAGGGCTGCCGCTCGCAGCCGAGACGCCCGGCAGGGTTTCACACCGGCCCGAGGATCACGCCGGACGGGGATTCACACGGCCCGGAGATCACCCCCCCCACGGGATTCACACGGCCGGGGATCACATCGGGCGGGCTTCACACCGGGCGGGGCTCTGGCGCGAACACGTGCTCGAACGCCGCCCGGGTGGTCCGGCCCGGTGTGCGGTCCAGGATGCCGAAGACCACTTGGTCGAAGTACCCGTCGAGGCGGCCGCCGGCCAGCACCCCGTGGAAGGCCCGCGCCACTTGCGCGGGGTCGTTCTGGAACACTCCGCAGCCCCAGGCGCCGAGGACCAGACGACGGTAGCCGTGGGCGGCGGCCGTCTCCAGGACGCGTTCGGCACGGACCGCCAGCGCGCCCGGCAGGTCGGCCGCCCGTTCCGGGGCGGTGCGCAGGACGACCCCGGCGTTCGGTGCCGCCGCGGTCAGGAAACCGGCGAGGAACGGCTCGTCGAGAAGCCCGCCGCGGTCGTCCCGGAAGACCGGTACGCCGGGCGAGTGAATGACACGGTCCGTGTAGAAGGCGTCACGGTGGGCGCGGTGATGGTCGTAGAAGGCACGGGCCCGCAGCAGACAGGTGTACAGCGCGGAGGCCCGGCAGAGGGCCTCCTCTTGCGCCTGCGCGCCGTTCAGATAGCCGCCGCCGGGGTTGCGAGCCGAGGAGAAGTTCAGCACGGCGACCGGGTCCCCGCCCGCCGAGACCAGCCGGCGGGCCGCCTCCAGGCTGCTCTCGCCCGTGACCTCGAAGGACGTCACGACCGGTGTCACCGAGGGTATGCCCACCGGCTCCGGTCCGTTCAGCACCGTCCCGGCCCGCGCGGCCTCGACCGCCGCGGCGATGGACACAGCCGACCCGGAGGGTCCACGGTAGCCCCCGGCCGCCACGATCTCCTCGGTCTCACGGGCGATCGCACGCAGGCGCGCGCTCATGGCGCCACCCCCGTACGCGCCACGGACGCGGCCTGCGTGCGCTCCCCCGTCGTGCCCATGAACGCATCGTGAGCGATGCTGGTCCTGCCGCGCAACAGAGTTTCGCGGCCCCGCAAAGAGTGCCTACCAGTCCACAAAGAAATGATTTGCACCCTTGTGCGAACCGCCGAGAGGGTCTTGGGTGGAACGGTCATCGCCGGTCCGGCCCACCAGGCCCCAGGCCGGCGGCATGGTGGAATCTCAGGAGGATCCCGACATGTCCGATTCGGTGAGTGACTGTACGGAGCGACGACGCTCCTCCGTCACCGAGGCCGAGGTGGAGGCACTGGTCCGTGGCATCTGTTTCAAGACCGGCCCGCCCCGCCTCCTCGGTGTCGAGGTGGAATGGCTCATCCACGAGCTGCGGGGACCGCGGCTCCCGATACCCCCTGAACGACTCGAAGCGGCGTACGCCGCCGTGCGGACCCTGCCCCTGAATTCGGCCCTGACCGTCGAACCCGGTGGACAGCTCGAGCTCAGCTCCGCACCCGCCGCCTCCCTGATGGAGTGCGTGCGATCCGTCTCGGCCGACCTCGACGCCGTACGCGCCACCTTGCGCGAGGCGGGCCTCGGCCTCAGCGGTTTCGGCCAGGACCCCTGGAACCCCCCGAGCCGCTATCTCCATGAGCCCAGATACGACGCCATGGAGCGGTACCTCGACCGCGCGGGTCCCGAGGGCCGCGCCATGATGTGCACGTCCGCCTCGGTCCAGGTGTGCGTGGACGCCGGGTACGAGGAGCCGGGCCCGCTCGGCCACGGGCGCCGCTGGTGGCTGGCCCATCAGCTCGGCGCGGTCCTGGTGGCCGCGTTCGCCCACTCCCCGATGGCCCACGGGCGGCACACGGGCTGGCGTTCCACCCGTCAGTCGCTGTGGGCGTCGATGGACCCCGGCCGCACCGACGCGCCGCCGCTGGACGGCGACCCCCGCGCCGCCTGGGCCCGGCGCGTGCTGGACGCGCCGGTGATGTGCGTACGCGCCTCCGAGGGACCCTGGGAGGTCCCGGAGGGCCTCAGTTTCCGGGACTGGACGCGGTCCGCCGCGCCACCGGGCCGGGAGGACCTCGCGTACCACATGACCACGCTGTTCCCGCCGGTACGGCCACGCGGTCATCTGGAGCTCCGGATGATCGACGCGCAGCCCGGTGAGGACGGCTGGATCGTCCCGCTCGCGGTGACGGCGGCGCTGTTCGACGACCCGGACGCGGCCGAGATCGCCTACCGGACCGTCAAGCCGCTCGCGGAACGGGCCGGGCCCGCACCGGCGCCGCGCAACCCGCTGTGGCAGGACGCGGCGCGGTTCGGCCTCGCCGATCCGGAGCTGCGCGAGGCCGCGGCGGTCTGCTTCGCGGCCGCGTACGAGGCACTGCCCCGGCTCGGCGCCACCACCGAAGTGCTCGACGCGGTGGCCGAGTTCACCGAACGCTACGTGGCCCGGGGCCGCTGCCCCGCCGACGACCTGGTCGGTGCGGCCGCGGCTCATCACGACGGCCTGTCCGGGCGGCACCCGGCCGGCCGCCGCCAGGGCCTGTCCGACGGGAAGGACATGAACACATGACCGGCACGACCGCTTCCGACACGACCGCTTCCGGTCCGCGCACGGATCCGGAGTCGCTCCGGCAGCGCGCGCTGGACGCGCTCACCACCGCCCGTGACCGCACCGCCCTGCTCACCTCCTGCGTGGAGGACCCCGATCTCACCGCGCAGCACTCGCCGTTGATGTCCCCGCTCGTCTGGGACCTCGCGCACATCGGCAACCAGGAGGAACTGTGGCTGCTGCGGGCGGTCGCGGGGCGTGAGGCGATGCGGCCCGAGATCGACGGGATCTATGACGCGTTCGAGCACTCCCGGGCCGAACGCCCCTCGTTGCCGCTGCTGCCGCCCGCCGAGGCCCGTACGTACGCGGCCGAGGTGCGCGGCCGGGCGCTGGACGTCCTGGAGGGCGCCGCGTTCGAGGGCGACCGGCTGACCCGGTCCGGGTTCGCGTTCGGCATGATCGCGCAGCACGAACAGCAGCACGACGAGACCATGCTGATCACCCATCAGCTCCGCAGAGGACCCGCCGCCCTCACGGCGCCGGACCCCGCGCCCGCCCCGCCGTTCACCGGTCCGGCCGAAGTCCTGGTGCCCGGGGGCCCGTTCGTGATGGGAACCTCCACCGAACCGTGGGCGCTCGACAACGAGCGGCCCGCGCACCGGCGTACGGTCCCGTCGTTCTTCATCGACACCACTCCGGTCACGAACGCCGCGTACCAGGCGTTCATCGAGGACGGCGGCTACGGCGAGGAGCGCTGGTGGACCCCGGCCGGCTGGGACCACATCCGCGCCCATGGCATCGAGGCGCCGCTGTTCTGGCGACGCGAGGGCGGACAATGGCTGCGGCGCCGCTTCGGGGTGACCGAGGTCGTACCGCCCGAGGAGCCGGTGCTGCACGTGTGCTGGTACGAGGCCGACGCGTACGCGCGCTGGGCGGGGCGGCGGCTGCCCACCGAGGCCGAGTGGGAGAAGGCGGCCCGCCACGACCCCGTGTCCGATCGGTCCACGCGCTACCCGTGGGGCGACGAGGACCCCTCGCCGGTCCACGCCAACCTGGGCCAGCGGCATCTGCGCCCGGCCCCGGCGGGAAGCTACCCGGCGGGCGCCTCGCCGCTCGGCGTACGGCAGTTGATCGGCGACGTGTGGGAGTGGACGTCGAGCGATCTGGAGCCCTACCCCGGGTTCGTCGCGTTCCCCTACCGGGAGTACTCGGAGGTGTTCTTCGGCCCGGAGTACAAGGTGCTGCGCGGCGGTTCGTTCGCGGTGGACCAGGTGGCCTGCCGGGGCACGTTCCGCAACTGGGACTATCCGATCCGGCGGCAGATCTTCTCCGGGTTCCGCACGGCCCGCGACGGGACCGCCTGATGTGCCGTCACCTGGCGTATCTGGGAAGCGAGGAGAAGCTCGGCACGCTCCTCGTGGCACCGGAGCACAGCCTGTTCCGGCAGTCGTGGGCGCCCCGGCACCAGCGGCACGGGACCGTCAACGCCGATGGCTTCGGGGTCGGTTGGTATGCCGACGGGGACCCGGTGCCGGCCCGCTACCGGCGCACGGGGCCGATCTGGGGCGACCAGTCGTTCGCCGACCTGGCCCGGGTGATCGGGACACGGGCGCTGCTCGCCGCCGTGCGGGACGCGACCGTGGCGGGCGCGGACGGGGAGGCCGCGGCGGCGCCGTTCGCCGCGGGCCCCTGGCTGTTCAGCCACAACGGCGCCGTCCGCGGCTGGCCCGACAGCCTCGCCCCGCTCGTGGCGGGCCTGCCCGCGGCCGAGTTGCTGTCGCTGGAGGCCCGCTGCGACTCGGCGTTCGTGTGGGCCCTGGTCCTGCACCGGCTGCGCGCCGGCGACGAGGAGGGTCAGGCGCTGGCCGACACCGTCCTGGAGGTCGCCGAGGCGGCCCCCGGGTCCCGGCTCAACCTCCTCCTCACCAACGGCGAGACGATCACCGCGACGGCCTGGGGCGACACCCTCTGGTACCTGTCCGAGCCCGGCCGGCGCACCCTCGTGGCCTCCGAGCCGTACGACGACGACCCGCTCTGGCGGGAGGTCCCCGACCGCACCCTCCTCACCGCGAACCACACCGAGGTACTGCTCACCCCGCTCAAGGACATGAGCGACGACGACATGGCACCCGCACCGCACAAGGAGCCCCGTACGTGAGTCCGTTCCTGTTGACACGCACCCTTCCCGAGGACGCCACGGACGCGGCCCTGCGCGCCGATGTCCTGAACGGCCTCGGACACCTGCCCAAGACCCTGCCGCCGAAGTGGTTCTACGACGCCCACGGCAGCGCGCTGTTCGAGAAGATCACCGAACTGCCCGAGTACTACCCGACGCGCGCGGAACGCGAGATCCTGCTGTCGCGGGCCGCCGAGATCGCCGCCGCGAGCGGTGCGCGCACACTCGTCGAGCTGGGTTCGGGATCTTCGGAGAAGACCCGCCATCTGCTGGACGCGATGCCGGACCTGCACACGTACGTGCCCGTGGACGTCAGCGAGAGCGCGCTCACCCAGGCCGGTCACGCGCTGATCGCCGAGCGGCCCGGCCTGAACGTCCACGCGCTGATCGCCGACTTCACCGCCGGTCTCACGCTCCCGGACACCCCCGGGCCGCGGCTCGTGGCCTTCCTCGGCGGCACGATCGGCAATCTGCTGCCCGCCGAGCGCGCGACGTTCCTGGCGTCCGTACGGTCGCTGCTGTCGCCCGGCGACACCCTGCTGCTCGGCACCGACCTGGTCAAGGACACGTCGGTGCTCGTCACCGCCTACGACGACGCGGCCGGCGTCACGGCGGCGTTCAACAAGAACGTGCTGAGCGTCGTCAACCGCGAACTCGGTGCCGACTTCGACCTCGACACCTTCGAGCACGTGGCGCTGTGGGACCCCGAGAACGAGTGGATCGAGATGCGGCTGCGGTCGGGCGTCACGCAGACCGTGAAGGTCCCGGCACTGGACCTGGCGGTCCACCTCGCGGAGGGCGAGGAGATCCGCACCGAGATCTCGGCGAAGTTCCGCGCGGACGGCGTCCGCCGCGAATTGGCCACGGCGGGCTTCGCCCTGTCCCACTGGTGGACGGACACGGAGGGGCGGTTCGCGTTGTCGCTGAGCGGGGTGGTGGAGGAGACGGCGTAGGGAGGCGTCTTTCCCGGAACGGGGTTGGGGTACCGGCGCCGGGGCAGGGGCGTGAGGCCGGGGCGGGGTCGTCGGGCAATGCCGCCGGCCCGCCCCAGGCACCGCCCCCACCCCCGAAGGAACCACTGTTCGAACCATGATCGGTATGCTCGCGCCCGGAACGACGTCAACGGATGAGCGAGAAGACAGTGTTCGACTACGAGAAGGACGGCGCGGCCATCTACCGCGAATCCTTTGCCACCATCCGCGCGGAGGCGGACCTCGCGGCGCTGCCCGCCGACGTCAGCCAGGTCGCGGTCAGGATGATCCACGCCTGCGGCATGGTGGACCTGGTCGACGATCTCGCGTACACGCCCCAGGTGGTGGCCCGCGCCCGCGAAGCCCTGCGTGCGGGCGCACCCATCCTCTGTGACGTCTCCATGGTCGCGAGCGGCATCACGCGCAAGCGTCTGCCGGCGGACAACGAGGTGATCTGCACGCTCTCCGACCCGTCGGTACCGGACCTGGCGGCGCAACTGGGCACCACGCGCAGCGCGGCCGCCCTGGAACTGTGGCGCGACCGCCTGGACGGCGCCGTGGTGGCCGTGGGCAACGCCCCCACGGCCCTCTTCCGCCTCCTGGAACTGATGGAGGAGGGAGCCCCGCGCCCGGCCGCGGTGATCGGAGTCCCGGTCGGCTTCGTAGGCGCAGCAGAATCGAAGGAAGCCCTGGCCGAACATCCCGCCGCCTTGGACCACTTGATCGTGCGAGGCCGCAGAGGCGGCAGCGCCATCGCAGCGGCTGCGATCAACGCGATGGCGAGCGAGGAAGAGTGACCAAGGGGCCCCATGCCCCACCGAGGTCGCCTCGTGACTGACGACTTGGCGGGCGGCGAACTCTGCGAAGAGACAGCCCCGTATCCATTGTGGTCAACCGGTCTTGGGCAGCCCTTGAGGGACAGCTTCGGTCACTGAGGTTGCTGTACTTCCCTGCTGTACAGCCCGGCCTGCTGACGGGCGCCGGCAAGGTTGTCGCGGCTGGTCAGAGTATCGGGGTGAGTGCTGCCCAGAACCCGTTCACGCTGAGCCAGGGTTGCCTCCAGGAGGGGGATGGCTCGCCCCAAGTCCCCTGCCGCATGGTAGGCGTTGGCGAGATTGTTGCGACTGCTCAGCGTGTCGGGGTGGGTGTCACCAAGAACCTGCTCGCACTGAGCGAGGGTGGCCTCGAAGAGGGGAATCGCCTGCTCCAAGTCCCCTGCCGCATGGTAGGCGTAGGCGAGATTGTTGCGACTCGCGAGGGTGTCGGGGTGAGTGGTGCCCAGGACTTGCTCGCGCCGGGCGAGGGCGGTGGTGTAGAGGGGGATGGCCCGCTTCAGATCCCCCGCAGACTCGTAGGCGTAGGCGAGATTGTTGCGGCTGATCAAAGTGGAGGGGTGGGTCTCGCCCAGGACCCGCTCACACTGTGCGACGGTGGCCGTGTAGAGAGGGATGGCCCGGCCCAGGTCCCCCGCAGACTCGTAAGCGCTGGCGAGGTTGATGCGGCTGGTCAGCGTATCGGGGTGAGTGCTGCCAAGGACCCGCTCGCGCTGAGCCAGGGTGGCCTCCAGGAGGGGGATGGCCCGCTTCAAGTCCCTCGCCGTCTGGAAGGCGTAGGCGAGGTTGTTGCGGCTGGTCAGCGTATCGGGGTGAGTGCTGCCAAGGACCCGCTCGCGCTGGGCCAAAGTGGCCGTATAGAGAGAGATGGCCCGCTTCAGATCCCCCGCCGACTCGTAGGCGTAAGCGAGATTGTTGCGACTGCTCAGGGTGTCGGGGTGGGTGTCGCCCAGAACCTGCTCACATTGAGCCAGAGTGACCGTGTAGAGAGGGATCGCTCGCTCCAGGTCCCCCGCCGACTCGTAGGCGCTGGCAAGGTTGTTGCGGCTGGTCAGGGTAGCTGGGTGAGTGCTGCCAAGGACCCGCTCGCGCTGGGCCAGAGTGGCCGTGTAAAGGGGGATGGCTCGCTTCAGATCCCCCGCCGACTGGTAGGCGCTGGCGAGATTGTTGCGGCTGGTCAGGGTAGCGGGATGGGTGTTGCCCAGGACCCGCTCGCGCTGGGCCAAAGTGGCCGTATAGAGAGAGATGGCCCGCTTCAGATCCCCCGCCGACTCGTAGGCGTAAGCGAGATTGTTGCGACTGGTCAGCGTGTCGGGGTGGGTGTCGCCCAGGACCTGCTCGCACCGGGCGACGGTGGCCGTACGCAAAGGGATGGCGTGAGCGTCGCGTCCCTGTCGGGACAGGTACTGTGCCGCGTCTCTGTAGGTGTCGGCGGTCTGGGCGGATGCCGGGAGGTGCGGGGCGGTCGTGGCGGCGAGTGCGAACAGGTGGGGCAGGAGGCTTTCCCACCGCGTGATGTCGCTGTCCTGGTCAGGCATGGCCTCACGGGCGAGACGCTCTGCTTCTTGTCGGCCTGAAGGGTAGGTGTCGGGTGCTGTGGTGAGGCTGTGGCGCAGGACGGTTTGCACCAGGCGGTGGATGCTGACGCCCTGGTGATCGTCGGTGAAGGCAATCATGTTGTAGGCGTGCAGCTCGCCCAGTGCGTTACCCAGCGCGAGTGAGTCGGGGGCGAGGGGTGCCAGGAGGTTGCGGGGGATGTCGTCGGGGGCCAGCCATGCCATGGTGTGCAGGAGAGTGACGGCCAGCGGGTCACGGGCGGTGATCGCGGTGAGAGTCTGGCCCCAGATCCGGGCGATGGTGCGTTCGGGATCGTTCACGTCACGGCCCTCGTCCAGGACCAGGCCCAGCGACCGGCGGTAGGTGTCGAGGTCGGTGCCGGTCCGGTAGGCGTAGGCGCCCGCCTGTTCAAGGGCCAGCGGCAGACACCCCAGATCTTCGACGAGCCGACATGCCGCCTCCCGCTGATCACCGGTAGGGATCCGGCCTGGGAAGGCGATGGCGCACAGCAGGTCGGTGCCTTCGTCGGGGGAAAGGAGACCTAGGGCCATCGCCGGGGCTATCGAGTGCCATCCGGTGGCCTTTCGACTGGTGGCCAGGTGCTGCCCGCCGTCCAATGTGCCGAGGTAGGGACGTAAGTGCGCTGGATGCTCGACGTTGTCGAAGATCAGCAGCCAGTCGGGGTGGGCCTGGAGCCACGTGATGGCCCAGGCCGCCCGCTGGTCCGTATCGGCCGTCTGTGCCCACTGCGGACACAACCTTGTAGTAATTGCGGCGAGGCTGATCACGATCGACTCGGGAGACTCGGCAGCGATCCACCACACCAGCGTGTACTCACTGCGGTAGCGGTCGGCGTAATGCAGGGCCAGGGTGCTCTTACCCACTCCGCCCAGCCCGTGGATCGCTCTCGCCCGCGACGGGGACATCTGCGGCTGAACCACGGCGGCGGAGCCCCCGCCCGTCAGCAGCTTCCGCAGTTCGGTCAGCTCACGCTCGCGGCCGACGAATACCCCTGACACCGACTCTGGCAGGAACCCGGCTTTCGCTGGAGCCTGAACGGTGTGCGCCCAGTGCACGGCCTGCGCCGGCAGGACAACGACCCGCGCGTGGTCCCCGCTGATGGCCACATCGATCGACTCGGCCCCGATCGCCCGTTCACCGGATGCCTCTACCTCCACCGGCCGTCCCGAAATCCGCGCACTCACTGCTTGGGCGGGTGAATGGTGGTGTTGTCGCCTGAAGCCGCGATACCGATGTGCTGCGCGCCGATCGCACGTGTACCCGACGCATTCACCGTTGCTCCGCCCGACACGGGCAGCAACGCCGCCAGCTCGCGCACCAGTTCCGCATCCTCCCGCAATGCCCGCTTGAGCTGATGCCGCAGCGCCCCCGCCGCATCCACGTCGTCCGGCTCCTCGACGGCTGTCGCCACAGCTCCTTCCAAAACGGCCCGGCCTTCCTCGTCCCGTCGCCGCCACACCAGATGCAGAATCCGCTGCCCCAGACCCGCTGTCCCCTCGACCGCGGCACCCACCGCAGCCTCTTCAGCCCGGCTCAGGACCGCCGCCCCGTACGTGGTCAAAGCGGCCGACAGATACGGCGTGGCCTGATCCACCAGCTCGACGATCTCCGCACTCACAAACACTCCTGACCATGTGCCATCCGCCCATCGCAGGTGACCAAGCGTAGGAATCGAAGACACTCCGCGAGTACAGAACGGCTAAACCGCCTGCCGCGCATTCTGAGCCTCTAGGCGTCGAAGCAAGGGGCCAGAAGCTCCCCCGCCACCCCAGAAGCCGGGGCAAGGCAGGACTCACACCGGCACGTCCGCAGGTGAGGGCGGCCAGCGCGTGATTCCGATCAGGCGGCGAACCACGGAACACGGCACACATGGGGTGCCGCGCCTTCCGGACATAGAGTCTTGATCACTGTCTTGCGAATCGCTCGCCACGCCCGCAGGGAACACGCCACGTGAACGCGCAACTCGACCGAAGAACGCGCGCCACTGTTCCGACCAGGGTTTTCCCAAGCCCATTGTTCCGCGAGCGTGCCGTACACCTCGGCCGTGGTCAGTTCGCTGCCAGGGAAGGTGTGCGAAACCGTCACACTGACGATCCGGGCGCTCCGGGGCCGCACGGCCTCCTCGACGAGTCCCCGGACCCATGTCAGCCCCTCCTGGTCGGCGAACAGACCGAATCTCAGGGCGCGCGTCCTCATCGAATCTCACCCATCATGGGCGCAGCCTGGCAGCGTCCTTGTCGTCGCGGCACCTGAATTTCGCCGCTCCGGTGGCTGGACGGCCCTCAACTTCACGCCGAATAGACGCCAATGCCTCAGCCTTGCCGACCGACCAGGTAGACCATGTCGCCAGACGTGCGCCGGTCGACGGTCACTCGACCACAGGCTTCTCCGTGGAGCGGAGCGAACTGCGTCGAGCTCCTTCCAGACGAGCTGGCCGGCTGATTGCATGGTAATCATGTCAACGCCTCCCGCCCCGAGTGACGAGCAAGCATTCCTCCAGTACCAGGCGGTGGCCGCCCGCCGCGCCGGGTTCGACTCGATGATGTGGCAAGCTCCGGGCCTGGGGTTGACGGCTCAGGCGTTTCTCATGACCATCGCCTTGAGCCCTGACACGGGGCAACTGGCGCAAATCGCCTCCGGGTTGCTGTCGGTGGTCGTCTCCTTCATGTCCGTGCAGCTTCTGGCGAAGCACCGGCGCCATGAACTGGCCGACAGCATCTGGTTGCAGGACTTCGAGAAGAGCCGAGGACTTCCCGAAGTCCACGGTTCAGCGGAAGAGCGCTGCAGAGAAGCCGGAATGCCCTCCAAGGGTCTCGTCAGGTTACGGTCCCACCGCGTCTGGACCATAGGGCTGGTCGTGTTCGGGGGCGTCGGCCTCGCAACGGCCGTTGTCGGTGTGGTGCGGCCCTGATGCGCACTGGGGGACGCGCCGGAGGCGGCCGGGTCAGGGGTTAGTCGTCGGCCGGGGACTTGCCCTCATGTAGCCGTGTCGTGATCCAGACTGTGGCCGTCTCAGGGTCGGGTACGACCGGGAGACCGGGCGGCGCAGGGGGGTCTGCTGTACCGAACCTTGCGGTCAGCCATGGCCTCGTCAGGTGCTCGGGTTCCTCCACAGGTGCCGCTCGTCCAGCGTCCCGAACCGCACGTCTCCGCGCTCAAGGTCGACGAGGATGGGCCAGCAGTCCAACAGTTGCTCTCTGACATCACGCGAGGCGAGGTACTGCACCGAGTTGTACGGCACGATCAAAAGTCCGTTGCTCCGGCAGACGCCCTCCGTGTCGACGGCAAGAGGCGGCTCATACTCTGCCTGGCTGTCCTCGAGGAATGCCACCGCGAGCTGCAATGCTTCGTCCTGCTCCATCATGCGCCTCCACTCCTTCGGCTGACGACGGCACCCTAACCACCCTGCGATGATCTTCGTACGCCGAGTGCGGGGCTCTTTATCGGGTGCGTGGTGAGTGAGCGGACCGTAGGGTCCCGACATCATGAACACGTTCCTCCACCAGCCACACCTTGCCGCGGACGATCTGATTTCCGCTCTACGGACGCTCTTTCCCCAGTCGCAGCCGATGCGGTCCACCACAGCTGCGGGCGTCGAGGTGGTGAGCGTGCTCGTGGCGTCGGACAGGGTGCGTGACGCATGGGACGAGTGGCGCGGGAAGCACGGTGAGACCGGCTGGTGGCCCTACGTCAGCGAGATGTCACCGGAGGGTCTGACCGGTGACGGCCGTCTCCACGAGGGCGTGGACGCTGCGTTTCTGGAGAACATGGTGGCCGAGGTCGTGTGCCGGGACCACGATGCGCGCGCAGCATCGATCGTGCTGTCGAGCTTCCTATGGATCAGGGACTTCGCCTGTGGGGAGGAAGGGGGGCTCGAGGAATGGCTTGACGAGTATGACCCCGATCGCCTGGCACCGCGGTTGGGTCCTGCGATCGCGGAGCCGCTGCCAGGGGTGTCACGCTGGGTTCCCGAAAATCGGAACACCATGTACTGGAGGGATCAGTGGTGGCTCCACTTCGTTCCGGCGCGAGGAGGCTACGAGGTGCCCGTCTTGCTGCCCGGTCTCATCATGACGGGCAACGGCAGCACCCACTACCTCCACCCAGCCGACGATGCGGCGCTGCTCAGACGCTGGCACGAGCAGTGGGGGGCCGAGCTTTTCTTCGCCTCGGGCCCACGCCTGGAACTCGTCGTCGACAGACCGCCCTTGGACCCCCGGTCCGCCGCACAGGCCGCCACGGAATTGACGGGCTACTGCGAGGACACCGTGGATGACGCTCAGGTCGCCGGCGACGGCATGACCCGATCGACGGTGTGGTCCCTGTGGTGGGACTGAACCACGCCGTCATCGTCAGCGTCGGGCCCAGATGAAGATGGCGGCGAAGCTGACGCGAGCCCGATGAAAGGTGACCGTGCGTGGGAAGTTTATTGAGAGGCGTCTCCGGCGTCCGCTGGGGGGAACTGCGCGATGCCCGGCAGCTCCCCGCCGGGGACATCCCGCCGCTGCTCTCCCGAATCGCGTACGGAGGCGAGGACGCTGCCCGCCTCGCAGTCGACGAACTGGGCGACAGCGTCTGCGCCTTGGGGTTCGTAGTCGGTGAGGCGACCGCTCCGACGGTCCCCTTCCTCCTGGAGCTCGCCGGGGCCCCGTACGTGCCCTGCAAGGCGGAGCTGTTGGATCTACTGGAGAGCATCTACCGGACCGACAACTGGCACTCTTCGGCCGCGGCGGCCGGCGGCCCGAAGCGCACGAGTTTCCGGGAGCAACCGGCCTGGGAAGCAGCCGCCAGGCAAGCCGTGCACGCGGGCCGACGGGTCATCGAGGGCCTCGCCTCATCCATGCGGCCGGAAGAGGCCGAACCAGCACGGAAACTGCTGCTGACGATGGACGAGACGCCACCGTTCCCCGACCTCTGAGGAAGGTCGCACGCCTCGGGCACCGCACAGTCACGTTGGCGGAGAGCCCAGGGGCGACGCTCAATGACCGCTGCGGGACAAGCCTTGGTCCGTCCCTTGGTCCGTCCCTTGGGCCGTCCCTTTCGGATCTTGCCCAGTGGACTCGCGGACGGAGAGGGCTCTCGTGCCGGCTGCGGATGTGGTCAGCCGCTGGGCTTTCGGGCTGACGGTGAAGGAGCCGAAGGTGCCCTTCGCCGCGAAGAACAGCCCGCCGTCGTCGGCGGCGGCCAGCGCGTCCAGGCGCCGACCCGGCAGGGAACACCCCTCCACGGTGCGGCCGTCGGGCCCCGACCGCCGGATGCCGCCGTTGGCATCCCCGACCAGGACACCGTCGGCGTACGGCAGAGGGTCGACCACAATCCGCCGATCCGTCTCGACCGACCACGTCGACATCCCGTCGGCGGGATCCACCGCGAGGAACCCCCTGCGTGACCGCAGCATCCATATCGACCCGTGGATGTACCCAACCGCCCCGAACGGATCGTAGGATCCGAGCCGGTTGGGCTCGTCCGCGCCGATGCCGAAAGTCACCAGCGACGAGGCTTCGCAGACCGCCACCACCCGCTCCGCACCCACCGGGACGAACACCTTCCCGTCGGTTCCCGCGAGCGGGTCCGGCAGTTGCCACCGAGCCAGGTCGCTCCCGTCGGCCGGATCGAGGAGAACCGCCTCGTGGCCACTGCCGGTCAGCACCCCGCCGACCCACGCGAGGGACCGTACGGACGTCACCGGCGACGGTGTCGTCCAGCGGACGCCCCCGTCGGCGAGGTCCAGGCCACTCATCGGGGTGTAGCCGCGCCAACCGCCGATCACCACGGTGTCCGAGTGGACCGCGAGATTCCCCGTCCACCCCGGTGTCGGGGCGCTCCACAGCGACGCACCCGTCCGCAGATCGATGCAGGACAGCAGGTTCGGCGTTTGCGGCAACACCAGCACGCGGTCCCCCGCGAGGACGATCCCGCGCGGCCAGGTACCGAGCGGGACGTCCCAGCGCACAGAGCCGTCGACGCGCTCCAGGCAGACCAGCCGGGTGTGCCGCTCGTGCAGGACGACACAGTCGGGCCCCACGACGAAAGCGGAAACGCCGCCCCGCTGGTGCAGTTCGCGCTCCCAGAGCACTGTGGCGATCATTGGGCCATCCCACCACAGGCGGCCCGCCCCCGACGACGGGGTTCCAGGGCCGGGACGGCCGTCCATGGGCTCTCCCGCAATGATCGCGGCTCCGAGTGCATGGCCACCTGAAGAGCCGACGACGTGCTCAACCGGTGGTTCGTGGAATGTCCAGGGAGCGGGCGAAGTCGGCGAGCGTGTGGAAGTCGTTCTCCCGTAGGCCGATCCGCGGGTTGACGTGGTGCAGAAGCCCCGACCCGCGATGGTGGGTGGTCACGTAGGTCTGATCCGGCTCGCTCTGTTCGTCGTCCACCCAGGCGAAGGCACGGCCACGGGCGTAGTCCACCAGCGGACCGGTCTTCCAGTGGACTCCATCAGGGCGCTCCTGGAACAAGGCGTCACCGAAGTCGACGAAGGGAAGTTCCGGAAGGCCGAGCACCGGTGCGATCCACCGGTTGGCGTCGTCCATCCATGTGGTGGCCCAGCACAGCTCGAAACCGAGCCGGAGCAGGCGCCGTCCGTGCTCCGGGTTGAGCCAGACCCGCAGGGGGCGACGACGTCGGTACGAGAGGCGCCTACCCTCTGCTTGAGCCCCGCCGTCCAGGGGCACTCTGAGTGTCGTGTAGCCGTCGGGACGCCTCTCCGGCTTGGCCGCATAGGGGTTGAGCGGCCCGTCCACGTCGAGGAACAACAGTGGTCGGTTCACGGATTCCCCCGGTCGTGCTCGCTGTCGACTGCCCCGAGGAGCGTAGCTGCAGAGATCGTCTCGGTGCTGGGCCGGCCCGGGTGATGATCACACTGCGGCGCGACGGAGCCTTCCCGAGAGCGCCTGTCCGACTCGCAGTGCTGGGGCCGGCGCCAAAGCCCGCTTACCTACCGGTGGGCGTGGATCGCCTTGGACGGCGACGGCACCGGCACCGGCACCGGCACCGGCACCGGCCGCCAACTGCGGATCCGCCGCAACACCGCCACCGGCAAGTGCGCGTTCTCCCTGTGCTCGACCCCGCAACCGACGCCGCTGTCGACGCTCGTGCGGGTCGCCGGGGTGCGCTGGCCGATCGAGGAGTGCTCGCACCGACCTCCCCGCTTCGCGTGGGGCGGGGATCGTCTGATGCCCCATTGTGATGCGCGGTTGTACAACCCCATGCGGATGTTGACGGTCTGTAAGGCGCTGGAGGGATGAACCTTCGGTGCATTTCCGCAAGGAGATTGGGGATCAGGTGGGGAAGCAGGTCTGGAGAGTCCTCGTGGCCGGTGGTGCGGCGGCGGTGTTCACGGCCGTGGCCGCGGTGCCGGCCGGGGCGGCCGAGGGTGGGGTCTCGTTCAGCCGTGTCCAGGTGAACGGCGGCAAGTCGATTGTGATCGGGGTGTCGAACGAGGTCGCGGTGCCCGCCTCCTTCCGGATGGCGACCACGCACAAGTGGAAGTGGCCGGCGGTGTTCCTGTACCGCAGTGGTTCGGGTGATCGGCTGTGGCACGCCATCGAGACGAGCGACTGCATCAAGGTGAGCTCGGGCGTCTGCGACTTCAACGAGACGATGTACTTCGACCCGAGTGTGTGGGACATGCATAACAGCGAGGCCGGGGCCTGGAAGGTCGGGGCCGAGGTGTCCTTCGAGGGCGGCGGCGGTGACACCGACGACAAGGGTCTGACGGTTGACGTCAAGCGCAACTCCCGCCTGACCGTCAACGCCTCGCCCGAACCGGTGTCCAAGGACAAGACCATCACCGTGACCGGAAAGGTCACGCGGGCCAACTGGGAGACCAGGAAGTACGCCTCCTACGGAGGCCGCCTGGTGAGCCTGCAGTTCAAGCCTGACGGCACCGCCGCCTACACCACGGTGAAGAAGGTGTACGCGAACGGCTCGGGTGATCTCAGGACGACCGTGAAGGCCTCCAGGACGGGCACGTGGCGCTGGGTGTACTACGGCAACACCACCACCGGGCCGTCGACGTCGTCCGGGGACAACGTCGTGGTGAAGTGATGTCCGCGGTGCTGGCGGGCTGGTAGGGGCCAAGCCGGCGGTAACCGCGGCTGCGACGGTCAAGGCGTCGGGTCCGCCCCGATCGCGGCGGACCCGACACCTTGCGAGAAAGCCATGCGTCCGGGCCGGCCAAGCAGACTGGCCAGCCGTCATCGGTCCGCCGCAGCCGAGCTGACGTGCGCGCTGAGGGCGTTGGTTGATCTCGTGCCCGAACGGGCGGGGAACACCGGGGAGCGGCGGACGCTGACCTGCGCCGGGAACAAGAACGGCCCCTGACTGTTCCTGCTCCACCGGATCAGCCACGCTACTGGCTTGCGGCGTCGACCAGAGCAAGCCCGTTCACCCGCATCGAAGACGCCGCTGTCTGTACGGCCCGGAACCTGTCGAGGGAGACTGTGGGCATGGGGGATGTACTCAGCAATGGCTCGGACCGACCGCCATGGAGACCGTCGCGTCGGCTCATCGCTGTGGCCGTAGCCGTGGCCCTGTCCGCGGCGCTCGTGGTGGGCATCGTGGCCGTGAGCGGCCCCGACGAACAGGCCCCGGCAGCACCCGTTAGTTCGTCGTCGGCGTCGCCGTCCGGCCGTGCCTTTCCTGATGGCCCAGACGCGACTGTCAGGGCGGGGCAGACCCCTGGCATGGTGATCACAGGCTTACGACTGTCTCAGGGTGCCACGCTGATCAGGCGTGATCGCAGAGCGGACGCAGGCCCGTCGACGGTGGTCGTACGACGTTCAAACGGTTCTCTGGGACGGCACAGCGCGGTGGTCACGTTCCCCGTACCTGCGCCGACAGGGGGGCGCCCGGTCCTGGTCGGCGGCGTCTCGGGAAGGACCCTTGAGCGAGAGATCACCTGGCCAGTCGGTGGCTCATACGCTCGAGTCCGAGGGGATCTGCCGCAGTCCGAGCTGATCGCTGTCGCCGCCGCCACCAGCGTCGCCTCGGGCCGCCCCGAGGTCGAATCACCGCCCGGACTTTCAGTAACGGCCACGGGCACCTCCCGCCCGACCTACATATACGAGGCCCGATACAGCTCAGCCGGGACCGGGGAGGAAGACGCGCTCTCAGGCGGCCTGACCTTCACCGGCGTCGCCCGATGCGGCGGCTTCGAAGACCAGTTGTACGCCGCCGACGTTCAGACGGCAGGGACGGTGAAGGGCAAGCCCGCGATCATCACGTCTGCGTTCGGTGGCAACGGCGCGCTGGCCTGGGAGCCGGTGCCCGGTGTCGTGGCGTACATCGGCTACAGCGGGGCCCAACTCGACAAAGGCGCCATCGCCGCCCTGCGCCGTCTGGCCGCGCGGACACGTCTGCTGAGTCCTGAGCAGTGGCAGGCCACCAGCCCTACGACGAGCGACCAGATCAACAACTTCGGCTGATTCGACTGCGATACAAGGCCGTGGAGCCGTAAGCCCGACTGAGGCCGAAGGGCCGGGAGAATGATCCACCTTGGTGATCGGTAAAGGCGGCAGACCGGAGGCGATGAGATGTTGCAGGTGCTGTACAGCGGGGGGACCAGAGAACTCGAACTCTCTGGGACGCGTCCAGAGCTTTTGGCGCTCGGACACCTGCTGCGAGGGAAGGCCGGAAGCTGCGATCTCTCCGAGAACCGGCACCCCTTTCCCTACGAAAGGTCGTTGTCCGAGATCGCGTTCCGGGAGGACCCTGAGGGCGACACCGCCTCGATCGTCGCGGAGGGCGAGACCCTGAGGATCCGGGGAGGGCGAAAAGCTCTCGACCTTCTCGCCGACAACATCGAGGGCTTCGCCTCCGAGGCGGATGCAAGCGATCACTGCCACGTCGACTCCCCGACCTACGACTACATCGCGCCCGAGTCGGACCCGCTGGTGATTGCCTTCATGAAGTGAGCGGAGAGCCTTCGGCTGTACGGCGGTTGAGCCCGCAGGCATCGGTGCGAGGGAGCGGTCGTGGGCCTGGTCGGATTATCGGTCGGCCTCGGGTGAGTCGGCGGACGCTTCCGGGGCCGGAGGTAATCGTGGCGCTGTTCTATGAGGGCCTGACCTACGACGATCTCGTCGACTGGGCGGGCGGACAGGGAGCGACCCGCGCCAAGGGGTCTGAAGTGGGTGACTGGCGGATTCCGGACGCTGACAAGGCGGTTCTGATGGAGGTCGGCATTCCTCACACCGAGGACACGCCTCTCACCGGGTGTGTTTTCAGGAAGGACCTCAGCCGTCGTTGCCGACCTCTGATGGAAGATTGCTGTACCGCCTGGCCGAGAGATAGCTCTCGGACCTCCCGGACGGCGCCCTGACGGCCTCGTGGGCCGTGGAGCCGGCCACCGGAACTGTCTATTACGTTGAGCCGGACGGCGAGCTGTGGTTTGCCAACTCCTCCGTCGTCCTTTGGGTGCAGTGCCTGCACCACTACGGGCTGCGGGTCGACACGTGCGACCTGCTCCTCAACCCCGACGACCACGAGGAAGCCGCTGTCCTGGCCGAGTTGGAAGAGCTGGCGGCCGAACTGGAGGAATGCGACCCGCCAGCGTTCGCGGGGTATCAGGGATACATCTGGGCCGAGTTCCTGGGTCGCTGGCTGTGGTGATGCGGTCCAGGCCTGGAAGGCGACACGCCTCACCCCAGGTTGGGAAGATAGGGGCGTTTGGGGAAAGGTGCCGGGTTGACCTGCGGCGAAGCGGTGTCGCAGCTTGGGTATCCGTCGCTTCATCCCCGGTGTTGCCCGGGGTTCCTCGTACGACCTGGCACGGGTCTGGCACGGCCTCTTCGTTGAGCAGCACGGAAAGTTCCCTCAGATCGTTCGCGACCATGACCTGCGCGAGGCGCCCGGCGATGGCCACGACTTCTGACCAGACAGATGCCCGGAGATACTCCGCGTCGGTGTCGTTGGGTGCCTCGGCCGCCGCGGTGTTGAGTGCGGCACCGAGCTCTCTCATCAGAACGACTTCTTCGTGACTTCGAAGGCAGACGCCGAGGAACCGCTCTGGCTCGTCGGCGTCACAGAAGTCATCGAAGAGTGTGTGGAAGACATGGTCCAGATCTTCGAACGCCGAAGGGTCAAGCCACACGTCCCGCTGCCATGCTGGATTGGCCAGAGCCAACACAACGGGGACGACGTGGACTCGGTGGTTCGCTATGAGTCGGGCGGCTTCGCTCACAAGTGCGAGCGTAGCGGGCGCATCTGGTGGAGGCGCTGGACTTCTGGAGCACCGCTATAGCAGTTCGATCCGAGCCCGGTCCGACGTCCGCCGACCGCTGAGGGTGACGGAGCAATAGTCAAGACTTGTGGATGAGTTGTGTGGCTCAGATCATTCCTTGGCTACGTGATGCTGGAGACCGACGTGTCGGGTCAGTCGTTGAGTGGTTCGACGCGAATGGGATCAGATCCGCCCAGGTAGAGCATGTACCCCGCGTACTCCATGTCCACGTCCATCCTCTCCAGTGGTACGACGTAGAGTCCTGCGGTGGGCGCGGGAGCCCAGCCGAGGTTGCGTGGAGGGTGGTACTCCTCGTAGTGCCCCACGTAGAGCTTGGTTGGCGGGATGAACACGGCGCAAACGTCTCCAACGCGGAGGGCGGAAGGTGCCGGCTCGAGACGAAATGGGCTCCATTCCTCGTGGGACTCGCCGTGCGGGAGTGCGACCTGCCCGTTCCATCGGAAATTGGAGGAATTGTCGATCGCTCTCCATGGCCATTCCAGCGTGATGTAGCGATCTACCCCAACCACCCGAGCGGCTGCTGGCTCACAGGAGACGATCACGTGGTCGCCGATCCGAGGAACCATCTCTGATCACCTTTGTTCCGATGGTGGATGTGGGAGGGGTGGTTCATCCTCCCACTTACGCGGCCTGCCCTTGGCGCTCGACCAGAATCCCATTCTCAAACCTCGCGCCAGCCCGGACCAGGGGCACCAGGTGTGCTCCGGTGATCGCCCGCCAGCGGGCCTGCGCGGACTCCACGAGCTTGAACACCATCGCGAGTGCTGCGGCGGGGCTGCCTGCGCCGCGAGTGACCTTGGTGCGGAGCTTGACCGTTGAGAAGGTCGACTCGATGGGGTTCGTCGTCCGCAGATGAACCCAGTGCTCGGCGGGGAAGTCGTAGAACGCCAGCAGTTCGTCCCGGTCGTCGGTGATCTTCGCGACGGCCTTGGGCCACTTCGTGCCGTAGGTGCGGGTGAACGCCTCGATCGCCTTCTCGGCGTGGGTACGGTCCTCAGCGTTGTAGATCTCCTGCATCGCCCTGATCGCGCCGGGCTGCGCGGTCTTCGGCAGGCAGTTCGTGAAGTTGCGGGCCTTGTGGACCCAGCAGCGCTGGTGGCGGGCTGCGGGGAAGACCTCGGCGAGGGCCTTCCACAGGCCCATCGTGCCGTCGCCGATGACCAGCTCGGGGTCGCGCATGCCACGTCGGCGGCAGTCGCGCAGCAGGTCGGCCCATGACTCGGTGGACTCCCGCAGGCCCTCGGCGAGCGCGATGAGTTCCCTGGTGCCGTCCAGACGCACCCCGAGCAGGACCAGCACGCACGAGTGGGCCTGCCCGAGCCGGATCTTCGGGTGCACACCGTCGGCCCACACATAGACGAAGTCCCGGTCCGACAGGTCCCGGTCCCGGAAGGCGGAGTGGTCGTCGGCCCACTGCTTCGTCAGGCGGGTCACCGTCGCTGGCGACAGGCCAGCCGTGCCGCCGAGGAACTGTTCCAGGGCCGGGACGAAGTCCCCGGACGACAGTCCGTGCAGGTAGAGCAGCGGCAGTACCTCCGAGATCTTCGGCGACTTGCGGCACCACGGCGCAAGGATCTTCGAGGAGAACCGCTTGCGCTCGCCGGTCGCCTCGTCCACCCGCCGGTCATTCACCCGCGGTGCCCTGACCTCGATTGGTCCGGCCGCGGTGACCACGGTCCGGGCCCGGTGGTGGCCGTTACGGACGACGCGGCGCCGCCCGCACTCGTCGGTCTCGGCAGCCAACTCGGCTATGTACTGGTTGACTTCCGCCTCCAGCGCGGCGGCGAGCATCCGGCGGGCGCCTTCGCGGACGATCTCGTCGATCAAGGAGCCAGACTGGGTGGAGCCGTCGTCCGTGACTACGCTGAGCATGGGCATGCCTTCCCGACCCGCGCTGCAATGCGGGCCTACTCGGAGACCATCACAGGATCATCGGGAAGGTACGCCCCATGCGTTGCTCCCAGCGCTGATCCACAGGTTCCGAGCATTGCTCGAGGTGACGTGGCCGAGCAGAGTCACCGACGTACGCACTGTCCGGCGTCGTTGATGTCAGCCGTGGACTCTATCTTGTGCGCCGCGGACCCCGTCCGGCGCAAGGCCGGTCCTGCTTGGGAGCCGTTCAGAGGATTTCGGCGACGCCCATCGCCGCGAACCCACCGCAGGCGGTAATGGTCTGGAGTGCTTCGGCCGGCGAGGCAGTGGGGCGGACGTTCAGGTCGATGGGAAGGTAGGCGTCGGCGGGCTGTGCTGCCAACTGCCCTGCGTAGGCCAGCAGGTCATGGCCGATGTGGGCACCCGCCGGAGATCACCGCGGACGGCTATCGGCCGAGTCTTACGGTCTGCTACCACGACGCCGAAGACTGATCCGGGCTGCACATGGACGCTTTGCGCTTGATCCCCTGCTTTGTCAGGTCGATCGCGGGAAGCTACCGACGCTGCTCGACCAGTCCGGCGCTTCGGTCGACGGTCCGCCGAGACCTGGTGCTGACCGCCATTGTTCGCTCCTGTTGGTGTCAGCCGCTGATGTCAGCCCGTCCTCCGTGCCGACCAGCCGTTGAACCGTCCCACTTCTCCAGTGACCGGCGCTGCTTCAGTCCGGACGGAGGTCGGATGTCGGTGGCAGGGACTAGTCTCCGTGCTCGCCGTCGATGGGAGAGTTGTGAACACGCGCGTGTACTGGTCGGGAGTTCGGGAGCGTGTGATCGCGGTGGAGGAGGCCGAGCGTCGAGCGGGTGGCCGTGGGCCGTCTCGACACCCGACGTTCGAACCCGTCCTGACCCTCCCGGAGATCGCCGAGGTGGAAGCACAGTTCGGTGTCGCGCTCCCCGACGAGTACCGCACATTTCTGGCGGAGGTCGGAGCCGGCGGCCCCGGACCCGCACTTGAGCTCACGTCGTTGCGCCGAATCGACGCGAAGTGGGCATGGGTCTGGGACGACGACGAGGATCATCCCCTACTGCTGGACCCCAGTGGGCCGTTCGTCGAGACGGAAGATTGGGCCGACCAGCAGATGGCAACCCTTCGCGCCGCAGGGTACGAACCCACCACCCGTGACGAAGACGACGACTATCTGGGCGACTACCGCAAGGTCTTCGGCGACGTCGGCGAGGATGTCTGGTTCCGGGAACGAGTGCGGGGTGCCATCCCCATCAGCGACAACGGATGCGGAATGAGTGGCTGGCTCATCGTCGTCGGCCCGCACCGCGGGGAACTCCGCGACCGGGACTGTGGGGACAACCCGCCCTTCGAGCCGTACGTCGACACAAACGGAAACCGTCACACCTTCCGCAGCTGGTACATCGAGTGGCTTGAGCAACGCGAGAGGGCAGCTCGATGATCAAGGCCTGGTGGCTCTGCCGCGTCTCACGATGATCGACCTCGCCGACCGCGAGCACCAGCGCCGCTGACCCTCGCGCCCCAGCCCACCACTTACCCCGGCTCCGATCCCGTCTGCCCCCACTGCAAACGACGCGGACACAGCCCCTGAAAGCTGCCCGGCAATCTGGACAAGCACCGTTGCAGTACCAGGAGCCGGGGCCCTGCAGACGGCCGGTGAGACGGTCGTCGGCCTGCTGTCGGCACCGCTCGATCCGCTCGGCAGGAGGAACGATCGCCCAGGCAATGGATCACGTCGTCCCATTCTCCGGGTAACGTCCAGGCATGAGTCATCCACACCCCGAGCTGAAAGCCGCTCCGCCCCTTCCCGAAGGAGGGCTGCGGGTCATCGCCCTGGGCGGCCTGGGCGAGATCGGCCGCAACATGACCGTCTTCGAGTACGCCGGCAAGCTGCTCATCGTCGACTGCGGCGTGCTGTTCCCCGAAGAGAACCAGCCCGGCGTAGACGTGATCCTTCCGGACTTCACCTCCATCCGGGACCGGCTGGACGACATCGTGGCCGTGGTCCTCACCCACGGCCACGAGGACCACATCGGCGGCGTGCCCTACCTGCTGCGCGAGCGGTCCGACATTCCCATCGTCGCCTCCAAGCTGACCTTGGCGTTCCTGGAGGCCAAGCTCAAGGAACACGGCATCCGGCCGCGCACGGTGCGCGTACGGGAGGGCGACCGGCGCAGCTTCGGGCCCTTCGACTGCGAGTTCGTGGCGGTCAACCACTCCATCCCGGACGGCCTCGCGGTCGCGATCCGCACCGGCGCCGGGATGGTGCTGCACACCGGCGACTTCAAGATGGACCAGTTCCCTCTCGACGACCGCATCACCGATCTGCGTGCCTTCGCCCGCCTCGGCGAGGAGGGCGTGGACCTGTTCCTCACCGACTCCACCAACGCCGAGGTACCCGGCTTCACCACCTCCGAGCGTGAGCTGAACCCGGCGATCGAGCAGGTGCTGCGCACCGCGCCGCGCCGGGTCATCGTCTCCAGCTTCGCCAGCCATGTGCACCGCATCCAACAGGTCCTGGACGCCGCCCACCAGCACGGCCGCAAGGTCGCCTTCGTCGGCCGGTCGATGGTCCGCAACATGGGAATCGCCCGTGACCTGGGCTATCTGAAGGTCCCCTCCGGTCTGGTCGTGAGCACGAAGGAACTGGAGAAGCTCCCGGACCACAAGATCACTCTGGTCTGCACCGGCTCCCAGGGCGAACCGATGGCCGCGCTGTCGCGGATGGCCAACCGCGACCACCAGATCCGTATCGGCAAGGGCGACACCGTCCTGCTCGCCAGCTCCCTCATCCCCGGCAACGAGAGCGCCATCTACCGCGTCATCAACGGGCTCACCCGGTGGGGCGCCCACGTGGTCCACAAGGGCAACGCCAAGGTCCACGTCTCCGGGCACGCCAGCGCCGGCGAACTCGTCTACTGCTACAACATCGTCAAACCCCGCAATGTCATGCCCGTGCACGGCGAATGGCGCCACCTGCAGGCCAACGGCGACCTCGCCATCCGTACCGGTGTCGACCCGGACCGGGTCGTCATCGCCGAGGACGGCGTCGTCGTCGACCTCGTCGACGGCCGCGCGTCCATCACCGGTAAGGTCCCCGCAGGCTACGTCTACGTAGACGGGATGGAGGTCGGCGGCGTCACCGAAGCCTCCCTCAAGGACCGCCGCACGCTCGGGGAAGAGGGTGTGGTCACGGTGGTGGCGATCGTCGACGCCGACACCGGCGCCCTCGCCGAAGCCCCCGACTTCCTGGCCCGCGGCTTCGCCCATGACGACAGCACCTTCGAGCCGGTCGTCCCCGTCATCGAGAAGACCCTGGCCACCGCCGCCGCCGAAGGCGTCGGAGACGCGATCCAACTCGAACAGCTCATCGCCCGCGCCGTGGCGAACTGGGCGTTTCGCACCTACCGCCGCAGGCCTCTCATCATCCCCGTCATCATCGACGCCTGAGCCCCTCAGTTCCTGCGGGAGAGTGAGGGACGGAATGCCATGCCGAGCCATCAGCCTGTGTGATCGGCACCCAGCGCGTCAAGATCTCCACCAGCGGTCCCGCCGCCGGCCGCTCCGGAGCGAGCGGAGCGGCCGGCGGGCGGCGGCCGGCGTGATGGTCGGCGGCCCGTGCCGGGCGTGGGGCCCGTCAGCGTCAGCGGGCCGTGCCGAAGTCCTGCGTCCAGTAGTTGCCGGGCTGCGCCACCCCCACGCCGATCTCCTTGAAGCCGCAGTCCAGGATGTTGCGCTTGTGGCCGGCGCTCGCCATCCAGCCCGCCATGACCTGCTCGGGCGTGGAGTACCCGTACGCGACGTTCTCGCCGTAGGTGCTCCAGAGGTAGCCCGCGCGCGTGATCCGCTGTCCCGGGTCGGACCCGTCGGAACCGGTGTGCGACATGGTGTTGTGGCTCGCCATGTCCGCGCTGTGGGCCTGGGCGGCCTGCGAGAGCTTCGCGTTCAGGACGAGCGGGGAGCAACCGACCTTGGCGCGCTCGCTGTTGACCAGGGCGACCACGCGGGCGACGGCGGCGGACGCGGGGGTCGCCGTGCTTGCGGCGGGTGCCGTGACGGTGGGCGGCTTCGGTGCGGCGGCCGTCGAGGGGGGCGCGGCAGTCGGCTTCGGCGCGGCAGCGGTCCTCGTAGGGGCGGCAGTCCTAGTCGGGACGGTGGTCCTCGTCGGGGCCGGCGGGGTGGTCGCCTTCGAGACGGGCGCCTTGGACTTCTTCGAGGCTGGTGCCTCAGTCCTGGGAGAGGTCGTCGGGGAGGCCGAGGGTGAAGCCGTCGCGGTGGGCTTCGCGGTTCGGACGTCCCGCCTCCGGTGCCCGTCCCAGAACCCCTTCCTCCCGTCCGTCCGGTGTCCGTCCCAGGACGCCTTCCTCCCGTCCGTCCGGTGACCGCTGGACGTGGCGGTGATGGCCTCGGCTCCTCCGTCGCCCATGCACGCCATGGCGGCGGACGGCACCGCCACCGCGCCCAGAGCCAGAACGGCAACGGCTATGGGCCTGCGGCGCGTCTTCCGGCCGTGCTTCCGGTGGTTCCTCATGCGGACCTCGTTCGGTCGACTCTCTTTGCGCCTCCGGCGGGCTCGGCTTCACACAGACACCTGTGCTTGACCTGCGGGGACGCCTTGCGGGGCCGTCATTGTTAAAAGCCGAGGGAGGGCACGACAACGGGGGCTTCTACTACTTCACCTAGTAGACGATGGGCACTCTTGAATCCGGCCCGGGACTGTGCCGGGCCGCCTCGCCGGACATCGACGACGCCTCACATTCCGTCAGAAGGGCGGCAGAGGCGGTCCGGCCGCTCGAGGTCGGCGACCCGGGCAAGTGACCCCGGCCGAGATGCCACGTATGCCCGCTTCCATACGCCAGATCCGCCTATATCGGCCACACGCCACGTACTATCGCGGCACGTTGATGGGGACCGGGCGCGTGAGGGATGTCACTGCCGTGCCCTGCAACCCTTTCGGTGACCTGCGCGCCGGGGGGAGTCAGGCGGCGGTGACCGTGCGCAGGAGCGCGTCGAGGTCGTCGGCGTGGATGCCGTGACGTCCGTCGGTGTCGGCGGCCGGGCAGCAGCGCGGCCTGCCCGGCGGCGGACTCGTCACCGAACTGCGGGCACACCCCGGTCAGCCAACACACTGGCAGTCGACCCACCCCGTCGACGGCCGACATCAGGTCGGCGGCGTACGTCAGGGCGCGGTCGACGTCGTCGAGCTCCCGTGGATCCCGACCCCCGATGCCCGGAGTACGTCTTTTTTCAGCCATTCCCCTACAACGCCCCTGTACGGAAAGGTACTTCCGTACAGGAGCACGAGCCTGACATCTTGCATCCACCACTCGTTTCGTACGGCCCCACTGGTGTCATGAGCACGGCGGGGCTGTCTCCGGAGGACGCATTGATACCCCACATATCAAACCGGACCAGACGCACGCTGGTCCTGGCGGCCGCGGTCGGCGCCGCCTTCGCGTTCGGCGCCCCGGGCGCCCTCGCGGGCACGCTCCCCGTCGGCCCCTCCCCCGTGCCGGCCGCCAAGGCCCACGCTCCGGCCGCCGCGCCGACTTCTCAGAGTGCGGCCTGGGTGGCCGGCACGCGTGCCTACCTCGTGATCACCGCCCCCGGTGACAGTTCGGCGGTCCGCTCCGCGATCGCGGCCAACGGCGGCACCGTGTTCTCGAACTTCGACGCCATCGGCGTGATCGTCGCCCACTCTGCGTCCAGCGGTTTCGCCGCCACCATGCGCGGCGTCGCGGGCGTGCAGCAGGTCGGCGCCACGCGCACCTCGGACGTCCCGGCCGACGCCTACAACCCGGCGCTCCCGGCCAATCCGGCCCAGGCCTCGACCCCGGCCGGAGAACCGGTCCGGGCCGACATGAGCCAGATCAAGGCCGACCAGGCCTGGGCCGTGAACCCGGGCTCCGCCTCCGTCACGGTCGGCATCCTGGACACCGGTGTGGACGACCAGCACCAGGACCTGGCGCCCAACTTCGACGCGACCGACTCGGTCTCCTGCGCCTACGGCAAGCCCGACACCCGTGTCGGCGCCTGGCGGGACGTCGACACGCACGGCACCCACGTAGCGGGCACCATCGCCGCGGCCAAGAACGGCAAGGGTGTCGTCGGCGTGGCCCCCGGGGTGAAGATCGCCGCGGTCCGGGTCGCGGAGCCGGGCAACTCCTTCTTCTTCGCCGAGAACACCATCTGCGGCTTCGTCTGGGCCGGTGACCACGGCTTCAAGGTCACCAACAACAGCTACTACACGGACCCGTGGCAGTTCAACTGCCCGGACAACATCGACCAGGCCGCCATCATCGAGGGCGTCAAGCGCGCCCAGGAGTACGCCGAGGGCAAGGGCTCCCTGCAGATCGCCGCCGCGGGCAACGAGAACTACGACCTCGCCCACAAGACGACCGACTCCGCGAGCCCGAACGACTCGACGCCGGTCACCCGCACGATCACCAACGCCTGCCTCGACATCCCGACCGAGCTGCCGGGCGTGGTCACGGTCGCGGCCAACGGTACGGGTGTCACCAAGGCCTCGTTCTCCAACTTCGGGCAGGGCGTCATCGACGTCGCGGCGCCGGGCAGCAACGTGTACTCCACCGTCCCCGGCGGCGGCTACGGCAGCAAGAGCGGCACCTCGATGGCCACCCCGCATGTCGTCGGCGTGGCGGCACTGATCGCCAGCGCCAACCCGGGCATCACCCCGGCGCAGATCCGGGCCAAGCTGGCCGCCCAGGCCAACGACGTCGCCTGCCCCTCGGACAGCCGCTGCACGGGCACGACGGCCAACAATGCGTTCTTCGGCGAAGGACAGGTCGACGCCCTCAAGGCCGTCGGGACCACCCCGCCGCCCGGTAAGTACTTCGAGAACCTCGCGGACTTCGCCATCAACGACAACGCGACCGTGGAGAGCCCGATCGCCGTGACCGGCGTGACCGGCAACGCGCCGGCCACCCTCAAGGTGGGTGTGGACATCAAGCACACCTACATCGGTGACCTGAAGGTCGACCTGGTGGCGCCGGACGGCACCGTCTACACGCTGCACAACCACGCCGGCGGCAGCGCCGACAACATCGCCCAGACCTACACCGTGAACGCCGCCTCGGAGGTCGCGAACGGCACCTGGAAGCTGCGCGTCAACGACAACGCCGCCTCCGACACAGGCAAGATCGACGCCTGGAACCTGACCTTCTAGCGCAGGGCCCGGTAACACCCGCGTACAACACGCACTGCACTGGCGACAGCTCCTTGCCCGCGGCCACGGACAGGGCGGGCTGGGGTCTGATCGGCCAGGGCTGCGAACTACCGGCGGGCAGAGGGCACATGGGCCCCGACAGCGGTGAGCACCGCGGTCGGGGCCATTTGCCGGAGCGTCCGGAAGCCCGCGACCGGCCCGGGGCCCATCCAGCTCACCGTGCGCCTCCCCGCGGAGCTGACTCAGAGGCAAGGCCATCTGGCCGTGAGGCCCGACCGGGCCTCGTGCGAGCACGGGAAATGGAGATGCCGCCTCCTGGCCCGCGACGGCA
This sequence comes from Streptomyces sp. NPDC028298, assembly GCF_055565895.1. NCBI lineage: Bacteria > Bacillati > Actinomycetota > Actinomycetes > Kitasatosporales > Streptomycetaceae > Streptomyces > Streptomyces sp. NPDC028298. The sequence goes on from NZ_JBVHTL010000001.1 coordinate 845,258, forward strand.
GGATCGCTCCATGTCGACCGATGTCAGCGGAATGATCGAATGCCGGCCGGGGGCCCGTCTATGGGGCCCTGGCGACGAGGACTCGGTGTGGGAGGCCGGCATCGATCTCTTCCTCATCAACCAGGGCAACGCCTACGACGGCCTGGCGTGCCTCTTCGGAGTCCGAAATTCCTTCGGCTTCCGTCCCCTGGCGGAAGACCGTGGCTTTCCGGATGACGCCTCGGACGGGCTGCGAGGTGCGTTCGCGGACTGTGGCGGCCCTCGCGATGTGCACGGGACCACCTGGCTGACCTGGGCCGAGGTGAGCATCACGGACTGGCGGGAGACCGACGCCTCAGGCACACGGACCCGCGCGTCAGCCGCGGGCAGCGACACAGACTGGGGCCGGGTCTGGAGCGTCATGCGCATCCTCAGCGAAGTCCACGGAGCTGACAACGTACGCCTTGTCGTCTGGTTCCACTGACTCGTGGCCGAGCATCCGGTTGGCCGGACCGGCCAACTACAACCCTGACCGAGGGTTGGCCAGTGCCGCATCAGGCAACGTTCGCCCTGTTGATGAACCACGCGAACACAGCCGCGGCGACGGGTAGGGCGACGACGTAGCCGATGAGGATGCCGACGTCTGAGTCAGCCGACGCGGGAAGGGCCCAGTTCGCCACTGCAGCCACAAGCACTGTCACCGTTGCCAGCGCAAGGACAGCGGCAACAACGGCGAGCCGTCGGGGCGGTCCCGCACGGTACAACTCAACCGCAGGCCAGAGCCCCAGCATGCTCGTGGTCAACATGCCGAGAGTGGGGTCGGGCAGCCACCCGAACAGCCACGCCACCAGGGTGGCGATCCCAAAGAAAGCCAGGCCGACGAGTTCCAGCAAGACGGTCTCCACCACCAGATCCCACGGACGTTGCCGTATCGAGCCGCTCCCGCTGTCCTTCTCGTCAGCCACGTCGGCACAGTACCCATCGAGAGGGCCAACGGCCCCTGATGCGCCACCAGTTCGTGCCCGCGCGCACCTCGTGCACCAGCCGCACGAACCGTCGGGATCCTCTCTGCGCGTGCGCCGCCTTGAGCTGCCGCAACTCCCATGCCTCCGCCTTGCCAGGCCTCGCTCTGGAGCCCGACCACGGCGTACGGCCGCTCATTCCTCGATCGGGTGCCGGCCGGATGCCTGCGGCGGATGGCCGCCGCGGTCGGTCACAAGGAGGTGATCCCGTGGCGGAGAAGGCATCGGATGTACAACCGTTCGAGATCGGCAAGGGTCTAGGGAACGAAGGACTGTTCCCCCGGAGGGCACCGTCCGTTTACCCGCGTCCCGACAGAGGATCTCTCCATGCCGATACCCCCACACAACCGTCGCGCCTCCGGTGCCGTTGTCGCCGCCCTCGGCGCTGCCGGCCTGATCGTGCTGGCCGTGGCTCCCGCGGCCTTCGGCGACGGAACCGCACCCGAACTGGTCGTCGGAGGCGTCGAGCCGATCCACGGGTTGAAACCGGGGGGCACCTTCGACCTGCCGGTCACCGTGGCGAACAAGGGCGTCGGGACCGCCGAGAAGGTGTGGGTCTCCTACTCCGTCACCCGGGGGCTCGCCTTCGTGGACGTTCCCTCCAACTGCCGTGTACAGCACATCAGGTCCTACGACGAGATGCCCGAGAACTGGACCGCGACGTGCACGTTCGACCAGGCGGTGGGGCCGGGCGTCGTCTACACGCCCGAGAAACCTCTCCGGGTCACGGCACTGGACCGCGCGTTCCACGACAGGCTGCGCGTGCGTGTCGAGGAGGGCGGCGCCCCGATGGACGACGAGAACGGAGAACCGTCGGTGCCGGGGACCGCGCCGGCGGTGAAACTGGTCGAGCAACCGGCCGGGGGCGAGGGCTCCGCGAAACGTGTCAACGTGTCGGTCACCTCCGTCAACACGGCCGACTACCAGGTGACGGGCGCCGCGTTGAGGGGGCGGGTCGGTGACACGGTGACGATGAAGGTGGCGTTCGCCAACGCCGGGCCCGCCTGGGTCCTGGAAGGGGACGAAGGGGAGCAGGGCGTCCAGATCATGATCACGCCTCCCGCCGGGACCTCGGTCGTCAAGCGCGACTACTACTGCCACGCCGACGGCGGGAAGTATCGCTGCCCCGCGCACGTCGGTATGCACATGGCCGAGGACGCCCAAATGGGCTACACCTTCAAGCTGAAGATCGACAAGCGGATCGCGGGCGCCAAGGGCTCGATCGCGCTGAGCACCGGACCACGGCCGTTCGACCACGACAAGGCAAACGACAAGGCCGACATCACGCTGGACGTCACGGGCGGGGGGTCGACCGGCTCGACGGGCGGCTCGACCAGTGGCGGCAACGGTTCGACGGGCGCCTCGACCGGCGGCTCCAACGGTTCGACGGGCGGCTCGACCAATGGCTCGGGCGGCTCGGCAGGCGGGTCGTCGTCGACCGGTGACAACGGAACGACGTCGAACGGCGGCAACCTCGCAGAGACCGGCTCCTCGACACTGCCGATCACGGGCGCGGCTGCCGCGGCAGTGATCACGGGTGCGGGCACGCTCCTCATCGCGCGCCGCCGCCGAGCCCGGAATGAGAGCTGACAACCGTCCGACGCGAGCGGTGACACCTCAGGCGGTTCCCGGTTCCAAGCGGAGGTGTTCGCGTCCGGACGCACCTCCGAACTCGGGTTCAGGACGGTGATCTTAGCGATCCCCGGCGTCGGCGGGTCCGCTGGTCGCAGGCGCTTCGGCCTCAGCCGATGTCCGGGAACGCGCCCAAGTGGATCCCGTCGTCGAGCCAGGCGGCGGCTGCCTCCGGGGTTGCCACGATCGGGACCCCGGACGGCACCGGGGGTCTGCGGATCACGACCACCGGCAGGCCCGCCTCCCGGGCCGCTGTCAGTTTCGGGGCGGTGGCCTCGCCTCCGCTGTCCTTCGTCACCAGCACGTCGATGGCGTGACGCCGGAGCAGTTCCCGTTCTCCCTGGAGCGTGAACGGGCCTCGGTCCAGCAGCACCTCCATGCGGGGCGGGGCCGGGGCCTGCGGTGCGTCCACGGAACGTACGAGGAACCACAGGTCCTCCAGCGACGCGAAGGCCGCCAGGCCCAGTCGGCCCGTCGTCAGGAACACCCTGCGGCCCAGCGAGGGCAGGAGTGCGGCGGCCTCCTCCAGTGAACCGGCCTCGTGCCAGTCGTCCCCCTCGACCGCGACCCAGCCGGGGCGCCTCAGCGCGAGCAGGGGAACGCCCGTGGCGGCCGCGGCCCATGCCGCGTTGGAGCTCATCGTTCCGGCGAAGGGGTGCGTGGCGTCCACGACCGCGTCCACCGCGTGCTCACCCAGCCAGCGCGCCAGGCCTTCCGCACCGCCGAAGCCGCCCACCCGCACCTCGCCCGGCGGCATCCGGGGCGCGCCCACCCGTCCGGCCAGCGAGCTCGTCACCCGGAGGTCCGGCCGCGTCCCCGCCGTCAGGTTCTCGGCAAGGCGACGGGCCTCGGTCGTACCACCGAGGATCAGTACGTGCACGATGTCCGGTTCCTTCCGAAGAATGCGGCACAGCCGACCGCTGCACAGTGCGGCACGGGCGGTGCGGCCCGGCCGTCGCCGCGCCTCACTCAAACACACCGGCCTCACCCGGACGCGTCCGCTGGGCTCAGAACCCATCCGGACCCGTCTCCGACCACCCCACGTCACCCGCCGCACCCCCGCCGTCTCGCGGAGCGCCACCCGGTGGGGCACCGTGGAATCACGCCTGGCACTCGCGCCACGGCGGAGAGGAGCAGCCGCATGTCCGAGCACACCTACCGGGTCACCGAGATCGTCGGGACCTCTCACGAAGGCGTCGACCAGGCCATTCGCAACGGGGTCACCCGGGCCTCGCAGACCCTGCGCAACCTCGACTGGTTCGAGGTCACCCAGGTCAGGGGGCAGATCGAGAACGGGCGGATCGAGCACTACCAGGTCGGTCTGAAGCTCGGTTTCCGGCTGGAGGACGCCGACTGACCCGACCCGTGCCGCACGGGTCCACCCCGCCCAAGGGATACCCCTCCCCAGGCCTACTCTGCCCGCGGGGGTCTCCTCAGAGCTGCTCCGCCTGTCGGAGAACCCCTCAGGCACGTCCGCCTGCCGGGAAACCCGGGGGAGCCCTCAGTTCCCCGCTTGCCGGGGATTCCGCAGGCCCCGCCCGCCGGACTCCCTCAGGCCCCCGTCGACCAGGGATCCCCTCAGGTCCGCCCCTCCCGCTCCTGCGCGTCCTTCAGTGCCGCCGACGCGGCCGCCCACCGTGCCCGTACGACCGTGAAGCCGGCCCGCTCCGCCTCCTCGCACACGAATTCGTCGTCGTCGACGAGGACGCGGATCTCCCGGTCGCGGGCCAGCCGGCGAAGGATCTCCAGCTTGGTGCGGCGGGCGGGCCTGCGGTCGTCGTTGCGCCGCATCCAGATGCGCCCCTCGGGGAGGCCGTGCTCGGCCAGCCATTCCACCGTCGCCCGCCGGCATCGCTCGGGGCGGCCGGTCAGATAGACCACCTCGCACTCCCGCGCGCTGCTCAGCGCGAGGGCGACGCCCTCCGCGAGCGGCGGGTCCTCGGGCGCCGCCGCGAAGAACGCGTCCCAGTCCCGCGGCGAGCGTTCCAGGAACCGCTGCCGGTGCGCGGTGTCCGCGAGCGTGCCGTCCAGGTCGAACACGGCGAGGGGTCTGCTGGTCTGTTCCTTCACACGGACCAGCCTAGACAGCGGCTCCGACAACGGCCGCGCCGCAACCCTCCGCCCAGGGGCCGCGAAGAGGCGTGAACACGCTCAACTTCCGTCCCTCCAGGCTCTGTTCACATCATCGGTGGGCCCCTACCGTAATCCCCGAACAGCCTGTCGTACGCCATTCGGTATATCGAACGGTAGGTAAACCGTGGGCCGAACAGGGGTGTCGGTCAGCGGAGGGACATCCTCGCCATCGCCGCTCCTTCACCGAGGAGACCGGACGGACCACCCGGACCGTCACCTCCGGCACGCAAACTCTGTGCTGCGCATCGATCCGATCTCCACCGCCACCGACAAGGCCGACGCCCCCTTCCCGGTCGGTTCTTGACGTCCCTTCGTCCCCTGGAGACACCCGCGATGTCACCCCCGATGTCCCCTCTCCGCAGACTTCTCGCCGGTGCGGCGGCGGCAGCCGCCGCGCTCGGCGGGCTCACCGCGGCCGCGTCCCCCGCGACGGCCGCCGACTCCGGCACCTTCAGCGTGCTCAGCTACAACGTCGCCGGGCTGCCCGAAGGCATCTCCAGCGCGCCGACACCCCGCCAGAGCGCGACCACGGCGATCGGCGGGCTCATCGCCCCCTACGACATCGTCCATGTCGAGGAGGACTTCAACTATCACGCGGCCCTGTACGCGGCGGACACGGCGCACGCCTACCGCACCCCGACCAGTGGTGGCGCCGGCATCGGCAGCGGCCTCAACACCCTCTCGAAGATCTCGTACGACACCGACGACTTCGAGCGGGTCGGCTGGAACTCCTGCCAGCTCGACTCCGGTGACTGCCTCACCCCCAAGGGCTTCACGTTCATGCGCGAACGCCTCGCCGACGGCGTGTACGTCGACTTCTACAACGTGCACACGAACGCGGGCACCAGTACCGGCGACCTCGCCTCCCGAGCCGACAACCTCGCCCAGCTCACCGCGTTCATCAGCAGCCGTTCCGCGGGCAACGCCGTCGTCGTCATGGGCGACACGAACACCCGGTACACCCGCTCCGGCGACAACATCGCGGAGTTCGCCGCCGCCAACGGACTGTCGGACGCCTGGGTCCAGCTCGTCCGCGGCGGATCCGCGCCGGCCAAGGGAAGCGACGCCCTCGTCTGCGACCAGAGCGGCACCACCGTGCCCGACACCTGCGAGGTCGTCGACAAGATCCTCTACCGCGGCAGCAAGTCGGTCACGCTCGACGCGACGAGCTACCACAACGAGCACACGCGCTTCCTGACCTCCGACGGCCTGATGCTCTCCGACCACGACCCGATCACCGCGTCGTTCACCTGGTCCCGCAGCAGTGCCTTCCAGCTCAGCGACCAGTTCGGCGGGCCGCACGGCAGCTACTTCAACGACATCGTCCGGGTGCCGGCCGGCGCCCGCGCGTCCGTGGTGTCCATCGGCAGCGGTTCACGGGTCGACCGGCTGGGGCTGACGCTGAGCGACGGCACGACGTTCACGCACGGCGGCACGGGTGGCACCGCCTCCTCGCTGACGCTCGGCAGCGGCGAGTACGTCACCTCCGCGCAGCTCTGCCAAGGCGTGAAGGACAGTCATACCCGCATCTTCTACGCGAAGTTCACCACGAACCTCGGGAGAACGCTGTCCGGAGGTACGACGACGTCGGACTGCGTGACGCGCACCGCGCCGAGCGGGCGGCAGATCGCCGGCTTCCACGGCCGCGCGGGGGACGAGGTCGACAAGATCGGCTTCATCTACACCCAGCGCTGACCGGGCACGCCGGCGCTGACCGGCCACCCGACGCCGACCGCGCCGGCCGCACCGCAAGCACCCGAACCGTTCCCGCCGGGTCCTGGAACCCGGCGGGAAGCGGTCAGGACGCGTCGGACAACCACGGCCTGACCCTCTTACGGGCCTCGTGCAGACGGGACTTGAGCGTGCCGAGCGGAACGCCGACGCGCTCGGCGGCCTCCGCGTACTCGAGCCGGCAGATGTCCCGGTAGACCAACGGCTCGACCAGATGCGGGTGTTCACGCTCCAGCCGCTCAAGGGCCTCCAGCAGGTCGATCCGGGAACCCGCGATGACGCTCGTCGTCCGCGGATCGACGTACCGCGCGGCGTCGATGACCTCGGGCCGCTCGGCGGCCCGCCGCTTCAGCTCGCGGTACTTCTGCCGGGCGCAGTTGGCGACCACCGTGTACAGCCAGGTGCTGAACCGGCTGCGGCCCTCGAACGCCGTTATCCCGCGCGCGACTTGGAGGAGGACGTCCTGGGCCGCCTCCTCGGCGTCCTCACGGCAGGGGAGAAAGCGTCCGCACCGGCGGACGACCTCGGGCCGGACCTGCCGCAGCAGGACGTCGAGTGCCGCCCGGTCCCCGGCCGCCGCCCGCCGCGCGAGTTCCTCGGTCTCCGCCGCGTCGCCCACCTGACGCTCCCCTCGATGCCGGCCGAAGGCCAGGCATGATAGTCGTATGCACTCGCTGGAGCGGATCGGCCGTTACCGCCTCGAACGGCGCCTGGGAGCGGGCGGTTTCGGCGTGGTCTGGCTCGCCCACGACGACGTCCTCGACGCAGCCGTCGCGGTCAAGGTGCTCACCGAGAACTGGGTCGACCGCCTCGACATCCGCGAACGCTTCCTCTCCGAGGCCCGGTTGCTGCGCAAGGCCGACTCCAGCCGGGTCGTCCACGTCTACGACATCGGTGAACTCCCCGACGGACGACCCTACTTCGTCATGGAGTACGCCGACGGCGGCACCCTCGCCGACCGGATCGAGGCCGGACCGCTGCCCGTCGCCGAGGCGCTGCGTCTGACGGCGCTGGCGGCGCGGGCCGCGGCCGCCCTGCACGCGGCCGGGATCGTGCACCGCGACATCAAGCCGTCCAACGTGCTGCTGCGCGCGACCCCCGGCGGGGCCGACCGGGTGCTGCTGGCCGACCTCGGCCTCGCCAAGAGTCTGGCCCAGGCCTCCGGACTCACCATCGCGGCGGGCTCGGCCGGCTACGCCCCGCCCGAACAGGCTCAGGCGGGATACGGGATCGACGCGCGGGCCGACGTGTACAGCCTGGGCGCCCTCGGCCACCACCTCGTCACGGGTTCGGTTCCGGGCCCGCCGGGCAGGTCCGAACGCCCCGACCGGCTCCGTACGGACATCGGTCCGGGCGTCGGACGGGCGCTGCTGCGCGCCATGGAACCCGACCGGGAGCGGCGCTGGCCGAGCGCCGAGGCCTTCGCGGCGGAGCTCGAACGGCTGGCCGGGGAGGCCGCGGACGAAACTGTCCCCGCGTCCCGGCGGAACCGGCCGCCCCGGCGGAACCAGCGGTCCGGGCGGCCCCGGCGCACCGCGATCCTCGCGTCGGCCGGCGTCGCCGTGGCCTGCGCCGTCGGAGTCACCGCCGTCCTGCTGACGGACGGACCCGGCGCGAGGACCCTCACGGTCGAGGACGGCACGGGCCGGATCGCGGTGGAGGTACCGGCCTCCTGGGGCGGGCAGGTGCGCGACTCCGGGTGGAATCCGCGGTCGCTGGGCCTCGGGGACGGTACGGAACCCGGCCTGGTCGTCGCGAACCGCCTGACACGCTGGCCGGACCTCCACGCCCGGGTCGACGGGGTCTTCGTCGGACTCGCGGGACACGGCGACGTGACCGGCGCGGTCCGGGCCGTCACGCACCCGGGGTGCCACTACGCCGGAAGCCACGCCTATGCCGGCGGGCGCTGGCACGGGCTGATACGGACCTGGGACGGCTGTCCCGGCCCGGACGGCCGCCTCACCGAGGCCGCGCTGACCGCGACGGGGACCGGCACCCGGCCTCAGGTGTACGTCCAGATCCGCCAGGAGAGCGGCACCGAAGACACGGCCGACGGTGTCATCGGCTCCGTACGCCTCGAAGCGTGATCCTGGGCGGGCGGTCCCGCCCGAACCCGTCCGCGATCCCGCGAACTTTTCGGCTCCCGGGCGCATCCAAGAGGAATGACGGGGCGCGACGCGCCTCGCGCATGTGCGACGAGCTCGTACGGAGATTCGCAAGGAGTGGTGACATGTCGACCTTCCCGGACACGGCGGCGGACACGGACCGGACCGGCACGGGGTCCGCGCACGGCGCGGCACCCGGGGCCCGGCGGGCCGCGCTGCTCGCGGGTGTCGCCCTGCTGAGTGTGCTGACCGCCTGCGGCAGCGGCACCCCGCAGAGTTCGCCGAAGACGCTGCCCGGCACGGCCGGACCGGCCTCCGGCGGCGGCACGAGCACCGATGCGAGCACGGACCCGACGGCGGGTTCCACCAAGTCGGCCGGCCCGGCGTCGAGCGCCTCGTCCTCGAAGACCGGGTCCGGGACGGGGAGCGGGTCCGCTTCGGCCTCCGCCGGGAGCGCCGCGGGCGGCGGGCGCTGCCACACCTCGGAACTGCGCGCCTCCGTCGGCCGCAACGACCCCGGAGCGGGCCAGGAGAACTTCCCGATCGTCCTGACGAACACGTCCAAGCGCGTCTGCACCGTGCGCGGTTACCCCGGCGCGGCCTTCGTCGACGCGTCCGGCAAGCAGCTCGGACCCGATCCACGGCGGTCCTCCGGCACGCCCACGACCGTCGCGCTCACGCCCGGCCACAGCGCCTGGTCCGGACTGACCTTCTCCAACCCGGAGATCAGCGGGGCGGAGACGGCGACTCCCGCCTCCCTGATCGTCACGCCGCCGGACGAACGGGACTCGCTCACCGTGGCGTGGACCCAGGGCAAGGTGCCCGTGTCGGGCAACGCCTCGTCGGTCTCCCTGACGGTCGTCCGCCCCGGGAGCGCCCCCTGACCGTGCGCCCGGCCGTCGCCGCACCGGACAGGGGCGCTCCTTGGCCCGCCAACCGCCCCTGGGGCAGCGGGATTTGTCACAGAACGGCAACGTGTCCCGCTTCCCGCGACCCTTTCCGGAATTTCACGCATCCCACCGTTTGACGCACCCCGCGAAAGGCGCGTCGTTCTGACGAAGGCACCGGCCCCGGACCCGGGCCGGTGCCAAGAGCATCGGGGGATGAGATGAGCGGTGTCTCACGCAGGCGACTGCTGGCCGCGACGGCGTCGGCGGGCGCACTGGGCGCCCTGTCGGCCTGCTCGGCGAAGGACTGGTCCGTGGGAGGCGGGGGCGACGGCCCGGCGCGGCCGCGGCCGGTCCGGTTGATCGGCGACGGGTCGACGGCCGACACCGGCGCCCAGCCGGGGCAGCCGAAGGCGAAGCGGCTGAAGCCCGGTGAACGGCCCCCTCAGTTCGTCGTCTTCTCCTGGGACGGCGCGGGCGAGCTGAGCAACAAGCTGTTCTCCCGGTTCCGCAAGGTCGCGGCCGACCACGGGGCGTCGATGACGTTCTTCCTCAGCGGCATCTACACGCTGCCGGAGTCGAAGAAGCACCTCTACCACCCGCCGCAGCACCCCGTGGGCGCCTCCGCCATCGGCTATCTCTCCGACCGGCACATCCACGCGACCCTCCAGCAGATACGCGCGGCCTGGCTGGAGGGGCACGAGATCGGCACCCACTTCAACGGTCACTTCTGCGGTGCGGACGGGGTCCGCCGCTGGTCGCCCGCCGAGTGGCGCAGCGAGATAGCGCAGGCCAAGAAGTTCGTCACCGAGTGGCGGACCAACACCGGCTTCACCGACCTCGAACCGCTCCCGTTCGACTACGACAAGGAGCTGACCGGCGGCCGCACCCCCTGTCTGGAAGGTCAGGCGAATCTGCTGCCGCCCGCCGCCGCGCTGGGCTGGAAGTACGACGCCAGTTCGCCCGGCGGGCTCCAGATGTGGCCCGCCAAGGTGCAGGGCGGCAAGATCTGGGACTTCCCGCTCCAGTCCATCCCGTTCCCCGGCCATTCCTTCCAGGTCCTGTCGATGGACTACAACCTGATGGCCAATCAGTCCGGTGCGAATCCGCTCGGCGACCGCACCCGGTACGACGCCTGGCGCGTCCAGGCCCGCGACAGCTACCTCGCCGGCTTCCGCCGCGCCTACGAGGGCAACAGGGCCCCGCTCTTCATCGGCAACCACTTCGAGCGCTGGAACGGCGGCATCTACATGGACGCCGTCGAGGAGGCTCTCTCCCGGATGGCGGCACACGACGACGTCCGCATGGTCTCCTTCCGTCAGCTCGTCACCTGGCTGGAGGCCCAGGACCCCGCGGTTCTGCGGAAGTTGCGCACGCTCGGCCCGGGTCAGTCGCCGCTCGGCGGCTGGGACGAGTTCCTGGGCACGGCGGGGGCGAAGGGTTCGGCGAGCACAGCGGATACAACTGGCCAGGCGGGCACGGCCGGTTCGGCGACCGGCTCTCCCGGCGCCGCGGCGTCCTGACGGCCTCGCGGCCACGCGGCCACACGCCCCACGGCCGCCGGTGTCCGTCGCGTCACCGGCGGCTTCCCTGGCCTCCTCCGCCGAACGATCCGTAGCCGCCGGACCCGGAGCCCGTACCGTAACCGCCGTCCCGGCGGGAGCCGTTGAGGCCGTCTCCCGGGCAGGAGGCGGACACCGAGCCGCAGGAGCCGTCGGACGGCTCGGCGGACGGCGTGGCGTGGCCGGGGGGCGCGGTCGTGGTGGTGGGCGTCCGGGTGCCGGCGGTCGCCGTGGCGGACGCGGTCGGCTTCCCTGTGGTGGAGCCCTTGGCGTCGCCGTCCGTGGAGTCCCAGTTGACGACCTCCAGTTGGAGCGAGGGCGACGAGGGGTCGAAGGTCCAGTGCTGGATCGGCTCGTCCTCGCGGAGTTTGAGGACGAGCGCCGACTCCCCCTCGGCCGAGGCCGGGACGAGGGCCAGATCCGGGTTCCAGCGCGGCACGAGCAGGCCCTGGAGGGTGAGCTCGTAGCGGACGTTCTTCGCCCCCGGCCGCGACGCGTCCGTGCAGGGGGCCAGTTGGACGGAGTAGCCGAGGTGCGAGTCCAGGCACAGGCCGGGGTGGGCCGCGTCGCGCAGCAGCCCGTCGGTCCCGTACGACCATTCCGTCGCCGACTCCGAGGAGCACGGGATGAGCCGGGCCTCGGCACCGATCGCCGGTGTCGTCCCGGCGAAGCCGACGCAGCGGCCGGTCGCGACGTTGCGCAGCCGCCCGCGCATCGTGCCGTCCTTCTTCTCGCCGGTCCGGGCCCACGACGGGTCGGTGCTGCGGCTCGGCGCGTCGGCGGAGCGGCCGCCGTCGGCCGTGTCGTGTCGGCCGTCGGCATCGTTGTCGGACATCCACAGGACCAGCGGGACCATGATCAGCGCGCCGAGCGTGAGCACGGCGACGGCGACATTGCGGCGGCCCGGAGCGCGCCGGGCCGCCTTGCGCCCGGCAACCCTGCGGGAGGCACGGGTTCCGGTGCCTCCAACGGAGCCGGAGCTGCCGGATTCGGTACCCGCCTCGGAGCGGAAACTGCCGGATTCGGTCCCTGCCACGGAGCCGGAGATCCCGGCTTCGGCGCCTCCGGCCGAGCCGGTGGCGCGCGTCCCGCCGCCTCCCGCGGAACGCGAGGAGCGGGTCCCGGCACCGGACCGGGACGCGCCCCGACGGCGGGAGGGCCGGTCGTCCCGACGCCTGAAGGACCGGTCCTCCGGACGGCCGAAGGACTGCTCGTCCTGGCGGCGGAGGGGCCGGTCGTCCCCCAGGGGCGCGGAGACACCCGGTCCGGACGGCGCGGAGACACCCGGTCCGGACGGCGCGGCAGGCCCCGGCACGGCCGCTTCTGGGTCCAGGTTCGGGTTGCCGGTGGACCAGTCGACGTCCGACCCGGTGGGCGGCGGAAAGCCCGGGGTGCGTACGCCGTCGGCGTCGGGCAGGAACTCGACGATGCCGGCGGTCCCGGTGGCCGGACCGCCGTCGGCGCCCGGCACTCCCCCGGCGCGGACCGCGCCTCCGTCAGCCGGGTCACCGTAGGGCTCCTGGGCCGCGTCCGCGGCCGCGGCGGCCCGCGCCCGCCGGGAGGTCGCATAGGCGTGCGCGCCCCACCCGAGCACCGCCTCGGCGAGCGGGACGGCGAGTTCCCCGTTGAACCGGCTCAACTGGTCGGCCGCGTAACGGCAGTGGCCGCACGCGTCCATGTGGCCGCGCAGGTCGGGATCGAGGACCGTACCGCCGCGTCGGAAGGAGGCGTCGAGCATGCGGTGGTAGCGGCGGCACTCCTGGCTGGGGGCGAGTTCGTGGTGGATCTCCAGACAGCCCTGGCGCAGGCGCTCCCTGGCCCGCTCCAGTTCGGTGACCGCGTCCTCGGGGAAGATCCCCAACAGGGCCGCGGGGACCTCCGGTCGTTCGGCCTCCACCTCCCCGTGCCACAGCAGGCAGCGGGCCGGCTCGGGCAGGCGCTGGAACGCCCGGGAGATCAGCCGCCGGTTCTCCGGGGGAAGCAGCCGTGCCGCCGCCCGGTCCGCGCCGTCCGTCTTGGCCAGGAGCCCGGGATCGAGCAGTTCGCGCCGCGCGTCCATCAGCCACTCGGCGGCTATGCGGCGGACGGTGACGAGCAGGTGGGGGCGCCAGGCGGCGCTCGGTCCGCCCTGGTGCAGCGAATCCCCGAACAGACGCGTGAATGAGGCGGTCGTGAGCATTCCTGCGGGACGTACACCGCCGGTGCACAGCCGCGCGTAAGAGAACACCGCCTCCCAGTGGCGGTCCAGGAGTTCTCCGACCGGATAGTTCGCGGTCGCGCCACCCTGCCTCTTCAGCTCGGCCGCGAGCCGTTCATCCGACACCTCGAACACACGGTCGGGGTCAGACGAATGAGGCAGCGTTCCGTCATTCACGTCCGCTTTCCTTCCAAAGGCAGCGCGGTAAATAGTCCATACCAATGGGTATGTAGACCGCCCGTCGGAACCGGAGGGCCTGCCCATGGGGGCCGGCGTCGCGAACGACCACCTCCGGCGGCCCTTCCGGGCGAGAGGGAGCGGGCGCGCCGCATGCGTGCAGAACGAAGTCAATATTGTCTGCACGCCGACAACGCCCACCTTTGCACAGGGCGGCGAGCCGGAACAAGCGATCCCGGATTTTCTCCTAATACGGCCCGGCCGGGAATATTGACCAAATGTCAGCCGGGCCGCTCCAAAAGAAATTCGGAAACCCCGGGGGGTCTCCCTTCCGTCCGAAGTCTCCGCAATGGGAGCGCTCTCACGCGCTCATCCGAGCGTCATTCCGCACGTAATTCCTGGTCAGCCGGAGCCGGCTGTCGACGGGCACGAGGCACGCCCGTCGACAGCCGCCCGACCGCGTACACCCGACGCACACGCCCGTCGACAGCCGCACGACCGCGTATGCCCGACACACACGCCCGGCGACGGCCGGCCCTTCCGTGTGTGTCAGTGACCGCTGATCGCCCGGGGCGTGTACGGCTGTTCCAGCTCCTCGGTCTCCTTCTCCGAGAGCTCCACGTCGAGCGAGGCGACCGCGTCCTCGATGTGCGCCGCCCTGGTGGCGCCGACGATGGGCGCGGTCACGGTGTCGCGCCCCAGCAGCCAGGCGAGCGCGATCCTGGCGCGCGGCACCCCGCGCTCGGCGGCGATGCGCGCGACCGCGCCGGCGATCTCGCGGTCGCCGTCCTGGTACAGGTTCCGGCCGAACGCGTCGGCCCGGCTGCGTTCGGTGACCGCGTCCCAGTCACGGGTGAGCCGCCCGCGGGCGAGCGGGCTCCACGGCAGGACGCCGACCCCCTGGTCGGCGCAGAGCGGCAGCATCTCGCGCTCCTCCTCGCGGTAGAGGAGGTTGTAGTGGTTCTGCATGGAGACGAAGCGGGTCCAGCCGTGCAGCGTGGCCGTGTACTGGGCCTTGGAGAACTCCCACGCGTACATCGAACTCGCCCCGAGATAGCGGACCTTGCCCGCCTTGACCACGTCGTGCAGCGCCTCCATCGTCTCCTCGACGGGGGTGTGACGGTCGAAGCGGTGGATCTGGTAGAGGTCGATGTAGTCGGTGCCCAGGCGGCGCAGACTGTTGTCGATCTCCGTCATGATCGCCTTGCGGGACAGGCCACGGCCGTTGGGGCCCTCGTGCATCGCGCCGTTGACCTTGCTGGCGACGACGATCTCGTCGCGGCGGGCGAACTCGCCGAGCGCCCGTCCGACGATCTCCTCACTGGTGCCGTCCGAGTACACGTTGGCCGTGTCGAAGAAGGTGATCCCGGACTCCAGGGCCTGCCGGATCAGGGGGCGCGAGGCCTCCTCGTCGAGGGTCCACGCGTGGACGCCCCGGTCGGGCAGACCGAAACTCATGCAGCCAAGGCAGATCCGGGAGACGTCCAGACCCGTCGATCCGAGTTTCACGTACCGCATGCTCACTCCTGCTCTCGGTGCCGGTGGGGGTGGGGCGGGGAGATCCGAGGACAGAACCCTGCCCGCGCCACGGGCCCGGCAGCCCTACTCCACCGGTGCTTCCACGTCGTCGTACACCCGCGCCGACGCGATCAGGCCATCGGTGCCGAGGGCGCAGACCGCGAGGCCCGGCTGCGGGGGCAGCTCTGTGCCGCCCCAGCGGTCGACGACGTACTCGAACGCGCTGCGCTCGCCGTCCTCGGTGACGGTGCACAGCGTGAGCGGAATGCCGCCGCCTGCGGAGAAGAGGATGTCGTGGAGCTCGGTCAGCTCTCCGGTCCCCGTGCAGCGGTCCGTGTCGGCGGACGGCCCCCGGAAGGTCCCGTCCGGAGCGAAGGCGGCGACGGCGGCCGCGGTGTCCCCCGCGCCGAGGGCGGCCAGATAGCCGTCCACCACGCCGGAGGCGCGGGCCGAGGGGTCGGGCGGCACCATCGGACGGCGCACGGCGTGCCGGCCGAGCAGCGGCAGGCGGGAGTGGTGGATCCGCACCGGGAGCGCGGAGGCGAGGTCGACCGCGGCGGCCACGGGCAGCCCGACGCGCTCACCCTCCGCGCCCTCCAGGTGGACGACCCACTCCCCCACGGCCCGCCCCTCGCCGAAGGTGGTGGCGACCTCCTCGATCTCCGCCTTCCGTTCCGCCCTCCAGGTGTCCTGCACGGCGAGCCAGGCCGCCAGGACGGCGACGCCGCTGATCCGGCCGGCCTCCGGGTCGTCCAGGGCGACGGGTACGGTGGCCGTCGCCGGGTCGCGCAGGGCGTCGGCGAGCTCGGTGGCGCCGAGCCGGCCGACGAGGTCGGGGATCTGCGGGATCCAGACCATCAGGACTCCTGGGGCGTGCGGAGTGGTCGACTTCGATCGTGTGCCCGCACCGGCCCCGGCGCGACCCCAGCGGGCCGCCCGGCACCGCCGAACACGCCCGCACGGCGGCGAGCGGCCACCGACTCAGCGCCGTGTCCGAATCCCGCCGGACGGAAGCCGGCGCAGGGCGCACTGTTGAGGGTGAACACGCTGCGAGAACTCGGAAAGGACCGACCGATGACGGTCTACACGACCATGGACAGCCCGCTCGGCCGACTGCTGCTGGTGGGTGAGGAGTCGGCCACCGCCAAGGGCGGTACGGCGCTGGCCGCGCTGTCCGTGCCGGACCAGAAGCGCGGCGCGGTCGTCCAGGAGGGCTGGCACGAGGACCCGGAGGCGTTCCGGGAGATCGTCTCCCAGCTCGGTTCGTACTTCGACGGCCGGCTCACCGCCTTCGACATCGAGTACGTGACGAGCGGCAGCGACTTCCAGCGGCGCGTCTGGAAGGCCCTGGAGACCATCCCGTACGGCACCACGGTCAGCTACGGGGAGGTCGCCGCGCGGATCGGGGCGTCCAGGGCGGCGGTCCGCGCCGTCGGTACGGCGATCGGCGCCAACCCGCTGCTGATCGTCCGCCCCTGCCACCGCGTGATCGGCGCGACCGGGGCGCTCACCGGATACGCCGGAGGCCTGGAACGCAAGCGGCAGCTCCTCGACCTGGAGAACGAGCCGTCCTGACCGGCGGGGGCGCGCCCGGGTAGCGGGACCGGGCGCGGCCTAGAATCGTGGGGTTTGCCCCCTACCCCCAACCCCCTGCCCCGCCGACGGCCGGGCCGCGGCCCACGGACCGCGGTACGGGCCGCCCCCAGGAGTCCCGCCGATGCCCAGCCCCGACGGCCGCCCCCTCGACTCGTACGTCCGCGTCCGCGGCGCCCGGGAGCACAATCTGCGGGGTGTCGACGTCGACATCCCGCGGGACGTCCTCGTGGTGTTCACCGGGGTGTCGGGGTCCGGGAAGTCCTCGCTGGCCTTCGGCACGATCTACGCGGAGGCGCAACGGCGGTACTTCGAGTCGGTCGCCCCGTACGCGCGGCGGCTGATCCATCAGGTGGGGGCGCCCAAGGTCGGGGAGATCACCGGGCTGCCGCCCGCGGTGTCGCTTCAGCAGCGCAGGTCGGCTCCCACCTCGCGGTCCTCCGTGGGCACGGTCACCAATCTGTCCAACTCGCTGCGGATGCTGTTCTCCCGCGCGGGACGGTATCCGGCGGGCGCCGAACGGCTCGACTCCGACGCGTTCTCCCCGAACACGGCCGCCGGAGCCTGCCCCGAGTGCCACGGCCTCGGACAAGTCCACCGTACGACGGAGGAGTTGCTGGTCCCCGATCCGGAGCTGTCGATCCGCGAGGGCGCGATCGCCGCCTGGCCGGGAGCCTGGCAGGGCAAGAACCTGCGGGACATCCTCGACACGCTCGGCCACGACGTGGACCGGCCCTGGCGTGAACTGCCCGCCGAGGAGCGGAAGTGGATCCTGTTCACGGAGGAGCAGCCGGTGGTCACCGTGCATCCGGTGCGCGAGGCCGAGCGGATCCAACGCCCCTACCAGGGCACGTACATGAGCGCCCGGCGCTATGTCATGAAGACCTTCTCCGACACGAAGAGCGCCACCCTGCGGGCCAAGGCCGAGCGATTCCTCACCGCCGCCCCCTGCCCGGTGTGCGGCGGCAGCAGGCTGCGGCCCGAGGCACTGGCCGTGACGTTCGCGGGGCGGAACATCGCCGAGCTGGCCGCGCTGCCGCTCGTCGAACTGGCGAAGTCCCTCAAGGGCGACTCCGAGACCGCGCGCGTCCTGACCGAGGACCTCGCCTCCCGCATCGCGCCGGTCGTGGAGCTCGGACTCGGCTACCTCAGCCTCGACCGGGCCACCCCCACCCTCTCCGCGGGCGAACTCCAACGGCTGCGGCTGGCGACGCAGTTGCGCTCCGGGCTGTTCGGTGTGGTGTACGTCCTCGACGAGCCGTCCGCGGGGCTGCACCCGGCGGACACGGAGGCCCTGCTCACCGTGCTGGAGCGGCTGAAGGCGGCGGGCAACTCGGTGTTCGTGGTCGAGCACCACTTCGACGTCGTGCGCGGCGCGGACTGGCTGGTCGACGTGGGACCGCTGGCCGGGGAGCACGGCGGGCGGGTCCTGCACAGCGGGCCGGTCGCCGCGCTGGAGGATGTGCCGGAGTCCGCGACGGCACGCTTCCTGTTCGACCGCTCCCCGGCACCGGCGCGCCCGGCGCGCACCCCTCGGGGGCGGGTGTCGGTCGGCCCGGTGACCCGGCACAACCTGCGCGGGGTCACCGCCGAGTTCCCGCTCGGTGTCTTCACCGCGGTCACCGGGGTCTCCGGCTCCGGCAAGTCCACGCTGATCGGCGAGTTGACCGAGGACCTGGCGGGCGTCGGACGGCTGGTCGGTGTCGACCAGAGACCCATCGGCCGAACCCCCCGCTCCAATCTCGCCACCTACACGGGGCTGTTCGACGTCGTGCGCAAGGTGTTCGCCGGGACGGAGGAGGCCGGGGCGCGCGGCTACGGTGTGGGGCGGTTCTCCTTCAACGTGGCCGGGGGGCGCTGCGAGACCTGTCAGGGCGAGGGCTTCGTGAGTGTGGAGCTGCTGTTCCTGCCCAGCACCTACGCCCCGTGCCCGGACTGCGGCGGCGCGCGCTACAACCCCGAGACCCTCGAAGTGACGTACCGGGGACGGAACATCGCGCAGATCCTGGATCTCACGGTGGAGGCGGCGGCCCGGTTCTTCGCCGACACGGACACCCCGGCCGTCACGCGCAGCCTCGGCACCCTGCTGGACGTGGGCCTCGGCTATCTGCGGCTCGGCCAGCCGGCCACGGAGCTGTCGGGCGGCGAGGCCCAGCGCATCAAGCTGGCGAGCGAGTTGCAGCGGATCCGCCGGGGGCACACCTTCTATCTCCTCGACGAGCCGACGACGGGACTGCATCCGGCCGATGTCGAGGTGCTGATGGGCCAGTTGCACGGGCTCGTGGACGCCGGTCACACCGTCGTGGTGGTGGAGCACGACATGACAGTGGTGGCGGGCGCCGACTGGGTGATCGACCTCGGGCCGGGCGGAGGTGACGAGGGAGGCCGGATCGTGGCCGCCGGACCACCCACGCAGGTGGCGGCGACGAACGGCCGGACGGCGCCCTACCTCGCCCGCGCCCTGAACGGACGCCGCTAGCCGATCCGACCCGGCCTCCTTCGGCCCCACCCGGATGCCCGGACGGCTCGGACGGCTCCGGCCCCGTTTCGCCCCGCCCCGGGCGCTGTGCCGGCTCGCACAGCTCGGCCTGCTTCGGCCCCGCCCAGGTGCCCGGTCGGCTCGGACGGCTCCCGCCCCACCTTTCGCCGGGCACTCGGACGGCTCGGACCGCTCCTGCCCCCTTTCGCCCCGCCCCCGGCACTCGGCCGGCCCGGACGGCTCGGCCCGCCCCTGGGTACCCGGACGGCTCGGACGGCTCCGGTGGCGGGGCCCCGGGTCTCAGGGCCCCGCACCGGAACACGGACCGGCCCTCAGAGATGCGCTCCGGCGCCCGCGCCGGGGTCGCCTGCGAAGGTCTGTGCCGCCTCGGCCAGGGAGCGGCGGTCGGGGTGGCTGCCCGCGGGGAGCGGGGGAGACAGGTCCACCTCGGCCACCAGGCCGCGTGCCGACACCACCCGCCACAGGGAGGCGAGCAGCGAGTCCTCGCCGACGAACGCGGGCGCGGTGCTCGCCGTCCCGTCGGCGGAGCGGTACCGGATACGCACCGGCTGGACCGGTACGCCGGCGTCCAGCGCGGCCTGGAAGAGGGCCCTGCGGTAGCGGCCCCGGGCCCGGCCGCACCAGGTGCTGCCCTCGGGGAACGCGGCGACGGCCGAGCCGCCGCGCAGGGTCTCGGCGACCCGGCCCACCGTGCCGGGCAGGGCGCGCAGCCGGTCGCGGTCGATGAAGAGCGTGCCGCCACGGGCGGCCAGCGCGCCCATCACGGGCCAGCCGCGCACCTCGGTCTTGGCGACCATCCGCGCCGGGCGGACGGCGGCGAGCAGCGGGATGTCCAGCCACGAGACGTGGTTGGCGACGATCAGCACGCCGCCGGTGGGCCGGGCCGCTCCGGTGATCCGTGTCCGGACCCCGGCCGTGTGCACCACGGCCAGGCACCAGCGGCGGATCCACCTCTGGCGGGGCCGGTCCCGCAGCAGTCCGGCCGCCGGGATCAGGGCGATCCCGAGGACGACGACGGCCACCAGCGCGGCCAGCCGCAGGACGGCGCGGGGCGCACCCCACCAGGGCCGCGCGGACTCCACGCAGCCGCGCGGCGAGCAGGGAGCGGTGGGCAGCCAGGCACTGGCCCCCCGAACGGGGCCGGCGGCGGGCCGCCGGCCCCGCGCGGGCACGGGACCGGCCGCCGGCGGCCTCGACACGGGGAGCGGACCGGCGGCGGGCCGCCGAGGCGCGGGGATGGCTTCGGAGAGCACGGTCGCCGACCGCCCTCCGGCGAACCGGGGGCGGCGGACGGCGGGGAGGCGCGGCGCTCCGGTGCGGGGCGTGCTCATCAGGCGGGGACGAGCGAGAGGAAGTGCCGCAGATAGCGCGGGTTGACCCGGCGCATCGACAGCAGCACGTACATGTCGGCGACCCCGAAGTCCGTGTCGTGCGCGGGCTCGCCGCACACCCAGGCGCCGAGGCGCAGATAGCCGCGCAGCAGCGGGGGCAGTTCGGTGCGGGCGGGCCGGGCGACGCCCTCGGGGCTCCAGGGCAGCAGGGGGCGGACGCGGAACTCCTCGGGGGACAGGTGCTTGGCCGCGACCCGGTCCCAGGTGCCCGCGGCGAGGGTGCCGCCGTCGGCGAGGGGTATCGAGCAGCAGCCCGCGAGCCATTCGTGGCCGCCGTCGACCATGTAGCGGGCGATCCCGGCCCAGATCAGTCCGATGACGGCGCCGTCGCGGTGGTCGGGGTGGACGCAGGAGCGGCCGACCTCGACCAGTCCGGGGCGAATTCCGGCCAGCGGACCGAGGTCGAACTCGCTCTCGGAGTAGAGCCGTCCGGCTACCGCGGCGCGCTCGGGCGGCAGCAGCCGGTAGGTGCCGACGACCTGCCCCGATTCGGTGTCGCGGACCAGCAGGTGGTCGCAGTAGGCGTCGAAGGCATCGATGTCGAGGCCCGGCTGCGGGGTGTTCAGGAGGGCGCCCATCTCCCCGGCGAAGACGTCGTGGCGGAGCCGTTGCGCTGCCCGGACATCGGCCTCGTCGCGGGCCAGGGTGACGGTGTAGCGGGTGGGGGCGACGGGCTCGGTCGGGCTGTCGAGGGTGGATACGCCGGTCATGGCACTCTCCTGGTCACGGGCCGGTTCGGCGGAGGGGATACCCCTTGCTCAAAGGGAGTCGAGAGCTCGGGGGAGGCAGGCCGGATCCGAACGGTCTGCGCGCTCCTGTTCTTCCGACGCCGGTTGGCGCCTGCGTGACCAGTGCCAGGAGGGCGGATGTGGGGATGCTGAATGACAGGGGTGCCCGGAAAAGCGAGACGGGACCGGGGTATGAGCACCACACCCGGTCCCGCCCGTCCGCACCGTACGGCGAACGACTTTGTGCCTAACGTTTGCCCGCTCGGCGGGTGGCGCGCAGCCACTCCTTGTTCATGGAGGTGATGGAGACCAGCGGGATGCCCTTGGGGCAGGCGGTCGCGCACTCCCCGGCCAGGGTGCAGCCGCCGAAGCCCTCCGCGTCCATCTGTCCGACCATGTCGAGCACCCGGGTCTCCCGCTCGGGGGCGCCCTGCGGCAGTACGTTCAGGTGGTTGATCTTGGCCGAGGTGAACAGCATGGCGGCCCCGTTCGGGCAGGCCGCCACGCAGGCGCCGCAGCCGATGCACTCCGCGTGCTCGAAGGCGAAGTCGGCGTCGGGTTTGGGGACGGGGGTGGCGTGCGCCTCGGGCGCGGCGCCGGTCGGGGCGGTGATGTAGCCGCCGGCCTGGATGATGCGGTCGAAGGCGGAGCGGTCGACGACGAGGTCCTTGACGACCGGGAAGGCGGCGGCCCGCCAGGGTTCGACGTCGATCGTGTCGCCGTCGCGGAAGGAGCGCATGTGGAGCTGGCAGGTGGTGGTGCGCTCGGGTCCGTGCGCGTCACCGTTGATGACCAGGCTGCACGCGCCGCAGATGCCCTCGCGGCAGTCGTGGTCGAAGGCGACGGGGTCGTCCCCGGCGAGGATGAGCTCTTCGTTGAGGGTGTCGAGCATCTCCAGGAAGGACATGTCGGCCGAGATGCCGTCCACCTCGTACGTGGACATCGCTCCGTCGGCGTCGGCGTTCTTCTGCCGCCAGACGCGCAGGGTGAGCTTCATGCGTAGCTCCGCTGGGTGGGGTGGACGTACTCGAAGACCAGGTCTTCCTTGTGCAGGACGGGCGCGGTGCCGGTGTCGGTGAACTCCCAGGCGGCCGCGTACGAGAACTCCTCGTCCCGGCGGGCGGCCTCGCCGTCGGGGGTCTGGGACTCCTCGCGGAAGTGGCCGCCGCAGGACTCGGCGCGGTGCAGTGCGTCGAGGCACATCAGCTCGGCGAGTTCGAGGTAGTCGACGATGCGGTTGGCCTTCTCCAGGGACTGGTTGAACTCCTCTCCGCTGCCGGGGACCTTGATGCGCCGCCAGAACTCCTCGCGGATCTGCGGGATGCGTTCGAGGGCCTTGCGCAGGCCGCTCTTGGTGCGGGCCATTCCGCAGAACTCCCACATGAGTTCGCCGAGTTCGCGGTGGAAGGAGTCGGGGGTGCGGTCGCCGTCGACGGACAGGAGCAGGTTGACGCGGTCCTCGGTCTCGGCCAGGACCTCCTGCACGGCGGGGTGTCCGGTGGTGACGGGCTGCTGCTTCGGGTTGCGGGCGAGATAGTCGTTGATCGTCGAGGGCAGGACGAAGTAGCCGTCCGCGAGTCCCTGCATGAGGGCGGAGGCGCCGAGCCGGTTCGCGCCGTGGTCGGAGAAGTTGGCCTCGCCGATCGCGAACAGGCCGGGGACGGTGGTCTGGAGGTCGTAGTCGACCCACAGTCCGCCCATCGTGTAGTGCACGGCGGGGTAGATCCGCATGGGCACGGTGTACGGGTCCTCGGCGGTGATCCGGGCGTACATGTCGAAGAGGTTGCCGTACTTCTCCTCGACCGCGGCACGGCCCATCCGCCGGATGGCGTCGGCGAAGTCGAGGTAGACGCCCTGGCCGCCGGGGCCCACTCCCCTGCCCTCGTCGCAGACGTTCTTGGCGGCGCGGGAGGCGATGTCGCGGGGCACGAGGTTGCCGAAGGAGGGGTAGATGCGCTCCAGGTAGTAGTCGCGCTCCTCCTCGGGGATCTCGTTCGGCGGGCGGGTGTCGCCGTGTGCCTTCGGGACCCAGATGCGGCCGTCGTTGCGCAGCGACTCGCTCATCAGGGTCAGCTTGCACTGGTGGTCGCCGGTGCGCGGGATGCAGGTGGGGTGGATCTGGGTGAAGCAGGGGTTGGCGAAGTAGGCGCCGCGCCGGTGGGCCCGCCAGATCGCGGTGGCGTTGGAGTTCATGGCGTTCGTCGAGAGGTAGAAGACGTTGCCGTAGCCGCCGCTCGCCAGGACGACCGCGTCGGCGAAGTGGGTGTCGATCCGGCCGGTGATCAGGTCGCGGGCGACGATGCCGCGGGCGCGTCCGTCGACCACGATCAGGTCCAGCATCTCGGTGCGCGGGTGCATCTCGACGTTGCCGGCGGCGATCTGCCGGGACAGGGCCTGGTAGGCGCCGAGCAGGAGCTGCTGGCCGGTCTGGCCGCGGGCGTAGAAGGTGCGGGAGACCTGGACGCCGCCGAAGGACCGGGTGTCGAGCAGACCGCCGTACTCGCGGGCGAAGGGCACGCCCTGGGCGACGCACTGGTCGATGATCTCGACCGAGATCTGCGCCAGGCGGCGGACGTTGGACTCGCGGGCCCTGAAGTCGCCGCCCTTGACGGTGTCGTAGAAGAGCCGGTGCACGGAGTCGCCGTCGTTGCGGTAGTTCTTCGCGGCGTTGATGCCGCCCTGCGCGGCGATCGAATGGGCCCGGCGCGGGGAGTCCTGGTAGCAGAACTGGACGACGTGGTAGCCCTGTTCGGCGAGGGTGGCGCCGGCGGAGCCGCCCGCGAGGCCGGTGCCGACGACGATCACGGTGTGCTTGCGGCGGTTGGCGGGGTTGACCAGCTTGGCCTCGAAGCGGCGCCTGTCCCAGCGCTCTTCGACCGGGCCGGCCGGTGCCTTGGTGTCGGCGACGGGTTCGCCGGTCGTGAAGTGGGCGTATTCGGTGGTCATTTCAGCTCACCACTCCGGTCATGACGCCCACGGGTACGGCGATGAAGCCCGCCGTGAGCAGCAGTGCGAGGACGTCGGCGACGGTCTTGAGGGCGCGGTCGCGGGTGCGGCTGCCGGCCCCGAGGGTCTGGGCGGCGCTCCAGAATCCGTGCCGGATGTGGAGGCCGAGCGCGAGCATCGCGACGATGTAGATGACGTTCCCGTACCAGGTGGAGAAGGTGTCCACGACGTTCTGGTAGGGGTGGCCCTCCTGGAAGCCGCCGGAGTGCACGGTGCCGGTGGTCAGGTCGAGGAGGTGCCAGACGATGAACAGGCCGAGGATGATCCCGCCCCAGCGCATCGTGCGGGTGGCGTAGCTCGCGCCGCGCTTCCGGTGCACGTACCGGGTGGGCCGGGCCTTGATGTCGCGCCGGCTGAGCTGGTACGCCGAGGTGGCGTGCGCGATCACGGCGACGACCAGGACCACGCGGACGAGCCACAGGGTCCACTCGTAGTGCATGAACGGTTCGCCGATGGTGCGCAGCCAGTGCGCGTAGTGGTTGAACTCGCCCGCTCCGAAGTAGATCTTCAGGTTCCCGATCATGTGGGCGACCAGGTAGAGCAGCATGATCAGGCCGCTGACGGCCATCACGGTCTTCTTGCCGACGGAGCTGTCCCACACGGTGCGCGCCATGGACGGCCGTCGGTCCGTCCGCGTTGCCAGAGCCATGAGAAGAGACGGTAGGTGGCGAGGTACCGATCGGTCCAAGACATGAAACGGCTGGTTTCCATAGACCTGGGCTATGGTCGAAGGGTGCAGTTCCACCAGCTCCAGTACTTCGTGGCCGTCGCGGAGACCCGGCACTTCACCCGGGCCGCCGACCTGGTGCATGTCGCGCAGCCCTCGCTGTCCCAGCAGATCAAGGCGCTGGAGCGGGAGTTGGGGGCCGATCTGTTCCTGCGGGCACGCGGGAACATCACGCTGACCGACGCGGGCGAGGCGCTGCTGCCGCTGGCCCGGCGCATCCTCGCCGACGCGGACACGGCCCGGCACGAGGTGCAGGAGCTGGCCCAGTTGCGCAGCGGCAGGGTGCG
This sequence comes from Streptomyces sp. NPDC028298, assembly GCF_055565895.1. Lineage (NCBI taxonomy): Bacteria > Bacillati > Actinomycetota > Actinomycetes > Kitasatosporales > Streptomycetaceae > Streptomyces > Streptomyces sp. NPDC028298. Next base: position 870,433 of record NZ_JBVHTL010000001.1, read on the forward strand.
GCTCGGCGCGACCCCGAGCCTGTGCACGGGCCTGCTGCCCGACGTGCTGCGCGCCTTCCACGACCGCTATCCGGGCATCCGGCTGCTGATCGAGGAGGGCGGCTCGCACGATCTCGTACGGGAACTCGCGCGCGGCGCGCTCGACCTGGCCCTGGTCGTCCTGCCCCTGCCCACCCCGTCCCCCGCGCTGACCACGGTGGAGCTGCTGCGCGAGGACCTGGTGGTGGTGTCGTCGCCCGACGCTCCGCCGCCCGGCGGGCGCGGCGGGCGGCGCGCGGTGCGGGTCGCCGACCTGGAGGGCGAGCGTCTGGTGATGTTCCGGCACGGCTACGACCTGCGGGAGCTGACCGTCGCCGCCTGCCGGGCCGAGGGCTTCGAACCGGACTTCGCGGTCGAGGGCGGGGAGATGGACGCGGTGCTCGGCTTCGTCCGGGCGGGCCTCGGCGTGGCCGTCGTACCGCGCATGGTGGCCGCGCGGTCCGGGTCCGGGCTGCGGGTGACACCGTTGGCGCCGCCCGGTCTGGAACGGACCATCGCGCTGGCGCACCGCAGTGACGTGGCGCCGCCCCGGGCGGCCCGGGAGCTGCAGCGGATGCTGCTGGAGCGCTGACGGCGGACCGCCCCGGGCTCACCAGGTCGGGATGAGGCCGCCGTCGATCACGAAGTCGCTGCCGGTGATGTTGCGCGCCCCGTCCGAGGCGAGGAAGAGGACGAGTCCGGCCACCTCGGACGGCTCCGAGAAGCGGCCGGTGACGGTCGCCCCGGACGCCTTGGCGACGACGTCGTCGGGGGTGAGCCCGGCGGACGCCGAGACCGTCGCGGCTACTCCCCCGCCGCCGAGCCACAGGTCGGTCTTCACCGGGCCGGGGCTCACCGTGTTGACACGGATGCCCTGCGGGCCGACCTCCTTGGACAGGGCCTTGGAGAACGCGACCAGGGCCGCCTTGCCCGCGCTGTAGTCGATGACCAGCGGGTCCGGCAGTGTGGCGTTGACCGAGGCGATCGTCACGACCGAGCCGTCACCGGCGGCCAGCATCACCGGCAGGGCCGCACGGGTGACCCGTACGGCCGTGAACAGGTTCAGTTCGAGACTGCGCCGCCACTCCTCGTCGGTGACCGACAGGAAGCCGCCGGTCCGGGCGGGGGCCGTACCCACGTTGTTGACCAGGACGTCGATCCGTCCGCCCGCCGCCTCGACGAGCCTGGCCGCGGCGTCCGGTTCGGCGAGGTCGGCCGGCACCCAGGTCACGTTCCCCTTGGCGGCCAGGGCGTCGAGGCCCGCCGAGGTGCCGCGGGAGCCGGCGATCACCGTGGCGCCCGCCCCGGCCAGCGCCTCCGTGACCGCGAGTCCGATGCCCTTGCTGGCTCCGGTGACGACGGCGGTTCTGCCCTGAAGTTCCGTGCTCATCCGTCTCAGCTCCATGTGTGGGAGGTGCTCCCCGTCCATGAGACATACGAAGGGCCGCGGGCGCGAGGCGTGCCGTGCGCCCGGGACGTCCGCCCCCGCGCGGCGTGCCTCCGGTGACGGAGGCGCGCCGCGTGGACGGGCTCAGCCGACCGCGTCGACCAGGGCCAGCTCGTGCAGCCGCTCCGGCGGTCCGGGGCGGGCGTAGTACCAGCCCTGGGCGGTGTCGCAGCCCAGGATCCGAAGCTGTTCGGCCTGCGCGCCGGTCTCCACGCCCTCGACGGTGACCGCCAGGTCGAGGCTGTGGGCGAGGGAGACGATGCCCTCGACGATCTTCAGGTCGACGGGATCCGCCGGGAACTGCTGCATCCCCTGGGTGAAGGAGCGGTCGAGCTTCAGGATGCTGACCGGCAGACGCCGCAGGTTGGCCAGGTTCGAGTAGCCGGTGCCGAAGTCGTCGAGCGCGATGTCGACGCCCATCTCGGCGAGCCGGCGCAGCGGTTTGAGGAGGTCGTCGTCGGCGCCGATCAGCGCGGACTCGGTGACCTCCAGGCACAGCGCCTGGGCGTCGAGGCCCTCGCGCTCCAGGATGTCCACGGTGTCCTGGACCAGGCCGGGATGGGTGAGCTGGCACGGCGAGAGATTGACGTTGACGCGCAGCGGACCCGCGTCGGAGTGCCGCTCCTGCCAGCTGCGGGCCTGCCGCACCGACTGCTCCAGGACCCAGCGGCCGAGCGGCACGATCAGCCCGGTGTGCTCGGCGAGCGGGATGAAGCGGTCCGGTCCGAGGACGCCGTGCTGCGGGTGCAGCCAGCGCACCAGCGCCTCCGCGCCCCGCACGCTGCCGTCGCCGAGGTGCACCAGCGGCTGGTACTCGATGAAGAACTCGCCCCGGTCCAGGGCGGCGGGCAGCGCGGTGGTCAGCCCGTTGCGGGTGATGGCGCGAGCGTCGGCCTCCGGGTCGGCCAGCTCGAAGCGGTTGCCGCCCGCGGACTTGGCCCGGTACATCGTGATGTCGGCGCTGCGCAGCACCTCGGCGGCGCCGCGCTCCCCGGCCGGCCCCTCGACGACGCCGACGCTGCCCCGCACGGTCAGGTCACGGCCGTCGATGCTGATCGGCGTGACGAGCGCGTTCATGATGCGCCCGGCCAGTTCGTCGACCTCGCGCTCGGTGTGCGGGCCGGTGGTCAGGGCCACGAACTCGTCGCCGCCGAGCCGGGCGACCATCTCGCCGGGGGCGGTCGCGCAGGACTGGAGGCGGTCGGCGACCTCGACGAGCAGCCGGTCGCCGGCCGCGTGCCCGAGGCTGTCGTTGATGGTCTTGAAGCCGTCGAGGTCGAGGTAGCAGAGCCCGAAGCGCTGCCCCTCCCCCGCGGCCAGCGCCTTCTCCAGGCGCTCGAAGAACAGGGTGCGGTTGGGCAGTCCGGTCAGCGCGTCGTGGGTCGCCTCGTAGCGCAGCCGCAGATTGAGCAGCCGCCGCTCGGTGGTGTCCTCCATCAGCGCGAGCTGGTACTGGGGCTGGCCGTCCGCGTCGCGGAGCAGGGAGACCGTCAGGTTGGTCCACAGGGCGGTGCCGTCGGGGCGGTAGAACGCCTTCTCGACGTGGTAGTGCTCGCGCTCGCCGCGCACCAGCTCCTCGTAGAGCCGCCACACCTGGGGAGCGTCCTCGGCGTGGGTCCATTCCGGGACCTTGCGGCCGCGCATGGTCTGTTCGGAGCCGCCGAACATCCGCAGCAGGGCGCCGTTGGCCTGGAGGATGTTGCCTTCGAGGTCGGCGATGGCGATGCCTATGGCCGCGCCCTCGAACACCGCGCGGAAGCGGGCCTCGCTGTCGTGCAGCGCCTCGGCCACCGCGCTGCGCGCGGTCAACGCCGCCTGCGAGATGGCCTGTTGTTCGGAGAGGGTGCGCTCGCGCAGCGCCTCGGCGTACCCGGCGGCCATCGCGTGCTGGAGTCGCGCGGAGCGGGTGCGCAGGGCCTCCTTGGGGCCGTCCTCGCCGCAGTAGAGCACGAGGTAGGCGTCGACGCAGTCGAGGGCCCTGCTGAGGGCCTCGGGGTCGGTGCAGTGCGCGGCGACGAGGGCGGCTCCGACGCCGCGTCCCTCGGCCGCCTCGAAGGTCCTGGCCCGCAGCGCCTCGCTCAGCCGCCGGGCGAGCGGCAGCAGTTGTTCCTCGAACTCCGGCCGGGTCAGCGAGGTGGAGGTGACGGGGAAGACCGCGCGGCTCCAGATCGTCGCGAACCGGCGCAGTCTGTCCTCCGGCCCGTCCGGCTCGGCGCTCACGCCGTGCGTCCCACGCCGCCGAACCCGGAGAAGGAATAGGGATCCTCGTCCTCGGACGCCGTGTCGGGCCGCCAGTTCGGCATCGGCACCAGTCCGGGTTCCACCATGTCGTACCCCTCGAAGAACCGCGCGATCTCGTCGCGCGTGCGCATGATCAGCGGGTTGCGGATGTCCTTGTAGACGTCGACCGTGCCCTCGGCCTGCTCCCGCGGGAGCGGAATGCCCTCGAACGAGGCATGCGTGACGACGAGCATGCTTCCCGGCGCGAGGGCGTCGCGCAGTTCGGCCACCGCCCGGTACGGGTCGTCCGCGTCTTCCACGAAGTGAAGTATGGCAACGAGAAGCACCGCGACCGGCCGGTTCAGGTCGATCAGCCGCTGAACCGGGTGGCTCAGCAGGATCTCCTGGGGCTTGAGCAGGTCCGCGGCGACGACGTCCGCGTCCTCGTTGTCGCGCAGCACGACCTCGCTGTGTGCGACGGCAACCGGGTCGTGGTCGACGTAGACGACCCGCGCGCCGGGCCGGGCGGCCTGGGCGATCTCGTGGACGTTGCCGAACGTCGGGATGCCGGAGCCGATGTCGAGGAACTGGTCGATGCCCTCGGCGGCGGCGTAGCGGACGGCCCGGCGCATGAACGCCCGGTTCGCCTGCATGATCTTGGGAAGTCCCGGCATGAACTCCATCGCCTTGCGCGCCGCTTCCCGGTCGACCTCGAAGTTGTGCGAACCGCCCAGGTAGTAGTCGTATATCCGGGACACGCTCGGCACTGAGATGTCAATGCTGCGAGGGGCCCAGGCGGGACGCTCCATCTATCTCTCCAAGGCGTAGGCGACGGCACGGACGATCCGGTGTTCGAGCAGAGGCTACTGATCGCCCGCCAAAGGAGCGAGTCAAACCGGAAATTGACCGTCCGTTCCCGGTCACTGCCTCAGGCACGTGCCGAATTGGCATCTGCGAACGTATACCGCGCACGCCACTCACCGCCCTCGCGAAATCCCTCCGAAGCATTCCAAAAAGCTCCGCGGGGTCACGAAGCGTGGTCAAGTCTCCCGCCGGGCCGAGGCGTTCTTTCACATCCGGGCCGACGCCCGGATCTTTCACGTTCCGGCGACGGCCGGAAACCTTCGCCGCCGGAACGTGAAAGTCCGCCGGAAGCAGCGCACAAGGGTCCGCCCCCTCCGTGGAGGGGGCGGACCCTTGGCGGCGCGTTCGTGCGGGCGGGGCGGTCGACCGTGGGGTGCCGGTGCCCTACTTGGCCGCGCCGACCGGCTTTCCTTCGGGCGAGACCGCGTACCACGTGCCGCCCACGCCCTGACCGTTGGTGTCGCCGGGGGCGCTGTCACCGGAGAAGGTGTAGATCGGCCAGCAGTTGACCGTCATCTGCTTCAGACCGTCGGGGCGGGTGAAGGGCATCAGGCCCTTCTTCTTGACGCCCTTGGTGTCGGCCTCGTCGACCGGGGCGACCGCGGGCCACTTCTCCAGGCAGGCGCCCGTGCAGGCCGACTTCGAGACGGGCCAGGCCTGGTCCTTCATGAAGCGGTAGACGGTCATGCCGTTCTTGTCGACGATGATGTCGCCGAGCTTCGGGTCCTTGCGGACCGACAGGCCGGGCAGGGAGGCCAGCGTGGCCTTCTTGCCGTCGGGCGCCGAGGCGAACCACGTCCCGCCCACGTTCTGCCCGTTGGTGTCACCGGCCTTGGTGTCCTTGGCGTACCGGTACATGGGCCAGCCGCCGATGGTGAGCTGCTTGGTGCCGTCGGTCCTGGTGACCTCGCCGAGCAGTGCCTTGTCGACACCGGTGGCGGCCTCGGCACCCTCGGCGGGCACCGGCGGCCAGGCCTTCGCGCAGTCGCCGTCACAACTCGACTTCGGGGGCTCGGCCGTGTCCTTGTCGAAACGGTAAAGGGTGAATCCGGCGCCGTCGGTCAGCACCTTGCCGACCTTGGCGCTCTCGCTCACGGACAGCTCGCCCGCGGCTTCCGGCTTGGCGGCGGCGCTCGCGTCGGAATCGGCTCCGTAGCCGTTGCCCGCACCCGCGGTGGTGCTGGTGCCGTAACCCCCCGCCTGCGCGGTGGCGCCGACGTTCTGGGCACCCGTCGCAGTGCCATTTTCCTGACCACACGCCGTCGTGAGCGCCAGCACGGCCGCAGCTGACGCTACGAGTGAGGCGCTCCGCCAGGAGGTCTTCATTGGTAACTCCCGCTGTTCGCATAAGTGTTGCAGCGCCCTGCAGCGCCGCGCATGGCCCTAGGTACGGGCGGGAGGTGCAGGAGCGTTCAAAGGGGTGCCACATTTCTTTCGGAAGACTGTGACGCCGTTCGACACGGACCGCCCACGCGTTCGAGCCACGGCGGCGTTCGCCGGCCCCACGCGTCAAGCCGCCGGGGGGCCGAGGTACCCAATTCGTGGCCATTCCAGGACACTTCGGCGTGACCGGGCCCCTCACACTCCATGATCTCCGTCGTGCACGCACCCCAGCGGACCCGATCCGCCCTCGTCATACGGGTACTGGCGCTGACGGCGCTCACCTGGCTCCTCGTCGGCGCGCCCAGCGGAACGGCCGCGGCCGACGCCTGTGCCTACGCCTCGACCGGCCCGGACGGTGAGGGGATCACCGCGGTGGCCGTGGCGGGCGACGGGGCGGTCGCCGTCGCCGGGCACACCATCCGGTGCCCGCCCCCGACGCCCACCCCGCCCTGCCCGCCGACCCCCACGCCCACGCCACCACCTCCGGCCCCCGAGCCCCCTCCCCCGCCGAAGCCGACCCCCAGGCCCGAGCCGAAGCCGACGCCACCTCCTCCGCCTCCGCCCACCCACGCGCCGAAACCCGCGCCGCCTCCGCCTCCGCCGCCCCCACCGCCTCCACCGCCTCCACCGGCGGCGCCGAAGCCTCCGCCGCCGGCTCCGGTCGTGGCACCGAGACCCGCTCCCGAGCCCGCCCCGACACCCCGTGCGCGTCCCGCACCGCGGCCGGTTCCGGTCAGCTATCCGGCGTACCGCGCCCCGGCGCACAAGCACGCGCCCCGCGGCGGCCCCTCGCTGGTCTCGTTCACCCTGCTCATCACCGCGCCCGCGGTGCTCGCCGTCGCGGCACTGCGCCCGCGCTGACCCCTGGAGGCACACTGTGTCGGATTGGCTTGTTCTCGCCCTGGCGATGGCGGCCGCGTGCCTCGTGGTCCTCGTCGTGACGCTCCTGCGTCATCGCAGGGCCCGCGAGGACGAGGACCCCACCGAGACGCCGGACGTCATCGAGTACATGACGATGATGATCGGCGTGGTGTACGCCATCGTCCTCGGACTGGCCATCGCCGGTGTCTGGGAGGCCCGCGGCGGCGCCGAGAGCCAGGTGCAGACGGAGGCCCAGGCCCTGCACGAGATCTCCGAACGGGTCCGGGTCTACCCGCCCGACGTCCGCGACCGGATCCGCGGCGACGTCGACACGTACGTCCACTACGTGGTCACCACCGAGTGGAAGGCCATGGCCGAGCAGGGCCGGGTGACCGACGAGGGCGGACGGCTCCTCGACCGGGTCCGGCACGACGTCACCGATTACCAGCCGAAGTCGGACTTCGAGGCCCAGGCCTACCAGCCGCTCCTCGACCAGGTGACGGCGGCCGACACCGCGCGCAGCGCCCGCGCCGACTCGACCGGGGCGACCATGCCCGGGGTGGTGTGGTTCGGGCTGATCACCGGTGCCGTGGTGACAGTGGGGATGATCTTCGCGCTGCAGATCAGGCGTACCGCGCGGGAACTGATCCTGGCCGGGCTGTTCTCCGCCCTGATCGCGTTCCTGCTGTTCCTGATCTGGGACTTCGACGCGCCCTACAGCCGCGGGCTCACGACGTCGGCGGAAGCCTTCACCTCGCTGTTCCCGCAGCTTCCCGGGTGACGCGGTCCTGAGCACTCTCCGCGGGCGGAGGGACGCGCGCCACGCCGTGCCCGTCCCCCGTCCGCGGGCACGGCGTCCCCCGGACGGCCCACACAATTGCCCCGTTCGCGCTACTGGGATCGCGTCCCTGTTCGGCCTTTCCTAGCGTTCCGATCATCGAGGTGCATTTCTGGCGCAAGCGGAAAAGGTCCGCAGCAAGGCTCCTCGGGGACCTGGAGGCTCACCATGCGCGCGATACGCGTCGCTTCGGCCGCACTGCTGGGCGTGACCGCCCTGACCTTCGCCGCACCCGCCGCGCTCGCCGGTGACGGGGACCACGGACTCACCCCGATCACCCCGTTCGCCTTCAGCGTGCAGCCGTCGACCGTCGCGCCCGGGGGGCAGGTGTCGCTGCTCCTGAAACGGGACGGCCAGTGCCGGGGCACCGCCACGGTCACCTCCGGGGTCTTCGACACCGTCAGCATCCCGCCGGGACAGTCCTCGGCCACCGCCACGGTCGACTGGGACGCCAGACCCGGCGCCGTGTACGACGTGACGTTCTCGTGCAGCGGGGCGAGCGGCAGCACCGGTCTCACCATCGCCGGCGGCCGGCCGGTCACGCCGACCCCGGTACCCCTCCAGCGGGGCGTGCGGGCCGGTGTCGGCGGCAGCGCCGGCGGCTTCGACCTGAAGCAGATCGGGATGGGCACGGCGCTCATCGCCGGTTCGGTCGGCGCGGCCTGGTACCTGTCCCGCCGGCGCACCTCCTCCGACGAGACCTGACACGACGGCACAGCCCTTCACCCCGGACCCGGTCGGGCGGGTCCGGAGCGAAGGGCTGTCAGGTGTGGCTCCGCGCGGCGAGGGCCGGCCTCCGAAGGGGGCGGGACCGGCCGTTCACCGGTGGAACGGTCAGATGTGCCGCTCCGACCTGCGCCGCATCCAGAACACCCCGCCGCCGACGGCCGCCGCGGCCACCAGACCGCCGCCGATCGCCATGTCGGTGGGCGTGGCACCGGTGGAGCTGCTGCCGCCGAGACCACCGCGCACACCGCCGATGACGGTGAAGGCGGCCGGGCGGGTCAGCGGGCCCGTCCCGTCGCAGTTGACGGTGATGTCGTACGAGCCGGGGCTGGCGTCCTGGTTGATGGTGGCCGTACCGCTGGACGCCTCGGTGCGGCTGCCCAGGAGCGGCGAGAGTCTGGCCTGACGGAACGCCGGAGAGGTCATCGTGCCTCCCCTCGGGCACCCGTCGACCGTCACGGTGAGCTGGCCGCCCCGGGCGATGACGCTGGGCTGCGCGACGATGTTGCTCGGCGTGTTCCACGCCGCGGCCATCGGGGCGGCGAGCCCCACGGCGGCGACCGCGGCGGCGGACACCGCCAGGGCACGAGTAGTACGCATGTGATCCTCCGCGGGGGCGCCCCGGGAACCGTCCCCGGTGGATCGGCGAGAAAGCGCCTCCCAGTCAGACCCTCAGATGCCGTGCACGGGGCCGCATTTCGGGAATGGTCCGTCCTGGTGAGAGGACACGCCGAAGGAATTCCACACAATCGGATATTGCCGCAGGTCACGGACCGTCAGAAAATTCCTGGTCACGGCAACTCGGATGGCGCACGGGGCATTCCCGCCGCCACCCGTTCGCCCGTGCCCCGTCGCCGGGCGGCCTTGCTGCCATTAGCGTGCTCATATGCGCGGATGACGAGGCGACGGCCGCGTCGAGAGGGGATTGCGAATGTCTGCGTCCGACGAGTTGGCCGAAGAGGAGGAGCGGCGGAGGAAGCGCGCTCCTTGGGGCGTCATAGCGCTTGTTCTGCTGACCGGCCTCGCACTCATTCGGAACGGTTCCGGCGAGTTCGACGTGGGCCCCCCGCAGCCGGCCTCGGCGGCCGCGGCGGACAGCCGCACACCGGGCGGCACGTTCTCGAAGACGCCCGCCGCGCTGCCGTACTCCGTGGTCGACCGGGTGCGGATCCCGGCGATCCGCGTCGACGCCCCCGTGATGCCGGTGGGGCTGGACGTGGACGGCTGGGTCGACGCGCCGCCGCCCGACGACCCGAATCTCGCGGGCTGGTTCACCGGCGCGGTCTCGCCCGGCGAGAAGGGCACGGCCGTGATCGTGGGCCATGTCGACAACATGCAGGGCCCCGCCGTCTTCTACGGGCTCGGGGCGCTCAAGAAGGGGAACAAGGTCGAGGTCCAGCGCAAGGACGGGAAGACCGCGGTGTTCGAGATCTACGGCATCGAGGTCTTCGCGAAGAGCAATTTCCCCGGAGACCGTGTCTACAACAGCAAGGGAACCCCCGAATTGCGTGTCATCACGTGCGGGGGCGGATTCTCCAAGCAGCACGGCTACGACGGGAACGTGGTCGTCTTCGCGCGCCTTTCCGAGGTGCGCTGAGCGTTCCCGGACCGGTCCGCGAGAAAGCCGGTCGGTGAGGCGTTCCGCCTCCCGCCGGCCGGTCCGGCCGAAAGCCCCGCGACACAGGGTGCGCGGGGCTTTTTTCGGTTCTAGGCGTCTCTCCGGCGTGGCACCGTGATGTGATATCCGGCGTCCAGCAGGCGCGGGAGGTAGGTGCGCAGCGCCTGCACGCTCTGCGAGCGGTCACCGCCCGCGTCGTGGGAGAGGACGACGACCCCGGGGGCGGCCTCCTTCTGGATCGTGCCGACGATCGCGCGGGTCCCGGGCCTCGCCCAGTCGTTCGTGTCGATCGTCCAGGCCATCGGCTCCATGCCGAGTTCGGCGCCGATCTGGTAGGTCGCCCGGTTCCACTCCCCGTACGGCGCGCGGAACCACTTCGGCGGCTCGCCGTAGGCCTCGTCGATGACCTCGCTGGTGCGCTCGATCTCGGAGCGGATCGCGGAGCGCGAGAGCTTGGTCAGCAGCGGATGGCTCCAGGTGTGGTTGCCGACGATGTGTCCGTCGTCGGCCATGTCGCCCAGCAGGTCCTTGTTGTCGGCGGCCATCTGCCCGCACACGAAGAACATGGCGTGCACGTCGTACTCGCGCAGGGTCCGCAGGATCTCGGGGGTGTACGTCGGGTCGGGGCCGTCGTCGAAGGTCAGGACCATGGTGCGGCCCCGCCCGGAGACGCGCATGAAGGGCTCGTGCCGGACGAGGGTCCGAAGCTGAGTGCCGTGCGGCGGACCGTACCCGGTGAGCGGCTGGAGGCGGTAGGCGGAGGGCTTGAGGGCCCGGTTCGCCTGCGGGCCGGAGAGCGGCGGTCCGCTCGCCGGCTGCGCGGCCTGACCGGCGGTCAGGACATGGGCCGTGCCCGCCGCTCCGGCCGCCCCGAGGACAGCGGCGCCGGCGATCAACGCCCGGCGTCGGGTAATCAGCTGATCCTTTTTCATGACCAATCAGTCACCCGACGGAGGACCCACCACGCCGAGCACCACCGGGAAGGCCCCGCGAATGCACCCGCCTGGACCACTCAGCGGCGGCGGACCAGCGGGAACGGCAGCGTTTCACGGATCGTCAGGCCCGTGAGGAACATGACGAGCCGGTCGACGCCGATGCCGAGCCCGCCGGTGGGGGGCATGGCGTACTCCAGCGCGTCCAGGAAGTCCTCGTCGAGCTCCATCGCCTCGGGGTCTCCCCCGGCGGCCAGCAGCGACTGCTCGGTGAGCCGGCGCCGCTGCTCGACCGGATCGGTCAACTCCGAGTAGGCCGTGCCCAGTTCCGTGCCGAAGGCGACGAGGTCCCACCGTTCGGCGAGCCGCGGGTCGGTGCGGTGCTGGCGGGTGAGCGGGGAGACGTCGGTCGGGAAGTCCTTGTAGAACGTGGGCAGCCCGGTCTTCTCCTCGACCAGGCGTTCGTACATCTCCAGGACGACGTCACCGCGTCCGTCGTCCGCCGTGTACGGCACGCCCGCGCGGTCGCACAGCCGCAGCAGCCTCTCCAGGCTCGTGTCGGCGTCGATCTCGTCGCCCAGCGCCTCGGAGACCGCGCCGTACACCGTCTTGACCGGCCACTCCCCGGAGATGTCGTACTCGACACCGTCCTTGCGGGCGATCGGGCTGCCGAACGCGGCGGTCGCGGCGCCCTGGATCAGCTCGCGGACGAGGTCGAGCATCACGTCGTAGTCGGCGAAGGCCTGGTAGGCCTCCAGCATCGTGAACTCGGGGTTGTGCTTGTAGGAGACACCCTCGTTGCGGAAGGTGCGGCCCAGTTCGAAGACCTTCTCCATGCCGCCGACGCACAGCCGTTTGAGGTAGAGCTCGGGCGCGATGCGCAGATAGAGGTTCAGGTCGTAGGCGTTGATGTGGGTGGTGAAGGGCCGGGCGTTCGCCCCGCCGTGGATCTGCTGGAGCATCGGGGTCTCGACCTCCAGGTAGCCGCGGTCGAGCAGTCCCTGGCGCAGTGCCTGGACGGCCGTGGAGCGGGCACGCACGACCTCGCGCGCGGCGGGGCTGGACACCAGGTCGAGATAGCGGCGGCGGACCTTGGCCTCGGGGTCGGCGAGGCCCTTGCGCTTGTCGGGCAGCGGGTGCAGGCACTTGGCGGTGAGCCGCCAGGAGGTGACGAAGACCGTGGGTTCGCCGGTGTCGCTGGCGCCCGCCAGACCGTCGGCGCTGATGTGGTCGCCGATGTCGATGACCTGCCGGAAGCGGTCGAGCGCGGGTCCGGCCCCGTCACGGGTGAGGGCGATCTGGAGGTCGCCCGACCAGTCGCGCAGCACGGCGAAGAGGATGCCGCCGAAGTCGCGTACGAGCATGACGCGTCCGGCGACGGTCACGTCCTCCCCGCCGCGGACGTCGGCCAGCACATGGGTGCGCGGGGGGATGCCGACCGGGTAGGGGTCGGTGCCCTCGGCGCGCAGCCGGTCGAGTTTGCGGTGCCGCACCCGGACCTGGTCGGGCAGACCGGTGGTCGGATCGTCGGCCGGGGCCCCGCCGTCCGCGTCGAGGCCGAGGGCGGCCAGCGACGGCAGTCCCGCGGTCGTGGCGGGCGCGAGTCCGCCCTTGGTGTGCCCCTTGCCCCACAGGCTGCGCAGCGACGGTACGGAGACGAAGCCCTCGGCGATCGCGGAGGCCAGGCCGATGCGGGCGAGGGCGCCGGTGTCGCCGTAGCAGATGAAGCGCGGGTACCACTCCGGGTGGTACTTGGCGTTGGAGCGGTACAGGGCCTCGAGCTGCCACCAGCGGGAGAAGAACAGCAGCAGTCTGCGCCAGAGCCTGAGCACCGGTCCGGCGCCGATGCGGGCGCCCTCCTCGAAGACGGAGCGGAACACGGCGAAGTTCAGGGAGATGCGCCGGACACCGAACTTGCCGGCGACCGCGCACACCTCCGCGACCATGAACTCCATGACGCCGTTGGGCGCGCTGCGGTCGCGGCGCATGAGGTCGAGCGAGATGCCGTCGCGGCCCCAGGGCACGAAGGACAGCAGCGCGAGGAGCTTGCCGTCGGACCCCATCGCCTCGACGAGCAGACAGTCGCCGTCCTCGGGGTCGCCGAGCCGGTCGAGCGCCATCGAGAAGCCGCGTTCGGTCTCGGTGTCGCGCCAGGCGTCGGCCCGGCCGACGATCTCCTCCATCTCGCTGTCGGACAGGGTGGAGTGGCGGCGGACCCGGCAGGTGGCGCCGGAGCGTTTGACCCGGTTGACGGCCTGCCGGGTGACGCGCATGTCGCGGCCGGACAGGTCGAAGCCGGCGACGTGCAGGATGGCCTCGTCGCCGAGCTGGAGTGCACCGAGCCCGGCGCGCGCGAACGCCTTGGCGCCCTCTTCGGAGGCGCCCATCGCGGCCGGTGCCCAGGCGTAGCGGCGGGCGATGTCCAGCCAGGCGGCGATCGCGTGGGGCCAGGCCTCGCGGTCGCCGACGGGGTCTCCGCTGGCGAGGCACACCCCCGCCTCGACGCGGTAGGTGACGGCCGCCTTGCCGCTGGGCGAGAAGACGACCGCCTTGTCGCGGCGGGTGGCGAAGTAGCCGAGGGAGTCGTCGCCGCCGTACGCCTGGAGCAGGGCGCGGATCCGCGCCTCCTCGTCGCCGTGCAGGGCCGCGACCAGACGCTGGGAGCGGAAGAGCGTGGCGGCCGCGTTGAGCAGGGCCAGCGCGCCGAACAGGCCGAGCACGAAGAACAGCCAGCGCGGTGGACGGCCGTCGAACGAGCGCGCGGAGACGAGTCCGCCGCAGACCCGGTTGGCGGCCCACAGCAGCCGCTGGCTCTCCGGCAGGGTGCCGGGGAACAGCTCGACCAGGCCCCAGCCCAGCAGGATCGCGACGACGAGGCCGGTGACCAGCACGAGCAGGGCGCGTCGTACGGCGGCGCGGCGCGAGTCGGCGTAGAACTCCCGGCGGGCCACGATCAGCAGGGCGAGCAGGAGCCCGCAGACGACGAACGACGGGATCGAGGCGGCGTACAGGCCGGCGGCGATCCCGAGGACGTCGGTCAGGACGAGCAGGCCGAGGTAGACGACCACCAGCCACCAGGCGATCTTCTTGCGGGCGGCGGTCGCGGCGGCGAGCAGGAAGAGGAAGACGGCGTACGCGAGGTTGGCGCTGACCGGGATGATCAGCAGGTCGAGGAACCGCACGACCGGGCGCAGCAGCGCGCGCAGCGGGGGGATGAACGCCAGCAGGGTGCAGAGCAGGCCGATGGCGACGAAGAAGGTCGCGAAGCCTTCGGGCACCTTGCTCAGGAACCCGCTCTGCGGCGGCCGTGGCGCGCCACTGGCGGTCTTCGGCGGGCGGGCCTCCACGGTGGCACTCATGGTTCCGACTGTAGGAAGAGCGGCGGCGCCCCGCCCGTCGAGCGGATCTCCGCCGCTCCCCCGCGGCGGTGGGACCTGGGGGTTCCGATAGCCTCGCAGCCGTGACGGAAGAGCAGCACGCGCATCGGTTCGAACGCGGGACGGACGGTCCCAAGGTCATCGTCGTCGGGGTGGACGGCTCCGACTCCTCGTTGCGCGCCGCGGCGTACGCCGGGGGCCTGGCCCGGCGCCAGCACGCGCTGCTGGCGGTGGTCTACGTCAAGCCCGTGATGGCGGCGGGGGCCGCGCTCGGGGTGCCGGTCGCGGACACGACCGACGAGATCGCCGAGGATCTGGTGCAGTACATCCGCGACGCCGCCGAGCGGGTGAAGGACATATTCGACGTGCGCTGGGAGTTCCACACCTTCCGCGGCGATCCGTACAACGGTCTGGTCACCGCCGCGGACGAGTTGAAGGCGGACGCCGTGGTGGTCGGGGCCTCCGAGCAGTCGGGGCACCGGATCATCGGTTCGGTGGCGATCCGGCTGGTGAAGGCGGGCCGCTGGCCGGTCACGGTCGTGCCGTAGGCGGTGCCCAGGGGGCCCGCCCGCCCTGTCACGGCAGGTCCCGTCGCGGTCGCCGCGGTCCGGTCGGGCCTCTTGCGGTCGGTCGCCGGCGGCCCCGGGTTCCTGCCGGTCCGGTGGGGGTCATTCGGCCATGACGAGGCCCGCCCGGCCCGCGCCCCTGGCGAGGACGACGTCGCGGATCCGGTCGCGCACCGCGCCGACGTCGGCGCCCTGCCGCAGCGCCGCGCCGAGGTCGACGACCCGGCCGGCGTCGAGGTCGAAGGCCAGCGGGACGAACTCGGCCTTCGTCACCTCCCACCGCCGCGTGGGCCCCGCCGGCGGGGAGAAGGTGAAGCGGCCGATGGTGCTCTGGTCACCGCGCGGGTCCTGGACTCCCCGGTCGTCGTACATCTCGCCGGCGACCTGGTCGCCCGTGCCGTAGACGACCCAGGTGCCGTTGACCTTCTCGTACGCCTGCGGGACGTGGGAGTGGGTGCCGAGGATCAGGTCGATGTCCGGTCGGCCGCCGGTGCGGGAGGCGGTCAGCCGCCTGCTCAGGCTCAGTTGGCGTTCGTCGGGCCCGTCCTGCCACTCGGTGCCCCAGTCGAGGGAGACGACGACCACGTCGGCGCCCGCCTTCCGGGCGGCACGGGCGTCCGCGACGATCCGGGCGGGGTCGATCAGACCGACCGCCCAGGGCTGTCCCGGCGGGAGCGGAAGGCCGCCGGTGCCGTCGGTGTACGCGAGATGGGCGACCCGGGCGCTCCCCGCCCGCATCAGGGTGACGGCGTTCGCCTCCCGCGCGCCACGGGCCGAACCGGCGTGCCGCACGCCCGCGCGGTCCAGCGCGTCCAAGGTGCGCCGGACACCGTCGGCGCCGTCGTCGAGGGTGTGGCTGGAGGCGGTGGAGCAGGAGTCGTAGCCGGTGGCGGCGAGCCCCTCGGCCACCTGGGGAGGGGTCTTGAAGGCGTACGTGCCGCTGGGGGCCGCGTCGGTGTCGTAGACGGTCCGCAGGTGACAGAGCGCCAGATCGGCGCGGGAGACCACGGGCCGGACGCCCGCGAGCATCGGCCGGAAGTCGTATCCGGTGCCTCCCGCGTCGGAGCCGGCCCGTTCGAGGACCGAGCTGTCCGGCAGGACGTCACCACCGGCGACGAGGGTGAAACCGCGGGCCGCCGCGGCGGGGCCGGGCCGCCCGTCGCGGTGGGGGGAGGCCGCGTCATGGGCCTGGCTGGTCACCGCGGCCGCGATGAGGGCGGCCGCGAGGGCCAGATTGATCTGTCGCGCGCGTGTGAACATGCCGGACCCCATGCGGTCGCATTTACCTACCAATAGATACGCATCCACGTATACGGGCCGCCGGCAGTCAAGGAGACACCCCGGCAGGTCACCCGTCCGGCGTTCGCGGGCCTGCCCGCCGGACGAACAGCGGTACGAACACCGGGGCTCCGGAATTCGGGGCTCCACCTCGGCGGACCGTTCGGCGCACCGTTCACCGACGGCTTCGACCGCCCACCGCACAACCGTGTCCCCGGCCTGTCCGCGCGGGGCGCGGGGCGCTGACATACACGCCATGACGGCCGGAACCACCACCATCACCCCCGGGACGACCGCCGAACACGAGCTGGCCGCGCTGCAACGCGACCACGGCCGCCCCCTGTTCGCGCTGCTGCTGCGCCTGTCCGACGGAGACCGCCAGCGCGCGGAGGACCTGGTGCAGGAGACGTTCGTACGCGCCTGGCAGCATCCCGAGGCACTGCGCGCGGACGACTTCGACTCCGTACGGCCCTGGCTGCTGACCGTGGGACGGCGGCTGGCCATCGACGCGCGGCGGGCCCGGCAGGCCCGGCCCCCGGAGGTCGGCGACCACGTCCTCGACAACGCGCGGATCTGCGCCGATCACGCCGAACGGTCGGCGGCGACGCTCGATGTGCGGGAGGCTGTGAAGACTCTCACTCCCGAACACCGTGAAGTCCTGGTGCTGGTGTACTTCCAGGGTGCCAGTGTGGCGGAGGCCGCCGCGGCGCTGGGCATTCCACCCGGTACGGTGAAATCCCGCGCGTACTACGCGCTGCGCGCCCTGCGCCGGGTTCTTCCTGGATATGCGGCCGACCTGCGGTGAAACCGAAGGCTTAGTCAAACCTCCGTAAAGTGCCTTGCTGAGGACCATGGTTGAGCAATCAGCTTGCCTCATCCGTGTTCCGGACTGGGGCCCGGGGTCGGGCGACGCGCACGCACCGGAGGAAGGCAGGAAGGGATGCTGCACAGAGGGCAAGAGAGCACGGACGGTACCGGCGGGGGCGAACTCACCGTCCCCATGGCCTGGTTGTACGCCGAGTACATCGCCGACGAACTGCTGCGGACGGGCGACCTGATGCCGCCCACCTCCTTCGAGTTCCGCGCCGGGCGCGACGCCCTCGCGCTGACGATCTTCCTGTCCGACAGCGGAGGCGAACTCTCCGGGATCCGGGTCATCACCCAGCTCGAGACCTGGCTGTCGCTGACGGCCTACGACCAGCCCTGGCACGTCTGGGTGCGCGAGCACCTGGAGCTGCGCGCCGCCGAGGCGACGGGACGCGCCGCGCCCGACCCCGATCTGGAGCTGGCGTCCGCTGCCTGGCGGTGGCTGGAGGAGACGGAACTTCTGGCGCCGGACCTCGACGCGGTGCCCGGCGGCGGCTCCGTGCCCGGTGAGGACGACGGTCCCAAGGTGTGGACGGCGGCCTGGCGGCTGGGTCTGCCGCTCGGCCATCTGGCCATCCACCTCTTCTGACGACGGCCGTGACCGCGCCGGAACGGCTTCCGGCGGCGGCCGCGACCGGTCCCGGGAGAATTTCCCGGGGCTCGCACCAATCCGCGAGCGCCCCCGCTCCGAATGTCTTCACCCCGATTCCTGACGAGTCTTGAGTGATTCGACGGTCTGATGCGTACCCGTGGGCAACAGCAACACCACTCACAGTCCGCACCAACGCCACGAGGATTCGGTATTCGGTATGAGGTCCCTGGAACGGCATCGCGACGTCGGCGCCTATGCGCTCGGCGTGCTCGGCGAGGCGGAAGCCTTCCGCTTCGAGGACCACCTCGTGGAGTGCGCTCAGTGCACGGCGTTCGTCAGCGAGTACCGCCCCGCCACCCGGCAGTTGATGCTGTACCGGCAGTCGACGCCGCGCAGCGTCCACCCGTTCGCCGCCCCCGGGCCGCGCCTGCTCGACCGGCTGCTCGGCGAGGTGGCCGCACGCAACCGGGCCGGACGCCGGCGTCTTCTGTTCGCGCTGGCCGCCTCCGTGGTCCTCGCGACCGGCGGACCCGCGCTCGCGCTCGTCGTCGGCCACGACTCCCCCTCGGACAGCATCGTCGCGGACGGCCCGCCGTCGAGCCAGATGGCCAGGACCGACGCGGAGACCGGCGTGTGGGCCCAGGTGACGACCCGCGAACGGCTCTGGGGCAGCGAGATCGAGGTCGAGGTCAAGGACGCCAAGGGCCCCCGTTCCTGCGAGCTCGTCGCCATCGGCAAGGACGGCTCGGAGCAGTCGGTGACGAGCTGGATGGAGCCCGCGCACAACGAGGACGCCATCACCATGCAGGGCGGCTCCTCGATGCAGACCGACGAGATCCGCGGCTTCGAGGTACGCACGGCGGACGGCGAGCACCTCGTCTCGCTCAACTCCCCCTGAGCGAAGCCCGTTCCTACTTGAAGCGAAGCCCGTTCCTACTTGAGCAGCCGGGACATCCGCCGGTCCGCCAGCGGCTTGCCGCCCGTCTGGCAGGTCGGGCAGTACTGCAACGAGGAATCGCTGAAGGAGACTTCACGGATGGTGTCGCCGCACACCGGACAGGGCTCCCCCGTTCTCCCGTGCACCCGCAGACCGCTCTTCTTCTCCGACTTCAGCCGCCCCGCAGCCAGCCCGTGGGAGCGCTCCACCGCGTCGGTGAGCGTGTCGCGCAGCGCCTCGTACAGCCGCGCGGTCTCCTCGGGGGTCAGCGAGGAGGCGATCTTGAAGGGGGACATCCGGGCGGCGTGCAGGATCTCGTCGCTGTAGGCGTTGCCCACACCCGCGATCAGGCTCTGGTCGCGGAGCGCGCCCTTGAGCCGGCGCCGCTCGCCTTGGAGCAGCCCGGCGAACCGCTCCTCGTCGAAGTCGCCGGCGAGCGGGTCGGGGCCGAGCCGGGCCACGCCGGGGAGCTGCTCCGGGTGCTCGGTGACGTACACGGCGAGCCGCTTCTGGGTGCCCGCCTCGGTGAGGTCGAAGCCCTCGCCGGTCTCCAGGGCGACGCGCAGCGCGAGCGGCCCCTTGCCGGGCCGGGGAGGGCCGTCCGGGAGCGTGTCCTTCCAGTGCAGCCAGCCGGCCCGGGCCAGATGCGTGACGAGGTGCGGGCCGTCCGTGCCGATGTCCAGGAACTTGCCGAACCGGCGGACGGCCGTGACCTCGCGCCCTTCCAGCGCGGAGACGGGCGGGTCGTACGTCTTCAGGACGCTGACGGCGACGGGCAGCACGCGCACGATCCGGCGGCCGACGAGATGCTCGGCCAGGAAATCCTTGAGCGCTTCGACCTCGGGCAGTTCCGGCATACGTCCAGGGTGCCATCCGGCGCCGACGACGCCGGGGATCAGGCGCGCTCTCCGACCAGGAACTCGCACCACACGACCTTGCCGCCGCCGCGCGCGTCGACGCCCCAGACGTCGGTGAGCCGGTCGACGAGCAGCAGTCCGCGGCCCGAGACCCCGGACTCCCCCGCCTCACGGCGGCGCGGCAGCGCGCTGGAGGAGTCCTCGACCTCGACGCGCAGTCGGCGTTCGGGTCCGGCCAGGACGCGCAAGGTGACGATCGCCGAGCCCTCGGTGTGCATGAGGGCGTTGGTGATCAGTTCGTCGGCGACGAGCTCGACCTCGTCGGCCCGGTCCCGGGCTCCCCAGGCGCGGACGGCGGCCCGGATCATGTGGCGGGCCGAGCTGAGCGCCTCGGGGTCGCCGGGTGCCACGTGCTGCTGGAGCCGCCCGCCCGAGCGCTGGTCGCCGCCGCCGTGGCGGCGCAGGAGCAGCAGGGCCACGTCGTCGTCCCCGCCGCGGGCCTCGGCCATGTCGATGAGCCGGTCGGCGAGATCGCTGACGTCCTCCGGGCCGACGCGGACGCGTTCCCTGAGCGTGTGCATGCCGTCGTCGAGGTCGACGCCCGGTTCCTCGACGAGCCCGTCGGTGCACAGCAGCAGGGTCTGGCCCGGGTCGAGTTCGATGATGGCGACGGGGTATTCGAGGCGTCCGAACTCGGCGGACAGGCCGAGCGGCAGGCCGCCTTCGAGGGGCAGCCGCCGGCAGGTCCGGTCGGTGTACCGCACGAGCGGGTCGATGTGGCCGGCCCGGACGAGCTGGGTCACCCCGGTGGACAGGTCGATCTCCGCGTACAGGCAGGTCGCGAAGCGGTCGGTGTCGAGTTCGTGGAGGAAGACCGAGGCGCGGGCCATCACGGTGGCCGGGGTGTGGCCCTCGGCCGCGTAGGCGCGCAGGACGATGCGGAGCTGGCCCATGACGGCGGCGGCGTGGGTGTCGTGGCCCTGGACGTCGCCGATGACGGCGCCCACGCGTCCGCCGGGCAGCGGGATCAGGTCGTACCAGTCGCCGCCGATGTCCCGGCCCAGTGAGGCGGAGCGGTAGCGGACGGCGATGTCGGCGCCGGGCACGCTGGGGATGGAGCGCGGCAGCATGGCCTGCTGGAGGCCCTGGGCGAGGTCCTTCTCCTGCTCGAAGAACATGGCCCGTTGGAGGCTCTGGGCGATGCTGCTGCCGAGCGCGACGAGGACGTTGCGCTCGTCCTCGGAGAAGCCGTGCCGGTCGTTGTAGAGCAGGCCGATGGCGCCGATGGGGCGGGCCTGCACGATGAGCGGCAGATACGCCGCCGAGGTGATCTTCAGACCGGTGATGTTGGGCCACAGGAGCGGGTACGACTCGGCGAACTCCTCGGGCGACTCGATGAAGTGCGGGGCGAGACTGCGGACGACCTCGTTCATCGGGTACTGCGCGTCCAGCCGTGTGACCCGGGTGCCGGGGACGTAGCTGTCGACGGGCCCCGTGGCGACCATGCGGATACGGCCGGCCTCCACCAGGCCCATGACCAGGCTGGCCGCCCCGAGGTGGGTGAGGCCGTGGGTGTCCTGCAGCACGTCGATGACGTCCTGCACGGTGACGGCGTGGGCCAGCGCGGCGGTGGTGAGCTGGACGACGCTGGTCTGCTGGCGCCGTACCTCGTTCTGGGCGGCCTGTTCACGGCGTGCCGCGCTCTCGTCGAGCTCGTCGGTGGCGTCGCGGACGATGCCGATGATGCGGCGCGGCCTGCCGTTCTCGTCGCGGCGGATGTAGCCCTGGGTGTGGGTCCAGCGCAGGGCGCCGTCGCGGCGCCGGATGCGGAAGTAGGCGCCGTAGTTCTCGCTGCCGTCCTTGAGGGCGTGGGAGACCATCGTGTCGAGGCGGCGCGACTCGGCCGGCGGGACGCGCACGGACAGGGTGGCGGGCTGCCCGTCGTATTCGTCCGGGCGCACGTCGAAGACCTCGTGGGCCTGGGCGTCCATCTGCATCAGACCGGTGTCCAGGTCCCAGTCGAAGCTGCCCATGCGGTTGAGCGCCAGGATCGGATCCGGGTGGGCGGGCCAGTCGTCCGGGAGTGACAGGGCGCTCGCTCCCCGATCAACCATGGGGCCACCATGCCAGCATTTGCCCGATTGTTCGACTTCTGGAGGGCATGGTTCCGGGGCTCCCGGACGCGGCCCCGTTCACGTGCCCGGGGTGTCGGCCGAGACCTCGAAGACGCTGTCGGGACCGGTCGGCTCGTCGGGGATCAGCCCGCCGTCGGGTGCGTCCGGACTGTCCGGGCCGGTGTCCTCGGTGGGGGTGCCCGGTTCCTCGGACGGGACCCGCGACTCCGGGGAGCCGGAGCGGTCGGGGGCGGCCGGGTCGGACGGCGGGGCCGTGGTGCCGCCCGAGGGGGGCGGGGTGGTGCCGGGTCCCGTCGTCGGCGATGCCGTGACGGTGGCTCCCGGGCAGTGCGGGCGCTCTGTGCGGCCCGGCGCGACGACGTCCATGGCGGTGTCGTCCGTGGGAATGCCGCTGGGCGTGGGACCGACGGTCGTCAGGGGGCCGTCGGTGGGCGTCGGGCTGACGGTGGGCGCGGTGCGCGGCCCGGCGCTCTCGCCCGGGGTCCCCTCACCGGTGCCCGGCGTGGCGGTCACCGTCGCGGTCGGTGTGGCGCAGTCGGAGGCGTCGGGGTTCGGGCTCCGGCCGCCCTCCGAGGTGCCGGCGGAGGGCTCGGGCGCGGTGGCGGAGTCGTGCGGCACCGGGTCCTGGCCCTCGGGCGGCGGTACGGCGTGGTCGTGACGGTGGCCGTCGTATCCGACCGGCCGCTCGATCCAGGTGTCGTCGCCGTCGTCGACGATCGTGATGGCGGTGATCACCTCGGCCGACGGCGTCACCATGACCACCCGGGCGGGCCGGTAACCGCTCCAGGGCGTGCCGCGGGTGTCCGGGTCGCGGTCGAGCGCGGTGGGCCGGCCCAGCGGGTTGCCGCAGGCGCAGCGGACCCTGGGTACGCCCCGGTTGTCGACCAGGACGGCCGTACCGGCCTGGAGCACGGCCTGGTAGCCCGTCGCCTGTCCGGCGGCGAAGCCGTGGTCCGTGACGCCGGTGTCGGCGCGCAGCACGACCGGGGTGAGTTGGCGCAGGTAGTCCGGGACGGACCCGGTCGAGACGCCGGAGAGTTCGGCGAAGGCGCGGGCCTTGGCCGGGTCGGCGGCGAGGTAGCGGATCTGCTTCTCGACATCGCAGCTCCCGGCGTTCCGGGTGCCGCCGTACAGACCGGGGGTGGCTCCCGAGACGGTGCGCGCGCCCCCGGTGCCGGTGGCCGTGGGTTGCGGCGTTCGGGTGACGGGCGGGCGGGGCGCTGGGGTGGTGACGGTGGGTTCCGTGAAGGGGTCGGGCCCCCGGACCGCGAGGGGCTGGAGCAGCACGTCGCCGCCGCTGGATCCGTTCGGCGCGGAGTGCCCGCCCCCGCCGCCACAGCCCGCGACGACGAGGAGTGCCGCCGCGAGCGCGCAGGCCGCGGCAAAGGTCCTGGTGGGTATGTGCACGCGTTCTCCCGTTCGTCCCGGGCTGTTCGTGCCTCATTCTCTGCGTCACCCTCTTGGCGCACGCAAGCGGAAAACGGTCACCCAGCGTCACAATGGAGGGGAGAGGAGCACGCGCCATGGAGTGGTTCGTCGCACCCGGGTACGAGCTGAGCCGGCTGGTGTTCCAGCGGGGGCTGGCCGTGCTGTACGTGGTCGCGTTCCTGGGCGCGGCCCGGCAGTTCCGTGCGCTGACCGGGGAGCGCGGGATGCTGCCCGTGCCCCGTTTCGTGCGGCACGTCGCGTTCCGGGACGCGCCGAGCGTGTTCCACTGGCGCTACTCCGACCGCTTCTACGCCGCCTGGTGCTGGACGGGCTGCGCGGTGTCGCTGGCGCTGGCCGCCGGACTCGACGGTCTGCTGCCGCTCTGGGGCGCGATGCTGCTGTGGCTCGTGCCGTGGGCCCTGTACCTGTCGGTCGTCAACGTCGGCCAGACCTGGTACGCGTTCGGCTGGGAGTCGCTGCTGCTGGAGGTGGGCTTCCTCGCGGTGTTCCTCGGCAACGACGAGGTGGCACCGCCGGTCGTCGTGCTGTTCCTCATGCGCTGGGTGCTGTTCCGTGTGGAGTTCGGCGCGGGGCTGATCAAGATGCGGGGCGACGCCTGCTGGCGGAATCTGACCTGCCTCTACTACCACCACGAGACCCAGCCGATGCCGGGCCCGCTGAGCTGGTTCTTCCACCATCTGCCGAAGCCGTTCCACCGGATCGAGGCGGCCGCCAACCACTTCACCCAACTCGTGCTTCCGGTGCTGCTGTTCACCCCGCAGCCGATCGCGACGGCGGCGGCCTCGCTGATGATCCTCACCCAGCTCTGGCTGGTGCTCTCCGGCAACTTCTCCTGGCTGAACTGGACGACGATCGTGCTCGCCCTGAGCGTGACCGAACTCCCCGTCACCGCGCCGCGGACCCCGCCGACACCGCTGTGGTACGAGGTGGTCGTGCTGGTGGTGGCCGCGGGCCTGGTCGCGCTCGGCTACCGTCCGGCGCGCAATCTGGTCTCCAGGAGGCAGGTCATGAACCGCTCCTTCGACCCGCTTCATCTGGTGAACACCTACGGGGCGTTCGGCAGTGTCAGCAGGATGCGCCACGAGGTGGTCGTCGAGGGCACGGCGGACGCGGTGCCGCGCGAGGACGCCGACTGGCGGGAGTACGAGTTCAAGGGCAAGCCGGGGGATCCGCGCCACTGGCCGCGCCAGTTCGCCCCGTACCATCTGCGGCTCGACTGGCTGATGTGGTTCGTGGCGCTGTCTCCCGGCTACGCCGGCACCTGGTTCTCCGGTCTCGTGGAGCGACTGCTGGAGAACGACCCCGACACCCTGCGGCTGCTGCGCCGCTCCCCGTTCCCGGCCGACGCGCCGCCGCGCTACGTCCGCGCCCGCCTCTTCCGCTACCGCTACACGACCTGGCGCGAGCTGCGCGAGACGGGCGCGTGCTGGGAACGGACGTACGTGCGCGACTTCCTCCCGCCGACCCGGCTGGAAGGGGCCGCCGAGCGAGGCGTTCCCCGCTGATCAGCAGGACGGGGCGGGGGTGGTCACGACGGAGGAAGCACCGGGTGGCGGTCCCAGGCGGTAGACGCGCTCGGCGGTGCCGGTGAAGACGGACCGGCGCTCGCTCTCACCCAGCCCGGCCGTCAGCTCCCGCGCCGTCCGGAGGACCTCTCCGTAGGTCGCGGCGAGCGTGCACACGGGCCAGTCGGAGCCGAACATCGTGCGCTCCGGACCGAAGGCCTCCAGGACGGTGTCCGCGTACGGCCGCAGGTCGTCCGGGGTCCGGCGCGCCGGGTCCGCCTCGGTGACCAGGCCGGAGAGCTTGCAGACGGTGTCGGGCAGCGCGGCGAGCTCACGGACGGCGCCCGCCCAGGGGTCCAGGGCGCCGCTCGCGATCGGCGGCTTGCCCAGGTGGTCCAGGACGAGCACGAGTCCGGGGTGATCGGCGGCCGCCCGGGCGCAGGCGGGCAGTTGGCTCGGCAGGACGACCAGGTCGTAGACGAGGCCGGCGTCCGCGACGGCGGCCAGTCCCCGGCGCACGTCGGGGCGCAGCAGCCATCCGGGGTCGCGTTCGCCCTGGACCTGGTGGCGGATGCCGCGCAGGCGGAAGCCGCCGGGGAGCTCCCGCAGCCGCGCCAGTTCGTCGGCGACGTCCGGCCGGGTCAGGTCCGTCCACCCGACCACGCCCGCCACCAGGGCGCTGTGCTCCGCGAGCGCGAGCAGCTCCGGGGTCTCCTCGGCCACGGTGACCGTCTGGACGAGGACGGTACGGTCCACCCCCGCGGCCGCGGCCACCGGTTCGAGGTCGGTGATCGCGAAGTTCCGCCGCAGGGGCCGCAGCGCGGGTCCGGTGAGCCAGTCCTGGTCGCGGACCGACAGGTCCCAGACGTGGTGGTGCGCGTCGACGGTCACGGACGCTCCGGGGCGGGGGCCCCGGCGGGGCGGGGTGCGGTCGTGGGGTCGGGGACCGGGCCGGCGGCCGTCACGGGGGCTCCGGCGGGGCGGGGTGCGGTGTCGGGGAGGGGTGCGGTGTCGGGGAGCAGGCCCTCCGTGCGCAGTTCCCGCCAGAAGTCCGGGGGCACCGGCTCCGCGAACCGCTCGGCGCAGTCACGGACTTCGTCCGCCGAGCGGGCCCCGGCCAGGACGCTCACCACCGCCGGGTGGGCGGCCGGGAAGGCCAGGGCGGCGGCGCGCAGGCTGGTGCCGTGGCGTCCCGCGATCTCCTGGAGCCGTAGAGCGCGGTCCAGCAACTCACGGGGCGCGGCGGCATAGTTGTAGGTCGCCCCGGGCCTCGGGTCGGCCAGCAGACCGGAGTTGAAGGCGCCGCCGATGACGACGGAGGTACCGCGGGCCTGCGCGGCGGGCAGCAGTTCGGTGAGCGCTTCGTGGTCCAGGAGGGTGTAGCGGCCCGCACACAGCACCACGTCGACGTCGGTCTCGCGGACGAACCGGGTCAGCATCCGCGTCTGGTTCATGCCCACGCCGATCGCCCGCACCACGCCCTGCGAACGCAGCTCGTCGAGCGCGGGAAAGCCCTCACGGAAGGCCTGTTCGGCGTGGTCGTCGGGATCGTGGAGGTAGACGACGTCCACGCGGTCGAGGCCGAGGCGGTCGAGGCTGGCGTCCAGGCTCCGTCGTACGCCGTCGGCGCTGAAGTCCCAGACCCTGCGGTGGGTGGCGGGCACCGCGAAGCCGTCCGCCCGGTCGTCGCCTCCGGAGTCGACGGGCTCCAGCAGGCGGCCCACCTTGGTCGAGACGCTGTATTGGGCGCGGGGCAGGTCGCGCAGGGCCGCGCCCAGCCGCCGTTCGGAGAGGCCGAGGCCGTAGTGCGGGGCCGTGTCGAAGTAGCGGATGCCGTTCGTCCAGGCGGCGCCGACGGCCTCGTACGCCTGCTCGTCGGTGACCTCGGTGTACAGGTTGCCGATGCCGGCGGCGCCGAAGGACAGCG
This sequence comes from Streptomyces sp. NPDC028298, assembly GCF_055565895.1. Classification (NCBI taxonomy): domain Bacteria; kingdom Bacillati; phylum Actinomycetota; class Actinomycetes; order Kitasatosporales; family Streptomycetaceae; genus Streptomyces; species Streptomyces sp. NPDC028298. The sequence goes on from NZ_JBVHTL010000001.1 coordinate 896,830, forward strand.
CGCTGACGGGGACGCCTGCGGCGCCGAGGGAGTTCACCGGACCACCGGGCGCGGCCGCAGTCCCTGCATCCCGCCGTCCACCGCGAGGGCGGTGCCGGTGGTGGATCCGGACAGCGGGCTCGCCAAGTAGGCGATGGCTCCCGCGACTTCCGCCGCCGTCACCAGACGTCCGGTGGGCTGGCGGGCCTCCAGCGCGGCACGTTCGGCGGCCGGGTCGGGGGCGGCGTCCAGGAGCCGGCCGACCCAAGGGGTGTCCACGGTGCCCGGGTTGACGCAGTTGACGCGGATGCCCTCACCGACGTGGTCGGCCGCCATGGCGAGGGTCAGCGCGAGGACCGCGCCCTTGGAGGCCGAGTACAGGGCCCGTTGGGGCAGTCCCGCCGTGGCCGCGACGGAGCAGGTGTTCACGACGGCCGCGTGCGCGGATTCCCGCAGGTGGGGCAGGGCGGCGCGGGTCGTCCGCACGATGCCGAGGAGGTTGACGTCCAGGACCCGGTGCCATTCGGCGTCGTCGTTGTCCTCGACGGTGCCGCGGGCGCCGATGCCCGCGTTGTTGACCAGGATGTCGAGGCCGCCCAGGTCCGTGACCGCGGCGGCGACGGCGGCGCGCACGGAGGCGTCGTCGGCGACGTCGGCCCGGTGGCCGGTCAGCGGCTTGTCGACGGACGACGGGTCGAGGTCGAGGACCGCGACCCGGGCGCCGCGCGCGGCGAGCAGATCGGCGGTCGCCCTGCCGATCCCGGAGGCGCCTCCGGTCACCAGGGCCCTGAGCCCGTCGAGTTCCTGAGAGTCCGTCATACGGCGTGTCCCTTCGGGTCGTCGGCCTGGTGCCGGGCGAGGTCGGCGGCCCAGAAGGTGCCGCCGGGATAGGTGAACTCCGCGATGGACTCGGGCCGCATCGCGGCGGAGAAGCCCGGCGCGGTGGGCGCGGTGTAGTGGCCGTCACGGAGGACCACCGGATCGGTGAAGTGGTGGTGCAGGTGATCCACGTACTCGATGACGCGGTCGTCGGTGGTGCCGGACAGGGCGACGAAGTCGAACATCGAGAGGTGCTGGACGAGTTCGCACAGGCCCACCCCTCCGGCGTGCGGGCAGACGGGCACGCCGAACTTGGCGGCGAGGAGCAGGATGGCGAGGTTCTCGTTGACACCGCCGACGCGTGCCGCGTCGATCTGAAGGATGTCGATGGCGCCCGCCTGGAGGAGCTGCTTGAAGACGACCCGGTTGTGTACGTGCTCGCCGGTGGCGACCTTGACCGGGGCGACCGCCTCGCGCACGGCCGCGTGGCCGAGGATGTCGTCGGGGCTGGTCGGCTCCTCGATCCAGTACGGCCGGTACGCGGCGAGCGCCCTGGTCCAGGTGATCGCCTCGTCCACGTTCCAGCGCTGGTTGGCGTCGACGGCGATACGGATGTCCGGACCGACCGCGGCCCGCGCGGCGCGGAGGCGGCGCAGGTCGTCCTGGAGGTCGGCGCCGACCTTCAGCTTGATCTGCCGGAATCCCCCGGCGACGGCCTCGACGGCCAGCCGGGTGAGCTTCTCGTCGTCGTAGCCGAGCCAGCCGGGCGAGGTGGTGTACGCGGGGTAGCCCCGTGCGCGCAGGTTCGCGACGCGCTCCTGGGCGCCTTCCCTGCCCCGGCGCAGCAGGTGCAGCGCCTCCTCGGGCGTCAGCACGTCCGCGATGTAGCGGAAGTCGACCTGGGAGACGAGCCATTCGGGTTCGGCTTCCGCGAGCAGCCGCCACAGCGGACGGCGGGCGCGCCGGGCGGCCAGATCCCACACGGCGTTGACGACGGCGCCGATCGCCATGTGCATCACGCCCTTCTCGGGTCCGAGCCAGCGCAGTTGGCTGTCGCCGACGAGGTCCCGTGAGAGGGAGCCGGGGTCGGCGCACAGCTCGTCGAGGGACCGCCCGACGACGTGTCCGCGCAGCGCGTCGATCGCGGCGACCTGGACGTCGTTGCCCCGCCCGATGGTGAAGGCGAAGCCGTGCCCCTCGGCTCCGTCGGGGGCGTCGGTGCGCAGCACGACGTACGCGGCCGAGTAGTCGGGGTCCGGATTCATCGCGTCCGAGCCGTCGAGCTCGCGCGAGGTGGGGAAGCGGATGTCGTGGGTGTCGACCGCGACGACACGGGCGGAGGTCGGGGGCACGGCGGGCCTTTCCGTCGGCGGCAGGGGTCCATGGCCGGGTGCGGAGGAGTGCTCGGTCCCGAGGATCTCCCCGCCCACCCGTCCGCGTACAGCGTCCGGGGCGTTTCCGGTCCGACGGCCGAAGGTCGGGGGTCGTGTGCTCTCGACGCGGTGCCCGGGCTGCGGGCAGAGTGCTCCCCGTAACTACTCACCAGTACGACACGAGTGAGGAGCGCCCGTGACCACCTGGGCCGGCCGGACCGCCACCGAGATCGCCGCAGCCGTACGCGAGAAGAAGGTCACCCCCCGCGAGGTGGTGGCCGAGCATCTCGCGCGGATCGAACGCCTCGACGGGCGCGTCGGCGCCTTCCGCACGGTCCGCGCCGAGGCCGCCCTCGCGGAGGCCGACGGGCTGGCCGGCAGGGATCTCGGCCGGCTCCCCCTGGCGGGCGTGCCGGTGGCGGTGAAGGACAACCTCGCGGTGCGCGGCGAGCAGACCCGCAACGGTTCCGCCGCGACCCCGGACGCCGTCGCCGAGGAGGACCACGTCACCGTGGCCCGGCTGCGCGCGGCGGGCGCCGTCGTGGTGGGGTTGACGAACGTGCCCGAACTCTGTGTCTTCGGCACCACGGAGGGCGTGTACGGCAACGCGCGCAACCCCTGGGACCTGTCCCGCACGGCGGGCGGCTCCTCGGGCGGCAGCGCGGCCGCGGTCGCCGCCGGGATGGTGCCGATCGCCCTCGGCAACGACGGCATGGGCTCGCTGCGCATCCCGGCCGCCAACTGCGGTCTGGTGACCCTGAAACCGGGCCACGGCGTCATCCCCGCCGGGATCGGCCACGGCGACTGGTTCGGTATGTCGGAGAACGGCCCGCTGGCCACGACGGTCGAGGACGCGCGGCTGATGTTCGCCCTCCTCGCGGACATCGAGCCGGCCCCGCCCGCGGAGCCCGCCACCCGCCGGATCGCCCTGTCCGTACGCAGCCCGCTGGCCGGAATCCACGTCACGCGACCGTATACGAACGCGGCCCGGGAGGCCGCCGCCCTGCTGGCCGAGGCGGGGCACCGGGTGCGGACCGCGAACCCGCCCTACCCGCTGTGGCTGAGCACGACCTCGCTCGCGCACTGGACGGCGGGCACCGCCGTGGACGCCGAGGACCTCGACCCGCGCCGGCTGGCCCGGCGCACCCGGGTGCACGCCGCGGTCGGCCGCCGCTTCGTGACGGGCGTGCGCAAGGGGGACCGGCGCGAGCAGTTGCGCGGGCGCCTCGCGGCGTTCTTCGCGGAGTACGACGTGCTGCTCACCCCGGCCCTCGCCCGGCGCAGCCCCGCGTCCGCCGACTGGCACAAGCGGGGCTGGCTGCGCAATGTCCTGGCCAACACCAACTACTCGCCGATGACCCCGCCCTGGAACCTCACCGGCTGGCCCGCGATGTCCGTCCCGTTCGGCAAGCTGGCGAACGGGGCGCCGTGCGCGGTCCAGCTCGTCGGCATGCCCGGCTCGGAGGCGGCCCTGCTCGACGTGGCCGGGCAACTCGAGGTACTCCACCCGTGGCGGCGCACCGCTCCGCTCGGCTGAGGGACGGCCTCGGGGGCCGCAGGCCGTCGGCAGACGGCAGCCAGCCCCTCGGCGGTCGCGGGCGGCGGTCGGCGGTCGTCGGTCGGCCGGGAGCAGACGGTCGGCCCGGAGGTGGCGTCACACGCCGAAGCCGCGGCCGGTCGTCGGCCACGGCTTCTCGTGTTCGGCGGGAACGCGGGTCCGGCACTCACGTGCCGTCCCCGGTCGCGCCGGCTCCTGGCGTCGGTCAGTCGACGCTCGGCAGGATGTGGGGCTCGGCGAGGTCGTCCTCGTAGCCCGCGAGGCGGATGGGGGCGGACCTGGCCCACACGTCCAGGCTTCCGAGCTTGGTGTCGGACCCACCGCCGAGGCGGTCCCTGCGTTCCTTGGTGCCCTGATCGCGATTCGTCTTCTCTGGTGTCACCGCGCACTCCTTATGTGTCGGGTCACCCTCGGGACGCTAGGGCCCGGTGCTCTCGGGTCGCCTGACGTCCGCTCGGGTCTGAGTCGAAGCAGTTAGGGACGCGGTGGCGCCGGTAACTCGTGTGAGAGCAGGCCGTGGTGACCGGCAAGTCCCGGGACGGACCGTGGGTGTGGGTGGACCCCAGTGAGTCTGTCCGTCGGCTACAGCCTAACCAAATGAGCAGGCCCCCGCTCTATGGGGCTGAAAACGTGAGGTAACTGTCACACGTCTTCCAGGCTCCATCAAGCCTCGATCTGCGGCGATTTGAAACATGATGCCCTCTTCGCGACCACCCATTCGGCTCAATATCGCCCCTGGACGGGGGCGTCGGGGCCGACCCGGGGCAGGACTGAGTCACCATCGGCCGACGGCCGTCGCGCGCGGCCGGCCCGAAGACGTCACGCAGTTCAGGTGCCGTTGGCCGGTTCGCAAGGAGGCCATGCTGTGCTGTCGCACGGCAACGGCCTTTCTCGCGGGAGGACTGACGCATGGAGCTGCGCAGCGTCGAGGAGCTGATGGATCTGCTGCACGCCTGCCGGGGCGTCCACGACACCGCCGAGCTCGCCCCCTCCCGGCTCCGCCCGGGCGGAGGAACGCCCTCCGGTGATCCCGTCGATCTGCACGACCACGCCCTGCAGACCGCCGCGCTGCTGCGCCGGGGGCACCCCAGTGACAAGGAGCTCCAGGTCGCGGGCCTGGTGCACGACATCGGGCATCTGCTCCGGCCCGGCGACGAAGCCGGGCACGCCGGCCTCGCCGCCGACGCGGTACGGCCGCTCCTCGGCGAGCGGGTCTCCGGACTGGTCCGGCTGCACGTCGCGGCGGAGCGGTACCTCGCGGCCGGCTCGCCCGCCCAGGGGCCGGCCGCGCTCGCCCCGGGCGGCGCGATGACCCGCCAGGAGGCGGCCGCGTTCGGGCACGATCCCCTGGCCGAGGACGCGGTGACCCTGCGGCAGGCGGACGACGCCGGGCGTGTCCCCGGCCTGTACGCCGGGGACATGGAGGACTGGCGCACGCTGCTGGAACTGGTGGCGGAACGTTCCGCGTGGACGGCCGCCCGCACCGGCACCCCCCGGCACCCGCGACGGCCGGATCCCACGGCCGACCTGGCGGAACGTTCCGCACGACTGGGCGCCACGGACTGACGCACCGGCGTCCGGCCGACGCAAGGGTCTGCCGACGCAGGGGTACGGGGCTGCCGACGCAGGAGTAGAGGTCCGCCGACGCACGGGACTGGCGGCGCAGGGCACCGGTCCGCCGGCGCACAGGTCTGTCGCCGCAGGGGTACGGCTCTGCGGACGCAGGAGTAGAGGTCCGCCCGCACACGGGACTGGCGACGCGGGGGTCCGGCTCCGCCGGCGCACGGGGCTGTCGGCTGACGGCCCGTCATGAGACCGTACGCGGATGACGTCGCCGTACGCGTACGGACTCCAGGGCAGGGCCGCCGTCGTCACCGGCGCCTCGCGCGGCATCGGTCTCGCCGTGGCCGAGGCGCTCGCGGGAGCGGGTGTCCGGGTGTGCGTGAGCGCGCGGGACCCGGACGCGGTGCGGCGCGCGGCCGAGCGGGTCGGCGGCGTCGGGCTCGCCGGTTCCGTCGCCGACGCGGCACACCTCGGGGAACTGACCGGCCTGGCCCTGCGGTCCTTCGGACGCCTGGACATCGTGGTCAACAACGCGGCGACCAACCAGCCCTACGGCCCGCTCATGGACGCCGACCCGGACCGCTGGCGCGAGGCGTTCACCGTGAACGTCGAGGCGCCGCTGCGCCTGGTGCAGTGCGCCTGGCGGGCGTGGATGGGCGAGCACGGCGGGTCCGTGGTCAACGTCTGCACGGAGGGTGCCGGACACGTCGGCCCCCAGATCGGCGCGTACGGCACCAGCAAGGCCGCCCTGCTCCATCTGACCCGGCAACTGGCCGGCGAGCTGGCCCCGAAGGTGCGGGTCAACTCGGTCTCCCCCGGCCTCGTGCGCACCGAGATGGCCCGCTTCGTGTGGGAGGGCGCCGAGGACCGGCTGGGCGCCTCGCTGCCGCTCGGCCGCATCGGACGGCCCGAGGACGTCGCCGCCGCCGTGACCTGGCTGGTCTCCGACGCGGCCGGGTGGATCACCGGTGCCGACCTGCTGGTCGACGGGGGCACACGCGTGAGAGCGGCCTCCCCGGGCTCCGCAGCCGCGCCCGTCCAGGAACGGCTGCGGCAGCGGACCCCCGGTGTGCGGGGGTCCGCGCCGTAGGGCGTGTCCGACCCGGCCGGATGCCTACCACTTGCCGGGCGCGTAGTCCTTCAGGAAGACGCCGTACAGGTCCTCGCCCAGCTCGCCGCGGACGATCGGGTCGTACACACGGGCGGCGCCGTCGACGAGGTCGAGGGGGGCGTGGAAGCCCTCGTCGGCCAGGCGCAGCTTGTCGTAGTGCGGGCGCTCGTCGGTGATCCAGCCGGTGTCGACCGAGGTCATCAGGATGCCGTCCGACTCGAACATCTCCTGGGCGCTCGTGCGGGTCACCATGTTCATGGCGGCCTTCGCGGCGTTCGTGTTCGGGTGACCGGCCCCCTTGTAGCCGCGGCCGAACACGCCCTCCATCGCGGAGACGTTGACGACGTACGCGCGCCCGGTGGACGCCGTACGGGCCGCCTCGGCCATCTGCGGCCGCAGCGCGCTGATCAGGATGAACGGCGCCGTGTAGTTGCAGAGCTGGGTCTCGAGCAGCTCGACCGGGGAGATCTGCTCGATGGTCTGCACCCAGGTGTTGCTCTCGACGACGTCGGGGAGCAGGCCGCCCGCGTCGATGGCGGTGCCCTCGCGGTGGCGGACCACGCTGGCGTTGCCGGCGACCAGGGCGAGATCGGCCACCTTCTGCGCCTCCAGGCCGGAGACGCCGACGGGCAGCGCCTGCAGTCCGTCGACCGCGCCGGAGTTGAAGGCGCCGATGACGTGCTGGGCGGGCAGTTCGCCGGCCGGCAGCGGGGCGCTCTCGCCCTCGACGAGCGCGGCGTACGCGGAGGGCAGCCGGCGCACGGTCTGCGTGGCGTTGTTGATCAGGATGTCGAGCGGGCCCTGCTCGGCGACGCGGTCGGCCAGGGCGACGGCCTGGGCCGGGTCGCGCAGGTCGATGCCGACGACCTCCAGGCGGTGGATCCAGTCCGCCGAGTCGTCCATGGCCTTGAAGCGGCGGATCGCGTCGTTCGGGAAGCGCGTGGTGATCGTGGTGTGCGCGCCGTCGCGCAGCAGGCGCAGCGCGATGTACATGCCGATCTTGGCGCGGCCGCCGGTGAGCAGTGCCCGCTTGCCGGTGAGGTCGGTCCGGGCGTCGCGGCGCGAGCGGTTCAGGGCGGCGCAGTCCTGGCAGAGCTGGTGGTAGAAGTAGTCGACCTCGACGTAGCGCGTCTTGCAGGTGTAGCAGGAGCGCGGGCGCTGGAGTATGCCCGCGATCCTGCCCTCCTCCGTCACGGACGACGGCAGGATGCCCTCGGTCTCGTCGTCGATGCGCTGGGCGGAACCGGTCGCGGTGGACTCGGTGACCATCTTGTCGTGGGCCGTCTTGGCGGCGCGGCGCTCCTGGCGGCGGCGCTGCTTCACCATGCGGTAGATGCCGGCGGTGGCGCGGCGCACGGCGATCGCGTCGGGGTGGTCGACCTCGATCTTCTCGAGTTCGTCGAGCACGCCGAGGCAGACGGCCAGCCGCTCCGGATCGATGCCGGGACCGAACGCGACGTCCGCCACATCTGTCGTGTCCACGGCGGGGGTCGCCCGGCCGTCCTCTGTCACCGTCATCGCTGCTGCCGTTCCTCGGGTTGTGCGCCGCGTTCGAACCGCGCTCGCTTTCGAAGGCGGAATTTTACGGACCAATCGCGCGCGGCACCAAACCCGTGGTGATCATGGCGTGCAGGCGGTGATCAGTTCGCGCACCTCCTCGGCCAGGGAACGGGCCAGCAGATCGAGGTCGGGGACGGCCTCGGCGTCGGCTACCAGCCCGTAGTGGACCTTCCCGCGGTACGTCGAGACGGCCACCGCGAGGGCCTGGCCGCGGGCCAGCGGGGCGAACGGATAGACCTCGGTGAGCGGGCAGCCGCCGAGCTTCAGGCCGAGGCTGGGCAGCGGCACGCTGGTGACGAGGATGTCGAACAGCAGCCGGGCGGCCTGGCCCACGACGGGCCCGCCGATCCGGTGTCCGAGCGGCGGCACGTGGTCGGCGAGCAGCGCGACGGCTCCCGCGCCCCGGTTGGGTCCGGCGTCCTTGTTCCGGTCCATCGCCGTCCGTACGGCACGCAGCCGCCCGAGCGGGTCCGGGTCGTCGACGGGAAGCCGTATCAGGTAGCCGGAGAGCCGGTTGCCCTGCGGCTGCGCGGTGCGCGGCCGGCGCCGGGAGACGGGGATCAGGGCGCGCGGGGAGACTCCCTCGCTGCCGTCGCCGCGCTCGTCGAGCCAGCGGCGCAGCGCGCCCGCGACGACGGCGATCAGGACGTCGTTGACGGTGCCGCCGACGGTCTTGCGGACGACGTGCACGTCGTCGAGGTCGATGACGACCCCGGCGGTGCGCCGCGTCCCGGTGGGCGCGGAGGTGAGGGCGGGCGAGGACTGCGCGGTGAGGGTGGCGCGGGCCACCGAGGTGCCGATGTCGAGGGCGCGGCTCACGTCGGAGAGGGTGCCGCGGACCAGTCCCGGCAGCTTGCGGACGTCCGGGAAGAGCCCCCGGGGCGGTTCCGCGGGGCGCGGCCGGGGTTCCGGCAGGTCCATCGGGTCCATGATGGCGGCGGCGAGCATGAGGGCCCTGAGTCCGTCGGCGAGGGCGTGGTGGAACTTGAAGAGCACCGCGAAGGACGTGCCGTCCTCGCCGGGCAGCACGTGCGCCTCCCAGGGCGGCCGGCCGCGCTCCAGCGGGCGCTCCATGAGCCGGCCGGCCTCGGCGTGGAAGTCGGCGGTCGGCTTGTGCAGCAGGACGTGGTCCAGCGGCTCGAAGTCGGGCGCGGGCTCGCGGGCGGCGCTGCCGAAGGCGAGCGGGGCGGTGGGCTGCCAGACGTCGCGGATGCGCATGCGCAGCCCGGGGACGGCGGCGGCGCGGGCCGCGAGCAGGTCCGCGGCGTGGGCGCCGGCGGTGGGCGAGTGCGCGGCGAAGACACCGAGGGCTCCGAGGTGCATCGGGTGCCGGTCGGACTCGATGTTCCAGAACGCCAGGTCGAGTGGTGCGAGGAGGTCGGAGATCAAGGGCTTGCTCTCGCGTCGACGACGGGTGAACTTGCAGTCAAACCCGGACCGGTGATTACGGTCAAGTACGATCAAGTTACGCACAGTTAACAGCGGATTAAGTCCCGCCCCTCCGGGGACGGGCGGGACTTCATTCTCCTCAGTGCACGCCCGTCCTCACTTCAGGACCGGAGGCGCGTCGGAGGCCGCCGTTCCCCACTCGGACGGCTCCGCGCCGACGGTGAAGCGGAGCGAACGGATGCCCTTCAGCGTGCCGGTCGTCAGGTACGTACGGCCGTACGGCGAACCGTCGAGGCGGGCCGAGCTGATGTACCGGTCGGTGTCCGAGGTGCCCGGCGCCGTGATGGTCAGGGCGCCGCGCGGGTAGTAGCGCCGGTCGAGGGTGAGGTCGACCCGTGCGAAGACGGGCGTGGACAGACCCCAGGTGTCGTATCCGGGCTGCACCGGGAAGATCCCGATGGACGACAGGACGTTCCAGGCGGACATCGTGCCGAGGTCGTCGTTGCCGGTCATGCCGGTCGGCGCGTCGGTGAACAGGGTCAGCGCCGCGTGCACGACGTCGGTCGTCTTCCACGGCTGCCCGGTGGACAGGTAGGTGTACGGGGCGATCAGGTCGGGTTCGTTCTGCGGGTTGTACTTGTCGGCGTTGTAGTAGGCGTACGGGCCGTTGACCCAGACCTCGCGGGCCGTCTTCGCGGGGTCCTGGAGCAACCGGTCGTAGGCGAAGAACGAGTCGAGCCGGTCGTTCGCGGCCTGCTTGCCGCCGATCAGGCCGATCATGCCCGGCAGGTCCTGCGGCACGAGCCACTGGTACTGCCAGGCGGTGCCCTCGTGGAAGGCGACGCTCTGGGCCGGGTCGACGGGGCCGGTGAAGTGACCGGAGACGTCCCGGGCACGGAAGAAGCCGGTCGAAGGGTCGTGGATCGCGCGGTAGTTCTGGGACCGCGCCAGATAGCGCGCCGCGTCCTCGGGGTGGCCGAGGTCCCGTGCCATCGCGCCGAGCACCGCGTCCGACAGGGCGTACTCCAGGGTCACGGAGGCGCCGTGGTCGTAGTCCGAGTCGCCGGGCTTCGCGTGCGGACGGCCGCTGACGTAGGGGGCGAAGCCGTTCGCGATGTACTCGCGGTTCTCCTCGCGGCCCACCGCGGGCGAGTCGGCCGGGGGCACGCCGTCGGCGTTCTTCTTCAACGCGCGGTACGCCCGTTCCTCGTACCCGCCGAGCAGGCCCTGCTGGTAGGCGTTGGTGAGGAACGGGGTGACCGGGTCCCCGGTCATGATGTTCGTCTCGACCGTGCCGTAGCCCCACTTGGGCAGCCAGCCGCTCTCCTCGTCGATCCTGATCACCGAGATCGCCATGTCCCGTGCCTCGCGCGGCGCGAGCAGGGAGAGGAGCTGCGACTGGGTGCGGTAGGTGTCCCACAGCGACCAGTTCTGGTAGTACGTGAAGCCCTTGGCGCGGTGGATCCGCTGGTCCCAGCCGGTGTAGCGGCCGTCGGCGTCGCTGCCGATGTTGGGCGCGAGGAAGGACCGGTAGAGCGACGAGTAGAAGGTACGGCGCAGGGTGTCGGTGCCGCCCTGGGCGCGTACGTCGTCGAGCCGGTCCTCCCAGGCGCGGCGGGCCGCGGCGTGGACCGCGTCGAAGGAACGGCCGCCTTCGGAACGGAGGTTGACGGCCGCTCCGCGGGCGTCGACGTACGAGAGCGCGGTGGTCGCCTCGACCGTGCGGTCCTCTGTGGTGTCGAAGCGCACGAAGGCGCCGGTGCGCCCGGTGGTGCCGGCCGCCTTCGCGGCGCCGGTGACGGTGTCGCCGTTCCAGGTCCCCGAGGTGGTGAACGGCCGGTCGAAGCGCGTGACCGTGTACACCGTGTAGGGCTTGGTGCCCTGGCAGAAGCCGCTGCCGGTGATCTCCGTGCGGACGGTCCGGTCGTCCAGGATCTCGACCTTCGTGGCCACCGTCCTGTGCAGCGACTGGCCCGCGTTCAGCAGCACGTTGGCCTTGTCGGTGGCCGGGAAGGTGTAGCGCTGCACGCCGGTGCGCGCGGTGGCCGTCAGCTCGGCCTCGATCCCGGACTTCAGGTCCGCCCGGTAGTAGCCGGGGTGCGCCTCCTCGGTCTCGTGGCCGAACTCGGCCGCGTACTGCGCGTCGTCCGTCCGGGTGATGTCCCCCGTGGTGGGCAGCACGGGCAGGTCGCCGCCGAGGCCGCAGCCGACGCCCGAGAGGTGGACGAGGGAGAAGCCGCGGACGTGGTTCTGGGAGTGGTCGTAGCCGGTGTTGTGGCCGGTGTCCGGTGAGAACTGCACCATGCCGAAGGGCACGGCGGCGCCGGGGTAGGTGTTGCCCTCGTTCTGGGTGCCGATGAACGGATTGACCAGGTCGGTGAGTTGGCCGTCGCGCGGCTCGGCGGCCTGAGCGGTGGGCAGGGCGAACAGCGCGGACGCTGTCACCAGTCCCGCCGTGCACAGACGCAGGCGCCGGGTCCATCTCATACGGGAGACCTCCGGGGGGTGATCGACATCGTTGTCCTCATGCATGGTCGGGGCGGGCGACCGGCTTTCCGGGCAACCGGAGGGGAACCCGCGGGACGCGTCGCGCCGGGGGCGCGGTGCGCCGGGACCGTCCCGCGCGATGACATCGTTGTCAGGCTGTACAACGTCGTCCTCCACGGGCAAGTGGCATGACAGCACGGGGTTCCGCGCCCCGTCCAGGGACATGACAAGCGGGGTCCGACAACGGCCGGAAGTCGCCGTGCGCCGGACCCCGTGCGGCCTCTCGCGAGGCCCGTGAGGCCGGTCAGGGCACGCGCTGGCCCTTGCCCAGGGCGATCACCCCGGCCTTGGAGACCGTGTAGAGGTCGGCGTCGCGCTCCGGATTGACGCCGATGGTCGCACCCGGCGGTACCTCGACGTTCTTGTCGAGCACCGCCCCCCGCACCACGGCACCCCGCCCGATCTTGACGTTGTCGTGCAGCACCGACCCCTGCACCACCGCCCCGGGGTCGACGACCACACCCGGCGACAGCACCGACCGTGTCACCTGCCCGCGGATCAGGCACCCCGCGCTGATGATGGACTCGCTGGCGATGCCGCCCGCGTTGAACCGCGCCGGCGAGAGCTGCCCCGAACTCGTGTAGACAGGCCAGCTCCGGTTGAACAGGTTGAACGCGGGCCGCTCGGCGATCAGGTCCATGTGGGCGTCGTAGTACGCGTCGAGGGTGCCCACGTCACGCCAGTAGCCCTGGTCGCGGGTGGTCTCGCCGGGCACGTGGTTGTCGCTGAAGTCGTAGAGCTGCGCCTCACCGCGCTCGGTGAGCGCGGGCAGGATCGAACCGCCCATGTCGTGCACGGAGTTGTCGTCCTCGGCGTCCCGCTGGAGCGCCTCGACCAGCGCCTTGGTGGTGAAGATGTAGTTGCCCATCGAGGCGAAGACGCACTCGGGGTCGTCCGCGAGGCCCGGCGGGTCGGCGGGCTTCTCCAGGAAACCGCGCACACTCTGGCCGTCCGAGCCCGGGCTGATGACCCCGAACGAGGACGACTCGGCGCGCGGCACCCGTATTCCGGCCACCGTCACGCCCGCCCCGCTCTCGATGTGCTGGGCCAGCATCTGCCGGGGGTCCATGCGGTAGACGTGGTCGGCGCCGAACACCGCCACGTACTCGGGCTGTTCGTCGTGGATGAGGTTGAGCGACTGGAGGATCGCGTCCGCGCTGCCGAGATACCAGCGGGGCCCGAGCCGCTGCTGGGCCGGCACGGGCGTCACGTAGTTGCCGAGCAGGCTCGACATCCGCCATGTGGTGGTGATGTGCCGGTCCAGCGAGTGCGACTTGTACTGCGTCAGCACGCAGATGCGCAGGATGTCGGCGTTCACGAGATTGGAGAGGACGAAGTCCACGAGGCGGTACGTGCCGCCGAAGGTCACCGCCGGTTTCGCCCGGTCCGCGGTGAGCGGCATCAGCCGCTTGCCCTCACCGCCCGCCAGTACGATTCCCAGCACCGAAGGTCCACCGCGCCCACCGCGCCGCATGCCGCCGCCCCTCTACGCCCGGTGGGGCCGCGCCCGGCTGCCCGGGCCCCGCCCCGTGTTCCGAAGTTCGCCTGTCTGAACGGTTACCCCGCTTTGAGGACTTCCTCGTACAGCCGCACGGTCCTGCGGGCCACGGCGTCCCAGCCGAACTCCCCCACCGCGCGCCGCCGTCCGGCCTCGCCCATGCGCCGCGCCGCGCCGGGGTCCGCGAGCACCGAGTCGAGTGCGGTCGCGAGCCCCGCCTCGAAGTCGTCCTGGAGCGGCACGAGAAGGCCCGTCTCGCCGTGCTCGACCACCTCGGGGATGCCGCCGACGCGTGAGGCCACCACGGCCGTTCCGCAGGCCATCGCCTCCAGGTTGACGATGCCGAGCGGCTCGTAGACCGAAGGGCAGACGAACACGGCCGCGTGGGTGAGGAGTTGGATGACGTCGGGCCGCGGCAGCATCTGCGGGATCCAGTGCACGCCGTGCCGCACCGCGCTCAACTCCTGGTACAGCTCGCGGAACTCGCGGTCGATCTCCGGGGTGTCGGGGGCGCCCGCGCACAGCACCACCTGGGCGGCCGGGTCGATGTCCCGTACCGCGCGCAGGAGATGGGGCACCCCCTTCTGCCGCGTGATGCGGCCGACGAACAGGATGTACGGGCGGGCGGTGTCCAGGCCGATCCGCTCCAGGACGTCGGTGCCGGGGTCGGGCCGGTACAGGGTGGTGTCGATGCCGTTGTGCACGACGCGCACGCGGGCCGGGTCCAGGCCCGGGTAGCAGCCGAGGATGTCGTCGCGCATGGCGCCGGAGACGGCGATCACGGCGTCGGCGGCCTCGATGGCGGTGCGCTCGGCCCAGCCGGACAGGGCGTAGCCGCCGCCGAGCTGCTCGGCCTTCCAGGGTCGCAGCGGTTCGAGCGAGTGGGCGGTCATCACGTGCGGAATGCCGTGCAGGAGCTTCCCGAAGTGGCCCGCGAGGTTGGCGTACCAGGTGTGGGAGTGGACGAGGTCGCGGCCTTCGAGCGCGGCGGCGATGGAGAGGTCCACGGAGAAGGTGCGCAGGGCGTCGTTGGCGCCGTCGAGCGCGTTCCAGGGCCGGTGGCGGACGACCCCGCCGGCGCCGCCCTCGCCCCAGCAGTGCACGTCCAGTTCGGTGAGGGCCCGCAACTCCCGTGCGAGGAACTCGACATGGACGCCCGCGCCGCCGTAGACGTCCGGCGGATACTCCCGGGTCAGCAGTCCCACGCGCACACAGAACCCCCGTCCTCGCCGGCTGGTGCCCCTCATGGTCACTCAGTTGAAGCCGATACGGAAGACCGCGCGGAGGACCCCTGTGCCGGGGGCGGCGGACGGCGGCGTCGGGTCCGGCCGGAGGCCTGGATGGGATCGGGCCGGGGACCCGGGGCGGATCGGGCCGGAGCCCGGGTCGGGGTCCGGCCTGAGACCGAGTCGGATAGGCCCGGCTCCGGCGTCCAGGAGAGACGGTGGCCCGGCCCCGGCGGTCAGGAGCGACGGTGCGCGGGGCGCGGCCGTCAGAAGGGACGGTGCGCGGCGCGCGGCTGCCAGGAGCGACACTGCGCCGGGCGCGGCTGCCAGGAGGGACGGTGCACCGGGCGCGGCTGCCAGGAGGGACGGTGCACCGGGCGCGGCCGTCAGGGACGCTGCGCCGGGCGTGGCGGGCGCGGTGGTCGCTCGAAGCAGCAGTCGCCGCAGACTCCGCCGCCGGGCACCCGGTAGTAGAGACAGCAGCTCCGGCGGCGCAACGTGCCGGGGTCGAGGGTGCCGGACAGGTCGGGGTGCGCGAAGAGCGGGCCGGCCAGGGTCCGGGCCCGCTCCCCCACGTCCGGGCGCCCGTGGGCGAGCGCCCAGCGGTCGAGCTGGCGGACGGTCCCGGCCAGGGCGGACCCCGCGTTGCCCCACAGCAGGGCCGGTGCGACCCGGTGGCGTGAGCGCAGCGCCGCGCTCAGCGGCACGAGGAGCCCGGCGCGCACGACGGCGTCGAGATCGGACACGGGCCGGAAGCGGACCTCGCGCAGCCACAGGTCGTCCGGTGCCCCCGCGTCCGGGTCCCAGTGCAGCAGCTCCGGATCGAGGTCGGGCAGCCGGCCGCAGAGCGCGGCGGCACCGAGGGCGATCGACCAGAAGCGGGCGGCGAGCCCCTGCTGCGCCACCGAGACCGCGACCCGCACCTCCGACGCCCGGATACTCTGCGCCACCTTCTGAATGCGGAAAGTTATCGGATCTCCGTAAACCTCCGAAGGCGTCCCGGATCGGGGGTCCGCGCAGGCGCTCGCGAGGGTGGGCAGGGCGGCGCCCGGGGGTACGCCGGTGCGTAGTACGGAGAATCCGCCGAGCGCGTCGAGGGCGGAGAGCCGGGGGTCGAGGTCCACGAAGACCAGTAGTACCAAGCCCCCTAGGGGTGACCAGCAGTGGATCGGGCCGTGATGTCGCCCACCCTGGGGAGGACGCCGGGCGATTCGTACTCCATCGGCAGTAGGACCCATTGACTGCTCAGGGACGACGACGAGAACTAAATCGCACGGCATCGTTGTTTGCATGGAAGCCGACCGTTCGTCGCGCCGGGCCGCCGCTCCGCGCCGTACGCAGAGGAGGGACTCATGAGTGCCCTCGCTTTGTCCGTGGTGCTCTCGTTCGTCTCAGCCGTCGCGTACGCGGGCGGCGCGATCATCCAGGAGCAGGTCGCCGTGACCTCTCCCGGCCAGACCTACGCCCCGTTGCGCAGGCCGGGCTGGTGGGCGGCCGTGGCGCTGACCGGCCTGGGCGGGCTGCTGCACGTGGTGGCCCTCGCCTTCGGCCCGCTGAGCCTCGTACAGCCGCTCGGCGCGCTCACCATCGTCTTCGCGCTTCCCATGGCGGCGCTGTTCGTCGGCCGCAAGGCCGGAGCCACCGCCTGGCGCGGCGCGATCATGGCCACCGTGGGTCTCGCGGGTCTGCTGTCCCTGGTCGGCGCGTCCGACGCCCAGTCGCTGAGCAATGCCCAGCGCCTCGCGCTCGGCGTGGTGTCGGGCGGCGCGGTCGCGGCCCTGATGGTCGCGGGGCGCGCGGCGCACCGGCACCCGGCCGTGCGCAGTGTGCTGCTGGCGGTCGCGGCGGGCGTCGCCTTCAGCATGTCCTCCGTGTTCACCAAGACCGTCGCGGTCGACTGGTCCCGTCAGGTCTCGCTCGCCGACTTCTCGAGCCTCGCCGCCATCGGTGTGTTCGCGACGGCCGGCATGCTGATCTCGCAGGCCTCGTACCGCGGTGCCGGCCTGGAGGCTCCGCTGGCCACGCTGACGGTCGTGAACCCCGTCGTGGCGGCCGCCGTCGGCCTCACGATGTTCGGCGAGACCTTCCGCTACGGCTCCACCGGCACCGCGCTCGCCCTGGGCTGCGGCGTCGTGGCGGCCGGCGGTCTCATCCTGCTGACGACCGAGCGGATCAGCGGCGCCGAGCGGCCCGTGGCCGCCGCCCCCGAGACCTCCCCCGAACCCGTGGCCGTGCCGGAGGCGGACGCCGTGCAGCCGGCCGACGCGGCGCTCCGGCCCGCGGCGGACCTGGTTCCGCCCGCCTTCACCGCCCCGTCCGGGCTGCGGCTCGAGCCGCAGCCCGAGCCGGCCGTGGCGCGGCCCCGCCTCGCGGAGCCCTCCGTCCCCGCCGTCGCCGGCCTCGGCACGCTGACGCCCGCCGAGGCGGCCGTGGCGGAGCTGCTGGCCGGGCTGCCCGAGCCCGCCGAGGGCGCGGACGGACTCGTACCGGCGTCGCCGAAGGGTGCCGGAGGCCCGGCACCCGCTCCGCCGGCGGGCGGCGACGGCCTGCTCCCGCCGGTTCCGCGGGCCGTGACGGCTCCTCCGGCCGCGGTGGTTCCCCAGCCCGTGATCGCCGCTACGTTCGTCCCGGCTCCGACGAGGGCCGCGGTGCCCACGAGGGAGGTCGTCGCCCCCCGCCCGCCGGCGGGCGAAGACGAGCTGCCCTATCTGACGGTGATGCTCGGTGTGCCGTACGTGCCGATCCCGTTCGTCAGCCACCACCGCACCCGAGTCAAATCCTGACGCCACCGGCCCGGAGGTACGCCACCGGGTCGACGTCCGAACCGAAGCCGGGCCCGGTCCGCACCTCGAAGTGCAGATGCGGGCCCGTGCTGTTGCCCGTGGACCCCGAGCGCCCTATGCGCTGGCCCGCCACCACGCTCTGCCCCGCCTTCACGGAGATCGCGGAGAGGTGGCCGTACTGCGTGTAGCGCCCGTCGGCGTGCCGGATCACCACCTCGTAGCCGAACGATCCGCCCCAGCCCGCGCTGACCACGTGCCCGGCGGCCACCGCCGCGACGGAGGTGCCCGTCGGCACGGGGAAGTCGACACCCGTGTGGTAGCCCTTCGACCAGTGGGAGCCGGTGGCGTGGTACTGCGTGCCGGTCGCCGCGTGGACCGGGGCCACGAGCGTGTGCGTCCCGGACCTGACCGGGGTCGTCGTGTGCGAGGACGTCCGGCCGGAGGTCTTCTTGGCCGGCGTCGTCGGCGCCTTCTTCGCGGGCGTCCGCTCGGTCGTCTTCGCCGGGCTCTTCGCGGGCGTGTGCGCGGGTGCCTGGGCCCTGCCGTCCAGGGCGAGCCGCTGGCCCGGCAGGATCAGGTCCGGGTCGGAGCCGACGGTCGAGCGGTTCGCGGCGTACAGCCCCTGCCAGCCGCCCTGGACGTGCCGGGAGTCGGCGATGCCGGAGAGCGTGTCGCCGCGCACGACGGTGTACATCTCGGCGGTCCCGGCCCGCGACTGCGGCGTGGTCTGCGGCTTCACGTCCCGCACCGAATGCCGCTTCGCCGTCTGCGGCGCGGTCCCCGCCGGGCTGATGTCGGGTGTCGTGCCCCCTCTGGTCAGCCCCGCGCGGACCGAGCACACGGGCCAGGCACCGGGCCCCTGCCCCTTCAGCACCTTCTCGGCCACGGCTATCTGCTGGTCCTTCGTGGCCTGGTCCGCGCGCCCGGCGTAGGCCTTGCCGCCGTACGCCTCCCAGGTGGACCGGGTGAACTGCAGGCCGCCGTAGTAGCCGTTGCCGGTGTTGATGCTCCAGTTGCCGCTGGACTCGCAGGCGGCCACCTTGTTCCAGGTCCCGACGTCGGCCGCGTGGGCCACTCCGGCCCCGACCAGCGGGAGCGCGATCCCGGCGCCGCCCGCCGTGACGGTGAGTGAGGCGCGGTTGATCCTGTTCGGCTGATACCGGCGGTGCCGACCGCGTACGGCCATGAGGGAGCCCCCCTAGACATGCGTCAGGAGCGGCAAAAGTAAGCGTTGGGAACAGGCCGGGACAAGGCGGCAACCGGTCGCTCCGAAAAGCCCGTCGACCCAATTCCGGACCCGCGCGGGACCGGGCGCCCGCACCACGGTGAGTGACCGGGGCCGCCCGGGGCCGGGGTGCCCCGCCCGCCACTCCATGGCCCGCCGACGTCGGGTTCCCGTGTCCCGCGACGGGTGTCCGGCTCTTCCCTCGGGCCCGGCCGCGCGCGAGCCGGGACCGCGTACGGACCGCCGGATCGGCCCGTCGCGCGCGGTCACGTCGGCACAGAGTGTCCGAAATCCGCCCTCGCGGCGCCGGGACGTTCCCCTGCGTGGACACCTCCGACACGTCAGGATGGGCTGGGGCAATACTGGCGAGCGGCACGGACGGGCAGGACCGGCGTCATCGGCGCCGAGGCGTCCTCCCTGTCGGCCGACGGACTTACCGCACTTCTTAGGAGCCAACCGGATGAGCACTTCAGCCCAGATCGGCGTCACGGGTCTCGCGGTCATGGGGCGCAACCTCGCCCGCAACTTCGCACGCAACGGATACGCGGTCGCCGTGCACAACCGCACGTCGGCGAAGACGGACGCGCTGGTGGAGGAGTTCGGCCACGAGGGCACGTTCGTGGCGGCCGAGACGGCGAAGGAGTTCGTTGCGGCCCTGGAGCGGCCCCGGCGCCTGGTGATCATGGTGAAGGCGGGTGAGCCGACGGACGCGGTGATCCAGGAGTTCGCCCCGCTCCTGGAGCCCGGCGACATGATCATCGACGGTGGCAACGCGCATTTCGCGGACACCCGGCGCCGTGAACGCGCGCTGCGCGAGCAGGGCATCCACTTCGTCGGCACGGGCGTGTCCGGCGGCGAGGAGGGCGCGCTGAACGGGCCGAGCATCATGCCGGGCGGCTCGGTCGAGTCGTACGCCTCGCTCGGTCCGATGCTGGAGAAGATCTCCGCGAAGGCCGCCGACGGGTCGCCGTGCGTCACGCACGTGGGTCCCGACGGCGCCGGGCACTTCGTGAAGATGGTCCACAACGGCATCGAGTACGCCGACATGCAGCTCATCGGCGAGGCCTACCAGCTCCTGCGTGACGTGGCCGGGTACTCCCCCGCCCAGATCGCGGACATCTTCCGCACGTGGAACACCGGCCGGCTCGACTCGTACCTGATCGAGATCACCGCCGAGGTCCTGTCGCACGTGGACGCGACGACGGGCAAGCCGTTCGTGGACGTCGTCCAGGACCGGGCCGAGCAGAAGGGCACCGGCCGCTGGACCGTGCAGATCGCGCTGGACCTGGGCGTGCCGGTGTCGGGCATCGCCGAGGCGGTCTTCGCCCGCTCGCTGTCCGGACACGCCGCGCTGCGCGAGGCCTCGCGCGACCTCGCCGGTCCGACGGCGCGCAAGCTCGACGAGTCCGAGGCCGCGGCCTTCGCGGACCGGGTGGAGCAGGCGCTGTACGCGTCGAAGATCGTGTCGTACACCCAGGGCTTCCACGAGATCACCGCGGGCAGCGACGAGTACGACTGGAACATCGACCTCGGTTCGGTCGCCTCGATCTGGCGCGGCGGCTGCATCATCCGGGCGGCCTTCCTGGACCGTATCCGCGCCGCGTACGACGCCCGGCCGGACCTGCCGAGCCTGCTGTCGGACGAGACGTTCGCCCAGGAGATCGGAGCGGCGCAGGACGACTGGCGCGAGGTCGTCGTCGCCGCGACCCGCCAGGGCGTGCCCACTCCCGGCTTCTCGGCGGCCCTCGCCTACTACGACGCCCTGCGCGCCGAGCGACTGCCGGCCGCGCTCACCCAGGGGCAGCGGGACTTCTTCGGAGCGCACACGTACCGCCGGACGGACCGCGAGGGGTCGTTCCACACGCTGTGGGGCGGCGACCGGTCGGAGGTCGAGGCGTAGCGGTCGCCCCGCGGGCTGTCACCGGGCGCCCCGGTCCCGCCCGCTCGTCCGAAAGCCGTCACGTTCCCGGAAGTTTCCCGGAAGGTTCCCGGAAGGGGGGCGTGACGGCTTCGGCGCGTTCGAGGTCGGGGTGGCGGGCTTGCGGGCCTGGATGCCCGGGTTCCTGCGGGCATGGATACCCGGGATCCTGCGGGCGTGGGTGTCGGCCCCGGCGCGGCCGGGCGAGGCTAGCTGCGCTGGCCCGCGAAGAGTTCCAGGTGGGCGCAGTTGGGACAGCGGAACGCGTCGATCTGCCAGCGCGGTCGGCCCATCAGTCTGGCACCGCCCAGCGGGCCCCGCTGAAGCGCGCCCTCGACCCACCGCGCGAACCCGCGAGCGCCCTGTCCGGAGTCCTCGACGAACCCCGGCTCCAGCCCAACATGACCGCACTGCGTGCACCGTATGTCGTTCACGCGCGGGAGTGTATTGACATCGTCCGGCACCGCGGTGACCGGGGCCGGTGGGCCCGCTGGTGCGGGCCCACCGGTGCTCCGGGCCGGTCGGCCGACTGGGGACGGGCACGCCAGTCACCAGGGCCGGCCGGCTGGGTGCGTCAGGTCAGCGGCCCCGGCCCGGGCTGGGGTTCCGGCACCGGATCGGGGCCCGGCGGCTTCGGGATCGGGGACGGGGAGGGTACGGGCTCGGGCCCCGGTGCGGGATCGGGCCCGCCCGGGTTCGGCCCCGGCGGGGGGCCGGGTTTCGGCACGGGGGGCGGTCCGGGCTTCGGCGCCGGTACGGGGTCGGGGCCGCCCGGGGTCGGTCCCGGTACGGGATCGGGGCCGCCCGGGGTCGGCACCGGGTCCGGGAAGGGTGACGGCCCCGGGGGTTCGGGGCTCGGTCCGGGCGTGGGTGCCGGCGGCACGGGGTCGGGATACGGCTGTGTCATGGCGGTCCTCCAGCCAGTCGGTACATCGGCCCTCTGGACGTGTCTCCCGCGTACCCAGCGCCCGAGCGCCCACTCACCCCGTCGCGCGGGGAAGGCCGCCTGGACGGCCCAAGCCGGGGCGCGACGACGGCCACGGAGGTCCGGGGACGCCGAGGACCGACCGAGATGGCCCCGCATGGACGGGACTCGGACCGGACCGGACCCGAGTGCACGATCGGCACCACCCGGCGCGGCGGCGCCCCGCTCGGCGCCGCTCTCGCCCCTACCCGGCCGCGCGCACCCGGCGGACCGCGTCAGCCGCTGCGGCGAGCCCGAGGCGGGGGCTCGACAGCACCGGCACCGCGGTCGTGGTGAGCCCCTCGGCCGCGGTCATGGACGCCTGCGCGAGGACGATCGCGTCGGCGTCGGCGACCGCGTCGGCGGCTTCGGCCACCACGCGGGCGCAGCCCTCCGAGTCACCCGCCTCGAACAGCGCCCACGCGCCCTCGACGAGGGCCGTCCGGGCCTCGACGGGACGATCCGCCCGGCGGGCCTCCTCCTCGACCAGGGCGACGGTCGGTTCGAAGGTGTTGGCCACGGTCGCGAGGACGACGACCCGGGAGCCCTTGGCCACCGCGGCGGCGGCCATCGGACGGTCCACGCGGAGCACGGGCACGCCGACGTCCGTCCGCTCGGCGATCGCGCCGATGGTCGAGCAGGTGCACAGGACGACGGGGGCCCCGTCGGCGACGGCGTCGGCCAGCTGCGCCCGGACCTCGTCGGCCACCGCTTCGGGCCCCTCGCGACGGGCCCTGGCGAGCAGTTCCTCGTCGACGAGGTGCCGCAGCTCCAGACCCGGATGGTCCGCGTCGCGCAGGGCGTCGAAGACGGGGATGTGAGCCGGTGACGTGTGCAGCAGGGCGAGGGGCCCGAGGCCGGGGTGAGCCGGGGCTGCAGTGGGCGCCGGTTCAGAGGCCTGGACCCGGGACCGGACCTGGCTCTGCGCCGAGGGCCGGACCGGGTCCTGCGCCGAGGGCTGGACCTGCACCTGCGCCGAGAGCTCGACCGGCGCCTGCGTCGAGGGCTGGACCTGGACCTGTGGCGAGGGCCGGACCGGGGCCGGAGTCATCAGAAGCGGCCGGGGTGTGCCGCGAGCCACTCCATCGCGGCCTCCAGCAGCGCCGGGTCGGCCGCCGGAGCCTCCTCGGGGTGCCGGGCGGCCCACTTCACGACGTACGGGCAGAGCGGCGCCACGACGACACCCTCACGGGCGGCGATGCCGTACAGCTCGCGGGCGAGGGAGCCGGCGATGCCCCGGCCCTCGTGCTCCGGTTCCACGATGGTGTGCACCGGGACGAGGGCCCGCGCGGGCTCCTCCAGGACGAAGTACTCGATGTGCCCGACCACTTGGCCCCCGGCGAACGCCTCGAGGCGGCCGGCCGGCCGGTCGTCGCGGATCTCGATGTCGCTCACGGGCACTCCTCGGGTCCTGAGTCCTGGGGTCCTTCGGTCCTGCGTCCTGCGATGCCGCCGCGCCGCCCCTCAGACGGTGACGGGCACGGCCTGCGGGCTGCGCTCCTGGTCCGAGCCCGGTACCGGCTCGGACGGGTCGGCGCCGAGGGACACGATCCTGTTGTCGCGGTCCACGTGCACGACCGCCGGCCGCAGCGCCCGCGCCTCCGCGTCGGTCACCTGAGCGTAACTGATGATGATCACCAGGTCGCCGGGGTGCACGAGGTGGGCCGCCGCTCCGTTGATCCCGACGACACCGGAGCCGCGCTCCCCCTCGATGACGTACGTCTCCAGACGGGCGCCGTTCGTGATGTCGACGATGTGGACGAGCTCGCCGGGCAGCAGATCGGCGGCGTCGAGCAGATCGGCGTCGATGGTGACGGATCCGACGTAGTGCAGGTCGGCCTGGGTGACCGTGGCACGGTGGATCTTGGACTTGAACATGGTACGAAGCACGAGGAACTCCCGAATCGTCTGCTCCCTGCCTGCCTTTGCAGGTCAAGGGCGTCGCGCACAGGTTACCGCGACTCCCCATTCCGGACAGCCCCCTCAAGCCCCCCCCTCAGCCCCCCTCAGGCTCCCCGGCGATCCCGGCCTCGAGCCTGAGCGCGCCCCCCGTCCGGCACTCTCCCGGCCGTATCCCCAGGAAGGGATCAGGCGAACGACAAGTGGCGGCGGCAACCGGCACACGCCTTTCCCGGTCACTTCAAGATCGACACATGGAATTTTCCCGGGTCCGCCGCCCGCGGGGAAATGCGACCCGATTCGGACATGCCGCACCCGAGAAAGTTCCTCATTCACCTATTGGCGTTTCGATGATGTGTGAAGTGAGTGAACGAGACGCCACCATCAAGGAATTGCTCCGATTCCCGGCACCCCTTCCGGCGTCCACGATTGACCGAATCGATGCGTCCGTACAGCGCCCCACTGGTTCAACATTGACCAGCCAGTAACAACAGGGCTACCTTTCAACGCGTTTCGAGCAGGCTTTATTGAACGGTGTTCCCGGGGTTTCCGCAGGTCCCGCTGGAATCCGACGTGCCGCCATCGTTGTCGTACCGCATCCCCCACCATGCAGTCTCAGCTTGATTCGGAGAATCATGACGTCTGCTGTGCGTTCCGAGGACATGATCATCGGCATCACCCCGTTCGGCGAACCCGACGCCCACTTGGCCGCGGCGGTGTGCCGGGCCGGTGGGCTCGGCGTTCTCGACCTGGGCGACGGGGACCGAAGATCCCGTGACGCCCTGGAACGCCTGCGCCGCCTGGCACCGGGCCTGTTCGGGGTGCGGATCGGCGCCCGCTGCCGCCTGGACCCCGACGACCTCGCGCCGGGGACCGGTGACGCCGGCCGGCCGGACACGGTGGTCCTCGCGGTCGACGCGCCCTGGCGGACCGGTGACCTGACCGCCGACCACCGTGTGCTGGTGGAGGTGAGGGACCTCGACGAGGCGCGGGCCGCGGTGCTCGCAGGAGCGTACGGACTGATCGCCCGCGGCAGCGAATGCGGCGGCCGGATCGGGGAGTTGAGCACCTTCGTCCTGCTCCAGCGGCTGCTCACAGCGCCCGACATGACGCTCCCCGTCTGGGCCTGTGGCGGCATCGGCCCCCGGACGGCCGCCGCCGCGATGGCCGGCGGGGCCGCCGGGGTGGTGCTGGACAGCCAGCTCGCGCTGCTCGCCGAGTCCTCTCTCCCCGAGGCGGCCGCGGCACAACTGCGGTCCCTGGACGGCTCGGAGACGACCGTGCTGGCCGGTCACCGGGTGCTGCTGCGGCGGGGCCCGGACGCACCACGCGTCGAGCGGGACGACCCGGAGACGGTGGCGGCGGCACTGGGCGCCCAGGATCCTCGTACCCAGTTGCTGCCGGTGGGTCAGGACGGCTTCCTCGCCGCCCGGTTCGCGGAGCGCTGGGGGGACGTGCGCCGGACGGTGCGCGCTCTGACGGACGCGGTGCGCGACGTCGTGCGCGACGACACGGCCGCCGCAGCACTGGGCATGGGCTCCGCGATGGGCCGGGCGCTCGGCACCCGACTGCCCGTCGCCCAGGGACCCATGACCCGGGTCAGTGACCGCGCCGAGTTCGCGGCGGCGGTCGCCGAGGACGGCGCCCTGCCCTTTCTCGCACTGGCACTGGCGGACGGCACGCGCGCCCGGGCGATGCTGACCGAGACCCGGGCCGCCGTGGCCGGGCGGCCCTGGGGCGTCGGCGTGCTCGGTTTCGCGCCGGAGGAGATGCGTGCCGCTCAGTTGGAGGCAGTACGGGAACTGCGGCCGACGCACGCCGTCATCGCGGGCGGGCGGCCTTCCCAGGCGCGGGCGCTGGAGCGGGAGGGGATCCGCACGTTCCTGCACGTGCCCTCGCCGGGGCTGCTGCGGCAGTTCCTGGAAGCCGGGGCCCGCCGGTTCGTGTTCGAGGGCTCCGAGTGCGGCGGACACGTCGGTCCGCGCGGCAGTTTCCCGCTCTGGGAGGCGCAACTCGCTGTCCTGGAGGACTTCTTGGACGACACGGCCGACAACGGCGGCAGGAAGGGCAAGGGCGGCGGCGAGGGTGCAGGAGACGGGTACGGCGGGGACACGGCGGAGGCGCTGGAGGTGTTCTTCGCCGGCGGTGTCCACGACGAGCGCTCGGCGGCGATGGTCGCGGCGCTCGCGGCCCCGCTGACCGCTCGCGGGGCCGCCGTCGGGGTCCTCATGGGCACCGCGTACCTGTTCACCGAGGAGGCGGTCGCGCGCGGCGCGATCCAGCCGCTCTTCCAGCGCCAGGTGCGGGCCGCCGAGCGGACCACCCTCCTGGAGACCGCGCCCGGCCACGCCACCCGCTGCGTGCCGAGCTCGTTCACCGAGGGGTACCGCGCGCACGAGGGGCGGCTGCGGTCCGCGGGCGTGGCCGACCGGCGGATCTGGGAGGAACTGGAGCAGCTCAACGTCGGGCGGCTGCGGCTCGCGAGCAAGGGGGTGGAACGGGACGGCGGCGGGGCGCTCAGGTCGGTCGGCGAGGCGCGCCAGCTCACCGACGGCATGTTCATGGCCGGGGAGGTGGCCGTACTGCGCTCGGCCACCACGACCCTCGCGGCGCTGCACGAGTCGGTGACCTCCGGGGCCGCCGGCTTCCTCACGCGGCAGGCGGCGGGGCTGCGCGACCGGCTCGGCGAGCGACCGGGCGCGGCCGGGACGCGGGAGCCGGTGGCGCCGCCTCCCTTGGACGTCGCTGTCGTCGGAATGGCCTGCATGTTCCCGCAGGCGCCCGACCTGGCCGCCTTCTGGGCGAACGTCGTCGGCGGCCGGGACGCGGTCGGTGAGGTTCCGCCCGACCGCTGGGACCCGGCCGTCCACTACGGGCCGGGCGCCGACGGGGCCCCGACCACGAACGGCGGCTCCCCCTCCGACGGGTTCGCCCCCTTCAGTGGTGCCGTCCCCTCCAGCGGTGCCGCTCCCTCCGACCGGGCCGCTTCCTCCAGCGGGGCCGTGCCCTCCAAGTGGGGCGGCTTCCTGCCCCGTATCCCCTTCGACCCGCTGCGCTACGGCATCCCGCCGGCCTCGCTCGGCAGCATCGAGCCGGTCCAGTTACTGTCCCTGGAGGCCGCCCGGCGCGCCCTGGAGGATGCCGGATACGGCGACGGGGGAAGGGAGTTCGACCGTTCCCGTACGTCGGTGGTGTTCGGCGCGGAGGCGGGCAGCGACCTGTCCAACGCGGCCACCCTGCGCGCCGTTCTCCCGTCGTACCACGGGCGCGTCCCCGAGGGCCTCGACGTCCAGTTGCCCCGGCTGACCGAGGACTCCTTCCCCGGCATGCTCGCCAACGTGATCTCCGGCCGGATCGCCAACCGGCTGGACCTCGGCGGCGCCAACTACACCGTCGACGCCGCCTGCGCCTCCTCGCTGGCCGCGGTGGACGTCGCGTGCAAGGAACTCGTCGGCGGCACCAGCGAGGTGGTGCTGTGCGGCGGCGCCGACCTGCACAACGGCATCAACGACTACGTCCTGTTCTCCTCGGTGCACGCGCTCTCCCCCACCGGGCGCTCCCGCTCCTTCGACGGCTCGGCGGACGGCATCGCGCTCGGCGAGGGCGTCGCCTGCGTCGTCCTGAAGCGGCTCGCGGACGCCGAGCGGGACGGCGACCGGATCTACGGCGTGATCAAGGGCCTCGGCAGTTCCAGCGACGGCCGCTCCCTGGGTCTGACCGCGCCCCGCCCCGAGGGGCAGCGCTCGGCGCTGGAGCGGGCCTACCGCAACGCGGGGGTGTCACCGGCGGACGTCGGGCTGGTGGAGGCGCACGGAACCGGGACCGTGGTCGGCGACCGCACCGAACTGACCGTCCTGGGCGAGGTGTTCGGCCAGGCCGGGGCCGAGCCGGGGAGCTGCGCGCTCGGTTCGGTCAAGTCGCAGATAGGACACACCAAGTGTGCCGCCGGGCTGGCCGGGCTGATCAAGACGACCCTGGCGCTGTACACCGGGGTCCGGCCGCCCACCTTGCACCTGGAGCACCCCAACGCGGCCTGGGACGAGGCGAGCAGCCCGTTCGTCTTCCACATCAGGGCCCGGCCCTGGGCGGCTCCGGCCGGTCAACGCCTCGCCGGTGTCAGCGCGTTCGGCTTCGGCGGCACCAACTTCCATGTGGTGCTCGGCGCGTACGCGGACGGGGTGGCACCGGCGCAGGCGCTGGACGAATGGCCCGCCGAACTGTTCGTGTTCCGGGGCCGGGACACGGCGGCGGCCCACCGGGCCGTCGAGGACCTGCTGGTGGCCGCCGAGGCCGACGGCCGACCGTGGCGGCTGCGCGACCTGGCGCTGAGCGCGGCCCGCCGGGCCGACGTCTGTCCGGATCCGGCGCGGGTGGCGGTCGTGGCCGCGGACGTGGACGAACTGGTCGGGCGGCTGCGGAAGGCGCTGGCCGGGGAGCACGATCCCGCGCACGGCGTCCACCTCGCCCAGAGCCGGGCCGAGGACCCCGCGCGCGACGTCCGCCTCGCCCAGGACCCGGCCGAAGGCCCCCCGCACGGCCCCCACCTCACCCAGGACCCGGCTGACGGCCCCACGCACGGGCCCCACCGCGCCCAGGACCCGGCTGACGGCCCCACGCACGGGCCCCACCGCGCCCAGGACCCGGCCGAGGGCAAGGCGGGCGAGGGCAGAGCGGCTGAGGGCAAAGCGGTCGAAGGCAAGGTCGCCTTCCTCTTTCCCGGTCAGGGCAGCCAGCGCCCCGGCATGCTCACCGACCTGTTCGTCGCCTTCCCCGAGCTGCGCCACTACCTCGAACTCGGCGCCGACCACGCCGGCCGGCTGTACCCGCCCGCCGCCTTCGACGACGGCGCACGCGACCGGCAGCGGGCGGCGCTCACCGACACCCGGGCCGCACAGCCCGCCCTCGGCATCACCGGACTCGCCGCCCACGCCCTGCTCACCACGGCCGGGGTACGGCCCGACATGGCCGCCGGGCACAGCTACGGCGAACTGGTCGCCCTGAGCGCGGCGGGCGCCCTGAGCCCCGAGACGCTTCTGGCGCTCAGCTCCGAACGGGCGAAGGCCATCCTCGCGGCCGCCGGGGCCGACCGCGGAGCGGACCCGGGGACCATGGCCGCGGTCACGGCCGGCGCCGCGGAGGTCGCGGGAGCGCTCCGGGCCGTGGAGGCCCCGGCCACGGTGGTGGTCGCCAACCGCAACGCGCCCCGCCAGACGGTGATATCCGGCCCGGCCGACGCCGTCACGGACACCGTACGTCTGCTGCGCGAGGCCGGGTACGACGCCCGGCGCATCCCCGCGGCCTGCGCCTTCCACAGCCCTCTGGTCGCCGGTGCGGGCGCTCGGTTCGCCGAGGCGCTCGCGGCCCGCCCGGTGCGCGCCCCGGAGTTCCCGGTGTGGGCCAACCGCACCGCGATGCCGTACGCCGCCGACCCGGACGCGGTACGGGCCGAACTCGCCGCGCAGATCGGCGCCCCGGTCGGCTTCGTCGAGCAGATCGAGGCGATGTACGAGGCGGGCGCGCGGATCTTCGTCGAGGCCGGGCCCGGATCCGTGCTGACCGGGCTGGTCGGACAGATCCTCGGCGACCGGCCGCACCGGACGGTCGCCTGCGAGCCGCGCCCCGAGAGCGGCCTGCGCGGCTGGCTGGACGCCCTGGCGCGGCTGGCCGTCGCCGGGCTGCCGGTGCGGACCGGCTGGCTGTTACGGGGCCGCGACGCCGTCGACGCGGTGCGCACGCCTGTGCCGAAGCGGCCCGGCTGGACGGTCGACGGACAGTTGGTCCGCACCGCCGCCGGAGACCTCCTTCCCGGTGCGCTCGCACCGGCCCGACGAGTCGTGGAGACGACTGTGCCGACGAACCCCCCGCACGCGGTCCCGTCCGACCGGGACGGCCGCCACGGCACGAACGGCGTGCACGACCTGCACGCCGGAAACGGCAGCAACGGCGCGCACTACCAGGACCGCCAAGACGCCCAGGACGCGGTGATCACCGAATTCCTGCGCACCAGCCGCGAGATGGTCGCCGCCCAGCGTGACGTGCTGATGACCTACCTCGGTGCGGTGGCCGGTGAACGGACCGCCGCGCCGCCCGCGCCCGTCCCCGTGCCGGCACCGCGGGACACGACGACCGCCGCCGCGCCCCAGGCGGAGCCGGAACCACCGATGTCGGCGCCGCCCCGGGCGACCGGGCCGTCGGACGACCAGGCACCCGCCACCGGGTCGGCATCGGTTCAGGACGTCGACGTCCAGCAGATGGTCCTGGAGATCATCAGCGAGCGAACCGGCTATCCCCTCGACATGATCGAGCCCGATCTCGACCTGGAGGCCGACCTCAGCATCGACTCCATCAAACGGGCCGAGATAGCCGGCGAACTGGCCCGGCGCCTCGGCGCCGGGGACGGCGCGGACCTCACCGGTCTCGACGACGCCGAGCTGGAGGATCTGGCGAAGGCACGGACCGCCGCCGCGGTGACCGACTGGCTGACCGCGCGGCTCTCCGGCGCCGCCGAACCGGCCGCGCTTCCCGCCGAAGCCGCCGAGGCCGCCGGGACGATCCCGGCGGCCGACATGGCCGACACCGCCGACCCGGCTGAGGCCCCCGCGGCCACCGAGCCCGGAGAGTCCGCCGAGTCCGCCGAGGCGTTCGAGGCGTCGTTGACATCGGCGGCGTCCGGCACGGTCGAGGCCGTATGCGCGGCGAACGGCGAAGCCGTGAACAGCCAAGCTCCGAACGGCGATGCGGCGAGCGGCGACGCGGTGGTCGGCGACGAGCTGAACGCCGCGACGGTGAGCGGCGAAGCGCCCAAGCGGTATGTGCTGCGGTCGGTGCCCCTCGGGCCGGAGGGCGGCGCCGCGGATCCGGCGGCCCTCCTGTCCGGGACGCGGTGGGCCGTCCTCGGCGACGCCCCCGAGATCGGCGCCCGGCTCGCCTCGTACGGCGCCGACGTCGTCGTACACGAACGGGAGCATCTGCTCACGCGGGAGGACGGACGGGTGGACGGGGTCGTGTACCTCGTCACGGGTGGCGCGCCGGTGCTGCCGGACGCGTTCCCCGTCCTGAAGGCCGCCCTCGCCATGGCACCGACCCGGCTGCTGGCCCTGCGGGCGGTGGGCAGAGGTGCGCCGAACACGGCGGCAGCGGGGCTGCGCGGCTTCTTCCGCACGGTGGCGCGCGAGTACCCGTCGACGGTCGCGCGGACGGTGGAGGTGGTGACCACGTCGGCCGTCTCGGACACGCTGACCGTCGCGGACAGGCTGCTGCTCGCGGACGCGCTGGTCGACGAGCTGGGCACGTCCGACCTCGCCCCGCTCGTCCTGCGCCGCCCGGAGGGCCGGTTCGGCCTGGAGCTGGTCGAGTCACCGCTGGGGATCCTCGGCGGCACCGGAGCGGGCCCGGCCGGTGCCGGTGCCGCCGAGGCCGCCGCGCTCGGCCTGGACCGGGACGCGGTGGTCCTGCTGGCCGGCGGGGCACGCGGCATCACCGCACAGTGCGCCGCGGCCCTCGCCGCCGCCGGACGCTGCCGGCTCGAACTCCTCGGCAGGACACCGGCGCCGGACGGCCCGGAGGACCCGGACACGGCCGCCGCGCATACCTCGGCCGCACTGCGCGCGGCGCTCGCCGCGCGCGGCGGGACGACACCCGCGGCGATCAACCAGGCCGCCGAACTCCTCCTCGCCCAGCGGGAGATCGCCACGACACTCACGGAACTCAGGGCGCTCGGAAGCGAGGTCCGCTACCGCTGTGTCGACTTCCGGGAGCCGGACGCGGTGCTCCAGGCGGTGAAGGACATCCACGCCGAGCACGGCCGCCTCGACGGTGTCGTCTACGCGGCCGGGGTGATCGAGGACCGGATCATCGCCGAGAAGACCCCCGAGTCCTTCCAACGGGTCTACGGCACGAAGGCGACCGGCGCCGACGCCCTGCTCACCGCGCTGGAGGAACTGCCCGACGGACCGGCGTTCACCGTGCTGTTCGGCAGCATCTCGGGCGTCCTCGGCAACCGGGGCCAGGCGGACTACGCGGCGGCGAACGACGCGCTCCAGACCCTCGGTTCGGCCTGGGCCGCGCGCACCGGGCACCGGGCGCTGACCGTGCACTGGGGGCCCTGGGCGCCCGCCGCCCGGCACGGCGGCATGGTCAAACCGGAGCTGGCCCGCGCCTACGGCCGCCGGGGCATCGGCCTGATCGACCCCGAGGAAGGCACCGCGGCCCTGCTGCGTGAACTCGCCTGGGGCGACCCGTCGACCACCTCCGTCGTCTACACAGCCTCGGGCTGGTGAGGGGTTCGGTGACGGGTCCCGCGGCAGACGCGGCGAGGGACCGGACGGCGAGTGTGGCCCACGCAGCAAGTGCGGCGAGGGACCGGATGGCGAGTGCGGCCGAAGTAGCAGGTGCGGCCAGGGACGGGACGCCGAGTACGGCCGACGCGGCAAGTGCGACGAGTGCCGCGAGCACGGCGAGGGATCGGGCGGCCGGTACGGCGGAACAGCCGGTGACCCGGCGGCAGGTTCCGGTCGCCATCGTCGGCATGGCCGTGCTGATGCCGGGGGCCCGGGATCTGGACGCGTACTGGCTCAACCTGCGGGACGGCGTGGACGCGATCGGAGAGGTGCCGCCCGGGCGTTGGGACGCCGACTACTACCGCCCCGGCACCGCGTCCGCACCGGCCGTGGCCGACCAGGTGTACTGCCGCAGGGGCGGGTTCGTGGACGCACTGGCTGAGGTGGAGGTGACCAGGTTCGGGATCATGCCGAACTCGGTCGCCGGCACCGAGCCCGACCAGCTCATCGCCCTGCACGTGGCAGCCGCGGCCCTCGAGGACGCGGGCGGCCCCGACCGGCTTCCCGACCGGCGGCGCGTCGGTGTCGTCCTCGGCCGGGGCGGCTATCTCACCCCGGGCCTGGTCCGGCTCGACCAGCGAGTGCGCACGGCCGGGCAACTGGTACGCACTCTGGGCGAGTTGTTACCAGACCTGACGAGCACTCAACTGCAGCGCGTGCGAGCGGCGTTCACCGACCGGCTCGGCCCCGACAGCCCCGAGTCGGCGATCGGCCTGGTGCCCAACCTCGCCGCCTCCCGCGTGGCCAACCGGCTCGACCTGCGCGGCCCCGCCTACACCGTGGACGCCGCCTGCGCCTCGTCGCTGGTCGCGGTCGACCAGGCGGTGGGCGAACTCTCCTCGGGCCGCTGCGACCTGATGCTCGCCGGAGGCGTCCACCACTGCCACGACATCACCCTGTGGAGCGTCTTCTCCCAACTGCGCGCCCTCTCCCCCAGCGAGCGCATCCGCCCCTTCCACCGCGACGCCGACGGCCTCCTCGTCGGCGAGGGCACCGGAGTCGTCGTACTGAAGCGACTGGCCGACGCCCGGCGCGACGGCGACCGGATCTACGCGGTGATCCGGGGCACCGGGGTCGCGAGCGACGGCCGGGCCGCCGGCCTGGTCTCCCCCGATCCCGGCGGTCAGGCGAGTGCCGTGCGGCAGGCATGGCTCGCCGCCGGGCTCGACCCGGCCGCGCCCGGCTCGGTCGGGCTGCTGGAGGCGCACGGCACCGCGACCCCGGCCGGCGACGCGGCCGAACTGGCCACGCTCGGAGCGGTGTTCGGCCCCGCCGGAGAACCCGGCACGGACCGCGCGGTGATCGGCTCGGTGAAGTCGATGATCGGCCACACCATGCCCGCCGCCGGGGTGGCCGGACTGGTCAAGGCCGCCCTCGCGGTGCACCACGCGACGTTGCTGCCGACACTGCACTGCGACGACCCTCATCCGGCGCTGGCGGCGACCCGCTTCCGCACGCTGGAGAAAGCCGTCCCCTGGGAAGTCTCGTCCGGTCAGCCGGTGCGCCGGGCCGCCGTGAACGCCTTCGGTTTCGGCGGGATCAACGCGCACGTGGTGCTGGAGGAGGCACCGGCACCCGTCACGACGGCCCCCGCCCCGGCAGCCGCGCGCCCGGCCGTGCGGGTCACCGAGCCCGAACGGGTCCTGCTGCTCGCCGCGGACGGTCCGGAACAGCTCGCCGCACTCCTGGACACCGACGACGCCGCGGTACGCGCCGCCGGGCTCGACCCCGCGCTCGACCATCCGGCCGCGGGCCGGGCCCGGCTCGGCATCGTCGACCCGACCGCGAAACGGCTGGCGCTGGCCCGCCGGGCGGTCGGCCGGGGCCGCGCCTGGCACGGCCGGGGCGACGTCTGGTTCCGGCCCGGCCCCCTGCTCGGTCCTGGGCACGGCAAGCTCGTCTTCGTCTTCCCCGGTCTGGAGAGCGAGTTCTCCGCGCGCGTCGACGACGTGGCCGCGTACTTCGGACTGCCCCGGGCGCTGCCCGACGGCGACCCCGTCGGCGACGTGGGCCGGCACGGCCTCGGCGTGGTGGCCGTCGGACGCCTTCTCGACGCGGCGCTGCGTCGCCTGGGTGTCGTGCCGGACGCGGTCGCCGGGCACAGCGTCGGCGAATGGACCGCGATGACGGTGGCCGGGCTGTACTCCGGGGACGAGGTCGACGCCTTCATGGCGGGCTTCGATCCGGACACGGTCACGGTGCCGGGTCTCGCGTTCGGTGCCGTCGGCGCACCCGCCGAGCGCGTACTGGCCGCCCTGGAGGAGGAGTTCACGGGCGCGGGCCTGGTTCTCTCCCACGACAACGCGCCGGGCCAGTCGATGGTGTGCGGGCCGGACGACGCGGTCGAGGACTTCATCCGGTCGTTCCGGGCCCGCGGTGTACTCGGCCAGGTGCTGCCGTTCCGGTCCGGCTTCCACACGCCGATGCTGGCGCCCTACCTCGGGCCGATCAGAGAGGCGGCGCGGCGGTTCCGGCTGCATCCGGCGACCGTCCCGGTGTGGTCGGGGACGACCGCGGCGCCGTTCCCCGAACGAGAAGAGGCGGTACGTGATCTGTTCGTCCGGCACCTGCTGGAACCCGTGCGCTTCCGGCAGTTGACCGAGGCGCTGTACGCGGCCGGGCACCGGACCTTCGTCCAGGTGGGCCCCGGGCAACTCGGGTCGCTCGTGGGCGACACCCTCGGCGACCGCGACCATCTGACCGTGGCGGCCAACTCCCCCCACCGCAGCGGCCTCGCCCAGTTGCGCCGGGTGGCGGCAGCACTGTGGACGGCGGGGGCGGCCGTCGCTCCCGCCCTGTCCAACGGGCCTCGTACGGCTGCCACTTCGAGAGCCGGAGCAGGAGCCGGAGCAGGAGCCGAAACCAGTATCGGAGGAACCGGAACCGCCGACGGCGGGGCGCTGTCGGCGCGGCCTCCCGTACGACTCGACCTGGACGGCGCGCTGATCTCGCTCGACGGGCCTGAACTCGCCGACCTGAGAGCTGAGTTGAAGACGGCCACCCCCGCTCCGGGCGCCGCCGCGCGGTACGCGCCGAATGGGCCGGGCGGGCTGGGCGCGCTTGGTGGCCTTGGTGGGCTCGCCGACCGGTTCCCCGGTGCCGCCGAACTGGACGCCCTGCTGCGGGACACCGCGGACACGGCGGCAGCACTCATCACCGCGCGGCCCGCTCGCCGGCCGGGCGCCACGCCCCCACCTTCCGACCCCGCCTCCGCGCCCGCCTCCAGACCCGTCGCCATGCCCGCCTCCAGACCCGTCGCGGAGACGCAGGCGACGGTCGGCGAGACGCGAGCTGCGGGCGGTGAAACGCAAACGGCGGTCGGCGACGCGGCGACGGACACCCTCGCCCGAACCTCGGTCGTCCGCGTCTCCCCGGAGACCATGCCGTACCTGCTCGACCACTGCTTCTTCCCGCAACGGGCGGGCTGGCCGGACGTGGCCGACCGCTGGCCGGTCGTCCCGGCGACCACGATCGTGCACCACCTGATGGACGCGGCCCGGCGGGCGGCGGGGGGCAGGGTACCGGTCGCGGTGCACGGCGCCCGGTTCGAGGAGTGGCTGACGGCCACCCCCGCCGTCGACGTGCGGGTCACGGCGGAGCCCGTGGGACCGGACCGCCTCGCCATGTCCTTCGGCCCCCGGGCCCGCGCCACGGTCGAACTCGGCACCGGGTACCCGGCCCCGCCGCCCGCCTGCTGGCGCACCGCCCCCGCGAGCGAGCGCGCCCCGCTCCACACCGCGGCGCAACTGTACGGCGAGCGCTGGATGTTCCACGGTCCGGCGTTCCAGGGAGTCACCGAACTGACCGCGTTGGGCGAGCGGCACATCCGCGGGGTCATCACCACCCCGACGGCACCCGGCGCCCTGCTGGACAACGTCGGCCAGATCCTCGGCTACTGGATCATGGCGACCCGCTCCGAGCGGACGGTCGTGTTCCCGGTCGGGATGCGGGAGATGCGCTTCCACGGCCCGCACCCCGCCCCGGGGACGGAGGTGGCGTGCCTGGTGCGGATCACCTCGCTCACCGACACCGTGCTGGAGGCTGACGTACAGCTCTCGGTGGCGGGCGTGGTGTGGGCGGAGGTGCGCGGCTGGCAGGACCGCCGGTTCGACAACGACCCGCACACCCGGCCGGTGGAGCGCTTCCCCGAGCGCAACACCCTGTCCGAGGCCCGTCCCGGCGGCTGGTCGCTGGTGCACGAACGGTGGCCGGATCTGGCATCGCGCGAACTCATCATGCGCAACTCGCTGGGCGGACAGGAGCGTTCGGAGTACGCCGGGCACGCACCGCGCGGACGGCGGCAGTGGTTGCTGGGCCGGATCGCGGTCAAGGACGCCGTACGGCAATGGCTGTGGGACCACGGCGAGGACCCGGTGTTTCCCGCGGAGCTGCGGGTGCGCAACGACGACATGGGCCGCCCGTACGTCACCGGGGTGCACGGCAGGGAGCTGCCCCCGCTGGACGTGTCCCTCGCACACCGCGCCGAGGCGGGCGTGGCGATCGTACGGCCGCACACGCCCGCTCCCGGTCCCGGCATCGACATCGAGGAGGTCACGGCCCGCGACCGGCAGGCGATGGCGACGGTGCTCGGCGCGGACGAACTGCGGCTGCTGCGGGCGCTGTCCGCCACCCGCGGGCCGGGCAGCACGAGCGACACCGGCGACACCGAGGCACTGTGGTTCACCCGGTTCTGGGCCGCCAAGGAGGCGGTCGCCAAGGCCGAGGGCACCGGCTTCGGCGGCCGGCCACGCGACTTCGCCGTGCTGGAGGCGGCACCGGCCGGGGACGAGCTGATCGTCTCAGGGCGCCTGGAACGCGCCTACGCGGTGCGGTGCGCGCCTGCCACGAACCCGCCCGGACTGACCGAACGGGCCTACGTCGTGGCCTGGACCACGGGACCGCTCGGACCGACGGGACACCCCCACGAGGAGGAGTAAGCCCCATGAAAGCCACCCCCCACCCCGCAGACGTCACCACCCGCCCTACAGACATCGCCACCCCGCGCACCGCCGAGGCGGACGTGGTCCTCGCCGACATCGCCGGACTGCTCGCCCGGCTCCTGGAGGACGAGTACGGCCTGGACGACGTCGAGATCGGCATGGCGACCACGTTCAACCGCGATCTGGAGCTGGAGAGCATCGACCTGGTGACGCTGTCGGGACTGCTGGAGGAGCGGTACGGCGGGCGGGTCAACTTCGCCGAGTTCCTGGCCGGGATGGAGTTCGACGAGATCATCGGGCTCACCGTCGGGCAGCTCGTCGCCTACGTCGTGACCAGCCTGAAGGCGGCGGAGGCGAGCTGAGGCATGGCGATGGTCGACGCCGGTGGACTCCGGTTGCACGTACAGCGGATCGGCCCCCGGGACGGCCGGGCGGCCACCGCGACCGTCGTACTGGTCCACGGTCTGCTCACCGACAGCCTGGCCAGCTACTACTTCACCGTGGCGCCCGCCTTCGCGGCGGCCGGCCTCGACGTCGTCATGTACGACCTGCGGGGCCACGGCCGCAGCGAACGCCCGCCCGAGGGCTACACCCTGGACCACAACATCGACGATCTCCGGGCGTTGCTGGACCGGCTGGCGGTGACCGGACCGGTGCACCTGGTCGGCAACTCCTACGGCGGCACGATCGCCTTCGGTTTCGCGGTCCGCCACCCGGAGCGGGTGGCCGGCGTGACGCTGATCGAGTCCGAACCGGCCACCGCCGCCTGGGCGTCGAAGCTCGGCGGCATCCTGGATCGGGTGGTGACCCAACTGGCGCACAACGAGCCCGACGCCGTCGCCTGGATCACGGCGAACCGCGGCCACAACACGGCCCGGCTGGCCAGGGGCGCGGCCCGGCTCGCCCGGGACACCACGCTCGGACAGGACATCCCGGCCAGCAGCGTCCTGACGGACAATCAGATCGCCGAACTGCGCCGTCCGGTGCTCGGCGTGTACGGAGGTGACTCCGACCTCGCCGAACTCGCGCCCTGGTTACGGTCGTTGCTGCCGGACTGCCGGACGGTGGTGATCCCGGGGCACGAGCACTCGGTCCTGGTGGAAGCGCCCGGGACCGTGGGCGGACACATCCTGGAACTGATCCAGGGGACTTTGGCGGCCCGGAGCGTGGGGGCCGAGGCTCGGTGAGCGGATTCCTTTTCGTGGTACCGCCGTTGGTGGGGCACATCAACCCCGCCGTGGGGGTCGCCGACCTGCTGCTCGCGCGCGGGCACCGGGTGGCGTGGGCCTGCGCGGACCCCGATCTCGTGGAGCGCCTCGCGGGTGACCGGGCCCCGGTGTTCCCGTGCGCAGGGCCGGTACCGGGGGTGGGCGAGGCCCGGCGGCCCGCCGACCTGCGGGGGCCGGAGGCGCTGAAGTTCCTGTGGGAGTGGTATCTGCTGCCGCTGGCCGAGGCCATGGCGCCGGGGGTGCGGGCGGCGGTCGAGACGTTCCGTCCTGACGTGGTCGTCGCCGACCAACAGGCCTTCTCCGGTGGGCTGGTCGCCGAGCGGGCGGGGCTGCCGTGGGCCACCTCGGCGACCACCTCGGCCGAGTTCGGCGACCCGCTGGCCGGGCTGCCGAAGGTCACGGAGTGGCTGGCGGAGCGCCTGGCGGACCTGCGCCGGTCCGTCGGGGTTCCGTCGGGCGACACCGATCCGCGGTTCTCACCGCATCTGGTGCTGGCGTTCAGCACGGTGGAGCTGGCCGGTCCGCCGGCCGTCGCTCGGGGCGGCCCGATCCGCTGGGTCGGTCCCTCGATCACGGCCAGACCGGCCGCGGCCGACTTCCCCTGGGACTGGCTCGACCCCGGCCGGGCCACGGTGCTGGTGACGCTCGGCACCGCGAACGCGGACGCCGGCGGGCGCTTCCTCGCCGTCTGCCGGGAGGCCCTGCGCGGACGGGCCGACCGGGTGCAGGGGGTCGTCGTCGACCCGGGGAACACCCTGGGCGCGGACGCCGCCTGGCGGTCACGGGGCGACGACCCGCCCCCGGACGCCACAAGGGCTCCGTACACCTCTCGACCCTCACTCGGCGACGACAAGGACCTGCTGGTCCTGCCCTCCGTACCCCAACTCGCCCTCCTCGAAAGGGTCGACGCCGTGATCTGCCATGCCGGCCACAACACCGTGTGCGAGGCGCTGTGGCACGGGGTTCCGCTCGTGGTGGCACCCATCCGCGACGACCAGCCGGTGGTGGCCGGGCAGGTGGTGGACGCGGGGGCGGGCGTCCGGGTCAGGTTCGGCCGGGTGACGGCCGCCCGGCTGGGCGCCGCGCTCGACGCCGTACTGCACGAACCCGGGCACCGCGCGGCCGCCGAACGGATCGGCACCGCGTTCCGCGCCGCCGGCGGTGCATCCACGGCGGCGGACAGCCTCGAACAACTCGCCTGGGAGTACCGATGAGTGAGCAGACGGATCGCCCGACCGGGCAGGCCGCCGAGGAGCCGGGCAGGCGGGACGCCGGCGAACCAGCCGGCCTGGACGCCGAGCAGCCACCCGGGCCCGACGCCGAGGAACCGGCCGGACCCAACCCCGGGGGGCAGTTGAGGCCGGGCGCCCGCGAATCGGCGGGACGGGTTCCCGCGCAGCTACCCAAGCCCAACGCCGCGGAACCGGTCGGGGAGCCCAGCCGTGCCGAGCAGGTGGCAGGGCTACGCCCCGGCTACTTGGCCGACCTGGCCGAGGGCACGGACCGCTACTTCGACCCACCGCGCACCACCTGCCCCTGGTGCGGCTCCGATCGGCTGACCACCCGGCTGCGCACCACCGACCTGCTCCAGCACAAGCCGGGCCGGTTCGTCCTCGACCGGTGCGACGCCTGCGGGCACGTCTTCCAGAACCCCCGACTGAACGAGGCCGGGCTGGAGTTCTACTACCGCGACTTCTACGACGGGCTCGGCGAGAAGAGACTCGGCGACACGTTCGGCGGCCGCACCAAGATGTACCGGGACCGTGCCGAGTCGATCCTGCCGTACGACTCCGACCCGAAGACCTGGCTCGACGTCGGCACCGGACACGGCCACTTCTGCGCGACGGCCCGCGAGGTTCTGCCCCGCACGGAGTTCGACGGTCTCGACTTCACGGACGGCGTCGAACTCGCGGCCCGCGAGGGCCGGGTGGAGCACGGCTACCGTGGCGCCTTCCTCGACCTGGCACCGGAACTCGCCGCGCGCTACGACGTGGTGAGCATGTTCCACTACCTGGAGCACAGCACCGACCCCGACCGTGAACTGCGGGCCGCGTGGCAGGCGGTACGGCCCGGCGGCCATCTGCTCATCGAGGTCCCAGACCCCGAGAGCCGCTACGCCCGGCTGCTGGGCCGCTGGTGGCTGCCCTGGCTCCAGCCGCAGCACCTGCACTTCGTGCCGGTCGACAATCTGCGCCACCGACTGACGGAGCTGGGGTTCACGGTGGTGGCCCAGCAGCACGCCGAGCCGCACGATCCGGTGGACCTGCTCGCCGCGGCCTGGCTGGCGCTGGACCACGCCGCTCCGCGCGAGGACGCGCCCTGGCTGCCGAACCCACCGGGCGCACTACGGCGGGCCGGGCGAACGGCCCTGCTCGTCGCGGGAATCCCGCCCCTGGTCCTGGCCACACTCCTGGACCGCTTCGCGATCCGCCCCCTCGCACACCGGCTCGGCGTCTCCAACGCCTACCGCCTGCTGGCCCGCAGGGACTGACCGGCTGTAAGGCCACCGAGGCGGCGAGCGAGACAAGGCCGCCCGCCGACCTGGCGTGACGTCCGCCTGCCATAGGTGACACACGCTCAGGGGCGTTGTGTGCGTACGCACTTGTCTCGCCGAGGGCCCCGCCGGGATCCGTTCCGGCGGGGCTTTCGTGCGCCCGTACTCGCCGAGACAGAAACTACTTGCCGTATTGGAAAGTAGATGCCAGTCTGGCATCAGCAACGACACCCCCACGCGCGGAGGCCGGACAACCCATGAACACCTCAGGAGCGATGCGGCCCGGCGCCGAGTCCGCCGCCGCGGCACTGCGCAGCGCGCGGGCCGCCGAGAACGCCGCACGGCAGTCGGCGCGGTCGGTGCCCGCCTGGTACCCCGCCGTCCACGGCCTGCTGCTCGCCGCGGCCATGAGCGGCTTCGGCCTGGCGCCGGGGTGGCCCCGGTGGCAGGGCTGGATCCTCGGGGCAGCACTGCTCTGCGCGGGCGCGTTCCTCGTGGTGACCTGGAGGGTTCAGCGCGCTTCGGGCGTCGCGCCCTGGTTCGCCCGGCGCGAGCGCGGGACCGCTTGGCACGCGTGGGTGCTGCCCCTGGTCCCCTTCGCCGCGGGCCTGATGGGGGCCCTCCTCTTCGGTGGTGCCGGAGCGTTCACCGGGTTCGGCGTGGTGGCCGGCGCGATGTCCTGGACGCAGGCCGCTCGCGGGCGCGCCGCCGCCCAGGAGGCGTCGTGAGCGACGCGGGCCCGCCGGGCCTGGACAAGGAGATCCATCACCCCACCCGGCTGACCGTGGCCGCGTTCCTCTCCGGTTGCGCCGAGGCCGAGTTCAGCGCGGTGCGGGACTACTGCGGGGTCACCGATTCCGTACTGAGCAAGACGGTCGCCTCGCTGGAGAAGGCCGGCTACGTGAGCGTCCGCAAGGGCTACTTCGGCAAGCGGCCCCGTACGTGGCTCGCTC
This sequence comes from Streptomyces sp. NPDC028298, assembly GCF_055565895.1. Lineage (NCBI taxonomy): Bacteria > Bacillati > Actinomycetota > Actinomycetes > Kitasatosporales > Streptomycetaceae > Streptomyces > Streptomyces sp. NPDC028298. The sequence goes on from NZ_JBVHTL010000001.1 coordinate 938,197, forward strand.
TCACCCTGACCGGCCGCGAGGCGCTCGCGTCGCACCTGGCCGCCCTGGAGGCGCTGGCCGGAGCCGCCCGCCGGGCCGGAGCCGAGGTGCCGGGCGCCGGTGGTGCCGAGGGGGAACGGGAATAGACATGCCGCCCGGCGCCTGTCTGGCACCGGCGCCGGGCGTGGAGGACTGCCCCTGAACAGGCAGGCGGCCGGCATCCAGGCACGAAGGCCCGGACAGGCCGACCGCCGAGGGAGGGAGGGCCGGCCTGTCCGGAGATCTGGGGTCGGTTACAGGCCCACGTCGCGACTGCGGATGTCGGCCAGGGATTCCCGGCGGACCAGGAGGCGGGCCCGGCCGTCGCGGACGGCGACCACGGGCGGGCGGCCGACCAGGTTGTAGCCGGAGGCCATGGACAGGTGGTAGGCGCCGGCCACGGGGACCGCGAGCAGGTCGCCGGGGCGTACGTCGGCGGGGAGGTCCGTGTCCGCGGCGAGGATGTCGCCGGCCTCGCAGTGCCGGCCCACCACGGTGACCCGGGCCGGGGCCGCGGTGCTGTGCCGGCCGATCAGGCGGGGCGCGTAGCGGACGCCGTACAGGGCGGGGCGCGGGTTGTCGCTCATGCCGCCGTCGACGGCCACGAACACGTGCCCGCCGGTGTGTTTGACGGACAGGACACGGTAGACGGCGATGCCCGCCGGTCCGGCGATGGCCCGTCCCGGTTCGATGATCAGGCGGGGGACCGGGAGTCCGGCCGTGGCGCAGGCGTCGGCGAGTTCGGCGCGTACCTTGCGGGCCAGCGTGGTGAGGTCCAGGGCCGGTTCGCCGGGGCGGTAGGCGATGCCGTGGCCACCGCCGAGGTCGAGTTCGGGCAGGATCAGGCCGTGCTGCTCGTGGAGCCGGCTCATCAGGCCCACCAGACGTCGTACGGCGATCCGGTACGGAGTGACGCTGGTGATCTGCGATCCCAAGTGGCAGTGCAGACCAGTGAGTTCGAGCTGCGGCTGGTCGAGTATGCGGGTGATGGCGTGCGCCGCGTAGCCGTCGGCGATGGACAGGCCGAACTTCTGGTCCTCGGTGCCGGTGCGGATCTTCTCGTGACCGCCCGCGCTGATGCCGGGCACCACCCGGACCATCACCTTCTGATGGCCGTCCGGGCCCACGGCTGCGGCGAGCCGGGCGATCTCGGAAGGGCTGTCGATGACGATGCGGCCGACACCCAGCCGTAGGGCGAGCTCCAGGTCGTGCGGGGACTTGGCGTTGCCGTGCAGCACGATCCGCTCGGGCGGAAAGCCCGTGGTGACGGCGAGTTCGAGTTCGCCGGCGGAACAGACGTCGAGGCCGAGGCCCTCCTCATCCATCCAGTGGGCCATCGCGCGGCACAGGAACGCCTTGGCCGCGTACAGGACTTCCGCGTCGGGGAAGGCGTCCCGGTAGGTACGGCAGCGGTCGCGGACCTCGGCCTCGTCGAGGACGTAGACGGGGGCGCCGAAGCGGTCGGCGATCTCGGCGAGCGGTACGCCACCCACGACGAGATCACCGTGCGGGGCCTCGGTGGTGGAGGCGGGCCACACCGACAGGCCGACCGCTGCGGTGCCGGCGGTCGCCGCAGGCCCGGTGGCATTCGCGGTGGTACCTGTGCCGATCGCCCTGGTGGCGGCGGTCGTTACGGTCGCAGCGGTGCCTGTGCCGGGTCCGTCATCGGCAGCGGTTGCGACGGTTGCGGTGGTGGGGATACCCGGCGTGGTACTGGCGGTGGTCGCGGGTGCCGGTTCGTGAACCGTGGTCATCGTCGCTCCTCTCAGGCGATCCGCAGCGCGGACAACTCGTGCGTGACCGGGCCGGCCGGTGGGACGGGGGCCGACGTCACGGGGACGGGCTCCGTGACGCGTGCGGGCGCCGGGGCCGTGAACTGCGGGTCGACGGTGACCGTGGTGACGCCGAGCGGCACGGTCAGCGCGCGCAGCGCGGGCTCGGCGAGCCGGATCCAGGCCTGGCCTGAGCCGAGGGTGGCGATGAGCCGGTGCTCGGAGGTGAAGCCGACGGCGGTTCGCCGGCCGAGCGGCGTGCGGAAGAGCCGGGCCGCGCACCCGGAGGGACCCGGCCGGACCGGTACGTACAGGGGTCCGGCCGGGAATCGATCGGCGGGCTCGGGGTCCTCGCCGTGAAGGAGTTCTGTCATGGGGTGCCTCACGAAGGGCGGGAAGTGTGGGATCGGAGTTGTGGGACCCCGGACGCGGGGAGGCGGACCGGGGTTCGCTGCCGACGTTATGCCCGCATCCCCCGCTGGCCGGACCGGTCCTGACGGGACGTTGACGAGAGGCCGGACGACTTTGACGGGCCGCTGACACCGCTGGTGGGAGGGCCCGCGGAGCGCCGTCAGGGGAGCGCCAAGAACGGGCTCGCGCGCTGCCGGGAGCACGGGGACGGCGGTGAGATGGAGGCGGTAGACCGATGGATCGCCGGCCCGGACCTCCTGGTCGGCACATGCGGAAGGTGAAGACGATGTCCGAGTCCCCCCGTCCCCCGGTCGCCCGCGTCGTCGTCGGCGTGGGCGACTCACCGGGGTGCCTCACCGTTCTGGGCCGGGCCGCCGACGAGGCCCGGCTCCGCGGCGCGGAGCTCTGGCCGGTGGTCGCCTGGGAGCCTCCGGAGGGGGATCTCACCGCCCGCAGGTTCCCGGCCACGCGAGCCCTGGTCCCGGAGTGGGAACGGCTCGCCGGGGAACGGCTCACGGACGCGCTGCGGGACGCGTTCGGCGGCGCGGGCAGCGGGCTGCCCGGACGGGCGCTCGTCGTCCGGGGCGCCCCCGGCCCGGCACTGGTGCGCGTCGCCGACCGGGACGGCGACCTCATCGTCGTCGGCGCGGGCGACCGAGGCGTGCTGCGTCGCGCGCTGTGGCCGTCGGTCGGCCGCCATTGCCTCGCCCACGCCGTCTGCCCCGTGCTCGCGGTCCCGCCCTCCCCGCTGCGGGCGGCGCTGACGGCCGCGCACCGCCGCAACACCCTGCGGCTGCGCCTGGACACCGGCGACCTGGAACGGGAGAGCACGAATCCGAGGTAGACAAGCAGAGGCACGGGCCGGCTCCGGTGCCGCCGGCCCGCTGCGGCCACCCCCGAAGCCCGCCCGATGCCGCCGGCCCGATGACACTCGATTCCGTCGGCCCGACGCCGCCCGATGCCGCCCGATGCCGCCCGATGCCGCAAGTCATACGCCGTCGGCGCGACGCCGCCCGGCCCGGCAGCCGCCCCGTACCTCGTCGCTCCTCCCGGCAACAGCGCACGCCCGGACCGGAGTTCATGACGGCGGGAGCCGGCGGCCCGGGATGAATCCCGGGCCGCCGGCTCCCCTCGGGGCCGCGTAAGGCCATAGCCGTCACCGCTTCGCCGCGAGGTCCTTCAGAGCGACGTTGAGCTCCAGGACGTTCACCCGGGGCTCCCCCATGAAGCCGAGGGTGCGGCCCTGGGTGTGGTCCTCCACCAGCTTCTCGACCCGTGCGACGGGCAGGCCGTTCTTCTCGGCGATCCGGTGGACCTGGAGTTCGGCGTACGCCGGGGAGATGTCCGGGTCGAGGCCGGAACCGGAGGAGGTGACGGCGTCGGCGGGTACGGCGGACGGCTCGACCTTGTAGCCAGGTACCGAGTTGTCCTTGACGACGGCGGCCTTGGCGGCGGCCACCTGGGCGCAGAGCGTGCCGTCCTCCGGCTTCGCCGGGCACGTCCCGTCGACCGCGCCGCTGTCACCGGCCAGGTTGGTGGCGCCCGAGAGGATCAGCGTGTACCGCGTGTTGATGCTGTTGGAGCCCAGCCCGTTGGCGGGGCGCCCCTGGAACCACTTGAGGTCGGGCTCCGGGGTCTCCTGGCCCTTCTTCAGCGGCAGGTCGTAGGACTGGCCGATGAGGGAGGAGCCGACGACCTTGCCGTCCGCCTTGATCTCCGAGCCGTTCGCGTTGCCGTTGAACAGGCCCTGGGCGACGCCGGTGACGACCAGCGGGTAGACGACACCGGTCACCAGGGTCAGTACGAGCAGCGCCCGCAGACCCGCGCCGAGCAACCGGGCGGTGTTCACAAAGGAGTTGTTCATGTCCTTCACCTGATCCCGGGGACGATCGAGACGATCATGTCGATGACCTTGATGCCGATGAACGGGGCGACCAGGCCGCCGAGTCCGTAGATTCCGAGGTTGCGGCGGAGCAGCTTGTCGGCGCTGACCGGCCGGTAGCGGACGCCCTTCAGGGAGAGCGGTACCAGCGCGATGATGACGAGCGCGTTGAAGATGACGGCGGAGAGGATCGCGGAGTCGGGCGAGGACAGGTGCATGATGTTGAGCTTGTCCAGGCCCGGGTAGACGGCGGCGAACAGCGCGGGGATGATCGCGAAGTACTTGGCGACGTCGTTGGCGATGGAGAACGTCGTCAACGCGCCCCGGGTGATCAGCAGTTGCTTGCCGATCTCGACGATCTCGATGAGCTTGGTGGGGTTGGAGTCCAGGTCCACCATGTTCCCGGCCTCCTTGGCGGCCGAGGTGCCGGTGTTCATCGCCACGCCGACGTCGGCCTGGGCGAGCGCGGGGGCGTCGTTGGTGCCGTCGCCCGTCATCGCGACGAGCTTGCCGCCGGCCTGCTCCCGCTTGATGAGCGCCATCTTGTCCTCGGGAGTCGCCTCCGCGAGGAAGTCGTCGACGCCCGCCTCCTCGGCAATCGCCTTCGCGGTCAGCGGGTTGTCGCCCGTGATCATGACGGTCTTGATGCCCATGCGGCGCAGTTCCTCGAACCGTTCGCGCATGCCGTCCTTGACGACGTCCTTGAGGTGGATGACACCGAGGACCCGTGCGCCGTGCACGTCCTCGACGGCCACGAGCAGCGGGGTGCCGCCCGACTCCGAGATCCGGTCCGCGAGGGTGCCGGCGTCCGCGGAGACCGTGCCGCCCTGCTCGGCGACCCAGGCGATGACCGAACCGGCCGCGCCCTTGCGGATCTTGCGTCCGTCGACGTCGACGCCGGACATGCGGGTCTGGGCGGTGAAGGCGATCCACTCGGCGCCGGCGAGTTCGCCCTGGTGACGCTCGCGCAGCCCGTACCGCTCCTTCGCCAGGACGACGATCGAGCGGCCCTCGGGGGTCTCGTCGGCCAGCGAGGAGAGCTGGGCGGCGTCGGCGACCTCGGCCTCGGTCGTCCCCGTCACCGGAACGAACTCGGACGCCTGCCGGTTGCCGAGCGTGATGGTGCCGGTCTTGTCCAGCAGCAGCGTCGACACGTCACCGGCGGCCTCGACCGCGCGTCCGGACATGGCGAGCACGTTGCGCTGCACGAGCCGGTCCATGCCGGCGATGCCGATCGCGGAGAGGAGGGCGCCGATGGTGGTCGGGATCAGGCAGACCAGCAGGGCCACCAGCACGACCATGGTCAGGTCGGTGCCCGCGTAGGCCGCGAGCGGCGGCAGTGTGGCGCAGGCCAGCAGGAAGACGATCGTCAGCGAGGCCAGCAGAATGTTCAGCGCGATCTCGTTGGGCGTCTTCTGCCGGGCCGCGCCCTCGACCAGGGCGATCATCCGGTCGATGAAGGTCTCGCCGGGCTTCGTCGTGATCTTGACGACGATCCGGTCGGAGAGGACCTTCGTACCGCCGGTGACGGCCGACCGGTCGCCGCCGGACTCCCGGATGACCGGGGCCGACTCGCCGGTGATGGCCGACTCGTCGACGGAGGCGACACCTTCGACGACGTCACCGTCGCCGGGGATGATGTCACCGGCCTCGCAGACGACCAGGTCGCCGATCGTCAGCGCGGTGCCGGGCACCTGTTCCTCGGAGCCGTCCGTCAGCAGCCGGCGGGCGACGGTGTCGGTCTTGGCCTTGCGCAGGGTGTCGGCCTGCGCCTTGCCGCGTCCCTCGGCCACCGCCTCGGCGAGGTTGGCGAACAGGACGGTGAGCCACAGCCAGGCGCTGATCGTCCAGCCGAACCAGTCGCCCGGGTCCTTGAAGGAGAAGACGGTGGTGAGCACCGAGCCGACCCACACCACGAACATCACGGGCGACTTGACCATCACCCGGGGGTCGAGCTTGCGGAACGCCTCCGGCACGGACTTGATCAGTTGTCCGGCGTCGAAGAGACCGGCTCCGACACGGCCGTCCGAGGGCTTGTGCGCGGTGGGGACGTCGCTGTGCGGCGCCCTGGTGGGTGTGGCTGTGGACATCGAGTCCTCTGCCTTCTCTGTACGGGTGGTCATCACGCGAGTCCTTCCGCGAGCGGGCCCAGGGCGAGGGCCGGGAAGTACGTGAGACCGGTGATGATGAGGACCGCGCCCACGAGCAGGCCGGTGAACAGCGGCTTCTCGGTCCGCAGGGTTCCCGCGGTCACCGGGACGGGCTTCTGCCCCGCGAGCGAACCGGCCAGGGCCAGCACGAACACCATGGGCAGGAAGCGGCCGAGCAGCATCGCGAGTCCGGTCATGGTGTTGTACCAGTCGGTGTTCGCGTTCAGGCCGGCGAACGCCGAGCCGTTGTTGTTGGCCGCCGAGGTGAAGGCGTAGAGGACTTCGGAGAACCCGTGCGCGCCGGAGTTGAGCATCGAGTGCGGCGGGGTCGGCAGCGCCATGGAGGCCGCGGTGAAGACCAGCACCAGCGCGGGGGTGATGAGGATGTAGCAGGCGGCGAGCTTCATCTCCCGGCCGCCGATCTTCTTGCCGAGGTACTCGGGGGTGCGGCCGACCATCAGGCCGGCGATGAACACCGCGATGATCGCCATGATCAGCATGCCGTAGAGGCCGGATCCGGTGCCGCCGGGCGCGATCTCGCCGAGCTGCATGCCCAGCATGGTGATGCCGCCGCCGAGTCCGGTGAACGAGGAGTGGAAGGAGTCCACCGCGCCCGTGGAGGTCAGGGTCGTGGCCACGGCGAAGATGGACGAGGCGCCGACGCCGAAGCGGGTTTCCTTGCCCTCCGTCGCCCCGCCCGCGAGGTCGAAGGCCGCGCCGTGGTGGTGGAACTCGGTCGCCATCATCAGGGCGGTGAAGCCGATCCAGATGGTGGCCATCGTGGCGAGGATCGCGTATCCCTGCTTGACCGAGCCGACCATCACGCCGAAGGTGCGGGTCAGCGCGAACGGGATCACCAGGATCAGGAAGATCTCGAAGAGGTTCGAGAACGGGGTCGGGTTCTCGAAGGGGTGGGCGGAGTTGGCGTTGAAGTAGCCGCCGCCGTTGGTACCGAGCTCCTTGATGGCCTCCTGCGACGCGACCGCGCCGCCGTTCCACTGCTGCGAGCCGCCCATGAACTGGCCGACCTCGTGGATGCCGGAGAAGTTCTGGATCGCCCCGCACGCCACCAGGATCACCGCGGCGACCGCCGCGACCGGCACCAGGATGCGCAGCGTGCCACGCACCAGGTCCGTCCAGAAGTTGCCGAGTTCACCGGTGCGCGACCGTGCGAAGCCGCGGACGAGCGCGACCGCGACCGCCATGCCGACCGCCGCGGAGACGAAGTTCTGCACGGCCAGACCGGCGGTCTGCACGACGTGGCCCATGGTCTGTTCGCCGTAGTACGACTGCCAGTTGGTGTTCGTCACGAACGACACGGCGGTGTTGAACGACTGGGCCGGGTTGACCGCGTCGAAGTGCAACGACCCCGGCAGCACACCCTGGAGCCGCTGGAGCAGGTAGAGGAACAGGACGCTGACCGCGGAGAACGCGAGGACCGCGCGGAGGTACGCGGGCCAGGTCATCTCGGCGTCCGGGTTGGCGCCGATGCCCTTGTAGACCCACTTCTCGACCCGCAGGTGCTTCTCGGAGGAGTAGACCCGGGCCATGTAGGTACCGAAGGGGATGTAGACGAGCGCCAGCGCGCCTATGAGGGCGAGCAACTGGAGGACGCCGGCGAGGACGGGGCTCATATCGGTGCTCAGAACCTCTCCGGAAAGACAAGGGCAAGGACCAGATAGCCCAGCAGGGCGACGGCCACGATCAGGCCGACGACGTTCTCGGCGGTCACAGCTTCGTCACCCCCTTGGCGACGAAGGCCACCAGCGCGAACAACGCGATCGTGGTGACGACGAAGGCCAGATCGGCCATCGCGAACTCCTAGGGGAGGTTCCTATTGCATCGGACGCTTAGAGGAAACCTCCGCTCCGCCCGGATCCGGCCCCCGTTGACGGCTCCCATACGCCGACGCTCCCGGCCTTGACGGGACCCTTACGTCGACCACCGATCCGCACCGCCGATCAGGCCTGATCGGCCACGGGGGACGGCGGCTGCGGGCGACGCCGATACCTACCATGAACAGCGCGGACGCACTCCAGAAGTCATGCCCTTCGCGCCCACGGCCGCGGAGCACGAGAGGATCCGACAATGCCCGAGCCCTTCGATCGCGGTTGCTCCCTCGAGGAGTTGGAGGGGCTTCGCTGGCCTGCGCCTCCGGCGGACTCGACCCCCATGGTCCGGAACGTGTACGAGCTGCGGCGCCGGCCGGTCGCGACACTGGCGCCGCACGAGCTGGCGCGGCTGATCGGGCAGGATGTGGGGCTGCCCTGGCTCCTGCCGGTGGCGGTGGAAATTCTGCGGGACACCGCGTCGAAGCAGGCCGAGGGCGGCTGGTTCGACGACGACTTGTTGTACGCGGTCATCACCAGAAAGCCGGAAGTCTGGGCCACCGCCCCTGAGCTGGCTCACGAGCTCAAGGAAACCGTCGCCACCCTGACCGAGGTCTCACGCTACCTCCGTCAGGACATCGACGCGTTCCTCGCAACCCTGCCGGGGAACGAAGTCTGACAGCGGGTTCGGGCGACGTACCACGCGGCCGAGGGACGTACCTCGCTGGGCAGGACGCTCACCGGCGACAGGGATGAGCAGTCCGCTCGGGGGCGACCGGGAGTGTCAGGCCGGGGCCGGTTCGTGGCTCACGCCGCTGTGTCGTCGGCCTCCATCGTCATGCGGGCCACGTGGAGCGCCAGGTAGGAGACCTCGTCCTCGCTCAGCTGGCGGCCCAGGCGCAGCTCGACGATCGTCGCGAGCTGCTGCGCGGTGCGGGTCGCCTCCGGGTAGTACTGGCGGATGCCCTTCCCGATCGTGGACTCGTGGCCTTTGAGCTGCCGGCGCTGCTGGATCCGTACGAAGAGATAGCGCACGTGGGTGATGAACCGCGCCACGTTCATCGACTCGTGCGAGACGTCCAGCCCGTACCGCTCCCTGATGACCGCGAGCATCTGCTGGATGACCCCGGTCATCGTGTAGGTGAAGGACAGGTCGCCCGAGACGAAGCCCGCGTTCACCAGGTGCAGTGCCAGCGGGGTCGCCTCGGAGGCCTCCAGTTGCGGGGTCACGTGCTCGTTGATGGCCTGGAGCAGGAGCTGCGCCTGGGCGTACTCGGTGGCGTACAGGGTCTGCACCTCGGCGCGCAGCGGGTACTCGATGACGATGCCCCGCGCGGCCCGGTCCAGCGCTCCGGCGACGTGGTCGGCGACCGCGATGGCGAGGGTGGGCCGGGTGGACTCGCGGCCCTCGATGCCGGCGTCGCCGAGGGCGGTCACGACGGCTTCCAGGATCTCCTCGCTGATGAGGGCCATGGCCTCGGCCAGCCGGGCGGGGTCCGCGTCGGGGACGGGGCCCGCGGCGGGGTCGCGGCCGTCGGCCGGGACGAAGACGCGCTCGATGAGCGTGGGGTCGACGGGCTTGCCCTGGTGGGAGCTGAAGCCGATGCCGCGCCCGGTCAGGATGACCGGCTGGTCCTTCTCGTCGCTCGCGAGGACCACGTTGTTGTTCAGGACACGCACAGCCTTCACCGCCGGCCCTCCTTTCCGTCCGATCTCCATGGTCTCCCGAACGCCGACGCGGCGCGTGCACGCGTCCCTCGCGGGAGGCGTGCACGCGCCGGATCGTAGGCGTCAAGCGGGGCTGATCACCGTCGCACGGTCACCACGGGGGTGCCGGCGGTGACGTCCTGCCCGACGTGCGGCTCGACCGAGGTCATGTCCGCGGTGTTGAGGACGGTCATCAGGGTGACGGCCGGGTGTCCCGCGGCGCGTACGGCGTCGAGGTCGACCTCGGCGAGGAGGTCGCCGGCGGCGATCTTCTGCCCGGCCGCGACGCGCACGTCGAAGCCCTCGCCCTGCATCTTCACGGTGTCGATGCCGACGTGGATGAGGACCTCGACGCCGTTCGCGGTACGGATGCCGAAGGCGTGGCCGGTGTCGGCGACGGTGATCAGCTCACCGTCGACCGGGGCGACGACGCGGCCGTCGGCCGGCTCGATGCCCACGCCCTCGCCGAGCGCGCGGGAGGCGAAGACCGGGTCCTCGACCTCGCCCAGGCCGATCACACGGCCCGCGACGGGCGCCGTGAGCTCGAGGCCCTTTCCGGCGGCGGGAGTCTCGGCCGTGGTGGCAGCGCCCGGGACGCTGCCGGTGGAGGCACCGGTGGCAGCGGCGGCGGCACCGACGCCGACGAGCTCACGGTCGTCGGCCGCGACGGTCTGGGCAGAGGCGGTCTGGGCGGGGACGACGGCCTTGCCGCCGGCGGCCGTCTCGGCCGCGTCACGCTCGGCGTTGGCCTCGGCGCGCTCTTCCTTGGTGCGGTAGTCCGCGAAGTACACGAGCGCCATCGAGGTGAAGAAGGCCGCCGAGATCGCGATGATGTACTTGATCATCGGGTCGAAGACCGGGATGGTCAGCAGGGAGGTGAAGGCGAAGGCCTTGGTGTTCACGCCGCCCAGGAGACCGATGATCACACCGCCCACGAGGCAGCCGACGAGCATGCGCGGGTAGATCCGCTTGAAGCGCAGGTGGATGCCGTACAGCGAGGGCTCGGAGATACCGCCGAGCAGACCCGCGGCCAGGGCGCCGGTGGCGGTCTGGCGCATGTCCTTCTCACGGTGCCGGATCGAGAGCAGCAGGACACCGGCGGTCGCGCCGAAGCAGGCGAAGTTCCACGTGCCCATGGGGCCCTGGATGAAGTCGTACCCGAGGGTGTTGATGTTCACGAGCATGAGCGCGTTCAGCGGCCAGTGCAGACCGAGCGGCACCAGGAAGGGGTACAGCATCGGGATGACGATCGCGAAGACGATCGGGGCGTTGCCGTTCAGCCACGACAGACCCGTGCCGAGACCGTTGCCGGCCCAGACGCCCATGGGGCCGATGAGGAACGCGGTCATCGGGATCATGATCAGCATGCTGAAGAACGGTACGAAGACCATCTGCACGTTCTCGGGGAAGATCCGCTTCAGGCCCTTGTAGACGAGGGCGAGCAGGGCGACCATCAGCAGCGGCACGAACACCTGGCCGCCGTAGTCGTTGAGCTGCATCGGCAGCCCGAAGACGTGGGCCACGGACTCCGAGGTGCCCAGCGTGGTGTTGGTGGTCGTGGTGACGCCGGGGGTCTTGGACCCGATCATGCCCGTGAAGTTCGGGGTCATCACCGCGGCCATCACGGTGGCGCCGACCCAGGGGTCGATCTTCAGCTTCTTGGCCGCGTTGTAGGCGACCATGATCGGCAGGAAGTACAGCACCGAGCGCCACATCGAGTCGACGAAGACCCAGGTGGCGGACTTGTCCGCGGAGCGGAAGTCGACCACGCCGAAGGCGTCGAGCATCGAGGCGATCGCGATGATCAGGGAGGCGCCGAGCAGCACGCCCAGGAGCGGACGGAACGAGTCCGAGAGGTACTCGAAGAAGTTGTCCAGCCAGGCGAAGCGACCGCGGCCCTTGGCGCGGATCTCGGCCTTGACCTCGGCGTCGGACTGCGGACGCGCCGTGGCGCCGCCCGCCATCGACGGCAGGTTCATGATGTCCGAGTAGACGCCGGCGACGGCTCCGCCGATGACGATCTGGAAGCGGTCGCCGGACTGGGGCACCGTGCCCATGACGCCGTCGAGGGCGTCGAGCGCGGCCTGGTCGACCTTCTTGCCGTCGTGGAGCTCGAAGCGCAGCCGCGTGGCGCAGTGCGTGAGGCTCCCGATGTTCTCGGCTCCGCCGACGCCGCTGAGGATCTGCTCCGCCAGCGCACCGGGTGTGGGTGTGTTCATGACGCGTCCTTGCATCCCTGATTCGTGCCGTCTTGCCTTGGTCCGCGATCTCTCGCACATGGACCGGGGCAACAAAAAAGGCCCGGGAAGCGCACGGGGCGCCACCCAGGCCTTGCCTCCCTCAAACCGGACGCCGGGGGCGTCTCCGTAGGGAGTAACAATCCTGCGATCGAGATCGATCGGAAATGACTATAGCAGCGCGGCGAGGGCCTCCGACGCCGTTCGTGACCATCACCACTCGACGGGCACTCACCGCCGGGCGGCGGCGGGAAACAGCAGGCCACGCCGGTCGGCAGCAGGGCCACCACGCGCCAGCGGGCAGTGCCGGTCAGCGCCGCTCAGTGCCGGTCAGCAGCCGACACGACCGGCGGCACCAGGCAGCACCAGGCGGCGCCGGAGCATTCTGCCACCTCGCGGCACGGCGCCCGGCCAGGGTCGGCACCCGCGTGCATCCAGGCGGGTGACACACCCGCCGGCCGTCGGGGCGGCTGGCCCTCCGGCCGTCGGCCGCCGCAGGCTCACGCTCCCCTCCAGCCGGCCGCGCCCAGTCGGCGCGGGCCCTCGTCCACCCGATTGAAACCGTTCAATGTTCGGGCACGCGAACCGGCCGAATCGACTGATGACACGGATAAGCATGGCCGATTTCCGGAAAATACCGCCGCACTTGTTGACCGCCACCTCCCCCGCCCCTACCTTCACCGCCGTGAAACGATTCATAACTCCTAGGTGAGGGGCCCCAGTTGATCAGCAGGAGGAACATCCTGGCGGGCGCGGCCGGTGCGGCGGGTGTCGTCGCGGCGACGGCCGCGGGAGCGGGACCGGCAGCCGCGGCCTCGCCCTCGTCGGCATCCGCACCGGCCGGCCCGCGCGCACGGCGCTCGGCCCCGCGCGTCACCGCTCCGACCGTCGAGTACGTCGAGCACCCCCTGGGGCTCGACACCCAGCACCCCCGGCTGAGCTGGCCGATGGTCTCGGACGCGCCGGGGACGCGACAGAGCGCGTACCGGATCCGGGTGGCCACCAGCGCGTCCGGCCTGTCCCGGCCCGACGTGTGGGACAGCGGAAAGGTGACGTCCGACCAGTCCGTCCTCGTCCCCTACGCCGGTCCCCGGCTCGCCCCGCGGACCCGCTACTTCTGGTCCGTGCGGGTCTGGGACACCGACGGCGCGGCCTCCGGCTGGAGCGCGCCGTCCTGGTGGGAGACGGGTCTCCTGGACACGCCGTGGTCGGCGGAGTGGGTCTCGGCTCCTCCCGCCCTCACGGACGCGCCCTCCCTGGAGGGCAGCGCCTGGATCTGGTTCCCCGAAGGTGATCCGGCGAGCAGCGCCCCGGCGGCCACGCGGTGGTTCCGGCGGGTCGTCGACGTTCCCGACGGTGTCACGGCGGCGAAGATCGCCTTCAGCGCCGACAACGTTTTCTCGCTCTCGGTCAACGGCGCCGAGGTGGCTCGTACCGACCTGGCGACCGAGCACGAGGACTGGCGCCGCCCGGCCGTCGTGGACGTCCTCGGACGGCTGCGCCCCGGGCGGAACGTCCTCGCGGTGGAGGCGGCCAACGCGACGGTGGGGCCCGCCGGCCTGGTCGGAGTCCTCACCCTGACCACCGCCTCCGGTGAGCGCCGGATCGTCACCGACGCGTCCTGGCGGGCCACGGACGCGAAGCCCGCCGGTGACTGGCGCGGGGACGGCTACGACGACGGCGGCTGGCCGGCGGCCAAGGTGGCGGCCGCGTGGGGCGCGGGCCCCTGGGGCAGGGTCGTCCCGGCCTCGTTCGCCGCGAACCAGCTCCGCCACGCGTTCACCCTGCCCGCCAAGCGAGTGGCCCGCGCGCGCCTGTACGCGACGGCCCTCGGCCTGTACGAGGCCCACCTCAACGGCCGGCGGGTGGGCCGCGACCAGCTCGCCCCCGGCTGGACCGACTACCGCGAGCGCGTCCAGTACCAGACGTACGACGTCACCTCCCTCCTGCGGCCCGGGGCCAACGCCGTCGGCGCCTGGGTGGCGCCCGGCTGGTACGCGGGAAACGTCGGCATGTTCGGACCCCACCAGTACGGTGAACGCCCCGCGCTGCTGGCCCAGTTGGAGATCGAGTACGCCGACGGGACGAGAGAGAGCGTCTCGTCGGGCACCGACTGGCGGGCCGCGTCCGGACCGATCGTCGCGGCCGACCTGCTGAACGGCGAGACGTACGACGCGCGTGCGGAGACCGACGGCTGGACCTCCCCCGGTTTCGACGACCGTACCTGGCTCGCCGTCCGCGCCGCCGGGGACGCTGCGCCCCGCCGGATCGTCGCGCAGTCCGACGGTCCGGTGCGCGTGGCCGCCGAACGGCCCGCCGAGAAGGTGACCGAACCCGCCCCGGGCGTCCACGTGTTCGACCTGGGCCAGAACATGGTCGGCTCGGTCCGGCTGCGCGTCACGGGCGAGGCCGGAACGACCGTGCGGCTGCGTCACGCCGAGGTCCTCAACCCGGACGGAACCCTCTACACCGCGAATCTGCGCTCGGCGGCGGCGACCGACACGTACATCCTCAAGGGCGGCGGCGAGGAGACGTACGAGCCGCGCTTCACCTTCCACGGGTTCCGCTACGTCGAGGTCACCGGGTTCCCCGGGACTCCCTCCGCGGCGGCCGTGACCGGCCGTGTCATGCATACGTCGGCGCCGTTCACCCTGGAGTTCGAGACCGACGCACCCCTGCTCAACCAGCTTCACAGCAACATCACCTGGGGCCAGCGGGGCAACTTCCTCTCCGTCCCCACGGACACGCCGGCGCGCGACGAGCGGCTCGGCTGGACCGGGGACATCAACGTCTTCGCCCCCACGGCCGCCTACACCATGGAGTCGGCGCGCTTCCTGGCCAAGTGGCTGGTGGACCTGCGCGACGGCCAGACCGCCGAGGGCGCGTTCACGGACGTGGCGCCCATGGTCGGGACGGTCGGCAACGGGGTCGCGGGCTGGGGAGACGCGGGTGTGACCGTCCCCTGGTCGCTGTACCAGGCCTACGGGGACCGGCAGGTCCTGGCCGACGCCTGGCCGTCCGTCAAGGCGTGGCTGGGCTATCTGGAGCGCCACAGCCACGGCCTGCTGCGGCCCGCTGAGGGGTACGGCGACTGGCTGAACGTCTCGGACGAGACGCCCAAGGACGTCATCGCCACCGCGTACTTCGCGCACAGCGCCGACCTCGCGGCCCGGATGGCCACCGCGCTGGGCGAGGACCCCGCGCCCTGGGCGGGCCTGTTCGACCGCGTCCGGGAGGCCTTCCGGAACGCGTACATCGGCGCCGACGGGACGGTACGGGGCGACACGCAGACGGCGTACGTGCTCGCCCTGTCGATGGACCTCGTTCCGGACGCGCTGCGCACGGCGGCGGCCGGACGGCTCGTCGACCTGATCCGCGCGAGGGACTGGCATCTGTCGACCGGCTTCCTCGGGACGCCCAGGCTGCTCCCGGTCCTCACGGACACCGGGCACACCGACGTCGCCTACCGGCTCCTCCTTCAGCGCTCCTTCCCGAGCTGGGGCTACCAGATCGACAAGGGCTCCACCACGATGTGGGAACGCTGGGACTCCATCCGGCCCGACGGCAGCTTCCAGACCCCGGACATGAACTCCTTCAACCACTACGCCTACGGCTCGGTGGGCGAGTGGATGTACGCGACCGTCGCCGGCATCTCGCCGGGCGGGCCCGGCTACCGCGAGATCGTCGTCCGTCCCCGGCCGGGCGGCGGCCTCACCTCCGCGCGGGCCACGTTCACGTCCCTCTACGGTCCGGTCTCCACCCGGTGGCGACAGGGCTCCGACGGCTTCGACCTCACCTGCGCCGTCCCGGCCAACACCACGGCCGAGGTGTGGATCCCGGCGAGCGGCCCGGACGCGGTCGCGCACACCGGCGCCGCCTTCCTGCGTACGGAGGACGGCTGCGCGGTGTACCGCGTCGGCTCCGGCCGGCACCGCTTCACCACCTGACCGGGGGCCGCGGGAACGGAGGGACCGGACGGACCGGGCCGGGTGAGGTGATCAGGTGGTCACGGCGTTCGCGTCGCCGCTACGGCGTCGCGTCCGCCGTGACCGGGATCTCCTCCTCGTGCTGCGGCCGGCCGGTCCTGAACTGCGTGCGGTACAGCTCCGCGTAGCGCCCGTCCGCCGCGAGCAGCTCGTCGTGGGTGCCCCGCTCGACGATCCGGCCCGCCTCGACGACCAGGATCAGGTCGGCGGCCCGTACCGTCGACAGCCGGTGCGCGATCACGACGGCGGTGCGGCCCTCCAGTGCCTCGGTGAGTGCCTCCTGGACGGCCGCCTCCGAGGTGTTGTCGAGATGGGCGGTGGCCTCGTCCAGGATGACGACGCGCTGGCGGGCGAGGAGCAGCCGGGCGATGGTCATGCGCTGGCGCTCGCCGCCGGAGAGCCGGTAGCCGCGCTCGCCGACCACGGTGTCGAGACCGTCTGGCAGGGACCGTACGAGGTCGTCGAGACGGGCCCGGCCCAGCACGTCCCACAGCTCGTCCTCGGTGGCGTCCGGCCGGGCGAGGAGCAGGTTCTGGCGGACCGAGTCGTGGAAGAGGTGCCCGTCCTGGGTCACCATGCCGAGGGTCGCGCGCATCGACACGGCGCTGAGTTCGCGGACGTCGACGCCGCCGATGCGCACGGCGCCGGCGTCGGTGTCGTACAGCCGCGGCAGGAGCTGGGCGATGGTCGACTTGCCGGCGCCCGAGGAGCCCACGAGTGCGACGGTCTGGCCGGGCTCGGCGCGGAAGGAGATGCCGTGCAGGACCTCGTCGCCGCCGCGGGTGTCGAGGGCGGCGACCTCCTCCAGGGAGGCGAGGGAGACCTTGTCGGCGGAGGGATAGGCGAAGCGGACGTCGTCGAACTCGACGGAGGCGGGACCGTCCGGGAGCGTGCGGGCGTCCGGCTTCTCCTCGATGAGCGGCTTGAGGTCGAGCACCTCGAAGACGCGCTCGAAGCTGACCAGGGCGCTCATGACCTCGACGCGGGCGCCCGCCAGCGAGGTGAGCGGCGCGTACAGGCGGGTGAGCAGCAGCGCCAGCGAGACGACGGCGCCCGGCTCCAGGGTGCCGCGCAGGGCGAACCAGCCGCCGAGCCCGTAGACGAGGGCGAGTGCCAGGGCCGAGACCAGGGTGAGGGCGGTGATGAAGGCGGACTGCGCCATGGCCGTACGGACGCCGATGTCCCGCACCCGCCGGGCGCGCGCCGCGAACTCGGCGGACTCCTCCCCGGGCCGCCCGAAGAGCTTGACGAGGGTGGCGCCCGGGGCGGAGAAGCGCTCGGTCATGCGGGTGCCCATGGCGGCGTTGAGGTCCGCGGCCTCCCGCTGGAGCCTGGCCATGCGGCTGCCCATCCGCCGGGCGGGGAGCACGAACACCGGCAGCAGGACCAGCGCCAGCAGCGTGATCTGCCAGGACAGGGTGAGCATCACGACCAGCGTGAGCAGCAGGGTCACCACATTGGCGACGACGCCGGACAGGGTGTTGCTGAACGCGCGCTGGGCGCCGATCACGTCGTTGTTGAGTCGACTGACGAGCGCTCCCGTACGTGTACGTGTGAAGAACGCGACCGGCATGCGCTGCACATGATCGAAGACAGCCGTGCGCAGATCGAGGATGAGTCCCTCGCCGAGCGTCGACGAGAGCCAGCGGCTCAGGATCCCGAAGGCCGCCTCGGCGAGCGCGATGACGGCGATGAGCACGGAAAGACGGACGACGGTGCTCTCGTCCCCGTGGGCCACGATGGTGTCCACGACGTGCCCCGCGAGCACCGGCGTCGCGACGGCGAGCAGCGCCGTCACCACACTGAGGAGGACGAACTGCGCGATACGGCGGCGGTGCGGGCGGGCGAAGGCGGCGATGCGGCGCAGCGTCGCGCGGTCGAAGGGGCGACGCTCCTGTTGGGCGTTCATGACACTGTGCAACTGTGTCCAGGCTGTGGTCTCCATGCTCATGGGAGAGACAGTAGGACCTCAAGCTTTGTTGAGGTCAACGGATCGGGGCGGGAGCACTCACGCGGGTGGGCCTCCCCGGAGACCGGCACCCGGCGCCCCCGGGGCGGGCCTCCCTCGGCTTGCCCGGCGTGTCAGCCTCCGTCCCCGCGCCCGCAACCTCGCGTTGGTGCGGTGTGGAAAACCTCTCGAGATGTGACAGCCGTACGACTTCCCCGGGCGCTGCCCCGGCTCCCCCGCTTCCTCACCCTGCGGCCCGCCGTCCGGCCGGTCCTGTGCCTGATCCCGCTCGCGCTGGTCCTCGTGGTGGCCGTGCGGCACCGGTCCGTGCTCGCCGAGGGCTTCGGGCATCTGAGGTCGGCCGAGTGGCCCTGGCTCGTCGCCGCGGCCGCCGCGACCTGCCTGACCTGGGTGGCCGCGGCCGTGACCCGGCAGGGCGCGGTCATGGAACGGCTGCCCGCGGTCCGGCTGCTGGCCACGCAGTTCGCGGCGGGCGCGGCGAACCATCTGCTGCCGACGGGGCTGGGTGCCGGGGCGGTCAATCTGCGGTTCATGACCGTGTGCGGGGTGCCGCTGGCCCGCTCCTCGGCCGCGCTCGCGCTGTATCTGCTGGCGGAGGCGGTCGCCCGGCTGACCCTGCTGGTCGGCCTGCTGATCGCGTTCCCCGACGCGCTGCGGGTCGACGGTCTGATACCCGACGGAGCGCTCGGACCGCTGCTGATCGGCGTCGGCGTGGCCCTGTGCGCCGCGCTGGCCGTGCTCGCTCTCGTACGAAGGCTGCGCACGGCCGTCCTCTCCTTCCTGCGTACCGCCTTCGGTGAGGCCCGTTCGGTGCACACCCGCCCGTCCCGCGCCCTCGCCCTGTGGGGCGGATCGCTGGCCTTCCCGCTGCTCCAGGCCGCCGGGCTGGCCTCGGTGGGACGCGCGCTGGGCCTCCCGGTGTCGCCCACGCACATGATGATCGCCTACCTGGCGGCGACGATCGCGGTGGCGATGGTGCCGACCCCCGGCGGGCTCGGTTCGGTGGAGGCCGCGCTGATCGTGGCCCTCGTCGCGGCGGGGGGCCCGGTGGCCGTGGCGACGGCGGTGGTGCTGGCGTACCGGATCATCACGGTGTGGGTGCCGCTGCTGCCGGGGGCGCTGACCCTGGGCGCGCTGGTCCGCTGGAAGGTGATCTGACCCGGTCGGGGGCTGGGGCAGGCGCCAGGGGTCACGAGCGTTTCCGTCCTGGGTCGTGCGGGGCGCCGCGCGCTGTGATACCGAGGAGTAACCACGGCGCGCGACGGGGCGCGCCGGCCGCAGAGAGGGACAGCGCGATGCCGGTCCGCAGCGAACGTCAGGGTCACGTCACCACGATCGTCCTCTCCCGGCCCGCGGCCCGGAACGCGGTGGACGGGCCGACCGCCGCCGAACTCGCCGACGCCTTCCGGAAGTTCGAGGCCGACGAGACGGCGCGTGTCGCCGTGCTCTGGGGTGAGGGCGGCACCTTCTGCGCGGGCGCGGACCTCAAGTCCATCGGCACGGAGCGGGGGAACGCGGTCGCCGAGGAAGGCGACGGGCCGATGGGGCCCACCCGGCTGCGGCTGACCAAGCCGGTGATCGCGGCGGTCGCGGGGCACGCCGTGGCGGGCGGTCTGGAACTGGCGCTCTGGTGCGATCTGCGGGTCGCCGAGGAGGACGCCGTCTTCGGGGTGTTCTGCCGCCGCTGGGGCGTGCCGCTGATCGACGGGGGAACGGTGCGGCTGCCCCGGCTCATCGGCACGAGCCGGGCGATGGACATGATCCTCACCGGCCGTGCCGTCGCCGCCGCCGAGGCGTACGAGATGGGGCTCGCGAACCGGGTGGTCCCGGTCGGCCGGTCTCGCGCCGAGGCCGAGCGGCTGGCGGCGGAGATCGCCGACTTCCCGCAGGCCTGCCTGCGCAGCGACCGGGCCTCGGTCCTCGACCAGGAGGGCCTGGTCGAGAAAGAGGCCATGCGGACCGAACTCCGTTACGGCATGGGCGTCCTGGAGGAGAGCATGGAGGGCGCGGCCCGCTTCGCCTCCGGCGCGGGGCGCCACGGTGCGTTCGGCGAAGCGTGACTGCGAGGGCGGGTGTGCAGGCCGGGGACCGTCGTAGCCGCGTACCCGCGGTTTCGGCCGGTGGGTGGGTCGGGGCCGTGCCGGTACATCCGCCCGTCGCCGTTGGGTGAGGGGTGAGCGTCGGTGGCGACGGGCATTTGATGTACCGGCACGGCCCCTCGCGCCGGATCCCGACTGCGGGTGTGCTGTGTCCGGATCGGGTTGCGGGTGCGCGGTGGCCGGATCCCGGCTGCGGGTGCGCGGTGGACGGATCGGAGCTGGAGGTCTGTCGGATTGGGGTGTCAAGGGCTGGCCCTCGTAGGGGTGGTGACGGGGAGGCAGGGGGATGCGGCAGGATGAGCCGTCTCCCCGGACGACGGCTGACGCCCGTCCGGGCATGATCGCGTTCCCGGATTCGAGCAGGTGGCAAGTGACGACACAGCACATTCGGCCCGTGGGCCCTCATCCCGGTACGGGTCCCGGTCCCGCTCTCCGAGGAGGTCACCGATGAAGCGCTCCGTCACCCTGGACGACCTGATGATCGCCGGAATAGCCGTGGCGGCCGGGCTGCTGGCGGCGTTCCTGCTGCGGATGCTGCTGCGCTGGCTGGGCAAGCACGCCGAGCGCACACGCTGGAGCGGCGACGACGTCATGGTGGACGCCCTGCGTACCGTCGTGCCGTGGTCGGCGGTGGCCGGAGGCGTCGCCGCGGCGGCCGCGGTGCTTCCGCTGACCGCGCCGGTCGGCCGCACCGTGAACCGGTCGCTGACCGTCCTGCTGATCCTGGTCGCGACGGTCACGGCGGCCCGCCTGATCACCGGTCTGGTCCGGTCGGTGACACAGTCCCGCTCGGGCGTCGCCGGTTCGGCCACCATCTTCGTCAACATCACCCGGGTCGTGGTGCTGGCGATCGGCTTCCTGATCGTCCTGCAGACCCTGGGCATCTCGATCGCGCCCCTGCTCACAGCCCTGGGCGTCGGCGGTCTGGCCGTCGCGCTCGCGCTCCAGGACACCCTCGCCAACCTCTTCGCGGGCGTGCACATCCTCGCCTCGAAGACGATCCAGCCGGGCGACTACATCCGGCTGAGCAGCGGGGAGGAGGGATACGTCGTCGACATCAACTGGCGCAACACCACGGTCCGTCAGCTCTCCAACAACCTGGTCATCATCCCCAACGCCCAGCTCTCGGGCACCAACATGACCAACTTCACCCGGCCCGAGCAGAAGATGACGCTCCTGGTGCAGGTCGGCGTCGGTTACGACAGCGACCTCGACCACGTCGAGCGGGTCACGAACGAGGTCGTCGCCGAGGTGATGACCGAGATCGACGGTGCCGTCCCGGAGCACGAACCGGCCGTGCGTTTCCACACGTTCGGCGACTCGCGCATCGGTCTCACGGTGATCCTGGCCGTGGGTGAGTTCAGCGACCAGTACCGGATCAAGCACGAGTTCATCAAGGCCCTGCACAAGCGCTACCGGGACGAGGGCATCCGGATTCCGTCGCCCGCCCGGACGGTCGCGCTCCAGCCCGGCGGGGCGGGCTTCCTGGAGACCGCCATCCCCCATCAGCGCGAGGCCGCGCAGCGTCCCTGACATCGCGTGAGGCCGGACACGGCACGGAGGATCGGGTACGGGTCACCACCCCGCACCCGCAGCCGGGATCCGGCGGGAGGGGCCGCGCCGGTACATCAGATGCCCGTCGCCACCGACGTTCACCTCTCGTCCGACGGCGACGGGCGGATGTACCGGCGCGGCCCCGACCCCCCACCGGACCGGAACCGCGACGGCCGGCAGGGCGACGGCCAACGGGTCGGGGGCCGGGCGGAGTGATCCGCCCGGCCCCCTTCTTCACGCCCGGCCCCCTCTTCACGCCGCCCGGCCGGAACGTGGCGGCCGGCGTGTGGCGGTCAGAGCGTGGCGGTCGAGTCCGGGTAGTGGCCGGGCGCGCGGTTGCGCGGCGCGACCAGGCTCGACACGACCGGGGTGACCGTCCAGTCCGGGTGGTTCGGCATGCGCGGTGTCTTCGTCCCGTACAGCCAGTCGTTCAGGAAGCCGGACTGGTCCGCGCCGGAGATCTCGGTGGCGACCGCGATGTAGTCGGCGGTGGTCGCCGCGCGGTTGCGGTACCGCTCCAGGAACGTGCGCTCGATGCGGTTGAAGACGTCCTCGCCGACCAGCTCGCGCAGCGCGTACAGGACGAGGACGCCGCCCAGGTAGCGCTGGCTGTCGAAGAGGTTGGCGGCGTTCGGCGCGGCGACGGGGCCGGAGGACTGACGCCACTGGTCGCCCCGGGCGTACGTGTCCTTCATCCGGGCTTCCATGGTGGTCAGACCGAGCGAGTCGGGCCAGCCGCGCTCGTAGCGGTAGAGCAGCCCGTAGAAGTCGGCGTGGCCCTCGTTCAGCCACAGGTCGGCCCAGTTGGCGGGGCTGACACTGTTGCCGAAGTAGGAGTGGACCAGCTCGTGCATCATGTGCGAGCCGATCTTGTTCTCCGCCTGGAGCAGGAAGTTCGGCTTGTAGAGCGTCAGGGTCTGGGTCTCCAGGCCCGTGAAGTCGAACGCGTTGGCCGCGTCCGAGTTGCAGGGCAGCAGCCCGTACGTCTCGAACGGGTAGGCGCCGAGGCGCTGCTCCAGCCAGTCGACGAGGCCGGGGGTGAGCGCGAGCGCCGGCTCCAGCGCGGCGGCCCGTGCGACCGGGACGACGTCCCGCAGCCCCAGCCCGTTCGGCCCCTGCCGCTCCTTGACGACGTAGTCGCCGACGGTGATCTGCACCAGCTCGGTGGCTATCGGCGAGGCCGAGCGGTACGAGTACGCGGTGCGGTCGCCGTCGAGCTGCTCCGTGCCGGTCAGCGAGCCGTTCGCGACACCGCGCAGGGTGTTCGGCACGGTGATGCGGAAGCTGAAGTCGGCCTTGTCCAACGGGTGGTCGTTGCACGGGAAGACGGTGTGCGCGGCGTTGGGCTGGGGACAGATGGCGAACCCGTCGGGGGTCGGCACCCAGGCGGTGTACGCCAGCGTCCTGGCCGGGTCGGCCCCGTACTCGACGCAGACCACGACGGCGCAGGACTTCGGCAGGGTGCGCGCCGGGGTGACCCGCAGCTTCTCGCCGACCTGCTCGAAGGCCGCGGCCACGCCGCCGACCTTCACCGTCCGCACGTCGAGGCCGAGCGCGTCGAGCGAGAAGCGCGAGAGGTCCTGGGTCGCCTTGATCCGCAGGATCGCCTTGGCGTCGACCAGGCGGGTCGTGGCGTCGTACGCGAAGTCGAGGTGGTACGCCTCGACGCGGTAGCCGTCGTTGCCGAGCGCCGGGAAGACGGAGTCGCCGAGGGTCTCCGCACCGGGGGTGCCCTGATCCGGCCTTAAGGCCAGGGGCCGCGCCGAGGCGGTGGGGGCGGCGGCGAGCGCCGCCGCCGTTCCGAGCAGCGCGGCCGCGGGGGCCGTCACTCTGGTGCGATATCTCATGTTTCGCTTTCGTTCGGGCGACAGAGGGCAGGGAGATCCGCCGCAAGATCAGTTGCGCGGTCACTCTCATGTACGGCTGAGCGGGCCGTCCGGTTGCCTCCGGCGGGCGGAACCGGTTTTCACTCCGGCCGGCGCGTTCACTTTCCGGGGCCGGAGGGGCGTCGGGGGGATGCCGGAGGTGTCCGATCAGGGCGATTCGCTCCGGCGGACCCGGTTCGGCCCGTACGGCCGTTTCCCGCCCCTCCGCGTCCGACGCGGAACGGACCCCTGTCGAGACGGGGGCTCCCACGAGATATCTTGATGTCGAGCAATGTTGCAGACGTGGAGCGGAGCACCCGGTGACTGACTCGACCATCATCTACACGCACACTGACGAGGCCCCGGCCCTGGCGACGTATTCGTTCCTGCCGGTGGTCCAGGCGTACGCCTCTCAGGCGGGTGTCACTGTGGAGACCCGTGACATCTCGCTGGCCGGGCGCATCATCGCCCTGTTCCCGGAGTTCCTCCGGGAGGACCAGCGCATCGCGGACGCCCTGTCCGAGCTCGGTGAGCTGGCCAAGACGCCCGGCGCGAACATCATCAAGCTGCCGAACATCTCGGCGTCGATCCCCCAGCTCAAGGCCGCGGTCGCCGAGCTTCAGGCGCAGGGTTACGCGCTTCCGGACTACCCGGACGACCCGAAGTCGGACGAGGAGCGCGACATCCGCGCCCGTTACGACAAGGTCAAGGGCAGCGCCGTGAACCCGGTCCTGCGCGAGGGCAACTCCGACCGCCGCGCCCCCGCGTCGGTCAAGAACTACGCCAAGACCCACCCGCACCGCATGGGCGCGTGGTCCTCCGAGTCGAAGACGAACGTCGCCACGATGGGTGTCGACGACTTCCGCTCCACCGAGAAGTCCGCGGTGATCTCCGAGGCCGGCACGCTGCGCATCGAGCTGGTCGGCGACGACGGCTCCACCACCGTGCTGCGCGAGTCGGTACCCGTGCAGGCCGGCGAGGTCGTGGACGCGTCCGTCATGCACGTCGCGCCGCTGCGTGAGTTCCTCACCGCGCAGATCGCCCGCGCCAAGGCCGAGGACGTCCTGTTCTCGGTGCACCTCAAGGCCACGATGATGAAGGTCTCCGACCCGATCGTCTTCGGTCACGTCGTGCGCGCCTTCTTCCCGAAGACCTTCGCGGCGCACGGTGAGACGCTCGCCGCCGCGGGTCTGACCCCGAACGACGGCCTCGGCGGCATCTTCAAGGGCCTGGAGACGCTCCCGGAGGGTGCCGCGATCAAGGCGTCCTTCGACGCCGAGCTCGCCGAGGGCCCGGCCCTCGCGATGGTCGACTCCGACAAGGGCATCACCAACCTGCACGTGCCGTCCGACGTCATCGTCGACGCCTCGATGCCGGCCATGATCCGCACCTCCGGCCACATGTGGGGCCCGGACGGCCAGGAGGCCGACACCCTCGCGGTCCTGCCGGACTCCTCCTACTCCGGCGTCTACCAGGCCGTGATCGAGGACTGCCGCGCCAACGGCGCCTACGACCCGTCGACCATGGGCTCCGTCCCGAACGTCGGCCTCATGGCGCAGAAGGCCGAGGAGTACGGCAGCCACGACAAGACCTTCGAGATCGCGGTCACCGGCACGGTCCGCCTGGTCGACGCGGCCGGCGACGTGGTGCTGGAGCAGGCGGTCTCCGCCGGCGACATCTTCCGCGCCTGCCAGACCAAGGACGCGCCCATCAAGGACTGGGTGAAGCTCGCGGTCACCCGCGCCCGCGCCTCCGGCGACCCGGCCGTGTTCTGGCTGGACGAGACCCGCGCGCACGACGCCAACCTGATCGCCAAGGTCAACCAGTACCTCCCGGAGCACGACACCGAGGGCCTGGACATCCGGATCCTCGCCCCCGTCGAGGCGACCAAGCTGTCGGTCGAGCGCATCCGCCGCGGCGAGAACACCATCTCGGTGACCGGCAACGTGCTGCGTGACTACCTGACCGACCTGTTCCCGATCCTGGAGCTGGGCACCAGCGCCAAGATGCTGTCGGTCGTCCCGCTGATGGCGGGCGGCGGCCTGTTCGAGACGGGCGCCGGCGGCTCCGCGCCGAAGCACGTCCAGCAGCTCGTCAAGGAGGACTACCTGCGCTGGGACTCGCTGGGCGAGTTCTTCGCGCTCGTGCCCTCGCTCGAGCAGTTCGCGAAGACCACCGGCAACGCGCGCGCCCAGGTGCTCGCCGACACCCTCGACCGCGCGACGGCGACCTTCCTCAACGAGGACAAGTCCCCGACCCGTCGCGTCGGCGGCATCGACAACCGCGGCAGCCACTTCTACCTGTCCCTGTTCTGGGCGCAGGAGCTGGCGCGGCAGACCGACGACGCGGACCTCGCCAAGGCGTTCGCGCAGCTCGCCGAGACGCTGACCGCGCAGGAGCGGACGATCGTCGACGAGCTGAACGCGGTCCAGGGCAACCCGGCCGACATCGGCGGCTACTACCAGCCCGACCCGGCCAAGGCCGCGAAGGTCATGCGCCCGTCCGCCACCTGGAACGAGACGCTGGCGACCTTCGCCTGATCCACCGCACCACCGCACCACCTCGCGGGCACAGCCCCGCGCACGCCGCCCCGGCCGGATCCTCCGGCCGGGGCGGCGTCGTTCCGGCGTCTCCCGGCGCGTCACGGTGACGGCTGCGGCCCACCTGGGCGATCAGCGGTGGCGGGCCGCAACACCCGTTCATAGCTTCGGCCTATGACCAGACAACAGATGGCCTACCTCGCGTGCACGGCTGTGGTCGTGGCATCGGGAGTGGGCGCAGCCCTGCCCGCCGACCACCCGTCAGTGCACCTGGTACGCCCGGGTGAATCCATCCAGAAGGCCGTGAACTCGGCGCGGGCGGGCGACACCGTCGTCGTCGCACCCGGCACCTATCACGAGAGCGTCACCATCACCGCGCGGGACGTGACCCTGCGGGGCGCGAGCGCCAGGTCCACCGTCATCGTGCCGAACACCGCCGCCACCGACGCCTGCGCCAAGGCGGGCAACGGCATCTGTGTGACCGGGACCGACGCCAAGCGCGTGCGCGGGGTCACCGTCGCCTCACTGACCATCAGGGGCTTCTCGAAGCAGGGCCTGTGGGCGACGGGGACCGACGGGCTGACCGTGCGCAGGGTGACCTCCGAGAAGAACGGCCAGTGGGGCATCGCCGAGGAACGGTCCGTGCGGACCAGGTTCGTCCGCAACATCGCCAGGGACAACGGCGACGCCGGTCTCTTCGTCTCCAACACGGTGACCACCGAGGAGGGCGCCCGCGACACCAAGGGAACGGTGGTCGCCCACAACCTGATGAGCGGCAACCGGATCGGCATCACGGTCCGGCGGGTGCGGAACCTGACCGTCGCCCGCAACGAGGCCACCGGCAACTGCACCGCGGTGTTCGTCGTGGGCGACGAGAACAAGCCGCGCGTCGGCGACCTGAGCGTCACCGGGAACTACATCCACGCCAACAACAAGTCCTGCCCCAAGACTCCCCGGCTGCCCGCCCTCCAGGGTTCCGGCATCGTCCTCACCGGCGCGGAGGACACGCGCGTGACCCACAACCGGGTCGAGGACAACGTGGGCACCTCCCCGCTGTCGGGCGGCATCGTGCTGTTCAAGAGCTTCGTGGGCGCGCTCAGCGAGCGCAACGAGGTGCGCGACAACGTGGTCCTGCGCAACGGTCCGTCCGATCTCGCGAACCGCGACACCACCGGCAAGGGCAACACCTTCCGGGGCAACACCTGCAAGGTCTCCGAGCCCTCGGGCATGTGCTGAGCACGTACGGCACGACACCAGAAACGAGGCATTGAATGACCACTGTCGATCAGAGTCCCCCGCCGTCCATGCAGTTGCGGGAACTCGTCTTCGGGGCGGCCCGTGCCGCCGCCGTACGTGCCGCGGCCCGGCTGGGGGTGGCCGACGCCCTCGACGACACGCCCATGAGCGCCGAGGACCTGGCCGCCGCGGTGAAGACCCAGCCGGGGACCCTGCGCCGGCTGCTGCGCGCCCTGTCCTGCCAGGGCGTGTTCATGGAGCGCCCCGACGGCACGTTCGCGCACACCGAGATGTCCCGGCTCCTGCGCGAGGACGACCCGAACAGCCTGCGCTACATCGCCCTGTGGTGCACCGAGCCGTGGACGTGGAACGTCTGGCCGAAGCTCGACGAGGCGGTGCGCTCCGGCCGCAACGTCTTCGAGGACGTGTACGACAAGGAGTTCTTCCCGTACCTCAACGAGGACGCCCCGGAGTCCGCGCACGTCTTCAACCGGGCCATGACGACGTCCAGTTCACAGTCCGCCCAGGACGTGGCGAAGCTCCTGGACCTGAAGGGCGTGAAGTCGGTCGCCGACATCGGCGGCGGCCAGGGTCACGTCGTGGCCAGTCTGCTGGAGAAGCACCCCGGCCTGCACGGCACCCTGCTCGACCTGCCGGGTGTGGTGGAGAACGCCGACCCGCGCCTGCGGGACGGCGGGGCGCTGGCCGACCGGGTGCGGATCGTGGCCGGGGACTGCCGTGAGGGCATTCCGGTCCAGGCGGACGTGTACATCATCAAGAACATCCTGGAGTGGGACGACGAGAGCACCCGCAGGGCGCTCGCGAACGTCCGCGCGGCCGCCCGGCCCGGCGCCCGGGTCGTCGTCATCGAGAACCTGGTGGACGACACCCCGTCGATGCGGTTCACGACGGCGATGGACCTGCTGCTGCTCCTGAACGTCGGTGGTGCGAAGCACACCCGGCAGAGCATGGTCGACCGGCTCACGGCGGCGGGCCTGGTGATCGGTGAGATCCGCCCGGTGAACCCCTATCTGCACGCCTTCGAGTGCACCGTCCCCGGCTGATCCGGCCGGACCTCCTGAGCGTCAGGAAAACCCGAGGCCGCCGGTTCCGCTTCATCGCGGAGCCGGCGGCCTCGGGTTGTGTCACGGTGCCCGCTCAGGAGGCGGGGTCGCGCTCCCAGCGGTAGAAGCAGTGCGCCATGGCGTCCTTGGGGCCGCGCCAGGTCTGCGGGTCGTACGCGCTGACGTACGCCGACAGTTCCTCGCTGACGCTGCGGAACTCGGGGTGTCCGGCCACCTTCGCGATGGCGGGGCCCGGGTCCCGTTCGGATTCGATGAGGTGCAGGTACACGTCACCGAACTGGAAGAGGCTGCGCCGGCTGACCCCGATGAGGTGCGGGAGCTCACCCCGGTCGGAGGCGGCGAACACGTCGGAGATCGCCGGAGCCGAGTCGGGCGCCATGCGGGCGACGATCAGGGCGTGGTGCATCGGGTGTCCTTCCTGTGCCGCTTCCGGCGGTCAGCGGGGCATGGCCGCGGGGCTGCGGCGCTCGCGGGCGACCTGCTCGATCCGGTCCCGGATGAGGGCCATCTGCGTGACGGAGTTGCGGTTGATGTTGTCCGTCATCCAGGCGTCGTCGACGGGGGCGTCGGGCTTCATCGCGAAGTCCTGCACCCAGCGCATGTGCGTGCCGGCCGGGGTCTCCTCGTACTCCCACCGGATGTTCATGTGCGCGAACGGTCCCGTCTCGACGCGGCGCGCCCGGACGGTCCGCGCGGCGCGGTCCACGGTGCGCTGCGAGACCCAGCTCCACACCTTGCCGTTGTCGTCCGGGTGCATGGTGAGGCGGAAGGTGGTGGTGTCGCCGTCCCGGGTCAGGACTTCGAGGGACGCGTACTCGCTGAAGAGCCGCGGCCAGTTCTCGATGTCGTTGGTGATGTCCCAGACGAGGTCGAGCGGGGCGTCGATGACGACGCTGTTGTCGGTGTGTCCTGCCACTTCAGGCTCCAGCCTTGAGGTTGTCGTTGACGAGGTCGAGGAACTCCCGCGGGGTCTTGCAGCGCTCGGCGTCGGTGGGCAGGGGCCGGCTGTACCGGTTCTCCAGTTCCCCGACGATGCCGAGCAGACCGAGCGAGTCGAGTCCGAGGGTGCCGAACTGCGTGTCGAGGGACTGCGCGAGTTCGTGGGGGTCGACGGTGATCCCGGCCGCCTTCTTCATGAGCGCGGCCAGTTCGTCGACGGTCACTTCGGTGGTGATCATGCGGTGGTTCTCCTCACGTACGGCCCGGGTCACCGGGCGTGGTCCCCGCCGTGTCGCACGACCAGGGCCGCGTTGGACCCCATGAGGCCCCTGCTGAGGACCAGGGCCGTGCACAGTTCGGCGGGTCGGGCGTTCGACGTCACCAGGTCGAGGTCGTGGCAGACGTCGAACACGTTGGGGGTGGGAGGGATCTGGCCGTGCTCCATCGCGAGGACGGCGGCCGCGGTGTCCAGCAGGGGTGCCCCGCAGTAGGCCCGTCCGATGCCCGTCTTGGGGGCCGTGACGGGGACCCGGGTGCCGTGGGCCCCCAGGGCGTCGGCGATGGCCAGGGCCTCGGCGCGGTCGGCGGCCGGGACGCCCAGGGCGTCTGCGAAGACGACGTCGATCTCCTCCGGGGCGCAGCGCGCCTCGGCGAGGGCGCCCCGGATGGCGTGGGCGAGCCCTTCGCGGGACCTCTCCCACTGCGAGGCGCCGGTGAACGTGGCCGCGTGTCCGGCCACGAGGGCCCGGATCTCCGCGCCCCGGTCGCGGGCCCGCCGTTCGTCCTCGACGACGAGCATCGCGCCGCCTTCCGCGGGCACGAAGCCGCAGGCTCCCTCGGTGAAGGGGCGGTAGGCGCGCGCGGGGTCCTCGACGGTGCTGAGTTCGGGGTAGCCGAGCTGGCAGACCATCGAGTACGGGGCGAGCGGCGCCTCGGCGGCGCCGACGAGCATGGCGCCGGTGCCGCGCCGTACGCCGCGGGCGGCGTGGGCGACGGCGTCCAGTCCCCCGGCCTCGTCGCTCGCGACGACTCCGCAGGGTCCCTTGAACCCGCCGCGGATGGAGATCTGGCCGGTGCTGGCGGCGTAGAACCAGGCGATGGACTGGTAGGGGCCGACGTACTTGGAGCCCTGGCCCCACAGTTTCTGCAGTTCGCGCTGGCCGAACTCGCCGCCGCCGGATCCGGCGGCGGTGACGACGCCGACGTCGTACGCGTCGTCGGGGGCGGCCGCTCCGAGGCCCGCGTCGTCGAGGGCGAGGACGGTCGCGGCCATCGCGAAGTGGCTGAAGCGGTCGGTCTGGACGAGGAAGCGTTCCTCGATGAGGTCCGCCGCGTCGAAGGCCCGGACCTCTCCCGCGACGCGCAGCGGCAGGTGTCCGCAGCCCTCGCGGGTGATCCGGTCCAGGACGGTGAGGCCTTCCCTGACGGACTTCCAGTAGGCGTCGGTGCGCAGTCCGTTGGGGGCGATGACACCGATGCCGGTGATGGCCGCGTTCCGGGGGCGCTGCGTGCTCATCGTGTCCTCCCAGCCGGCCCGGTGAGAAGGACCGCGGACTGGAATCCGCCGAACCCGCTGCCGACGGAGAGCACGTTCGTGAGCTTCCGCGGGCGGGCGGTGCGCGGCACGTAGTCCAGGTCGCACTCGGGGTCGGGGGTTTCGTAGTTCGCCGTGGGCGGCACCACCTGGTGCTTCAGGGCGAGGACGCAGGCGACGACCTCGATCGCGCCGATCGCGCCCAGCGAGTGGCCCACCATGGATTTGATGGAGCTCATCGGGGTCCGGTGGGCGTGTTCGCCGAGGGACCGTTTGACCGCGGCGGTCTCGTGCCGGTCGTTCTGCCGGGTGCCGGAGCCGTGCGCGTTGACGTAGTCGATGCGCGTGGGGTCGAGGCGGGCCTGGTCGAGCGTGCTGTCGATGGCCCGGGACATCTCCAGGCCCTCGCTGGTGAGACCGGTCATGTGGTAGGCGTTGCCGTAGGTGGCGTAGCCGCCGATCTCGCAGTAGATGTGCGCGCCGCGGGCCCGTGCGTGCTCGTACTCCTCCAGGACGAGTACGGCCGCGCCCTCGCCCATGACGAAGCCGTTGCGGTTGGCGTCGAAGGGCCGGGAGGCGTGCTCGGCGTCGTCGTTGTCGGGCGACGTGGCCTTGATGGCGTCGAAGCAGGCCATCGTGATCGGGGATATCGGCGAGTCGGACGCCCCGGCTATGCAGACGTCGGCGCGGCCTTCCTCGATGGTGTGGAAGGCGTATCCGACGGCGTCGAGTCCGGAGGTGCATCCGGTGGAGACGGTCTGCACCGGTCCCTGGGCCCCGAACCGTTCGGCGACGACCGAGGCGAGGGTGCTGGGCGCGAACGCGAGGTGCAGTTTGGGGTCGGCGGCCCGGTGGTCCACGTCCCACCGCCGGCCCGACTCGCTGACCTGGACGTAGTCGTGTTCCAGACGGGTGGTGCCACCGACGGCGCTGCCCAGGGAGACTCCGACGCGCCAGGGGTCCTCGCGGTCCGTGTCGAGGCCGGAGTCCTGCACCGCCTCCGCGGCGGCGACGACGGCGAACTGGATGTACCGGTCGACGTGTTCGATCAGCTCGGGGTCCAGGCCGTGCGCGAGCGGGTCGAAGTCGCATTCGGCGGCTATGCGCGAGCGCAGGCCCACCGGATCGAAGAGCGTGATGCCCCGGGTCGCGGTGCGGCCGCCTTCGAGGAGGTCCCAGAACGCCTTCGTCCCGGTGCCTCCCGGAGCGACCACACCGATGCCGGTGACGGCCACCCGGCGGGTCACTTTATGGCCCCGCTTCGTTCGGACGGCTGTCCGTTGTGGCCGTGCGCGGCTCCGCCGGACAGGAACGCGGGGGCGGGTTCGGAGGCGTGGGCGGCCTCCTCGGTGTCGACGTGGCCCATGCTCGGATGCGGGGCGAGCGGGCCCAGGTGGAAGACCATGCGGGCCTCCTCGGCGCCGACGTTGCGGAACCGGTGCCGCACGCCGATCGGGATCAGCAGACCCTGTTCGGGCCGGAGCGCCAGCGCCTCGCCGTCGAGGTCCACTTCGAGGGCGCCGCCGACCACGTACACGAACTCCTCGGAGTACGGGTGGTAGTGCTCGCCGATCCGCTCGCCGGGCTGGATGATGGCGAGGCCCATGAAGCCGCTGGTGGACCCGACCGTGGCGGGCGTGAGCATGGCCCGGATGTCTCCCCCGCGTCTGCGGTTGGGTTCCGTCTCGCTCAGGTTCACGATCTGTGGATGCTGCTTGGTCATGCTTGATACCTCCGGGTGTGGCAGGACGTCGGACGGGACGTCCGGGGACGCGGGCTGCGGCGGTCCGTCAGGAACCCGCCGAG
Source organism: Streptomyces sp. NPDC028298 (assembly GCF_055565895.1). Taxonomy (NCBI): domain Bacteria; kingdom Bacillati; phylum Actinomycetota; class Actinomycetes; order Kitasatosporales; family Streptomycetaceae; genus Streptomyces; species Streptomyces sp. NPDC028298. The sequence continues at coordinate 970,816 of NZ_JBVHTL010000001.1, forward strand.
CTCCGGTCGGTGATGGGCAGCATGTCGGCGTGCGACAGGAGGCGGTTGATGTTGCGTTCCGTCTCCAGGGAGCCCTCGACGCCGATCGCGGGGCCGTCGAGGAGGCGCTCCAGCTCGGCGGCCTTCTTGGCGCCCTTGAGGCCGAGGGAGGCGACGGGGTCGAGGTCGAGGTCGCCGGTGATGTCGATGAGCCGCACCACGATGTCGTCGCGCTGGAAGACGGTGCTGCTGTAGACCGGGCTGTTCCTGTCGTCGGCCGCGGCCTCGTCCTGGTGGGCGAGCAGCCGGGCCAGTTCCATGCCGCGGCCCTTGCGGGCCGGGTAGAACAGCGCGTGCCGGGTCACCTTCGCGGGTTCCTCACGGCCGGCGACCACGTGGTGCACGGCGGGGAGGGCCGCACGGGTGAAGAAGACGCGGGCCGAGTCGGGGTCGCTCAGGTCCCGGTCCTGCTCCAGGTAGGGGTTGATGGCCTCCTCGACCGCCCGTACCTCGGGCTGGCGCGACACGTGGCGCAGGGCCGCGAGGAGGTCGCCCTCGACCTCGACGGCGCGTACGACGCGGTTGCCGTGCATGAAGAGCGAGGTGCGCCGCAGCCGGGTGGTGTCGTCGACCTGGGCCTGGGGTGACTCGTACCCGGCGAGGATCTCGGCGACCTTCGACTCGGATCCGGGCTTGACGGTGAAGGTGAGGGCGTGGCGTGCGACGCCCTTGCCCTCGCGGGCCTCGACCTGGAGCGCCGACCGGGCCGTTTCGGGGGTGAGGGGCTCGGCGGGGCTGGTCTCGCGCAGGATGCTGTAGCGCATCGACCGGGTGTCCCGGACGCAGCTGTGCATCGGCCGGACGGTCTCGACGTGCTCTTCGCTGTTCACCCAGGCCAGGAACGGCGGGGCACTCTCCCACTCGCTGGTGATGAGCCACTGCGAGGGGTTCTCGATCGACTGGCAGAGCTGGTCGCTGATGTGTCCGGGAACCGAGGCGACCTGGTTGCGCATGAGTTCGTAGGCGTCGAGGAACTGCTGCTGGGCGCCTTCGTACAGGTCGAGCAGCAGGATCACCCGAAGCTTCGAGCCGTCGAAGGCCGACTGAGCGATACGTCCCGAGTTGGACATTGCGGCACACCTCTCCTTTTCGTCACGGAAGTCCGGAACGACCGCGGTATCCGAAACGCCGGGGCCGCCATGAGCTGATCGTTGCCGCGTGCCCGGGACTCCGCGAGCCCCGCGGGTCAGGCGAGTGAACCGCGCGCCATCCGGGTGCCCCTGCCGCGCGAACGGGCCCGCACCGGGCATGGAAACTGCATCCCCATCCCTGACTCGCGTCGCAGGCGACGCTGGAGGCAATCGATGAACCGATTCGAAGGGGCCGGCGAGAACGGTCTCCGCACGCCCGTCCTCATCGTCGGCGGCTCACTCGTGGGCCTCTCGACCTCGCTGTTCCTGGGGCGCCTCGGGGTGCCGCACATCCTGGTCGAGCGTCACGCGGGCACGTCCCGGCACCCGCGGGGGCGCGGCAACAACGTCCGCACCATGGAGATCTTCCGGGTCGCCGGAGTCCAGCGGCGCATCGAGGAGGCGGCGTCGGTCCTCGCGGACAACCACGGCATCCTGCAGACGCCGACCCTGGTGGGCGACGCCGGGGAGTGGCTGTTCAAGGAGATCGACCCCGGCGGCGGACTCGCCCGCTTCAGCCCCGGCGCCTGGTGCCTGTGCAGCCAGAACGACCTCGAACCGGTACTGCTGGCCAGTGCCCGGGAGCTGGGCGGCGACCTGCGGTACTCGACGGAGATGATGTCCTTCGAGCAGGACGCCGAAGGGGTGACGGCGAAGGTCAAGAGCCGGGAGACCGGCGAGCACACGACGATCCGCGCGGACTATCTCGTCGCGGCGGACGGTCCCCGCAGTCCCGTCCGCGACGCGCTGCGCATCGGCCGGACCGGGCCGGGCGACCTGTTCCACAACGTGAGCCTCACGTTCACCTCGCGCGGTCTCGCCGAGGTGGTCGGCGACCGCCGGTTCATCGTCTGCTACCTGACCGACCCGGCGGCCGACGGCGCGCTGCTGCCCGTCGACAACAAGGAGCACTGGGTCTTCCACGCCCCCTGGCACCCCGAACACGGGGAAACCCTGGAGGAGTTCACCGACGAGCGCTGCGTCGAGCACATCCGGCGGGCCGTCGGCGTGCCGGACCTCGACGTGGAGATCACCGGCCGGGCGGCCTGGCACGCCGCCGAGCGGGTCGCCGAACGGTACGCGCAGGGGCGGGTGTTCCTGGCCGGCGACTCGGCCCACGAGATGTCCCCGACCGGGGCCTTCGGCTCCAACACCGGTATCCAGGACGCCCACAACCTGGCCTGGAAGCTGTCCGCCGTGCTGGCCGGCTGGGCCGGCCCGGGGCTGCTGAAGTCCTACGACGCCGAGCGCCGGCCGGTCGCGGAGGCGACGAGCGCCCGCGCCTCGTCGCGCTCGGTGGAGCACAGCCACCCCGGGTACACCCCGGAGCCGGCGGCGGCAGGGCAGGGCGGCCCCGGCGGGAGGAAGGGCGGCATCCTGAACGTGGCGCTCGCCTACCGCTACCCGCGGGGCGCGGTCCTCGGCGCCGATCAGTCCGCTCCTGTCGTGCCCGAGGGCGTACGGCTGACGGGCGAGCCGGGGAGCCGGGCGCCGCACATGTGGCTGACCCGCGCGGGCGCGCGGATCTCGACCCTCGATCTGTACGAGCGTTCCATGGTGCTGCTGAGCTCGGCGGACGGCGCCGGCGGGTGGCACGCGGCGGCGAAGGACACGGCCCGCCAGTTGTCCGTCCCGCTCGACTCGTACCGGGTCGGCGGCGGCCCCGAGGCGGACCTCGTCCCCGCGGGCGACACGGACTGGGCGCAGGTGCACGGCGTCGGCGAGGACGGCGCGGTGCTGGTCCGCCCCGACGGCTTCGTCGCCTGGCGCTCCGAGGGCCCCTCCAAGGACCCCCGGACGACGCTGCGCAAGGCCCTGGTCGCGCTGCTGGACCAGGCCTGACCCGCCGTCGTCGCGGGCCCCTCCCCCGACCCCGGGTCCGGGGAGGGCCCCGACGTCCGTGGCCGACACGGTGTACGAAGAAGAAAAGCCGGAGGCCGTATCGGAATTCCGATACGGCCTCCGGCCACGACCTCAACAGTCGGGACGACAGGATTTGAACCTGCGACCCCTTGACCCCCAGTCAAGTGCGCTACCAAGCTGCGCCACGTCCCGATGCGTCTCACGCGGGGGATGGCCCGCGCGTTCGCGTATCCGAACCCTACCGCACGTCGGTGGATGACCGCGCACGCATTGTCATCGTCCCAGCGCAGGCGGGTCGCCGACCCGGCCGGGCTCGCCGTGCGAGATGGGAACGCCGCCGTCAGGCCCGCTCGTCCAGGTCGGACACGGCCGCCCGGAGTGCGTCGGCGAGCCGGGCGGCCGGCTCCGACAGGGGGCGCGGAAGGCAGGCGAGGACGAGGCGACGCCGCTCCTCGGGGCCGCCCCGCACGGACAGGATCCGTACGCCGAGGGGCGCGGCGGAGGCCAGCGAGGCGGGAACGGTGGTCAGACCACAGCCGGCGGCCACCAGGTGCAGTTTGGCCAGCCAGTCACGGGCGGTGTGGGCGATCACGGGACGCTCGTCCAGTCCGGGCCAGACGCCCATCAGGCGCTCGTCGCCGACGGACGAACCGGCGATCCAGCGCTGTCCCCGCAGGTCGGCGATGTCCACGGAGTCGGCGGCGGCGAGCGGATGGGCGGCCGGCACCGCGAGCCGCAGGCTCCGTTCTCCCAGCGTCCACACGGTGAGCGCGGGCGACTCGCCGTCCAGGGGCCGGAAGGGCGGAGCCGAGGCGAGGAGGGCCAGGTCCAGGGTGCCGGCCCGCAGCGCACGCACGAGGGCGGGGGTGCTGCCCTCCCGGGTGGTCACGGTGATGGCCGGGTGGCTGCGGCGCAGTGCGGCGACGGCACGGGGCAGCAGGACGGCGCCCGCGCTCGCGAACCAGCCGAGACGGACCGTCCCGGCCTCGGCCGGCAGCCCGGCGAGTTCCCGTGCCGTCGCGTCGATCTGGTCGAGAACCGTCACCGCCCGGCGCAGGACGACGTGTCCGGCAGCGGTCAGCCGCACACCGTCCCTGCGGCGCTCCAACAGCGTTGTCCGCGCGGCCCGTTCGAGCGAGGCGATCTGCCGGGACACCGCGGACTGGGTGTAGCCGAGTGCGCCGGCCGCCGCGGTGAGCGTGCCCCGTTCGGCCACCTCGCGGAAGACACGCAGGGCGACCAGCGAGACGTCGGTGAAGTCCATGACGATGACGCATACCAGACCTGAGCAGGTTTCGTTGGACGCATACCCGAGCTGTTCCTAGCGTGGTGGTCATGACCAACGCACGCATCGCTCTCGTCACCGGAGCCAATCAGGGACTCGGCCTCGCGCTCGTCGAAGGGCTCGCCGCCCGGATGGGCCGCGACGATCTGGTTCTGCTCACCGGGCGCGACGCCCACCGTGTCGCCGACGCCGTCGCGCGGGTCGACGCTTCCGCGGCCACCGTGAGCCGGGTCGAGGGCCGCGTCCTCGACGTCACCGACGCGCGGGCCGTCCGAGAACTGGCGGCCGAACTCGGCGTGCGCCACGGCGGGGTGGACATCGTCGTGTCCAACGCGAGCGCCATGCTGACACCGGAGCGGCCCCAGTCCGAGCAGGCCGACGCATTCATCGATGTCGCCAACGGAGGCGCACACGCGGTGCTGCGCTCCTTCGGCCCCGTCCTGCGGCCCGGCGGGCGGCTGATCGTCGTGGCCAGCTCCCTGGGCACGCTGGGGCATCTCGACGCCCGGCTGCACGCGCTGTTCGACGGCGTCTCGCTCGACGAGGTGGAGGCGGCGGTCGAGTCCTGGCGGGCCGCCGTGCACGCGGGCACCGAACGGGAGCTCGGCTGGCCCCAGTGGATCAACGTGCCCTCCAAGGTGGCCCAGGTCGCCGCCGTACGGGCGGTCGCGGCCGAGCGCCGGGAGGCCGACCTGGCCCAGGGCACCCTGGTGGCGGCCGTCTGCCCGGGTCTCGTGGACACCCCGCTGTCACGCCCGTGGTTCGCCGACTTCAGCCAGGCACAGACACCGGCGCGGGCCGCCGTCGCGATCCTCGATCTGCTGCTGAGCGAGAAGAGCGATCCGGCACGGTACGGCGAACTTGTGCGGTTCGGGGAGGTGTTGCCATGGCACGCGGGCAGCCCGCCACGTCACCAGGAGCACCTTCTCGACTCATAGGCGCCGTACGGGAACGGGCCGGTGGCGGGTGTCGCCGAACCGCGCGCTCCACCCACCACCGGAGCACCGGTCAGGCGTTGGGGTCGAACGCGATGCCGGCGGGCTTGGCCTTCGACAGGTGGGAGTTGAAGTTGCCGTCCTTGAGGCCGAACACGGCACTGCCGAAGTTGTAGGCGCTCAGCTTGTCGCGCAGCCCGGCAGGGTAGCCGTTCCAGCCGACCAGGGTCGGGAACTGCCAGGTGTGGTAGTGGTTCTCCGGCGGCTCGTCGTTGGTGTTGGCGGGGCGGAAGCAGTGGGTGCCGATGCCGTCCTTGTGGTAGACGACCTTGGGGTGCGTTCCGTCCCAGCGGATCTGGTCCCGGGTGTAGATGTTGAAGTTGCCGTGGGCCGACGTGGAGACGTACTTGGCCTGGTTGTCCTGGACCCACACGACGACGTGCTCCCAGTCGTTGCGGTGTCCGCCGAGACCGCTGCCGACGACGGCCTGGTCCTTCTCCATGTAGAGGCCGTAGATGATCGCGCACCAGCCGTTGTTGCACTTCTCGCGGGAGTACCCGTTGGTGTTGTCCAGGTCCCAGGAGTCGCGGCAGTGGCCGTTCAGGGCTCCGGAGGGGTTGAGACCGGGGTTGACGGTCCCGTCGGGGCCGATGGCGGGGGTCGGGTAGCAGCCGTCGGTGTCGTAGTCGAAGGCGGGCTGGTACGTCGACTCCAGCGCGTCCGCGTTCCCGGGCAAGGCCGTGGGCGGGTCGGCGAGGGCGCTGCCCGGGAAGGCGACGACCAGCGCGACGGCGCTGCCGAGGATGAGCGAGACCTTGCGGATCCGCGAGCTTCTTGTCACTGCTTCCTCCAGATCGACCGCGGCGTGGGGGCGGGGCATGCCAACGCGGTCGCCTTGGCATGCCCCGGTCAGCCTTCCGGGCGGCCGCGAAAAACACCAGAGGCCGCGAATATCGGAGCGATGAAGGATTGCCCAACTGGGAGCGAGAGATGGGCTGTTGGAGACGGATCCGCCCGCGCCAACGGTCATCTCCCGCGCCCGTCCGGCAGGTTGCCGGGGCACGGGAGATGACCGCCCGCTACCGGCGGGCACGGGCGCCCGAACTACACGCGACCGTCGCCGAGCTTCCACTCACGGTTCAACGCGCCCAGCGGAATGGCGCGTTGGAACACGGGCGTGCCGAAGACGGACAGCTGCACCCGCAGGGTGCCGGTCAGATCGACACCGCCGTAGAGAGCCCAGGCGCCCGTGGCGGTGGCCTCCGTCTTCACCGCGGATCCCGTCGTGGTCGTGGTGCCGGCCGAGCCCGCGGCCTCGCCCCGCAGGTACGGGGCCAGGTCGGCGGTGACACCGACGGCGCCGTAGAGGCCGACACTGGCCTCCGCGCCGAGGGCCGCCTTCACCCGTCCCGCCGCGCTGACGGAGGTACGCACCGGACTGCTCGTCATGTGCGACTCGTCGACCGGCGTCCACCCCCGGGCGGGACCGAAGGCGCCTCCGGCCTTGAAGTCACCCTTGAGATGCTGTTCCACGTCGAGCGTGACGACCCCGTCGGCGTCGATCTGGAAGTAGCAGGTCAGATCGAGGTTCACCACGACGGGGATCGGGCCGACCTGGAGGACGGGGTCGGCGTGCAGCTTCGCGAACGGCACCCGCCGGGGCTGCGCGGAGGCGGCGGCGCGCCCCCTCACCGCCCACTGCGCGTCCCAGTCGCCGGAGACACCGAGGTAGGCCGTGCCGGGTCCGGAGCCGGCCGCGTCACCGCCGTAGGAGAAGTCGACATCCGGCGCGACCTGCACGAATCCGGAGACGGACGCCGACGCCGAGGCCGGCGCCCCGGGCGCCGTGGCCACCTTCGCGCCGACGTCGATCCGCAGGCTGCCGAGCGGAACCTTCGCCCCCTCGGGGCCGACGTGGACGTCTCCGGCCTTCGCCCACGAGACCCGCACGTCCGGCAGCAGTTTCTCGATGTCGAAGGACGCCGGGTCGACGGCGACGGAGCCCTTGGCGTCGTCGTCACCGAGCAGCGCGTCCAGGGTCGTCGGCGCGGTCTGCACCTCGGTACCCTCGGCGCTCTCGCCGATCACGTCGGTCACCTGGGCCAGGAGGCCGTCGGGTGCGCCGGGCGCCGGGGCGCTGGCGATGACGTCGCCGACGGCGGTGGCGTGCGGCTCGGCCGAGGCCCCGGCGGACGGGGACGGGGACTGCGTCCCCGCTCCGCCCGAACCACCCTTGCCCACACGGGATATGACGGCTCTTCGGGTCTTGCTGTCGTACGACGCCACCTTGAGGGCGGCCCGGTGCGCCCGGCCGCCCGGCTCACCCGGACGGGCGACGGCGGTCGAGGTGGCCGCCGCCTCGGGGGCCGCGGCGACGGCGAGCGGCCGCCCGGCGTCCTCGACGGCGGACGCCGAGGCCGCGACGGGACGTGCGGGGTCGGCACGGGAGGACGGCTCCGCGGGACTGGCGGAGCAGCCGGCGGCGAGGAAGAGGGCGGATGCGGCGAGCGCGGGCACGACGGCCCGCGAGGCCCGCTTGCGGATACGCAAGTTCAGTCCTTGAGGGGGGTGGGGGGTGACTCGGGATTACCGACGGGTAACCAGAGGTGAGGGTGTCATGAACCCGTGAAGCCCCGCCCCGCGTTTCGGCACCCGCCGGGGTGACGTGTGCCACGCCCGCCCGGAACGCCCCGAAGAGTCGTCGACCGCTCAACCAACCTGACCGTCAACGGACATGACGAGGCGTCAGTGGTCGTCGAAAAGGGCGGACCGACCGGCCACGGCCGTGCCGCCCGACGCCTTCGCCTTCCGCCCGCGCAAGGCGTCCGCCGCCCACTGCCTCCCGCCTCCCGCCTCCCGTCTCCCGCCTGCCGCCTGCCGCCTGCCGCGGAGTCACCCCTGCCGCCCGCTGCCCGCCGACTCCGCGGAATCAGCTCTGCCGTTACCGAAGGACCTCGCTCCGCGGCTCCCAGCCCTCGTACGCGGCCGTCAGCAACCCGAGTACTCCGTTCCCCGTGACCTCCCGGGGGTTGGGATAGGACTCAGCGGCGACCATCGTCGCCGCGCGCGCCAAGTCGGCCTCCTTCAAACCGAGTTCGGCCAGAGAGCGAGGAGCGCCGAGGCCTCCCGCGAGGTCCCGGAGGGCGCGGGGGGCGTCGTCGGCGTCCAGGGCCCGCGCCAGGACGGCGAGCGCGTGCGGCGCGGCGGACGCGTTGTAGGCGAGGACGTAGGGGAGGACCACGGTGTGGGTCTCGGCGTGCGGCAGACCGAAGGTGCCGCCGAGGACATGGCACAGCTTGTGGTGCAGGCCCATGGTCGTCGCGCCGAGGCAGGAACCGCAGAGCCAGGCGCCGTACAGGGCCCTGGCGCGGGCCCGTGGATCGGCGGGGTCCGCGGCCACGCCGGGAAGGGCGCCGGCCATCGCCCGTACGCCCTCCTCCGCCATCAGGGAGACGAGCGGGGAGGCGTCGGGGGCGTACAGCGCCTCGGCCGCGTGCGCGAGGGCGTTGACGCCGCTGGTCACGGAGAGCGGGACCGGGAGGCCGAGGGTGAGGTCGGGGTCGTAGACGACACTGCGCGGCTGTACGGAGGAGTCGCGGCCGGTGCGTTTGACCCCCTGTTCGGTCAGGCCCCACACGGACGTCATCTCGGAGCCCGAGTAGGTGGAGGGCACGGCGATCAGCGGCAGGCCGGTGCGCAGCGCGATCGCCTTGCCGAGGCCGATCGCGGATCCGCCGCCGACGGCGACACACCCGTCGGCGCCCGTCTCCCGCGCCACCTCGACGGCCCGGTCGGCGACCTCCACGGGGACGTGCATCCGGGCACCGGAGTGGATTCCCGCGCAACTGTCGCCGAGCGCGTCCGCCACCGCGCGGGCGGCGTCCACGCCCCGGCCGCCGCACACCACGAGGACGCGGTGCAGCGCGAGCCGCGCGACCTCCCCGGGTGTCGCGGTCACGGAGGCTCCGGGCCGGAAGACGACCCGGGCGGGCCGGGTCTCGTAGGTGAAGTCGAGCGGGGTGCTCGGCGGGGTGGTCATTCCGGCTCCAGGACGAGGTCGAAGCGGGCGTGTCGGAAGGGGTTCGCGACACCGAACTCCCGTGCCAGCGAGGGGTCGTCGGTCTCGGTGAAGTCCTGTACGAGACTCCGCTTCACGGCGAAGACGGCGTCGGAGTCCAGGTAGGGGCTGCCCGCCACGAAGATGTGCGTGGTGACGGGGGCGTGCCCCTCGGCCGAGGCGATGAAGTGGATGTGGGCGGGGCGCCAGGAGTGGCGGCCGGTGGCCCCGAGCAGGGCACCCACCGGACCGTCGGTGGGGATCGGGTAGGGGCTCGGCACACAGGTGCGGAACCGGAAGCGGCCCTCGGCGTCGGTGGTGAAGAGCCCGCGGCCGTTGCCGGGCGGCTGGACGTCCGGCTGCTGGACGTCGTAGAAGCCCCGTCCGTCCGCCTGCCACACGTCGAGGACGGCACCCGGCAGCGGACCGCCGTCGCGGGAGCGCACCCGGCCGCTGACGACGCACGGTTCGCCGGTGCCCACCAGGTCGATGGTCGCGCCGAGTTCCCGTACGGGTGACCGCGTCAGGTGGAACGGCCCGAGGACGGTCGACTCCGTCGCGCCCGGGTCGTCGTGGCCGTTCAGCGATTCCACCAGCATGGAGACGCCGAGGACGTCCGAAAGGAGGATGAACTCCTGCCGGGTGTCCGTGCACGTCTGCCCGGTCGCGGTGAGGAAGGCTATGGCGCGCTCCCACTCCGCGGTCGTCGGCCGGGTCTCGCGGACGAAGGCGTGCAGATGGCGGGTGAGCGCGCCGAGCAGCTCACGCAGCCTCGGATCGGCCGTGCCCGCGAAGCTGTCGACGACGGCGTCGGTGATCTCCGTGGTGAATTCCCTGGCCATGCCGCTCCCGAGGTCCAGCCGGTCGTCCTGCCGAGCGTGCCCAGGCTACGAGACCGGATCCGTGGCCCGAAACATCGTCACCGACGCCGAAGAACACACAATGACCCTTTCCGTGGGGCATCGTTGACCTGGAACATCACGCCCGCACCGGACGCACGGAAAGTATGATCAAGCAATGTCTGACTTGACCGAAACCACGCCCGGCTGGCTGTCCCGCGACGAACTGGAATCGGCCCGCGCCCGCCTGCCGATCCTGTACGTCGAAGCCGTACCGGTGCGCGTCGACGACAACGGCGAAGTCACCCACATCGGGCTCCTGCTCGGCATCGGTCCGGACGGAACGGTCACCCGCTCCCTCGTCTCCGGCCGGGTGCTGCACCACGAGCGGGTCCGGGACGCCCTCCTGCGCCACCTGGAGAAGGACCTCGGCCCGGTGGCCCTCCCCCGGATCCCGGCCTCCCTGCAGCCCTTCACCGTCGCGGAGTACTTCCCGACGCTGGGGGTCACGCCGTTCCACGACCCGCGCCAGCACGCCGTGTCCCTGGCGTACATCGTCCCGGTCACCGGCGACTGCCGCCCGCGGCAGGACGCCCTGGACCTGGTCTGGTTCAGCCCGGAGGAGGCGGCCTCCCCCGTGGTCACGGACGACATGCCGGGCGGTCACGGCGTTCTGCTGCGGCAGGCGCTGGCCTACGTCGGACGTATCGCCTGACGCGGGGGCCCGGCGTTCTCGGCGCGGCCCGTGCCGGTGGCGCGCGGGCGCAGGACCATGAGCGGGCCCTCCGGGGCCGCCACCATGGCGAAGGAGAAGCGGTCGAGCTCGAGGCAGAGCGCGACGTCGTCGGGATGGACGCCCTGCCGCACCCCGGTCGCCAGTTCGTCGGCGGCGCGGGACGCGGCGGCCCGGCGGAGGAACCCATCCGCGTCCGTCGCGGCCCCGGCGGCCCGCCCGGCGATGTAGTGGGCGCACGCCAGATCCTCCTCGGCGCGGCCGTCCTCGCCGGTGACGACGAAGGTGACGCCGTCGGCGGGGCGGGCCCGCAGGAGCCGGGCCGTCGCCCCGGCCACCACGAAGCCGGCGCACAGGACGAGCGAGGCGTCCTTGACCGCGAGCGCGCCGACCGTGCCCGCCGTGGTCTTCTGCACGACGGTCCGGCCGCCGAGGTCGGCGGACCGCAGCAGGCCCGGCGAATTGACGAGGTCGAACCCGGGGGCGGGCGGGCCGTCCTTGAGCGCCACCCAGTCCGGGTGGCCGGCCTTCAGCGCCAGAGCCTCGTCCAGGGATTCCGCGAGGACGATCTTCTCCGCGCCCCGGTCGAAGGCCCAGGCGGCCACCGTGAAGGCCCGCATGACGTCGACCACGACCGCCACGGACGGGGTTTCGGTGAGCTCGGCGATGCCGAGGAAACGAGCGTCCATCGCGTCATCATGGCGCCCGCCCCGGCCCCCGGGGAACGGAATAAAGCGGCGCACACCCGTCCCCGGGGAACGGAAAAGGCCGCTCCCGCCTCGGCGGAAACGGCCTGCGACCTGCTGTCCAGCAAGTCGGGACGACAGGATTTGAACCTGCGACCCCTTGACCCCCAGTCAAGTGCGCTACCAAGCTGCGCCACGTCCCGGTGCCTTCACCCGCGGTGACCCGCGTGATCGTGCGAACAGAACTTTACCCCACGCCGGGGGCTGCTCCGCAGGGGGACGGGGGCGCGCGACAATCGGCGTATGACCGGGACATCTGAGACGGGGCGGGCCGGCGGACGCGATCGGGACGCCGAGGGGCGGGCCCGGAACGCCCGGCCCCGGGACGGACTGGGGCGCCCGCTGCCGTACGGCACCCCCGGGGTGGAGCGGGCGCCGGAGGGCGTCGTGCGCCGTCCCGAGCAGACGGTCGCCGAGGCGCAGGCGCTGCTGGACGCGGGTCGGCCGTTCCACGCGCACGAGGTCTTCGAGGACGCCTGGAAGTCCGGTCCCGCGGACGAGCGCGGGCTGTGGCGTGGACTGGCCCAGCTCGCCGTGGGGCTCACCCACGCGGCCCGGGGGAACGTGACGGGCGGCGCGCGGCTGCTGCGGCGCGGGGCCGGAGCGGTCGAGGAGTGGACGGCGGCGACCGGCCGGCCGCGGCCCTACGACCTGGACCTCGCGGAGGTCGCCCGCTGGGCACGGGAGTTGGCGGCCGTGGTGGAGCGCGACGGCCGGCCGACCGACGCGGCGGGGGAAGCCCCGCGGCTGCGCGTGCGGGCCGCCTGACGACAGCACCGGCAGCACCCGCGTCGCCGGGGTCGTGCGGCCGGGCCTCCTGACCAGGGCGCCGGCCTGGACCTGGCCGCACGAGGGGGACGCCCGACCGGGACGCGGGCATCGACGGGGCCGCACGCGAGGGACGCCTGACCAGGGCCCGGGCGTCGACGGGGCCACCCGGACCGGCCGTCCGACCAGGGCGCGGGCCGGGTGCACGTTCCCGGGGTGCGGCCGGTGCGTCCACTGTCGGTGGCGTGGGGCAGACTCTCGGTGTGCGAAAGATTCATGTCATCGGCATCGGAGCGGGCGACCCCGATCAGCTCACGCTGCAGGCGGTCAAGGCGCTGAGGGACACGGACGTGTTCTTCATCCTGGACAAGGGCGAGGTGAAGTCGGACCTCGTCCAACTGCGCCGCGACATCCTGGACGCGCACATACCCGAAGGGGCGTACCGCCTGGTCGAGGCCCGCGACCCGGACCGGGACCGGACCGCCGGCGGCTCCGCGTACTCCCCGGCCGTCGGGGACTGGCGCAGCGCCCGCGCGGCCATCTACGAACGGCTGATCGCCGAGGAGCTGGGCGAGGACGAGACCGGCGCGTTCCTGGTGTGGGGCGACCCCGCTCTGTACGACAGCACGCTCGGCATCCTGGAGGAGATCCTGGACCGGGGCGCGGTGGCGTTCTCGTACGACGTGGTGCCCGGGATCAGCAGTGTCTCGGCGCTCGTCGCCCGGCACCGCACGGGGCTGAACCGGGTGGCACGGCCCGTGCAGATCACCACCGGGCGGCGCCTCGCGGAGGGCTTCCCCGAGGGGGTGGACGACGTGGTCGTGATGCTCGACGCCCATCAGACGTTCCGGCGGTACGCGGACGAGGACATCGACATCTACTGGGGCGCCTACATCGGCACGCCCGACGAGATCCTCGTCTCGGGTCCGATCGCCGAGGCGGCCCCCCGTATCGAGCGGTTGCGCGCCGAGGCCCGCGAACGCAAGGGCTGGATCATGGACACCTATCTGCTGCGCAGGAATCCGGGCGAGTAGGAGGCCCGGCCGCCCCGTACGCCGGGCGGGTCGCCCCGCATGCACGGGGAGCCCACCGGTGTGAGGGTGGCGATTGTGACGATCACGGAGGACACCGCGCCCGCGCCGGCGGGCGCGCCCGGACCACCGGTGCTGGACAATCGCCGCCGCAACATCGTCTTCGCGACGATCGTGCTGGGCATGCTGCTCGCCGCGCTCGACCAGACGATCGTGGGCACCGCGCTGCCGACGATCGTGTCGGACCTCGGCGGCGCCGCGCACATGTCGTGGGTGGTGACCGCCTATCTGCTGGCCGAGACCGTGGCGACGGTACTCGTCGGCAAGTTCGGCGACCTGTTCGGCCGCAAGCTGGTCTTCCAGGCGTCGGCGATCATCTTCATCACGGGTTCGTTCCTGTGCGGGCTCGCCACCAACATGACGCTGCTGATCGCCTGGCGGGGGGTCCAGGGCGTCGGCGCGGGCGGTCTGATGGTGACCTCCATGGCGCTGATCGCGGACGTCATCCCGCTGCGCGAGCGGGGCAAGTACCAGGGCGCGATCGGTGCCGTCTTCGGTGTGGCCACGGTCATCGGACCGCTGCTCGGCGGCCTGTTCACGGACCATCTGTCGTGGCGGTGGGCGTTCTACATCAACGTGCCCCTCGCGATCGTCGTGGTGATCGCGGCGGCCCGCACCATCCCCGTGGTCAAATCGGTGACCCGGCCGGTCATCGACTACCTGGGCATCGCGCTGGTCGCGGTCGGGGCCAGCGCGCTGATCCTGGCGACGAGTTGGGGCGGCAACGAGTACGCCTGGGGCTCGCCCACCATCATCGGCCTGTTCGTCGGCGGTCTGATCGCGCTCGCGCTGTTCTGCCGGGTCGAGACCCGCGCGGCCGAACCGATGCTGCCGATGCGGCTGTTCGGCAACCCGGTCTTCACGGTCTGCTCGATCCTCAGCTTCATCGTGGGCTTCGCGATGCTCGGCGCGCTGACCTACCTCCCGACGTATCTGCAGTACGTCGACGGGGAGTCGGCCACGATCTCGGGTGTGCGCACGCTGCCGATGGTCCTCGGGCTGCTCATCGCGTCCGTCTTCAGCGGCAACGTGGTGAGCAAGACCGGGCAGTACCGCCTCTTCCCCATCGTCGGCTCCCTCGTGATGGCGGTCGGCCTCTATCTGATGTCGCGCATGGGGCCGGACACCGGGGCGTGGCTGGAGTCCCTGTACATGTTCGTGCTCGGTACCGGGATCGGCCTGTGCATGCAGGTGCTGACGATCGCCGTGCAGAACACCGTCGAGTACACCGACCTCGGCACGGCGACGTCCGGGGTCACCTTCTTCCGTACGCTGGGCAGTTCGTTCGGTACGGCCGTCTTCGGCACGATCTACACCAACGCGCTCAAGCCGAACCTGGCCGACGGGGTCAGGGCGGCGGCCGAGACGGGCGCGGCCCCGCCGGCCGTCATCGCCAAGGCGGCGCAGAGCCCCGAGGGGCTGCACAAGCTGCCGCCGCGGGCGGCCGCTCCCATCGTCGACGCGTACGCCGACACCCTCCACACGGTGTTCCTGTGGACGGTCCCGGTCGCGCTTCTCGGCTTCGTCGTGGCGCTGTTCCTGAAGCAGGTGGAGCTGCGGGACAGCGCGCGTATGGGGTCGACGGACATGGGCGAGGGATTCGCGTCGCCGTCCACCGCGGACTCCCAGCGGCTGCTGGAGTTCTCGGTCGCGAAGATCATCGGCAGCACGGAGATGGACACCGCGCGCCGCATCGTCTTCGAGTCCGACACCCGGCTGGACGTGGCGGGCGCCTGGGCCGTGATGCAGGTGGAGCTGTTCACCCGCATGGTCGGCCACGCCAACCTCGCGCTGATCGCCGCCCGGCGCCATCTGCCTCCCGAGGTGCTCGTCCCGGTCTTCCAGCGCATGGTCGACGAGGGCTATCTGACCCGGCACGGCACGCTGTTCTCGCACACCGCGGCGGGCGAGCGCGAGGCGCGGGTGATCGGCGAGGCCTGGGGCCGCTGGCTCGCCGGGCGCGTGGAACAGGACATCGGCCGGCCGTCCGGGGCGGAACTGCGCGCCGCCGTCGACACCATCGCCAAGCGTCTGCTGGTCGAGGACCTGACGCAGGGTCTGCCGGACCGGCCCCAGGAACTGTCCGCGGCCTCGCCGGGCTGACCGCGCCGGGTCAGTGGAGCAGGAGCTGTACGCCGCCGACCACCGTCGCCACGATCACCAGCCGTTCGAAGAGGAGCTGGTTGATGCGCTTCACCGCCCACTTGCCGATGAAGGCCCCCGGCACGACGAACACGGCCAGGGCCGCGTCCAGCAGCAGCGAACGGCCGTCGATCAGGCCGAGGCCCGCGCTGAAGGGCAGCTTGGAGACGTTGACGATCAGGAAGAAGAAGGCGGAGGTGCCGAGGAAGCCGAGTTTGCGGAAGCCCGCCGAGAGGAGGTACATCGACATGACCGGGCCGCCCGCGTTCGCGACCATGGTGGTGAAGCCGCCGAGGACACCGTAGGAGCGGGCCTTGGCCCGGCCCGCGCGGGTCACGACCGCGTCGGGTTCCTCGTCCTGGGCCGCGGCCCGGCGGCGCCACAGCGTGATCCCGGTCATCAGCAGCAGGGTCGCGCCGATCGAGGCGCGTACGACCTCGTCGTCGGCCCACACCAGGAACAGCGTGCCGAGCACGACGCCGGCGGCGACCGCCGGGAACAGCCGCCACAGCGTGGGCCAGTGGGCGTGGCGCCGGTAGGTGGCGACGGCGAGTACGTCGCCGACGATCAGGAGGGGCAGCAGGACGCCGGTCGAGGCGCGGGCGGGCAGTACGGCGGCGAAGACCGCCAGACTGACCGTGTTGGCGCCGCTGACGGCGGTCTTGGAGAAGCCGACGAGCAGAGCCGCGGCGGCGAGAGCGGCGAACTCCCCCGGGGATATGTGCCAGAGCGTCATCGTGTTCATGCGGGGGTCGATGCTATGCCCACGCTGCCCACCCGACCGCCGAGGGTCCCTCCGGGTGCCCACCGGGCCGACGGCGCACCGGGGTCGGCCGGTGCGCCGGGTTGCCTCGAACGCCGGAAGAGATGCTTCGCCAGGCCCCGGTGTCAGTGGCGTTCCACCAGGACCGCGCTGCCCTGGCCCACGCCGACGCACATCGTGGCCAGGCCGCGCTCGGCGCCGGTGCGGCGCATGCGGTGCAGCAGGGTGGTGAGGATGCGGGCTCCCGACGCACCGAGCGGATGGCCGAGCGCGATCGCGCCGCCGGTCGGGTTGACGAGGTCGGGGTCGATGCCGAGGGCGTCCACGCAGGCGAGGGCCTGGGCGGCGAACGCCTCGTTGAACTCGGCCTCCTGGACGTCGGCGACGGTCCAGCCGACGCGCGCGAGCGCCTTCCGGGTCGCGGGCACCGGGCCGATGCCCATGACGTCGGGATCGACACCGGCCGAGGCCCCGGCGACATAGCGTCCGAGCGACTCCAGCCCCAGATCGTTCAGTGCCTCCTCGCTGACGAGCAGCACCCCCGCGGCGCCGTCGTTCATCGGCGAGGCGTTGCCCGCGGTGACCGTGCCGTCGGCGCGGAACACCGGCTTGAGGCGGGCCAGTTTGTCGAGCGAGGTGTCCTCGCGCACGCACTCGTCGCTGTCGACGACCACCCCGTCGGGACGCTCGACGGGAAGCACCTCGGCGTCGAAGTACCCGTTCTTGCGGGCGTCCGCCGCCCGCTGGTGGCTGCGCAGCGCGAACGCGTCCTGCCGCTCGCGCGTGACGCCGTACCGTGCGGCGACCTCCTCGGCGGTCTCCCCCATCGACAGCACGCCGTGCAGGTCCTTCATCGCCGGGTTGACCAGCCGCCAGCCGAGCCGGGTGTCGACGGTCTCGATGCGGTGCGGCAGCGCCTCGTCCGGGCGGGGCAGCACGAAGGGGGCCCGGCTCATCGACTCGGAGCCTCCGGCGAGCACGATGTCGGCCTCGCCCGAGGCGATGGCGCGGGCGGCCGTCGTGACGGCCTCGAGCCCGGAGGCGCAGAGCCGGTTGACGGTGGCGCCGGGCACGCTGTCCGGCAGTCCGGCGAGCAGCGCGGCCATGCGGGCGACGTTGCGGTTGTCCTCGCCGGCCTGGTTGGCGGCGCCCCAGTAGACGTCGTCGACGCGGGCCGGGTCCAGGGTGGGCACCTCGGCGACCAGAGCGCGGATGACGCCCGCGGCGAGATCGTCGGGCCGCACGGAGGAGAGGGCACCGCGCAGCTTGCCGATGGGCGTGCGGCGGGCGGCCGCGAAGTGGACGGGACGCACGACAGGACTCCTGGGGGACGCCGGCGAACGGACACCGGGCATGGGTGAACACGCACCTTAATTAGCACTGCTAGTTTCGGACTATAGCCCCGCACCGGACCCTTGGGAAGATCTCTCCCTCGGCCGGGACGGATCCCTCCGCCCCCGGTATACGCCCCTTAGCGTCCCGGTATACGCCCCTTCGCGTCCCCGGTATACGCCTCTCCGGCCCGAACACCCCACCCCGTGCAAGATCGTCCCCGGATCGGGGTGTCCGGGCGGTGGCCGAGGATCGACGGCCGCCCGCCCCGCACCCGGCGTGAATGGCAGACTGCTCGCGCGCCCCCGCCGAACCCTGGCCGTCGGGGCAACAGGGCCGACGGAACGGGGAGTTGTCGTATGACGGGGCCGGAGTCCGCCGCGGGCGGGATCGACACCACCAGGCCGCATCCGGCACGGGTGTACGACTGGTATCTGGGCGGCAAGGACAACTACCCGGTCGACGAACGGCTCGGGCAGCAGATCACGGCGCGTGATCCCGGAGCCAAGCGGGCCGCGCGCAGCAACCGCTGGTTCATGCAGCGGGCCACCCGGCACCTCGTCCGTACGGCGGGAATCCGCCAGTTCCTGGACATCGGCACCGGCATCCCCACCGAGCCCAACCTCCACCAGATCGCGCAGAGCACCGCTCCGGACGCACGGGTGGTCTACGTCGACAACGACCCCATCGTCCTCGCCCACGCCGAGGCCCTGCTGCGCGGCACCGACGAGGGCGTCACGGAGTACGTCCACGCGGACGTGCGCGAGCCGCGGAAGATCCTCGACGAGGCCGCGCGCGTGCTCGACCTCGACCGTCCCGTGGCCCTGTCGCTGATCGCGCTGATGCATTTCGTCGCCGACGACGGCGGCGCGTACGAACTGGTGGGAACCCTGGTCGACGCGCTGGCGCCCGGCAGCTTCCTGTCGCTGTCCGCGATGACCGCCGACTTCGAGCCCGAGGAGGTCCGAAGGGGCATCGAGGCGTACGCGCGCGGCGGTGTCACCCTCGTGGGCCGCTCGCACGCCGAGGTGAGCCGCTTCTTCGCGGGGCTGGAGCTGATCGACCCCGGTGTCGTCTCGGTGAAGGACTGGCGTCCCGGGCTCGCGGAGGGCGAGACCCCGATCGGCGACGAGCCGGTGTCCCTGTACGGCGGGGTCGGCCTGAAGCGCTAGCGCCCGAAGCGCCGGAGTGCCCGGTCCGGGCCCGAGGCCGGGTCTTTGGACCTGTCTTCGCGGGCGGTCCGGCCCCCGCCGGAGGACCGTCGGCCCCTGCCTCCGCGGGCGCCCGGACGGCACGCTGGGAAGCCGTCCGAGCAGGAAGCGAGATGGCGAGATGACCCTCATCGTCGGGCAGGTCATGACCAGCGAGGTCGTCGAGGCGCATCGGCGGATGTCCTTCAAGGACGTGGTCCGGCTGCTGGACCGGTACGGGATCAGCGGGCTGCCGGTCGTGGACGACGACGACAAGGTCGTGGGCGTGATCTCGGAGACCGACCTGCTGCGCCCGCGGGCGATCCGGTCCGGCGGCGGACGGGTCCGGCGTCTGCTCCCGCCGTCGCCGGGCCGCGCCCTCCCGTGGCCCCGCCGGCCCGGACCGGCCGTGCGCCGCACGACCACCGCGGGGGTCGGACGCGTCCGCGCCACGACGGTGGAGCAGCTCATGTCGACGCCCGCGATCACCGTGCATCCGGAGCAGCGCGTGGCCGATGCCGCCCGGGTCATGGAGCGCCACCGTGTCGAGCGGCTTCCGGTGGTGGACGAGGAGGACCGGCTGATCGGGATCGCCACCCGCAGCGACCTGCTGCGGGTCTTCCTGCGGACGGACGAGGAGATCCGGCGGGAGGTCGCCGACGCCGTGCTGGGGCGCGCGCTGTCGCTGCCGCCGCACGCCGTGGGCGTCTCGGTTGGCGACGGAGTGGTGACGCTGGAGGGGCGGCTCGAACACCGCAGCGAGATCCCGGAGGCCATCCGGCTGACGTGGCGGGTCGACGGTGTCGTCGGCGTCATGAACAGCCTGTCCTTCCGTGTCGACGACACCGTCGACGGCACCGTCGACGGGACCGCAGCGGGCGTCACCGCCCCCGCCTGAACCATTCGCGTACGTTCCTCCCTTCCGCCCCCGAAAACGTCGCCGCGATCCGTACAGGTGCCCGACCGCGGGCCCTGGCCGTCGGGCATCATGGCTTCGTCGGGTGGTGAGTGAGGGGATCTCGAATGGACCAGAGCGCACACCTTCCGGAGGAGCCCCCGGTTCCGCAGTTCCGGCTGGACGCCCTGCTGGAGGACCTCCAGGAGCAGGTGGAGCGTGTGCGCGGCACCCAGAACCGGGTGCACACCCTTCTCGAGGCGGTCCTCGCGATCGGCAGCGACCTGGACCTCGACGTGGTCCTGCGCCAGATCGTGGAATCCGCGGTGCAGCTCGTCGACTGCCGCTACGGCGCGCTCGGCGTCCTCGGCGACGAGGGCGGCATCAAGCAGTTCATCACCGTGGGCATCGACGAGGAGACCATCGCCCGCATCGGTCACTACCCCCGGGGAGAAGGCATCCTCGGCCTGCTCATCCGCGAGCCGCACGCGCTGCGGCTGCCCGTGCTGAGCGACCACCCGGACTCGGTCGGCTTCCCTCCCGGCCACCCCCCGATGACGACGTTCCTCGGCACCCCCGTGCAGGTCCGCGACAAGATCTTCGGCAACCTGTACCTCACGGAGAAGCACGGCGGGGCCGAGTTCGACGCCGAGGACGAGGCCGTCCTGCGCACGCTGGGCGCGGCGGCCGGCGTGGCCATCGACAACGCCCGGCTGTACGACGACGCGCGGCGGCGCGAGCGCTGGCTGGCCGCGAGCAGCGAGCTGACCCGGACCCTGCTGTCCGGCGCCGACCCGGTCGACGTCCTGCACGCGTTCACGGCGACCGTCCGGGAGCTGTCCGACGCGGATCTGGTCACCTTGGCGCTGCCGCTGACCGGGACCACGGACCTCGTCATCGAGTCCGCCGAGGGCCGCGACGCCGATCAGGTGCGGGGGCTGACCCTCCCGGACGGGACGAGCCTCGCGGCCAAGGTGTACGCCTCGGGCGAGCGCATCGTCAGCACCTCGCTCAGCCAGGACCCGCGCACCGGGACGGGCAGCGCGTCGGTCCTCGACCTCGGCCCGGCGTTCGTGATCCCGCTCGGCACCCAGGAGCGGGTGCGGGGCGTCCTCCAGGTCGCGAACCGCCAGGGCGGCACCGCGTTCCCCGACGCCACGATCGACATGATCGAGGGGTTCGCCGGCCACGCCGCGCTGGCCCTGGAGATCGCCGAGCACCGCCGCGACGCGGAACAGCTCCTCGTCCTCAACGACCGCGACCGCATCGCTCGCGACCTGCACGACCTGGCCATCCAGCGGCTCTTCGCCGGCGGGCTCAGCCTGCAGTCGGTGCTCAACCGCCTCGCCGACCGGCCCGACGTGGCCGAACGCGTCCAGCGGGTGGTGGACGATCTCGACGACACGATCAAGGTCGTACGTTCGACGATCTACGCCCTGCGGGAGAGCGACCGGTCCGACGCCACCGCCGGTCTGCGCACCCGGCTCGTCACCGAGGTCGGCCGCGCGGCCGAGACGCTCGGCTTCGCCCCCTCCCTGCGCATGAGCGGTCTGCTGGACACCGAGGTGTCCGACGAGCAGCGGGAGCACGTGGTCGCGGTCCTGCGCGAGGCCCTGTCCAACACCGCCCGGCACGCCGACGCCACCGCCGTGGAGGTCACCGCCGAGGCGACCGCCACCGCGCTGCGCCTGCGCGTGGCGGACAACGGCCGCGGCATCGGCCCCGACGTCACCCGCCGCAGCGGTCTCGGCAACATCGGCGCCCGCGCCGAACAGCTCGGCGGCACCTGCGCCCTGACGCCCGCCGAGCCGAGCGGCACCGTCCTGGAGTGGACGGTGCCGCTGCACCGGGACGACGAGCCCGCCTGATCGGCGCCGTCCCGCGGCCCTCGTGTTCAGCGCCGGCCGGCCGCGTCGGGCCTGTCGTCGATGAAGCCGCCCGACTGGTGACGCCACAGCTTCGCGTAGGCGCCCTCCGAGGCGAGCAGCTCATGATGCGTGCCCTGTTCGACGATCTTGCCGCGGTCGAGGACGACGAGCCGGTCCATGCCGGCGACCGTGCTCAGCCGGTGCGCCACCACGAGCGCCGTGCGCCGCTCCATGAGCCGCCACAGCGCCGACTGGACGAGGATCTCGCTCTCGGAGTCCAGCGCGCTGGTCGCCTCGTCGAGCAGCAGGATCGGCGCGTCGCGCAGGATCGCGCGGGCCAGGGCGACCCGCTGGCGCTGGCCGCCGGACAGCTTGATGCCACGCTCGCCGACCATGGTCGCGAAACCGTCCGGCAGCGCGTCGGCGAACTCCGTGACGTGGGCCGCCTCGGCCGCGCGGCGGATCTCCTCCTCGGTGGCGTCAGGGCGGGCGAAGGCGATGTTGTCCCGCAGCGAGCGGTGGAACATCGCCGGGTCCTGCGGCACGTACGCGATCATGCTGCGCAGATCGGCCTGCCGCAGCTTGCTGATGTCCTGGCCTCCGATCAGGATGCGGCCGCCCTCGATGTCGGTCATCCGCAGCAGCAGCCGGGTGAGCGTGGTCTTGCCGCCGCCCGACCGGCCGACCAGACCGACCTTCGCGCCGCTCGGTACGGCCAGTTCGAGCCCGGTGAAGAGCGGATCGGCCCCGCCGTGGGCGAAGGTCACCTGTTCGAAGCGGACATCGGCGTCACGGGCCCGCAGCGGCTCGGGGGCGGCCGGGTCGAGCACGGTCGGCGGTGACATCAGCAGCTCGGTGAACTGGGCGGCCTCCGTCATCGAGCTCTCCAGGCGCCGGTAGATCTGGTTGAACTCGAACATGATCCGGGTCGCGTTGGCGTAGTAGGTGAAGGCGACCACCACCGCCTCCACGCCGTGCTCGCCCCCGCCGAGCGTGATCGCGAGCAGCAGGCCGAGCGCGTTGGTCAGGACGGACATCGGCGCGACGAACGTGTCGATGCGCAGGTTGCCGTAGTCCCAGGACTGGAGGGTGAGCCGCCGCGACACCGCGACCCGGGAGCGGTGCTCCGCCGCCTCGCGCTCCTCGGCGGCGAAGGCCCGCACGGTGTCCATGTTCATCAGGCTGTCGGCGACATGACCCGAGACACGGGCGATCGCCTCCTCGCGTTCGTCGACGAGGGCCTGCCTGCGGCGGATGAGCGGCACCACGCACACCGCCGTCACGGCGATCATCGCCAGGAGTCCGACGACGAGCAGCGGTTCGTAGCGCCACAGGACCACGGACCCGAAGACGAGCGGTACGAGGCTGCCGACGACCTGGAACGTCATCGTGTCGACGAATTCCTCGTAGCGGGAGGCGAAGCTCAGCACCCGCTTGGTCAGCGAGCCGGCGAAGTTGTCGTGGAAGAACGAGGCGTCCTTGGCGAACAGCTCGTCCATGCCGATCACGTACAGCCGCTCGATGCCGAGGGCGTCCAGGCGGTTGAGGCAGTGCAGGCCCAGGCGCCAGAACGCCTCCGAGAGGAGCAGGACACCGCCGAAGGCGAGGACGTACGGCAGGGCGTCACCGGCGGAGACACCGCTGCCGCCGGCCGCGATACGGCCGACGAGCTTCGCCACGACGAGCGGTGCGACGTAGCTGATGCCGATGTTGCCCAGCGCGGGCAGCAGCATGCCCGGCACGGTCAGCCGGCGGAGCCTGCGCAGCTCCCTTCCGTAGTAGCGAAGTGCGAGGAGGACCGGGCCCTTGCCCGGTAAGGCCTTGCGCGATTCAGGAGATGCCATCACAACCCTGTGTCGTCGTACGGCTGCCCGCCGCGTCGTCCGGGTTCACCTCGCCTCGGCTCCCCAAAGCGTCGATGTCCGGACATGGGAAGGCAAGAAGTTACATCGTCCCCCGGCGGTGGCCGCACGGTCCAAGCGTTTTTCTCGGCCATCGGAGGCCTGCTCCCGGTGGCGGCGGCTCCGCTCCGGTGGCAGGAGGCCGCCGACGGGGGTTGGATCGGTCCGACGGATCGTTGCCGACCCATCGAGGTGTTCCGTCGTGACCGATGGATACCGCCCGAAAGCCGACCCGGCGGGCGAGGAACTGGGGGACGCGCTCCTGGACGCGCTGTTCTCCCGGTCTCCGGCCGGTCTGCACATCTACGACCGGCACCTGCGACTCGTACGGGTGAACCCGGCCGCGCGCATGATGCGCGACTTCCCCATCCACCACATGGTCGGGCGCTCGCTGTCCGAGATTCTCCAGGCCTTCGACATCCCCGACCGCGGGGTCGTCGAGCGGACCGCCCGGCAGGTGCTGGAGTCCGGCGGCCCCGTGTTCGACCTGCTCGTCCGGCTCCGCAGCCGGAGCGGGCCCGCCGTCGAGGCCGTCGCCTCGGTCGACGTCCTGCGGCTCCAGCACGCCGACGGAACCGTGCTCGGGGTCGCCGCCGCGCTGACCGACGTGACCGCCCGTGTCCGGGCCGAGGCGGGGCTGCGTCTGCTGAACGAAGCGGCCACCCGGGTCGGTACCACGCTGGACGTGTTCCGCACCGCCGCGGAGTTCAGCGACCTCGCCGTCCCCCGTCTGGCCGACACCGTGACCGTCGACGTCTACGACACCGTCATACGCGGGCACGCGCCCACCCCGGAGTCCCGCGACCAGGGGGCGGCCCTGCGGCGTGCGGGCTTCCGCTCCGCGGCCGGCCCCGACTTCCAGGGCGTGCCCAGAATGGGCGAGATCACCACCTATCCGCCCGCCACGCCCTACCGGGCCGCCCTGGACACCCTGGCGCCCCGGCTGATCCGGCGGCTGAACCCGGATGCCTCCTGGCTCGACCCGGATCGCCGGCGCGACGCCCGGATCCTGACGGCCGGGGTGCACTCGATGCTGCTGGTCCCCATCCGCGCCCGGGGCCTGGTGCTCGGGCTCGCCTGCTTCTACCGATGGCGCAATCCGACCCCGTTCGACGACAAGGACCTGGCCCTGGCGGAGCAGCTCACCACCCACGCCGCCCTGTGTCTGGACAACGCCCGGCAGTACGGACGCGAACGCTCCACGGCCCGCATCGTCACCGGCCGCCTCACCCATCCGGCGACGCCCGGAGCCGCCGCGGTCGACGTGGCCCACACCTACCTGCCCGCGGGGACGGGCGGCGCCTGGTTCGACGTCATCCCCCTGTCCGGCGCCAGGATCGCGCTCGTCGCCGGGGACACCACCGCGGAGGCGGACGCCGCCGACCCCGCGGCCATGGGCGAGCTGCGGGCAGCGATCGAGGCGCTGTCCGACCTCGACCTGCCTCCCGACGAGATCCTGGAACGCCTGCACGACCTCGCCAGCCGCCCCCAGCAGGTCCCGCCCGGCACGCCCGGCCTCCCGGCCGACGGCGCCCCGGCGAGCTGTCTCTACGTCGTCTACGACCCGGTCACCCGGCTCTGTACGGCGGCGAGCGCGGGGCACCCGGCGCCCGTCCTGGTCCACCCGGGCGGCGACGTCGAAGCCCTCGACGTGGACCCCGGCCCCCCGCTGGGCCAGGGCATCGCCCAGTACCGGTCGACCGAACGCGCCCTGCCCGCGGGCAGCACCCTGGTCCTGTACAACACCGCGCTCCTGGCCGACGCCCCGGTCATGGAGCGGTCCCTGCCGAGCCGGATCGGCGGGGCGGCACCCGGCCCCTCCCTGCAGGAGCTGTGCGACTCGCTCGCCCTCGATCTGGTTCCCGACCGGCTCGACCACGACGCCTTCCTGCTCCTGGCCCGCACCCGCACGCTCGGCCCCGACCGGACGCGCGTCTGGACCTTTCCCAACAACCCCGCGATCGTCTCCATGGCGCGCAAGGCCGCGACCACCCAACTGGCCGACTGGGACATCGACAGCGACATCGTCGACAACACCGCGCTCATCGTCAGCGAGCTGGTGACCAACGCCGTCCGGTACGCCAAGGGCCCGATCCGGCTGCGGCTGATCCTCGGGGACACCCTCACCTGTGAGGTCGCCGACGACAGCAATACGGCTCCGCATCTGCGCCGGGCCCTGGACACCGACGAGCACGGGCGCGGGCTGTTCATCACCGCACAGCTCACCCGCCGCTGGGGCGTCCGGGGCGTCAGCCGGGGCAAGGCGATCTGGGCCGAACAGGATCTCGTCCCCTCGCCTCCGCCGTCGACGCCGGCGACCCACGCGCCGGTCGGAGCGGGGACACCGTGAGAGGCGCGGGCCCGAGGCGGGGACCCGAGGCGGGCCCGAGGCGAATTCGAGACCGGCCGGAGCCGCGTCCGAGGCGGATCCGAGGCCGGCGGGAGCCGCGTCCGAGGGCGGGCCCGGAACACGCCGAAGGCCGCCCTCTCGTCGTACGAGAGAACGGCCTCGGACCTGCGACTACGGAGAAGACTCCAGTCGGGACGACAGGATTTGAACCTGCGACCCCTTGACCCCCAGTCAAGTGCGCTACCAAGCTGCGCCACGTCCCGATGCCCGTCTGACCTGGGGTTTCCCCTGGCTGGACGCGCACGGAAACAATACCGCACTCACGCCGGTGGTCGCGCACCCGTTTCTCGCGGGCGGGACGGCCGAACGGCGTCTCCGGGCGGTACGGGGGTGCCGCCCGGCGACCTGGACACGGGACCGTCGACCCGTACGAGGTCCCGGATCGCGGGCACCGAGAGCAGGGCCGCGCAGACGACGAGGGACATGACGCCTGCCACGAGCAGGACGTTGTCGGCGCCGAGGGCACCGGCGGCGGGCCCCGCGAGTGCCTGGCCGACGGGCATCATCGCCAGGGAACCCGCGACGTCGTAGGCGTGGATGCGGTTGAGGACGTCGGGGGCGACCTGCGTCTGCACGCTCGTCGCCCACATCACGCCCCAGAACGAGATGCCCGCGCCGGCGATCACGGCGCACCCGGCGACGGCCGCCACACCGAACCCCGCCCCCACCGACGCGGGGAAGCAGGCGAAGGCCAGGAGGGCGAGGGATCCGGCGCGCAGCATGCGGCGCGGGCGCAGCCGCAGGGCGACGAGCCCGCCGACGACCGTGCCCGCGCCGAGGGCGGAGTTGATGAGGCCGTAGGCGCGCGGGCCGTGCGCCCGCACCACCTCGGTCGCCACCAGGGGGACGGTCGGGCCCCAGACGGAGATCATGTAGACGCACCAGACGACGATGACGCCCCACAGCCACGTACGGGATCTGAACTCCCGCCAGCCCTCGACGAGATCGGCCCGGAAGCCGGCGCTGTGGGGGCGGCTCCCGGGAGCGGCCGGGGGCAGGCGGAGCAGAAGCAGGCACAGGGCGCTCAGCGCGTAGGTGCCGGCGTGGGCCACGAAGACCCCTCCGGCGGAGGCGAACGCGACCATCAGGCCCGCGAGCGCGGGGCCGGCGAGCTGGGCGGCGGACTCGGCGATCCGGATGGCGCCGTTGGCTCCCTGGATGTCGGCGGCCAGACGCGGCACGGTGCTGGCGACGCCGGGCTGGAAGACCGCGCCGGCCACGCCGTTGACCGCGCCGATCACGCAGACCTGCCAGAGGACCACGTGGCCGGCGAAGAAGAGGGCGGCGGCGATCGACTGGGCCACGAGCCGCACGAGGTCGGCGCCGATCATCAGTCTGCGGGTGCTGAACCGGTCGGCGATCACTCCGCCGAACACGACCAGGGCGGCGAAGGGCCCGGCGGAGGCGGCCATGGCGAGGCCGACGGCGCCGACCCCGTAGCCGTACCGCAGCAGTCCCGCGGCGAGCGCCACCGGCAGCATGGTCTCGCCGAGCCGGGCGAGGGCCCGCGCGACGAAGAACAGGGCGAAGTCCCGTGACCAGACGGACCGGCTCCGCCGTCCGTCGAGCGGACCGCCCCGGGCCGGGCCCGGGCCCGGGTCCGGTTCCTCACTCCCGCGCGATGCCTCGCACGGCCCCTCGCACGGCGTCCCGTCCTGCGGCTCCTGGCCCGATGACGTCCTGGTCATCCCGCTCGCGCCCTCCCCCTGCACCCGGCGGCTCCCCCACGAAGCCGCCCGTCCACGCTTCGTTCCCGCTTCCGGATCGCGCCCGTCGCGGACCACTCCGTCCCCGGATCGCTCCGTCCCCGGATCGCTCCCGATGCGGATCATGCCACGGGGCACGGGTGGTGCAGAGGCCGTTTCAGTCGGCGGACGGCAGGCCCAACCCGGGGTGGGCGTCGACGAGTCGGGGCGGGGCGGCCTGGCGCCAGGAGTCGGCGAGGATGGCGCGGAGTTCGTCGTCGTCCTCCAGGGCGGCGAGCCGGGCACGGACCCAGGCGAAGCCGGCCTCGTGGTCGGCGATCCAGAACTTCTCCGGCTCGGCCAGGACCAGTTCGTCGCGCTCCTCCTTCGGACAGCGCACGGCGATGGAGGTCTCCGCCTCGGGCAGTGTGGCGAACATCTTTCCCGCGACCCTGAAGGTGGGCATGCTCCAGGCGATCTTCTCCGTCGTGTCCGGCAGGGAAAGGGCGATACGGCGTACGTCTTCTGCATCCGGCATGAGACGCACGCTAGCCAACACCACTGACATCGACACGGCGAAGGCCCGGGGAAGACACGACGTCAGGTGCCGTCGGCGTGCGCTCCGGGCCGCTTGTAGAAGAGCGTCGTCGGGCGCAGCTCGCCCGAGGGTGCCGCCGCGTAGTCCGGGATCGCGCCGACCCGGGTCCAGCCCGCCGACACGTACAGCGACTCGGCGGGGCTGCCGGTCTCGGTGTCCAGATGGAGGAGGGTGATTCCGGTGGCGGCGGCCGCGCTCTCCGCGGTGGCGAGGAGCATGCGGCCCACGCCCTGGCCGCGGCCGTCGCGGTGGACCATCAGCTTGACGAGTTCGGCGCGGTGGCGGCTGTTGGGCTTGTCCGGGAAGGAGAGGGCGACGGTGCCGAGCAGCCGGCCGTCGGCGCGGGCCACCCAGACCGCGTGCCGGCCGGCCGAGACGGCGTCCGCTCGCTCGCGCCACCAGGCGAGCGCCGTCGCGTGGCCGAGCGGGGCGAGGAATCCGATCGAGGCGCCGCCGTCCACGGTGTCGGTGAGCAGATCCGCCAACTCATCGGCTCCGGCGTGGAGTTCGGCAGCGGTCAGGCGGGTGACGGTGATCACGGCAGCACCACCGCCAGCGCGTACCGCACGTCCGCGGGGCCCGGGCAGTGGAATCGCGTCGGCCCCCACACCCTCAAGCGGAGGCAGTCACCGGCGTCGAGGCGGTGCTCGACGTCCTGCGCGGTCACGTCGAGCCTTCCGTCGAGGACCCAGATGTGCTGTTCGAGGCCGGGCACGGGAGGCCTGTCGTACGCGATGTCCGCGCCGGCCGCGAGGCGCCCCTCGACCAGTTCGCCGCGCAGTCCGGCGTGCGGCGGCGAGACCGATCGCCGGACGAATCCGGAGGCCCGGTCCGTCCAGACCGTCTGGTCGGCGGCGCGGACCAGCAGCGCGGATTCCCGCTCGACCTCGCTGAGCAGGTGCGACATCGTCCGCCCGTACACATGGCAGAGGCGGTTGAGGAGGGAGGCCGTGGGGCTGATCTCGGCGCGTTCCGCGCGCGAGAGGGTCGATCTGCTGATCCCGCTGCGCTCGGCCAACTCGCCCAGGGTCCAGCCCCGTTCGGCCCTCAGCTCGGCCAGTCGCGCCCCGAGCCGGACGTCGACCTCACCATCCTCCTCGATTCCCATATCCGGGATGCTATCCCATATTCGGGAACACAGGGAAGGCGCGAGCGGGCCGCCGGAGTCGACGGCCCGCTCGACGGACTCGATCGACTCGACGCGGCCGGCGCGCTCGACGCACGTGACGCGCTCGACGGACTCAGTCGTCCGTGGCCGCCCGCGTCAGCGCCTCCAGGACGGGCCGGATCAGCGGATGCCCCTCGGCGCCGCGGCGCACGGCGGCGAAGACGCGGCGGGTGGGGGCGACTCCGTCGACGGGGCGCACCACCACACCCGTGAGGTCCATGCCCCGCAGCGCCGAACGCGGCACCAGGGCGACACCCGCGTCGGCGGAGGCGAGGGCGACGACGGCGCGGAAGTCGTCCGAGGAATGTTCGAGGCGCGGCTGGAATCCGGCGTTCTCGCAGGCCAGGACGACCACGTCATGGCAGGGGTTGCCGGGGTACGGGCCGATCCAGGGGTCCTTGGCCAGCTCGGCGAGCGGCACTTCCGCGGAGTCGGCCAGGCGGTGGGTCACCGGCACGACGGCGTCGAAGGGCTCGGCGTAGAGCGGGACGTGGGTCAGGCGCGGATCGTCCGCGTCCGGGGCGCCGCGGTACTCGACGGCCACCGCGATGTCGACCTGCCGGTCCAGCACCATCGGCAGACTCGCGTCGCCCTCGGCGTCCTGGACGCGCACGAGGATGCCCGGCGAGGTGACGGCGAGGCGGGCCAGCGCGGGGGCCACGACCAGGCCGATGCCGGTCGCGAAGGAGGCCACGGTGACCGTCCCCGCGGAGCCGGCACTGTAGGCCGCCAACTCGGCCTCGGCCCGCTCCAGTTGGGCCAGCACGGCGTTGGTGTGGCTGAGCAGGATCTCGCCGGCGGGTGTGAGCCGTACGCCCTTGGCGCCGCGCTCGACGAGCCGGTGGCCCGTCTCCTGCTCCAGGGCGGTGAGCTGCTGCGAGACCGCCGAGGGCGTGAGATACAGCGCGGCGGCCGCCGCCGTCACCGTGCGGTGGTCGGCCACCGCACGGAGGATGTGGAGCCGCCGCGCTTCGATCATGCGACCGATTCTCTCAGGTCACACGCCTTTTCCGGCCATCGGACCGGTGAGCGCCCCCGGCACGGGGGCGCGTCCGCCCTCAGGCGTCGAGTTCCGCGCGCGCCGCCACGAAGGCGTCCACGGCCCGGTTCACGTCCTCGGTGGAGTGCCCCGCGGAGAGCTGCACCCGGATACGGGCCTTCCCCTGCGGGACGACCGGGTACGAGAAGCCGATCACGTACACACCACGCTCCAGGAGCAGCTCCGCCATGCGGCCGGCGACGGACGCGTCACCGATCATGACGGGGGCGATCGCGTGGTCGCCGGGGAGGATGTCGAAGCCCTCCTCGGTCATCCGCGAACGGAACAGCGCCGTGTTCTCCCGCAGTCGCACCCGCAGGTCGTCGGCGGACTCCAGCAGGTCGAGGACCTTCAGGGAGGCCGCGGCGATGACCGGGGCGAGCGTGTTCGAGAAGAGGTACGGGCGCGAACGCTGGCGCAGCAGGGCGACGATCTCGGCGCGGGCGGCGACGTAACCGCCGGAGGCGCCGCCCAGGGCCTTGCCTAGCGTGCCGGTGATGATGTCGACGCGGTCCATGACCCCGTGCAGCTCGGGGGTGCCCCGGCCGCCGGGGCCGACGAAGCCCACCGCGTGCGAGTCGTCGACCATGACCATCGCGTCGTAGCGGTCGGCGAGGTCGCAGATCTCCTGGAGCGGGGCGACGTAGCCGTCCATGGAGAAGACGCCGTCGGTGACGATCAGCCGGCGGCGCGCGCCGGAGGCCTCCTTGAGCTGCGCCTCCAGGTCGGCCATGTCGCGGTTGGCGTACCGGAAGCGGCGCGCCTTGGACAGCCGGATGCCGTCGATGATCGAGGCGTGGTTGAGGGCGTCGGAGATGACCGCGTCCTCGGCGCCGAGGAGGGTCTCGAAGACACCGCCGTTGGCGTCGAAGCAGGAGGAGTAGAGGATCGTGTCCTCCTGGCCGAGGAACGCGGACAGCCGCGCCTCCAGCTCCTTGTGCACCTCCTGCGTACCGCAGATGAAGCGGACGGAGGCCATGCCGTAGCCCCAGCGGTCGAGCGCCGCGTGGGCGGCGGCGACGACCTCGGGGTGGTCGGCGAGACCGAGGTAGTTGTTCGCGCAGAAGTTGAGGACCTCACCGGGGCGGCCGCCCGCGGTGACGTTCACGGTCGCGGACTGCGGGGTGCCGATGACCCGCTCGGGCTTGTGCAGCCCGGCGGCGCGGATCTCGTCGAGGGTGGTGCGCAGGTCGTCGCGGACGGAGTCGAACATCATCAGTTCCTTAAGTCCTCAGAGGGTCCAGTCGAGAATGACCTTGCCGCCACGGCCGCCGGCCGCGTCGTCGAACGCCGCCTCGTAGTCCCGGAATCCGTACCGGCCGGTGATCACGGGAGTGAGGTCGAGGCCGCTCTCCAGGAGGACCGACATCGCGTACCAGGTCTCGAACATCTCGCGGCCGTAGATGCCCTTGATCGTGATCATGGAGGTGACGATCCGGGCCCAGTCGACGGGGAACTCCGCGGACGGCAGACCCAGCATGGCGATCCGTCCGCCGTGGGTCATGTTGGCGATCATGTCGCGCATGGCCTCGGGGCGGCCGGACATCTCCAGGCCGATGTCGAAGCCCTCGCGCAGGCCGAGGGTGCGCTGTCCGTCGGCGATCGTCGAGCCCGCGACGTTGAGGGCGAGGCTGACGCCGATCTTGCGGGCCAGTTCCAGGCGCTCCTCGCTGACGTCGGTGATGACGACGTTGCGGGCGCCGGCGTGGCGGGCCACGGCGGCGGCCATCAGACCGATCGGTCCGGCGCCGGTGATCAGGACGTCCTCGCCGACGAGCGGGAAGGACAGCGCGGTGTGCACGGCGTTGCCGAACGGGTCGAAGATCGCGGCGACGTCGAGGTCGACCGGAACGCGGTGCACCCACACGTTGGTGGCGGGCAGCACGACGTACTCGGCGAAGGCGCCGTCGCGGCCGACGCCGAGGCCGACGGTGGCACGGCAGAGGTGGCGGCGTCCGGCGAGACAGTTGCGGCACTTGCCGCAGACCAGGTGGCCCTCGCCGCTGACGCGGTCGCCGATGTTGATGTCGGTGACGTCGCGGCCGGTCTCGACGACCTCGCCGACGAACTCGTGGCCGAGCACGAGGGGCGTCGTGATGGTCTGCTGCGCCCAGCCGTCCCAGTTGCGGATGTGCAGGTCGGTGCCGCAGATCCCGGTCCTGAGAACCTTGATCAGCACGTCACCGGGGCCGGCCTGCGGCTCGGGGACGTCCGTGAGCCAGAGTCCGGGCTCCGCCTTCTCCTTGACCAGCGCCTTCACTCGTGCGGCTCCTGTGCGTGAGGTCCCGGGAAGGGGCACGCCGAAGCGGCCCGCACCGGGGAGAGGGGTGAATTCACCCAGGAATCTGCCGTACGACGGTGCCCTGGGTCCATCGAGGATTTCTTAAGCGCGGCCCCAGCTTTCCTTCACGCCCGCGTTCTCCCGGCCCGTCCATGGGCCGGTCGCCGGGCCGCCGGGGCGGCGCGGGGCGAGGAGACGATGTGGGGGACGGTGGTGTCAGGCACGGCTACGGGGACATGCGGCACCCCCGTTCCACGGGGGTGCGTCACGGATGTCAGGGAGGGGTCCCGGCATACGTCCCAGGATGGGTCCCGGGCGGCCGGCAGGGCCGGACCCTCGCCCCGGCGCGTCGTCAGATCCCGTGGTCCTCTTCCCGCCGTTCGAGCTGCCCGGTCAGCTCGGCCGCCATCGCCTTGATGGTCTCCAGGCCCGTCCTTCCCCAGGGGCGCGGCTCGACGTCCACGACACAGATCGTGCCGAGGGCGATGCCGCTGCGGTCGAGCAGCGGGGCGCCGAGGTAGGAGCGGACGCCGAACTCGTCGACGACCGGGTTCCCGGCGAAGCGCGGGTAGTCGCAGACGTCCTCCAGGACGAGCGCCTTGCGGCGCACCACGACATGGGGGCAGAAGCCGTGGTCCCGGGCCATGTAGCGGCCCAGTTCGAGTTCGCCGCCGTCCAGGGCGGCCGGGAGCCTGCCGCCCCGGGCTCCGCCGTCCGGGGTGTGCAGACCCGCGAAGAACTGCTGTCGCTCGTCGATGAAGTTGACCATCGAGTAGGGCGCGGCGGCGACGTGCGCGAGGCGGTCCGCGAAGGCGTCGAGGGCGGGCTCGGAGCGCTCCCCGAGGCCCAGCCGGCGCAGCCTGCGCACCCGGGCGGGGGCGTCCTTGTCCTGCGGCGTCAGGAGCAGACGGCCGCCCGGCCCCGGCGAGTCGTACCTCATGTACGGGCTCCATGGCTCGGGAGATGGGCGGGCGCGTGGGCGAGGAGGTGCCGGACCAGGGTGAGCAGCGTCTGCACGCCCGAGCTGGAGATACGGGCGTCGCAGCACACGACGGGGATCTCCGGGTCGAGGTCGATGGCCGCGCGCACCTCGGCCGGGTCGTAGCGGTACGAGCCGTCGAACTCGTTGACCGCGACGATGAACGCGAGACCGCGCTGTTCGAAGAAGTCGACGGCGGCGAAGCAGTCCTCCAGGCGCCGGGTGTCGGCGAGGATGACCGCCCCGAGCGCGCCGTCGGAGAGCTCGTCCCACATGAACCAGAACCGCTCCTGTCCGGGTGTGCCGAACAGATAGAGCACGTGTTCCGGATCCAGGGTTATGCGGCCGAAGTCCATCGCGACGGTCGTCTCGACCTTGTTCTCGATCCCGTCGAGCCGGTCGGTCGAGGCGCTGACGGTGGTCAGCAGTTCCTCCGTGCTGAGCGGCGCGATCTCGCTCACCGCGCCGACGAACGTCGTCTTGCCGACCCCGAAGCCTCCCGCCACCAGGATCTTCAGCGCGGTGGGGAACGGGTCAGAGCTGTCGTCGTAGTCCATCGAGCACTGCCTCCAGAAGGGACCGGTCAGTGGGGTTGGGGTGGAACCGAGGGGGCTTGGTGGTCAGCGCCCCGCAGTCGACGAGGTCCGACAGCAGCACTTTGGTGACCGCCGCCGGCAGCTTCAGATGGGCGGCGACCTCCGCGACCGAGACGGGCGCCCGGCAGCGTTCGAGCGCCTGGCGGTGTTCGGGGCCGAGGTGGCCGAGGGGGGTGGCTCCGGTGGCCATGACCTGGGAGAGGAGGTCGAGCGCGGTGCTCGGCCGGGTCCGGCCGTTGCTGACGGTGTAGGGGCGCACGAGGCGTCCCGCCGCGTCGTCGAGCCAGGGCCCGTCACCGGCCGCGGCCGCGTTCAAGACCGCATCGCCGACGGTTCGACGGCGGGCTGCCGGGGCGCGGTGACCAGATAGGGGCGGACGCTCTTGACCAGCATCGCCATCTCGTAGCCGAGGACGGCCGCGTCGGCCTCCCGGCCCGCGAGCACGGCGAGGCAGGTTCCGGAGCCCGCCGTGGAGACGAACAGCAGGGTCGAGTCGAGTTCGACCACGACCTGGCGCACCTCGCCGCCGTCGCCGAACCGCACGCCCGCGCTGCGTCCGAGGGCGTAGAGGCCGCAGGCGAGGGCCGCCATGTGGTCGGCGCTGTCCGGGTCCAGGCCGTGGACCGACTTCACGAGTCCGTCGCTGGAGAGCAGCACCGCGCTGGTGGTGTGGGGTACGCGCTGGACAAGGCCGCTCATCAGCCAGTCGAGGTCGGACACGTGGCCGGTGGGCGCATCGCTCGCCATGGGGGATCGACTCCTTGAGGTACGAAGGTCTGCGGGAGCGGTGGGGGTGGGTGCGGGGGTCGTCATCCGGCCGGTGTGCTCCCGTCGTGCCGGCTGGTGCGGTCGTGGCCGGAGGCGAGGTCGTGGGCTCCTCGCGGTGCCGGTGCGTGGGTCGTGCGCTCCCCGCCCGGGCGGACCGTCGGTGCGCCGTGCTCCGGGGGTGCGTCCAGCGCGTCGGGGCCGTCGGCGGGGGTGCCGGTGGTCAGGTGTCCCCGGGCCCGGGCGGCGCCGTCGCCGCGCGCGGTCTCCGGGCGGGTCCGCTCGGGGAAGGAGGCCGGTGCGCCCGGTGGGGCCGCGGGCGACGGGACCCGGGACGGCTCCGGCAGCCGCCGGTCCGCCGGATCCGCGTGGGCGGTCTCCGCGAGTCCGATCCCGCGCTGGAAGGCCGCCATGAGTCCCGGGTCGTGCCCGACGTGGTGGTCGGTGTCCGGGCGGGGCGCCTGTCCTTCGCGCAGTTGCGGCACGAGGTGCTCCTGGGCGCGCCGCTTGGGGAGGCTGGGCTTGCCCATGGTGCCGCGGACGACCCCGGCGCGCGGGGTGGGCGGCAGGGCCGCGTTCTCGGCGGCGGTGAGGCGATCCTCGGGGCGGATGCCGGGCAGGGCCTCGGCGGGGTTGGGCCGTTCGGCACGGGAGCCGCGCACCGGGAGCGGTCCGGCCCCGCGCGTCCCGGCCGGCGCGTCCGCGCCCCGCCCGGGTGGCCGTTCCCGTCGTACGGGCTCGGGCAGGGCTTCCCGGGACAGCTCGCGCGCCGACTGCCGGGGCACGACGGGGGCCGGCGGGCGGCCGCCGGGAAGCGCCGGGACCTGCGCCGGCGGCGGGTGGGCGGGACCGGGTCCGAGGGCCGGCCGGTGCCCGCCGTTCGTCCCGTTCGGCGGCGCCTGGGCCAGGCCCGCGTCCTCGACGGCGTCCGGGGCCGCACCCAGCAGGTCCTGCGGGACCACGAGGACGGCCTGGACGCCGCCGTAGATGTTGTTCTGGAGCCGTACGTGGATGCCGTGCCGGCGGGCGAGCTGCGAGACGACGAACAGGCCGATGCGCCCGTCCTGGAGCAGGCCGGCGACATTGACCTGGTCGGGGTCGGCGAGCAGGGCGTTCATCCGGTCCTGTTCGGCGGCCTGCATGCCGAGGCCGCGGTCCTCCACCTCGATGGCCAGGCCCGAGGTGACGAGGTCGACCCGCAGCAGCACCTGGGTGTGCGGGGCGGAGAACACGGTGGCGTTCTCGACGAGTTCGGCGAGCAGGTGGATGACGTCGGCGACGGCGTGGCCGCGCAGGGTGCCGTCGATCGGGGGCACGAGCTTGACCCGCGAGTACTGCTCGACCTCGGCGATCGCGGAGCGCAGCACCTCGGTCATGGAGACGGGGTTGCTCCACTGACGGCGGGACACGGCGCCGCCGAGCACGGCCAGGTTCTCGGCGTGGCGCCGGATGCGGGTGGCCAGGTGGTCGACGTGGAAGAGGCCCTTGAGGAGGTCCGGGTCCTCGATCTCGTTCTCCAGCTCGTCGAGGATGGAGATCTCGCGGTGCACGAGGGACTGCAGGCGCCGGGCCAGATTGACGAAGACCTCGACCTTCTGGTCGCTGCCCGCACGGCTGGAGAGCTGCGCGGCCTGCACGACGGCGGCCACGGCGCCGTCGTGGGCGCGCGAGAGGTCGGCGGCGAGCAGTTCGAAGTCGTCGGCGTCGGCGGGCGGGCGGCGGCGCTTCTTGCGCGCGGGCGGGTCCTCGCCGCGGCGCAGCCCCTCGACGACGGCGCGCAGGTCGGTCTCGGTGCGGGCGCTCGTGCGGCGCAGGGCTCCTATGCGTTCGCGTACGGACGCGGCGGCGCGGTCGGCGGCGACGGCGGCGATCAGGATGCCGGCCAGGGCCACGCCCACCGCTCCGGCGAGGACGGCCCACAGGACGGGGCCGGGCCGGGCGCCGGTGGAGCGGACGGTGAACAGGACGGCGGCGCACGCGCTGAGGGCCACGGCGGTCGGCGGCAGGACCGCGAGGCGCAGGAGCTGGTGCCGCAGGTGGGTCTCGGGCGGCGCGGGGGTGGCGCGGGCGGCCGGTCGGCCGTGCCGCCCGCCCTCGCGGCGGTCTGCGCGGGCGGCCGGTGCGCGGAGGTGAGACATCGGCGTCCTCGTACTGGATGCGTCGGGGGCGTGGAGCTCCCGTGGTTCCGCGACTCGGGTGTGCGCCGTCGCGGTGCCGGTCGAGAGAGCCGAAGAAATCGGCCCTGCGTCGCCCGTCGGCAACTGACAGTAGTCGCCAACGCATCATGTGCGGTGGGCTGTTGACAAAGTCCACCGGGTGGCGTCCCGCTCTGGTATGAGGTGTCGCACGGCTGACCGATAACCCCGTCGGACAGGCGTTCGCACCAGGCTCCGGATCCGATCAGAGCTGGTCACAAGCGGTCGCAAGGAAACAGCGAGGGCCGGGGAGCATGGCGCTCCCCGGCCCTCGCATCCGATCGGTGGATCAGCCCGCGGGCACCGTCTCGGGCTCGCCGGTGCCTTCCGTCGAGCCGTCGGCGACGTCACCCGGCGTATCGGTCACGGGCTCCTCGACGACCGGCCAGCCGCCCTTCGGCGCACGCGCCACACCGCGCCACCACGGCTCGGAGGGGACGGTCTCGGCGGTGGGCTCGAAGGGCTCTCCGGGACGGGGCAGCGCGACGCGCGCGCCGACCGCGCGGCCGGCGGCCAGCGTGCCCTCGCCCGGGTCGGCCCAGGCGTGGGTGGCCAGGTTGAACGTCCCCCAGTGGATCGGCAGCATCACTCCGGAGGGCTTCCCGCCCTGGAGGTCCAGGTGGGAGCGCATCCCCTCCTGGGGCGTCATGTGGATGTCGGGCCAGAAGTCGCTGTAGGCGCCGATCTGGATCATCGTGGCGTCGAACGGGCCGTGGGCGGCGCCGATGTCCTTGAAGCCCTGGAAGTAGCCGGTGTCGCCGCTGTGGTAGATCCGGTGCGCGTCGCCCTCGGCGACCCAGGAGGCCCACAGGGTGTGCTGGGTGTTGCGCAGGCCGCGCCCGCAGAAGTGGCGCGCCGGTGTCGCGGTCAGGGTGATCCCGCCGACCTTGGTCGACTCGTTCCAGTCCAGCTCGCGGATCCGCTCGGCGGCGATGCCCCAGTGCTCCAGGTGGGCTCCGACGCCCAGCGGTACGGCGAACACGGTGTCCGTGCCGCCCAGCTCCTTGATCGTGGGCATGTCCAGGTGGTCGTAGTGGTCGTGCGAGATCACCACGACGTCGACCGGGCCGAGCGCGGCGAGCGGCAGCGGAACCGGGTGCAGCCGCTTGGGGCCGGCGAAGGCGAAGGGGGAACAGCGCTCGCCCCAGACCGGGTCGAACAGCACGCGGTGGCCGTCGATCTCGGCGAGGACGCTGGAGTGCCCCATCCAGGTCAGCCGCAGCCCGGTCGCGGCGGGCCTGGCCAGGTCGGCGAGGGTCGTCGCGTGCACGGGCACGGTCCCGGCCGGGGAGCGGTGGGCGCGCTCCTCACTGCGGAAGTAGACCTTCGCGAACTCCACCATCGAGCCGTCGGGGCGGGTACGGGCGGTCTCCGGGTTCTGGAAGACTCCGTCCGCGAAGTTCGGCGAATTGCGGATGCGGCGCAGGCGCGCACCAGCCGGATCCGCGCCGAAGGCGGCGGGCCGCAGCGCGCGGAGCCCGGAGCTCAGGGTACGGAAACCGGTCACGGATACCTCCAGATGGAGTCGGTCAGACTTTCATTATGGTCGTCGCCTCTGACAGCGCCGGGTCACCCGGTCACAACGCGATGTCCGTGGCCTTCGTTCCGTAGATGCCAACCCCGCCGCACCCCCGCTTCTTCCGCTCCGGCGAAGCGTTCTGGGCGCCGCCGTGCCCGCGGCGACACCGGCCGGGTGCGTTGACACGACCCGGCGAGCGTTCCGATACTGACTCATGGTTCAGTAGAGAGCAGGCGCCCCGGCAGCCCGGGAGCCGCGCCGGCCCGTCCACGTCTGGAGACACCGTGTACCGCCTTCCCGCCGAACCGGCCCCGGCCGAGGGCGCCGCGTGCGCCGCCGGGCGTGCCGACGCCGTCGCGCGGAGCCTGTGATGGGCGAGATGCTCACCGGCGGCGAGGCCGTCGTCCGCGCGCTGTCCGGACACGGCGTGACCCGCGCCTTCGGCATCCCCGGCACGCACAACCTGGAGATCTACCGCCACCTGTCCGCGTACGTCGTCCGGCACGTTCTGACGCGCCACGAACAGGGCGCCGGATACGCCGCCGACGGCTACGCGCGCGTGACCGGGCGTCCCGGTGTCGTGATCACCACGACCGGACCCGCCCTGCTGAACGCCGCGGCCGCCGTCGGCCAGGCCTACTCCGACAGTGTGCCGCTGCTCGTGGTCTCCCCCGGCATGCCTCTGCGCCACCCCCGGCTCGCGACCGGACTGCTGCACGAGACGCGCAGTCAGACGGAGGCTCTGCGGGGCGTCGCCGCGTTCAGCCACCGCGTGTCCTCGGTCGCCGAGATCGACGCGGCGGTGGCCCGCGCCTTCACCCTGTTCCGCACCGGCCGGCCGCGCCCCGCGCACATCGAGATCCCCCTCGATCTGCTGGAGGCCGCCGAGGAGACGGCTCCCGCGCGCGTCACCCCTCCCCTCCTCCCCCTCGCCCCGGCACCCCTCGCCGTGGAGCGGGCCGCCGAGGCGCTGCGCGAGGCCCGCCGTCCGGCGCTCGTCCTCGGCGGCGGAGCACGCGGTGCGGCCGCCCCGCTCCTGGCGCTCGCCGAGCGGCTCGGGGCTCCCGTCCTCACCACCGCCAACGGCAAGGGCGTCGTCGCGGAGAGCCATCCGCTGGCCGTCGGCGTGTCGCTGCACAGCCCCGCGGTCCGGGACTGGCTCGCGGAACGCGACGCCGTCCTCGCCGTGGGCACCGAACTCGCCGAGTCCGACTTCTGGTCCGCGCCGCCCGCCCTGAACGGCACCCTGATCCGCGTGGACGTCGACCCGGACCAGATGTACGCGGGTCCGGCCGTGGACGTCCCGGTCGTGGGCGACGCGCTGCTGTCCCTGACGGCGCTGCTCGCCGCCGTCGGGGAGCCGGGCGTCACGGCCGGGCACGCGCGCGTGCCCGGCGCCGTCGAGGGACCGCGTGGCGGACGCCCGCACGCGCGCGTGCCCGACGAGGACCCCGTCCGGCGGGCGGCGGCACTGCGGGCTGCCCGGAACGCCGAGACCGCCGCGCGCGACGCCCGATGGATCCCCTACCTGCGGGTGATCCGGTCCGTCCTGCCCGAGGACGCCGTGATCACCTCGGACAGCGCCCAGTGCTGCTACTACGGAGCGCTCCCCCACCTCCCGCTCGGCCCGGCGGGCCGCTATCTTCACCCGACCGGCTACGGCACGCTCGGCTACGCTCTGCCCGCGGCGATCGGAGCCAAGGCGGCGTGCCCCGGCCGCGAGGTCGTGGCGCTCAGCGGGGACGGCGGGCTCCAGTTCACCGTGCAGGAACTGGCGACCGCGGTACAGCTCCGCCTCCCGCTGCCCGTCGTGGTCTTCGACAACGGCGGCTACGGGGAGATCCGCGACGAGATGGCGGCCCGGGGCGACACGCCCACGGCCGTCGACCTCGCTCCGGTCGACCTGCCCGCCCTGGCCCGCGCCTACGGAGGACAGGGCACGCACGCGTACAGCCCGGACGAGCTGGGCACCGCGCTCACCCGGGCGCTGCGCACCCCCGGCCCCACCCTGATCGTCGTTCCCGAGGAGACCCGATGACCGCCGCCCCCCTGATGACGCTCACCTGGACGGACCACGTCACCGGCCGTCCGGGGTTCCTCGTCGTCGACCGGCTCGTACGGGGCGTCTCCAGCGGCGGTCTGCGGATGCGCCCCGGCTGCACGCTGGAGGAGGTCACCGGACTCGCCCGCGGCATGACCATGAAAGAGGCTCTGCACTACAACCCCGAGGGCCGGTACGTCCCGCTCGGCGGCGCCAAGGGCGGGATCGACTGCGATCCCCAGGACCCGGCCGCGTACGGACTGCTGGTGCGCTATCTGCGCGCCATGCGCCCCTACATCGAGAACTTCTGGACCACCGGCGAGGATCTCGGGCTCAGCCAGGACCTGGTCGACCGGGCCGCCGAGGAGGCGGGCCTCGTCTCGTCCATCCAGGCCGTGTACCCGCTGCTCGACGACGAGGCGGCGGCCCGGCGGCGGCTCGCGGACGCCTTCGCGGTCGAGGTGGACGGCATCGGCCTCGACGAACTGGTCGGCGGCTGCGGGGTCGCCGAGTCGGCGCTCGCCGCGCTGGACCGGGCCGGGACTCCGTACGCGGGAACGCGTGTCGCCGTCCAGGGGCTCGGCACCATGGGCGGGGCCACCGCGCGCTTCCTCGCGCGCGCGGGACTCAGGATCGTGGCCGTCGCCGACGTCAAGGGAACCATCGCGAACCCGGACGGCCTCGACGTCGAGGCGCTCCTCGGGGCGCGGGACGCGTACGGGACGGTCGACCGCGGGGTGCTGCGGCCGGCCGACCGCGAACTCCCCGGCGACGCCTGGCTGTCCGCCGACGCCGAGGTCCTGGTGCCGGCCGCGGTCTCGTACGCGATCGACACGTCCAACCAGCGCGACATCAAGGCCCGTTGGATCGTCGAGGCGGCCAACATGCCCGTCCTCGCGGACGCGGAGGAGCTGCTCGCCGCGCGCGGGATCACCGTCCTGCCGGACGTCGTCGTCAACTCCGGTACAAATGCCTGGTGGTGGTGGACCCTGTTCGGCGACATCGGCGCCGACGCGGACGAGGCCTTCGCCCACACCCGGCGTTCCATGCGCGCCCTGATCGACCGGACGCTCGCGCGCGCCGAGGCCGACGGGACGACCCCGCGGGCCGCCGCCCACGCCATCGTCACCGACCGGCTCCCGGTCATCGCGGAGCGGTTCGGCTGGTACCGCTGAGGCCCCGGAGCCGGGGGCGGCGATTCCCTGGCGGGAATTGAGCCGTGGACCGGACCGCAGCAGAGTCGGTGCCGTCAGAGGAACCGCGCGAGTGACGCGCACCGACCCGCACGAGGAGCATCATGTCCGCCATCGACGCGCAGGACCTGATCGAGCGCTACATCGGCGTCTGGAACGAGGCCGACCCCCGGATCCGCCGCGAGACCGTACGCGAACTGTGGGCCGAGGACGGTGTGCACGTACTGCGTCCCCCCGCGGAGATGCACGACAGCGCCGTGTCCCTCGGCTTCGGCACCGCCGTGCTGGAGGCCCGGGGTCACGACGAGCTGCACGCGCGCGTGACGCGTGCCTACGAGGAGTTCGTGGCCCCCGGGACGTACGTGTTCCGGATCGGGGAGTCCGCCCGCCGGCTGCACGACGCGGTCACGTTCCGCTGGGAGTCGTTCCACACCGGCGAGGGACGGGTCACCGGCGGCGGACTGGAGTTCCTCCTCCTGGACGAGGAGGGGCGCATCAAGGCCGACTACCAGTTCGTCGACTGACACGAGGCCGCGTCCGCCGGAGGGGCCTCGCGGGAGGGCGAAAGGCGCTCCGGGCCGGGCCCGCTCCCACGGGGCTTCCGGCGAGAGGGCTGTGTAGGGTTGCCGCGTGGCGAGAGTCCGGTTGAGTGTGGCGGAGCGGCGTGGGGAGTTGCTGCGCGCCGCCGTCGAGCAGATCGAGGCGCGAGGTGTCGCGGCGGTACGGATCGCCGACGTGGCCTCGGCCCTCGGCGTGAGCAACGCGCTGGTGCTGTACCACTTCTCCACGAAGGAGAAGCTGGTCGC
The DNA here is from genome assembly GCF_055565895.1 of Streptomyces sp. NPDC028298. NCBI lineage: Bacteria > Bacillati > Actinomycetota > Actinomycetes > Kitasatosporales > Streptomycetaceae > Streptomyces > Streptomyces sp. NPDC028298. The sequence continues at coordinate 1,013,668 of NZ_JBVHTL010000001.1, forward strand.
CGCCGCGTTCACCCACGCCGCCGAGGACGACCTCGCCCATCTGCGCAAGCTGCTCGGCCGCCGCACGACGGCCCTGCGCCGCCTTCGCGCCGCCGTGCGCTGGTACGCCCCGACGGGGCAGGCCAAGGGCTGGCGCCTGTGGATCGAGGGCTGGGCGGTCGCGCTGCGGGAGCCCGCGCTGTGCGAGGTCACCCGCGACCTCGACCGGCAGTGGAAGGCCGCCATGACCGAGGTGATCGCGGAGGGTGTGGCCGCCGGCGAGTTCCGCTGCCCGGACCCCGCGAGCGCGGTCCTCAGGCTCACGGCCCTGCTGGACGGCCTGGCGGTCCAGATGACCGCGTACTCCGGAGCGGTGTCACGGGCACGCACCCAGGAATGGGCCGACGAGGCCCTCGCCCGCGAACTGGGCCTGGAGCGCGAGGCGTTGATGGCAGCGGTGCGCTGACGCTCGCGTAGCCGCCCCGGTCCGGGACACGGTGAGCGGGGTCCCCGGCCCGCCTCGGGCCCGACCCGGCGCCTCCCCCGGACCGCGTGTCACCCGGCACCACGGTTCGGACCGTGGCACCGATGATCGTCCCTGACCCGCCGATGGCGAGCGGCGCCCGCCGCACACCCGGAGCGCTGCGCCCGCGCGATGCGGGTCAACCGAATCCACCGGCCGGGCCGGGTCATGCCCGTCGGCCGGTCGGCCCTGCCGGCCGAACCGGTTCGGTGCGCCGAACCGGTTCCGTCGGCAGGGCCGGTCGCCGTTCAGGCCACCGACTCGATGCGCAGCTTGATGTCGTCCGGGGACAGGGCTCCCTTGGCCGAGACGTGGTCGCCCGAGGACTCCCCGCGCAGGCGCCGTCCGATCCAGGGGACCAGGTACTCGCGCGCCCACTGGATGTTGTCGCGGCGCACCTCCAGCGTGCCGCGCGGCGGGAGGGGCGGCCAGGGCTGGTCCGGGTCGGCCGGGACCTCGAGGCCGAGGACCTGTCCGGCACGGAGCGCCACCCGGGTGTGCCCCTCGGGCGAGAGGTGCAGCCGGTCGCCGTCCCAGGCCCGCCGGTCCTGGATCGTCTTCAGGGACCAGAGGTCGAGGACGGGACAGCCGTAGCGGTCCGCGATGGCCCGCACGTGTCCGTTGTAGGTGGCGATCTTTCCGCGCAGATGCTTGAGCACGGGAACGCCACGGGTGTCGAAGCCGGTCGTCACCATGACGGTGCCGACGGCGGAGGTGAGGTCGGCGATCGCGCGCTCGAAGCGCTCCGCGACCTCGTCGGGGTCGGTGCCGGGGCGGATGATGTCATTGCCGCCGGCGCAGAACGAGACCAGGTCCGGGCCGAGTTCCTTGGCCCTCTGGAGCTGGGTCTCGACGATCTGGTCGAGCAGTTTGCCGCGCACGGCGAGGTTGGTGTAGTCGAAGTCGCCTTCGGGCCTGCGGTCCGCGAGAAGTACCGCGAACCGGTCGGCCCAGCCGACGAACGCTCCGTCGGGCCCAGGGTCGCCGACGCCCTCGGTGAAGCTGTCCCCCACCGCCACGTACGACCCGATCACTGATCTGTTGTCACTCTTCGAATCGTCTGCCACATCGAGCATGATTCACCTTTTGATGTGAGCTACGCGACCGTAGGGAAGGGTTGACGGGCGGTGAGATAAGCCACTCGCCAAGCATTGGTCAACTCTGGAATAAGGCCCGCGTCAAGGCTGTTGAAGCAGCGATCGGCCCGAGGCCGCGCCGCGGGAACACCGAAGGCCGGAACCCCGGGGATCATGGGGTCCGGCCTTCGGAGATCTTCCTGCCGTCAGGAGCAGGAGGAGGAGGGGGTCAGCCCACCGCGACACCGTGCGAGCGCAGGTACGCGACCGGGTCGACGTCGGAGCCGTAGTCCGGAGTGGTGCGGATCTCGAAGTGCAGGTGCGGTCCGGTCACGTTGCCGGTCGCGCCGGAGAGACCGATCTGCTGTCCCGGGGTCACGGTCTGGCCCGCCGAGACGGACAGGGACGACATGTGGGCGTACTGGGAGTACTTGCCGTCGGCGTGCTGGATGACGACCTGGTTGCCGTACGCGCCGCCCCAGCCCGCGGACACGACGGTACCCGCGGCGATGGACTTGATGGTGGTGCCGGTCGGGACCACGAAGTCCACGCCCGTGTGGTAGCCGCTGGACCACATGCTGCCCGCCACCTTGTAGCCGGTGCCGACGCTGCTGCTGTCGACCGGCAGGTTGTAGCCGGAGGAGCTGTCGGCGGAGGCGGTGTCGGGCGCTGCCGTGGCGGCGGCCGGGGCCGCCTGGGCGGACTTCGCCGGGGTGGCCGTCCGGGTGGACGTGTGCGTCGCCGAGTGGGCGGCCGAGGCGGCCTTCTTGCCGAGCGACAGCTTCAGACCGGGGTGGATCAGCGAGGGGTCGCTGCCGATCGCGGAGCGGTTGTCGGCGTAGATCTTCTTCCAGCCGCCGCCGACGTTCTGCTCGTCGGCGATCTTCGACAGGTAGTCACCGCGCTTCACCGCGTACGTCTTGGCCGTGGCGGCCTTGGCGGTCTTCGCGGCGGGGGCGGCGGTCGCGGCCTTCTCGACATGCTGCGCGACGGCGGCGGCCGGGGTCGCGGCGTGGGCGCCCGTGGCTCCCATCAGGGGCAGCGCGAGTGCGGCGCCACCGGTTCCGGCCACGGCGATCGAGCGGGTGAAACGCAGGGACTTGGGACGGCGGTGCTTACCCTTCGCGGGCATGACGATTTCCTCTCCGGCGCCTGCGGGGTGAGCTGTCGGGTGCGGGCTGGAGATGCCCGGCCGCGCTGCTGCGCGGCTGTACCCCTAGCCTGTTCCGGAAACCGGACCAGGCACGGAACCTGTGGGTCCCCCGCTCCTGCCGTGTACGGGTGAGTGTGCGGATTCCGGGCGGCGGCAGGATTGGGCGTCCGTCCGGATTGAGGCAGAACGTAAGCGAGATGAGAGCGCGTCGACAACTATGGGCGGTTTCTGTGCGCTCGCCTTTCTTGATCCATGGGGAAATCGCCGTCACCCTCCGTGGAGTGACGATCTTCCGGGCCGCTCAACCCGCCCGTGAATCCCGGTGTGTTGACAAATGAGGACGGCAACGCATCGTCACGAATATGACGCTCCTCACGCGACTCGCCCCAGGTTGCCTTATTCCAGGGCCAGTTGTTACGAAGGCGCCTATTCGGACAGAAGGGTCAGATGCGACGCGCGTGGATATCCGACACATTCGGATCCCCGAGCGAGAGGGTGCACAAAACGGCACCCCATTAATGCGGCATTTCATCGCAATCGCCCCGCCGTTCCGGCGGCACGAGAAGGGTGCGGCCGGACCCGCGACCGATCCCGAGCACTAATCGTGTGCACGTTCGATATGAGGCGGCCACGGAACCCTCTTCCTGGGCTTTCTGTCAGCCTTCCGCCCAGAGGGCGGCCGCCTGTGGACAACTCATTGCCCGAGACACCCATGTCGTATCGTCGAGAGCGCGAGCCGGTACAACTGCCGACGAGCGGCGCCGAGTCCAGCCCGGCGACGCCGGCGGCCGAATGGGAGGAGCCCCCGTGACGCAGCAGGTCCCGTCGACCGAGCCCGAGCTCGGCGGAGTGCGGAACTTCCGTGACGTGGGCGGACTGCCCACCGCGGACGGCCGGCGAGTGCGCTACGGGCGTCTGTTCCGCAGCGGCCACCTCGCGCACGCCACGGAGGAGGACGCCGCGTTCCTCACCTCCCTGGGCCTCCACACGATCTTCGACTTCCGCAACGCGGCGGACCAGAAGCTGGAGGGCCCGGACGTCGAGCTGCCCGGCGTACGGAACGTGAACCTCCCGCTGAGCGACCCCGCGGACGGCAGCGAGTTCTGGAAGATGGTCCGCGACGGCGACATCGACCAGCTCCGCGGACTCCTCGGTGACGGCAAGGCCGCGAACCGGATGATCAACTCCTACCGCACGATCATCAGCGAGCGCACCGCCGAGCACTCCCAGGTGCTGCACGCCCTGGCGGACGACAGCGTGCCCGCGCTGATGCACTGCGCGGCGGGCAAGGACCGCGCCGGGCTGTCCATCGCGGTCACCCTGCTCGCCCTCGGCGTCGAGCGCGAGGCGATCGTGACCGACTACCTGGAGTCGAACGCCGCGCACCGCCGTTACAAGGTCCACCGCAACGGCTCCTCGGCCGGCGCCTACTCCCCCGAGGTCATGGAACTGCTCAGCCCGCTGTTCGACGCGCGCGCCGAGTACCTGACGGCCGCCTTCGAGACGATCGAGGAGAAGTGGGGCGGCGTCGAGGCCTATCTCGAACAGGGACTGGGGCTCACGCCGGAGCTCAGGGAGCGCCTGCGCGCGCGGCTCCTGGACTGAGCCGGAGCCGCGCTCCGCGACCGCGGCTCTACTGGTTCTGCGCGCCCAGCGTAAAGAGCAGGTAGATGAAGGCCGCGAACAGGTGGCCGACGGCGACGTAGATGATCAGACGCACCCACAGGGCGCGCGGGAACCTGTCCTCCATGGACCGGCGACGTTCTGTGGGTTCGGTCATGACGTCTCTCCCGGGGTGGGGTGGCCGGTCGCCGGGCCGAGGCACAGCGCGGCGACGGGGCTCTGCAGCAGGGTGTGTACGAAGAGGAGATCGGCTCCGTCGCGCTCGGCGGCGGCGATGCGGTGCGGGGTCAGCGAGTCGAAGTGGGCGCTGTCTCCCGGCGCGAGGACGTGCGCGGTGTCCCCGAGGCGCAGACTGAGCCGCCCGTCGAGGACGTACAGCCACTCCTCGCCGGGGTGGACACGCACGATGTCACCCTGGGAGCCGTAGGGGACGTGCACGCGCAGGGCCTGCATGCCGCGGCCCGCGGAGCCCGCCTGCCAGTAGGTCCAGCCGCCCGCCGGGGCCGGCTCCATGTCGCCGGCGCGTACGATCGCGTCACGGTCGGGGACCGCCTCGCCGAGCAGTTCGGAGACCGTCGTACCGTAGACACGGGCCAGCGTGAGCAGCATCGGCAGCGAGGGCTGGCGCTGCCCGGTCTCCAGCCGGGAGAGATGGGCGGGCGAGAGTCCGGCGGCGCGGGCGGCGGCCTCCAGGGTGAGGGAGGCGCTGCGGCGCAGGGCGCGGAGCCGGGGCGCCACGGCGTGCAGCTCGGCGGACGGCTCGTCGACCGTCCCTGGTTCGGCAGGGCTCATGGAACCATTGAGCCAAACAATTACCTCTGGGGCAATTTTCTTGCCCCAGAGGCAAAAGACCTCTCAGCGGTTCGCCACCGCCTGCTTCACCAGCGTCTTCCCGAAGTCCCACATCAGCCCGCCGCCGTTGTGCGCGTCCTCCATCACCGCGGTGAAGGCCTCCACGAACCGGTCCACATCCCCCTCGTCGATGACCAGCGGCGGGATCAGTTTGATCACCTCCAGGTGGTCGCCGGAGACCTGGGTGAGGATGCGGTGGCGCTGGAGCAGCGGCACGACGACCATCTGCGCGAACAGCCCCTTGCGCGCGGCCTGGAGCATGGTCCAGCGGCTGCGCAGCTTGAGCGAGGCGGGCCGGCCGAACTCGATGCCGATCATCAGACCCCGCCCGCGCACCTCGCTGAGCAGTTCGTAGCGGTCGACCAGGGCCGCGAGCCGGGACTTCAGCAGCTCACCGGTGACGCGGGCGTTCGCGACGATCTGTTCGTTCTCCATCACGGAGAGCACCGCGAGACCCGCCGCCATGGCCTGGGCGTTGGAGCCGAAGCTCGCGGAGTGCACGAGGACCCGGTCCATGGAGGAGTAGACCTTCTTGAAGATCCAGTCCTTTCCGAGGGTCGCGCCCACCGGGACGTAGCCGCCGGACAGCGCCTTGGCGACGCACACCAGGTCCGGTTCGACACCCTCCTCGTGCTGGTAGGCGTAGAAGTCCCCGGTCCGGCCGAGGCCGGTCTGCACCTCGTCCGCGATGAGCAGCGCCTTGTGCCGGTGCAGCAGTTCCTGGGCGGCGCGCAGATAGCCGGGCGGGGACTCGTGGACCCCCTTGCCCTGGATCGGCTCCACGATGAGCGCGGCGACGTCGCCCTTCTTCAGCTCCCTGGCCAGGGCGTCGAGATCGCCGAGCGGTACGGCCGTGTCGGGCAGCAGCGGCGCGAAGCCGTCGCGGAATCCGTCCTCGCCGTTGACCGACAGGGAACCGGTGGTCAGCCCGTGGAAGGCGTGCGCGCAGTACAGGATCCTCGGCCTGCCGGTCGCGTACCGGGCGAACTTCAGGGCGGTCTCGACGGCCTCCGTGCCGCTGTTTCCGAAGAACACCCGGTCCAGATGCGGGCTGTGGGTGAGCAGCCGTTCCGCGAGCAGGCCCGGCAGCGGCTGGCAGTCGAAGCGGGTGAGGTCGGCGAGCGAGGCGTCGAGGACGTCGTGCAGCGCCCGCCGGACGACGGGGTGATGGCGGCCGAGGCCCATCACACCGAACCCGGCGAGCATGTCCAGGTAGTCGTCGCCGTCCGCGTCCCAGAAGTGCGCGCCCTCGGCCCGTTCGTAGACCTTGTCGAAGCCGATGGTGTGCAGCATGCGCGGGAGCTGGTGGTTCAGGTACTTCGTGTGCAGTTCGTAGCGCTCGGCTCCGCGCTCGGCGAGGAGTGCGCCGAGGTCGAACTCCCCCTTCTGGGCAGGGTCGGTCATTCCTGTTTCTCCTTGGACGACTCTTCCTCGGCCGGCCGGTCGGCGGCCTCCGTCACCTCGTACGCGGCCTTGGCCCGCTCGTCCCTGACGGCCAGCCCGGCGCTGATCCGTCCGGCGATCTCGACCGGCGTGAGTCCGATGTCGGCGAGCACCTCGGACCGTTTGGCGTGCGCGAGGAACTGCTCGGGGATACCGAACCGCCTTACGGGCACGTCGACTTCGGCGTCTCCGAGGGCCAGCGCGACGGCGGCGCCGACGCCCGAGGCCCGGCTGTTGTCCTCGACGACCGCGACGAGCCGATGGGCGGCGGCGAGGCGGGGCAGCTCCGGGTCGACGGGCTTGACCCAGCGCGGGTCGACGACGGTGCAGCCGATGCCGCGGGCCTGAAGCAGGTCGGCGGTCTGGAGGCAGACCGGGGCCATGACGCCGACCGCGACGAGCAGGACCTCGGGGCGCTCGCCCCGGTGCAGGACGTCGAGCCCGCCCACTCGGTCCACGGCGGGGATCACCGGACCGACGGACTCCTTCGGGAAGCGGATCAGGGTCGGCGCGTCGTCCACCGCGACCGCCTCCCTGAGCTGGGCCTTGAGCTGGTCGGCGTCGCGCGGCGCGGCGATCCTGAGCCCGGGGACGACCTGGAGGATCGACATGTCCCACATGCCGTTGTGCGAGGCGCCGTCGACGCCGGTGATCCCCGCCCGGTCGAGGACGAAGGTCACCCCGCAGCGGTGCAGCGCGACGTCCATGAGGAGCTGGTCGAAGGCCCGGTTGAGGAAGGTGGCGTACACGGCGACGACGGGATGCAGGCCGCCGGTCGCGAGTCCGGCCGCGGACACCGCGGCGTGCTGCTCGGCGATGCCGACGTCCCACACCCGGTCGGGGAATCTCTCGGCGAACTTGCCGAGCCCGACCGGATGCAGCATGGCCGCCGTGATGGCCACGACGTCCGCGCGCTCCTCACCGATCCTGACGATCTCGTCGCCGAACACGGAGGTCCAGGAAGGGCCGTTGGACGGGGCGAGGGGCTCGCAGGTGAGGGGGTTCATCACCCCGACGGTGTGGAAGTGGTCCTCCTCGTGCGCGAGCGCGGGTTCGTAGCCGCGCCCCTTCTCCGTCAGACAGTGGATGAGCACGGGCCCGTGGAAGCGTTTGGCGCGGCGCAGCGCGGACTCCACGGCTCCCACGTCGTGACCGTCGATGGGTCCGACGTACTTGAGCCCGAGGTCCTCGAACATGCCCTGCGGCGCGAACGCGTCCTTGAAGCCCTTCTTCGCGCCGTGCAGGGACTCGTAGATGGTGTTGCCGACGAGGGGGGTGTGCAGCAGGACCTTCTTGCCCCAGGCGAGGACCTGCTCGTAGCTGTCGGTGGTGCGCAGGGTCGCCAGATGGTTCGCGAGGCCGCCGATGGTGGGCGCGTAGGAGCGTTCGTTGTCGTTGACGACGATGATCAGGGGCCGGTCCTTGGCCGCGGCGATGTTGTTCAGCGCCTCCCACGCCATGCCGCCGGTGAGCGCCCCGTCGCCGATGACCGCGACGACGTGGCCCTTCCCGCCCTGCACCTGGCGGGCCTTGGCGAGCCCGTCCGCCCAGCCGAGCGCCGTGGAGGCGTGGCTGTTCTCGATGACGTCGTGCTCGGACTCCTCGCGGGAGGGATAGCCGGAGAGGCCGCCCTTGCCGCGCAGCTTGGAGAAGTCCTGACGTCCCGTCAGCAATTTGTGTACGTAGCTCTGATGTCCGGTGTCCCACAGGATGCGGTCGAAGGGCGACTCGAAGACCCGGTGGAGGGCGATGGACAGCTCCACCACTCCCAGGTTGGGTCCGAGGTGACCGCCGGTCCTGGCGACCGCGTGCACCAGGAACTCCCTCACCTCTTCGGCCAGTTCACCGACTTCCGCCTCGGACAGCGCCTTCAGGTCGCGTGGTCCCCGGATGTTCTCCAGAATCGTCACGTCGGGCCCCCTCTCGGTCCGTGCTGATCAGCTCACGGTGACGGCCGGTTCCCCGGACGCGACGCCGTCGTTCTCCATCTGCTCGGCGATCTTCATCGCCTCGTCGATGAGGGTCTCGACGATCTTCGACTCGGGGACGGTCTTGATGACCTCGCCCTTCACGAAGATCTGCCCCTTGCCGTTGCCGGAGGCGACCCCCAGATCCGCCTCCCGCGCCTCGCCGGGGCCGTTGACGACGCAGCCCATGACCGCGACGCGCAACGGGACCTCCATGCCCTCCAGGCCTGCGGTGACCTCGTCGGCCAGCTTGTACACGTCGACCTGGGCGCGCCCGCAGGACGGGCAGGAGACGATCTCCAGGCGCCGCTGCCGCAGTCCGAGCGACTCCAGGATCTGGATGCCGACCTTGCACTCCTCGGCGGGCGGTGCGCTCAGCGAGACCCGGATGGTGTCGCCGATGCCCTCGGAGAGCAGCGCGCCGAACGCGACGGCCGACTTGATGGTGCCCTGGAACGCCGGCCCCGCCTCGGTCACGCCGAGGTGCAGCGGGTAGTCGCAGGCGGCGGCGAGCTGCCGGTAGGCGTTGACCATGACGACCGGGTCGTTGTGCTTGACCGAGATCTTGATGTCACGGAAGTCGTGCTCCTCGAAGAGGGACGCCTCCCACAGCGCCGACTCGACGAGCGCCTCGGGCGTCGCCTTGCCGTACTTCTGGAGCAGCCGCTTGTCGAGCGAGCCCGCGTTGACACCGATCCGGATCGGGGTGCCGGCGTCCTTGGCGGCCCGCGCGATCTCCTTGACCTGGTCGTCGAACTGCTTGATGTTGCCGGGATTGACACGGACGGCCGCGCAGCCGGCGTCGATCGCGGCGAACACGTACTTCGGCTGGAAGTGGATGTCCGCGATCACCGGGATCTGCGACTTCTTGGCGATGGTCGCGAGCGCGTCGGCGTCGTCCTGCGTGGGACAGGCCACCCGCACGATCTGGCAGCCGGACGCGGTCAGCTCCGCGATCTGCTGAAGGGTGGCGCCGACGTCCGACGTCCGGGTCGTGGTCATGGACTGGACGGACACGGGCGCGCCGCCGCCGACCGCCACCGGTCCGACCTGGATGCGCCGCGAGACACGGCGCTCCGCGATCGGCCGGACCGGTACCTCGGGGAGGCCCAGGGAAACGGCGGTCATGGGGTCACCCGCGGCTTTCCGTGAAGGTCTCGCGGGCGGCCCGGATGGATTCCTTGAGGGAGCCCATGGTGGCGAGGACGGCGGTCGGCTCGTAGCCGCAGTGGGCCATGCAGTTGGCGCACCTGTCGTCCTTGCCGCGGCCGTAGGAGTCCCAGTCGGTCTCCTCCAGGAGCTGCTTGTACGTCTGCACGTAGCCGTCGCTCATCAGGTAGCAGGGCCGCTGCCAGCCGAAGAGCGAGTAGCTGGGGATCGCCCACGCGGTGCACGGGAAGTCGACCTTGCCCTCCAGGAAGTCCAGGAAGAGCGGGCTCTGGTTGAGCCTCCAGCGGCGCCGGTTGCCGCCCGCGAAGGCCTTCTTGAACAGCTCCCGGGTCTGCTGGACCCCCAGGAAGTGCTCCTGGTCGGGCGCCTTCTCGTAGGCGTAGGCGGGCGAGAGCATCATCTCGTCGACCTTGAGGTCGTCGTTCAGGTAGTTCAGCACCTCGATGACGGTCTGCGGGGTGTCGGTGTTGAAGAAGGTCGAGTTGGTGGTGACGCGGAAGCCGCGGCGCTTGGCCTCCTTGATGGCCTCGACGGCCTCGTCGAAGACGCCTTCCTTCGCGACGGACTCGTCGTGCCGCTCCCGCAGCCCGTCGATGTGGACGGCCCAGGCGAAGTACGGCGAGGGCTTGAACTTGTCCATCTTCTTGCGCATGAGCATCGCGTTGGTGCAGAGGAAGACGAACTTCTTCTTCGCCACCAACTGCCGTACGATCTCGTCGATCTGAGGGTGCATCAGGGGTTCGCCACCGGCGATGGACACCATCGGCGCACCGGATTCGAGGACTGCGCCCACCGCCTGGGCGACCGGCATGCGCTGCTTGAGCACACCGGCGGGGTGCTGGATCTTGCCGCACCCCTCGCACGCGAGGTTGCACGCGAAGAGCGGCTCCAGTTCGACGAGCAGGGCGAACTTGTCCCGCTTCCGGAGCTTCTGTTCAAACAGGTATGCAGCGACCTTCATGGACTGCCGAAGCGGCATGGCCATACGGCTCACCTCCGAGGGAGCGACAAAGAACGGTGCCATTCGAAAAAAGCGGGAAGCACGGTACGAAGAACGCGGAAGGCTGATATTCCACCGCGGAACGTGCCGATTCGGACGAGTTCATGCTCTGGAGCATCCACGACCACCCGGACGGCCGCAACGGGACGGATTCCCGAGCGGACCGCGCCGAGCAGGGTGGCCGCCGACTCCATGTCGACGGCGATGGCGCCGGTCGCGAGCAGATCGGCCCGCTCGTGACCCCGGACCACGTGATCCGAGCCGGTGAGCGGCCCGGTGTGGACGGTGCGGCCCGGCACGGCGCGGGCCAGTTCCTTGACCAGCAGATCCGTGCCCACGCACGGCGTGGTGCCGTCCGGGTCCCGGGTCTCCTCGGCGACGACCATGTCGCCGGGGTGCATGCCCGGGGCGAGCCCCGCGCAGAAGCCGGTCGCGAGCACGGCCGCCCCGGTCAGCGCCGGGTCGGCCAGCACCCGGGTGACCGACCGGTCGGCGGCCCGGGGCCCCATGCCGGTGCGCAGCACGGTGACCGGCCCGCCGGCGCCGCTCCGGTCGCCGCTGCGCAGGGCCAGGTGCTCGATGCCGAGCGCGCAGGCGATCAGCAGCGGGGCCGGGGCGGACGTCGTGACCATCAGCCCCCCTCGGCGGCGGAGAAGGGCTCCCCGTTGACGTAGCGGCCGAGCGCGGTGAGGGGGAAGACGTGGCGGTAGAGGTGGTAGTTGATCGAGAAGTCCCACGGGAAGCCGGTCCCCGTGAAATACGGCTCGTCCCAGGTGCCGTCGGGAAGCTGTGTCTCGGCGAGCCAGACCACCCCGCGCTCGGCGGCCTTGGACTCGCCCTCCCCCGCGGCGAGCAGGGCGAGCAGCGCCCAGCCGGTCTGCGAGGCGGTCGAGGCGCCGCGTCCGCTCCATCCGGCGTCGTCGTCGTAGGAGCGCAGGTCCTCGCCCCAGCCGCCGTCGTCGTTCTGCACGGACTCCAGCCAGGCCACGGCCCGGCGGATCGCCGGGTGCGAGCCGGGCAGCCCCGCCGCCACGAGCGCCGGGACCACGGACCCCGTTCCGTAGATGTAGTTGACGCCCCAGCGCCCGAACCAGGAGCCGTTCGGCTCCTGGTGGGAGAGCAGCCACTGGATGCCGCGTCGGGTGCGCGGGTCGCGGGTGAGTCCTTCGACGGCCAGCATCTCCACCACGTGTGCCGTCACGTCCGCGGAGGGCGGGTCGATGACCTCCCCGAAGTCGCAGAACGGCAGCCGGTTGGGGAAGGCGCTGGTGTTGTCGACGTCGAACGCGCCCCAGCCGCCGTCCTTGGACTGCATGCCGAGATTCCAGCGGACCCCGCGTCCGATGGCGTTCTCGACGCGGTCCGGGTCGTGGTGCCGGACGCGGCGCAGGGCGAGGACGACCTCCGCCGTGTCGTCGATGTCCGGGTAGTTGTCGTTGTGGAACTCGAACGCCCAGCCGCCCGGAGGCAGTTGGGGCCGCTTCACCGACCAGTCACCGGGCCTGACGATCTCCTCGCCGAGCATCCAGTCCACGGCCTTGACGAGCTGCGGATGGTCGGCGGGCACTCCGGCGTCGGCCAGCGCGATCGTGGCGAGGCAGGTGTCCCACACCGGCGACTGACAGGCCTCGATCATCCGGGCACCGTCCTCACGCCACACGGCGAAACGGTTTAGCGAGGCCAGCCCCTCGCGCATCACCGGGTGTTGGAGGTCGTAGCCGAGCAGATGCAGCGCGATCACCGAGTAGACGGCGGGCGGCTGGATGCCTCCCCAGCAGCCGTCGTTCTCCTGACGCTCGATGATCCAGCGGCCGGCCGTGTTCATCGCCGCCCTGCGCAGCGCGCGCGGGGCGACCCTGCGGTACTGGTGCAGCGCCTTGTCCAGGCGCTGGAAGACGCCGTCCCAACTGGTCACCGGGGCAAGGGGCCTGGCCGGGTTGGGGCGGTCGGCGTCGGTGTGCAGCTCGTCGAGGGGGAACGGCGCGGGCCGCACCGGACGCTTCGCCGAGACGACGGTCAGCGGCACGATGGTCTGCCGCGCCCAGCACCCGAAGTCGTAGATGTTCAGCGGCATCCACTTGGGGAAGTAGATAAGTTCCGGCGGGAGTTCGGGGAGGTCGTCCCACTTCCACCAGCCGAAGAGGGCGAGCCAGATCCGGGTGAACACCCGGGCCGCGGCGATGCCGCCCCGCTCGCGGATCCACGCGGCGGCCTTCGCCATGTGCGCGGCCTCCGGGGCGTCCCCGGCCAGCCGCAGGGCGACGTACGCCTCGATGGTGGTGGAGAGCTCGCCCGGACCGCCGTAGAACGAGGCCCAGGTGCCGTCCTCGCGCTGCTCACCGCGGATGAACAGCGCCGCGCCCTGGGTGGTCGCCTCGTCACGGATGCCCAGGAACTGGCGGAGCAGGAGGTCCTCGGCGTCCATGGTGACGTTCGTCTCGAGGTCGCCCTTCCACCAGCCCTCGGCGTCCTGCCGCGCGAGCAGGTAGTCCGTGGCACGCTCCATGGCGCGCGTGGCGGCGTCTCGGGTCTCGACTGTCCCGGCCGCCTCGGGAGTCGTCTGTTCCTGGCGTTCGCTGGCCGAGGCAGCGCGGGGCGGCAGGGCCCCGGTGCTTCCGTCGGTCGTCGCTGTCATGGCTTCCCCTTCGTGCAGTGGTGTGTCTCTGCTGTGGGTCCGCCGTCGGCCGGTGCGTTCGTTCGGATGGATATCCCTCCGCTCGAACGAGGTTCGAAGCTTGGGGAAGGCACCGGCCGGCGACTACGCGAGGTTTATTCGACCGATAACGATCATCTCTTCCGCACGACGACGAAGTCGGCCAGCGCCACGAGCTGGGCGCGGACCTGCTCGGGCATCGGTACGGCGTCCAGCGCCTCGATGGCGATCGCGTGCTGACGGCGCGCCTCGTCGGCGGTCCACTCGCGACCGCCCGCCTCCTCGATGAGCGCGGCGCGCGCCGCGAACTCCTCCTCGGAGAAGTTCTCGAAGTCGCTCGCCTTGGCGTCCTCGGCGAGCAGCTCGCCGAGCCGCTCGGAGGCGGGTCCGCCCGCGGCGAGCGCGGCCACGACCGGCAGGGACTTCTTGCGCTGGCGCAGATCGCTCCAGGTCTGCTTTCCGGTGGCCTCCGGGTCGCCCCAGATGCCGAGGAGGTCGTCGACGGCCTGGAAGGCCAGGCCGAGGTGGTAGCCGTAACGCTCCAGCGTGTCGGCGGTGAGGTCGTCGGCGCCGCCGAGGACCGCGCCGATGGAACAGGCGCAGGCGAGCAGGGCGCCGGTCTTGTTGCCCTCCATCTCCAGGCACTCCTCGACGCTGACGCGGTCGCGGTGCTCGTAGGAGATGTCCTGGGCCTGGCCGTCGATCAGGGCCCGGGTGGCGGTGGTCAGGCGTCGGGTGGCCCGGCCCGCCTCGACGGTGCCGAGCTCCAGCAGGACCTCGTTGGCCAGCGCGAACAGGGCGTCGCCGACCAGGATCGCCTGGGCGGGGCCGTGCACCTTCCAGACGGTGTCGCGGTGGCGGCGCTGTTCGTCGCCGTCCATCAGGTCGTCGTGCAGCAGCGAGAAGTTGTGCACCAGCTCGACGGCGACCGCGCCCGGGACGCCCACCTCGGGGTCCGCGCCGGCGGCCTGCGCGGAGAGCACGGCGAGCGCGGGGCGCACCGCCTTGCCGCCGTCGCCGTCCGCGGGGTTGCCCGCCGCGTCGATCCAGCCGAAGTGGTAGGCGGCGACGGTGTCCATGGGAGGCGCGAGACGGTCGACGGCCGCCTTGAGCACCGGTGTGGCCAGGGTCCGGCCGCGCTCCAGGAGCGCGGTCACGTCCACCGCGTCGGCAGCCGTTTCGGCCGGGGGCACAGTGGGCACAATCTCTCCTCTTGTTACGGAACCGGGGGTGCGGGGACCTGCCATGCTCCGGTCGAGCGTCATGCCGCCTCCTCGAAGAGTCCGAGGAGGTGGTCGCGGGGCCGGCCCAGGGCGCCCAGCGCGGCGTCCGCCGCGCCGACTCCACTGCGAACCGCACTCTCCATGGTCGCGGGCCACCCCGTGGCGGTCCACGCTCCGGCCAGGTACAGGCCGGGGGCCTTGGTCCGGACACCGGGCCGCAGCCGCCCGACGCCCGGTGCGGGAGCGAACGTCGCTGTGCGCTCCCGGGTCACGAAGAAGTCCTTGATCCCGGCGCCGCGCGCACCGGGCAGCAGCCGCTCCAGCTCCGGCAGGTACCGCTCCCGGAGCACGGCGACGGGCTCGTCGATCTCGTCCTGCGCGGCCGACTGCGACAGCGCGAGGTACTGGCCCTCCCGGAGCCCCGATGCCTCGGTGCGGTCGAAGACCCACTGCACCGGGGAGCCGAGGGCCGCGAAGAACGGCGCGGTGAGGACCTCGCGGTCGTAGACGACGTGGATGTTGAGGATCGGCGCGGTGCCGATGTCCAGAAGCCGCTCGGGGGCGTCGAGCGCCCCCTCGGGCAGCAGGTCGTACGCCTCGCGCTGGGGTACGGCGAGCACGACGGCGTCGGCGTCGATGCGCTCGCCGGGAACCTGAACGCTCCAGCGGCCGTTCTCGTAAGGGGAGACGGAGGTGACGCGTGTACGGATCTCGGTACGTACGCCCGCGGAGTCGAGAGCCTTGCGGGCCAGGGTGTCGTGCAGTTCGCCCAGCGGGACGCGAGCCCAGCCGATGTCGGCCGCGCCCGGGTCGGACAGCAGACCCGTCTTGAACACCATCGCGGCGAGCCCCAGCGAGGAGTCCTGGGCCACCGCGTTGAGGGTGGCGACCCCCACGAGGTCCCACAGTGCTTCGACGGCACGTCGAGACTGACCATGCCCGGCGAGCCAGTCGCCGAAGTTCTGCTCGTCGAGTGCCGGATCGGTGAGATCCAGGCCCTTGAGCGCGAGCGCGGCCCGGCCGACCTTGGCGCGTTCGGCGAGCGAGAGGTGCTGGTAGGTCGCGAGGCTGCGCGCCAGGTGGAGCGGTACGGGCAGCGCGGAGCGGCCGATCCTGCCGAGCCGTCGTCCCTCGGGTGCCTCCAGGTCGAGAACGGGCACGTCGAGACGATCCTGCAGGGGCGCGAGCGCGGTCGCGTCGACGCGGTCGAGGAACCAGCGGTAGGCGGTGCAGCAGCGCAGGAAGACGTGCTGTCCGTTGTCCACGGTGAGTTCGCCGCGCTGGAAGGAGAACGCGAGACCGCCGAGGCGCGGCCGGCCCTCCAGCAGCGTCACCCGGAGCCCGGCGTCGGCCAGCGCGAGCGCGGCGGTGATGCCGGCGAGCCCGCCGCCGATCACCACGGCGGTGGACCGGCCGGAGTCGTCCGTGGACTCGACCTCGCTCATCGTTCACCCTCCCCCGCGGCCGGGCCGTGGTCGTCGAACGCTCCACGGCGGGCCGTCGCAGTCAGGGACGCCGCCCGGCTCCGGAGGGTTGCCTGCCGCTTGGCACCGGCCGTGTCGCCCGGGGCGTGTCCGCCCAGACCCCTGGTGTCCATCAGACGCGCCTCCGGACCGTGCGGCGGGAGACGTGCCGGGCGTCGAGGCCGGAGAGGCCGCGCACGGCGACGTACGCCTTCTCCCGTCCCGGCAGCGAGACCCGGCCGCGCAGCACGGCCTCCGGCTCGCGCTCGATGCGGTCGAGGAGCCGCCGGTAGATGCCCGCCATGGCCGCGACGCAGGCGCCGCTGCGCCGGTCCAGCATGGGCAGCAGCCGGTAGCCCTCGGCGAACAGGGCACGCGCCCGCCGCACCTCGAAGTGCACGAGGCCAGCGAAGTCGGAGCCCTGCGGTGGGGTCGGCCCGTCGAACCCGGCCGAGCAGCCGAACTTGGCCAGGTCGTCGGCGGGCAGGTAGGTGCGCCCGCCTTCGGCGTCCTCGCGGACGTCCCGCAGGATGTTGGTGAGCTGGAGCGCGAGCCCGAGCGTGTCGGCGTACTCCGGCGCGCGCTCGGCGCCACGCGCCCCGGGTTCGGTGCCGAAGACACCGAGCGAGAGCCGCCCGATGGCCCCGGCGACGCAGCGGCAGTAGACCTTCAGGTCGTCCCAGGTCTCGTACGTCTCCCCGCGTACGTCCATGAGCACGCCGTCGATGAGCTCGTCCAGGCCCCCGAGGGGGACCGGGAAGTACGCGGCGGTGTGACTGAGGGCGACCGCGACCGGGTCGGTGTCGTCCTCGTCGACGGCGCCCGCGCGCACACGGGCGAGCAGCGCCCGGGTCTCCTCCAGGCGCGCCGCCTTCACGTCCGGCGCCAGCGTGCCGTCGCCGATGTCGTCCACGCGCCGCGAGAACGCGTAGAGCGCCGACATGGCACGGCGCTTGGACGTCGGCAGAAGCCTGATGCCGTACGCGAAATTACGCGCCTGCTGACCGGTCACCGCCTCGCAGTAGCTGTACGCGGCGAGTACCGGTGCGGACACGTGCTGGTCCGACTCCACGGTCCGGATCACCCCTCTCCTCGCAGAGTCACTCCCACCTCGCGCAGCAACTGGAGCTTGCCGGGCTTGGGCGGGCCGGGAAGTACGTCGTATTCGGCGGCGGCGATCGCACGGACCGCCGCCTTCCCCCCCGCGACGAACCCCGCGAGCAGCAGTTTCAGCCTGCCGTGGACGCTACCCACGAGGGGGGTGCCTTCATTCAGGAGGTTCAAGGCGCGTTCTGCTTCGTATGCAACCAGTGCTCGCACCGATGCGCCTGCTGTGGGGGCCGCGAGATCGGATTCGACGACGTGGAAGCGCTTCATGTCCTCGGCGGGCAGGTAGACGCGGTCGCGGCCGAGGTCCTCGGTCACGTCCTGGAGGTGCTCGACGATCTGGAGCCCCGTGCACACCGCGTCGGAGCGGCGGACGCGCTCGGGCGTGGAGGTTCCGGTGACGGAGAGGACCAGGCGGCCGACGGGGTTCGCGGACAGCTCGCAGTAGGCGAGCAGATCGTCGTAGGTCTCGTACCGCTTGACGAGCTGGTCCTGGCGGTTGGCGGCGATCAGGCCGAGGAACGGCTCGGGGGTCAGACCCGCGCGGCGGACCGTGGGCAGCAGCCGGCGCATCAGCGGGTGACGCGGGGCCGAGTCGAACACACGGTGAAGATCGGCTTCGAGGGCGTCGAGCATGACCAGGCGGTCCTCGGCGTCCCCGGCCGGCACGCCGAGGAGGCGGGCGTCGGCGCCGCCGGGGGCGAGATCGCCGTCGCCGATGTCGTCCACGAGACGGGCGAAGCCGTACACGGCCATGAGGTCGTCGCGCCAGGCCCTGGGCAGGAAGAACGGGGCCACGGGGAAGTTCTCGTCCGCGGCTTTGTCGAGGGTGCCGCGCTCCGGATCGCCGGTGCGGGCCGTCCCGGCTTGGGTCACCGCTCGCCGCCCGACGCGAGGACGGCACACGCATCGCGGAGCTGGAGAGTCACCGTAGCCATTGCCGTCACATCTCCCGTTCTACACTGCCGACCCAACACTGCCCATTTCGGACACGCCGCCCGGAGATCCGCTCGGCGTGACGGTGCCGGGTGTCGCGTATTATCGCCCTACTTGACGCGTTTCAGCACCGGTACAGCTTACGTTGTACAACGCGGCACACTCCGCCGGGGTGTCCTGCACATCACAACAACACACCGATTGGCGTCAAGATTCCTCATGCCGACGGGAGTTGGCGTTTCCCTTGCAGACGCAGGGCCCCGCCGGAGAGTTCCGGCGGGGCCCTGGGCGAATCGGGCTACTTGCCCGTGAACTTCTCGTACTCCTTGAGCACGTCCTCGGTCGCCCCGTCCATGCGCAGCTCGCCCCGCTCCAGCCACAGCACGCGGTCGCAGGTGTCGCGGATCGACTTGTTGTTGTGACTGACCAGAAACACCGTGCCGGCGCTCTTGCGCAGCTCGCGGATGCGGGCCTCGGAGCGCTTCTGGAAGGAGCGGTCTCCGGTCGCGAGGGCCTCGTCGATCATCAGGACGTCGTGGTCCTTGGCCGCCGCGATGGAGAAGCGCAGCCGCGCCGCCATACCGGAGGAGTACGTCCGCATCGGCAGGGTGATGAAGTCGCCCTTCTCGTTGATCCCGGAGAAGTCGACGATCTCCTCGTAGCGCTCCTTGATCTGCTCGCGGGACATGCCCATGGCGAGACCGCCCAGGATGACGTTCCGCTCGCCGGTCAGGTCGTTCATGAGGGCCGCGTTCACGCCGAGCAGCGAGGGCTGGCCGTCGGTGTAGACCTTGCCCTTCTCGGCGGGCAGCAGGCCGGCGATGGCCCGCAGCAGGGTGGACTTGCCGGAGCCGTTCGAGCCGATCAGGCCGATGGCCTCGCCGCGGTAGGCGGTGAAGGAGACACCCTTGACGGCGTGCACCTTGCGCACACCGCGTTCCTCGCCGCGCTTGAGGATGCGGCTGAGGGCGGCGGTGGCGCTGCCCTTGCCCGTCTTGGCGCCGTTCACGCGGTAGACGATGTGCAGCTCGTCCGCGATGACGGTCGGAATGTGCGACCTCTTGTCGAGCTCAGCCACGGCCGTACCTCTCTTCAGCCTTCCAGAAGTAGACGAAACCGCCGACGGCCGTCGCCACGGCCCAGAAGACGGCGATGGCCCATACGTGCGGGGGCAGGTTGGAGGCGCCGTAGCCGTCGATGAGCGCGAAGCGCATCAGGTCCATGTAGACGGCGGCCGGGTTCGCCTGGAGCACCCGGGCGATCCACTCGGGGCGGCCGGCGAGCATGGTGCTGATGGAGAACATGACACCGGACGCGTACATCCAGGTGCGCAGGAGGAACGGCATGAGCTGGGCGAGGTCGGGCGTCTTGGCGCCCATCCGCGCCACGATCAGGGCGAGGCCGGTGTTGAAGAGGAACTGGAGGAACAGCACCGGGACGATCAGCAGCCAGGACAGGCCCGGGTAGCTGCCGAAGCCGATCGCCACGACGAACAGCACGATCATCGAGAAGAGCAGTTGCTGGAGCTGCTGGAGGGCGAACGACACGGGCAGCGAGGCGCGCGGGAAGTGCAGCGCGCGCACCAGTCCGAGGTTGCCCGAGATCGCCCGGACACCGGCCATGATCGAGCTCTGGGTGAAGGTGAAGACGAAGACGCCGGTCACCAGGAACGGGATGTACACGTCGTGCGACATCCCGCGGTCGGCCTTGAGGATCAGGCCGAAGATGAAGTAATAGACGGCCGCGTTGAGCAGCGGCGTCGCCACCTGCCAGAGCTGGCCCAGCTTGGCCTGGCTGTACTGGGCGGTGAGCTTCGCCTGCGAGAACGCGAGGATGAAGTGCCGCCGGCCCCAGAGCTGGCGGACGTACTGGGCCAGCCCGGGCCGGGCACCGCTGACCGCGAGGCCGTACTTGGCGGCCAGCTCGGCCGCGGAAAGCCCGTCGTCGGGCGACGGCCGGTCGCTCACCGCGACTCCGCCGTCATGCGTGGTCTCACTCACAAGGGGAACTTTCGTCTTCAAGATGCGCACAGCCGGTTCGGGCGTGGGCATGTGCCGGGGAACCGGGTAGGGCCCGGGTGCTCTCAGGGTCGAGCTTGTCAGATGACCGGAGGCCGGCCCAGTCGGGTCAGCCGCCACACCGTGCGCCACCTCATGGGACGCCTCGGTCCGCAGGGACTCCTCCAGCCTTCCCGGAATCCGCCGAACCAGGCCCGCAGAGCGGCCCGCGAGGGGCGGCGCAGCAGCGTCAGGAGCATCCAGACGCCGAGGTAGACCGGGACGAGTGGTGCGGGAAGGTTTCGGCGCGCCAGCCAGACGCGGTTGCGTGCCACCATCCGGTGGTACACGGCGTGCCGCGAGGGGGCGGTCGTCGGGTGGAAGAGCACCATGTCGGAGCGGTAGTCGATCATCCAGCCGGCGTCGAGGGCCCGCCAGGCCAGGTCGGTCTCCTCGTGGGCGTAGAAGAAGGCGTCCGGGAGTCCGCCGACCTCGGCGAGGACCTTCGTCCGGACCGCGTTGGCGCCGCCGAGGAACGTGGTGACGCGCGAGGAGCGCATCGGGTCGGCGGCGCGCAGCCGCGGCACGTGGCGGCGCTGGGTCTCACCGGTGTCGGGGTCGGCGATGCGGAAGCTGATGATCCCGAGCTCGGGGTCGGCGGCGAAGGCCCGGCGGCACAGCTCGGCCGTGTCGTGCCGGGCCAGCAGGCCGTCGTCGTCCAGGAAGAGCAGGACGTCCACGTCGGTGCCGCCGGGGCCGAAGGCCTCGATGCCCACGTTGCGGCCGCCGGGGATGCCGAGGTTCTCGGGCAGCTCGACCGTCCGCACTCCCGCGGGGACGTCCGGGACGGGTGAGCCGTTGCCGACCACGACCACCTCGACGCGGTCGCCGTCCTGCTTGGCGACGGAGTCGAGCAGCGCCCTGAGCTCGTCGGGGCGGTTGCCCATGGTGATGATCACCGCGCCGACCTTCGTCGCGGTACTCACTTGAGCCTGCTCGACGCGAGGATGGACACCAGGTGCAGCACGGTCTGCAGGAGCGCGATGCCGGCGAGCACGGCGGTGCCGAGGCGGGTGAAGAACAGGTCGCCCCTGATCTGGTCCGCGATCGCGAGGACCAGGATCAGCAGGGTCGCCTCGATGCCGAGGATCAGCCGGTGGAACTTGAGCGCCGCGGCGGCCCTGCGGGCCAGCGCCACGCCCGAGGAGCGGGGCTCGGCGGCGGACTCCTTGACCGGCGGCAGCCCGCCCTGGTGCCGGGCGACGCCGACGAGGTCGGTCTCCGCCTTGATCAGGATCGCGCCGAGGGCGGCCAGGGTGCCGAGGAAGGCCCACAGCCAGTCGACGCGTCCGGTCCCCCACAGGTCGGCGGCACGCAGGCCGAGGCCGACGAGGACGGCCGCGTCCGTGAGATAGGCGCCGACGCGGTCGAGGTAGACCCCGCCGAGCGAGTACTGCTTCTTCCAGCGCGCGATCTCGCCGTCGACGCAGTCGAGCAGCAGATAGAGCTGGACCATCACCACGCCCAGCACCGCGCCCGCGATCCCCGGCACCAGCAGGGCCGGGGCCGCGAGCACGCCGCAGAGGGTCATCAGGTACGTGAGCTGGTTGGGCGTGATCCTGGTGTCCACCAGGTACCGGTCGCAGCGCAGCGAGACCTCTCGCATGTACAGGCGTCCCGCCCAGTGCTCACCGCTGCGCCGGTCCTTCACCCCGGGGGGATGAACGACGGGGCGGAGTTCAGCTACCGATGGCCTTGGCATAGTCGGAGTAGATGTCCTTGATCTGGTGGGTTTTCAGGTCGAGATGTTCGAGGATCGTGTAGCGGCCGGGCCGGGTCTGCGGAGCGAACTCCACGACCTCGACGAACTCGTCCACGGTGAAGCCGATCTCCTCGGGCAGCACCGGCAGTCCGTGCCGGCGCAGCACCTCGGCCATGAACGCCGCGTCCTCGTGGGCGCCGCGCAGGTACATCGCGAAGGCCGCGCCCAGGCCGCACTGCTCGCCGTGGCTGGCCGCCCTCCTGGGGAAGAGGAGGTCGAAGGCGTGGTTGATCTCGTGGCAGGAGCCGGAGGCCGGCCGGGAGTCGCCCGAGATCGACATCGCGATGCCGGTGAGGACGAGCGCCTCGGCCAGTACCTGGAGGAAGCCGTTGTCGCCGACACCCCCGGGGTGCCTGAGCACGGCCTCGCCCGCCTGGCGCGCCATGGCGGCGGCCAGTCCGTCGATCTTCTCGCCCGTGACGCGGTTGGACAGCTCCCAGTCCGCGATCGCGTTGATGTTGGAGACGGCGTCCCCGATGCCCGCCCGGACGAACCGGACCGGCGCCTCACGGATCACGTCGAGGTCGATGACCACGGCGATCGGGTTCGGCACACCGTAGGAGCCGCGGCCCGCGTCGTTGTCGAGGGTGGCGACCGGCGAGCACAGTCCGTCGTGCGCCAGGTTCGTGGGCACGGCGACGAGCGGCAGCCCGACCCGCGCCGCGGCGAACTTGGCACAGTCGATGATCTTGCCGCCGCCCAGGCCCACGACCGCGTCGTAGTGGCCGGCCCGCATGTCGCCGGCCAGCCGGATGGCGTCGTCGAGGGTGCCGCCGCCGACCTCGTACCAGGTGGCGCCGGGCAGGGCCGGGGCGATGCGGTCGCGCAGCCGGGCGCCCGAGCCGTTGCTGACCGCGATGGCCAGCTTGCCCGAGTGCGAGATGCGCTCGTCGCTGAGCACGCTCGCCAGGTCGTCCAGGGCACCGGGACGGATGTCGACGACGACCGGCGAGGGGATGAGCCTCGTCAGTACTGGCACGCGATCTCACGTCCCTTGGCGAGGTCGTCGTGGTTGTCGATCTCGACCCACTTGACCTCGCCGATCGGCGCGACGTCGATCCGGAAGCCGCGGTTGACGAGCTCCTGGTAGCCGTGCTCGTAGAACTGCTGCGGGTCGGTCTCCCACACCGTCTTCAGGGCGTCGGCGAGTTCCGCGGCGGCGGCGCCCTCGATGAGGGTGACCCCGATGTACTCGCCGGTGGCCTCGGACGGCTCCATCAGCTTGGTGATCTTCTGGACGCCCTTGTCGGGGTCCACGACGACCTTCATCTCCTCGTCGGCGAGCTTCTTCACCGTGTCGAGGGCGAGGATGATCTTCTTGCCGTCGCCGCGGGCGGCGAGCAGCGTGCGCTCGACGGAGACCGGGTGCACGGTGTCGCCGTTGGCGAGGATCACGCCGTCCTTGAGGGCGTCACGTCCGCACCACAGGGAGTAGGCGTTGTTCCACTCCTCGGCCTTGTCGTTGTCGATGAGGGCGATCTTGAGGCCGTACTTCTCCTCGAGGGCGGCCTTGCGGTCGTAGACGGCTTCCTTGCGGTAGCCGACGATGATGCCGACCTCGGTCAGGCCGATCTCGGCGAAGTTGCCGAGGGTCAGGTCCAGGACCGTGATGGAGTCCTCTATGCCCGCGGGGCCAACCGGCACGAGAGCCTTCGGGAGGCTGTCGGTGTAGGGGCGCAGACGCCGTCCGGCGCCGGCCGCCAGCACGAGGCCGATCATGCGGGTTCTCCTTCATCGTGTACGGCGGGCGCCCCGGAGGACACCCAGAAGCGGATGCTCTCGACGAGCACCAGCAGCGCCACGGCCACGGCGAGTGCCGTGAGCGCGACCTTGAACTGTGCGGCGGTGAGCAGCGCGGCCAGGACGGTGACCAGCAGCGTCCTGCCTTCGTGCCCGCCGATCGCCCGCACCAGCCAGTGCGGGGGGGCTCCGGCGTTTCCGCGAATGCGGTACACCGTGTCGTAGTGATGGTAGGCGACCGCGGCCACCAGGCCGAAAGCCGCCGGAAGCGCTCCGTTCACGTCGGCGTCGACCGCCAGTGCCAGAACGGTGAGGTATTCGGCCGCTCGGTAGAACGGCGGGACCAGCCAGTCCAGGGCGCCCTTGAGGGGCCTGAGCAGGGCGGCGGGCGACAGCAGCACGTACACGACGGCACCCAGGACGGGGAGCCAGCTCCCGTACGGGGCCAGTGCGGCGCATGTCACGACGACCGCTCCGGCGAAGAGGGCGACGACGGCCGGGGGGATGCGCGGGAGCCGGCCCGCGTGACGGGTCAGGTACTCGGCGAGCGCGCCGGAGTCGGTGAGGTCCACCAGAGCCCGGGCGGCGCGGTCCGTGCGGCTCGCCTTGCGGGTGAGCGAGCGCAGGACCCGGCCCGCCGTGGTGTAGGTGGCCGCGAAGGCGCAGCCGGCGAGGAGCGCGTAGAAGGTGATGCGGGGGGTCGTCAGCGCCGTCAGGACGGCGATCATGGCCCATCGTTCGCCGATGGGCAGGACTATCATCCGGCGCACCCAGACCGTCCAGCCGACGCTGTCGAGCTTGTCCGAGAGGGCGGCGGTGGGGCTGGTGTTGGCGGTGGCGTCGTGGTTCGCCTCGTTGAAGGAGAAGTCCACGACGTGCCGGCAGGTCTGGAGGATCATCGCGCCGAGCGCGAGCGCCCACACGTCGTCGCCGCCGCGGGCCGCGCCGAGCGCGAGTCCCGCGTAGTAGGCGTACTCCTTGGCGCGGTCGAAGGTCGCGTCCAGCCAGGCGCCGAGGGTCGAGTACTGCAGGGAGTAGCGGGCGAGCTGTCCGTCCGTGCAGTCGAGGACGAAGGAGAACAGCAGCAGCAGACCGGCGGCCACGAAGCCGACGCGGGTGCCGGTGGCGGCGCAGCCAGCGGCGATCAGCGCGGTGATCAGCGACGCGGTGGTGACCTGGTTCGGGGTCAGGCCGCGGCGGGCGCACCAGCGGGCGATGTAACGCGAGTACGGGCTGATGCAGTACGTGGTGAAGAAGCCGTCGCGGGCCTTGACGGCACTGCGCAGCCGTACGGCCTCGTCGTCGACGGCCAGGACCGCCTGCCGGACGCCGTTGCGCTCCTGCGGATCGGCGGGGACCGCGGCGACGAGGGTGCCGAGCTCCGGGCGGTACACGGAGAGCTCGTCGGCCTCGAGTGCCTCGCCGAGGCGCCCGACGAGGTCGTCCGGGGCCGCGGCGCCGTTGCCGGCCGCCACGGTCTCGCGGGTCACGGCGCGGGTCAGGGCCCGCCGGGCCTCGGGCTGCACGGACACGGCGCCGGGGATGGCGGAGGCCGCGAAGCGGGGGTCGGTCAGCCCGAGACGCAGGGCGTGCACGTGCCCGACGAAGCGGGCGTCCACGACGGCGACCCGCTCGGTCGCCGGCACGGCGGCGAGCAGGGTCTCGGTCTCGGCCGCGTCGGACGCGGGACGCACGTCGAAGCCGAGGGACCGCAGATCGCCTTCGAGCGACGATCCGGGGACCGGCTGGCCGGTGAGGATGGCGGTCGGCAGCGAACTCACTCCCTGGGTGCCGGCGCGACCTGGCGTCCGGCGTGTGCGTGATGGGATGGGCCCCGGTCCACGGCGGCGGCCCCGGCGGCATGTCGGCAGAGGCTATCGGATGAAGGGAAGCGGGCGTTCACCGCCCGTTCACGGCCCGATCAACCGATTTTGTCCCGCGGGCGGCGAGATCATCATCGGTGATCCCGGGCCGGGGTCACAAGCTCGGCGGCGCGGACCGGAACATTCCCGGCATGCCGTACGGCACCCCCGCGTCCCTCGAAGCCGGGCGGAGCGGACCGGGCGCGGGACCCGCATAGGGTGGTCGTCCATGACATGGCTGATCACAGGCGGAGCCGGATACATCGGGGCACACGTGGCGCGGGCGATGGCGGAGGCCGGGGAGCGCGTCGTCGCCCTCGACGACCTGTCGTCGGGGATCCCGAACCGGCTTCCGGAGAGCATCCCCCTCGTCCAGGGGTCGTCGCTGGACGGTGATCTGCTCAAGCGGGTCCTGACGGAGCACCGGATCACGGGTGTGGTGCACCTGGCCGCCCGCAAGCAGGTCGGCGAGTCCGTGGCCCAGCCGACGCGCTACTACCAGGAGAACGTGGGCGGCCTCGCGACGCTGCTGGAGGCGGCGGCCGGGGCGGGCGTCGAGCGGTTCGTGTTCTCCTCGTCGGCCGCCGTCTACGGCAACCCCGATGTGGACCTCATCACGGAGGGCACCCCCTGCGCGCCGATGAGCCCCTACGGCGAGACCAAGCTCGCCGGGGAGTGGCTGGTGCGGGCGGCGGGCCGGGCGCACGGCATCGCCACGGTGTGCCTGCGCTACTTCAACGTGGCGGGCGCGGCCTCGCCGGAGCTCGCCGACACCGGGATCTTCAACATCGTGCCGATGGTGTTCGACCGCCTCACCCGCGGCGAGGCCCCGCGGATCTTCGGCGACGACTACCCGACGCCGGACGGCACCTGCGTACGCGACTACATCCACGTCGCCGACCTGGCCGAGGCGCACCTCGCCGCGGCCCGGCGGCTGACGGGCGGGGCGAGCGGCGATCTGACGGTGAACATCGGCCGGGGCGAGGGTGTCTCCGTACGGGAGCTCGTCACGCTCATCGCCGAGGTCACCGGGAACCCGCTGGAGCCCCTCGTGGAGCCGCGCCGCCCCGGCGACGCCCCCCGCGCGGTCGCCTCGGCCGCTCTGGCCGCCGCCGAGCTGGACTGGAGCGCGCGCCGAGGGGTCCGCGAGATGGTGGAGTCGGCCTGGCGGGGCTGGCTGCTGCACCACCCCGGGACCACCGGCGCATGATCACTCCGATGCTCTGACCTGCTGATCATTTCCGCAGGTCAGAGCATATGACAACGGTGTTCAGTGCCGCGTTGCCCGATACCCCCCGCCCGTAGTTGACTGGCACGACCGGGCGGAAGTCCGAGCGGGAATCCGTCCGGGAATCCGTGCGGAAGGACCGAGCGGAAAACAGGAGGCGGCTTCATGGGGGCTGGGCACGACCACGGGCACGCGCACGGCGCTCCCCCGACCGGCACGGCGACGGCCGCGTACCGGGGGAGGCTGCGCGTCGCGCTGGCGATCACGCTCACCGTCATGGTCGTCGAGATCTTCGGCGGTCTGCTCGCCGATTCGCTCGCGCTCGTCGCGGACGCGGCGCACATGGCGACGGACGCGCTGGGGCTCGGCATGGCCCTGCTCGCGATCCACTTCGCGGCCCGCCCGCCGAGCGAGAAGCGCACCTTCGGCTACGCGCGGGCCGAGATCCTCGCCGCGCTCGCCAACTGCCTGCTGCTGCTCGTCGTCGGCGGTTACGTGCTCGTCGAGGCGATCCAGCGCTTCATCACCCCCGCGGACACCCACGGCGGACTGACGATCGCGTTCGGCGTGTTCGGCCTGATCGCCAACACGGTCTCGCTGACGCTGCTGATGCGCGGACAGAAGGACAGCCTGAACGTGCGGGGCGCCTTCCTGGAGGTCGCGGCGGACGCGCTGGGCTCGGTGGCCGTCATCGTCGCCGCCGTCGTGATCATGACCACCGGCTGGCAGGCGGCGGACCCCATCGCCTCGATCGCCATCGCGCTGATGATCGTCCCGCGCACCTGGAAGCTGCTCCAGGAGACGCTCGACGTGCTCCTGGAGGCGGCGCCCAAGGGGGTCGACATGGCGGAGGTGCGATCCCACATCCTGGCCCTGGACGGGGTCGAGGACATCCACGACCTGCACGCCTGGACCATCACCTCCGGGATGCCGGTGCTCTCCGCGCACGTGGTCGTCAGCTCCGACGTCCTGAACGCGATCGGCCACGAGAAGATGCTGCACGAGCTCCAGGGCTGTCTGGGCGTCCACTTCGACGTCGAGCACTGCACGTTCCAGCTCGAACCGAGCGGACACGCGGAGCACGAGGCGAAGCTCTGCCACTGACGGTCGCGCCGCTCGCCCGCGCCCCCGGACGGGCGGATCCGGCACCGGGAGATCGCGCCGGGAAATCCGGAGGCGGCACCGGGCGGGCGCTGCTAGCGTGACCGGGATCCCAGGAGGTGGGTTGATGACGGCCGTGTCCGGCGCTGCCACGCGCAGCGACCTCGTCGTCCCCGTCCTCCGGGCCCGGGGCTGACCCGCCGTCCAGCGACGCGTCGGCCGGGCCCCTCATCCAAGGGTTCCCCATGACCGATCCCCTGACTGAACCGTCGACTCCCCCGACTGAGCCGTCGGCCGATCCCCTGACCGTTCCCCCGACCGGCCCCGCAGCCCGCGGCGGCACCGTCTGGCGTACCCGCCGGGAGACCTCCGCGGACGCCGCCGAGGTGCACGCCGTGACCGCCGCCGCCTTCGGCCGGGCGGAGGAGGCCGATCTGGTGGACGCGCTGCGCGCCGATCCCGGAGCGTGGCTGCCCGGCCTGTCGTACGTCGCCGAGGCCCCGGACGGCACGATCGCGGCGTACGCCCTGATCACCCGCTGTCACGTCGACGAGGTCCCGGCGGCCGCCCTGGCGCCGGTCGCCGTCCGTCCCGACCTGCACCGCCGGGGCGCCGGGAGCGCCGTCGTACGGGCGGTGCTGGAGGCGGCACGGGCACGGGGCGAGCGGCTCGTCCTCGTGCTCGGGCATCCCGGGTACTACCCGAGGTTCGGCTTCGGGCCCGCCGCCGGCCACGGCATCCGGCCGGGTTTCGACGTGCCGTCCGAACACCTGATGGCCCTCGTCCTCGACGATTCCGTGCCGGTGGCACCGGGCACGATCAGGTATCCGGCCGCGTTCGGCGTCTGACCCACGTGGGCCGCGTGTCCCGCCCCGGGGACCCCGGGGCGGGACATGCGGAGAGTCGCGAAGTGCCGGGAGTGCCGGATTCGTACGGCAGACTTGGCCCTGGAAAACCGATGCGAAGGATGGGTATGCCGATCACACCTGCCACCGCGACGCACAGTTCGTCGAACGGCACCGCTGAAGCGATCTTGCTGGAACTGGTCGACGAGGACGGCAACACGATCGGTACGGCGGAGAAGCTCGCGGCCCATCAGCCCCCGGGACAGCTCCACCGGGCGTTCTCGGTGTTCCTCTTCGACGAGCAGGGCCGGCTGCTGCTCCAGCAGCGCGCGCTCGGCAAGTACCACTCCCCCGGCGTCTGGTCGAACACCTGCTGCGGCCACCCCTACCCGGGCGAGGCACCCTTCGCGGCGGCGGCCCGGCGGACCTACGAGGAGCTCGGCGTGTCGCCGACGCTGCTCGCCGAGGCGGGCACGGTCCGTTACAACCACCCGGACCCGGACTCGGGCCTGGTGGAGCAGGAGTACAACCACCTGTTCGTCGGGATGGTGCAGTCGGCGCCGCGGCCCGACCCGGAGGAGGTCGGCTCGACGGACTTCGTGACCGCCGCCGAGCTGGCGGAGCGGCACGCGAAGGAGCCCTTCTCGGCGTGGTTCATGACGGTGCTGGACGCGGCCCGTCCGGCGATGCGGGAGCTGACGGGTCCGTCCGCGGGCTGGTAGCCGCTCCGCCGGACGCTCGGACGCACAGACGCTCGCGGCCAGGGTCTGTCCGACCGTTCCCGTCGCCGCGCGGCGGGCGGGGACGGTCAGACGGATCCCAGCGGCAGGGCGGCCCAGATCACCTTGCCGCCGCCCGCGGTGTACTCGACGTCGCACCCGCCGCCGAACTCCCGGGTCACCTCGCGCACCAGGAGCAGCCCCCGGCCTCCGGTCTGGCCGTAGTCGGCTTCCAGGGCGGTCGGACGGTAGGGGTGGTCGTCCTCGACGGACACCCGCACCCAGTCGGCACCGACGGCGACCTCCACCGCGAGCATCGGCGACAGAAGTGCCGCGTGCTTGACGGCGTTCGTGACCAGTTCGGAGACGATCAACAGCAGTCCCTGAACGACATCGTCCGAGACCGGAACCCCCTGGCGGACCAGCAGATCCCGGACGGCGTGCCGCGCCTGCGGCACCGAGGCGTCGACGGCGGCGGCGGTGAACCGCCACACCCCCTCGTACGGCAGCGGTCCGGGCGATCTGACGTCGGGAGTCGCGACTCCGCCTTCGGGGCTCGGGTCGGACCCGCGCCCGAGGTTCTCCATCGTCCGGTCGCCACCCTTGCGCTCGATTGTCACCACACGTCGAGTGTTGGTAATGCGCCGGTCCGTACCGGTTGACTGAACAGAAGTCAGCAATTATCGCCGATTTCTGACCGCAAATGTCAGACAAAGCCATCTCTACGACAGGGCTTGTCACTTTCGTGTCGACTTCCGAGACTCTTCGGGTTGTACGGGTTTGACCCCCGGCTGACCCGGTTCGTTCCGGGCCGCTCCACCGCCCGCTCCAGCGTCCGGAACCATGATCGAAGTCCGGCCGGACGCTCCGGATAGCATCCGCCGTATGGAGCCGCAACTGTTGCACCACGTCGGCGACGGGGTCGCCACCGTCGTCATCCATCACCCCGCCAAGCGGAACGCCATGACGACACCCATGTGGCGAGCGCTGCCGCCGCTGCTGGAGACGCTGGGCGCGCGCGCCGACGTGCACGCGCTCGTGCTCACCGGCGAGGGCGGCACGTTCTGCGCCGGAGCGGACATCTCGACGCTGCGGGAGTCGTCGGACGAGGCCCAGGGCCTCGCCGTGCTCGCCGAGGAGGCCCTGGCCGCGTTCCCCAAGCCGACGCTGGCCGCGATCCGCGGCTACTGCGTGGGCGGCGGCTCCCAGCTCGCGGCCGCCTGCGATCTGCGCTTCGCTCAGGAGGGCTCGCTGTTCGGGGTGACACCGGCGAAGCTCGGCATCGTCTATCCGGCCTCCTCCACCCGCAGGCTCGCGGCACTGGTGGGGCCGTCCGCCGCCAAGTACCTGCTCTTCTCGGGCGAGTTGATCGACACCGAGCGCGCGCTGCGCACCGGCCTCGTGGACGAGGTGCTGCCCGAGGGCGAACTCGACAAGCGGGTCGCGGAGTTCACCCGGGTCCTGGCCGCGCGCTCGCTGCTGACGCAGGCGGCGGCGAAGGAGTTCGTGAACGGGCGCACCGACCGGGACGAGCACTGGACGCGGCAGGCACGCGCCGGCGGCGACACCGCGGAGGGGGTCGCCGCCTTCCTCGAACGCAGGCAGCCGCGGTTCACCTGGGCACCCTGAGGGTTCGGGGGTCCGCCCGCGCGGCACACGGGGCACTGGGCGCGGGGCGCGGTACCTGAAGGCGAGAGCCGAGAGCCCTACGTCAGGAGGAAACGGCTCTTGCCGCGGAACTCCTCGACGAGGTGCGCGGGCGCCTTCTCCGGGGACCCGGCGTCGTAGGGCGGCTGCGGGTCGTACTCGGTCAGGAGCTGGACGGCCTGGGCGTGTTCGTCCCCGGCGATCCGGCCGAGCAGGGTCAGGCCCATGTCGATGCCGGAGGAGACGCCGGCCGAGGTCACGTACGTGCCGTCGAACACGACCCGCTCCCCCGTGGGCGTCGCGCCGAAGCGCTCGAGCTGGTCGAGCGCCAGCCAGTGGGAGGTGGCCCGGCGTCCCTCCAGGAGCCCCGCCGCCGCGAGCAGCAGGGACCCGGTGCACACCGAGGTCGTCCAGAGGCTGGTGGCGTCGGCGGCGCGCAGCCAGTCGAGCAGGACCGGGTTGTCCATCTGGTCGCTCTGGCCCGGCCCTCCCGGTACGACCACGATGCCGGGGTGCGGCACCTCCACGAGGCTCTTGTCCGCGGTCAGCGCGAGCCGGCCGGTGTCGGAGCGGACCGGGCCGGTGCGTTCCGCGACGAACACGGTGTCCGCGTCGGGCAGCCGGCCGAGCGTCTCGTAGGGGCCCACGGCGTCCAGGGCGGTGAAGCGGTCGTAGAGGACGATGGCGATCTGCACGGGATTCCTCCGGGGTGTCAGGGCGTGGGGGCCGGGTGGAAGCGGCGGCGGTACTCCGCGGGGGCCGCGCCGAGGAATTTCAGGAAGGCGCGGCGCATGGCCTCGGGCGTGCCGTAGCCGGACGCCCGGGAGACCTGCTCGATGCCGTCCGCGGTGTCCTCCAGGAGGCGGCGGGCGTGTTCGAGGCGTACGCGCTCGACGTACCGTCCGGGCGTCGTGCCCGTCTCCGACCGGAAGGCCCGCGCGAAGTGCCGGGGCGAGAGACGGGCACGGACCGCGAGCGACTCGACGCTCAGGTCGTCGCCCGGATGCTCGGAGATCCAGTGCTGGACCTCGCGCAGCGGTTCGCGTCGCGCGGTCTGGGCGGCGAGCTGGGCGCTGAACTGGGCCTGGTTGCCGGGCCTGCGGAGGAAGACGACGAG
Source organism: Streptomyces sp. NPDC028298 (assembly GCF_055565895.1). NCBI lineage: Bacteria > Bacillati > Actinomycetota > Actinomycetes > Kitasatosporales > Streptomycetaceae > Streptomyces > Streptomyces sp. NPDC028298. The sequence goes on from NZ_JBVHTL010000001.1 coordinate 1,045,914, forward strand.
ATGGCGGGCGATGGTGAGGGCGGCGTCCCGGCCCAGGTCGTCCTCCACGAGGGCGAGGGCCAGGTCGATGCCGGAGGTGACGCCCGCCGACGTGGCGACGTTGCCGTCGCGCACGTAGATGGGGTCGGGATCGACCGTGACCGCCGGGTGGTCGCGGGCGAGCCGGTCGCAGTGGGCCCAGTGGGTGGTCACGCGGCGGCCGTCGAGCAGGCCGGCCGCCGCGAGCAGGCCGGCGCCGGTGCACACCGAGACCAGGCGCTGGGCGCGCGGCCCGTGGGCGCGCAGCCAGTCGATCAGGCAGGGATCCGGACGCCGGGTGCCGCTGCCGCCGGGCACCAGCAGCGTGTGCGGGTCCGGCACGTCGGCCAGCGCCTGGTCCGGGACCAGGACGAGACCGCTGGAGGTACGGACCGGGGCGCCGTCCGGCGAGGCCGTGCGGATGGCGTACGAGCCGCCGCGGTAGGTCTCGGCGCCCGCGAACACCTCCAGGGGGCCGGTGACGTCGAGGCTCTGCACACCGTCGAACAGGACGATCAGGACCGTTCGCATGGGTCGATTCTCGACCGGTGGGCGGATGGCCGCAATGACGGGCATCCCACCTTTCCTGCCATCGGACGTCCGGGAGTTCACGGCATACCAACCAGTCGGTAATGTGCGGGGTATGACCCCTTCACTGCCGGAGCGCGCCGGCCGGCGCTGCCACAACGTCCTCAACCCGCTGCACTCGACGCACTACTTCTCGCCCGATCTGGGCCGTGAGCTGGCCGCGGTCGGCATCGAGGACGAGCGCGGCGCGTACTTCGCGGTGCGGGCCGCCGCGATGGGCGCGGTCGGCGCGGGCACGGTGACGGCGACGTTCTTCAACTTCCGGCACGAACTCGTCGCCGGACACGTGCCCGCGGTGTGGCGGGCCGCCTCTCCGGAGACGGTGCTCGCGGCGCGCCTGCGTGCCGTGGACGCCACGCTCAGGCGGCTGCTCGGCGAGGACGTCCTCGCGTCCGGGGAGGTGGCCGAGGCGGCGAAGCTCGCCCTGCGCGCGGCCGAGGCCTGCACCCCCGCCTTCCGCCCGCTGTACGCCGCTCACGCCGACCTGCCCGTCCCCGAGGCGCCGCACCTGGCGCTGTGGCACGCGGCCACCCTGCTGCGCGAGTACCGGGGCGACGGTCACCTCGCGGTGCTGCTCGACGCCGAGCTCGACCCGGTGGAGGCCCTGGTGAGCCACACCGCGACCGGCAAGGGCATGGCACCCCGCTGGGTCCTCGGCACCCGCGGCTGGTCCCGGCGGGACTGGGAGGCGGCGTCGGAGCGGCTGCGCGGGCGCGGGCTGATCGACGCGGAGGGCGAGCTGACGCCGGCCGGTACGGAACTGCGCCGGGACATCGAGACCAGGACGGACCGCCTCGACCGGGCTCCCTACGAGCACCTGGGCGCCGCCGGGGTCGAACGGCTCACCGAGATCGCGAAGGGCCTGCTGATGACCGCCTTCGCCGCCGGCGCGTTCCCGGAGGGAATGATCGGCAAGGGCTGAGGGGCCCGGCCGGAGCGGATGGGCCGGGCGTGGACCGGGCCCGTGCGCGGCGCGCGGTCCCCCCGAGTACCGCCCTGAGCCCCCGATGTCGGCGTCACCTGCCACAATTGCCGCGCAACCTCAGTGGAGAAGGCGGTACGGGATCGTGACGACACCCCTCGTAGGGTCCATCGAAGGCAGGATCGCCGAAGAACTCGGCGTACGGGAGCGGCAGGTCAAGGCGGCCGTCGACTTGCTCGACGGCGGTTCGACGGTGCCCTTCATCGCCCGCTACCGCAAGGAAGCGACCGAGATGCTCGACGATGCGCAACTGCGCACCCTCGAGGAGCGGCTGCGCTATCTGCGGGAGCTGGAGGACCGGCGGTCGGCGATCCTCGACTCGGTACGCGAGCAGGGCAAGCTCAGCGCCGAGCTGGAGGCGCAGATCAGGGCCGCCGAGACCAAGGCGCGTCTCGAGGACATCTATCTGCCGTTCAAGCCCAAGCGGCGCACCAAGGCGCAGATCGCGCGCGAGGCGGGTCTGGAGCCGCTGGCCGAGGGCCTGCTCGGCGACCCGTCCGTGGAACCGCTCGCCGCGGCGGCGGCCTTCGTCGACGCCGACAAGGGCGTCGCCGACCCGCAGGCCGCCCTGGACGGCGCCCGGGCGATCCTCACCGAGCGGTTCTCCGAGGACGCCGACCTGATCGGCGAGCTGCGCGAGCGCATGTGGGTGCGCGGACGGCTCGCCGCCAAGGTGCGCGAGGGCAAGGAGGAGGCGGGCGCCAAGTTCGCCGACTACTTCGACTTCGCCGAGCCCTTCAAGGCGCTGCCCTCGCACCGGATCCTCGCCATGCTGCGCGGCGAGAAGGAGGACGTCCTCGACCTCGTCCTGGAGCCGGAGGAGCCCACCGAGGGACCGTCCTCGTACGAGGGGATCGTCGCCCACCGCTTCGGGATCGCCGACCGCGGCCGTCCCGGCGACAAGTGGCTCACGGACACCGCCCGCTGGGCCTGGCGCACCCGCATCCTCGTGCACCTCGGCATCGACATGCGCCTGAGGCTGCGCACCGCCGCCGAGGACGAGGCGGTGAACGTCTTCGCCGCGAACCTGCGGGACCTGCTGCTGGCGGCCCCGGCGGGCACGCGCGCGACGCTGGGCCTGGACCCCGGCTTCCGCACGGGCGTGAAGGTCGCCGTCGTCGACGCGACCGGCAAGGTCGTCGCCACGGACGTCATCCACCCGCACGTCCCGGCCAACCGGTGGGACGAGGCCATCGCCAAGCTCGCCCGGCTCGCCAAGGAGCACGCCGTCGAGCTGGTCGCGATCGGCAACGGCACGGCCTCCCGCGAGACGGACAAGCTCGCCGGTGAGCTGATCACGAAGCACCCGGAGCTGAAGCTCACGAAGGTGATGGTGTCGGAGGCGGGCGCGTCGGTGTACTCCGCGTCCGCGTTCGCCTCGCAGGAGCTGCCCGACATGGACGTGTCGCTGCGCGGCGCCGTCTCCATCGCGCGCCGGCTCCAGGACCCGCTCGCCGAGCTGGTGAAGATCGACCCGAAGTCGATCGGCGTCGGTCAGTACCAGCACGACCTGTCCGAGGTGAAGCTGTCGCGCTCGCTCGACGCGGTGGTCGAGGACTGTGTGAACGGCGTGGGCGTGGACGTGAACACCGCCTCCGCACCGCTCCTTGCGCGGGTCTCCGGCATCACCTCCGGCCTCGCGGAGAACATCGTCGCGCACCGCGACGCCAACGGCCCCTTCACCTCCCGCACGGCCCTCAAGGGCGTGGCGCGGCTCGGTCCGAAGGCGTACGAGCAGTGCGCGGGCTTCCTGCGGATCCGGGGCGGCAGCGACCCGCTGGACGCCTCCAGCGTCCACCCCGAGGCGTACCCCGTGGTGCGGCGGATGGTGAAGACGGCGGGCAGCGAGGTCGCGTCGCTGATCGGCAACACGGGCGTGCTGCGCTCGCTGAAGCCGGCCGACTTCGTCGACGAGAGCTTCGGTCTGCCGACCGTCACGGACATCCTCCGGGAGCTGGAGAAGCCGGGTCGCGACCCGCGTCCCGCCTTCAAGACGGCCACCTTCAAGGAGGGCGTGGAGAAGATCTCCGACCTGTCCTCCGGGATGGTCCTGGAGGGGGTTGTCACGAACGTCGCGGCCTTCGGGGCGTTCATCGACATCGGCGTCCACCAGGACGGCCTGGCACACGTCTCCGCGCTGTCGAAGACCTTCGTGAAGGACCCGCGGGACGTCGTGAAGCCCGGCGACATCGTCAGGGTCAAGGTCCTGGACATCGACATCCCGCGCAAGCGGATCTCGCTGACGCTCCGGCTGGACGACGAGGCGGCCGCGCCGGACGCCGAGGGCGGCGGCGGCCGGTCCCAGCGGGGCGGGCGGCCGCCCCAGCAGCGCGGCCAGCAGCAGCGCGGCCAGCAGCGGCAGGGCCGCGGCGGTGCGGGCGGCGGCGGTGCGGGCGGCGGCGGTGCGGGCGGCGGCGGTGGCGCCGGGGGCGGCTCCCGGCAGGCCCCGGCGCCCGCGAACAGCGCCATGGCCGACGCCCTGCGCCGCGCGGGTCTGACCGGCCCCGAGCGGGGCCGGAAGTGACACCGGGCTGACACACCGGGCCGGGAGACGGAAGGGGGGGGACCCGGGCACGAAGGGGAGCCCCTCCGGCACCTGGGCTGAGGAGATTTGATCTTCTGCTCCCTTCTTTCTTACCCCTCCTGCCCGGGGGTTA
>NZ_JBVHTL010000001.1:1050168-1061430 GCF_055565895.1 Streptomyces sp. NPDC028298
GGTTCGGACTGGCCAGGGGGGGGGCGGGAGGGAAAAGGGGGGGGAAAGATGGGGCGGGAGGAGGGGGGGGGGGGACTGCCGGTGGGGGTTTACCCCCTTCCGTATGCCGGCCGGCGAGGCTCAGCGTTCCGTCACCTTGCCGTCCGCCACCTCCAGGCGGCGGGTCGTGCGGACCGCGTCCAGCATGCGGCGGTCGTGGGTGACCAGCAGCAGCGTGCCCTCGTAGGAGTCCAGGGCCGATTCGAGCTGCTCGATGGCCGGCAGGTCGAGATGGTTCGTCGGCTCGTCCAGGACCAGCAGGTTGACGCCCCGGCCCTGGAGGAGGGCCAGCGCGGAGCGGGTGCGCTCACCCGGCGAGAGCGTGGCCGCCGGACGCAGGACGTGGTCCGCCTTCAGGCCGAACTTGGCCAGCAGCGTACGGACCTCGGCGGGCTCGGTGTCCGGGACGGCCGCGCCGAACGCGTCCAGCAGCGACTCGGAGCCGTGGAAGAGCTTGCGGGCCTGGTCCACCTCGCCGACGACCACACCGGAGCCGAGCGTGGCGTGGCCGGAGGACAGCGGCACCCGGCCGAGCAGCGCGCCCAGCAGGGTCGACTTGCCCGCGCCGTTCGCCCCGGTGACGGCCACCCGGTCCGCCCAGTCGATCTGGAGCGTCGCCGGACCGAAGGTGAACTCCCCGCGCCGTACCTCCGCGTCGCGCAGCGTGGCCACCACCGCGCCCGAGCGCGGGGCCGCCGCGATCTCCATGCGCAGCTCCCACTCCTTGCGGGGCTCCTCGACGACGTCCAGCCGCTCGATCATGCGCTGTGTCTGCCGGGCCTTCGCGGCCTGCTTCTCGCTGGCCTCGCTGCGGAACTTGCGGCCGATCTTGTCGTTGTCGTTGCCCGCCTTGCGCCGGGCGTTCTTGACGCCCTTGTCCATCCAGCCCCGCTGCATCTGGGCCCGGCCCTCGAGGGCCGAGCGCTTGTCGGCGTACTCCTCGAAGTCCTCGCGGGCGTGCCGACGGGCGGTGTCGCGCTCTTCGAGATAGGCCTCGTAGCCGCCGCCGTACAGCGTGATCTGCTGCTGGACCAGGTCGAGTTCGAGGACCTTGGTGACCGTGCGGGTGAGGAACTCGCGGTCGTGGCTGACGACGACGGTCCCGGCGCGCAGCCCGGAGACGAAGCGCTCCAGGCGCTCCAGTCCGTCGAGGTCGAGGTCGTTGGTGGGCTCGTCGAGCAGGAAGACGTCGTAGCGGGAGAGCAGCAGGGAGGCGAGGCCGGCCCGGGCCGCCTGGCCGCCGGACAGGGAGGTCATCGGCTGGTCGAGACCGACGCCGAGTCCCAGCGAGTCGGCGACCTCCTCGGCGCGTTCGTCGAGGTCGGCGCCGCCGAGGTCGAGCCAGCGCTCCAGGCTGTTCGCGTACGCGTCGTCCGCGCCGGGCGCGCCGTCGACGAGCGCCTGCGTCGCCTCGTCCATCACCCGCTGGGCCTCCTCGACACCCGTCCGGCGGGCGAGGAAGTCCCGTACGGTCTCGCCCTCCCGGCGCTCCGGCTCCTGGGGCAGGTGCCCCACGGTCGCGGAGGGCGGGGAGAGACGCAGCTCGCCCTGTTCCGGGGTGAGCAGACCGGCGAGCAGCCGCAGCAGCGTGGACTTGCCCGCGCCGTTGGCGCCGACGAGCCCGATCACGTCGCCGGGCGCGACGACGAGGTCGAGTCCGGCGAAGAGCGCGCGGTCGCCGTGTCCGGCGGTGAGGTTCTTGGCGACGAGGGTGGCAGTCATCAGGGAGCCGATTTTAGTCGTTCGGATCGACGTGCCTTTCCCACGGCTGTGATCCGTCGGCCTCGAAGGCCGGCACGCGTGCGCCCACCCGCGCGTGGGCCCGCTGCGCAGGCCGGGCATGAGCGGCCCATCGGATCCGCGACCATGAGCGCCCGTGGCGTCCTGGCTCGTCAGTCGTGAAGAAGAACCGCCACATCGTGAAGATCGACTCCACTGGCCCGCATCTGGGAGCGGTGTGCGATCCATAGCCACCTACCAGCATGATTCCCAATCTGACATCGAGTCGGCGAGCAAAATTGACACGTGGCACGCCGACCCATGATCCATATGATCTTCGCAACGTGAAGAAAGTGTGCACACGACGCGGTCGCGGCTGTCCGGTCCGCACCCTGTCGTCAGCCGATCGGCGACGCAGGCCGCTGCCTTCCCCGGCTCTTCCCGGATTCGTTCCAGCCGTCCGTCAGGGGAGCCGTGACGCACACCCGTAGCCGAACTCTCCGAAGGAGGTGGATCGATGGCGATACTCTTCGCCGTCGTCGTTCTCGCCCTGGCAGCGATCGCAGCCGTTGTGGTGAAGGCCAAGAAGTACGGCGGTCTGTCGCAGGCGTTCTCCAAGGAACTCGCCGCGGACCGCAAGGTCCTGTCCGAGGCCCGTTCAGCCGTGAAGTCCCTCCAAAAGGTCCGGGCGAAGGAACTCTCGCAGGCCGAACAGGTGCTCACCGGTGCTCAGCAGGCCTACGACCGTGCTGTGCACGACGCCGAGACCCTGCTCGAGAGGTACCGGAACCCCGGTTACGGCCGCCCCCTGACCAGGCTCGGGAAGGTGGTCCTGCACGAGCATGTGGTGCAGGCGGGATCGGAGGTGTTTCCTCTCCTCGGTCTTTCCGCCAGGACGGAGTCGGGGCCCGAGTCCAGCCACCTGTACCTGAATCTGCCGAGTGGGCACCAGCACCACTTCAGCTACTCCACCGCCTGGCGGGGAACCGGCAACACCAGCACCTCCACCAAGAGTTCGGGCGACTACGACGTCGTCACCGTGTCGGAGCAGATGCGCCGGGACTACTCCGACGAGGACGTCCGCGCCTTCGCGTCAGCGATCGCGAACGCGGCCGTGTCGGAACGAGTGTTCATGGAGAACCTCCCTCGCCTCACCGAGGAGGCGGAGACCGGCCTGGCCGCCACACGGGCCGACAAGCGCGCGATCGATGCTGCGGGACAGGCGCTGGAAGCCCTGCGGCGCGAGTCGGAGACCGCTGCCCGGCTCGAAGCGGCCACAGCCGAGCTGCACAAGGCCGAGGCGCAGTGGGCCGCTCGCAGCGGCGAGGCCAAGCAGTTGACCGCCTGAGCCGGTCCGACACGATGGCCCGCCGGCCCGTCCGGCGGGCCGAAGGACTCCCCCTCGACGGCCCTGGCATCGAGGGGGATCCGGTGGTGACCGGTCTGCAGGGTCCCGTCGAAGACGTCGTGCTCGTGGGTGCACGAGAGGCGGTCCCGCCGCTGGGCGGTCAGCCGGACACGGCTCAGGGAGGCGACGTCGACTCCGGCCTCGCGGTCGGCGGCGTGAGGGGGGCGCCCCGCGCTCCGATCAGCAGTACGCGGCGGCGGGAGCCCGCGTCGCCGTCGAGCAGCAGGTTCAGCGCGGCCCGGTACTCGGGGCCGTGGAAGCGGTAGGGCCCCACTCCGTGGTAGCCGTTGCGTTCCAGATCGGGGCGGTCGCCGGTCTGCCAGGCGAAGTCCCGCCAGACGTAGTCGTCGCCGTCCCGCTCGACGACCGCGGTGACGGCGCCGCATTCGACGCTCTCGCACTCGGGGCAGCCGTAGATGACGTGCCTGCCGCCGTCGAGCGGGGCGTCCGCCTCCAGGAGGAGGCCGCGCACCTGGGCGGTGAAGATCGCGGGCGGTACGTCGGAGGCGAGCGGGGAGACCGCGTCGAGACCGGAGAGCTCCGACAGCAACGGGCGCCCGTCGACGACGAAGTCGACGGCGTCCCGGTGGACCCGGGGGTCGCCGCCCGTGAGGACTCCACCGGCACGCGTCGCCGGGGCCAGGCCGAAGGTGGCGTACTCGGAGGACATGGTGTGAGTATCCCCAGGCGGGGAGTGACGAGACCTCCGTCGTGGCATGTTCCGCTAACGTCCCCGCATGGAGAAGCCCGGGAACGATGACGTGATCGTGGTCGGCGGCGGGGTCGTCGGTCTGACGACGGCCGTGGTGCTGGCCGAGGCCGGCAGGCGGGTCCGGGTGTGGGCGCGGGAGCCCGCCGAGCGGACCACCTCGGCCGTTGCGGGGGCGTTGTGGTGGCCGTACCGCATCGCGCCGAAGGAACGGGCCCGTGCCTGGGCCCTCGAATCGCTCTCCGTGTACGAGGAGTCGGCGGCGCGTCCCGAGACCAGTGGCGTACGTCTGGTCGAGGGGGTCATGGGCGAGACGCGGCTGGACGAACTGGGGTCGTGGGCGGCCCGGGTGCCGGGACTGCGCGCGGCGACGGCCGAGGAGTACCCGGGCACGGCGCTGCGGGCACGGCTGCCGTTGCTCGACATGCCCGTGCATCTGCGGCATCTGCGGGAGCGGTTGCTGCGGGCGGGCGGGACGGTCGAGGAACGGACGGTGACGGACCTCGCGGAGCCGGACGCGCCGGTCGTCGTGAACTGCGCGGGCCTCGGAGCCCGTGATCTCGTCCCGGACCCGGCCGTCCGGCCCGTGCGCGGACAGCTCGTGATCGTCGAGAACCCCGGGATCCGTGAGTGGCTCGTCTCGACGGACCCGGCGGCCGGGACGACGACGTACGTCTTCCCGCAGCCGGACCGGGTGATCCTCGGCGGTACCACGGACGAGGACGACTGGTCGCTGGTTCCCGACCCCGAGGCGGCCGCGCGGATCGTCGAGCGGTGCGCGGCGCTGCGTCCCGAGGTCGCCGGGGCCCGTGTGCTCGGCCACCGGGTGGGGCTGCGCCCGGTGCGCGAGACGGTACGGCTGGAACGCGAGGTGCGGCCGGACGGACGGGTGCTGGTGCACAACTACGGGCACGGGGGCGCCGGCGTCACGGTGGCGTGGGGATGCGCGCGGGAGGCGGCCGGACTCGCCGGTCCGGCCGCCTCCCGCTGACCTCCGGCCGCGGGGGCCGGAGGGTCGGGCGGGTCAGTGCGTCACGGGGGCGGCAGGTCGGTGGGTCAACCGGCCTGTCCCGGGACGCGGACTGCGGCGCGCGGGGCGCGTACGCCGTCGAGGACGGACGCGGACGGTGCCGCCGTGGAGCCCGCCGTCGCCCGCTCGAACGCGCCCGCGCCGCCCACCAGGGGCACCCGGGCCGAGGTACGGGACAGGTCGAGCGTCAGGGTCGGCGTGTCGGCCGGCGGGTCGATCAGGTCCTTGTCGGTGCCCGCGACGATCAGCGCGAGCCGGTGCCCCTTCGGGACCACGTGGTCCGTCGCCGCCAGGTCCAGCGTGATGGTGTACGCCTTGCCCGGGGTGAGCGCGACGCCCTTGTCCGAGGCGTGGTTGCCGAGGTCGGCCCAGCCGCGGCTGACGACGGTGAAGTCGACGTCGGTCCTGGCCGCCGCGGTCACCTTGTAGCAGGAGCTGTCGCCGGCCGTGCTCGCGCCCCAGCAGGTGCGGTCGGTCAGGGTCGTGATGCCCTCGCCGGAGCCGGCGTAGTCGCGGACGGTGTCCGGGCCGAGGTCGACGAGGACCGCCGAGAGGTGGGCGGTCGCGGTGGTGGGGGTGGCGGTCACGGTCACCCGGGAGGAGCCGGAGAGGCGCAGGTCGTGCGTGAGCGGCCCGGTGGTGAATCCGGCCTTGTCCGTGGTCGTCTGGTCGACGTGGGCGGCCCAGTCGGTCTCGCTCCGCGTCGGGTCGTCGGTGAACGTCTCGGTCCCGGAGCGGCGGGCGAGCCCCAGAGCACCGACTCCCGGCTGCGCGCCCGCGCTCGGGCGCAGGGTCGTGGCGCTCGTGGTGCGGGGCGGCCAGACGGCCGAGGTCGTCCACTGGTCGGGGTGGCGTTCGATGTCGGCCATCGGTTCGTGGTCGATGCCGTTGTCGTAGCCGAGGAGCTCGTGGTCGAACCAGCGGTGCAGGGTGTCGACCCAGGCGCCGCGGCGGAAGTCGAAGGGGTCGACATGGCCGGTCTGGGAGAGCCAGATCTTGCGGTCGACGCCGTTCTTGGCGAGGGCGTCCCACCACTGGCCGAAGTTCTTGGTGCGGACGTTGAGGTCCTGCATGCCGTGGACGAGGAAGACGCTGGCCCTCACCTTCGAGGCGTCCTTGACGTAGTCGCGCTCGGTCCACAGCGGCGTCCAGTCGCCCGTGCGCGGCGCGCCGTCGACCAGTTTCCGCTGTACGGCCGCGCACTTGGCGCGGGCGTCGGGGCTGTCGACGTAGCCGGACAGCCAGTCGGGTCCGGAGTCGTAGAGCGGGGCGCCCTTGGCGAAGTAGTAGTCGTACCAGGAGGAGATGGCGCTGATCGGCACGATGGTCTTCAGGCCCTTCACGCCGGTGGCGGCGACGCCGTTGGCGATGGTGCCGTCCCAGCTCTTGCCGATCATCCCGGTCCTGCCGTCGGTCCAGGTGGCCCGGGCCGCCGTCGTGCCGGTGCGGGTGGTGTAGCCCCGGGCGCGGCCGTTGAGCCAGTCGATCACCGCCTTGGCGGACTGGATGTCGGAGCGGCCGCCGACGTCGACGCAGCCGTCGGAGCGGTCGGTGCCGGCGAGGTCGACGCCGACGAAGGCGTAGCCGCGCGGCACGAAGTAGTTGTCGTAGAACAGCGGCATCTGGACGACGTGGCCGTTCGCGTCGTACGTCTTCTTCTGGCTCTCGTTGCCGCGCCCGCAGCAGGAGTAGTACGGGCTGGCGTCCATGATCACGGGGATCTTGCGTCCCTGGCGGGCGAGTTCGCGCGGCCGGACGATGTCGACGGCGACGCGGTCGTGCCGTCCGTCGCCGTCGCCGTCGAGGCCGGTGTCCACCCAGACGGACTCGCGGATGGCGTTCTCGTAGGAGTAGACCGGTGTGCTCTGTCTCGGGGCGCCGTGTGCGGCGGCCGGGAGGAGTAACGCGGCCATCAGGGCGGCCACGGCCGCCGTCGCGAGCGATCTCCAGGTCATGAAGCGCGTTCGGCTCACTGGTATCGGCATGCGCGGAACGTACCCCGGTGAACTCTCCTGCGACAGGGGGTGCCTGACGGGCCATCGGTCCGGGAGGACTCATGTCGGCCGAATGGCGATCGTGTGACAGGGGTGACCGTGGACATGACTGGTGCCCCAGGGACTGAATAGGCTCCGGACCGACTTCATGCCCCGACGACTTGGAGCTTGACGTGCACCGCAGACTCATCGCCCCGGGCGCTCTGGCCGCCTCCCTGCTGCTGGCGATCCCGGCATCGGCGGCGAGCTACACCCCGGGAGCACCGGGCATCGGCGACCCCTACTACCCGGCCTACGGCAACGGCGGGTACGACGTCTCGCACTACGACCTGAGGCTCACGTACCGGCCGACGACGGACGAACTGGAGGGCACCGCCACCCTCCTGGCGACCACGACGCAGGATCTCTCCCGGTTCGATCTGGACTTTCTGCTCGACGTGAGCGAGGTGCGGGTCAATGGCGCGAAGGCGTCGTTCGCCCGGTCGGGCGAGCACGAGCTGGAGGTCACGCCGGCGAAGCCGCTCGCCAAGGGGACGGCGGTCACCGTCGTCGTCCGCTACAGCGGAGTGCCGTCGACGAAGAGCGCGTACGGGTTCTCGACCTGGCACCGCACCCCGGACGGGGCGGTCGCGGCGGACGAGCCCGAGTCGGCCTGGTGGTGGTACCCGAGCAACGACCACCCGCTCGACAAGGCGACCTACGACGTGTCGGTGGCCGTCCCGGACGGCACCCAGGCGATCTCCAACGGCACGCTGCAGTCGACGAGTTCACGGCTCGGCTGGACCCGCTACAACTGGCGGTCCAACAAGCCGCAGGCCACGTATCTGACCACGCTCGCGGTCGGGAAGTTCGACATCACGACCGGCACCTCCGAGGGCGGCGTCCCGGTCGTCAACGCCTACAGCAAGGACCTGGGCGACAACGACGGGGCGGCGCGCGCCAGTGTCGAGCGCACGGGCGAGCTGGTGGACTGGCTGAGCGGCTACTTCGGGCCGTATCCCTTCAGCAGCGCCGGCGGATACGTCCCCAACACCACCACCGGGTACGCGCTGGAGACCCAGACCCGGGTGTACTACAGCCCGCGCCAGTTCGCGAACGGCTCCAACACCTCCGTGGTCGTGCACGAGTTGGCGCACCAGTGGTTCGGCGACGACGTGTCGCTGAAGGGCTGGAAGGACATCTGGATCAACGAGGGCTTCGCCCGCTACGCGCAGTGGCTGTGGTCGGAGCACGAGGGCGAGGGCACGACGCAGGAGCTCGCGGACTACGTGTACGCCTCGCATCCGGCGGACGACGCCTTCTGGACGGTGGCGCCCGGGGATCCCGGGCCCGACAACCAGTTCGACATCGCGGTCTACGACCGGGGCGCGCTGGCGGTGCAGGCACTGCGCAACCGGGTCGGGGACGACGCCTTCTTCGCCATCCTGAAGGGCTGGCCGAAGGAGCACGCGTACGGGAACGCGTCGGTCGCCGACTTCCAGCGGTACGCGGAGCAGGTGTCCGGCACGTCGCTCGCGACGCTCTTCGACACCTGGCTGTTCCAGCCTTCGAAGCCCGCGACTCCGGCGGCCAGGAACGCGGGGGTCGCCCCCGCCACCCCGGCGAAGACGGTCACCGCCCGCCCGAAGTCGTGGAAGAAGATCGCCGCGACGAACTCGCTCCACGCACACTGAGCCCACCCCGCTGAGCCCACCCCGGGGCCCACGACACGGGCCCGCGTCCCACCTCGGCGGGACGCGGGCCTGCGGGTCCTCCGTCAGGGGCGGGCCGGGGCGCCGAGGTCGTGGTGTGCCGTCTGGTCGAGGAGTTCTGTGCGGGTGATGGCGTCGGCGCGGGTCGCGGGCACCGTGCAGGCGTAGGCGCCGGCCACCGCACCGTACAGGGCGCAGCGCTCGATCGTTTCGCCGGTCAGACGGCCGAAGAGGAAGCCCGCGGCGAAGGAGTCCCCCGCGCCGTTCGAATCGACGACCGGCGTGCGGGGCGGGATCGCGGGGATGTGGGTCACCTCGCCGTCGGCCAGCACGTACGCGCCCTCGGCGCCGGCGGTGGCGACGACGACCTCGGCCCGGCCGCGCTCCACGATCTTCCACATGGTGCGCTCGTGGTCGGGGAGGGCGGTGGTGGAGACGAACACGATGTCGGCGGTGTAGGCGAAGGCCTCGTGGTACGGGTTCTCGCCGTCCCAGTTGTGCAGATCGGTCGAGATGGTCACCCCGGCCTCCCGCAGCACCGGCAGGGCGAGGGCGCACGGGTGGGTGATGGAGACATGGGCGTGCCGGCTCGACGCGGCCAGGTCGCGCACCGTGTCCTCGGGCAGCCGGTCCCCTTCGCTCGCCCGGCTGTCGTCGTACAGGGACAGCCTGCGCCCGTCGGGGCCGACGAGGTTGACCGCGCGCTTGGTGCCCGCGGGCTGGGGGACCTCGGTGAGCGCGATGCCCCGCTCCCGGTGCAGGGCGCGTACGAGGTCGCCCTCGGGGTCGTCGCCGAGCATGTCGAGGTGGTGCGTGCGCAGGCCGAGGGTGTGCAGTCCCAGCGCGACGAAGTCACCGGTCTGCCCGGCGCGGGTCTCGATGCCCGGGCGGATCATGTAGCTGTCGGCGTAGGGCAACGGCAGTTCGGGGACGTGGACGATCGTGTCCACACCCGCACCGCCCAGAACGAGGACGTCGATGTCGCGGCTCATGACACTCCCTTTCGGACGCGAGCAGCGAGTCAACCAGTCCCCCGACGATCACCGCAAGGAGTTGCAGAAACTTCCGCAAGCCCCTTCGTGAACTCCCTCCAGCTTCCTCCAGCTCCCTCCAGCTCTCTCCAGGGCCGCGTTTGCGAGGCCCGCTTCCGTGCTCCGCTCACCCGAGGTGAGCGGGCAGCCCGTCACCGCGACGCCTCCGGCGCCGTCAGCCGTCGTGGTCGTACACCGTCACCGCCAGGCCGCGGCGCACCAGCCGCTCGGTGACCAGGGGTTCCACCCGCGCCCAGGTGCCACCGGCCAGCCCGCATCCGATGCGCGGCATGTGCACGGAGGCCCCGAGCTCGACCGCCTTGCCGGCCAGCAGCGCGAGGGCGGCGTCGATGGCCTCGTACCGCACGGGAACGCCCTTGCTGCCGGTGCGTATCCCCCGCTGCCCCACCATGTTCGCCACCCACACATACGGCTCGACCTGGACGAACTGGGCCGCGCCCAGGCCGAAGTCGTTGCTCGCGCGGCCGCGGTGCCAGGCGCGGTACGCGGCCTCGGGCTCCGGCCAGCGGCGGGAGAGCGCCAGCACGAAGCCCTTCCCCCAGCCCCCGACGTCGTTGCACACGTGGGCGATCACTTTGACGCCCTTGACCGAGGGAGCGGTGGCGTCCCCGCGGACGTAGCTGATCTCCGGCATGACACCACCGTAGAGGCCGCCACTGACAACGGCGTCGCTGGACAGGTGCTTTCACAACACTGGTGAGACAGCAATACTGTTGCACCGCGCCGTCACCCCTCACCCCGGACGCGCGCCGCACGACGGGAGAGGCGAGGACCTGGCATGACGACGGACACCGAGGAGCCCAAACTCACGGTCGACGAACTGGCCGCGCGCGCGGGCGTCACGGTCCGCACGGTCCGCTTCTACAGCGCCCGGGGCCTGCTGCCGCCGCCCGTGATCGGCCCCCGCCGGGTGGGCCACTACAGCCAGGAGCATCTGGCCCGGCTCGCGCTCATCGAGGAGTTGCAGCACCAGGGCATGACGCTGGCCGCGATCGAGCGCCACCTGACGCAGTTGCCGCCGGGGCTGAGCGCGCACGACCTCGCCATCCACCGCGCCGTGGTGGCCTCCTGGGCGCCCGACGCGATGGAGGACGTGACCCGGGAGGAACTGGAGCGGCGGGCCGGGCGGCCGCTGGGTGACGCGGACCTGGAGCGGCTCGCCGCGATGGGCGTCGTCGAGGGGGCGGGGGACCCGCTCCGGCTGGACCCCGGGCTGCTGAAGCTCGGCCTGGAGCTCCTGGACGTACCGATCGCGGACGAGACGATCCTCGCCGCGCGGACCGTCCTGCTCGACCACTCGCGCGCCGCGGCCCACGAACTGTCCGGCCTGCTGCGCAACGCGGTGGGCGACCGGGAGTCCGTGGCGGCCGTGAAGTCGCTCTCGGCGCACATGCAGCCGCTGGTCGTGCAGGCGCTGCTGACCGCGTTCCAGCGCTCGTTGAAGGACGAGCTGCGGGAATGGCTCAAGGAGTCCTGACGGCCGCCGTTCGACAGCGGGGGGGGGGGGGGGGGGGGGGGGGTGGGGGGGGGGGGGGTAGGAGGGGGGGGGGGGGGGGACCAGCGCGGCGAGAATGATAGCGCGAGGATGGGGGGGTGTCGGGGAAAGGGTGGGGGTACAAC
>NZ_JBVHTL010000001.1:1061440-1325661 GCF_055565895.1 Streptomyces sp. NPDC028298
GGGGTCGTGGGGGGGGGGAGGGGGGGGGGGGGGGGGGGGTAGGGGGGTATGGGGGTTGTTAGTGGATAGTGGTGTTTCCTCCCCCCCCCCCCCTCCCCCCCCCCCCCCCCCCGCCCCCGTGGAGCAAGTCCCGCGCCCGCCGCCCGATCCGGGACCGGATCGGGCGGCGGCCCGGATCAGGACGCGTCGGCGAACCGCTCGCCGTTCTCCGCCTTCTCGACGAGCAGCGCCGGCGGGAGGAAACGGTCGCCGTAGCGCTCGGCGAGCTCCCGCGCGCGGGCCACGAACGCGGCCGGTCCCGTACCGGTCGCACCCTCGTAGCCGTTGATGTACTGGAGGACACCACCGGTCCAGCCCGGGAAGCCGATCCCGAAGACGGAACCGATGTTGGCGTCGGCGACGGAGGTCAGGACGCCCTCCTCGAGGAGCCGGACGGTGTCCAGCGCCTCGGAGAAGAGCATGCGCTCCTTCATGTCCTCGAACGGGATCTCGTACCCCGGCTTGGTGAAGTGCTCGCGCAGACCGGGCCAGAGCGGACCGCGCGCGCCGTCCTCGCCGTACTCGTAGAAGCCCGCTCCCCCGCTGCGGCCGGGACGCTCGAACTCGTCCACCATGCGGTCGATGACGGCCTCGGCCGGGTGGGTCTCCCACGTGCCGCCGGCCTCCTCGACGGCCTGCTTCGACTCCTTGCGGATCTTGCGCGGCAGGGTGAGGGTCAGCTCGTCCATGAGGGAGAGGACCTTCGCCGGGTAGCCGGCCTGGGCGGCGGCCTGCTCGACGGAGGCGGGCTCGATGCCCTCGCCGACCATCGCGACACCCTCGTTGATGAAGTGCCCGATGACCCGGGAGGTGAAGAAGCCCCGCGAGTCGTTGACGACGATCGGGGTCTTCTTGATCTGGCGGACCAGGTCGAAGGCGCGGGCCAGGGCCTCGTCGCCGGTGCGCTCGCCCTTGATGATCTCCACCAGCGGCATCTTGTCGACGGGCGAGAAGAAGTGCAGCCCGATGAAGTCCTCCTGCCGCTCGACGCCTTCGGCGAGGGCGGTGATCGGCAGGGTGGAGGTGTTGGAGCAGAGCAGGGCGTCGGGCTCGACGATGTTCTGGATCTCCTGGAACACCTTGTGCTTGAGCGCGGTGTCCTCGAAGACCGCCTCGATGACCGCGTCGCAGCCCGCGAGGTCGTTCGGGTCGGCGGTGGGCGTGATGCGGGCGAGCAGCGCGTCGGCCTTCTCCTGGGTCGTACGACCCCGCGAGACGGCCTTGGCGCACAGCTTCTCGGAGTACGCCTTGCCCTTGGCGGCCGCGTCGGCCGAGACGTCCTTGAGGACGACGTCCATGCCCGCGAGCGCGCACGAGTAGGCGATGCCCGCGCCCATCATCCCGGCGCCGAGGACGGCGACCCTGCGGACCGGGCGCGGCTCGACGCCCTTGGGGCGGTTGGCGCCGGAGTTGACGGCCTGGAGGTCGAAGAAGAAGGCCTGGATCATGTTCTTCGAGGTCTGGCCGGCGGCCAGCTCGACGAAGTAGCGGGCCTCGATGACCTGGGCCGTCTCGAAGTCGACCTGGGAGCCCTCGACGGCGGCCGCGAGGATGTTGCGCGGGGCCGGGTAGGGCGCGCCGTTGGTCTGCTTGCGCAGGTTGGCCGGGAAGGCGGGCAGGTTGGCCGCGAACTTCGGGTTCGCCGGGGTGCCGCCGGGGATGCGGTAGCCGGGCTTGTCCCAGGGCTGCTGCGACTCGGGGTTGGCGTCGATGAACGCGCGGGCCTTGGCGAGCAGTTCCTCGGGAGTGGCGGCCACCTCGTGCACCAGGCCGTTGTCCCGGGCGCGCGTGGCGTTGTACTGCGTGCCCTGGAGGAGGACCTTCAGCAGGGCGTCGGCGATGCCCAGCAGCCGCACGGTGCGGACGACTCCGCCGCCTCCGGGGAGCAGGCCGAGCGTGACCTCGGGGCAGCCGATCTTGGTGCCGGAGGTGTCGAGGGCGACCCGGTGGTGGCAGGCGAGGGCGAGCTCGAAGCCGCCGCCGAGGGCCGCGCCGTTGATCGCGGCGACGACCGGCTTGCCCAGGGTCTCGATGCGGCGCAGGTTGCGCTTGATCGCGAGGCCGCCGTCGAAGAGGTCCTGGGCGGTCTCGGGCGTGACCCGGATGAGGTCGCGCAGGTCGCCGCCCGCGAAGAAGGTCTTCTTGGCGGAGGTGAAGATGACGCCCCGGATCGAGTCCTTCTCGGCCTCCAGCCGGTCGGTGACCGCGGCGAGGGAGGCGCGGAAGGCCGCGTTCATGGTGTTGGCGGACTGGTTGGGGTCGTCGAGGACGAGGGTGACGACGCCGGTCTCGTCCTGTTCCCAGCGGATGGTGGTGGGCTCAGTGCTCATCAGGGGATGCTCCGTAGATCCTTGATCCGTTGGGAAGGTCAGACGCGTTCGACGATCGTGGCGATGCCCATGCCGCCGCCCACGCACAGGGTGGCGAGGCCGTAGCGCTTGTCCTGGCGCTCCAGCTCGTCGACGAGGGTGCCGAGGATCATCGCGCCGGTGGCGCCGAGGGGGTGGCCGAGCGCGATGGCGCCGCCGTTGACGTTGACCTTGTCCAGCGACAGGCCCATGTCCTTCACGAAGCGCAGGACGACGGCCGCGAAGGCCTCGTTGATCTCGACGAGGTCGATGTCGTCGATGGTCAGACCGGCCTTGGCGAGCGCCTTGCGGGCGGCGGGCGCGGGGCCGGTGAGCATGATGGTCGGCTCGGAGCCGGACACGGCGGCGGCGACGATCCGCGCGCGCGGGGTCAGGCCGTAGCGCTCGCCGACCTCCTTGGAGCCGATGGCGACGAGCGAGGCGCCGTCGACGATGCCGGAGGAGTTGCCCGCGTGGTGGACGTGGTCGATCTTCTCGACCCAGTGGTACTTCTGCAGCGCCACCGCGTCGAATCCGCCCAGTTCGCCGATGTCCGCGAACGACGGCTTCAGCTTGGCCAGCGAGTCGGCGGTGGTGCCGGGGCGCAGGAACTCGTCGTGGTCGAGGACCGTGAGACCGGCGCGGTCCCTGACCGGGACGACGGACCGGTCGAAGCGGCCGTCCTTCACTGCGGTGGCCGCGCGCTCCTGGGAGAGGGCCGCGTACTCGTCGACGTCGCGGCGGGAGAAGCCCTCGATGGTGGCGATGAGGTCGGCGCCGATGCCCTGCGGCACGAAGTTGGTGGCCAGGTTGGTCATCGGGTCGGCGAACCAGGCGCCGCCGTCCGAGGCCATCGGCACGCGCGACATCGACTCGACGCCGCCCGCGAGGACGAGGTCCTCCCAGCCCGAACGGACCTTCATCGCGGCCATGTTGACGGCTTCGAGGCCCGAGGCGCAGAAGCGGTTCTCCTGGACACCGGCCACCGTGTCGGGCAGTCCGGCGGCGATGGCCGCGATCCGGGCGATGTCGGAGCCCTGGTCGCCGACCGGGCCGACGACACCGAGCACGATGTCGTCGACGGCGGCCGGGTCGAGGCCGGGGAAGCGGCGCTGCACCTCGTGGATGAGCCCGACGACGAGGTCGATGGGCTTCGTTCCGTGCAGGGAGCCGTTCTGCTTGCCGCGACCGCGCGGGGTGCGGATCGCGTCGTACACGTACGCTTCGGTGCTCACTGGTAAGCCTTTCGAGGAGGGTTTAGCCGAGCAGGGAGCGGCCGATGATCTCCTTCATGATCTCGGTCGTCCCGCCGTAGATGGTCTGGATGCGTCCGTCGGTGAAGGCCCGTGCGACCCGGTACTCCGTCATGTAGCCGTAGCCGCCGTGCAGTTGAAGACACCGGTCGGCGACCCGCTTCTGCAGTTCGGTGGCCCACCACTTCGCCATGGAGGCGTGCACCGCGTCGAGTTCGCCGTCCGAGTGGTCGACGATGCAGCGGTCGAGGAAGGTGCGGGTGACGGCGCACTCGGTGGCCATCTCGGCTATCTCGAAGCGGATGTGCTGGAGCTTGGCGAGCGGCCGTCCGAACGCCTCGCGCTCCTTCACGTACTGGGTGGTGATCTCCAGGAGGTGTTCGGCGCCGGCGATGGCGGCGACGGCGATGCCCATGCGCTCCTGCGCGAGGTTGGTCATCAGGTGGACGAACGCGCCGTTCGGTTCGCCGAGCAGGTTCTCCTTGGGCACGCGGACGTCGTTGAAGAACAACTCCGCGGTGTCCTGCGACTTCTGGCCGATCTTGTCGAGGTTGCGGCCCCGTTCGAAGCCCTCCGCGCCCCGCTCGACGACGAGCAGCGACAGTCCGTGCGCGCCGCCCTCGGGGGTGGTCCTGGCGACCACGATCACCAGGTCGGCGAGGATGCCGTTGGAGATGAACGTCTTGGAGCCGTTGAGCAGGAAGTGGTCGCCCTTGTCCTCGGCGTGCGTCGTGATGCCCTGGAGGTCGGAGCCGGCGCCGGGTTCGGTCATCGCGATCGCGGTGATGATCGAGCCGTCGCAGAAACCGGGCAGCCAGCGCCGCTTCTGCTCCTCGGTGGCGAGGCCGGTCAGATACGGGCCGATGATGTCGTTGTGCAGCCCGAGGGCCAGGCCGGCCGCTCCCGCGCGCGTGAACTCCTCGGCCAGGACGGCGCTGTAGCGGAAGTCGGTGGTGCCGCCGCCTCCGTACTCCTCGGGCACGGCGAGTCCGAGCAGGCCCTGCTTCCCGGCCGCGCGCCAGGCCTCGCGGGAGACGATGCCGTCCTTCTCCCACTGCTCGTAGTGGGGCAGCACCTCCTTGGCGAGGAAGGTGCGCACGGTCTCGCGGAACGCGTCGTGCTCGGCGGTGAAGATCTGCCGCTTCATGCGGGAAGCGCCTTCCTGGAGTGCGTACGGAAACGTTCGGGGCGGGCGGTACCGGGGCTCGCGCAGGCGCGGGCGGGCGCCGGGCCCCGGCCGGGTACGGGCGGCGTGCGCAATCTCGTCATCCGCCGTCCTTCGTCAGTCCGGGTACGTCCCAGTCGCGGGCCACGTCCTCGGTGTCGGCGCCGGGCAGGGCGGGCCCGCCGCGGACGGAGGTGGCGGTGACCGAGAAGCGCGGCGCGGGGGCGGGCTGGGTGATGCCGCCGTGCTCCACGAAGGTGCCCCGGGCGGCGAGATGCGGATGACCGGGTGCCTCGCGCAGGGACAGGACCGGCGCCACACACGCGTCGCTGCCTTCGAAGACTGCGGTCCACTCGTCTCTCGTACGGGTCCTGAAGCGGTCGGCGACCGCCGCGCGCAGTTCCTCCCAGCGCGCCAAGTCCTTGTGGGCGGAACCGAGTTCGGGGATGCCGAGCAGGTCGACGAACCGGTCGTAGAACCGCTGCTCCAGGGGGCCGACGGCCATGTGCAGGCCGTCGGCGGTCTCGTAGGTCCCGTAGTACGGGCAGCCGCCGTCGAGGAGGTTGGCGGCGCGCCGGTCCTGCCAGCCGCCCGCCGCGATCATGCCGTGGATCATCGTCGAGAGGTGCGCGGTGCCGTCGACGATGGCCGCGTCCACGACCTGGCCGGTGCCGGTGGCCCGCGCGTGGTGCAGGGCGGCGAGGAGACCGACGACGAGGTAGAGCGAGCCGCCCGCGTAGTCGCCGAGGAGGTTCGCCGGGACCGCCGGCGGCCCGTCCGGGGCGCCGATCATCCCGAGGGTGCCGGTGAGCGCGATGTAGGCGATGTCGTGCCCGGCGCGCTGGGCGAGCGGGCCTTCCTGGCCCCACCCCGTCATCCGGCCGTAGACGAGCCGCGGGTTGCGGGCCCGGCAGTCCTCGGGGCCCACGCCGAGCCGCTCGGCGACGCCCGGGCGGTAGCCCTCGATCAGGATGTCGGCCCGTTCGGCCAGGTCCAGGACGCGCGACGGGCCGTCCTCGGCCTTGAGGTCGACGAGCACGGACCGCTTGTTGCGGTTGGTGACGTCGTGGGCCGGGTCGACGCCGATCCCGGCGCCGCCGGGCCGGTCCACCCGGACGACGTCCGCTCCGAGGTCGGCCAGCAGCATGGCGGCGAACGGGCCCGGACCGATGCCCGCCAGCTCGACCACGCGCACCCCGGCGAGGGGACCGTGTCCCGGCGTTCCTGCCGCTGTCATCAAGCCCCCAGCACTGTGACACCACTGATGTGACATCAGTGATGTTAAGAACGTGTTCCACTCCGGGCAAGCCCCCGGCGAGCAAGCGCTTAGTTAAATTCCGGCCTCGGGGCCGGATACGGAGCCGGATCCGGGGCCGGATACGGAGCCGGATCCGGGGCCGGATACGGAGCCGGATCCGGGGCCGGATACGGAGCCGGATCCGGGGCCGGATTCAAGACCGGTTTCAGGACCGGCTTCCGGTCGGGGCCGGCCTCGATCGCCACCGGGTCGCCGTCGCGATCAGCGCTGGTCCAGCTCGGCTATCAGCCTTTTGGGTGCTATCACGCGATAGCTCTCCTCGACCCAGTCGCACAGCAGCTCCGCCGCCGGCGCCCCCTGCTCCTCCAGGGGTACACGCACCCAGCCGGCCCTGCCCAGGCCGTACCCGGCGGGCTCCGCCCCGGGCGCGGTGAGCGCGTGGGCGTGCGCCGCCTCGTCCTTGAGCTTCACCGTGACGCCGAGCGGGTGACTGCCGTCGTCGAGACCGAGGAAGACGAAGACCTTCTTGTTGACCTTCACGACGGTCTCGCCCCAGGGGAACTCCTCCGCGGCGCCGGGCAGGCCGAGTGCGAACGCACGCACTTTCTGCCACTTTTTCAGCGCGTTTTCCGACACGGCCACGGCTGCCTCCGGCCTGTTCGTACCACCTCGTCGTCCGGCTGTTCGTACCTCACGCTAGCCTCAGCCACCGACAACGGCGCTTCGCGCACGACGTGGCGCGGGTCGCGCGTTCGAGCGCAGCCCACAGTGTGGTGGAGGGTGTCATGAGCAGGGTGAACGAGCCGGACCGCGCGTACGACATCGTGCTCTTCGGAGCCACGGGTTTCGTCGGGGAGCTCACCGCGGAGTATCTGGCCGCCCACGCGCCCGAGGGACTGCGGTGGGCGATCGCCGGACGCAGCACCGAGAAGCTGGAACGGCTGCGGGAACGGCTCGGCGGCGCCCCCGGTGTGCTGCGCGCTGACGTGACCGACCCGGACTCGCTGGGCGAACTCGCCCGGCAGGCGCGCGTGGTGGCCTCGACCGTGGGGCCGTACATCACCTACGGGGAGGAGCTGGTGGCCGCCTGCGCGGACGCCGGCACCGACTATCTGGACCTGACCGGCGAGCCCGAGTTCGTGGACCTGATGTACGTGCGACACGACGCACGCGCGCGGGAGACGGGCGCTCGGCTCGTGCACGCCTGCGGCTTCGACTCGATCCCGCACGACCTGGGCGCCTGGTTCACCGTTCGGCAGCTCCCCGAGGACGTGCCGCTGAGGGTGGAGGGATTCGTCCGCTCGCAGGCGATGTTCTCGGGCGGCACGTTCGCCTCCGCCCTCAACCAGTTCGCGCGGGGCCGGCACATGCTGGCCGCGGCGCGGGAACGCAGGCACCACGAACCGCGCCTGATGGGGCGGCGGGTCGAGGCCCCGCTGGGGGCACCGCGGTTCGCCAAGGAGGTCGGGGCGTGGGCGCTGCCGCTGCCCACGATCGACGCCCAGGTGGTGCAGCGCTCGGCGCGCGCCCTGGCCCGCTACGGGCCGGACTTCCGCTACCGCCACTACGCGGCCGTCGAGCGGCTGCCCATCGCCCTGGGCGGCGTCGCCGGGGTGAGCGCGCTCTTCGCCGCCGCCCAGGTCCCGCCCGCCCGCCGCTGGCTCTCCGACCGGATCAAGCCGGGTGAGGGGCCCAGCGCCGAGCGGCGCGCGAAGAGCTGGTTCTCGGTGCGTTTCGTGGGCGAGGGCGGCGGCCGTCGTGTGTTCACCGAGGTCTCGGGCGGCGACCCCGGCTACGGCGAGACCGCGAAGATGCTCGCGGAGTCGGCCCTGTCGCTGGCCCTGGACGAGCTGCCGAAGACGTCCGGGCAGGTCACCCCGGTGGTGGCGATGGGCGACGCGCTCCTGGAACGGCTGAGCGCGGCGGGGATCACCTTCCGTGTGGCGGCGGTGCGCTAGGGCCTGTCCGGCGACTGCCCTCTGCCCGGCGACGCCCTGCACGCGCTCTCGTCGGGCGGGCGGGACTTCGCGGACACGCTCCGGGGCCCGTCCGCGGGGCCTCGCGTGACGGTGCGGGCCGGGCGGTGCTCACGATGTCCAGGCGATCACCGTGTAGATCATCCCGCCGATCCAGGCGAGGCCGGCCGGGACGGCGAGGACCAGCGCGGCCGTCACCGCGCGCCCGTCGGGCCGCGCGGGTTCGGCGGAGGGGTTCGATGCCCGGTTCGTCGTCATGCCGTCAGCCTGCCGGTCGCGGCCCGGCCGTACATCCGTACGGGTACTCAGGAGGCCTACTCACCCGTGCGGGCCGGGCCGAGGACGCCTCGCTGTCAGGACGTCGCCTGCCGGAGCGCCAGGCGGCACAGGGAGTCCGCCCGGCGGGTGGATTCCGGCAGACGGTACTTCGGGGTCAGCGCGAGGGTGTGGGCGCAGGCGTTGTCGAGGTCCACGCGGTGGCCGACGGACACGAACACCGGCTTGACCCCGTCCCGGGTGCGCAGCGCGCGGCCCACCTCGGCGGTGCCCGCGAGCAGCGGTGAGGCGCTGCCGCGCCGGGTGCCCGGCTCCTCGTAGGAGAAGGTGAACGGGTTCTTGGCGACCCCGATCGTGGGAAGGCCGGTGAGGACGCCCAGATGGCTGGCGAGGCCGAAGCGGCGCGGGTGGGCGAGGCCGTAGCCGTCGCAGACGACGAGGCCGGGCGGGCAGGGCAGGGCGTCCAGGGCGGCCATGACGGTCGGGATCTCGCGGAAGGCGAGCAGCCCGGGGACGTACGGGAAGGAGACCCTGCCGACGGCGGTGGCCTCCGCCACGACCTCGCGGGTGGCCGCGTCGAGGACGACGGCGGCCGCGACCACGACGTCCCGCTCGTCGTCGTAGGCGACGTCGACGCCGGTCACGTGGCCGGTGCCGGGCGGCGGACCCGGCTCGTCGAGCACCACCCGCTCGCGCAACTCGTCCTGTACGGCACGGGCTTGTTCCTCGGTGACGGGCCAGCCCGCGGGAATGCTCACGATCGTCATGATGCGAACGAGCCTACGGGCCGGTCCTCATGAGGGTGGGCCGGGGCGGGCGGACGGTGGGCGTAGGGTCGCGATCATGTTCGTACTGGAGTTGTCCTACACCGCGCCGCTCGACGCCGTCGATGCCGTTCTGGAGGCGCATGTCGCCTGGCTCGACGAGCAGTACGCGGCCGGGACCTTCCTCGCCTCGGGGCGCAAGAACCCCCGCGACGGCGGGGTGATCCTCGCCGTCGCGGAGGACCGGGCGCGGATCGAGGAGATCGCCGCGGGCGACCCGTTCGTCACCGCGGGCGTGTGCGCGTACCGCGTCACCGAGTTCGTGGCGACGAAGACGGCACCGGGCCTGGAGCGCTACCGGGAGACCCTCGGCTGAGGACCGCCCCGGGCGCCCTCCCCTCGTCTCAACGCTCCAGCCGGGCGACGCGTCCCTTCTCGCCGGAGGCCCAGCAGCCGAGGTCCGGGGTGCAGTCCACGGTGTCGTACGAACCGGTGTCGAGGGTGCGCCAGGTGCGGCCGCCGTCGGTGGTCAGGTCGGTGCCGGTGGGGCCGACCGCGAGGGCGGCGGTGCGGCTGTGCGGAAGCCAGGTGACGCCGGAGCGGTAGGCGGGCGGGGGCCGGTCCGCGGTGGTCCAGGTGCGGGCGCCGTCGGGGGTGATCGCCGCGGCCCGGGGTGAGGGCTGGTCGGCGCGGTAGTCGCCGCCCACCGCTATGCCGTGGACGCGGTCGCGGAAGGCGAGGGCGAAGACGCCGCGCGCCGGGTCGCCCGCGGGGACCGGGGTGTCGGTGGCGGTCCAGGTCAGTCCGCGGTCCGCGGAGTGCAGCACGCGCGCGTGCGCCCCGCCGCCCGTGGCCAGCCACACGTCGCGGGGCCCCGAGCCGACCAGGCACTGACCGCTCGCGGCGAAGCCCGCCTCGCCGTCCTCGGCGGCCGGCATGCCGTCGCCGGGCAGCACCTTCCAGGTACGGCCGCCGTCGCCGGTCGACAGGATGCGGAACCTGCCGTCCACCGGGTCGCTCATCGCCAGGCCGTGCCGCCGGTCCAGAAACGTGAGGCAGTCGTAGAAGGCGTGCGCGTCGGTGTTGCGGAAGGACTCGGTCCAGGTGGCGCCGCCGTCCTCGGTCCGGTAGACGCGGGACGCCTCGCCCTCGCCGATGGCCAGGACCACGGCACGCCGGGCGTCGAACGCCTCGATGTCGCGGAACTCCAGGTCCGCCGCGCCGGGCGGCGACACGTTCCGCCAGACCGCGCCGCCGTCGGTGGTGCGCAGCACGGTCCCCTTCGAGCCGGCCACCCACGCGGTGTCCCTGCCGACGGCCGACAGTCCGCGAAAACGCGCGTCCGTGCCGGTGTCCTTGAGCGCCCACTGCGGGGTCCGCGCCGTGTCGTGCGCCCGCGCGGGCGCCGCCGCCGCGGGTAGCGCCACGACCAGCGCCGCGGCGAGTGCGGCGGCCGCCGAACCCACGCCGACCGTACGGCCCGTGCGTCTCGTCTTCCCCAAGCCCCTCATGGCGGGCGAAGCTAGTCCACTCCCCCGATCGCGTCCAGATGGCCTCCGGAGGGAACCTCGGGGGCCGCCCGGGTGTCCTCTTCGGTGTCGGGTGAGCGCGGAAGGGAAAGGGATCACCACGATCTCCGACAAGGATCATCACGATCGGGGAAAGTGGATCTCCCGGCGCATGGCCTCGGTGACAGAGGTCACTCGGGTCAGAGGTGCACGCGCCGGGTCATTCTTCCGTCTCTTCAATTGACCGGCTTCATCCGCCCGGAGTTCGTCCAGCCGTCACAAGGGAGCAAGGCGTTGTCCACCGCAATCGAGCAGCCCGTAGAGGCCCGACTCGTCGCCGCCGCGCCGCGGATGCCGAGCATTCCGGCCACGCTGCACTACGACCGGACCGACCCGTTCGCCGTCCGCATGACCTTCCCGGCCCCGGCCACGCTCGAAGGCGTCGAGGTCTGCTGGACCTTCGCCCGGGACCTGCTCGTGTCGGGTCTGGAGGACGCGGTGGGGTACGGCGACGTACGGGTACGGCCGTACGGGTTCGACCGCACCGTCCTGGAGTTCCACGCCCCCGAGGGCACCGCGGTGATCCATGTGCGTTCGGGCGAGGTGAGAACCTTCCTCCAGCAGACCACCGAGCTGGTGCCGGTCGGCCTCGAACACCTCCAGGTGGACCTGGACCACGATCTGGAGGAACTCATGCGGGGCACCTGCTGAACCCTCGCGGGTACCGTCAACCGGCGCGCCCCATCAGGGCGTTGAGGCCGGCGTAGTCGAACCCGCCGGTCAGGCTCTCGCAGGTCCCCGTGCCCAGCAGCTCCCGCGCGGCACGCCGGACCAGGGCGTGCGCCGCCGCCGCGATGCTCGACCCCGCGCTGATCCGGGCCACCCCGAGTGCGGCGAGCTCGTCCACGGACGGCGCCCCCGGGCCCACCAGGATGTTCAGCGGGCCGTCGATGCCCTCGACGAGCGTCTTCACGATCGCCGGATCGACGGTTCCGGGGACGAAGACGCCGTCGGCTCCCGCGGCCAGGAAGGCCGCGGCCCGCTCCAGGGTCTCCTCCACCCCGCCCGCGCCGCGCAGGAACGTGTCGATGCGGGCGTTGACGAACAGGGGAACCCCCGCGGCGTCCGCGGCGGCGCGGACCGCGGCGATGCGCTCCGCCTGCTCCGCCACGGGACGCAGCGGCCCGGCCCCCTCCTCGTACAGGGCGTCCTCGATGTTCACGCCCACCGCGCCCGCCGCGAGCACCGCCCGGACCGTGTCCCCCACGCCCTCGGCGCCGGACGCGTACCCGCTCTCGATGTCCGCGCTGACCGGCACCCGGACCACGGCGGTGATCCGCGCCACGGCCGCGAGCGCGACGTCCCTGTCCAGCCGGTCCCCGTCCGCCACGCCCAGCGACCAGGCGAGGCCCGCGCTGGTCGTCGCCACCGCCGCGCCGCCCGCGTCCTCGACGATCCGGGCGCTCACCGCGTCCCAGGCGTTCGCCAGGACGAGGGGCCGGCCGGGCACGTGCAGGGCGCGGAGGGCGAGGGCGGAGTCGCGGAGGCTCTCGGTGTCGGTCATGGGGCAAGCCAAGCACGGCCGGCGCGAGGGGAGCTGGCAGGAATCCGACGTGTTCGTGGCCGGGGCGTCAGCTCGAGGTCGTGGTGGCCGCGGTCGTGGAGGAGGCCGTCGTGGCCGCCACGACCACCGCCGTGCGGACGTCCTGGATGACCTTCCTCAGGGCGGGAGCCGCCGCGCCCCCGCGCTCGGTGAGCCGGTCGATGCGGTCGCGGTGGAGCCTGCGTTCCTTGGGCGACGCGAAGGTGCGCAGCTCGGCGGCGGTGGCCAGGGCGACGAGGGCCGCGTCGCGGTCACCGACGTCGGCGACGGGCACCGGGCCCTCCAGCACCTCCCGCGCGTCCTGGCGCAGGGCCTCCACCACGGGGATCCGGTCCAGCTCGTACTCGACGGACGGGAAGATCCCGAAGACCCGCTTGCGCTCCGCCCGCAGGTATCCCTCGGCCGCGAGCTGGGCGCGGACCGCGTCCAGGGTGACCCGGGCCCGTGAGGTGACCCACGGCTTCCACCGCCGGGGCCGGGACTCCGCCACGAGTTCGAGGAGCCCGTCGAGAACGACGTCCCCGGTCCGGGTGTCGGCGTCGACCGGGGTGACGATGCCGTCGTCGTCGACGAGCAGCCCGCGCTGGGCGAGCTCGGTGAGGGCGCCGGCGCGCACCAGGTGGTGGAGGTGGGTGGACCCGGTGATCCTCCCCTTGGTGGTGTCCCACGCCAGGAGGTAGAGCCGGGCGGGCAACGAGAGTGGGCCGTTCGGCACAGGTTCTCCTCGGTTCGTCGGTGGGGCGCGTTAATCCTTTGACAGCCCTCGGGACCGTCCCTACGGTGTGAAGCGCTTCTGTTGCCGTCGAATGGAGAAGGACGTTGCTCGTCTGAGGTCGGAGACACCGCGTCACACAGCCGGTCCCGTCGGACCCGCGTGTGCGCAGCGTGCGACCTCGGCGTTCGAGCCGTCCCAGGGTGCGGAGCCCGTTCTTCCCGCTCTCCTCCGAACCGGATCGTCGTCGCCTCGCGGTGTCCCGTACGCGTACCCCCGACCGCATCCAGCAACCGCGAGGCCCTCATGTCAACGTTCCCCACCTCCGTCACCTGTACCTCCCTGTCCTTCGCCTGGCCGGACGGCACCGAGGTCTTCGACGGTCTCCAGGCCGCCTTCGGACCCGGCGTCACCGGACTCGTCGGCGTCAACGGCTCCGGCAAGTCGACCCTGTTGAAGCTGATCGCCGGAGAGCTCACCCCGGCCGACGGCACCGTCCGGGTCGCGGGCGAGGTCGGCCGTCTGCCGCAGAACGTCACCCTCGACACCGCGCTGCGGGTCGACGAGGCGCTCGGCATCCGCGCGGTGCGCGCCGCCCTGCACGCGATCGAGGCGGGCGACGCGTCCGAGGAGCACTTCGACGTCGTCGGCGACGACTGGGACGTCGAGGAACGGGCCCGCGCCACCCTCGGCGAACTCGGTCTCGGGCACATCGACCTGGACCGCACGATCGGCGAGGTGTCCGGCGGCGAGTCGGTGCTGCTGCGGCTGGCCGCGCTCCTGCTGCGCCGGCCGGACGTCCTGCTGCTCGACGAACCGACCAACAACCTCGACCTGTACGCGCGGCAGCGGCTGTACGCGGCCGTGGAGGCCTGGTCCGGGGTCATGATCGTGGTCAGTCACGACCGTGAACTCCTCGACCTGGCCGACCAGATCGCCGATCTGCACTCCGGCGAGGTCACCTGGTACGGCGGGAACTTCTCCGCGTACGAGGAGGCGCTCGCCGCCGAACAGGAGGCGGCCGAGCGCATGGTGCGGGTCGCCGAGTCCGACCTGAAGAAGCAGAAGCGCGAACTGGTGGACGCCCAGGTCAAGTTGGCGCGGCGCAGACGGTACGGGCAGAAGATGAACGAGCAGAAGCGCGAACCGAAGATCGTCATGGGGGCGCGCAAACGGTCGGCCCAGGAGTCCGCCGGCAAGCACCGGCTCCTGCACGAGGGCAGGCTGAGCGAGGCGAAGGAGCGTCTCGACGAGGCGGTGGAGGCCGTACGGGACGAGGACGTGATCCGGATCGACCTGCCGTACACGGCGGTGCCGCCGGGTCGCGACGTCCTCACCCTGGACCGGCTGGAGCTCCAGCACGGCGCACGGGTGAACGGCGTGTTCGATCTTCGCGGCCCCGAACGCGTCGCGATCGTCGGGCGCAACGGATCGGGCAAGACGACACTCCTGCGCACGATCGCCGGGGAGCTGGACGCCGTGTCCGGCGAGGCACTCGCCCATGTGCCCCTGCGCTTCCTGCCGCAGCGGCTCGACGTCCTCGACGAGGAGCTGACGGTCGCCGAGAACGTGGCCCGGTACGCCCCCGCCGCCACCCGTAACCGGATCCGGGCCCGGCTCGCCCGCTTCCTGTTCAAGGGGGCGAGGGCCGACCAGCGGGCGGCGACGCTCTCCGGTGGCGAACGCTTCCGCGCGGCGCTCGCTGCCCTGATGCTGGCCGAGCCCGCCCCGCAGCTCCTGATGCTCGACGAGCCGACGAACAACCTCGACATGGCGAGCGTCCGGCAGCTCACCTCGGCCCTGGAGTCGTACGAAGGGGCGCTGATCGTCGCGAGCCACGACATGCCGTTCCTGGAGTCGATCGGCATCACGCGACGGCTGCTGCTGGAAGGAGGAGAACTGAAAGAAATCGCTCCGGAAACTGTCGGGTATTCCTCATAGTGCGGGGAGCACGGGCGGCCTAGCGTCGGGGGTGGGCGGTGCCCGGCGTCGGGCCGAGGGTCTTCTGCGTGCGCGGACCGCACTGCATGATGGTGCGTTCGATGCCCCCGTCCGATTCGGAGACCCGCCCGTGCCCAGTCAGAAAGCGCTCGTCCGCAGGCCCGGCCCCCGCCTCGCCGAGGGGCTGGTGACCCATGTGGAACGCACGGAGGTGGACGTCGATCTGGCGGTCGAGCAGTGGGAGGCGTACACCGAGGCACTGCGGACGCACGGCTGGGAGACGATCGAGGTGGACCCGGCCGAGGACTGCCCGGACGCGGTGTTCGTCGAGGACGCCGTCGTCGTCTTCCGCAATGTCGCGCTCATCGCCCGGCCCGGCGCGGAGTCACGCCGGGCCGAGACGCCGGGGGTCGAGGAGGCCGTGGCACGCCTCGGCTGCTCGGTGAACTGGATCTGGGATCCGGGCACCCTCGACGGCGGCGACATCCTGAAGGTGGGCGACACGATCTACGTGGGCCGCGGCGGCCGGACGAACGCGGCCGGGGTCCAGCAGGTGCGCGCCGTCTTCGAACCGCTCGGGGCCCGGGTCGTCGCGGTTCCCGTCAGCAAGGTGCTGCACCTGAAGTCGGCGGTCACCGCTCTGCCCGACGGGACGGTGATCGGGTACGAGCCGCTCGTGGACACGCCCTCGCTGTTCCCGCGCTTCCTGGCCGTCCCGGAGGAGTCCGGGGCGCACGTGGTGCTCCTGGGCGGCGGGAAGCTGCTGATGGCCGCGTCCGCCCCGAAGACCGCGGAACTGCTCGCCGACCTCGGCCACGAACCGGTCGTGGTGGACATCGGCGAGTTCGAGAAGCTGGAGGGCTGTGTCACGTGCCTCTCGGTGAGGATGCGGGAGCTGTACGTCTGAACGAGTGAGCGAGCCACCCGTACGGCCCAGGCGTCTCGACGCCCAGGGTCTCGTCGGCGTGGGCCGGGAGGCGGCCTGCCCGCGCCCGTAACACCGCTGATCAGCGGTCTTTACGGGGTTCTTAACCTACGGAGACGTAACCTACGGAGACGTAGCCTACGATGCCGTAGGTTAGAAGTTCCGCTCGTTGTCCCGTCCCCCCTGGAGCACCAGTGACGATCACTTCCCCCGACCTCGGCAGCCCGGCAACCTCCTGGACCGACGCTCGCCTGCTGTACGCGCTGGAGGAAGTCGTCGAGACGGAGCTCAATCGCCACCTGAAGGTGGCGAAGGACTGGATGCCGCACGAGTACGTGCCCTTCAGCGACGCCCGCAACTTCCCGGGGCTCTTCGAGGACGGCGAGGCCTGGGAGAAGGAGCAGTCCAAGGTCACCGAGATCGGCCGGATCGCGTTGGTCGTCAACCTGCTCACCGAGGACAACCTGCCGAGCTACCACCACGAGATCGCGTCCCTGTTCGGCCGCGACGGCGCCTGGGGCACCTGGGTGCACCGCTGGACGGCGGAGGAGGGCCGGCACGGCATCGTGATGCGCGACTACCTGCTCGCCTCGCGCGCGGTGGACCCGGACAAGCTCGAGGCGTTCCGCATGCAGCACATGAGCGAGGGCTTCGAGTCGGACAACCGCCACTCGATGCTGCACTCGGTCGCGTACGTCGCGTTCCAGGAACTGGCCACCCGCATCTCGCACCGCAACACCGGACACCAGTCGGGCGACCCGGTCTGCGACCGCATGCTGGCGCGCATCGCGACCGACGAGAACCTGCACATGGTGTTCTACCGCAACCTCCTGAAGGCCGCGTTCGAGCTGGCTCCCGACCTGACCATGCAGGCCGTCCGTGACGTCGTCGTCAACTTCCGGATGCCCGGTCACGGCATGCCCGGCTTCGAGCGCATGGCCGCGCAGATGGCCATCGGCGAGGTCTACAACCTGCGCATCCACCACGACGACGTGCTCCAGCCGGTGCTGCGGCACCTCAGGGTCCTGGAGATCGACGGTCTCGGCCCCGAGGGCCTCAAGGCCCAGGAGGAGCTCGGCTACTTCATGGGCGGCCTGGACTCCGAGGCCTCGAAGTTCGACGAGAAGCTCGCCGCCCGCAAGGCCCGGATGGCGGCCCGCGCCACCGCGTGACACCCCCTCCCGCGTACGCGGGAGCGGGCGGACCGACGAGCGCCCGGGCGCCCCGGCAGGGTTCAGGTCCTGCCGGGGCGCCCGCGCATGCCGGGGCCCTGCGGGCCCGCACCCGGTTCCCGGGCCGAACGGTCCCCGACCGATCCGGCCTCGGGCCGGGGTCTGGTCCCGGGCCGGGGTCTAGTCGGGAAGCCGGTCCAGGACCCACTCCCCGATCTCCTGCGTCATGACGGCGTGCGGGTCGTTGTCCGCCGAGAGCAGGAAGTCGTCGAGATCCGACTCCTCCGGCGGCAGCTCGTCGATGACGGCGTACAGGTTCTCCTGCCGGTCCAGGTCACGGATGGCGACCGCGCTGACGGACGGGACGAAGCACACCGACCGGTGGACCATGTCGACGTTCTCGCCGAACGCCCTGAGCGTGTCCCCGACGAGGCCGAACGACTCCAGCGTCCCGCCGGGCGCGCCGTCGAGCTCGGGGAACCCGCTCGTGGTGACCGTGTGCGGTCCGCCGAGGACGCCGTCGAGCACGGCCACCTCCACGTCCTCACCCTTGGGCTGGGCGAGGAAGTACGTACCGTCGAAGAGCGGTCCGGCGCAGGTCAGCGCCTTCGCCCCGGCGCGCACGCCGTTGCCCACACCGTCGCCGCGCCCGCTGGACACCCCGATCAGGCGCGGGATGCGCGGCCAGCCGCCCACCCGCTCCAACTGCTCCTTGAACGCGCGGCGCAGCGGACTCTCCCTCGGCGTACCGTCCAGGGCGTCCAGGTGGCGCCAGAGCATCTGCTGCGAGGCCGGGCTGCCGATCTGCCGCAGGTAGGTGTCGTCGCCGGCGTCGGCGAGGTAGTGCGCGAACGCCTGGAGTCCGATCGGCACCCACGCTCCCCGGTGCGGGCTGTCGAACGACGCGTAGACCCCGACCCGGTGGTCCATGCGCTGCGTCTCCATCTTGGCCAGCGCGTAGCGGGCGACGATGCCGCCCATGCTGAACCCGCCGACGAGCAGCCGGGTGTCGTCGAGCTGTTCGGCGATGGTCCGCATGATCGCGGCGGTCATCGTCTCGGCGTTGCGCAGGATCGACTCGCTCCGCTCGTCGAACCCGACGAGGATCAGCGTGCGTCCCCGCCGTCGCAGTTCGCCGATGAACGGGAACCTGCCGTTCTCCAGCCCGTCCCACAGCCAGTCGAAGTCGGTCGGCCCGAGGTTGAAGCCGTCGGCCAGGACGACGGGCCGGACCACTCCCTGGCGGCCCTCCCCGTAGTACACCCGGGCACTGCCGCCCGGTAGCTGCCATTCCTCGTCGGCCCGGGGAGCCTGCGCGAGTGCGGCCTTCCCCATCGGGGCGACGAGCCCGATCGATCCCGCGGCTTTCCTGGCTTTGTCGGCCTTGCTGTCGGCCATGACGTCCCTTTCGGTGTCGGTGACAACGATCAGAGGACGTCATACGCAGATTTGGCAATGTCCAAGCGCATATGCCAGACAGCTCACTCCGATGAACCACGACGGCAGCCGGACGGAGGTGAGGGGGTGCGTGTCACTCCAGGGCGCGCCGCAGGCCGAGACGTTCCTTCTCGGAGAGTCCGCCCCAGACGCCGAAGCGTTCGTCGTTGCTCAGCGCGTATTCGAGGCACGCGGGACGCATCGCGCACATCCCGCAGATGCGCTTGGCCTCGCGCACCGAGCTGCCCGGCTCGGGAAAGAAGAAGTCCGCCCCCGTCTGCGCGCACAGCGCCTGCTCCTGCCAGGCGAGGTCGGACGGGGTGATGGTTACCGAGTACATGCTCAGAGCGTGCCCGGCGGCGAAAAACGTTCGATCAACGCGGGATCAACGCGGCGTACCAAGGCTTCCGGCGGCCTCGATGATGGCCCCGGGGGCGGGCCGCGGGCACGGCGGCGCGCGGAGAAACCGGCGACGAACCGGCGACGATACGAATCCCGGCGGCCACTCGGAGTGACGGGTGCCGCCGCCGCGGGCGGTTTGCGCGTCTCCGGGGCGATTGTCAGTGGGCGGTGGAAGACTCGGCACCAAAGGCAACGGGACCCCTCAAAGGAGGGCAATCATGCTCACCACCAGGTTCGTCAACGGCTCCCCGAACTGGCTGGATGTCGGCACGGCCGACATCGAGGGCGCCATCGCCTTCTACGGAGGCCTCTTCGGCTGGCGGTTCCAGTCGGCGGGGCCGGAGGCGGGTGGCTACGGCTTCTTCCAGGTGGACGGCAAGACCGTGGCCGGGGGTATGCAGATCACCGCCGAGCAGGGCCCGCCGTCCTGGAACGTCTACTTCCAGACCGCCGACGCCGAGGCCACCGCCAAGGTGGTCGAACAGCACAAGGGCACGGTGCTCATGCCGCCCATGGACGTGATGGGCGAGGGACACATGGCGATGCTCGCCGATCAGGCGGGCGTGGTCTTCGGCGTGTGGCAGCCCGGCCGGACCAAGGGGCTGGGCATGGCCGGCGACCCGGGTTCCCTGTGCTGGGTCGAGCTCTGCACACCGGACGTCGCGGCGGCCGCCGGGTTCTACAACTCCGTCTTCGGGTGGCAGACGACGGCGGCCCAGTTCCCGGGCGGGACCTACACCTGCGTCAACCCGGCGGACACGGAGGAGGAGGCCATGTTCGGCGGTCTGGTGCCGCTCGCGGACGACCCGGTCGAGGCGAGGACCGGCGCGTACTGGCTGCCGTACATCGAGGTCCCCGACACGGACGCCGTGGTGGCCAAGGCCGAGGAACTCGGTGGTGCGGTCCGTATGCCCGCCACGGACATGGAGGGCGTCGGCCGCATGGCCAAACTCGCCGATCCGTACGGGGCACGCTTCGCGGTGATCAAGAGCGCCCCGCAGCAGAGCTGACGCTCCCTCGGTCGCCCATTCTCGGCGCGGGGCAAGGCTCATGGGCCCCGTGCCGGGGGTCGGCCATGAGCCCAAGCTCTCTTGAGCCCTACAGCCCTTCAGCCCTACGCCGAAGCCCGTCGGACGATCGTCGTCGGCAGGACCACTCCGGCGGGATCGGGGTCCGGGACCTGTGCCGCCGGGCCGCCTTCGAGTCCGCGGATCAGCATCCGGGCCATCAGCCGGCCCATCTCCTCTATCTCCTGACGCACCGTCGTGAGCGGAGGATCGGTCTGTTCGGCGATCGGCAGCATGTCGTCGAAGCCGATCACGGCCACGTCGTCGGGGACCCGTCGCCCGTGCTCACGCAGCACGCGCAGCACGCCGAGGGCCGACAGGTCGTTCCCCACGAACACCGCGTCGACGTCGGGGCAGCGCTCCAGCAGTTCCCGCATGGCGCGTTCACCGCCGGCGGGGGTGAAGTCCCCCTGCGCGACGAGCTCCGGACCGGCGTCGGCCATGACGTCCCGGAAGCCGTCGAGCCGGTCGACCGCGGACGTCTGGTCGAGGGCACCGGTGATGTGGGCGATGCGCGTCCGCCCGAGACCGAGGAGATGACGGACGGCCTGACGCGCCCCGCCGCGGTTGTCGCAGTCGACGTACACCGCTTCGCGGACGCCGTCGCCCCAGCCGGGCCGACCGCCGAACACGGTCGGCACCCCCGCGCCGTGGATGAGGCCCGGCAGCGGGTCGTCGAGGTGCAGGGAGAAGACGAGCGCGCCGTCGACATGGCCGCCGGCGAGATAGCGGGCGACGCGCGCGTGGTCGTCGCGGCCCTCCGTGAGCAGCAGGACCAGTTGTGAGTCGTTGGCCGTCAGTTCCTTGCTGATGCCCCGGAGCTGGAGGGCGAAGAACGGGTCGGCGAAGACCCTGGTCTCCGGTTCGGCGATCACGACGGCGACCGCGTCGTGGCGCCGGGTGACGAGGCTGCGGGCGGCCTGGTTCGGAACGTAGCCCAGTTCCTCGACGGCCCGGCGTACCCGCTCGACGAGCGGTTCACGGACTCCGTCCCCACCGTTCACGACCCGTGACACGGTGGCCCGGGAGACCCCGGCCCGCGCGGCCACGGCCTCCAGCGTGGGGCGCGACGCTGTCTCGGTCACCTCAGGGCACCTCCTCGGCGGATGCCGATCAGGATAGCCGCGCGACCGCTCGCTCCGCGGGGGTGCTCCCCGATCTTCGAGAACGGCTCGAACCAGTCCCGCCACGGGGTGACTTGGCGAAAGGCCAGCGGGCCGTTCTAGGCGTCCTCGTGCTTCGCGCGGCTGGGCTGGACCCGCTTGGGCTCGCCCGGCATCTTCGGGTACTCGGGCGGGTACGGGAGGTCGCCGAGGCCGTGGTCGTGCTCGTCGCGGCTGGCGAGTTCCAGCAGGGCCTCCAGCGAGAAGGCGTGCTCGTCCATGTCGGCGTGCACGTCGCCGAGTTCGGCGAAGCGCTTCGGCATGGTCGCCAGGTCGAAGTCCCGGGGCCGGGCCTCCTGCACCTCGTCCCAGCGCAGCGGAGCGGAGACCGGGGCGTGCGGGCGGGGACGTACGGAATAGGCCGAGGCGATGGTGCGGTCCCGGGCCGTCTGGTTGTAGTCCACGAAGATCTTCTCGCCCCGCTCCTCCTTCCACCACGCGGTGGTGACCTGGTCGGGCATACGGCGTTCGAGCTCGCGCCCGACGGCGATGGCGGCCCGGCGCACCTGGGTGAAGGTCCAGCGCGGCTGGATGGGCACGAAGACGTGCAGCCCGCGGCCCCCGGAGGTCTTGGGCCAGCCCCGCAGACCGCCGTACTCGTGGAGGACCTCGCGCAGTTCGTGGGCGGCGCGCACCGCGTCGGTGTAGTCCGTGCCGGGCTGCGGGTCGAGGTCGATGCGCAGTTCGTCGGGGCTGTCGACGTCGTCGCGGCGGACCGGCCAGGGATGGAAGGTGAGCGTGCCGAACTGCGCGGCCCACAGCACCGCGGCGGGCTCGGTGGGGCACATCTCGTCGGCGCTGCGGCCGCTGGGGAAGGTGATGTGGGCGGTCGGGATCCAGTCGGGCATGTTCTTGGGCGCCCGCTTCTGGAAGAAGGACTCGCCCGTGACCCCGTCCGGGTAGCGCTCCAGGGTGGTGGGGCGGTTGCGCAGGGCACGCAGGATGCCGTCGCCGACGGCGAGGTAGTACTGGGCGAGGTCCAGCTTCGTGAATCCGCGCTCAGGGAAGAAGATCTTGCCCGGGCTGGACAGACGCACGCTCCTGCCGGCCGCTTCGAGTTCCACCGCATCGCCCATGCGAGCCACGGTAGGCGCAGCCCGCGGCCCCCGCACACCGGGCGGACACCGACGGCACTGCGCCGGCCCCGCCCCTGCCCGGTGGATCCGCCCCGGTACGGACACCTGCCCGCACGGACAGGAGAGCAGGAACTCCGGGCGCAGGAACCGGTGTCAGGCCTTGCAGAAGCCGAGGCCCTTGAGCGCGTCGTTGATCTGCTTGCCCTGGGTCTCGGTGGTGGTGACGTCCTTGTAGGTGAAGCGCTGGGAGGCCGTCCGGTCGAGCTTGCGGCCACCGCCGTTGATCGCCATGCACTGGTTGCGTGCGGCGTCGATCGCCTTGTCCTCGTACTTCACGATGCCCGGGTTGGCGGCGCCGAGGGCGCGGAGCAGTTGGGCGCGCTTGACCCCGGTGGGCACGGGCGGGATGCCGGCCGCTTTCTCGGCGGCGCTCACGTCGGCACTGGGCTCGCTGCCCGGGGCGCGCGTGGACGTGGGCTTGGGCGTGGCCTTGGCGTCGGTGTCGGTGTCGTCGCCGCTGCCGCTGCAGCCGGCGAGCGCGGCGGCGAGCGTGATGGCGATGGCGACGACGGTGGTGCGGATGCGCATGGTCCCCCCAGGACTTCCGTTCTGAACGGTCATCATGCGCAGAGGTGGGCGGGGCGCGTGTCCGCGGTATCCGTGTTGTGACACGGGGCCGGGGAAGGAGTCCGCGACGGCTGGGTGGGACGGGTGCGGAGGGGCGCCCGCGGCCGGTGTGGGCCGTGGGCGCCGCCCGGCTACTGCTGGGGTGTCTGCAGGTTCTTCAGCGTGTCGCTGATCTGTTCGTTGAGGACCTCGGTGGCGAGGCGCTGGACCGTCTTGTCGTCGAGTCCGTCGCAGGCGGTCGGCCGGTCGGCCGGGGTGGCCTGGTCTCCGGCGGCCGCGCCCTTCTTGAACTCCGCGGTCAGCGCGGCCTTGCAGGCCGTCGGATCGGCGTTGGCGGCGCCGCTGCCGCCGCACGCGGTCAGGGCTGCCGCGAGTACGAGTAGCGCGCCGCACGCGGCTGTGCGAGTGTTCATGATCCCCCCGTGGTTCTGGTCACCGAAGGGCATCATGGCGTCACCGAGGATGACGTGGTGGGTCTGTGGCGATCCTGTGACCCGGAAGGGCCCTGCCCCGAGGCCCGGGGCGGCGACGGTGACGGCGGAGCCGTCCGTCGCGGCGACGGAGCGGCACACGGCACTCCGACCGATCCGAGTGCCGGATCAGCGGTAGAACCCCGGCGCAGCACGACCCTCGCGGCCGAACACGCAACAGGCGCGCACCATGGACGGCTCTTAGAGTCGAAGTATGGATCTGCCGGTGATGCCCCCCGTCAAGCCGATGCTCGCCAAGGCCGTGGCGAAGATCCCGCCGGACATGCACTACGAGGCGAAGTGGGACGGTTTCCGGGCCATCGTGTTCCGTGACGGGGACGAGATCGAGATCGGCAGTCGCACCGGGAAGCCGCTGACCAGGTATTTTCCGGAGCTTGTCGAGGCGTTGCGGGAGCGGTTGCCGGAGCGCTGTGTGATGGACGGGGAGATCGTGATCGCCAGGGACGGGCGGCTCGACTTCGACGCGCTCACGGAGCGGATCCACCCGGCGGACTCCCGGGTGCGGATGCTGGCGGAGAAGACGCCCGCCTCCTTCGTGGCCTTCGACCTGCTGGCCCTGGCCGACGCCTCGCTGCTCGACGTACCGCTGACGGACCGGCGCGCGCTGCTGGTGAAGGCGCTGTCCGAGGTGACGGCTCCGGTGCACCTGGCGCCCGCGACCACGGACCGGGAGGTGGCGCAGCGGTGGTTCGAACAGTACGAGGGGGCCGGACTCGACGGGGTCGTCGCGAAGCCCCTCGCTCTGCCGTATCTGCGGGACGAGCGGGCCATGTTCAAGATCAAGCACGAGCGGACGGCCGATGTCGTCGTGGCCGGCTACCGCTTCCACAAGAGCGGACCGGTCGTCGGGTCGCTGCTGCTGGGGCTGTACGACACCGGCGGGACGCTCCAGCACGTGGGCGTGAGCGCCGCGTTCACGATGAAGCGGCGGGCGGAACTGGTGGAGGAACTGGAGCCCTTGCGGCTCGAGGACGCGGCCGGGCATCCGTGGGCGGCCTGGGCCCAGGAGTCGGCGCACGAGAGCGCCCGGCTGCCGGGGGCGCCCAGCAGATGGTCGGCGAAGAAGGACCTGTCGTGGATTCCGGTCCGGCCCGAGCGGGTGGCCGAGGTGGCGTACGACCACATGGAGAACGGCGTACGGTTCCGCCACACGGCCCGCTTCCGCCGATGGCGTCCCGACCGCACGGCCGAGAGCTGCACGTACGGACAACTGGAGGAGCCGGTCGGCTACGACCTGGCGGAGATCCTGGGGCCGCGGAGCTGAGACACCGAGGCAGACAGACACCGGGCGGCGCCGGAACACCGGAACACCGGCACGGAACCGTCGCCTCCGCGACCCCCTTCGACCCTGCACGGATCGTCCCGCTGAGCCGATCAGCTCAGTCGCCGCGCGCAATCAGAAACGATCGGGTTCGGCCACCGATGAACTGATGAACGCATTAATCGATGGCACGGGACAGGTGGCACGGTGGGCATGCGAGAGATGGTGCGGACGCGGCGGGGCGCGTGGACGGCGGCACTGCTGGCCGTCACGGTGACGGGTTCCCTGATGTCGGGCTGCACTTCGGGAGGCGGAGCCACCGACGACGGCCGGTCGCCGACGCAGAGCCAGAGCCCGAGCGAGAGCGGGACCGGCACGGTGAACGCGGGCCCGGTGCTCGCGGTGAAGATCGACAACGCGCCCGACGCCCGCCCCCAGACGGGGCTCGACGCGGCGGACGTGGTCTACACGGAGCAGGTCGAGGGCGGTCTGAGCCGGCTCATGGCGGTCTTCGCGAGCACGCTGCCCGACGCCGTCGGGCCCGTACGCAGCGCCCGCGAGTCGGATCTGGAACTGCTGAGACAGTTCCACGAGCCGACGCTCGCCTTCTCCGGGGCCCAGCACAAGCTGCTGCCGCTGATCGACGACGCCCCGCTGGATCCCGAGCCGGCCGGGAAGGTGCCCGGCGCCTGGTACCGGGGCTCGGGCAAGGCCGCCCCGCACAACCTGTATCTGCGTCCGCGGCGGCTGATGGACTCCGCGCCCGGCGACACGGCGCTGACCACGGGCTTCCACTTCGGCGCGGCACCCTCGGGCGGCACCCCGCAGGCCTCGCGCACGGTCCGCTTCCCCTCGGCCCGCTTCACCTTCACCTGGTCCGCCGAGCGGGGGCGCTGGCTGGTGGCGATGGACGGCACCCCGACGGTGACGACGGACGGCAAGACGGTGGCTCCGGCGACGGTGGTCATCCAGTACGTGAAGGTGCGTACGTCGAAGTACCACGACTTCCTCGGCAACAACACGCCGTTCACGGAGTCGGTGGGCTCGGGCAAAGCCCAGGTGCTGCGCGACGGCCGTGCCTACGACGCGAACTGGACGCGCCCCGAGGCGACCGACGGCACGCGGTTCACCACCCCGGACGGCGCGCCGATGAACTTCGCGCCCGGCCAGGTGTGGGTGGTCCTGGCCAAGGCGTGAGAGGCCGCTCAGTGCCGCGCGGGAAGGGGCTCCGGGGGGTTGCGGAGCCCCTCGGCCGCGTCCGCGACGCGCTGGATGAGGTCGAAGAAGAGGCCCTGCTCCTCGGTGGAGAGCGGGGCCAGGAACACCTGGTTCATCCGCGCGGTGCGCACGGTCAGCTTGCGGTGGACGCGGACCCCCTCGTCCGTGAGGCGGAGCAGGAACCGCCGACCGTCCGCGGGATCGCGCACCTTGTCCAGCAGCGCGCGGCGCCCGAGCCGGCTGATGACCTCGGCGATCGTGGACCGGTCGAGCCCCACCCGCTCCCCCACCGTGCGCTGGTCGAGGCCGGGCTCGGCGACGAGCGCGTTCAGGACCGCGAACTGGGGCGAGGTGATCTCCTCGGAGACCATCGTGTTCCACAGCAGGTAGTGCGCCTGCTGGAGTCGCCGGGCCAGGTGCCCCGGATGGGTGGAGAGGTCCACCGCGGCCATGTGCGCTCCTGACGTCGTCGATGCCCGAATTCGTTGGTGCACTGAACGATACCTGCCCGCTTCGACGGCTGTCTCACCTCCGTCGACCGGGTCGCTCCTTCGCAGGCCCTCGACACGTTGGGGTCTTGACGGACCGAAGTCCGGGTGGCAGCGTGCTGAGCACCTCGGCGAATTAATCAGTGCCCTGATTAATTCGAGCGGCAGGACAGTCGGCAGAGATGAGGCTTCACGGATGGACAAGGTGGTCGCCACGGCACTGGAGGCGGTGGCCGATGTACCGGACGGCGCGACCCTGGCGGTCGGCGGATTCGGCCTCAGTGGCGTACCGAACGTGCTGATCGCGGCGCTCCACGAGCGCGGCGTCCAGGAACTCGGCATCGTCTCCAACAACTGCGGGGCCATGGACTCCGGGCTCGCGACCCTGCTCGCCGCCGGACGCGTCGCCCGCGTCACCGGCTCGTACATCGGCGCGAACAAGGAGTTCGCCCGGCAGTACCTCGCCGGTGAGCTGGAGGTCGAGATGATCCCGCAGGGCACCCTGGCCGAACGGCTCCGCGCGGGCGGTGCCGGGATCCCCGCGTTCTACACACCCGCCGGGGTCGGCACCCAGGTCGCCGAGGGCGGGCTGCCGTGGCGGTACGACGGCCACGGCGGCGTCACGCTGGCCTCCCCGCCGAAGGAGGTGCGCGAGTTCGACGGCACCTCATACGTGCTGGAGCACGGCATCCGCACCGACTTCGCGCTGGTACGGGCCGCGAAGGGCGACCGGCACGGCAACCTCGTCTTCAACAAGTCCTCCCGGAACTTCAACCCGCTCGCCGCGATGGCCGGCCGGGTGACGATCGCCGAGGTGGAGCAGCTCGTGGAACCGGGCGGCATCGACCCGGACGCCGTGCATCTGCCCGGCATCTTCGTCCAGCGCGTCGTGGCCCTGACCCCCGAGCAGGCGAGCGCCAAGATGATCGAGAAGCGGACGGTCTCGGCCCCCGCGGCCGACGGAACGGTGGGCGAGTGATGGCCTGGAACAGGCAGGAGATGGCCGCGCGCGCCGCGCGTGAGCTGACGGACGGCCAGTACGTGAACCTCGGCATCGGCCTGCCGACCCTGATCCCCAATCACCTCCCCCCGGGCGTCGAGGTGATCCTGGAGTCGGAGAACGGCATTCTCGGCACCGGCCCGTACCCGGCCGAGGACGAGGTCGACCCCGATCTCATCAACGCCGGCAAGGAGACCGTCACGGTCCTGCCGGGTGCCTCCTACTTCGACTCCGCACTGTCCTTCGGGATGATCCGCGGCGGGCACATCGACGTCGCGGTCCTGGGCGCGATGCAGGTGTCGGCCGGCGGCGATCTCGCCAACTGGGCCGTCCCCGGCAAGATGATCACCGGCATCGGCGGGGCGATGGACCTCGTCCACGGAGCCCGTACGGTCATCGTGGTGATGACGCACACCGCGAAGGACGGCTCGCCCAAGATCCTGCGGGAGTGCGAACTGCCGCTCACCGGGAAGGCCTGTGTGAACCGGATCATCACCGACCTGGGCGTCCTCGACGTCACCGACGAGGGCCTGCTCCTGGTGGAGACCGCGCCGGGCGTCACGGCCGCGGAGGTCGCGGCGAGGACCGCGGCCGAGGTCCGTGTCGCGGAAGGGATCCGGCCGTGAAGGACGTCTACGTCGTCGATGCCGTCCGGACGCCGATCGGCAGGTACGGCGGTTCGCTGGCCGCCGTCCGCCCGGACGATCTCGCCGCCCACGCCATCCGCGAACTCCTCGCCCGCACCCCGGACCTGGACCCGGCGCTGATCGAGGACGTGTACCTCGGCAACGCCAACGGCGCGGGCGAGGAGAACCGCAACGTGGGCCGGATGGCCGCCCTCCTGTCCGGGCTGCCCACCTCGGTGCCGGGCGTGACCGTCAACCGGCTGTGCGCCTCCGGCCTCGAAGCCGTCATCCAGGCGGCCCGCGCCATCGCGCTCGGCGACGCCTCGATCGTCCTGGCCGGCGGTGTCGAGTCGATGACGCGCGCGCCCTACGTCCTGCCCAAGAGCGAGAAGCCCTTCCCCGCCGGGCACACCGAGCTGTACTCCACGACGCTCGGCTGGCGCCTGGTCAATCCGCGGATGGACCCGCAGTGGACCATCCCGCTCGGCGAGTCCGCCGAACTCATCGCCGACAAGCACGCGATCACCCGTGAGCAGCAGGACGAGTTCGCCCTCGGCAGCCACCGAAAGGCGGCCCGGGCCCAGGCGGAGGGCCTGTTCGCCGCCGAGACCGTCCCGCTGACCCTGCCCCGGCGCAAGGGCGACCCGGTGGTGTTCGCCGCCGACGAATGCGTACGCGCCGACGCCTCCCTCGACGCCATGGCCCGGCTGAAGCCGTCCTTCCGCCCCGAGGGGGGCACGGTCACCGCGGGCAACGCCTCGCCGCTCAACGACGGCGCCGCCGCCCTCCTGCTGACCGACGCCGAGGGGCTGCGGGCCACCGGACGCGAACCCCTCGCCCGGGTCTCCGCGACCGGCGTGTCCGCGATCGACCCCCAGTACTTCGGACTCGCCCCCGTCGAGGCCGTGAACCGCGCTCTGGCCAAGGCGGGAAAGGGATTTGACGACCTGTCGACACTGGAGCTGAACGAGGCCTTCGCCGCCCAGGTGCTCGGCTGCCTCGCCGAATGGCCCGCGTTCGACCCCGCGATCCTCAACCCGCGCGGCGGCGCCATCGCCCTCGGCCACC
This sequence comes from Streptomyces sp. NPDC028298, assembly GCF_055565895.1. Classification (NCBI taxonomy): domain Bacteria; kingdom Bacillati; phylum Actinomycetota; class Actinomycetes; order Kitasatosporales; family Streptomycetaceae; genus Streptomyces; species Streptomyces sp. NPDC028298. The sequence goes on from NZ_JBVHTL010000001.1 coordinate 1,090,305, forward strand.
CCCTGGGTGCCTCCGGTGCCCGGCTCGCCGGAACCGTCGCCCACCAACTCGCCCGCGAGGGAAGCGGAGTCGGAGTCGCCACCCTCTGTATCGGCGTGGGCCAGGGCCTCGCCCTCGTCCTCGAACGCTAGGAACTCGACCATGGCTCTCACCCAGTCGGACATCGACGTCGAGATCAAGGATCTCCAGGACGGCTACGACAAGGCGGTGGCCGGCGGAGCGCCCGTGCGGCACCACCCCGCGCGCGACTATCCCCCGTACCGCAGCTCACGGCTCCGCCACCCGAAGCAGCCGCTGGTCGCGGTGAGCGGCGACCCGGAGACCGTCGAGCTGTCGGGCCCGGTCTTCGGCGTCACCGACATCACCGGGATCGACAACGACCTCACCCTCCAGCACCGGGGCGAACCGATCGGCGAGCGGATCACCGTCGCGGGCCGGCTGCTCGACCGCGAGGGGCGGCCGGTGCGCGGTCAGCTCATCGAGGTCTGGCAGGCCAACGCCGCCGGACGCTACGCCCATCTGCGCGAGCAGCACCCCGCCCCGCTCGACCCCAACTTCACCGGCGTGGGGCGGACCCTGACGGATGATCAGGGACGGTACTCGTTCACCACGATCAAGCCGGGACCCTACCCCTGGGGCAATCACACCAACGCATGGCGGCCCGCGCACATCCACTTCTCCGTCTTCGGCACCGCGTTCACCCAGCGGCTGGTGACACAGATGTACTTCCCGGGCGACCCGCTCTTCCCGTACGACCCGATCCTGCGGTCCGTGACGGACCGGGCGGCCCGCGAACGGCTGATCGCGGCGTACGACCACGATCTCTCGCGGCCCGAGTTCTCCATGGGCTACCAGTGGGACATCGTCCTCGACGGTCCCTCCGCCACCTGGATCGAGGAAGGCCGATGAGCATGGCCGGACGACCGCTCCCCACCCCCGCCCACACCATCGGGCCCTTCTACGGCCACGCGCTGCCGTTCCCGGGCGGCGGCGACATCGCGCCCCCGGGCCACCCCGACACCATCACCCTGCACGGCCACGTGCTCGACGGCGCGGGCGCGCCGGTCCCCGACGCCCTGCTCGACTTCTGGCAGGCCGCGCCCGACGGTTCACTCACCGGCGCCCCCGGCTCCCTGCGCCGCGACCCGTCCACGGGCGGGTTCCTCGGCCGCAACGGCCTCGACTTCACCGGCTTCGGCCGGGTCGCCACCGACGCCGACGGCCGCTACGCGCTGCGCACGCTGCCACCGGGGAACACCGGACTGCCGTACATCGGCGTGTGCGTCTTCGCGCGCGGTCTGACCCACCACCTGTTCACCCGCGCCTATCTGACCGACGGCACGGATCCGCTGCTCGACGCGCTGCCGGACGAGCGGCGCGCCACACTGATCGCGGCCGAGGGCGCGACGCGGACGTACCGCTTCGACATCCGCCTTCAGGGCGAGGGCGAGACGGTCTTCCTGGAGTTCCGGTGACGGCCGCCGACCCCCTCGCGTCCGACATCGGCCTCCTCGCTCCGGGCCGGGTGGGTTCCCCGGCGTCGGCCGCGACGAGCGACAGCGCCTATCTGCGGGCCCTGCTCGACGCGGAGGCCGCGCTGACCCGGGCGCAGGCGTCCCTCGGACTGGCCCCCGCCGAGGCCGCGACGGCGGTGACCCGGGCGGCCGCCACCGCGGACTTCGACCTCGCCTCGATCGCGCTGCGTGCCCGGGGCGGCGGCAACCCGGTGATCCCGCTGGTCACGGACCTGACGGCCGCCGTCGCCGCCGAGTTCGGCCCGTACGTCCACCGGGGCGCGACGAGCCAGGACATCCTGGACTCGGCCACCATGCTCGTCGCGGCCCGCACCCTCGACGTGGTCCTTGACGACCTGGAACGGACCGGGCACCACCTCGCCCGGCTCGCGGCACGGCACCGGGACACCGTCCTGCCGGGTCGCACGCTCACCCAGCACGCGGTGCCGACGACGTTCGGGCTGAAGGCGGCCGGCTGGCGGTCCCTGGTGCTCGACGCCCGGGACCGGCTGCGCGCCGTACGGGCCTCACTGCCCGCCCAACTGGGCGGCGCGGCGGGCACCCTGGCCGCCTTCACCGCCTTCGGCGCGGACGACACCCGCGCCCTGACCGCCGCGTACGCGCGCGAACTCGGCCTCGCCGAGCCCCTGTTGCCCTGGCACACCCTGCGCACACCCGTCGCCGACCTGGCCGGAGCCCTGGCGTTCACGGCCGGCGCGCTCGGCAGGACGGCCGTCGACGTGCTCACCCTCTCGCGCACGGAGATCGCCGAGCTGGCCGAGGGGTCCGGCGGCGGCTCGTCCGCGATGCCGCACAAGCGGAACCCGGTGCGGGCCACGCTGGTGGCCTCCGCCGCCCGGCGTGCCCCGCTGCTCGCGGCCACCCTGTACGGCGCGCTGGCGGCCGAGGACGAACGGCCGGCCGGGGCCTGGCACTCCGAGTGGGAACCCCTGCGCGATCTGCTCCGGCTGACCGGAGGAGCGGCCCGCGACACGGCCGAACTGACCGAGAACCTGCAGGTCGACACCGAGGCCATGCGTGAACACCTGGACCTGACGCACGGGTTGATCGTCTCCGAGCGGCTGGCCGCCGAACTCGCCCCGGTTCTCGGCCGGGCGCGCGCCAAGGACCTGCTGACCCGCGCCGCCGAGCGGGCCGCCGGTGAGCGGCGTCCCCTCGCGGACGTGCTCGGCGAGGAGCCCGCCCTGAAGGACCTCCCGGGTGTCGACCTCGCCGACCTGACCGACCCGACCCGCTACACGGGCTCCGCCGGAGTCCTCACCGACCGTGCTCTGGAGCGACGTTGACCGCGAACCTGCTCACCCATCGCACCGAGGGCTCGCCCGCCGCTCCCCCGCTGATCCTCGGGCCCTCGCTCGGGACGTCGTACGCCCTGTGGGACGCGGTCGCGCCCGAACTGTCCTCGGCCCACCGGGTGGTGCGCTGGAACCTGCCCGGACACGGCGGCGCGCCCTCCGGTCCGATCGGCCCGGGTGCCACGGTCGCCGACCTGGCCGGGCTCGTGCTGGAGCTGGCCGACTCCCTGGGCATCGGGCGTTTCGCGTACGCCGGTGTGTCGCTGGGCGGTGCCGTGGGCCTGCACCTGGCGGTCCACCACCCCGACCGGCTCTCGTCGCTCGCCGTCATCTGTTCCTCGACCCACTTCAACGGATCGAAGCCGTGGGAGGAACGGGCCGAGCTGGTGCGCCGCGAGGGCCTCGGACCCGTCGCGGCGACCGCCGACGCCCGCTGGTTCACCGCGGGCTTCACCGTCCCGGAACTGGTCCAGGACCACCGCGACGCCGACCCCGAGGCGTACGCCGCCTGTTGCGACGCCCTCGCCGCGTTCGACATCCGCGAGGAGCTGGCGTCGATCACCGTACCGACGCTGCTGATCGCGGGGCGCGAGGACCCGGCGACGCCGCCCGCGCATCTGCGGGAGATCGCGGACGCGGTACCGGGCGCGGCGCTCGTGGAGATCCCGGGCGCCTCCCATCTGGCGCCCGCCCAGTGCCCGGAGGCCGTGCTGACGGCGCTGCGCGCGCACTTCTCGGCGGGGGGTGCCCGGCGCGGCATGGAGGTACGGCGTCAGGTCCTCGGCGACGAGCACGTGGACCGTGCGCAGGTCCGCCAGACCCCGTTCACGGCCCGGTTCCAGGACTTCATCTCGCGCTACGCCTGGGGTGAGATCTGGACCGACACGACACTGAGCCGGCGCGAGCGCAGCATGATCACGCTGACCGCGCTGGTGGCCCACGGCCACCACGACGAGCTGGCGATGCACGTCCGCGCGGCCCGGCGCAACGGACTCACGCCCGAGGAGATCGGCGCGCTGCTGCTGCAGACGGCGGTCTACTGCGGTGTCCCGGCGGCCAACGCGGCCTTCGCGGTGGCCCAGCGGGTACTGGCGGAGGACGACGCCGGGGAGAACGGCCGCTCGACGGGCTCCTCGGACTGACCCCGCCCCGGGCGCCGGGGGCCGGCTTCCGGGCGGGGCCCCGGGAGGCCGCAACCCTGGCCAGGGGATGTCGCGGGCTGCCGAGCTGCCACGTCGGCCGGCCGCCGCCTTGGCCGGACGCAAGCGTCAGCCGTCCCCGGGCCGGCGGACACCACGGGCTGCCGCCTCGGGCTGGGCGCGGGCGGGCTGCCGGCTCTGACGGCGGGTGCCGGCGCGCCGGCCCTGGCCACGTCGGCGGTACACGGCGTGGCCAGATGGTGGCCGGGGCTCGCTACAGGCCCGTCAGTGCCGCTTCCGCCTTGGCCGCGAGGCCGTCCGCTCCGCACGCGCGGGCCAGGGTCAGGCCCTTGTTCAGTTCCATCACCGAGCGGGAGGCGATGCCGTACTCGATGCGGGCCGCCGCGTGTTCGTACTGGCAGGGCGAGGCCTCCAGGTAGGTGACCGCCTGGGCCGCCAGCCGGACCGCGCGCTGACCGGTTTCGAGGGCCGCGGCGCACCGCAGGGCCTCGCCGATGGCCGTGTCGGTGCCGAACCGCTCGGCCTGGCGGCGGGCGTCACCGGCCAGCGAGGCGGCGCGTGCGGGGTCCTCGTTGGCGAGTGCCCTCGCGAGGTCGACGGCCCACGGCGCGAGCACCGTGTTGTGGTGGCCCCGGGCCGCGGCGGCCTTCTCCGCCGCCTCCAGTTCGTTGATGCCCTCCTTGGTGCGGCCGACGGCGAGCAGCAGACGGCCGCGCACCGAGCGGGTGTCGGGGAGGACGATCGTGGAGGGGTACGGAGGCGCGAAGCCGTAGCGCTCGGCGATCTCCGCCGCCTCCTGGACGTGTCCGCGGGCCAGCAGGGTGTCGATGAGGCCGCAGGTCGCCGACCAGTAGAGGGGCAGTCCGCGTCCGACCCGCTCCGCGAGGCGCAGCGATTCACGCTGGTAGTGCTCGGCGTCGACGAGGCGGCCCCGCCTGCGGTGGGCGAGTCCGAGGTAGGCGTTGGCCAGGGAGAGGTGACCGCCGCTCCAGCCCGCCTTCACGTAGGCGTGCAGGGCCTCGCTGAACAGGCTCTCGGCCCGGTCCAGCCGGTCCGTGTAGGCGTACGCGCTGCCCAGCATGAGCAGCAGTTCGACGCCCCACTCGGTGTCGGTCCAGGCGAGTCCGGGTGCGAGGCGGCCGTTGACGAGGGCCCGGTCGCACAGTTCCACGACCTCCTCGGCGTTCTCGCCGCGGGTCATCGCGTCGAAGCCGCGCAGTATGAGCAGCGCACGCTCGGAGTTGTCGCGTCCCGTGCAGGTCGTGACGAGTTCGGCGAGACCGCTGGAGTGTCCGGCGCGCTCCTCGCCCGCGTGGATGCCCTCCCACATGTAGTGGACGGCCTGGAGCCGCATCCGGGCTGGTCCCGGCTCCAGCCGTTCGACCTCGGCGTCGACCGTGCGGACGGCTTCGTCCAACTGGTTGTTGTGGAGCAGCGCCTGGGAGAGCCGGAAGACGGCGTCGACCCGCACGGTGTCCTCGAGTCCGGGCCGTTCGAGCGCGGCCCGCAGATGGCCGATGGTCGTGGCCGGCGCGGTCAGGAGCGTGGCGCAGCCCAGTTCGTAGAGCACCCGTGCGTGCACCTCGGGCAGCGGCGGTTCCTTCAGCGCCCGTTCCAGGCAGCGCCGGGCCGCGTCCGGCGCGCCGACGGCGAGGTGTTCGCGGGCCGCTTCGCGCATCTGCTCGACGAGTTCGGGATCGTCGTCCGGATGCACTTCGAGGAGATGGCGGGAGGCCGCGGCCGCGCCGCGTCCGGACTCGGTGACCGCCCAGGCCGCCTGGCCGTGCATCGCGGTGCGCAGGGCGTCCGGGATCGAGCGGTAGACCGCCGTGGCGATGAGCGGGTGCACGAACTCCAGCTCGCCGTCCGGCCGGTGGCCGTTCGTGGGCCCCACGGACGTCAGGATGCGGGCCGCGCCCAGCAGTTCGGCGCAGCGGGAGGCCTCCTCGTCCGGCATTCCGGCGAGTTGGGCGGCGAGGTCGAGGGAGATGCCGGTGCCGAGGATGGCGGCCGCCCAGGCGAACCGGGTGGCGTCGATCCCCAGTCCTTCGAGGCGGGCGACGAGCCCGCGGCCGCGGGCGGAGCGGTTCAGGTCGCGCAGTTCGGCGGCCGAGCCCTCGGCCGGCTCCAGTTCGCTGTCCTGGACCTTGGCGAGCAGTTCGACGGTCTCGTACGGGTTGCCGCCGGTGACCGCCCACACCTCGCGGCAGAAGGGCGCGTCGGCGTGCTCGCCGAGGGTGGCGCGGGTCAGCCCCTCGGTGGCGGCCGGGGTCAGCGCGGTCAGGGTGGCGAGCGGACGGCCCGCGGCGGCCACCGCGTCGAGCAGCCGGGCGCTCTCGCCGCTGACCCCGCCGGGCCTGCGGGCCACCACGACGAGGACGGACAGGTCGTCCAGGCGCTCGGCGAACGCGGCGAGCCAGCGCAGGGTCTCCTGGTCGGCCCAGTGCGCGTCGTCGATGAGCAGGACGAGCGGCCAGTCCCGCTTCGCGAGACGCCGGACCGCGGCCACCAGACCGTCGCAGACGCCCTGCGGGTCCGGCTGCCGGTCTCCCGGTTCGGCTATGCCGAGGGCGGGTCCCGCGATGTCGTACCAGTCCCCGAGGTATTCGCGTGCCTCCTCGGGGAGCAGCGAGACGAGGGCCGGCTGGAGCAACTGCCGTACGACATTGAAGGGGACGGACGTGACGGTCTCCCCTCCGCGCGCCGACCACACGGCACAGCCGCTGCCCTCCGCGATCCTGCGCACCTCGGCGAGGAGGGCGGTCTTGCCGAGACCCGCCTCTCCGCTGAGCACCAGCAGCGCGCCCGAGGTCGCGGATTCCGTCCGCAGCGCGGTGATCGCCGCTTCGAGAGTGGCGACCTCCTCTTCGCGCTCCCACAGGGAAGCCGAGGCGACCGCTCCGGGCCGTACCTCCGTCATCCCGCTACCTCCCCAGGTCGCCCAAACGACGTAACTGCAACGAGCCTAGCCTCCTGGAAGCCGTGACGGAGGCGGGACCCGGCACCAGTTGCCGAGACGGGTGACGGCGGACTCACGGAAGCGACGCCGCCGCACCCGCCCTAGTCCTGAAGGGAAGTGACGGACAGTCAATCAACGGGAAAATGAAGGTAATTTTCCTCCTCGGCACACCACCGCGGGGGCGCGTTCCGAAGGACGCCGCGCCCTCGCGGAGGGACCGGCACAGGCGCCCCCGCGCGCGACCGTGACCTGCACGCCCTCCGCTTCCGCGGCCTCGCGGAGCCGTGCCCGCGGGTGCGCCCGGACGTCCGGCCGAGCCCTTCGCGTCCGGCGCCCCGGGCTCTCGCGCCCCGCGCCCCCGAGGGCGGCGCCCGGCCCGGGCGCGGTGCCGGCCGGGCGCGCTCCTGGTACAGGCGTTCTTCATCCGTCCGAAGGATCTTTCGGCATGGCCGCGTCAGCTCCCGAGGGGCTTCGGGGAACCCTCTCATCCGCCTTTCACCCTGGACTCATACGGTGGGCCCATGACGCAGGTGACTCCCCCCGGCTGGTATCCCGACCCCGGGCAGACAGATGACGCTCCCGCCACCGAGCGCTGGTGGGACGGTAAGGCATGGACGGACCAGGTCCGCCCCGTCGGGTCGGCGGCGGCATGGGGTCCCCCGGCGTACCCGGCGGGGGCCGCGCCGTATCCGTCGTACGCCCCCGACGGCCCGCGGCGCCGGCTGCGCACGGGCATAGCCGTCGCGGCGGCGGTCGCCGTCCTCGCCGGTATCGGCGGCGGCGTGTACGCGCTGACCAGCGACGGACGCGGCGGCAGCGCCGCCTCGCCCGGCTCGGGCGGACAGAACGGCCAGGGCGGGCCGTGGGGACCGGGCGGCGGCCAGGAGGGCGGTCCGAGCGGGGCGCCCGGTGGCTCCGGCGGCTCCGGCGGCTCGGACGGCCGAGGGGGCCCCGGTGACCCCGGCGGCTCGGGCGGTTCCGGCGGGCAGACCCCGGCGCCCGGCGGGTCGGGCGGACCGCAGAGCGACCCCGGCTTCGCCACGGACGTCTACAACGGCATCAGCATCCCGGTGCCGGACGGCTGGACCGGCCAGAGCGGTGCGGGCACGGCCGCGGTCTCCACCAAGGACACCTACAAGTGCCCGGGCGACACCTCGCAGAACTGCCAGCGCGGTGGCGCCTACTCGGCCCCGGCGACGGCGCAGAAGCTGAAGTCCAGGACGGCGGAGGCGGCGGCCAAGGAGGACATCTCCAAGAACGCCACCGAGTCGTACGGCAAGGGCTACGGCTCGATCACCTCGCACACGGAGCTCGCCTCGAAGGCCGTCACGGTGGCCGGAGAGAAGGGCTATCTGGTGCGCTGGAAGGTCGTGACGAGCAAGGGTGACGACGGGTACGTCGAGTCGCTCGTGTTCCCGTCCCCGGCCGACCCCGGCTCGCTGGTCGTCGTCCGCTTCGGTGTCGACATCAGCTCCAAGGCGCCGCAGCAGTCGATCATCGACACCATCACGAAGGGCATCAAGGTGGCGGCCGGAACCGGCGGGAACGGCCAGAACGTCTGATTCCACCCATAACGGCCCGCCTCGGTCCCGTCGCCGGGACACCGTGGGCATGGATCGGCCGGGTGTCGCTGTGGACACGGACCGGCCGGGTGTCGCCGTGGACACGGACCGGCCGGGTGTCGCCGTGGACACGGACCGGCGGGGTGTCGCCGTGGACGTGGATCGGCCGGGTGGAGCGCCCCTCCGCTCAAGGGGAACCCCACCCGGCCGGGGGGTGCGCGCCGCCCCCGTCCCCACGGTGCGGCGCGGAACAGGCCGACGTCCGGTCATCCCACGGACAGCGGCCTGAGACTCAGGTGAGACCGAGCGTCGGCAGGACGACGGCCTCCACGAATTGTGTGAGATACGCCGCGTCCGCGTACTGCCCGTCCAGCAGGGGGCGCACCCTCAGAACCCCGAGCATCTGGGCCGGGATGAACTCCAGCGCCGGGTGCCCGGCGTCGACCTCGCCCCGTTCGACACCGCGGTTGATCATCTGCCGCAGCTCGGCCACCTCGGGCTCGACGAGCGCGTCGCGCAACGCCTGCTGAAGCTCCTTGTCCTGCATGACGGCGTTGCCGAGGCCCTGCAGGAGCTGCGTGCTGTCCCGGGCCGACCATTCGCCCGCGGCCGCGGCCGCCGCGCGCAGGTCACCGGCGAGCGAGCCGGTGTCGATCCCCGTGAACCGCGGGCAGCGGTTGTTGCGCAGAGCGGCGGCCACGAACTGGGGCTTCGTCTTCCACTGCCGGTAGAGCGTGGACTTGCTGCACCGCGTGCTGGCGGCGACGCCCTCCATCGTGAGCGCCTCGTACCCGCACTCCCGGATCTGTTCGAGCACGGCGTCGAAGAACTCCTGCTCACGCTCGGGCGTGATCTTGGAGCGGCGCGAGGCGACGACCGTCTCCGGTCCGTCCGCGGCCTGCGACGTCATGGCGCTTCTCCTCGCTCGATCCGGCATAGACCGGTGCGGTCTTGCGTTCAGTGTAATCGATACGCGAGGGTACCGGTACGCATCCGTATCGGTACACTCGCGTATCGGTACCGTGTCGTATCGGTACACTGCCGTATCGATGAGCCTCGGACAGGATCCACTCCTCTCCCCCACCGGGAAGCCCGAGTGGATCCTGTCCTGGGCTCACCGCGCACGCACGACTTCAGACCGTCAGCAAGGGGGCCGGGGGATGTTTTCCCGAACCGAGCCTGCGGATCCGGCATCCGGATCCGCTTCACGAACGGAGCCGCCCGAAGCGGCACCGCCCGCGGCCGCGTCGCACGACGCGGCCGCCTCCGCGCGTCCGCGCCCGCACTCGGCCACGCGCGCCGACGCCGCGCGCCCGGACGCCACCGCCGTACGCCCGGACGACACCGCGGCGCGCCCGCCGCTGCTGCGGGAACTGCTGCTCGTCGTCGGGCTCTTCGTCGTCTACAAGGCCGGCCGCCTGCTGGCCACCGGACGCACGGACGAGGCCTTCGCCGACGCGCACCGCGTCTGGGGCTGGGAGCGGACCCTGCACCTGCCGGGCGAGGGCGCCGTGCAGGGCGCGCTGCTGCACAGCGACTCGCTCGTGCACCTCGCGAACACCTACTACGCGACCGTCCACTTTCCGGCCACGGTCGCCTTCCTGGTCTGGATGTACCTGCGGCGCCCCGCGCACTACGTGTGGGCCCGCAGGATCCTCGCCCTGGTCACCGCCGCCGCCCTGGTCGGGCACCTGGTGTTCCCGCTCGCACCGCCGCGCCTGCTCGCCGGGACCGGCCTCGTCGACACCGGCCAGGTGTACGGGCCCACCGTGTACGGCGCCCACCCGGCCGCCGACGCCCTGGCGAACCAGTTCGCCGCGATGCCGTCGCTGCACTTCGGCTGGGCGCTGATGGTCGCGATCGGCCTGATCACCGCGACCCGGTCGCGGCTGCGCGTGCTGTGGCTGCTGCACCCCCTGCTCACCCTGCTGGTGATCGTCGGCACCGCCAACCACTACTGGCTGGACGCGATCGTCGCGACCGCCCTGGTCTGCGTCGCCCTCGCCGTGGTCCCCCCGCCGCGGCGGACGGCGACGACCGCGGGGCGGCACGCGGTCGACGGGGCCGCCGGGACGCCCGTACGCGATCTGCCCGAACTCGTGGGAGCGGGGCGATGAACCCGACGCTCGCCGCGGTGGTCCTTTCCCTGTTCTCCTCCGTCGCCTACGCCTCCGCGGCCGTCGCCCAGGAGCGGCTCGCCGCCCGGTCGGCCGGCTCGGACACGGGCACGCTGCGCCTGCTGGCCCAGGGTGCCTGGTGGTGGTCGGTGACACTGAACGCCTCGGCCGCCCTGCTGCACGTGGCCGCCCTCAAGTACGGCACCCTGACCCTGGTCCAGCCGCTCGGGGCGCTCACCCTCGTGGCCGCCGTGCCGCTGGGGGCGCGGCTCGCCGGGCGGCGGGTGAGCGCGGTCGAGTGGCGCGGTACGGCGCTCACGCTGACCGGACTGGCCGCGCTGCTCGTCACGGCGTCCGGGACCGCCCCGGACGAGGTGCTGAGCCTGCCGCAGGCGCTCGCCGTCGCGGGCACGACCGCCGCGGTGATCGGCGTCCTGGCGCGCGGTGCCCGGCCGGGACTGCGGCACGCGACGGCCTCCGGATTCGCCTCGGGCGTGGCCTCGGCCCTCACCCAGACCGTGACGGTCGCCGCGACGGACCGTTCGGACTCGCCGTTCAGCGCGCAGGTCGTCGTGGTGGCCCTGCTCGTGGCGGCCTTCGCGGCGGGCGGGCTGCTGTTGTCGCAGACCGCCTATCAGGGCGGGCTCGGCGCGCCGCTTGCCGTCGTGACGCTCGCCAACCCGCTGGCCGCGGCGGCGATCGGACTGTCCCTGCTCGGCGAACGCCTCCAGGGCGGCGCGGCGGGCCTGTTGCTCGCGCTCGCGGGAGCGTCGGTCGCCGCGTGGGGCGTGGTGACACTGTCCCGTTCGACGCCCGAGCCCGCGGCGGCACCGGCGGCGCCCACCCACCTGGAGGGCATGGCGGACGACGAGCACCCGGTCGCCGCGGTGCTGGCGCTGGGGCCGAACGGGGCGGCGTACGAACCCTCGTTGATGCCCCGGCAGACCGGCCGGGGTCATCTCACGCCCCTGTAGGAGACGGACGGCACATGACGGAAGGGCGGCCGCGGAGAGATCCGCGGCCGCCCTTCCGTCGTTCCGTGCCCGTCAGCCCAGTCCGCGGGAGTCCTGCTTGAGCGCCGTGTCGACGGTCAGCGCCGTCGCGACGACGAGGCTCAGCAGCGGCTCCGGGAGCTGGAAGTGGATCTGCAGGACGTAGTTGTCCGCCGTCGTGAACATCGTCTTGGCGAGGCCTTCCCAGGTCTTCGTGATCCGGGCCACCTCGTTCTCCGACTCGTCGACGATCGAGAAGTTCCAGGCGCGCCAGTTCTCCGCCTTGATCGCGCCGACCTGCCGGCCGTCCACGTTCATCGCGAAGTTGATCTTGCCGATCATGTTCTTCTGGACGATCTCACCCACGGCCGAGCCGTCCGGACGGGTCACGATCACGCGGGACTTGAATATCTTCGCCGGGCGGGTCAGCAGCAACTGCGGCTGACCGTGGGCGTCGCGGATCTCCAGCCGGTGGGTGAGGAACTGGTCGAGGCTGGAGACGAACCGCAGGATCTTCCGGAAGATGCCCTGGCCGACCTCGGTGACCGAACCGAGGGCGTTGCCCTGCTGGTCCATGACCTTGTACTCGTTGGTCAGCTCGATCAGCTTGGCCTTCTGGTTCACCACCAGGACCGGCTCGGTGAACAGCGTGCCGCCGCCGACACCGCTCGGGGCCACGCCGGCCTGCTGCTGCACCTGGCGCTGGACCCGCGGATCGGCGGAGGTGGCCTGCTGGGGGAAGGCCTGCTGGGGCGGGGTGCCCTGGTGCGGCACCTGCGTTCCGGCCGGGGCCTCCTGGTCGGTCCACTGCGAGCCGTCCCAGTAACGCTGTGTCTGGGGCTTCCCGTTCGGGTCCGGGTACCAGCCTGCAGGAGTGTTCGAATGCGTCGTCACCGGGGCACCCTACCGTGACATGGCCGGAAGACAACGGTCGGTTGTGGACCCATCAGACCGTGATGAGAGCGGGGTCGCTCACGCCGGGACGGCCATTCTCGACATGTCCGGCGAATCGCCTCAGGAAGCCCGTCTGCCCGTCGACGACGACGCTGAGGTCGTACCAGCACTTGCTCGCTGCCAGATCCACCGTGTGCTTGACGGTCGCGCCCGCCCCGACCCGGAAGACCCGCGCCGCTCCGCCGTAGCCGTTCGTGAGCCTGAGCGTCGCCGTGGCGGAGCCCTTGTTGACGAAGGTGAGCTCCACGTCGCAGCCCGTGTGCCGGGCCGTGATCTCGGGCCCCGCGGTCCTGTTGGCCCCCTTGAAGGTGCGCAGGAATCCGTTCGGACCGTGCACGGTGAGGTCGTACGAGCCGCCCGAGTAGGCCGAGTTCCAGGTGTCCGAGACGGTCTTGCCCGCGGCGGCGGTGTAGGTCCAGGGGCCGTCCGTGCGGTTGCCGGAGGTGACGAGGAAGGCCGCGCCGGCCTTGGCGCCCGCCCCGAAGGTCAGCGTGAACTTTCCGGCCGCGGTGTCGGCCGAACCGTCCACGAGCAGCGCGTACTTGAGCGGGCGGGTCGGGCGTGAGCCGCGCTCCTGCCGGGGCAGCGCGGGGTTCGCGGGCGGGGTCGGCACGTAGTCGGGGTGGCGGTCGCCGTCCGGCGGCCGGTAGCCGTCGGTGGAGGGCAGGGTGACCGGGGCGGTGTCCTCGTGGGTGAAGTCGAAGGCGGCCGTCAGGTCACCGCAGACCGCGCGCCGCCACGGCGAGATGTTGGGCTCGCGCACCCCGAACCGGGCTTCCATGAACCGGATGATCGAGGTGTGGTCGAGCGTCTCGGAGCAGACGTAGCCGCCCTTGCTCCAGGGCGAGACGACCAGCATCGGCACCCGCTGGCCCAGTCCGTAGGGTCCGGCCGCGTGGCTCACGTCGCCCGCGTACAGGTCCGGGCCGACGTCGACCGTGGACTTGCCCTGGGCCGCGGACTGCGGCGGGAAGGGCGGTACCAGGTGGTCGAAGAAGCCGTCGTTCTCGTCGTACGTGACGAACAGCGCCGTCCTGCTCCACACCTCGGGGTCGGAGGTGAGCGCGTCCAGCACCTGGGAGATGTACCAGGCGCCGTAGTTCGCGGGCCAGTTGGGGTGTTCGGTGAACGCCTCGGGGGCCGCGATCCAGGAGACCTGCGGCAGCGTGCCGCCCTGCACGTCGGCCCGGAGCCGGTCGAAGAAGCCCTCGCCCTTGCGGGCGTCCGTGCCGGTACGGGCCTTCTCGTACAGCGGGTCGCCCGGCTGGGCGTTGCGGTACTGGTTGAAGTACAGCAGCGAGTTGTCGCCGTAGTTGCCCCGGTAGGCGTCGGCTATCCAGCCCCAGGAGCCGTTCGCGTCCAGTCCGTCGCCGACGTCCTGGTACACCTTCCAGGAGATCCCGGCCGCCTCCAGCCGCTCCGGGTACGTCGTCCAGCCGTACCCGGCCTCGTCGTTGCCGAGGACCGGGCCGCCGCCCTTGCCGTCGTTGCCGGTGTAACCCGTCCACATGTAGTAGCGGTTGGGGTCCGTCGAGCCGATGAACGAGCAGTGGTAGGCGTCGCAGACGGTGAAGGCGTCGGCCAGCGCGTAGTGGAACGGGATGTCGTCCCGCGTCAGATACGCCATGGTCGTGGCCGACTTGGCGGGCACCCACTTGTCGTACCTGCCCTTGTTGAACGCGGCGTGCCCGTCGCTCCAGCCGTGCGGGAGGTCCTTGATGAACGCGAGCCCGAGGTCGTCCATCTCCGGACGGAAGGGGAGCACGTCCTTGGTGCCGTCCGACTGGTACCAGACCGGCTTGGTGCCGGCGGGCGACGCCGGACGGGGGTCGCCGAAGCCGCGGACGCCTCGCATCGAGCCGAAGTAGTGGTCGAACGAACGGTTTTCCTGCATCAGGACGACGATGTGCTCCACATCCTGGATCGAGCCCGACCGGCGATGCGCCGGCACGGCCGCGGCACGCTGGACGCTGCCGGCCAGCGCGGTCAACGCCGCCGTCCCGCCCGCGATCTGGAAGAAACGGCGCCGATTCACTTGAGGCATGACTGGGTGACCTCTTGTCCTGACGGGCCCGTTGGCCGGAGGTTGATGGAACGTGCGCGAAAGGAGTTTTCCAAGCGCACCGAACGTCAGGAAAGGGCCCTCTGTCCCCTGCGTGAAGCTCGGCGGTACGCCAAACGAACCGATCCGGCCAACGGACCGATCGGGACGGCCGATCCGGAGAGCCGACCGGTCCGGACAGCCGAGCGGACCCGCTCGGCCCGTGCCGCTCCGGCCCCCGGCGGCGAACACGTCCGGCGCGGCTTCCGCCTGGCGGAAGCCGCCTTGCCCGCCCTCCGCGGACCTCACGACGCTGGGTACGACCACGGCACGCGGGGCGACGGTGCCCCGCTCTCAGGGACGGGAACGCCATGCCGCACATCACCGCCTTCGCCAGGAATCAGTGGTACGTCGTCGCCTTCACTTACGAGATCGGGCGTGAGCTCGTCGGGCGGACCGTCCTCGGTGAGCCGCTCGTGCTCTACCGGACCGAGGGGGACGGGAGGGCCGTCGCGTTGTCCGACCGGTGCGTGCACCGGCGTTTCCCGCTCTCGGAGAGCCGCCTCGACGGCGACCGAGTCGTCTGCGGCTACCACGGGTTCACCTACGACCCGACCGGCGCGTGCGTGTACGTGCCGGGGCAGAAGCGGATACCGCGCACCGCCCGCGTCGCCTCCTACCCGGTCGTCGAGCAGGACCTGTTCGTCTGGGTCTGGATCGGCGACCCCGCGCTCGCCGACCCGGACTCCGTCCCGCGCGCCCCGCACATGGACTCGCCCCGCTGGACGACGGTCAGCGGCATGGAACCCGTCGACGCGGACTACGGGCTCCTCGTCGACAACCTCCTCGACCTCTCGCACGAGACCTATCTGCACGGCGGGTACATCGGCACGCCCGAGGTGGCCGAGACGCCGATCGTCACCGAGGTGGACGAGGACGCCGGGATCGTGCGCGTCTCCCGGCGCATGGACGACGCCGCGTGTCCGCCCTTCTACGCGCGCTCGACCGGCGTCGAGGGCCGCATCACCCGCTGGCAGGACATCGAGTACCACGCGCCGTGCCTCTATCTGCTGCACAGCAGGATCGCCCCGGTCGGTGTCCTGCCCGAGGCGGACGGCAGCGACCCGGACGCCTTCCACACCGAGATCACGTACGCCATCACCCCCTCCCGCGCCGGCCGGGTGTACGACTTCTGGGCCGTCTCGCGCGACTTCGCCCGCTCGGACGACGACGTCAGCGCCTTCATGCGGGACCTGAACCACACCGTCGTCATGCAGGACGTCGACGCGCTCGGCATCCTCCAGCGGACCCTCGCCGCCGAGCCCGCCGGCTACCAGGAGCTGAGCATCGGCATCGACGCCGGAGGCCTCGCGGCCCGGCGCATCCTGGCCCGGATGGTCGAGGAGGGCGACAAGCCGGTGGAGAGGGTGCGGTGACCGGTTCGGCCGGCGAGGAGACGTACGAGGCCGAACTGATCGTCGGGCGAAGGGAGTTCGCCGCCGACGGCGTGGTCGCCCTGAGCCTGCGGCATCCGCTCGGTGCCGACCTCCCGCCCTGGGAACCGGGCGCCCACATCGACGTCCTGCTCGGGCCGGGACTCGAGCGGCAGTACTCGCTGTGCGGTGATCCGGCGGACCGCGGGACCTGGCGGATCGCGGTGCTGCGCGAGCCGGACGGGCGCGGCGGATCGGCCCACGTGCACGAACGGCTGGGCGAGGGCGACACGGTCCGGGTCCGGGGCCCGCGCAATCACTTCCCGCTCGTGCCCGCTCCGCGCTACCGCTTCGTCGCGGGCGGCGTCGGCATCACCCCGATCCTGCCGATGCTCGCCGCGGCCGAGGCGGCGGGCGCCGAGTGGACCCTGCTGTACGGCGGACGGACCCGCGGCTCGATGGCGTTCACCCGGGAGTTGCGGCGGTACGGGGACCGGGTCACCCTCGCCCCCCAGGACGAGACCGGCATGCTCGACCTGCCCTCCGCGCTCGCCGGGCTCCGCGCGGACACCCTCGTCTACTGCTGCGGCCCCGGACCGCTGCTCGACGCGATGGAGGAGCGCTGCCCGGAGGCCTCCCTGCGCGCCGAACGGTTCCGGCCGAAGGACCAGCAGTCCGGTGGAGGTGCGGAGTTCGAGGTCGTCCTGGAGCGGTCGGGGCGAACGGTCACCGTCGCCCCTGGTGTCTCCGTCCTCGACACCGTGCGCGCCGCCGGTGTCGAGGTCCTCTACTCCTGCGCCGAGGGCACGTGCGGGACGTGCGAGACGGAGGTGCTCGAAGGGACCCCGGACCACCGGGACTCGGTGCTCACGGACGAGGAGCGGGAGGCCGGCGGGACCATGCTCATCTGCGTGTCCCGCTGCCTGGGGGGACGGCTCGTCCTGGATCTGTGACCGCCAGGTCCCGCTCGATCCGCGCGACCGTCTCCAGCAGCGGCGGCAGCAGGTCGCGGCGCACGGATTCGAGGCTGTTGCGGCTGGCGTGCACGGGGATGTTCGCGGCCGCCACGACGGCGCCGTCCCGGTCGCGCACCGGGGCGGCGACCGAGCGCAGTCCCTCCTCCAGCTCCTGGTCGACGATGGCGTATCCCTGGCGCCGCACGCGGGCCAGTTCCGCCCTCAGCAGGTCCGGCGCGACGATCGTCCGCCCGGTCAGGGGGCGCAGATCGGCCCGCTCCAGCCGGGTGCCGATCTCGTCGTCCGTGAGGTGCGCGAGGATCACCCGGCCCACGGAGGTGGCGTGGGCCGGGAAGCGGGTGCCGACGGTGATCGCCGCCGTCATGATGCGCCGGGTGGGGACCCGCGCCACGTACACGATGTCGTCGCCGTCGAGGACGCAGAGCGAGCTCGACTCCCCCACCTGTTCGGCGAGTTGCTTCAGATGGGGTTCGGCGATCTCCGGGAGGGTGAAGCCGGAGAGATAGGCGTAGCCGAGTTCGAGCACACGCGGGGTGAGCCGGAAGACGCGGCCGTCCGTGTGCACGTATCCGAGGTCGACCAGGGTGAGCAGGAAGCGGCGGGCCGCCGCGCGGGTCAGGTCGCAGCCGCGTGCGACCTCACTGAGTGTCAGCTCCGGCCGTTCGGCACCGAAGACGCGGATGACGGCGAGTCCGCGTTCGAAGGACCGGACGAAATGCGGCGCTCGGTCTGCTGCAGGCATCGTCGCCTCCAGGGGGACACACGGAGTGCTCTCGTCCGGGACGGGAGCACACTTCGATAACTGTCAACAATATTGTCAGCCAAGGCCATTGACCCGGCACGGACGGGGTTCTACCTTCGCGCTGAGCACCATTGTGCGGTGTGCGCACGCCCTGTCGGAACACTCTCGTCTGCACAGGAGGAGCCATGCGTCGTCTGCTCGCCGGGATCGCGGCCGCAACCCTGCTGGCCGCCGCGTCGGCCTGCGGCTCGTCCGACGGCGGTGGCGCCTCGGACAAGAACGCTTCGTCCGGCGGCACCACCACGGTCAAGCTGGGGGTCATCCCCATCGTCGATGTCGCCCCGGTCTACCTGGGCCAGAAGAAGGGCTTCTACAAGAAGCACGGCCTGACCCTGTCGATGACGACCGCGCAGGGCGGCGCGGCGATCGTCCCGGGTGTCGTGTCGGGCCAGTTCCAGTTCGGGTTCTCCAACATGACCTCGCTGATGATCGCGCAGTCCAACAACGTTCCCGTGAAGGCCATCGCGAACGGCGTCGCCTCGACCGGCGTCGCGGGCGCGGACTTCGGCGCCATCACGGTCAAGAAGGGCAGCTCCATCGCGTCGGCGAAGGACCTGGAGGGCAAGAAGGTCGCCGTCAACACGCTGAAGAACATCAACGAGACGGCCGTACGCGAGTCGGTGCGCAAGGCCGGCGGCGATCCCTCCAAGGTGAAGTTCGTCGAGCTCGCCTTCGACCAGATGCCCGCGGCCCTCGACAGCGGTCAGATCGACGCCGCGATGGTGGTCGAGCCCGCGCTCGCCACCGTCAAGAACCAGGGCGCATCCGAGATCGCCTCCTCCCTGGTCGACGTGGCGAAGGACCTCACCGTCGCCATGTACTTCACCTCGAACCAGTACGCGCAGCAACACCCCGACGTGGTCAAGGACTTCCAGGAGGCCACCGCGGAGTCCCTGGCCTACGCCGACGCGCACCCGGACGAGGTCCGGCAGATCGTCACGACGTACACGAAGATCCCGGCGGACGTACTGGCCAAGGTGACCCTGCCCAAGTGGCCGGCCGAGGAGAACCGGGCCTCGATCGAGGCACTGGAGAAGCTGGGCGAGCAGGACGGGCTGTTCAAGACGGCACCCGATCTGGACAAGCTGCTGCCGTGACACGGACGCGAGCGCGTGGCGACGGCACCACCGGACGGTTCGCGAACGCCGGGCTGGGCGCCGCCGGACTCGCGGCCTTCCTCGCCCTCGGCGAGGCGGTGCCGCGGCTCGGCATCGTCAAGGAGCGGTACTTCCCGCCGACCAGCCGGATCATGGGGGCGCTCGGTGACGAGATCGACGACGCCGGCTTCTGGCGGGACCTCGGCGACACCCTCACGGGCTGGTCGCTGGGGCTGGCGATCGCGGTCGGCGCGGGCATCGTGATCGGGTTGGTCGTCTCGGTCGTGCCGTATCTGCGCGAGGCGACCGCCTCGACGATCGAGTTCCTGCGCCCCATCCCCTCCGTGGCCCTGATCCCGCTCGCCGTCCTCCTCTACGGCACCGAACTGCGGTCGGTGCTCCTGCTGGTCGTGTACGCCTCCTTCTGGCAGGTCCTGGTCCAGGTCATGTACGGCGTACGGGACGTGGACCCGGTGGCGGAGGAGACGGCGCGCTCGTACGGGCTCGGCACCTGGGCCCGGGTCCGTCACGTCCTGTGGCCGACCGCGCTCCCGTACGTCATGACCGGGGTCCGGCTCGCCGCCGCCGTCGCGCTCATCCTCACGGTGACCGCCGAACTCGTCATCGGCGCCCCGGGGCTGGGCGCCCGCATCGCGGTCGCCCAGACCTCGCAGGCGGTGCCCGAGATGTACGCGCTGATCGTGGTCACCGGTCTGCTCGGGCTGCTGATCAACGTGGGGGCCCGGTCGGTGGAGCGGTACGCGCTGGCCTGGCACCAGTCGGTGCGCGGGGAGGTGGCGGTATGACCGGCGTCCGGCCCGGACCGATCAGGCCGGGCCCGTGGGGCGGGCTCCTGCTGCGGGCGCTGTTCGTCGTCGCGCTCCCGGCACTCCTGGTGGGTCTCTGGTGGCTCGCCTCGGACGGCAGCACCGACGTCTACTGGCCCCCGCTGCGCACGATCCTCCGGACGTTCCCCGACGTCTGGACCCGCGCGCGGCTCCGCGCCGATCTGGTGCCCAGCCTGCTGCGGCTGCTCGCGGGCTACGCCTCGGCCGCCGTCGTGGGCATCGGCCTCGGGGCGCTCATCGGCTCGTACCGCGCGGTGCGGGCCGTGTGCGAACCGGTGCTGGAGTTCCTGCGGGCGGTGCCGCCGCCCGTCCTCGTCCCGGTCATCATGCTGTTCGCCGGCATCGGGGACACGATGAAGATCGTCGTGATCGCGAGCGGCTGTGTGTGGCCGATCCTGCTCAACACGATCGAGGGCGTGCGCGCCGTGGATCCCGTGATGTCCGAGACGGCCCGCTCCTACGGCATCACGGGCCCCGCGCGGATCCGGTCCGTCGTCCTGCCGTCCGCGAGCCCGCGGATCTTCGCGGGCCTGCGCCAGGCGCTGTCCATCGGCATCATCCTGATGGTCATCAGCGAGATGTTCGCGGCGAGCAACGGACTCGGCTTCACCATCGTGCAGTTCCAGCGCGGCTTCGCGATCCCCGACATGTGGACCGGGATCCTCGTCCTCGGTCTGCTCGGCTTCCTCCTCTCGGCCGTCTTCCAGGTGGTCGAGCGCCGGGTCCTCGGCTGGTACCACGGTCTGCGCGACTCCTCCAGGCGGTCCCCGTGACGGCGCATCCGAAAGGGCGGTCCATGCACGCGTCTTTGGTCGTATCCGGCCTGCGGAAGGTCTACGAGGGGTCGGGGCGCCGGGTGGAGGCGGTCCGCGATCTCACCTTCACGGTCGACGCGGGTGAACTCGTCTGTCTGGTCGGCCCGTCGGGCTGCGGCAAGACCACCCTGCTGAAGTGCGTCGGCGGTCTGCTGGCGCCGACCTCGGGCACGGTCCTGCTCGGGGGCCGGCGGGTGACGGGCCCGCCACCGGGCATGGCGTTCGTGTTCCAGGAGTACGGGCGCAGTCTGTTCCCCTGGATGAGGGTCGGCGAGAACGTCGAACTCCCCTTGCGGCAGAAGAGTCTGAGCAAGTGGCAGCGCCGGGCCCTGGTCGACGACGCGCTGGAGTCCGTGGGCCTGGCCGACGCCGCGCGAGCCTATCCGTGGCAGCTCTCAGGCGGCATGCAGCAACGGGTCGCCATCGCGCGGGCGCTGGCGTACGAGCCCGAAGTGCTGCTCATGGACG
Source organism: Streptomyces sp. NPDC028298 (assembly GCF_055565895.1). Classification (NCBI taxonomy): domain Bacteria; kingdom Bacillati; phylum Actinomycetota; class Actinomycetes; order Kitasatosporales; family Streptomycetaceae; genus Streptomyces; species Streptomyces sp. NPDC028298. The sequence goes on from NZ_JBVHTL010000001.1 coordinate 1,111,360, forward strand.
AGCCGTTCGCGGCGGTCGACGCGCAGACCCGCGCCGATCTGGAGGATCTGGTGCGCCGGCTGTGGCGGCAGCGCGGTATCACCATCCTGTTCGTGACCCATGACATCGACGAGGCCGTCTATCTCGGTGAGCGGGTTCTGGTCCTCTCGGCCTCTCCCACCGTCGTGCAGGAGCAACTGAAGGTCGATCTCCCGGAGGAGCGGGACCAGTTGCGCACCCGGGTCGCCCCGCGGTTCGCCGAGCTGCGGACCCATGTGTACGAGCAGATCCAGGCGGCGAAACGCGGGGAGCCGGTCGTCGAGGACGCGCCTCCGTCCGATCGGTGAGAACCCGCGGGAGTGGTGCCGTGCGGTGCGGGCCCGGTCAGGCGCGCAGCCAGGCGGCCGTGTCCGGCGGGAGGAACCCGTCGGCGTCCAGCGGGCCGCTGTGGAGGAGGAGCCGGGAGTGCTCCGGGAGTTCGACCGGGCCGTCGGCCAGGTTGACCACGCAGAGCAGTCCGTCCGTGCGGGTGAAGGCGAGGACACCCTCCGGTGCGGGCAGCCACGTGAACGCGCCGTCCCCGAAGCCGGGTTCGGTGCGGCGGACGCGCAGCGCCGCACGGTAGAGGCTCAGCATGGACGCGGGATCGTCCGCCTGGCGGTCTGCGGCGTACGCGGGCCATCCCTCGGGCTGCGGGAGCCAGGGTTCGCCGCCGAATCCCGCGTACGGCTCCTCGGCCGTCCAGGGCAGCGGGACCCGGCAGCCGTCGCGGCCCGGGTCCGTGCCGCCGGAGCGCGAGTGCATCGGGTCCTGGATGCTGTCGAGCGGCAACTCCACCTCGGGCAGGGCGAGTTCCTCTCCCTGGTAGAGGTAGACGGAGCCGGGCAGGGCGAGCGAGAGCAGGGCCGCCGCCCGGGCCCGGCGGGTGCCGAGCGCCAGGTCGGTGGGAGTGCCGAAGGCCTTGGCCGCGAAGTCGAAGCCGGTCTCGGCGCGGCCGTAGCGGGTGACCGTGCGGGTCACGTCGTGGTTGCACAGCACCCAGGTGGCGGGCGCGCCGACGGGGGCGTGTTCGGCGAGGGTCTCGTCGATGGAGGTCCGCAGCCGTCCGGCGTCCCAGGGGCAGGACAGGAAGGAGAAGTTGAAGGCGGTGTGCAGTTCGTCGGGGCGCAGATAGCGGGCGAAGCGCTCGGAGTCGGGGAGCCACACCTCGCCGACGAAGATGCCGTCGTAGGCGTCGGCGACGGTCCGCCAGGAGCGGTAGATGTCATGGAGCTCGTCGCGGTCGACGTACGGGTTCGGGTCGCGGCCCTCGACGTAGTCGGGCAGTTCCGGGTCCTTGGCCAGCAGCGCGGCCGAGTCGATGCGGACGCCCGCGACCCCGCGCTCGAACCAGAAGCGCAGGATCTCCTCGTGCTCCCGGCGGACGGCCGGGTGCGCCCAGTTGAGGTCGGGCTGCTGGGGGGTGAAGAGGTGGAGGTACCAGTCGCCGTCGGGCAGCCGGGTCCACACCGGTTCGGTGGAGCCCGCGAACTGGGAGGGCCAGTCGTTGGGCGGGAGTTCGCCGTGCTCGCCGCGTCCGGGGCGGAAGTGGAAGAGCTCGCGCTCCGGGCCGCCGGCCAGCGCCGCGCGGAACCAGGGGTGCTGGTCGGAGACGTGGTTGGGCACGATGTCGACCAGGGTGCGGATGCCCAGTTCGCGGGCCTCGGCGATGAGTTTCTCGGCTTCGGCGAGTGTGCCGAAGGCGGGGTCGATGGTGCGGTAGTCGGCGACGTCGTAGCCGCCGTCGGCCAGCGGTGACAGGTACCAGGGGTTGAACCACAGTGCGTCCACGCCGAGTTCGGCGAGGTACGGGAGTCTGGCGCGGACGCCCGCGAGGTCGCCGGTGCCGTCGCCGTCGCCGTCCGCGAAGCTGCGGACGTACACCTGGTAGATGACGGCGGAACGCCACCACGCGGACTGATTTCGGGCAGGGCGGGGCTGTCCCACGGTGCGTTGCCTTTCGTTCGAGGGGGTCGGGTGCGGGCGTCAGCCCTTGGTGCTGCCCGCGCTGATCCCGGCGATGATGTGGCGCTGGAACACCAGGAACATCACGACCATGGGGATGCTGGCGATCACCATCGCGGCGATGAGCACGGTGAGCTGGATGTTCTGCGAGAGCTGCACGAGCGCCACGCTGATCGGCTGCTTGTCGGTGTCGGAGAAGACCATCAGCGGCCAGAGGAAGTCCTGCCAGACGGCGACCAGGGCGAAGATCGACACGACTCCGAGGACGGGCCGGGACATCGGCAGCACGATCGACCACAGGGTGCGCAGCTTCCCGGCGCCGTCGATCTCGGCGGCCTCCAGGACGTCGCGCGGTATCTGGTCGAAGAAGCGCTTGAGGAGATAGAGGTTGAAGGCGTTGGCGACGGCGGGCAGCCAGATGCCGAGCGGGGAGTTGAGCAGGCTGGTGTGCAGGACGGGCAGGTCGGCGACGGTCAGGTACTTGGGGACCACCAGGGCCTGCACAGGGACCATGAGGGTGGCGAGGATGCCGCCGAGGATCACCTTGCCGAAGGCCGGCTTCAGTTTGGACAGGGCGTAGGCGGCGGCCGTGCAGAAGACGAGCTGGAGCAGCCAGGCGCCCGCGGCCTGGACGACGGTGTTCCACAGATGGGTGGGCAGGTCCATCAGGTCCCACGCGTCGGTGTAGCCGCTCACGTGCCAGTGTTCCGGCAGCAGGGTGGGCGGCGTGCGCGTGACCTCGTCCGGCGACTTCATCGCGCCGGTCACCATCCAGTAGACGGGGAAGAGGAAGGCCAGCGCGAAGAGCAGGACGACCCCGCCGAACACGGTCCAGTAGACGGCTCTGCCGCGGGGGCGGGCCAGGGCGAGCGGAGAGACGAGGGTGCGGGTGCTCACGCGTCCTCCCCTTCGGAGCGGGTCAGCCGCAGATAGAGGGCGGAGAAGGCGCCGAGCAGGACGAGCAGCATGACGCTCAGGGCGCAGGCTCCGCCGAAGTCGTTGTAGAGGAAGGCGTACTTGTAGATGAGGTAGAGCACCGTGACGGTCTTGTCCTCGGGACCGCCGCCGGTGATCACGAAGGGTTCGGTGAACACCTGCATGGTGGCGATGACCTGAAGCAGCATCAGCATCAGGATGATGAAGCGCGTCTGAGGGATCGTCACGTGGCGGATGCGCTGGAGCAGACTCGCGCCGTCCAGCTCGGCCGCCTCGTACAGCTCGCCGGGGATGCTCTGGAGGGCGGCGAGGTAGATGAGGACGGTGCCGCCGAGGTTGGCCCAGGTGGCGACGATGACCAGGGAGACGAGCGCGGTGTCGGCGCCGTTGGACCAGTTCGAGGTCGGCAGGTGCAGCGCGCGCAGCGTCTCGTTGGCGAGGCCGGCTCCGGGATCGTAGAACCACTTCCACAGCAGGGCGCTGACCACCGGCGGGATCATCACCGGCAGGTAGACCACGACCCGGAAGAACGCCTTCGCGTGCCGCAGTTCATTGAGGACGAGCGCCATCACGAAGGGGACGGCGAAGCCGATGAGCAGGGCGAGAAGGGTGAAGGTGAGCGTGTTGCGCCAGGCGGCCGTGAACTCCGGGTCGTGGAAGACCCGGGTGAAGTTGGCGGTGCCGACCCACTCGCCGCCGCTGCCCGGTGTGTACTTCTGGAAGGCGATCACGACGGCGCGGATCGCCGGGTACCAGGAGAACAGGGCGAAGCAGAGCAGGCCGCCCGCCAGGAAGGCGTAGGCGCGGAGCTGGTCGGCCAGGCGCCGGCGCCAGGGTTCCCCGGTCCGGCGCCCGGCCGACCGCGGCGCCTCCGGCGCGCCGACGGCGGCCGGAGGGAGCACTGCGGGGGGCTTCGATGCGGTCTTCATGAACGGTGTCAGCCTCGGGCCAGGATGGAGTCGATCTTGCCGGAGGCGTCCTTGAGGAGCTGGTCGATGTCGGCGTCCTTCTTGGTGAGGACCGCGGACACGGCGGCGTCGAGGACGGAGTAGATCTGCTGGGCCTGCGGGGGCTCGATCTTCATCTGCAGGCTCTGGTTGCCGTCGAGGAAGGCCTGGTAGTTCTCCACGGGCACGTTGGCGTTGGCCTTCTTGACCTGCTGGTCCTTGTCGTCGGCGGCACCGGTGAACAGGCGCGGCTCGGGCAGGCCGACGGGCGCGTTGTTCTGCTTGGCGCGGGCGTAGTCACCGAGGAAACCGTCGCCGGGCGTCAGGAACATGGAGTCGAGCCACTTGAGGCCGGCCTTGATCTGGGCCGGGGTGTCCTTCTTGTTGAACATGTAGCCGTCGCCGCCGATGAGCGTTCCCTTGCCGCCGGGCATGGGCGCCAGACCGAGGTCGTTGTAGTTGCCGCCCTTCTCCTTGACGAGGATCGGGATGTTGTCGGGCGCGGAGAGGTACATGCCGAGCTTGCCGGAGCCCATCATCTGCTGCACGTCGTTGATGACGAGGAGCTGCTTGCTGCCCATGGAGTTGTCGCTCCAGCGCATGTCCTTCAGGTTCTGCAGGACCGCCTTGCCCTCGGCGGTGTCGACGGTCGCCTGCTTGCCGTCCTCGGAGACGACGTTCCCGCCCTGCGAGTAGAGCTCGGCGGTGAAGTGCCAGCCGCCCTGGTTCTGGGCGCTGTAGTCGGCGTAGCCGACCGTGCCGTTGCCGAGCGCGGCGATCTTCTTGGCGTCCGCGCGCAGCTCCTCCCAGGTGGCCGGGGGCTTGTCGGGGTCGAGACCGGCCTTCTTGAAGAGGGCCTTGTTGTAGATGAGGCCCATCGAGTAGCCGGTGCGCGGGATGCCGTAGATCTTGCCGTCGACGGTGTAGATGTCGCGCAGTTGCTGCTGGATGGTGCTGTAGCTCTTGAGGTCCTTGACGTAGTCCGTGATGTCGGCGGCCTGGTTGACGTCGACGACGTGCTTGGCGTCGGTGAAGTACGTGTAGAACACGTCCTCCATCTGGCCGCCGGCCAGCTTGGCGTCGAAGGTCTTGGGGTCCTGACACGGGAACGCGTCGTGCATGACGACGTCGATGCCCGGGTTGGCCTTCTCGAACGCCTTGGTGTCGGCGTCGAAGAACGAGCGGTCGACCTTGGCGCTCTTCGGCGGCTCGCAGTTGACGGTGATGCGGGTCTTTCCGTTGGCCGCATCGTCGTCGCCGCCGGAGCCGCACGCGGCGGCGGTGAGCGCGACGGAGGACGCCATGAGCATGACGAGACTACGGCGGAACCCGGTACTTCTCATTGGTGGACCCCTTCGGGCTGGAGCGAGGAAGGCCCACGGCGGGCGTGCCGCCGTGTTCTGGCGCCGCACACTCAAGCACCGACGACATCCGTCCGCAAGATGTCGCGCAGAATCTGTAATTATTTGACAGAGGTTGGGGGTCCACGTGGCAGGTGGTTGCGTACCGGAGTCATCGACCCCGCTACGGCGACGCGGCCGGAGCGTGCCACGACGTCCGGGTCACCGCGCGCCTCGACGGCCCGGTCGCCGTCACCGGCCGGGCCCCGCCCCGCAGGTCAGCCGCGGGGCGCCTGCGCGGTCGACCCGCGCACCACCAGCTCCGGTTCGAACAGCAGCTCCTCGGGGGTCACGCTGCTGCCGCCGATCTGCGCGTTGAGCAGTTCCACGGCGGCGCGCCCCATGGCCTCGATGGGCTGGCGGACCGTCGTCAGCGGGGGTTCGGTGCAGTTCATGAACGCCGAGTCGTCGTAGCCGACGACGGAGATCTCGCCGGGGACGCTGAGCCCCTTGCGGCGGGCGGCCCGTACGGCGCCGAGCGCGAGCGGGTCGCTGGCGCAGATGATGCCGGTGACCCCCTGGTCGAGCAGCCTGGTGGCCGCGGCCTGCCCGCCCTCCAGCGAGAACATCGCCCGTGCCACGTGCGCGTCCGGCAGGTCCGGGGCCAGGGCGCGCGCGGCCGCGAGCTTGCGCCCGGAGGGCATGTGGTCGCCGGGGCCGAGGACGAGTCCGATCCGCTCGTGGCCGAGCGAGTCGAGATGGCGCCACGCCTGCTCGACGGCGACGGCGTCGTCGCAGGAGACGCAGGGGAAGCCGAGGTGCTCGATGGCCGCGTTGACCAGCACCACCGGGATGTTGCGGTCGGCGAGTTCGCGGTAGTGGTCGTGGGGCGCGTCCGCCTGCGCGTACAGACCGCCGGCGAACACCACCCCGGAGACCTGCTGCTGGAGCAGGAGCTCCACGTAGTCGGCCTCGGAGACGCCGCCCTTGGTCTGGGTGCACAGCACCGGGGTGAGCCCGAGCTGGGCGAGCGCTCCGCCGATCACCTCGGCGAACGCCGGGAAGATCGGGTTCTGCAGCTCGGGCAGCACGAGACCGACGAGCCGGGCGCGTTCACCGCGGAGCTGGGTCGGCCGTTCGTAGCCGAGGACGTCCAGGGCGGACAGGACCGCCTGCCGAGTGGAGTCGGAGACACCCGGCTTGCCGTTGAGCACCCGGCTGACCGTGGCCTCGCTGACCCCGACCTTCTTCGCCACCTGAGCAAGTCGTCGCGTCATGAGCGCAAGAATAGCGCAAGAAATGTAAATCGCTTGCGTAGAACTTCGGCCGGTTCCTGACCGCTCGGATGGGGTCCGGGGGGCGGTGGACCGACGGTCCCAGGCCCGGTGGACGGCGGTCCCAGGTCCGGCGGACCGGCGCTTCCGGGTCCGGTGGACCGGCGGTTTCAGGTCGAGCGAACCGGCGGTTCCGGGTCCGGTGGACCGGCGGTTCCGGGTCCTGTGGCCCGGCGGTCCCCCGCCCGTACCGGCGGACCCTCAGGGCGCCGCCCACAGACCGCGGACGTGGCCCAGGTGGCGCGTCATCACCGCGTGCACGGCGCGCTCGTCGCGGTCCAGGAGGGCGTCCAGGAGTTCCAGGTGCTCCCGGGCCGAGGCCTCCAGCCGGCCGGCCCGGACCAGGGCGTCGAGCCCGTACAGCCGTGACCGCTTGCGCAGGTCGCCGACGACCTCGACCAGATGGGAGTTGCCGGCGAGGGCCAGCAGGCCGAGGTGGAAGCGGATGTCCGCCTCAACGTACGCGATGAGGTCGCCGGCGGCCGCCGCCGTCACGATCTCCCGGGCGGCCGGACGCAGCGCCTCCAGCGAGACGGGGTCGGCCGCGGTGGCCAGCCGTACGACGGTGGGGATCTCGATGAGCGAGCGGATGTGGGTGTACTCGTCGAGCTGCTTCTCGGAGACCTCCGTGACCCGGAATCCCTTGTTGGGGACCGTGTCGACCAGACCCTCCTTGGCCAGGTCGAGCATGGCCTCACGGACCGGCGTCGCCGAGACGCCGAAACGGGCCGCCAGCGTCGGCGCCGAGTAGACCTCGCCGGGCCGCAGCTCGCCCGCGATCAGCGCGGCGCGCAGCGCGTCGGCCACGCGCTCGCGGTAGCTGCTCCGCCTGCCGCCCAGCGTGGGCAGGTCGGGAGCTGCTGGGGGTTCGCTGCTGCGCCGGGCGGCCATCAAGGTCTCCTCGTACGGGCCGGTGCGCGTCGTCGCGCGGTACGGCCCTGTGCCATGTCACGTCGTACTGACCCACCAGTATCCACGCCCCGGCGCGGAGCCGCTCACAGGACGAACCCGGCCGGGAACGGGTCCGAGGGGTCGAGCAGGTACTGGGCGGTCCCGGTGATCCAGGCGCGGCCCGTGAAGCTGGGCAGCACGGCGGGCATCCCGGCGACCTCGGTCGTGCCGAGCAGCCGTCCGGTGAACCGCGTCCCGATGAAGGACTCGTTCACGAACTCGGTGTCCAGCGGGAGTTCACCCCGGGCGTGGAGCTGGGCCATGCGCGCGCTGGTGCCCGTACCGCAGGGCGAGCGGTCGAACCAGCCGGGGTGGATCACCATCGCGTGCCGCGAGGACCGGGCGCTCGACCCGGGCGCGTACAGGTGGACGTGGTGGCAGCCGCGGATCGAGGGGTCCTCGGGGTGCACGGGCTCGCCCTCGGCGTCGATCGCGTCCATGAGCGCGAGTCCCGCCGCGAGGATGTCGTCCTTGCGGGAGCGGTCGAAGGGCAGGCCGAACTGCTCCAGCGGCAGGATCGCGTAGAAGTTGCCGCCGTAGGCCAGGTCGTACGTCACCGTGCGCCCGTCGGCGAGCGTGGCCTTGCGGTCGAGGCCGACGGCGAACGACGGCACGTTCCTGAGCGTGACCTCCTCGGCCGCGCCGTCCCGCACGGCGACCTCGGCGACGACGAGACCCGCGGGGGTGTCGAGCCGGATCGTCGTGACCGGCTCGACGACCTCGACCATGCCGGTCTCCACCAGCACGGTCGCGACCCCGATCGTGCCGTGTCCGCACATCGGCAGATAGCCGGACACCTCGATGTAGATCACGCCGTAGTCGCAGTCGGGGCGGGTGGGCGGCTGGAGGACGGCCCCGCTCATCGCCGCGTGTCCGCGCGGCTCGTTCATCAGGAGCTGCTTGATGTCGTCGCGGTGCTCGCGGAAGTGGAGCCGCCGCTCGTTCATGGTCGCGCCCGGGACGGTGCCGATCCCGCCGGTGATCACCCGGGTCGGCATGCCCTCCGTGTGCGAGTCGACGGCGTGCAGGACGAGTTTGCTGCGCATGGGACTCCTCGGTGGTGTCGGCGGACGGCGGGGGCCGTCGGGGCTCAGGCGAGGCCGGCGGCCACGGCCCGTTCCGTGGCCAGGCGCACGGCCGCCTCCTGTCCGGGCAGCAGCGGGACGCGCGGCGGGCGGACCGGACCGCCGTGGCGGCCGACGATGTCCATGGACAGCTTGATGGCCTGGACGAACTCGACCTGGGAGTCCCAGCGCAGCAGCGGGTGCAGCAGCCGGTAGAGCTTGCCCGCCGTGTCGAGGTCGCCGGCGACGGCCGCGCGGTAGAGCTCGACGCCCGCCCGGGGCAGCGCGTTCGGGTATCCGGCGACCCAGCCCTTGGCACCGGCCACGGCGAGTTCGAGGAGGACGTCGTCGGCGCCGATCAACAGGTCGAGCTCCGGGGCGAGTTCGGCGATGCGGTAGGCGCGGCGCACATCACCGGAGAACTCCTTGACCGCCTGGACGAGACCGGCGGCGTGCAGCTTCGCCAGGAGTTCGGGCACCAGGTCGACCTTGGTGTCGATCGGGTTGTTGTACGCGACGACCGGGACTCCTGCCCTGGAGACCTCCTCGTAGTGGGCGAGGACCGAACGCTCGTCCGCGCGATAGGCGTTGGGCGGGAGCAGCATCACGGAGCCGCAGCCCGCGTCCTTGGCCTGCTCGGCCCAGCGGCGGGCCTCGGCGGAGCCGTACGCGGCGACGCCCGGCATCACGCGGGACCCGCCGACCGCGGCGACGGCGGTCTCCACGACCTTCGCGCGCTCCTCGGGCGTGAGCACCTGGTACTCGCCGAGCGAGCCGTTGGGCACGACGCCGTCGCAGCCGTTCTCGACGAGCCAGGAGCAGTGTTCGGCGTACCGGCCGTGGTCGACGGACAGGTTGCGGTTCAGCGGGAGCGCGGTGGCGACGAGGACTCCGCGCCAGGGGCGCCGGCTCTCGGGGGTGACGGTCATCGGGCGTCCCTCCCTCTCCATGGAGTGTGACATTGCACTGTCGGTCAAGACGTCGTGTCCGCCCCCGGGGCCCGGTCCTCGTCCGAACCGGCGCGGGCGAGGACGCCGAGCGGTACGGGGCGCGCCAACAGCCTTCGTACGGCCGTCTGTTCGCAACCGGCGAGTCCGGCGACGGCGGGTTCGCAGATCCGGCCCTGGCACCATCCCATTCCGGCGCGCGTGAGCAGCTTGACCGTCCTGACGTCGCCCGCGCCGAGGTCGGTGACGGCCTCGCGGACGCGGCCGGCCGTGACCTCCTCGCAGCGGCACACGACGGTGTCGTCGGTGACCTGGTCCGTCCAGTGGGCGGGCGACCGGTACACGGCTTCCAGCGCGGAGGCGAACGCGCGCGCTCGCGCGCGGGCCCTGACGGCTCGGGCGGCCGACCGCGGATCGGGTTCGGTGCCGCGCAGCCGGGCCGCCACCGACCGGCCTGCGAGATGCCCTTCGGCCAGGGAGAGCGCTGCGCCACCGATCCCCGTGACCTCACCGGCGGCCCAGACGCCGGGCACGCCGGTGCGCTGCTCGTCGTCCACGTCGACCCCCGCCCCCTCGACGACGTGGCAGCCGAGCGCCTCGGCGAGATCGGTGTGCGGGACCATCCCGTGCCCGACGGCGAGCGCGTCGCACGCGATACGGCGCCCGGTCCCGGACCGGACCCGCCCGTCGGGGCCGAGCGCGGCGACGGTGACGGCTTCCACCCGGCCCTCGCCGTGGGCTTCCACGACGGTGTGCCGCGGGACGAACGGGACGCGGTGGCGCAGGAGCCGGGCCGCGTACGAGGCCGCCTCGGCGATCTTGCCCGGTTCGGCCGCCAGCGCCCCGCCGGCGCGTGGCAGGCGCCTTGGGTCGAGGGACTCCACGAGGGCGGCGACGTCGACCCCGGCGGCGGCCAGCGCGGTGGCCACGGGGAGCAGCAGCGGCCCGCTCCCCGCGACGACGGCTCTGCGGCCGGGCACGACGAGGCCGCCCTTCAGCATGGCCTGGGCCCCGCCCGCGGTCACGACTCCGGGAAGGGTCCAGCCGGGGAAGGGCAGCACCTTCTCGTATCCGCCGGTGGCGAGGAGCACGGCGTCGGCGCGCACGGCGACGGACTCCTCCTGGAGTGGGCCGAGGAGGGCGTGGACGGTGAATCCGCTCCGTGCGCCCGTCGCCCCGGTCCGTTCGGCCAGCCAGACATGATGTTCCGTCAAGTGCCGTACCGTGCCCGCCTCCAGGTGCCCGGCGAGCCCCCGCTCCAGCCGCTCCCAGGTGCGCCGGCCGTGGTTCAGCGCGCCGGTCCGGCGGGCGCCGAGTCCGCTCGCGGGACGGCGGTGGATCTGTCCGCCCGCCGCCGCGGCCGAGTCGATCAGCGTCACGTGGATGCCGCGTGCCGCCGCGGCCAGGGTGGCGGCGAGACCGGCCGGGCCGGCGCCGATCACCGCGAGGCGGTGGGGTCCGTCAGTCATCGTGGCCGGTGCCCTCCTGTGTGCGGATCCTGTCGCCGGGTGCCGGCGTGACCAGACAAGCCCGTTGGTTGGGGCGGTCGTTGACGGTGACGAGGCAGTCGAAGCAGACGCCGATGCCGCAGAAGACCCCGCGGGGCCGGCCCCCGTCACGGGTGCTGCGCCACGAGGTGATGCCCTCGGCCCACAGCGCGGCGGCCACGGTCCGGCCGGGCAGCACCTCGACGGGCCGGCCGTCGAGGGTGACGGTGAAGGCGGGGCCGGGTGCGGCCCGTACGAGGTCCAGGGGGTTCACGCGGCCTCCTCGGGGAAGCGGTCGGGCCGGAACGGCGCGAGGTCGAGGCCGGGTGCCCGGCCGGCGAGGACCTGCGCGATCACCTGTCCGGTGCCGGTGGACAGTCCGATGCCGGCTCCCTCGTGCCCGCAGGCGTGCAGCAGACCGGGCGCCCGGGGGTCGGGGCCGATGGCGGGGAGATGATCGGGCAGGTAGGGGCGGAATCCGAGGTACGTCCGCAGGGCGCGCACCTGCGAGAGGAACGGGAAGAGCCGGGTGGCGCCCGCGGCCAGTTCCCGTACGACGGGCAGCGAGAACGAGCGGTCGAAGCCGACCCGTTCCCGGCTCGCGCCGATCAGGATCGGACCGGCCGCGGTCCCCTCCACCACCGGTGACGTCTGGAGGGCGGCCGAGTCGCTGGCGACGTCGGCGACGTAGTCCGCGGCGTACACCTTGTGGTGCACCCGGCGCGGCAGGGGCTCGGTGACGAGGACGAATCCCCGGCGGGGCAGGACGGGGAGCCTGACGCCCGCGAGCGAGGCCACGTCGGCGCCCCAGGTGCCGGCCGCGTTGACGACGGCGGGCGCGTGCAGGTCGCCCCGGTCGGTGCGCACTCCGCGGACCGAGCCGTCCCTCGCGCGCAGTATCCCGGTCACGGTGTGCCCGGTCAGCAGCCGCGCCCCCGAGGCCCGGAGAAGACGGGCGGCCGCGAGGGCGGGCATCACCTGGGTGTCCTGGGGGTAGCGGACGCCGCCCGCGAGCCCCGGGGCCAAGTACGGCTCCAGATCGTGCAGTTGGCCGGCGTCGACCTGTTCGGCCAGCACACCGGCGGTCCGCTGGCCCGCCGCGAACGTCTCCAGCGCGGCCAGGCCCTCGGGGGTGGACGCCACGACGACGCCGCCCTTGGCCTCGTACTCGATCGCCTTCCCGTGCTCCTCGGCGAGGTCGGCCCACAGGCGTCCGGAGAGCAGGGCGAGGTCGAGTTCGGGTCCGGGCTCCTTGTCGGAGACGAGCAGATTGCCCTCTCCGGCGCCGGTCGTCCCGCCGGCCACGGAGCCGCGGTCCACCACGGCGACGTCGAGGCCCTCACGAGCCGCGTACCAGGCACAGGCGGCGCCGACCATTCCGGCTCCGACGATCACGACATCGCAGGTGACAGGCCTACTCACATCAGTACTATGTCACATACTTCAGGTGCGCGGCAGGTCCCGTGCCGGGCGGTTCGCGGGAAGGGCGGATCGCGCGGAGCGGGGTTCGCGTGAAAGGCCGTTCGCGCGGCGCCCCTCAGATCCGGCTTTCCGTGGCCGTGTCCGCGGACAGGCGCTGGGCCACGTAGATCGGGATCACCGAGAGCAGGACGAGCACGGCCGCCACGACGTTCACGACCGGCGCCTGGCGGGGCCGGGTCATGTTGTCGAAGATCCAGATCGGCAGGGTCTCGATGCCGGGCCCGGCGGTGAACGTCGTCACGACGATCTCGTCGAAGGACAGCGCGAAGGCGAGCAGCGCGCCGGCCAGGAGCGCCGAGCGCACCAGCGGGAAGGTGACGTCGACGAAGGCCCGGAAGGTGTCCGCGCCCAGGTCCATCGCCGCCTCCTCGTACGTTCCCGACGTACGGCGCAGTCGCGCGACCACGTTGTTGAAGACGACGACGATGCAGAAGGTGGCGTGGCCGACGATCACGGTGAACATGCCGAGGCCGACGCCGAGCGGTTCGAGCACCGTGCTGAACGCCGAGTTGAGCGCGATGCCCGTGACGATGCCGGGCAGCGCGATCGGCAGGACGACCACGAAGGAGACGGTGTCCCGGCCGAAGAACCGGTGGCGGGCGACGGCGAAGGCGACGAGCGTGCCCAGCACCAGCGCGATCGCCGTGGCGCCGAGGCCGGCCTTGACCGAGACCCACAGCGCGGCGCGGGCCCCCTCGTTCTCCCAGGCGACCGACCACCAGTGGAAGGTGAGCCCGGACGGCGGCCAGCTCGCGCTGCGGTCCCGGTTGAAGGAGTTGACCAGGACGAGGGCGAGGGGCACGTAGATGAACGCGAAGCCGAGCCCGGCGGCGACGCGCAGCGCGATACGCGCGGGACGGGAGAGTTGCACAGCGGGCTCCTCAGAGACTGCTCAGGGCGCCCGTGCGGCGCATCGCGAGGAGGTACACCACGATGACCACGACGGGGACTGTGCCGAGCGCGGCGGCCATGGGCAGGTTCAGTTCGATGTTGGAGTAGACGACGTTGCCGATGAGCTGGGTCTTGCCGCCGACGATCTGCACGGTGATGTAGTCGCCGAGGCTGAGCGAGAAGGTGAACACCGAGCCGGCGGCCACGGACGGCAGGACCATCGGCAGCACCACCGACCGGAAGGTGCGGCCCGCGCGGGCCCCCAGGTCCGCCGAGGCGTCCAGCAGGTTGGCGGGCAACTGCTCCAGCGCGGTGTGGATCGGCAGGATCATGTACGGCAGCCAGAGGTAGGTCAGCGCGATGATCGCGGCCGTGAGTCCGTACCCGGGCCCGCTCAGTCCCAGGGGCTTCAGCACCCAGTCGGCGAGGCCGTCCTGAGAGAGGATCAGCCGCCAGGCGTACACCTTGACGAGATAACTCGCCCACAGCGGGGTGAGGATGGCGACCACCAGCAGCGGGCGCCGCTCCGGCCGGGCGATCCGGGCCGTGTAGAAGGCGACGGGGAACGCGATCACGGCGCACAGGGCGGTGACGGCGAGGGCGACCCCGACGCTGCGCAGGATCACCTGGCGGTAGACGGGGGTGGTCAGGAGCTGGTGGAAGTTGTCGGTCGACCAGACCTTCACCACCTCGGAGGTGAAGGAGTCCGTCGTCCAGAAGGCCGAGACGAACAGCACGGCCAGGGAGCCGAGATAGAGCACCGTCAGCCAGAGCAGCGGTGCGGTCAGCAGCAGGGACAGCCGCAGCCGGGAGTGCCGGTGCAGTGTCCCCGCGAGCCGCCGGACGGGGGAGCGTCCGGCGGCCTGCGGGATGGAGGTCATCGTTCGGTCAGCCCTTGATCTCGGTCCAGGCCTGGACCCACTTGGCGTACGGGACGCACTTGACGTCGGTGCGGCCGTCGAGGCACTGCTCGATGGGCGTGTTCCAGAAGGCGATGTTCTTCCAGTAGCTCTCGTCGGTGGCGTGGTAGGTGTCGCAGAAGGACTTGTCGCTGGTGTACTGACAGGCCTCGGAGTTGGCAGGCGCCTCACCGAAGTACTCGGCCACCTGGGCGTTCACCTTCGGCGAGATGATCCAGTCCATCCACTTGTAGGCGCAGTTGGGGTGCTTGGCCTTGGCGGCGACCATCCAGGTGTCGGACCAGCCGGTGGAGCCCTCCTCGGGCACGAAGGCCTTCACCTTGGCGCCCTCGTCGGCCGTCAGGTTGGCGATGACCTGCCAGGTGGCGCCGACCACGGAGTCGCCGCTCTTGAAGGCGGAGATCTCCTTGAGGTAGTCGCTCCAGTACTCCCCCACGTTCGCGCTCTGCTTCTTCAGCAGGGCGACGGCCGCGTCGAACTGCTTCTGGTCGAGCGCGTAAGGGTCCTTGATCTTCAGCTCGGGCTTGGTCGCCTTCAGATACAGCGCCGCGTCGGCGATGTAGATCGGCGAGTCGTACGCGGTGACGTGGCCCTTGTTCGCCGAGGCGTCGTCGAAGACCGCCGACCAGGACGTGGGGGCCGGGCTGACCTTCTCGGTGTTGTACATCAGGAGGTTGGCGCCCCGGCCGTGCGGGATGCCGTACATCTGGCCCTTGACGGAGTTCCAGGCGCCCTTCTTCAGGCCGCTGAAGACGTTCTTGTAGTTCGGTACGAGGCCGGTGTTGACCGGGGCCGCGTCGCCCGAGGCGATGAGGCGCAGGGAGGCGTCACCGGAGGCGGAGACGGCGTCGTACTGGCCGGTCTTCATCAGCTTGACCATCTCGTCGGAGCTGGCGGCGACCTTGGAGTTGACCTGGCAGCCGGTCTGCTTCTCGAAGTCGCCGACCCAGTCGACCTTGGGGTCGTTGGAACCGTCCTCGACATAGCCGGCCCAGGCGATCAGGTTGACCTGGCCCTCGGTCTTGCCGAGCTTCGACTGCGCCTTGAGGTCGGGTGGGTTGAGGCCGGTGGACGCGGAGGAGCCCGTACCGGACGATCCGCAGGCGGTGGCGGCGAGGAGCACCGCGACGGCGGCGGCGGCCTTGAGGGGTGGGGTGAGGCGCACGGCGTACTCCATACGTGACGGTGGACTGAGCGGGGGGGGTCAGCGGGGGTCGGGGACCTGGAAGGCGTGGCGGCGGTGCCACCGGAGCCGGACCCGGGTGCCGCGCAGGGCGGCGACGTCCTCGGAGGAGGTGTCCAGGTTCTGCTGGAGCGCGGTGAGGCGGCCGCCCGCGTCGAGATCGACCAGGAAGCGGGTGGCGTCGCCGAGATAGACGACCTCGGCGACGGTGCCGGTGGCGGTCGAGTGCTCCGGCTCGCCGGCCGCGCCGGCGTCGGCGGACCCGGCGCCGTCGGCGGGATCCGTGGGCCCGGCGGGATCCGTGGGCTCCGCGAGGACCCGGATCTTCTCCGGCCGGATGCTGTACGTGCCCGGGGCGCCGACGATCTGCTGCGCCGACTGCCCGTCGAGCAGATTGGACGTACCGACGAAGCCCGCGACGAAGGCGGTGGCGGGGCGTTCGTAGATCTCGGCCGGGGTGCCGACCTGTTCGATGCGGCCCTGGTGGAAGACGGCGATGCGGTCGCTCATCGTCAGGGCCTCCTCCTGGTCGTGGGTGACGAACACGAAGGTGATGCCGACCTCGCGCTGGATCGCCTTGAGTTCGACCTGCATCTGCTCGCGCAGCTTGAGGTCGAGGGCGCCGAGGGGTTCGTCGAGGAGCAGGACGCTGGGGCGGCCGACCAGGGCCCTCGCGAGAGCCACGCGCTGGCGCTGGCCTCCGGAGAGCTGGCCCGGACGGCGGCGGCCGAACCCTTCCAGGCGGACGTCGGCGAGCGCCTTGCGGGCCCGGACCAGCCGTTCGGCCTTGGGCACCTTGCGGACCTTGAGTCCGTAGGCGACGTTCTCCTCGACGGTCATGTGCGGGAACAGGGCATAGTCCTGGAAGACGGTGTGCACGTCCCGTTCGAAGGGGGCGAGACCGGTGACCTCCTGGCCCGCCAGTTCGATCCGGCCCTCCGTCGGGCTCTCGAATCCGGCGATCATCCGCAGCACGGTCGTCTTGCCCGAGCCCGAGGGACCGAGCATCGAGAAGAACTCGCCGTCGGCTATCTCCAGATCGACTCCGGCCACGGCGGTCGTCTCACCGAACGCCTTGCGCAGGCCCTGGAGCCGGATCGCCTTTGCCTCCATGGGCGGGGAACCTTTCTGGTGCGTTGGTGCGTTGCAACACTGACCGGAAAGATATGAAGCCATAGTTCAAAGCTCAAGACCCCCTTAGAGTAAAGGTTGAGTCAACGCACAAGGTGGTGACCGTGAAGCAACACAGGGGCGACGGCGTCCGCAGAGCCGTCTTCACACCCGTGGACAACCGCGCCCGCGTCGAGACGGTCGTGCACCGGATCGGTGACGCCATCGAGCTGGGGCTGCTCGCCGACGGCGAGCAACTGCCGGGAGAGATGGAGCTGGCCGGCCAGCTCGGCGTGTCCACGGTCACCCTGCGCGAGGCCCTCATGGCCCTGCGGCAGCAGGGACTGGTCACCACACGGCGCGGGCGCGGCGGCGGCAGCTTCGTGTCGCTTCCCGAAGTCCCCGGCGAGGAAAGGCTGTTGGCCCGGCTGGCCGGGTGGAGCACCGAGGAGCTGCGCGACCTGGGCGACCACTGGGCCGCGCTGTCCGGAGCGGCGGCCCGGCTCGCGGCGCAGCGGACCGAGCCGGACGACCTCAAGGCCCTGCGGCGCACCCTGGACGACCTGTCGGCCGCCGAGGACGCCGCCGCCCGCAGCCGCGTCTACGGCCGCTTCCACGTCGAGCTCGCCGCGGCGGCGCAGTCCGCGCGGCTGACGCGTGAGCAGGTCGTGCTCCAGACCGAGGTGGGGGCGCTGATGTGCCTCGTGCTGGGGGACGACGAATATCGTGAAGAAGTCGCCGACCGTCACCGCTCCGTAATCTCGGCCGTGCAAGATGGGGCCCACGATTCGGCCAGAGCACTGGCCGAGCGGTGCGTGGTGGACTCGACGGCGCGGCTCATCACCCTGCGCCTCCAGATGCCGCGTGCCGTGTCAGGTACGCGTCCACTGGAGGGCACCCATGCGCAGGAGCCCCGGGCCGGCCGGCGCGACGGCGACGCTTGACGTCTCCGCCGAGGCGGCCGTCGCCACGCAGGTCCGCTGCACGCTGGAGGCCGTCTTCGACGCGGTCGCCGACACCCGGGCCGACGCGGCCGCGCTGCTCACCCGCGTCGCCGCCGAGGGCCGCCGCCCCGCGACGGTGGACCTGGCGGCACTGCGACCGGGACTGCATCTGCGGCTGACCCGGCAGGAGTTGGTGTCGGGCGCCGGGTTCGTGGCGGCACCGGGCCTGCTCGGCGACGTACCGGCGTGGCTGGAGTGGTGGCAGCAGGGTTCCGACGGCAGCGTACGACCGCTGCTGCTCGACCTCGACCCGGCGCACTCCGCGTACTCGGACTACACGCACTGGGACTGGTTCGCCCTCCCCCGCGACACCGGGCAGCGCGCGGTCGCCGGGCCCTACGTCGACTACCTCTGCTCCGACGAGTACAGCCTCACGTTGTCCGCTCCGGTCCAGGTGGAGGGCCGGTTCGTGGGGGTCGCCGCGGCCGACGTGTATCTGCGGCACTTCGAGCAGGCGGTCGTCCCGCTGCTGCAACGGCTGCCCGGAGCCGCCTTCCTGGTGAACGCCCGCGGCCGGGTGGCCGCGTCGGCGGATCCCGCGCATCTGGCCGGATCACTCGTCAAGGGGCCCGACTTCGCGGCCGTGCTGGCGGCGGCCCGCGGCACCCGCCACGAGGACCTGCGGCTCGTCCCCTGCGACAGTGTGCCCCTCGTCCTCGTCATGCCGGGCGGCTGAACGCGCCGATCCGCCCCCTGGGACCGCGTCCCTCGGCCCCCTCCGCGCCGGGAGTCAACGCGCGTCACACGGCACGAAGCTCCGCCGCGCCGTTGCGCGTCTTGCGTGCCCTGCCCGGTCCGCCCGCGACCGGCCGGGCCGCGTCGCGCAGCACCAGGGTGATCCGCGAATACCCCATGTCCTGAAGGGCCTTGGGGGTCTCGTCGACGATCCGGCAGTCCGTGCCGCCCCAGCGCGGATCGGGGTGGACCAGCGGGCGCACGGCCCCGTCGTGCTCGACCCCGCGCGGTCCGACGGCCTCGATCCAGTGCGGCAGGCCGTGCCGGTAGGCGGCGTCCATGATCGGGTCCTGCGCGATGTCCCGGCGGATCGCCTGGAGTCCGCGGTCCTGGCCGTTGCGCTCCACCGCCGCGGCGAAGTGCGCGAGCATCGGCAGGCACCAGCTCGACTCGTGCTCGCCGAGGACCGACCCCGCGTCCGGGTGGAACAGCACGAAACGCAGGAAGTTGTCGCCCGGCATGGCGGTCGGATGCGCGCCCACGCCGGAGAAAAGTGTCTCGAACGCGTCGTTGGACAGCACGACGTCCCAGCGGCGGTCGAAGACGAAGGAGGGGAAGGGCACGGCCTCGAGGAGCGTGGCGTAGTCCTGGAGGTACGCCTGCGCTTCGAGACTCTCGGGGACAGGTCGCGGCTGGGACCGCTGCCTTCCTGCCTGGTACGCCATCGGGAGGTCACCCCTCTTGCCTCTGCGGCCTTCACGCGGCGCCCCGATCCTGCTGCCCCGGAGACAGGCGTGTCAACTATCGTGGCATTTGGCGCTTGTTGACGGCTGAATCTCGCCACAGTTGTGGCGAGACCTGGATGTGAGTTCGAGCGACCGGCTAGGCTCCGGATGGTCCCCGGTCTTGCCGCCGGGATGGTTCCTGACCCTCGTGTCCACATGGTTCCCGAACTTCGTGAGAGCCACCTGAGAGAGACGTAGGAGATCTGTCGGTGACGGATGGCTTCGAGGTTCCGTGCGCCACGGCGACGGTTCTGCTGCAGGCCGTCGTGGCCAGGGTCACCGCACTCGCCGACCGGCTCGGCGTGCCGCAGGCGGAAGTCTTCGACGTCCGGCGGCTGTCGGCCGAGTCCGGTGTCCCCGAACCCGTCGCGAAGGCCCTGCTGGGCGGCCGGCCCGCCGGTGAACCCGACCTGCAGGCACGGTTCCTGCAACGCCTCGACCTGCTGCGGCGCACCCGGCTCAAGCCCAACGGCCGCCGCTACACGCAGCAGGAGATAGCGGACGGTGCCGGCATGTCCCGGCAGCAGGCGGGCGCCCTCATCAACGGCGACCGGCGCCCCACCATGGAGCACTGCGACGCCATCCAGCGCTTCTTCCGGGTGCACGCCGGGTTCCTCACGGCCGAGGACTCCGAAGCGCTCGTGGGCGCGCTCCAGCGGTCGGAGCAGGAACTCCTGCAGCGCCTCGCGGACCGCGAACGCGCCGCCGCCACCGTCGCCCACGATCCGCTCGAACGGCTGCTCCTCGACCACGGCGTCCGCGGGATCGCCTGGCGGGCCGCGCAGTTGCCCACCGACCAGCACCGGGACAAGGTCGCGGAATGGCTGGACATGCTCCTGGAGAGCGTCAAGCGGCCAGAGTCGTGAGCCGGGGGAGACCAGTGGGCATCGGAAGGGAAATGCGCCGCCTGTGCGGCGAACTCGTCTCGGAGCTCTCGCTCCCGGCACCGGCGGCACCCGCCGACCTCTACACCGAGCTGTGCGGCGCGATGAGCAGGCGCCGCGGGCGTCCCGTCCAGTTCCGTACGGCCGCCTTCCCGCCCGGCACCGCCAGCGGGCTGTGGCTCGACATGGCCGAACAGGACCTGGTCGTCATCGAGGAACGCACCGCGCCCGACCATCAGTTGGTCATCCTCGGTCACGAGCTGTGGCACATGAAGGCCGGGCACTGCAGCCATCACGTCGAGGGCGCGGCCGTCGCGGCGCGCTTATTGAACGACGGTGCCGATCTTCAGGCCACCGTCCTGAAAGTGGCGGCGCGCACCCGCTTCGACCGCGCCGACGAGCAGGAGGCCGAGAGCTTCGGACTCCTGCTCGCGAGCAAGTGCCGTACCTGGCTGGCCGGTTCCTCGCTCCGCGGCCCGGTGCAGCGACACGGCCTGGCCGGCCGCATCGAGGCCTCCCTGGGCTGTCGCGGGCCGCGAGGCTGAAGGTCCCGGGGGCATGGACGGATCCAGCTACTACATCCCGGCCGTCGCCATGGGCGCGGCGATCGCGTTCAAAGGCCCCTCGCTGCTGCGCGGCCGGCGCGATCCGCTGCTGCGCTCCGTGGGCGCGCTCCTCGCCCTCGCCGGCCTGGTGTTCCTCTTCGCGGCCCCGCCGACCATCGCCGCCGTCAACGACGCCACCGGGATAGCCAACATCTCGGCCCCCCTCGTCTACTGCCTGCTGAGCGCCTACAGCGCCTCCTGTCTGGTGCTGATCATCAACTGGCGCGGCGGACCGCCCGAGGTGACGCGGCGGCTCTCCCGCCGCTGGATCCTCGGATACACCGTGGTCGGCGTGGCGCTGATCGTCCTGTTCGCCCTCGGGGACGCCTCCGTCGAACGGCTGCGCGACCTCGACACGTACTACGCCAACACGCCCTTCATCCGCGAGATGATCGTCCTGTACCTCGCGTCGCTGACCGTCGCCGGTGTCGCGATGAACTTCATGTGCTGGCGCTGGGCGATCCAGGTGCAGGGCCGGCTGCGCGCCGGGCTGGTGATCATCGCCTTCGGGTCCCTGTGCAACATCCCTTACTCCGCCGCCAAGTTCACCGCCGTGGTCGCCCGCTGGAACGGCGCGGACCTGGACGGCCTCAGTACCAACGTGGCCCCCATGCTGGCCTCGGCCGGGGCCCAGATCACCGCGGTCGGCTTCTGCCTCCCCCTCGCCTGGCGCCGTGTCGAGGACGTCTGGAACACCTGGTCGGCCTACCGGCGGCTCGGACCGTTGTGGCGGGAACTGAAGCCGGTCGCCGTGCCGGAGGACCGCGCGGTGCGGATGTCCTGGTGGACGCCCGCCGAACTCCAGGTCACCCAGCGGGAGTCCGACATCCACGACGGCATGCTGAGCCTCTACCCCTACTTCGACTCCGAGGTGCGCTCCCGGGCGTACGGGGCCGCGGTCGCGGCGGGCTCCTCCGCCGCCGAGGCGCACGCCGAGGCCGACGCGGCGATGGTGACGGTCGCGGTGCGGGCACGGGCCGCCGACCCGGAGGGCCGTGTCATCCGCTCGGCGGAGACGGCGGACCCGCCGCCCGTGACCGGGACCGCTCCCGCGCACACCGACGGCCGCCGCGACCTCGTCCGCATGTCCGACGCGCTGCGTCACTCGCCGGTCGTCGCGGCCGTCCGGGGCCGGGCGGACGCCACGACCGGACCGGGGCACGACACCCGCGAACGAACCGGCTGACCCCGCGCCGCCGTCCCCCGGCCGGGTCCTCAGGTCGCGCTGCGTTCGCTCGCCTCGCGCAGGTCCCGTTCCAGCGAACGGTTCCGCGCGGTGTCCGGCTGCCCCGCCGCCGTACCCGGGCGTCCGGCGCGCAGCAGCTCGCGCCAGCGTTCGCGGCTCCAGTCGGCCGGACTGGTGGTGGTCGTGAACTCCTCGACCAGGGCGAGGAAACGCGCCGGATCGCTGTGGAAGGGGAAGTGACCGGCTCCCTCGAAGATCTCCAGACGGCTGCCCGGCATGGCCGCGTGCGCCCCGTGGGCGTGCCGCACCGGCACCACGCTGTCCCGGTCCCCCCAGAGCAGCATGGTGGGCATGCCCTCGGTGAGATAGCAGCGGTCGAGCATGGTGACCGCCTGGCCGCGCCAGTCGACCACGGCCCGCAGGGTCCGGACGAACGCGCTGCGGGAGGTGGCGTCGGGAAGCGCGTCCACGAGGTGCACCAACTCCGGTGCGTCCTGCGCCAGATCGGCGTCGAGCAGCCGCATCAGGCGCAGGAACAGGCCCACGTTGTGCCGCATGCCGGGCAGTCGCAGCAGGGACAGCATCAGATGCGCGCCCGGCAGCGACACGGCACGCAGGACGGGGTTGACCTCGCCGCCCACTCCGCCCGCGCTGACCAGGATCAGCCGCTCGGTGCGCTCGGGGAACTGGTAGGCGAACTGCATCGCCACTCCCCCGCCCAGCGAGTGCCCGACCAGGGTGGCGGACTCGATGTCGAGCGTGGCCAGCAGATCGCGCACGCCGTTGGCGTAGGCGGCCACCGAGTAGTCGGCGCGCGGCTTGTCGGACGCGCCGTGGCCGAGCAGGTCGGGTGCGATGACCGTGTGGGTGCGGGCGAGGTCGGGGATCAGCTCCGCCCAGGTCGCCGAGGAGTCGCCTATGCCGTGGATCAGGACGAGCGCGGGGCCCTGTCCCGCCATCCGGTAGGCGCGCCGGTAGCCGTGCACGAGGCGGTGATGCAGACGCAGTTCTCCGTCACCGACGGAACGCAGCCGCGCGGTGCGCCGCGACTGCCGGGGCTGTACGTCGACCACGGGCCGACCTCCCGTTCCCAGGCCGCCGCGATGACGGCACCCGAGCCGCCAACACGGCGGCCTGCGAGGCCGTCCCGCGGACGGCCCCGAGCTCTTCCCTCCAGCGTAGGGGCCCTGTTCCACCTGGGGTTTCGGTGAGGTTTCGCCTCCGCTAAGCGGGCGAACCTCCCCGGTCGGAAACCGCATTGTCAGTGGCGGACGGCAAGCTGGGGTCAGGACCAGTGTCACGACAAGCCGACCAGGGGAGCCGTCCGATGCCGACAGCCGTACTGACCGACCACGAACGCGCCGCCGTGCAGGCCTACCTCCGCCTCCTCCAGACGGTACGAGCGGCTTTCGACGGCCCGACGGACGGCGGCCGGCCCCCCATGGTCCCGCCCGCCGTGCTCGCCGAGACGGAACGGGCCCTGAAGGCGGCCGGCCTCGCGGGCAACGAGGACGCGTTCTTCGAACTGCTGCACGCCTGGTGCCCGGATCCGGGCTGACCGCCCGCAGGCGGGGGGCGGGGCTCGGCGCTGGAGACGTACGGGCCCGGCGCCCGGCCGGTCGGAGCGTACGGCCGGGGTGGGCCGGCGATCGCGGGTTCGGGTCGGATGCCCTGGCCGTGCGTCGTACGGTCAGACGGTGGCCGGGCCCGGCGCCGGGCCCGGTCCGGCGTGCGGGACCGTGATCGCGCTCGCGACCAGGCCGCCCCGTACCGTCCAGCGGCCGGTGAAGACCTGGACCGGAACCCCGTCCACCACGGGCCCCGGAACGAGGAGTTGAGCGCTCAGCCCGCCCGAGAGGCCGTCCGCTGCGGGCGTCGGGTCGAGGGGCGTCGGGTCGACGGAGATGGTGATGTCGGCCCCGGAGAAGTCGAGCCATTTGCCGGTGAGCGGGAACCACGCCTTGTAGACCGACTCCTTGGCGCTGAACAGCAGCCGGTCCCAGTGGACGGCGGGGACCTGTGCGGCGAGCCGGTCCAGACGGTCCGACTCCCCGGGCAGGGCGACGGCCTCCAGGACGTCGTCGGGGAGTGCCAGATGGGGTTCGGCGTCGATGCCGAGGGAGGCCAGATCGCCGGCACGGGCGAGCGCGGCGGCGGCGTAGCCCTCGCAGTGCGTCATGCTGCCGATGACGCCCGCCGGCCACCGCGGGGCGCCGCGCTCGCCCGGCAGCACGGGCCCGGGCGCCACACCCAGCTTCTCCATGGCACGCCGGGCGCAGACGCGCACGGTGGCGAACTCGCGGCGCCGCTTGCCCACGGCGCGGGTCAGGACCGCCAGTTCCTCGGGGTACAGACTCGCGTCCCCGGCCGGTTCGTCACCGTGGCTCTCCACGGCCACCACCGACTCCGGAAGCAGCTCCTCCATCACCGGCTTTGACCTCCATCGGCAGAATGCGGCGCAGCGCGGCCGGCGGTCCCGGTCGCTTGCGCCATTCTCGCGGATAGCCCACCGACACCTCTTCGAACCGGACACCCTCGTGCCAGGTGGTCCGGGGGATGTGCAGGTGTCCGTAGACCATGGTCTCGACGCGGAACCTGCGGTGCCAGTCGGCGGTGGCCTCCGTACCGCACCACATGGCGAACTCGGGGTGCCACAGGACGTCCATCGGGTGGCGGTCCAGGGGGTAGTGGTTCACCGGGACGACCGGCAGTCCGTCGGGGATCTCGGCGAGTCTGCGCTCGGTCAGGGCCACCCGGGCCCGGCACCAGTCCTCGCGGCTCGGATACGGGTCGGGGTGGAGCAGGTACTCGTCCGTGCACACGATGCCGGTCCCCTCGGCGTACGCCAGCCCCTCGGCCTTGGTGGCGCAGCCCTGCGGCAGGAAGGAGTAGTCGTAGAGAAGGAAGAGCGGCGCCACGACGGCGGGACCGCCGGGGCCGTTCCAGACGGGGTAGGGGTCCTCGGGGGTGACGACGCCCAACTCCCGGCACAGGGCCACCAGATGCTCGTACCGGGCCACACCGCGGAGCTGGACCGGATCCTTGGGATGGGTCCACAGCTCATGGTTGCCGGGCACCCAGACGACCTTCTCGAACCGTTCGCCGAGCGTCGTGAGCGTCCACCGGATGTCCTCGACGATCTCCCCGATGTCACCCGCCACCAAGAGCCAGTCCCGGTCCGTCTCGGGGCGCATGTCCTCGACCAGGGCGCGGTTCTCCGCGTAGCCGATGTGCAGGTCGCTGATGGCCAGCAGATTTCCGGCGCCGCCGTCTGTAGGCCGCACGCGCCACCCCCGTAGAAAGCGAATACCGACACCACAGCACACGCTCCCGCCACCGGACAAGGAGGCCCGGGCGGGCAGGCGGGCGAATCCGTAACATCCCTGTAGCAGCATGAGGGTCCCGGGACCCTTATGATCGCCCCAACACCACCGCTCCAATCTGCTTTCGCGTGCGACGGCTCGGTGTACCTCCCCCAACCCTGGCCGGGCCCGGCCCGCTCCGCCGTGCCCGCGAACCCCGAATGGTGGCTTGCATGGGCTCTCCCGTACGCGTCTGGCTCAACCGCACGTACGCGGAGAACGTCTTCTTGATGGACCAGCTTCGCCATAATCCGCAGCACCGCGCCGTCGAGATCCACGCCACCCACGGTGACGCCGACTCCCCCGTCCTGGCCGCCGCCGACACCGCCGAGCCGGAGCCCGAGGGCCTGTCGCCGCGCGCCTACGTCGAGTACGCGCTCGACATGTGCGCACGCCGTTCCGTCGACGTGTTCGTGCCGGTGCTGCACCAGGACGCGATCGTGGCGCAGCGCGCCGAGTTCGCGGCGCTCGGGACGGCGCTGCTGGCGCCGCCGGCGGAGGCGGTCGCGGTCTTCCACGACAAGGCCGTCGCCTACCAGGCCGTGGAGGCCGTGGGCATCCCGGTCCCTCCGTGGTACCGGGTACGCACGGTGGAGGAACTCGTCGTGGCGGTCGAGGAGTTGGAGGCGGGCGGTCACCGGGCCTGCTTCAAGCCGGCGGCCGGGGCGGGCGGCGTGGGCTTCCGGGTCATCACCCGCACGCCCTTCTCGCTCCTGCACCTGAACGGCTTCCCGAGCCCGTACGTGCCTCTGGAGCTGGTGGTGGAGGCGCTGCGCACGGCCACGGAGCCGGTCGACTGGCTGGTGATGCCGCACCTCGGACAGCCGGAGGTGTCGGTGGACTGTCTCACCGGGCCGGACGGCCGCGTCCGCATGGCCATCGGCCGCACCAAGAACGGCCGTCGACGCGGGTTCACCCTCGACGCGGCGTGGATCGAGCCCGCCCGGCTGCTCGCCGAGGCGTTCGGGCTGCACTATCTGTCCAACATCCAGTTCCGTATGTTCGGCGACGAGCCGGTGCTGATGGACGTGAACACGCGTCCTGCGGGCGGGCTGCACCAGATCGCCCAGTGCGGGGTCAACGCCCCATGGGCGGCCGTGCAGTTGGCGCTCGGCGAGGAGACGGGCGAGGTGGTCCCGCCGTTCCTCGGACCGGACTACACGGTGGTCGCGGGGCCGCGCCCGGTGCGTCCGGTGTCGCTGCCGACGCAGCGGACCGAGCCGGGCGCGCCCACCCTGTCCGCCATGCCGGCGCAGACCGTGGAACCGGCGTCCCCGCAGCCCGTGCAGTCGGCGCCGTCCGCACAGCCCCCGCAGCCCGTGCCGGCCGACGCGACCGCCTCCGCCGTTCCGGCCCAGTCCGCCGCTGCCGCCACCGCGGCGATCGCCCCGGCCTAGGGTCTGGCCTAGGGCCTGGCGACCCCGGCCCGGAATCCGGCCGGAGGCCGGGTCGCGCCGCTCCTCCTTTACCGGTCTGGACCAATTCCCGCGCAGTGTCTTGACAGCGGGATTGGTCCATACCAACTTGGTTGCGCACCTCTCTGCACTCCCGAACACCCCCATATCTCCAGGGAGATCGCGTGCGCATGACCATGCTCAGACGTTCCAGACACCGTTTCCTCGCCCTGCTGGGCACGGCCGCGCTGGCCCTCGCCGGCGCGGTCGCCCTGCCGGGTACCGCGGAGGCCGCCAACATCCTGTCCAACCCGGGATTCGAGACCGGCGGCCTCTCCCCCTGGTCCTGCTCCGGCAACCTGGGGTCGATCGTCTCCAGCCCCGTGCACGGGGGCTCCAAAGCCCTCGCGGGGGCGGTGAGTTCGAGTGACAACGCCCAGTGCACCCAGACCGTCTCGGTCCAGCCGAACACGACGTACAGCCTCTCCGGCTGGGTGCGCGGCAGCTACGTCTACCTCGGTGTGGACGGCGGTGCCTCGACCTGGACGACGTCCCCGTCGGCGTACAGCCAGCTCACCGTCTCCTTCACCACCGGGGCCTCGCAGACCAGCGCCAAGATCTACGTCCACGGCTGGTACGCGCAGGGCACCTACTACGCCGACGACATCAGCCTCGACGGCCCGGGCGGCGGTGGCGGCGGGACCGACACCCAGGCACCGACCACGCCCACCAACCTGACCTCCACCGGCAAGACTTCGTCCAGCGTGTCCCTGTCGTGGGGCGCGTCGAGCGACAACGTCGGCGTCACGGCGTACGACATCTACAGCGGCTCCAACAAGGTGCTCAGCGTGTCGGGCACGAGCGGCACGGTCAGCGGGCTGTCGGCGAGCACCGCCTACACGTTCACCGTCAAGGCGCGTGACGCGGCCGGGAACACCTCGGGCGCGTCCAACGCGGTCAGTGTCACCACGTCCGCGGGCGGCGGAGGCGGGACGGGCTTCAAGCAGGCCGCTCCCTATCTGTACGAGGGCTGGGGCGACCCCCCGAACCCGACCACGGTGATGAACGCGACCGGGATCAAGTGGTTCACGATGGCGTTCGTGCTCGACTCCGGCGGCTGCAACCCCGCCTGGGACGGAAGCCGGGCGCTGACCGGCGGTGTCGACCAGACGGCGATCAACCAGATCCGTTCCGCGGGCGGTGACATCGTCCCGTCGTTCGGTGGCTGGCAGGGCAGCAAGCTCGGCGCCAACTGCTCCTCGGCGAGCGCGCTCGCCGGTGCGCTGCAGAAGGTGATCGACGCCTACGGCCTCAAGGCGATCGACATGGACATCGAGAACACCGACGAGTTCGAGAACGAGGCCGTGCAGGCCAGGATCCTGACCGCGCTGAAGACCGTCAAGGCCAACAACCCCGGCCTGAAGACGATCGTCACCTTCGGCACCTCGACGACCGGCCCGACCTACTACGGCAACCGGCTCATCGAGCAGGCGCAGTCGCTGAACGCGAACATCGACGTGTTCACCATCATGCCGTTCGACTTCGGCGGCGGCTCCGACATGTACGGCAACACGGTCAACGCGACCGAGGGGCTGAAGACCAAGCTGAAGTCGACGTTCGGCTGGGACGACGCCACGGCCTACTCGCACATCGGCATCTCCGGCATGAACGGTCTGTCCGACCAGCAGGAGAACACGACCCCGGCGATCTGGACCTCGATCCGTGACTGGGCGAACAGCCACCACATCGCCCGGCTCGCCTACTGGTCGGTCAACCGCGACCGGTCCTGCCCCGGCGGCGGCGTGGTGAGCAACTGCTCCGGCATCAGCCAGAGCACCTGGCAGTTCACGTCGATCACGGCCGGCTTCACGGGCTGACGCCGACGGGAACGAGCGCAACGCGGTGGGCCGCCCGGGACGTGATCCGGGCGGCCCATCTCTTTGTGCCTGTACGTCAGCCGGCGGGCCGGCAGTCACCGACTGCCGGTTGCCGGGCGACGGTCGTCAGCCGTCGGACTCCGACGACGGCAGGTAGGCGCCCGGCACGTCCTTCGGCGCGAAGATCCGGTGCTCGCCGGGGTACGGCTTGGTCCACCCGTGCGTCTGGTACCAGGTGAAGTGGTTCATCTGCGCGGGGTTGGCGAAGTCCGGAACGGCGTTCGGCCCGGTCAGCCGCTGACGCGACTTCCAGGTGTCCCACGTCGCCGCGAGCGCCCGCTTGTCCGCCGGGACCTTCGCCGACGGCACGGGCGCCGCGGCGGGATTCTGCGGCGCCGGGGTGTCCAGACCGCAGGAGGGCGCGGTCTTGAGGCCGTCGGTCAGCGAGGTCCGGTTGGGCAGCGCCGTGAACGGCGTGTAGTCGGGACGCCCGGTGAAGGCGGCGCGCATCGGAGTGGCCGCGCTGTCCTTCTG
This sequence comes from Streptomyces sp. NPDC028298, assembly GCF_055565895.1. Taxonomy (NCBI): domain Bacteria; kingdom Bacillati; phylum Actinomycetota; class Actinomycetes; order Kitasatosporales; family Streptomycetaceae; genus Streptomyces; species Streptomyces sp. NPDC028298. The sequence goes on from NZ_JBVHTL010000001.1 coordinate 1,140,241, forward strand.
GTTCATGGGGTGGACGCCGAGGATCTGCTCGATGGTCCGGATCAGCGTGATCTGCGAGTAGTAGTGGCTGTCGACGACGCCGTGCCGGGCCCAGGGGCTGATGATCTGGATCGGCGCGCGGTGGCCGTCGACGTGGTCGAGACCGGCCTGGGAGTCGTCCTCGACCACGAAGACCGCCGAGTCCTTCCAGTACGGGCTGTGCGAGATCTCGTCGACGATCCTGCCGGTCGCGAGGTCGTTGTCCGCGACCTGGGCGGCCGCGTTCGCGGGACCGCCGGTGTGGTCGCTGGAGAGCCAGAACATGTTCAGGTTCGCCGGACCGTTCTTCTCGAAGTCACGCTTCCAGATCTCCTCCCGGTAGATGTCCGGGACGCTGGTGTCGAACTTCGCGAAGCCGTGCACGGACACGTCGTTGAGCGACGGGATCGGCGAGGACGAGTTCAGTGTGTACGCGGTGTCCTGGCCCGTCGACGTCATGTCGCGGGCGTCGCAGTACAGGTTCTGCCAGGTGGCGTCGGCCGGCTTGGTGAGGAACTGCTGGAACTCGCCGAAGTCCCGGGCCGACTTGCCCGCGGCCTGCGCGCCGGTCCACAGGAAGCCGGTCCGCTGGTGGCCGAGGGCGTCGTCCTCGGTGTCGTAACTGCGCGCGTACTCACCGGCCGAGGACTCGGTGTACTCCGGATCGTCCGCCTGCATCAGCCAGTTGTGGCCCTCGGCCGAGTTCGTGCCGATGTCGTACGTGTTGTCGTACAGGCCGAACTGCCGGGCCAGAGCGTGCTGGTTGGGCGTCACGTTCTCGCCGAACTGCGCCAGCGACGGATCGCCGTCGCCCTCCGGCACGTCCCCGAAGACCTGGTCGTACGTGCGGTTCTCCTTGACGATCAGGAAGACGTGCTTGATCGTCGAGGGCTCGCCGAGCCGTTGCGGGACGGGCACCGGCTTCGCGTGGTTCCTGCCCGCGGACCGGGCGACCGAGCCTCTCGTCCAGCCGTTCTGCCGGAAGACCTTGGCCGTCTGGGCCCGGACCACGCTGTCGTCGGGCAGGGTGAACCGCTGCACGCTCGACGTGGTGTCGTGCGTCCCGTGCCCGGCCGCCGTGGTGGTCCGGCGGGCGTCGACGCCACGGGTGTTGGAGACCACGATGTCCTTGCCGACGGCGGCGATCTCGGCGGGGAAGTAGTCCGTGGGGAGCAGACCGATGTACCGGACCGGGTCCTGCGGCGACCGGTACCGGTAGACGGCCACGGCGTTGGCGCGGCCGAGCGTCACCAGCAGGTGCCCGTCGTCGGTGAGCGTCACCGCGTCGGGCTCGTACCCCACCGAGGCCTCGGGCCACGGCTGGGTCGCGATGGTCTGGACGACCTTGTTCCGGGTGGTGTCGATGACCGACACGTCGTTGGTGGCGGTGTTGGTGACGAACAGCGCCCGGCCCTTGGCGTACAGCGCGGTCGGGTGCAGGCCCACCGGGATGCTCGTGACGGCGGCGGCCGGGTCCGCGGGGTCGATGACGCTGACGGTGCCGGTCGTGGTCGCGGCGGTGACCGGGTCCGCGGGCACCTGGGTGTTGTACGAGTTGATGGTGGTGTCGCCGTCCCGGGCCGGGCGCCCGCCCTCGTTGCTCACGTAGAGCTTGCCGCCCGCCTCGACCAGGCCGCGCGGGGCGTTGCCCACGTTCCAGCTCTGGCGGACGGTCCCGGTGGCCGCGTCGATGGCGACCACCCGGTTCTGTCCGTTGACCGCGGAGTACACGGTGGTGCCGTCGGAGGAGAACACCGCCGCGCCCACCAGCGCGTGCTTGGGCCCGTCCGCCGCGATCGGGACGGACACCGGGTTCGTGACGCCGCCGTCCGCGTTCACGGTGAACCGGGTGTAGCCGTCGGTCTGGCCGAGCCAGAGCTGCGAGCCGTCGGGCGAGTACGTCGGGCCTTCCTGGCCCACGCTGTTGCCGCTGATGCGCGGGACGGAGGACGCGGAGCTGCCAACGAGCTGCTGCACCTTCCAGCTCTTCAGGTCGACGATCGCGAGGGCGCTGCCGCCGTCGGTGACCGAGGCCGCCAGGTGGGTGCCGTCCGGGCTGACCGAGGACGACATGATCTTCCCGTTCTGGACGACCAGCCGGTCGCCGTACGGGGCGATGTACTGGTCGCTGGAGACGACCTGGCCGCGATCGGTGACCTGGCCGACCTGGTCGGTGCCGAAGTCCGTCGTCCGGGCGAACGCGGCCCCTGCCGCGACGAGGGCGAGCGCGGTGATGCCCGCCGTCACCAGAGGTATCCGTCGTCCCGTGTATCTGCGAAGAGGGCTCGAACGCCCCTTCTCCGCACTCCGTCGGCGACGCGTCACCTGCATGGGGTCATCCCTTCGTGGTGGCGAGCAGGTCGACGTCGCCGTCGAACTGCCACAGCGGATTCGGTGCGTCCCCGGCCGGGGTGCGGACCAGGAAGTAGCCGTTCACCTCTTTCGGCCCGTCGCCGTCGGCCATGAAGCGGCCGTCCGGGGTGATGTCGAGCTGGTAGACGGCCGTCCCCACGGCGTCGACGCCGGGAAGGTGCCAGGTGATGACGCAGCGCCAGTCGTTGCCCGGCCCCTCGGCGGCGACCTTCACGCTGCCCTTGTCGCAGGCCGCCGTGGCCTTGAGCTGTGCCTCGGTGACGGCCGGGCGGTTGAGTTCGGCGGTCTGGAGCCGGTAGAGGTGGGCGAAGGCCGTGGCGGCCGAGCGCTGCACCTTGTCCTGTTCGATCCCGGAGCCCGTGGCCCCGGTGGTGAGCCCGACGACCACGGCGGTCACGGCGGCCAGCCCGACGAGCGGCAGAACGCCTCCGGTGACCGCGCCGCGGCCCGAGCCGTCGTGGGCCGCGTCGGTGAAGTCCCTCCGCATGAAGAGCAGATAGGCCGACACCGTCGCGGCCACCGCCCACGACAGGCTGACGGCGATGCCGATCAGGAGCGGACCGAGCTGTGCGGGGCTGGTGAACAGACCGCTCCAGGAGATGAAGGCGTAGCTGGGCAGCGCGAGGCGCACGGCGACGGGGAGCGGCATCATCTGGGCGAGCTGCATCGCGAGCGCGACGAGCGCCGGCAGCAGCAGCCCCATCGGGGAGCGCCCCAGCGTGATCGAGCCGAGCAGTCCCACCGCGGCGAGGGCCAGGGTTGGGGCGAGGACGCAGAGCCAGGCGAGCAGGACCTTGCCGGCGGCGTCCGCGGGGGTCAGCAGATGGCCGTCGAGGCCGACGAGCGGATGGACTCCGATCGCCACGGCTCCGCCGGCCGAGCTGGAGGCGACCAGTCCGGCCACGAGCAGCAGGACGACCGTGAGGCCGGCCAGGGTCTTCGCGACGAAGATGCGGCGCGGCGACCGGATCGCGACGAGCAGATGGCGCCAGGTGCCGAGCCGGTCCTCGGAGGCGAACACGTCACCGGCGACGACCGAGGTCAGCAGCGGGAGCGCCCAGGTGCCCGCGAAGCCGAGCATGACGAGCGGTCCGGCCCATCCGGTGGCGTGCATCCAGCGGCCGAAGAGGGTGTCGACGGGGAGCGTGCTCTGCTGTCCGACCGCGGCGACGAAGAGCGCGGGCACGATCCAGCAGGCGAGGACCAGCAGCCGGATCCGCCACTGGGAGACGAGTTTGACCACCTCGAAGCGGTAGACGCGGCCGACCGGCACACGCGGGGCGGCGGCGCTGTCGTCGTCGTCCGGGCCCACTGCCTCGAGGTCCGCGTCCTCGGCGACGGTCGCGGTCATCCGCCGGTCTCCTTCTGGTCGGTGAGGGCGAGGAACGCGGCTTCGAGGGGCGACACCACGGGGGCCAGCTCGCGCAGCGCGACACCCGCGCCCACGAGCCGCACCACGAGTGCGTCGACGGCTGGCACCGGCGCGCGTACGACGAGGACGTCGGCGGAGTGCCGTGGCGCCGCCTCGTCGACGACCCGGATCCCGGCCGTGTCCAGGGCCAGCGAGCGGGCGGCGGCCGGGTCGGAGGTGAGCAGCCGGTAGTCGAGTTCACGGTTCTCGGCGGCCAGTTTGCCCAGCGGTCCGCTGAAGACGACCCGTCCGGCCGCGAGGATGGTGACCTCGGAGCACAGTGCCTGGAGGTCGTCCATGCGGTGGCTGGAGAGGACGACCGCGGTCCCGTTCGCGGCGAGCCGGTCGAGCACGCCGTGCACATGGCGTTTGCCCGCCGGGTCGAGGCCGTTGGAGGGTTCGTCGAGCACCAGCAGCCGGGGTTCGGTGAGCAGGGCGGCAGCCAGGCCGAGCCGCTGACGCATCCCCAGGGAGTAGCCGCGGGCCGGGTCGTCGGCGACGTCCGTGAGTCCGACCTGGCCGAGCACGTCGTCCACTCCGGCCGACCGTGCGCTCCGGCCGCGCAGTGCGGCCAGGGCGGCGAGGTTCTGCCGGGCGGTGAGCGAGGGGTAGAGGCCGGGTCCGTCGACGAAGCCGGCGACGCCGCCGGGCGCGGCGAGCGCCCGTCCGAGGGGGGTGCCGAGGATCTCCAGGCGGCCTTCGTCGGCGACGGCCAGGCCCAGCAGCAGACCGAGCAGGGTCGTCTTGCCGGCGCCGTTCGGTCCGACCAGGCCGTGGATCCGGCCGCGTGCCACATCCAGATCGACGCCGTCGAGTGCGACGACGTCGCCGAAGCACTTGGTGATCCCGCGAGCCCGGACGGCGAGGGGTCTGTCCATGGGTCCCTTCCTTCGAAGCACTCGACGCACTCGAAGCACTCAGGGACCTTAGGGACGCTACACAACGCGGGCACGGACAGCCGGTTGAACACGCAGGGAACGGATCGTCAAGGCGTCGGCAAGTCCGGTGCGCAAAGCGGGCGTCATCGGGAGGGACCCGGCCACCCCCCGTGTGCGCCGCCTCCGGTGCACGGGCCGCCCTAGGTCAGATAGGCGAGCCCCGGGTGCACGGACGTGTAGCCGTCGACGAGCGCGCGTGCCACGCCGACCGAATCGACGAGCGGGTGCAGGGCGAAGGCCTTGACCGCGGTCGTACGGGATCCCGACTCGGCGGCGGAGAGCACCTCGCGTTCCACCGCCTTGACCGAGCACACCAGTCCGGTGGCGTGCCCGGGCAGCGGGTCGACGGCGACCGGATGCGCCCCGTTGGCGTCCACCAGACACGGCACCTCGATGACGGCCTCCGCGTCGAGGACGCTCAGGGTGCCGCGGTTGCGGACGTTGAGGATCAGGGTGGTCCGTTCGTCCCGGGCGATCGCGCGCATCAGGGCGAGGGCCACCTTCTCGTAGCCGCCGGAGAGGTCGTCCTCCTCGCGTTCCCCGGCACCGGCGGCGTCCCGGTTCTCCGCCATGTACGTGGCCTCACGCTCGGCCCTGGTGCGTTCCCAGGCCGCCAGAGCCGCCGCGCTCGGCTGCTTCATCTCCTCGTAGAATCCGGCCTGTTGGTCGCGCAGGAACGCGCCGCGCGTCTTGTCGGCCCGCTGGTAGGCGCTGACGGTCTCGCGGTTGAAGTAGTAGTAGTGCAGGTATTCGTTGGGGACGGCGCCCAGGGACCGCAGCCACTGGGGCCCGAAGAGCCGGCCCTCCTCGAAAGAGCCGAGCAGTCCGGGATCGGCGAGCAGGCGCGGGAGTTCGTCCCGGCCGGCGACGCGCAGGCCGCGTACCCAGCCGAGGTGGTTGAGCCCGACGTAGTCGATCCACGCCTCGCGCGGGTTCGCGCCCAGGACCTTGGCGATCCGGCGGCCGAGGCCGACCGGCGAGTCGCAGATGCCGATCACCCGGTCGCCGAGGTGACGGGACATGGCCTCGGTGACCAGTCCGGCCGGGTTGGTGAAGTTGATGACCCAGGCGTCGGGCGCGAGACGCGCCACCCGCCGTGCGATGTCCACGGCGACGGGCACGGTGCGCAGCCCGTACGCGATGCCGCCGGCGCCGACCGTCTCCTGGCCGAGGACTCCCTGGTCGAGGGCGACCCGCTCGTCGGCCGCCCGGCCCTCCAGACCGCCGACGCGGATCGCGGAGAACACGAAGTCCGCGCCGCGCAGGGCCTCGTCGAGGTCGGTGGTGACGGTCACCTCCGGGGCGTCCGGGTGCCCGGCCGCCTGCTCGGCGAGCACGCGGGCCACGGCGGAGAGCCGTCCCGCGTCCAGGTCGTGCAGCACGACCCTGGTGACGCGGCCCTCGGCCCGGTCCCCGAGGAGTGCCCCGTACACGAGCGGGACACGGAATCCGCCGCCGCCCAGAATGGTCAGCCTCACGCAAGTACCACCTTCGCAGTCCGTACGGTGCCACGGGCCTGGCGGCATCCGAGAACACCCGCCACCCGTTCCACCCCTGTCTTCCGACCAGCAGCCTGCCATCGCGCGCACCTGTTCCCGGGGACCGGCCGCCCCTCGGACGGCTTTCCGCGTCACCGGCCGTTGCCCTCGCGCCCCCGCGGCCTGTTGGATCCAGGCATCATGACCGCCCCGTCCGCCTCCGGCCGCCTCCTCGCCGTGCTCGGCGCCTTCGACCACGAGCACACGGCGCTGTCCCTGACGGACATCAGCCGCCGGGCCGACCTCAGCCTCACCACGGCCCACCGGCTCGTGGGCGCGCTCGCCGGGTGGGGCGCGCTGGAGCGGGACGTGAACGGCGTCTACCACGTGGGCCTGCGCCTGTGGGAGCTCGGGGCGCTCGCTCCACGCGGCCTCGCGCTGCGCCAGAGCGCCCTGCCGTATCTGGAGGACCTGTACGAAGCGACCCACGAGAACGTGCAGTTGGCGGTCCGGGACGGCGCGGAGGTCGTCTACACGGAGTGGATCTCGGGCCGTTCCTCGGTCGGCGTCCGCATCCAGGTGGGCGCCCGCTGGCCGTTGCACGCGACGGGCGTCGGGCTGGCGCTGCTCGCCACCGCGGAGCCCGCCTTCCAGGAGGCCTACTGCGCCGGGCCGATGGCCGCGTACACCCCGTACACGATCACCGATCCGGTCCGGCTGCGCCGCGTGCTGGCCGAAGTACGCCGGACGGGCGTCGCGGTGAGCAGTCGTCAGGTGACCGAGGACGCCCTGTCGGTGGCCGCGCCGGTGCGGGGCTCCGACGGCTCGGTCGTCGCGGCCGTGTCGCTCGTCGTGCCCCGGGCCGAGGCCCGGGTACCGGCGCTGATCCCGGCCGTGCGGCTGGCGGCCCGGGGAATCTCCCGCGCCCTCGGCTGGCTCCCGGCTCCCCCCGCGGAGCCGGACGCCTGACGTGGGCGCGGCCGCTTGCCCGATGCGCACCCGAGGGCCGGCACCTGACGTGCCCGGGGAGTCGCGCCCCTGGACAGACTCTCAGTCGGGCAGGGCCGCCAGCATGCGTCGGTCGCGTGGCGCGTGGCCGCGGTCGAGGCGGGTGTCCAGGAGGCGCCGGGCGGCCTCGCAGCGGCCCGCCGCGACGAGGGCGTACAGCAGTGTCTCCTCGACGACCTCGCGCTGGGCCGCGCTGCCGCCGACCCGGGCGAGCACCGGCAGCAGCGCGTCGAGCCCCCGGGCGGCCTCCTGGAAGCGCTCCTCGACGAGCGCGGCGAGGGCCTCGCACAGCGGGACGACGACCTCCCGCTGCACCGGATCGGCGCCGGCCGCGTGGTCGCGCAGCCGGCGCAGTCCCGCCATGTCGCCGGCGGCGGTGAGCGCGACGGCGGCGTGCAGCGCGGTGAAGGCGGTCGCGGGCCGTTCCACGATCTCGCGGGCGACGCTGTCGAGCACGTCCGCCGCCGGCACGCGGCCACGCCAACTGTCGCTGATCCGGGCGCGCCACAGCAGCGACCCCGAGTCGACCAGGGCGCGGACACCGGTCACCCGTCCGGGGGCGAGCTGGGCGAACCAGCGTCGGCGGACGGCGGCGGGATCGTCCAGGGCCAGTTCGTGCAGGGCGATGTGCCAGGAGAAGTGGGCGCGGTGGACGGCGCCCCGGCCGTGCCCGGACACCCAGGAGTCCAGCCAGTCGCGGCCGAACGCGTGGGCTCCCGACTCGTAGTGGACGTGGGCGAGGGCGTGCACGGCGTGCCCGGAGGCGGGCTCGGCGTCCAGGGCGCGCCCGGCCAGTTCGGCCGCCTCGTCGTGGCGGCCCTGGCCCTGGCGCAGGAAGGCGAGCAGCGAGGCCGGGAACCAGTGGCCGTCGTAGGCGGGCAGGGAGCGCTCGACCAGGTCCGACGCATAGCTGGTGTCGAGGTCGTTGACGCCGGAGAAGGCGATGGTGGGCACGGCCACGGCGAGCGCCAGCGCGTCGGCGGGGTGGGCCGCCAGATGCCCGAGCAGCGCGCGGGTACCGGTGTCCGGGCCGTCGCCGTGCACACGCCTGCTCACCACGTCGACGAAGGAGCGTTCGCGCGCGTCGGCCCGTTCCCGCGCGCAGCGCCGTGCGTCGGCCAGGGCACGCGGTACGTCGACGTCGGCGCCGCACTCGTGGCCGAGCAGGGCGAGGGCGGCGTGCCCGAGCGCGAAGCCGGGGTCGAGGGCGACGGCGCGCGCGAAGGCGTCCTCGGCGCCGGCCCTGACCTTGAGGACACGGTCGAGGCCGGTGCGGTGGGCCGCCGCCGCCTCGGCGTGGGTGGACAGCGGGAGCCCGTGCGCGTCGAGGGGCCGGCGACGTGCGGGGCGGCGCCGGGGGGCCAGGGGCGCGAGCAGCCGCTCGGCCAGTTCGGCGGCCTGGACGCGGATCTCGGGGATCGCCGTGGTCTCCCAGAGTTCGCCGCGGCGTGGCGCGCCGAGGGTGAACAGCGCGGGCCCGGTGCCGCCTTCGGCGTCGAGGAGCCGGCCGTCGCGGGTCGCGACACCGAGGCCGAGCGGGCCGGGCACAGCGGCGCCCGTGTCGAACAGCGAGGCCCACAGGGGGTCTTCGGGGCGCGGACCCGGTCCGGTGCAGTCGATCACCCAGCCGGCCGTGATGCGCCGCCCGCCGGAGAGCGTGATCAGCTCGGAGCCGTCCGCCCGGGGGACGGCGTCGGTGATCCGGCCGGTGTGGACGCGCAGGCGGCGGGCCGTGCGGGCGCGGTCCAGCGACTCGGCGGTCGTCGGGGCCATCCGGTGCCGGTGGGTGTTCCAGAGCGCGCCCTCGGCGCGCAGGAAGGCGGCGCGTTCCTCGGGGGTGAGGCTGCGCCACAGGTGCGCGGTGTGCGGGCGCAGGCTGTCGAGGGCGGGGCGCCAGTCGCCGTGGGCGCGCAGGGCGCGGCCGATGTGGCGGTAGACGGTCCGGCGCAGCGTGGGCAGGGTCGGCGCGTCGAGTCCCTCGGGCGGGGCCATCGCGGGTGCCGGGTCGAGGGCGTGCGGCTGGGGCAGCAGTCCGGTGCGGGAGAGGGCGTGGACGGTGCGTCCGGGCCGGTCGAGGCTGAGGGCGAGGTCGACGGCCGTGAGTCCCGTACCCACGAGCAGGACGTCGTCGCTCGTATCCGCTCCCGCGCGGTCGGCGGGTTCGGCGAGCGGTCCGTCGAGCGCGCCGGGCGTCCAGGGCGAGCCGATGAACCGTGCGGAGGTACGGAGTCGGGGCGGGGCCCAGGCACCGGTCGTGGCGGCCGGTCCGGTGGCGAGGACGACGCCGTCGGCGACGAGGCCGCGTCCGTCGGCCAGCCGCAGCTCCAGTCCGCCGTCCGGGGCGGGGGCGCAGGCCTGCGCCCTGGTGCGCAGCCGGCGCACGGTCACAGTGCCGTGGGCGTGGACGATCGCCTGGGCCAACGTGTCGGCGAGATAGGCGCCGTAGCGGTGGCGGGTGGCGAAGTCGGTGGCCCTGACGGTGGGTTCGCCGTGCCGGCACAGCCAGCGGGTGAAGTGGCCGGGGTCGTCGGGATAGCAGCTCATGCCGCCCGCGGGCACGTTCAGCCGGTGCCGGGGATCGGTGGTGGCGTACGCGGTGCCGCGCCCGGCCTCGGGGGCGGGGTCCACCAGGAAGAGGTCGAGCGGGGTGCGGCGGCGGGTCGCCGTCTCGCAGAGCTGCACGGCGGTGAGCGTGCCGGCGGCGCCCGCTCCGACGACGGCCACGGTGTGCCTCTCACGGGCTGGACTCACTGATACCTCCGGCGTGGTTGTCGCGGATCCGACAAACGAACCTCTCCTTGGCCCTGGTGGGCCGGAGAGGCCGGAATGGGCCCCGGGAACGCGGGTCTCACGTACATCTCGGGGTGCGGACTGGGCGCTTCATACTCTGTTCACAATTCGTGGCGGCCCGGCAACCGTGGATTCAGGCCGTCTCTCCGGTCGTCCTCACCGGAATCTCAGGCTGGGGCAGGCGGATTCAAAGAATCAACCCAGGGAAGTCCCGCAGGATGCACTCGCAGTGTTGGTGAGCGAAAGACGCGAGGAAAGGCGTTCCGTGGGTGTCCCTGAGATAGCGAATCGGCCCGAGTCCGCACCGGGAGACCCGGAGCGGGCCCGACGGCGTCCGGGACGTCCGGCCTGGTCACGGCGCGGGGTCCTCGCGGCCCTCGGGTCCGCCGTCCCGGCCCTCGCGCTGAGCGGGTGCGGCGGTCCGGCGGGTGCCGCCGAGGGGAAGGACACGGAAGCGACCGGGGCCGGGACGACGGCGAAGGCGCAGGTGAGGACGCCGACGGTCACCGTCTCCCCCGCCGACGGCACGAGGAAGGCCGGCTTCACCGCTCCGGTGGTGGTCTCCGTGACGGACGGGACGCTGTCGGCGGTCGAGGTGTCGGGCAACGACGGTTCCACTCTGGCCGGATCCTTCGACGAGCACCGTACGCGCTGGACCTCGGCCCGCAATCCGTACTCGGGCACCAAATACACGGTCACCGCGAAAGTGACGGGGGCCGCGGAACACACCTCGACGTTCGTCACGAAGTCCCCGGGTGAGACGTTCGCGGGCTATTTCACGCCCGAGGCGAATTCGACCTCCGGCGTCGGTATGCCCGTGTCGATCAACTTCACCCGGGCCGTGACGGACCGGGCGGCGGTGGAAAAGGCCGTCACGGTGACGGCGGAGCCCGCGGTGGAGGTGGTCGGTCACTGGTTCGGGAACACCCGGCTCGACTTCCGTCCCGCCGAGTACTGGGCGGCCGGGACGAGAATCACGCTGAGCCTGCGGCTGAGGGACGTCGAGGGCGGGGACGGCGTCTACGGCGTCCAGTCCAAGGACGTCGTCTTCCACATCGGCCGCCGCCAGGTGAGCACCGTCGACCTCGCGACGAAGACCATGACCGTCGAGCGGGACGGGGCGACGCTCGCGAGCTACCCGGTGAGCGGCGGCGCCCCGGGGCACACCACGTGGTCCGGGATCATGGTGATCAGCGAGCGGTTCAAGGAGACCCGGATGGAGTCCTCCACGGTCGGGCTCGGCGACGAATACGACATCGCGGACGTGCCGCACGCCCAGCGCCTGACCACCTCGGGCACCTTCATCCACGGCAACTACTGGGCCGCGCCCTCGGTGTTCGGCAGCAGCAACACCAGCCACGGCTGCGTCGGCCTGCACGACACGAAGGGCGCGGACGACGGTTCCGTGGCGGGCTACCGGTTCTACGAGAGTTCGATGCTCGGTGACGTGGTCGTCGTCCGGAACTCCGGCGAGCGGACCGTCGAAGCGTCGAACGGCCTGAACGGCTGGAACCTGTCGTGGGCCGACTGGAAGGCCGGCAGCGCCCTTTGAGGGTCGAGCCCGATGAGCGGACTTCAACTACCCTCCGTGGCACGCTCATCGGGTCTTCTCCCTTCCTTCACGGCGTGAACTCCCTTTCGCCGTAAGGACTTTCTCGGCTTCACCTCTTGACGACCGGAGTGACAGAGAGCACATTGGCCGCGCACCTTTTTTGAGAGCGCTCTCAAGGATCCGTGGGAGCGCTCCCTCCCCACCCGCGCACCCCACACTCCGTACGCGAAGAGGCACCCATGAGTGGAACTTCCCGCACACCAGGACGCGGCTCGGTCCGGCGCGTCCTCATCGCCGTGCTCAGTACCGTGAGCCTGGCGGCGGCCGCCGCGACCGCGGCCACCTTCCCGGCCGACGCGTCGGCGCCCACACCCCCCTCCGGCTGGTCCCAGGTCTTCGTCGACGACTTCACCGGGGCGGCCGGAAGCGGCGTCAACACCGCCAACTGGCAGTACACGACGGGTACGAGCTACCCGGGCGGGCCGGCCAACTTCGGTACCGGCGAGGTCGAGACGATGACCTCCAGCACCAACAACGTGGCCCTGGACGGCAACGGCAACCTGCTGATCACCCCGCGCCGTGACGCCTCGGGCAACTGGACCTCGGGCCGCATCGAGACCAAGCGCACCGACTTCGAGCCCCCCGCCGGGGGCAAGCTGCGCATCGAGTCGCGGCTGCAGATGCCGAACGTGACCGGCGCCGCGGCCAAGGGCTACTGGCCCGCCTTCTGGGCGCTCGGCGCGCCCTATCGCGGCAACTACCAGAACTGGCCCGGGGTCGGCGAGCTGGACATCATGGAGAACGTCCAGGGCCTCAACACCGAGTGGGCCACGATGCACTGCGGCACCAGCCCCGGCGGCCCGTGCAACGAGACCAGCGGCATCGGCAACAACACGCCCTGCGCCGGCACGACCTGCCAGGCGGGCTTCCACACCTACGCGATGGAGTGGGACAGGTCGACGAGCCCCGAGGAGGTCCGCTTCTACCTGGACGGCGTCAACTTCCACACGGTGAAGGCGAACCAGGTCGACGCGACCACCTGGGCGAACGCCACCAACCACGGCTACTTCGTCATCCTGAACGTCGCGATGGGCGGCGGCTTCCCGGGCGCCTTCGGCGGCGGCCCCGACAGCGGCACGGAACCCGGTCACCCGCTCGTCGTCGACTACGTCCAGGTACTCCAGGCGGCCGGCAGCGGTGGCGGCGGCACCACTCCGCCGCCCACCGGCAACCGTGACGCCTACAGCGCCATCCAGGCCGAGTCCTACGACGGCCAGAGCGGTGTCGTCACCGAGACCACGACGGACAGCGGCGGCGGCCAGGACATCGGCACCATCGCGAACGGCGACTACGCGCTCTACAAGGGCGTCAACTTCGGCTCCTCGGCGGCGACCCAGTTCCACGGCCGGGTCGCGAGCGGCGCGGCCGGCGGGGTCAGCGGCCTGGTCGAGGTGCGCCTCGACAGCCGTACGAGCACACCGGTCGCCAGCTTCGCGCTGGCCAACACCGGTGGCTGGCAGTCCTGGCGGACCGTGCCGGCGAACATGAGCTCCGTGACCGGAACCCATGACGTGTATCTCACCTTCACCAGCGGCCAGCCCGCGGACTTCGTGAACGTCAACTGGTTCGACTTCGGTCACTGACGGGTGAGGTGACGGGGCGGTCACTCGCTCCCCTGCCGGTCACCGGCAGGAGAGGCGACGGGCCGCCCCGTCGCAGGGCCGGGCGGGACGGACGTACGCGGTCCGTCCCGCTCAGCGCAGTTCGGTCCGGAAGGCCACCGGGGTCGCCCCCGTGTGCTGGTGGAAGAACTTGGAGAAGTTGGCCGAGTCGGGGAAGCCGACGGCGGCCCCGACGCGCCCGATCGGCATGTCCGTGTGGGCGAGGAGCCGTTTGGCCTCCAGGACGACCCGCTTGTCGATGAACCCCTTGGGTGTCTGGCCGGTGGCGGCCCGCACGGCGCGCACCAGGGTGCGGCGCGAGTATCCGAGGGCGTCGGCATAGGCGCTGACGCTGTGGTTGACGGCGAAGTCCTTCTCGACCGCGTCCCGGAACCGCGTGAACGTGGTGTCCGTGTGCTGGTGGGTCGCCTCGGCGGAACTCGCCGCGAGGTGGGCCAGACGCAGCAGGAACGCGGTGAGCGAGTGCCGCAGCACCGCCGTGTGCAGACTGAGCGGCAGGGTGGTGGTGTCGACGTACTCGCGCTCCAGTTGGGTCAGCGCGTGTTCCAGCGCGGCCAGCCGGTCCGCGTCCGGGCGCAGCAGCGGGGGCAGGTCGTAGCGGTAGAGGCCGGTCGCCTCGACGGTCGCGCGGGGCAGGAAGCCGGGCTGCATGGTCAGGACGGTGCCGCGGTAGGGGTCGGTGCTGGAGAAGCGGTGCACCTGCCCGGGCCGGATCCACAGGAGGTCGCCCGCGTGGGCCTCGTACTCGGCGAAGTCGACCATGTGCCGTACGGGCCCCTCGTGGAAGAGCATCACGACGTGGAAGTCGATGCGGTGCACGCGTTCCAGCGGGGCGTCGGCGTGCCAGGTGCGTCCGGTTCCCATCGCGCCGACCTGCATGCCCACGCCGGACAGGCTCAGATCGGCCGGAAACGGAAAGGTCCTGATCCCCTCCACGCCGTCCGCGTCGCCGGTGCCGCCTTGGGTGGTTCTGTCGTTCATGTCCTTCTCGCGTCGGCTCGCCACGGCTCCATGTGTCCCACTTTCACCGAAGGCTGACACACGGGCACCTTCCCCAGCAAAAGTCTGACTTTTAGGTTTGAAGGCACAGACCATGTTTCAGCGCACCCCGTGAGGACTTCTTGAAGATGAGTACGCAGAGCTCCGACGGCTTCACCTGGACCGAGCTCGACCGCCGCGCCGTCGACACCGCCCGCCTCCTGGCCGCCGACGCCGTGCAGAAGGTCGGCAACGGTCACCCCGGGACCGCGATGAGCCTGGCCCCGGCGGCGTACACGCTCTTCCAGAAGGTGATGCGGCACGACCCCGCCGATCCGGAGTGGACCGGCCGCGACCGCTTCGTCCTCTCCCCCGGCCACACCTCGCTGACCCTCTACACCCAGCTCTTCCTGTCAGGTTATGAACTCGGCCTCGACGATCTGAAGGCGTTCCGCACCCACGGATCCAAGACGCCCGGCCACCCCGAGTACGGGCACACCGCGGGCGTGGAGACCACGACCGGCCCGCTCGGCCAGGGTGCCGCCAACGCCGTGGGCATGGCGATGGCCGCCCGCTACGAGCGCGGCCTCTTCGACCCCGAGGCCCCCGAGGGCGAGTCCCCGTTCGACCACACCATCTGGGCGATCGTCTCCGACGGCGACCTGGAGGAGGGCATCTCGGCGGAGGCCTCCTCGCTCGCCGGCCACCAGAAGCTCGGCAACCTCGTCTTCGTCTACGACGACAACCACATCTCCATCGAGGGCGACACGGCGACCGCCTTCTCCGAGGACGTGCTGGGGCGCTACGAGTCCTACGGCTGGCACGTGCAGCGCGTCGAGCCCTCGCCCGACGGCGACATCGACGTCCACGCGCTGTACACCGCGCTCAGGACCGCGCAGGCCGAGACCGGCCGCCCGTCCATCATCGCGATGCGCACGATCATCGCCTGGCCCGCCCCCAACGCGCAGAACACCGAGGCCTCGCACGGCTCGGCGCTGGGCGCCGAGGAGATCGCCGCCACCAAGCGGCTCCTGGGCTTCGACCCGGAGCAGACCTTCCAGGTCGACACCGACGTGCTGGCCCACGCCCGCCAGGCCCTGGACCGGGGCGCCGAGGCGCATGCCGACTGGGACAAGCGGATCGGCGCCTGGCGCACCGAGCGGCCCGAGAACGCGAAGCTCTTCGACCGGATCGTCGCCGGGCAGCTCCCCGAGGGCTGGGAGAGCGCGCTGCCGGTGTTCGAGGAGGGCGGCTCCGTGGCCACCCGCGCCGCGTCCGGCACGGTCCTGAAGGCGCTCGGCGGTGTGCTGCCCGAGCTGTGGGGCGGCTCCGCCGACCTCGCCGGCTCGAACAACACCACGATCGACAAGACGTCGTCCTTCCTCCCCGAGGGCAACCCGCTCCCCGAGGCGAACCCGTACGGCCGCACGATCCACTTCGGCATCCGCGAGCACTCCATGGCCGCGGAGATGAACGGCATCGCGCTGCACGGCAACACGCGCATCTACGGAGGCACCTTCCTGGTGTTCTCCGACTACATGCGCAACGCCCTCCGCCTCTCCGCGCTGATGCAGCTCCCGGTGACGTACGTGTGGACCCACGACTCCATCGGCCTCGGCGAGGACGGCCCGACCCACCAGCCGGTCGAGCACCTGGCCTCGCTGCGCGCCATCCCCGGCCTGAACGTCGTCCGTCCGGCCGACGCCAACGAGACGGCCGTCGCGTGGGCCGAGATCCTCCGGCGGCACGCCACGAACCCGGCCCCGCACGGTCTGGCCCTCACCCGTCAGGGCGTACCGACCCTCCCCGTCAACCCCGACGCCGCGCGCGGCGGTTACGTCCTGCGGGACTCCTCCACCGAGACCCCGGACGTCCTCCTCATCGCGACCGGATCCGAGGTGCAGCTCGCCGTCGCGGCGCGTGAGCTGCTGGAGGCCGAGGGCGTGGGCACCCGTGTGGTGTCGATGCCGTCCGTCGAGTGGTTCGAGGAGCAGAGCCCCGAGTACCGGGCCCGGGTCCTTCCGCCGTCCGTGAAGGCCCGCGTGGCGGTCGAGGCCGGGATCGCCCTGACCTGGTACCGGTACGTCGGTGACGCCGGACGCGTCGTCTCGCTGGAGCACTTCGGCGCCTCGGCCGACGCCGGGACGCTGTTCGCCGAGTTCGGCTTCACCGCCGACAACGTCGCCGCCGCCGCGCGGGAATCCGTCGCCGCCCTGCGCGGTTGATCCGTTCGCACGAAGGAAGATGATCACTGTGACCGAAGCAACCGCGACCGCGGTACCCCTTGAGCGCCTCTCCGGCGAGGGCGTCTCCATCTGGCTCGACGACCTCTCCCGCAAGCGCATCGAGTCCGGCAACCTGGCCGAACTCGTCGCGACGCGACACGTGGTGGGCGTGACCACCAACCCGTCCATCTTCCAGGCCGCCATCGGCTCCGGCGAGGGCTACGAGCAGCAGCTCGCCGACCTCGCCGTGCGCAAGGTGACGGTCGACGAGGCCGTCCGCATGATGACGACCGCGGACGTGCGCGCCGCCGCGGACATCCTGCGCCCGGTGTTCGAGGCGACCGAGGGCCGTGACGGCCGGGTCTCCATCGAGGTCGACCCGCGCCTCGCGCACGACACCGCCGCGACCGTGGCCGAGGCCCGCCAGCTCGCCTGGCTGGTCGACCGCCCGAACGTGATGATCAAGATCCCGGCGACGAAGGCCGGTCTCCCGGCGATCACCGAGGTCATCGGCCTCGGCATCAGCGTCAACGTCACGCTGATCTTCTCGCTGGAGCGCTACCGCGAGGTCGTGGACGCCTACCTCGCCGGCCTGGAGCGGGCGAAGGCCGCGGGCATCGACCTCGCCGGCATCCACTCCGTCGCCTCCTTCTTCGTCTCCCGCGTCGACAGCGAGATCGACAAGCGGCTGACGAAGGACGGCACGGAGGACGCCCTCGCGCTCAAGGGCAGGGCGGCGCTCGCCAACGCCCGGCTGGCCTACGAGGCGTACGAGAGCGTGTTCGGCACCGCCGACGGCACGGCGGAGGGCGACGCCCGCTGGACCGCCCTCGCCGCGCACGGCGCCCGCGCGCAGCGCCCCCTGTGGGCCTCCACCGGCGTCAAGGACCCCGCGTACAAGGACACCCTCTACGTCGACGAGCTGGTCGCGCCGGGCACGGTCAACACCATGCCGGAGGGGACGCTGAACGCCACCGCCGACCACGGCGACATCCAGGGCGACACGGTGACCGGCGGCTACGAGCGCGCCCGGGCCGACCTGGCCGCGATCGAGGCGCTCGGGATCTCCTACGACGAGGTCGTCGGGCAACTGGAGGACGAGGGCGTCGCGAAGTTCGAGGCGGCCTGGGAGGACCTGCTCGAAGCCGTGGCGACATCGCTGCGGGGCAAGGGAGTTGAAGGGGAATGACCAAGGGTGAGGCGCTTTCCGACGGCGACCCGAAGGATGCGGCCGCCGCGCCGCAGGGATCCGGTGACCCGGCCGTGGAACAGGACGGCCTGACGCCGGGGGGCCCGGCCGGGACGCCCGGCGCCCCGGCGGCCGGGGATCTCACCGAAGCCCCCGGCGCTCCGGCGGCCGGCCTCGCCGAAGTCCTCGGCGACCCCGCCTCCGGCGCACTCGCCGCCGCGCTCGGCGTGGCCGCGGACTGGGACAACCCGCTGCGCGACCCGCGCGACCGCCGGCTCCCCCGGATCGCGGGCCCCTCCGGCCTGGTCATCTTCGGTGTCACGGGCGACCTGTCCCGCAAGAAGCTGATGCCGGCCGTGTACGACCTCGCCAACCGGGGTCTGCTGCCGCCGGGCTTCTCGCTCCTCGGGTTCGCCCGCCGCGAGTGGGAGGACCAGGACTTCGCGCAGGTGGTCCACGACTCGGTGCGCGAGCACTCCCGCACCGAGTTCCGCGAGGAGGTCTGGCAGCAGCTCGCGGAGGGCATGCGGTTCATCCCGGGCGACTTCGACGACGACACGGCGTTCAAGCAACTGCGCTCCGCAGTCGACGAGTTGGACGCGTCCCGGGGTACCAGCGGCAACTACGCCTTCTATCTCTCCGTACCGCCGAAGTTCTTCCCGAAGGTGGTGCGACAGCTCAAGAGGCACGGGCTGGCGAACGCCCCCGAGGGGTCCTGGCGGCGCGCGGTCATCGAGAAGCCGTTCGGTCACGACCTGGCGAGCGCCCGCGAGCTGAACCGGATCGTGCACGACGTGTTCGACCCGGACCAGGTGTTCCGGATCGACCACTACCTCGGCAAGGAGACCGTCCAGAACATCCTGGCGCTCCGCTTCGCCAACCAGATGTACGAGCCCGTCTGGAACCGGTCGTACGTCGACCACGTCCAGATCACGATGGCCGAGGACATCGGCATCGGCGGCCGGGCCGGCTACTACGACGGCATCGGCTCCGCCCGGGACGTCATCCAGAACCACCTCCTCCAGCTCATGGCGCTGACCGCCATGGAGGAACCCGCCGCGTTCGACGCCGAGTCGCTGCTCGCCGAGAAGCTCAAGGTCCTCCGGGCCGTGAAGCTGCCGGAGAACCTGGGCGAGCACACCGTGCGCGGCCAGTACGCGGCGAGCTGGCAGGGCGGCGCGAGGGTGCGCGGCTACCTCCAGGAGGACGGCATCGACCCCGCGTCGACGACCGACACCTACGCGGCCGTCAAGCTCCAGGTGGACAACCGCCGTTGGGCGGGCGTCCCGTTCTACCTGCGCACCGGCAAGCGGCTCGGCCGCCGCGTCACCGAGATCGCGGTGGTCTTCCAGCGCGCCCCGCACTCCCCGTTCGACTCCACGGCCACCGAGGAGCTCGGCGCGAACGCCATCGTCATCCGCGTCCAGCCGGACGAGGGCATGACCGTGCGCTTCGGATCCAAGGTGCCGGGTACCTCCATGGAGATCCGGGACGTCACCATGGACTTCGCGTACGGCGAGTCGTTCACCGAGTCCAGCCCGGAGGCGTACGAACGGCTGATCCTGGATGTCCTGCTCGGCGACGCCAATCTCTTCCCCCGTCACCAGGAGGTGGAAGAGTCCTGGAAGATCCTCGACCCGATCGAGGGGTACTGGGAGAGCCACGGCACGCCCGCGCAGTACCCCTCGGGCAGTTGGGGCCCGAAGGAAGCCGACGAGATGCTCGCACGAGACGGACGGAGCTGGCGCAGGCCATGAAGATCGACCTGACCGACACCACGGCAAGCAAGATCAACAAGGCGCTCGTACGGGGGCGCCGTGCCATCGGCACCCCGGCCGTGGGCATGGTCCTGACGATGGTCATCGTCACCGACGAGGAGAACGCGTACGACTCCATCAAGGCGGCCGAGGAGGCCTCCCGGGAGCACCCCTCGCGCACCCTCGTGGTCATCAAGCGCGTCGCCCGCACCCCGCGCGACCGCACCAACTCCCGTCTCGACGCCGAGGTGCGCGTCGGCTCGGACGCGGGCACCGGCGAGACGGTCGTCCTGCGGACCTACGGCGAGGTCTCGGACCACGCCGACTCGGTGGTCCTGCCGCTGCTGCTTCCGGACGCGCCCGTCGTCGTCTGGTGGCCGGTGGACGCGCCCGAGAACCCGGTCAAGGACCCGCTGGGCGCCCTGGCCCAGCGCCGGATCACCGACATGTACGCCGTCGAGGCACCGCTCCGGGCGCTCGACGCCCGCGCCGCCTCGTACGCGCCGGGCGACACCGACCTGGCCTGGACCCGGCTCACCCCCTGGCGCTCCATGCTGGCGGCGGCCCTCGACCAGGCCCGTACGAAGGTGATCTCGGCGACCGTCGAGAGCGAGGCGCAGAACCCGAGCGCCGAACTGCTGGCCCGCTGGCTGGAGGCCCGCCTCCAGGTCAGGACCGAGCGGGTCGAGACGGCGGGCCCCGTGGTGACCGCCGTCCGGCTCGGCACCGAGAACGGCGAGATCGTCATCGACCGCCCCGAGGGCCCGCTGGCGACGCTGTCCCTGCCCGGTCAGCCCTCCCGCACGCTCGCGCTGAAGGTGCGCTCCACCTCCCAGCTCATCGCCGAGGAACTGCGCCGCCTCGACGCGGACGAGATGTACGCCGTCGCCCTGCGCGGCGAGGCCCCCAAGGAGACCCCCCGTGTCTGACTACCCCAAGCCCACCCGGCGTCCGGAGTGGGTGGCCCTGGAGGACCACCGCGCGACCACGCTGCTGCACCCCCGGCTGCGTGACCTGTTCGCCGCCGACCCGGCGCGCGCCGAGCGCTACGTCGTCCAGGTCGGCGACCTGCGGATCGACTACTCCAAGCACCTGATCACCGACGAGACCCTGGCCCTGCTCCAGGAACTCGCCGCCGCCACGGACGTGTCCGGGCTGCGGGACGCGATGTTCCGGGGCGATCGGATCAACACGACCGAGGACCGCGCGGTGCTGCACACCGCGCTGCGGGCGCCGCGGGACGCGGTGGTCGAGGTCGACGGGGAGAACGTCGTGCCGGCCGTACACGCGGTCCTGGACAAGATGGCGGACTTCGCCGGCCGGGTCCGCTCGGGCGAGTGGACCGGGCACACCGGCAAGCGCATCAAGAACGTCGTGAACGTCGGCATCGGCGGCTCCGACCTCGGCCCCGCGATGGCCTACGAGGTGCTGCGCCCGTTCACCGACCGCTCGCTGACGGTGCGGTTCGTGTCGAACGTGGACGGCGCCGACCTCCACGAGGCCGTGCGGGACCTGGACCCGGCCGAGACGCTGTTCATCATCGCCTCCAAGACCTTCACCACGATCGAGACGATCACCAACGCCACCTCCGCGCGCTCCTGGCTGCTCGCCGGGCTCGGTGAGGAGAAGGCGGTCGCCAAGCACTTCGTGGCGCTGTCGACGAACGCGGAGAAGGTGTCGGACTTCGGCATCGACACGGCGAACATGTTCGAGTTCTGGGACTGGGTCGGCGGCCGCTACTCGTTCGACTCGGCCATCGGCCTGTCGCTGATGATCGCGATCGGCCCGGACCGCTTCCGCGAGATGCTGGACGGGTTCCACCTCGTCGACGAGCACTTCCGCACCGCGCCCGCCGAGGCCAACGCCCCGCTGCTGATGGGCCTGCTGGGTATCTGGTACGGCAACTTCCACGACGCCCAGTCGCACGCCGTGCTGCCGTACTCGCACTACCTGTCGAGGTTCACGGCCTATCTCCAGCAGCTCGACATGGAGTCCAACGGCAAGTCCGTGGACCGTGACGGCAACCCGGTGGAGTGGCAGACCGGACCGGTGGTGTGGGGCACGCCCGGCACCAACGGCCAGCACGCCTACTACCAGTTGATCCACCAGGGCACCAAGCTGATCCCCGCCGACTTCATCGGCTTCGTCAACCCGGTCGGTGAGCTGAGCGACGAACTCGCGGCGCAGCACGACCTGCTGATGGCGAACTTCTTCGCGCAGACGCAGGCGCTGGCCTTCGGCACGACCCCGGACGAGGTCCGCGCCGAGGGCGTGCCGGAAGAGCTGGTGCCGCACAAGACGTTCCAGGGCAACCACCCCACCACCACCATCCTCGCCGCCGAGCTGACCCCCTCGGTCCTGGGCCAGTTGATCGCCCTCTACGAGCACAAGGTGTTCGTCCAGGGCGCGGTCTGGAACATCGACTCCTTCGACCAGTGGGGCGTCGAGCTCGGCAAGGTGCTCGCCAAGCGCGTCGAACCCGCCCTGACCGAGGGCGCCGACGTCCCCGGTCTCGATCCCTCCACGGCCGCTCTCGTGGCCGCTTACCGCACTCTCCGGAAGAAGTGAACTGACAATGCAGCTCGGACTCATCGGTCTCGGCAAGATGGGCGGCAACATGCGCGAGCGCATACGCCGCGCCGGCCACACCGTCGTCGGCTACGACCGTAATCCGGACCTCGCCGACGTGCACAGCCTCGCCGAACTCGTGAGCAGCCTCGAAGGCCCGCGTGTGGTCTGGGTGATGGTGCCGGCCGGTGCCCCCACCCAGACCGTCATCGACGAACTCGGTGACCTGCTGGAGGCCGGCGACACGGTCGTGGACGGCGGCAACTCCCGCTGGACGGACGACGAGAAGCACGCCGCGGAGCTGGCGGCCAAGGGCATCGGCTTCGTCGACGCCGGTGTCTCGGGCGGTGTGTGGGGCCTGGAGAACGGTTACGCGCTGATGGTCGGCGGAGACGCCGAGAACATCGAGAAGGTGCGCCCGGTGTTCGACGCGCTCAAGCCGGAGGGCGACTTCGGCTTCGTGCACGCCGGCAAGGTGGGCGCGGGCCACTTCTCCAAGATGGTCCACAACGGCATCGAGTACGCCATGATGCAGGCGTACGCCGAGGGCTGGGAGCTCCTGGAGAAGGTCGACTCGGTCACCGACGTGCGTGAGGTGTTCCGCTCCTGGCAGGAGGGCACGGTCATCCGTTCCTGGCTGCTCGACCTCGCGGTCAACGCCCTGGACGACGACGAGCACCTGGACAAGCTGCGCGGCTACGCGGAGGACTCCGGCGAGGGCCGCTGGACCGTCGAGGCGGCCATCGACAACGCGGTTCCGCTGCCCGCCATCACGGCCTCGCTCTTCGCCCGCTTCGCCTCGCGGCAGGACGACTCGCCGCAGATGAAGATGATCGCGGCGCTGCGCAACCAGTTCGGCGGTCACGCCGTCGAGTCGGCGAAGTAGGGAAGGACCATGGGCGATCTCATCCTGGTCCGCCACGGAGAGACCGAGTGGACGCTGACGGGACAGCACACGAGCTGGACCGATCTTCCGCTCACCCGGCACGGCGAGGAGCAGGCCAAGTCCATCGCGCCGTTCTTCGCCGGGCGCTCCTTCGCCCAGGTCCTCACCAGTCCCCTCGGCCGCGCGGTGCGCACGGCCGAGCTCGCGGGGCTGTCCGGTCCGCGGATCGACCCCGATCTGCACGAGTGGGACTACGGCGGCTACGAGGGGGTCACCACCCGCGCCATCCACCGGGCCCGGCCCGGCTGGGTGCTGTGGGACGACGGGGTGCCGCCCGGCCCGGACGGCCACCCCGGCGAATCACCCCGTGAGGTGGGCGTGCGCGCCGACCGGGTGCTCTCCCGGGTGGACGCCGCGCTCTGCGACCGGCCCGGTGACGTGGTGCTGGTGGCGCACGCGCACTTCCTGCGGGTGCTCACGGCCCGCCGGCTGGGGCTGCCGCCCGAGTCGGGACGGCTGTTCCAGCTCTCGACCGGGACCGTCAGCCGGCTCTCCACCGAACACGGCGAGCCCGTGATCGCCGCGTGGAATCAACCGGGAACTTCCGTCACGGTCCACTAGTTTCCACCGTGCCGCTGTACAACCGAGGAGCTTTCCGGTCCGCCCGCCCGGGCGGACCGGGCTCTTGACTACCTCTGGAGTTCTCATGGCCCTGTGGGACCGCATCAAGGAGTCCGCGTCGACGATGCAGACCCAGCTCGTGGCGAAGAAGAACGATCTCAAGAGCGGCGCCTTCCGCGACGCGAGCATGGCCATGTGCGCCCTGGTCGCGGCGGCGGACGGCTCGATCGACCCGTCCGAGCGGCAGCGT
Organism: Streptomyces sp. NPDC028298; assembly: GCF_055565895.1. Taxonomy (NCBI): domain Bacteria; kingdom Bacillati; phylum Actinomycetota; class Actinomycetes; order Kitasatosporales; family Streptomycetaceae; genus Streptomyces; species Streptomyces sp. NPDC028298. Next base: position 1,163,965 of record NZ_JBVHTL010000001.1, read on the forward strand.
GTGGCGCAGCTCATCGCGACGAACGAGGTCCTGCAGAACTTCGACGCCGTGGACCTCCAGCGCCGTTTCGACGACAACCTGAACAAGCTGACCGCCGACTTCGCCCTCGGCAAGGTCGGCGTTCTCCAGGAGATCGCCAAGGCGAAGAAGAAGCCCGCCGAGGCGCGCGCCGTCATCCAGATCGGCATCGTCATCGGCGGTGCCGACGGCGACTTCGACAAGACCGAGCAGGCCGTCGTGCGCGAGGCGTGCTTCACGCTCGACCTGCCGCCGCACGAGTTCGACCTGTAAGGACGCCCCCTCCGGGCCGCCGTCGTTCGGCGCCCCGGTGCGTCCCGCCGCGCGGCGGGACGCACCGGGGCGTCGCGCGTTCGTACGGTGGAGCGTGCCGAGCCCGCGGTTCGGCGCTTCTAGAATCGCGGGCACCGACCGTCTCGCCCGAAGGAACCCGATGACCAGCGTCGAAGAACCGGCACGACCTGGCGGGCGCATCCGCGACGCCGCCCGTACCAGGGCCGAGATCCTCGACGTGGCGACCCAGGAGTTCTCCCGCGCCGGGTTCGCGGGTGCCCGGGTCGACGAGATCGCCGCCCGCACCAGCACCACCAAACGGATGATCTACTACTACTTCGGTGGCAAGGAGCGGCTCTTCACGGCGGTCCTGGAGCGTGCCTACTCGGCGATCCGGGAGGCCGAGCAGGAGCTGGACGTCGAGGGCCTGGACCCGGTCGCGGCGATCCGCCGGCTCGCCGAGCTGACCTTCGACCATCACGAGGCGCACCCCGACTTCATCCGTCTGGTGAGCATCGAGAACATCCACGAGGCCGAACACATCACGGACTCCGCGGCGCTGGGCAGGATCGGCTCGCCCGCGCTCGACGTGATCGGCCGGATCCTGGCGGCCGGCCGCGCGTCGGGGCTGTTCACCGCGGACGTCGACCCGGTGGACCTGCACGCGATGATCAGCGCCTTCTGCTTCTTCCGGGTCTCCAACCGGCATACGTTCGGCGCCCTGTTCGGCCGCGATCTGACCGCCCCGGACCAGCGGGAGCACTATCGCGCGATGCTCGGCGACATGGTCATCGCCTATCTGACCGCGGACCGCGCCGCCGAGTCGGCGGCCCCCCGCGGTTCAGCGTGACGGGATGCCGTACGCCCGCTCCACGTGGAGCCTGAGCACCAGCCGGCGGTCGCGGACCATCGCCGCGCGGTAGTCGTCCCAGTCGGGATGTTCGCCGAGGACGTCCCGGTAGAGCCGGATGAGCTCCTCGACGGTCTCGTCGTGCGGGTCCGCCGCGACCGGCGTCAGCTCGGCCGTGCCCTCGACGACCGTGTACGCCCACCGGTCCGCGCTGGTCACGTGGTACGAGGCACGTGGGTCCCGGCGCAGGTTGCGGGTCTTGGCGCGGTCGTCGGTGAGCGACACGCGGACGACGCCCTCGTCGGGGTAGTACACGTGACTGACGTTCGAGAGCTGGGGCCGGCCGTCCTTCTTGAGGGTGACGAGCACTCCGCCCTTGTACTCGGAGAGCAGCTTCAGCAGTGCGTCCTGGGTCTCTTCATCGGTCATATCCGCGTCAACGCTCCGGATGCGTCACGTCATCCCGTAGACACTGTCTACGCCCGGCTGGTAGACAGTGTCCATGAACGAGCTGGAAGCCACCGGCCTGCGGACGCGGCTGATCGACGTCGGGGTCGAACTCGTGACGGCGGAGGGCGCTCAGGCGCTGACGCTGCGGGAGATCGCCCGACGGGCGGGGGTCTCGCACGGCGCTCCGCGCCGCTGGTTCCCGACGCACGGGGAACTGCTGTCCGCCATCGCGCGCCGCGGCTTCACCGACCTCCAGGACCGGGCGGCGAAGGCGGTCGGCGGCACGGGGGCCGACCCCCGGGCCCGGCTCAGCGCCCTCGCGACGGCGTACCTGGACTTCGCGCTGTCCCAGCGCGGCATGTACGAGCTGATGTTCCGTCACGATCTGCTGGAGAGCAACCGGTTGGGCCTCCGTGAGACCAGTCTGCCGTTGTTCGGGACGCTGGTGGAGCTCGTCGGACGGGTGCGTCCCGAGGCCGACGCGCGGATCCTCGCCGGCGCCCTCTGGGCGAACCTGCACGGCATCGCCCAACTGTGGGGCTGGGGAAGCCTGCAGCTCGCCACGGACGCCGAGGACGTCACCCCCCTGCTGAAGGCCGCGCTCGACGCACACCTCGGACCGGAGGAAGGATGACCGCCCACCGCCGGATCACCCTCGCGAGCAGCGTCGTCGGCGCCGTGATCGTCGCCCTCGACGGCACGGTCCTCACCGTCGCGCAGCCCACCCTCCAGCACGACCTGGGCGCCTCGTTCGCCCAGGTGCAGTGGACCAGCACCGGGTATCTCATCGCGGTGGCGGGCCTGCTGGTGTTCGCGGGAGGCCTCGGGGACCGGCACGGGCATCAAAGGATCTTCGCGCTCGGCATCCTGGGCTTCGGGGCGGCGTCCGCGGGCATCGCCCTCGCGCCCGGCATCGGCTGGGTGATCGCGCTGCGGGTCGCGCAGGGCGTCTTCGGCGCGCTGCTCCAGCCGGCCACGCTCGGCATGCTGCGCGCCGCGTACCCGCCCGACCGGCTCGGCACGCCCATCGCGCTGCGGGCGAGCGCCATCGGGATCGCCGCGGCCGCGGGTCCGCTGCTGGGCGGCGCGCTGGTGGCCCACTTCGGATGGCGGTCGGTCTTCCTCCTGAACGTGCCGCCCGCGCTGGCGATGGGCGTGGCGGCCCTGGCCGTGCGGCCCGCGACCGTCCCTGAGCCCCGGACCGGCCGTCGCGCGGCGGCCGACCGTCTGGACGTGCCGGGCGCCTGCCTGCTCACTCTCGCCCTGGTCGCCCTGGTGCACACCCTGGTCGCCGTGCCCGGGACCGGCTGGACGGCGCGGACCACGGCCGGGCTTGCCGTGGTGGCCGTCGCCGGCACCGCGTTCGTCCGCCGCCAGCGCCGGGCCGCGAGCCCCCTGGTGCCGGCCGAGATCCTCGGCTCGGCGACCATCGGCGCCGCGCTCGGCATCCTGGTGGCCGTGTCCGCCGCGATGCTCGGCACCCTGTTCGCCGCCAGCTACTTCCTCCAGCGCACCCTGGGCCTCGACCCGCAGGAGACCGGCCTGCGGGCGCTGCCCGCCGGGGTGACGATGGTGCTCGGCGCTCCGCTCGCCGCCGTCCTGATGCGCAGGTTCGGCCCGCGCCGCACCGCCGTGGCCGGAACGCTCGTCCTCACGCTCGGTGTCCTGCTCCTGGCCCGGCTGGGGCCGGCGTCGACGGCCGTGCCCGTCGCCTGCGGTTTCCTGTTGTTGGGCGCCGGTTTCGTGACGGTGATGGTGACGACGACGGCGGTCGCGGTACGGCACGCCCCCGCGGCCTCGGCCGGTGTGGCGGGCGGCCTGCAGCAGACGGCGATGAACATCGGACCCACGCTGGGGATCGCGGTGGCGGCCACGCTGATGTCGCTGACACCCGGCGCCGCCATCGGTCCCCCGCTCGCCGTGCTCGCGGTGTTCGCGGCGACGGGAACACCGCTCGCCCTGAGGCTTCCGGGGCACAAGCAGTCCGTGAGCACCGCCGGGGGACGCCCGGCCGACGCGTCACCAGCCCGTTTGGGACGATGAGGGACACGAGCCGCGGTCCGGAGGAGAACCATGGGAGATCTGCGACAGGAAGTCGAGCCGGGATCCGTCGGCCTCGACCCCGGGGCACTGGACCGGCTCGACCGGCACTTCGCCGCCCTGGTCGACGAGGGCCGGCTCCCCGGCTTCCTGGTCGCCGTCGCCCGGCACGGACGGGTCGCCCACCTCACCACGTACGGGCGGCGCGACCGTGCGGCGGGGCTTCCGGTGGAGAGCGACACGATGTGGCGGATCTACTCCATGACCAAGCCGGTCACCTCGGTCGCCGCGCTCATGCTGGTCGAGGAGGGCCGCCTCGGACTCGACGACCGGGTGGCCGACTTCCTTCCCGCCTTCGCCGAACCACGGGTGTACGTCGCGGGGGCGGGGCCGGACACGACGACCCGGCCGGCCGAACAGCCCGTCCTGATCCGCCACTTGCTGACCCACACGGCGGGTCTGACCTTCGGCTTCTACCACGCGCATCCCGTCGACGGGCTCTACCGCGACGCCGGTGTGGAGTCGTCCGTGGCACCGGGCGCCGACCTGGCCGAGACCTGCGAGGTGTACGCGCGGCTGCCGCTCCAGTTCGAGCCGGGCACCCGGTGGAACTACTCGGTGGCCACCAACGTCCTCGGCCGCGTCATCGAGGTGGTGTCCGGCGAGGACCTCGACGTCTTCCTGCGGCGGCGCGTCCTCGGTCCGCTCGGGATGACGGACGCCGGCTTCCAGGTGAGCGACGAACAGGCGGGCAGACTGGCCGAGTTGTACGGGCAGGACGACGACGGACGGCTCGTCCCGATCGCCGGTCTCCCGCTGCACGGCAGGCCCCGCTTCCTCTCGGGCAGCGGGGGCATGGTCGCCACGGCCCACGACTACCACCGCTTCATGGAGATGCTCCGGCGGCGCGGCGAACTCGACGGAACCCGTCTGCTGCGCCCCGGGACCGTGGACCTGATGGCGGCCAACCACCTGCCCGGCAACGCGGACCGGCGTTCCTTCGGCAGCCCCGTCCACCAGGAACCGGGCAACGCCGGCCTCGGTTTCGGCCTGGGCGTGTCCGTCGTGGTGGACCCGGCGATCACCCGGTCCCCGTCCGTCGAGGGCGCGTTCGGCTGGAGCGGGGTGGCCACCACGACCTTCTGGGTCGACCCGCGGCGCGATCTGACCGTGCAGTTCCTGAGCCAACTGCGCCCGAAAGGCGCGCACTCGGTGTTCCCGGATCTCAAGCGCCTGGTGCACCGGGCGGTACGGTCCTGATCACCGCGGAGTGGTCCGGTTGACGCGGTACACGTCCCGTACGCACAGGTTGAGCAGCGTCGTCGCCACGATCACTCCCGCGCAGACCAGCAGCACCTGCCGGTCCGACCAGGCACCGGTGGCCGACCCGGCGAGCAGATAGCCCAGCGGGATCGCGCAGCGCTCCCCGACGCTGTTGAACGCGGCTGCTCGGCCCAGTTCGTGCTCGGGAACGTGCAGTTGGAAGGCGGTGGTCCAGGCGACGATGGCGATGTCGAGGCCGATGCCCGCGAGGAGCGCGGCGCCGAGGACGGCGGGCAGCGGCAGCGCGAGCCCCATCGCCGTCAGCGGCAGAAAGAGCAGGGAGGCGGTGCAGACGGCGACGGCGAGCAGCCGGTACGGCCTCCACCACAGGCACACCAGCGCGCCCGTCAGCAGCCCGAGCGCGAACGCGCCCTGCACCAGGCCCCAGGAGCCCGCTCCGGAGTAGAGCCGCACGGCGAGGACCGGGCCGAGCATCTGGAATCCGGCCAGCCAGGCGGCGACCACGACCGTCCCGGCCACCGTGTACGTCCACAGCCAGGTGCGGGAGCGGAAGCCGGACCAGCCCGCCCGCAGATCACCGAGGACACCGCCCGCGGTGACGGGCGCGTCCAGCCGCAGTCCGTGCAGCAGCAGGGCCGCGATCAGGAACGAGAGCGCGTCCCAGGCCAGCGCCCAGCCCGGTCCGCAGAGGGCGACGACCAGCCCGCCGGCCACGGGCCCGAGCACCCGTACGGCGTTGGTCGGCAGCCGGACCAGCGCGTTCGCCTGCTGGAGATGCTCGGGTCCGACCAACTGGTTCACCACGCCCTGGCCCGCGGGCACGGTGAACGCCACGGCGACTCCCGAGAGGAAGCCGCAGGCGGCGATGGACGTCGTCGAGGCCGCGCCGGTCAGCACGATGACGGCGAGCGCCCCCTGGGCCAGGGCCGCGGTCAGATTGCCGCCCAGCAGGATCCGGCTGCGGGACATCCGGTCCGCGAGCACCCCGCCCACCAGCAGGAAGGCGACGGTCGGAACGGTGTTCACGGCGAGCACCACGCCGAGCGATCCGGCTCCGCCGCCCTGGCCGATCACCGCGTAGGCCAGTGCGAGCGGCGCCATCGCCGATCCCGTGGCCGAGATCAGACTCGCCAGCGCGAACCGCCGGAAGCCGGCGCTGCGCAGGGGTGCCGTCCGGATCCTCGGCCCCCGCGCCGCCGCCTTCGTCCCCGTCGTGCCGCTGTGGTCGTCGGCGTCCGTCATTCCTCGGTGACGACCGTCTTGGCCTCTCCGGCGAAGATCGCCTTCGCCCACTCCTCGCCGTCCAGGTGCGGCAGGTAGTGGTCGAGGCGCTCCCGCTTGGTCAGCAGGTAGGTGAGGTTGTCCTCGCACGGCGGTATGAGGAGCGGCACCTGCTCGGCCACCTTGATGCCGTGGCGCAGCAGCGACTCGCGCTTGCGCGGGTTGTTCGACAGCAGCCGCACGGACCGTACGCCCAGGTCGTGCAGCATCTCCGCGGCCACCCGGTAGTCGCGGGCGTCCACGGGCAGCCCGAGGGCCTCGTTCGCCTCGACGGTGTCGAGGCCTTCCGCCTGGAGCTTCATCGCCTTGAGCTTGGCGAGCAGGCCGATGCCCCGGCCCTCGTGGCCGCGCAGGTAGACGAGGATGCCGCGGCCCTCGGCCACGATGGCGCGCAGCGAGGCGGTGAGCTGGGGGCCGCACTCGCAGTGCTGGGACGCGAAGGAGTCGCCCGTCAGGCATTCGGAATGCAGCCGGGTCAGGACGTCGCCCTTTCCGAGCGTGTCCAAGTCGCCGTGCACGAGGACGACTTGTTCCTCACCGCGGTCGTGGTCGAGGAAGCCGACGGCGTGGAAAAAGCCGTACTCGGTGGGGAGCGGGGCAATCACGACTCGTTCGACACCTGTGAGGTGGGCATTCCCGCCGAGTACGCCAAAGTTATCTGTCATGATCTGGTTCCTAAGCAGAGTCGAAAGGGCCGTGAAAGATGAGTAGTTCGGGAACACGCGTGATGGAGTCCGGTGTGCTGTCACTGGACACCACGGAGGATGTCCGCGAGCGGGGGGCCGGTGTCGCCCGCCAGGTCGCCGTCCTTCCCGTAGGCAGCCTCGAACAGCACGGCGCGTACCTTCCCCTGACGACCGACACACTGGTGGCGTGCGCCATCGCGCGGGAGATCGCGGCCGCCTATCCGGTGCATCTTCTTCCTCCGGTGACGATCTCCTGCTCGCACGAGCACGCGGCCTGGCCGGGCACCGTCAGCATTTCCGCCGTCACGCTGTACGCCGTCGTCCGGGACATCGCCGCCTCGTTGCGGCGCTCCGGCGTCGACACGCTGGTCGTGGTCAACGGGCACGGCGGAAATTACGTACTGGGCAATGTGGTTCAGGAATCCGCGGGCACCGGTACGCGCATGGCGCTTTTCCCTGCCATGGAGGACTGGGAGGGCGCGTGTGAACGGGCCGGTGTGCAGACGTCGTTGCTCACTGATATGCACGCGGGAGAAATCGAGACGTCCATTCTCCTGCATGCCCATCCGGAATGCGTCAAAGACGGTTATGAGACCTCCGATTTCGTGGCCGACGACCGTCGGCATCTGCTCACTCTCGGCATGGCGGGCTATACCGAGTCCGGGGTCATCGGCCGTCCCTCGATGGCCGGCGCCGAGAAGGGGAAGGAACTCCTCGCCGGGCTGACCGAGGCCTTCGGGGCGTACTTCTCCTTGGTGACGTCCGAGACGCTGCACTGACCGGGCCCTCCCGCGCTCTCCTCGCGGGAGCGCCGGAGCGAGGCACCCCAGCGGACGACCAGGACCACGGCGCCGGGCAGGCTCGCCGCGAGGCTGAGGACGCCGTAGATCACCGCGACGGTCAGGCCCGTCCCGGCGCCGAGCCCGGCGGCGCCGAACGCCCAGGCGGTGGCTCCCTCGCGGGGGCCCCAGCCGCCGACGTTCAGCGGCAGTCCCATGGCCAGCAGCGCCAGCAGCGCCAGCGGCATCAGCCGGAGGACCGACGCGCCGGATCCGGCGGCCCGGGCGGCGAGCACGAACATCGCCAGATGGCCGGCGAGCACCAGGACCGACGAGAGCGTCACGCCGGGCCAGCTCCGCCGGGCCAGCAGGGCGCCCCGGGCCTCCACGAGCGCGCCGCGGACGGCTCCGTAGCGCCGTCCGGTGCCGGACGTGGTCCGCCGCCCGCGGACGACGGCGAAGGCCGCCGCGCCGCACACCGCGGCGATCACGAGGACCAGCGCGGTCTCCCGGGCCTGCGCGAGGACGGGTGAGGGCTGGGTGAGCAGCACCACCGCGCCGACGGCCACCAGCACGGCCTGGCCCGCGGTGCGTTCGAGCACCACCGAGCGCACCCCCCGGCCGATGTCACCGGCGCTCTGCCCGTGCCGCACGGCCCGGTGCACGTCGCCGAGGACCCCGCCGGGCAGCGCGGCGTTCAGGAACAGCGCGCGGTAGTAGTCGGCGACGGCCGCGCCCAGCGGGAGTTCGATGCGCAGCTCGCGTGCGACGAGGCACCAGCGCCAGGCGCTGAACACCGTGGTGAGCAGCCCGATGGCGACGGCCACCGTCAGGGTGGTCGCGTCGATCCTGCGCAGCCCGTCCACGAACACCCCGGTACCCAGCCGCCACAGGAGCACTCCGAGGATGAGGACACCGGCGGCGGTGCCGACGTGCCCGCGCACCCGGCCCCACACCCGCCGGGCGGGGGAGACCGCGCCGGCCGCCGGGCTCCCGGAGCCGCCGGCCGGGACGGGTCCCGGCTCGGCGTCCGTCGGGCCGGGCGCCCGCGAGGCGCCGGACTCCGCGGGGAGGTTCAGGTGCGGGCCGTCGAGCTCCGGGGCCGCGGCCACCCGGGCGGCGACCGGTCCCAGCGTCTCCAGGCCCGCGCTCACGCCGCACCCCCGGCCGGGTGGGGCAGCGCCAGCACGTCGCTGTGGTGCACGACCACGCGCAGCTCGCCCGCGGCGCAGGCGTCGAGCCGGGACTCCAGATAGGCCTCGGCCCGTTCGGCCAGCTCAGGGCGTTCCTCGACGGCCGCGCCGACCCAGCCGCGCAGCCACTCCGCGGTGAGGGCGGCCTCGTCGGGGCCGAGCCGCCAGGGGCTCGGGTGCACCCGTACGGTCGCGCCGTAGCGGGCGAACGCGTCGCAGGCGGCGGTGACGGCGTCCGGGCCGAGCAGTTCGCCGCGCCGCTGGTGGGCGTTGAACGCCTCGGTGATCTCGGCGTCCAGCGGGTCGGCGGGGGTGAGCTCGACCCGGCCGGCCACGGACAGCGTCAGCAGGGCGGGCACGCCCGCTCCGGCGCAGGCGGCGGCGAGCCGGTCGATCTCCTCGGCGGTGAGCACGTCGAGCAGCGCCGACGCGGTCACCAGGGAGGCGCCGGCGAGGGCGTCCGCCGTCAGCCGTCCGATGTCGCCGCGCTGGGTGGTGACGGCGACGTGGCTGCCGTCGGCCGCCGCCTTGGGCGCCCCGACCGTGGCGAAGTGCAGCAGGTACGGGTCGCGGTCGTGCAGGATCCAGTGCTGGGCGCCGTCGAGCCGGGGCGCGAGCCAGCGGCCCATGGAGCCGGTGCCGCAGCCGAGGTCGTGGATGGCCAGGTCTCCGCCGCGGACCGGCCGGTTGGCCAGCCGGATGCGCAGCGGGTCGAGCAGGTCGACCGCCCGCGCGGCCGCGTCGGCGGGCTCGCGCAACTGGAGCCACTGCGGTGCGTAGCGCACCTCTTCGGCGTCAGGGTCCCCGACTCGCTGACCGGGCACGCCCGTCCTCACCTTCTGCTCGGGGATGCCGGAGTCCGGCCCGCTCGCGGGCGTCGTGGCGGTGCTCATGCCGCCCTCCGGGGTTCCTGGGGCAGCCGGCCGAGCACTCCGGCCAGGCTGCGCGCGGTGGTCGCCCAGCCGTCGAGCGCGGCGCGCCGTCCGCGCGCCGCGGCCTTGAGCCGGCGGCGCACGTCGGCCTCGCCGAACCAGCCGCGCAGCTCGGCGGCGAGCGCCGCCGGGTCCTCCGGGGGCACGAGGATGCCGGGCACTCCGCCGTCGGGGGCGCGTCCGACGGCCTCGGGCACTCCGCCGACGTCCGTGGCGAGCACGGGGATGCCGCGGGCCAGCGCCTCGGTGACGGCCATGCCGTACGTCTCGGCGTACGAGGTGAGGACCATCAGGTCGGCCGCCGCGTAGCTGGCGTCGAGTTCGGCGCCGGCCTGGGGTCCGGCGAGGTGCAGCCGGTCGCCGAGGCCGTGCCGGTCGATCAGGGTGCGCAGATGGTCGACGTAGGCCGGGTCCTGGGTGAGTCCGCCGACGCAGACGCAGCTCCAGGGCAGGTCGGTGACGGTGGCGAGGGCTTCGATGAGCCGGTGCTGGCCCTTGCGCGGGGTCACCGCGGCGACACACAGCAACCGCGAGACACCGTCGGTGCCGGAGGCGACCGGCGCGATGTCGGCGCCGGGCGCGGCGGCGTGCACGCGGTCGGGGGCGAGGCCGTGGTGGGCGACGAGCCGGCGCACGGCCCATTCGCTGGTGGCCACGACGGCCGACACGGCCCGCAGGGTCGTACGTTCCAGGGCGTCCAGCTCGGCGGCCACGGCGGGGTCGAGTCCCGTCTCGTCGCCGAGCGGCAGGTGGACGAGGACGACGAGACGCAGCCGGTCGGCCTCGGGGGCGACGATCTCGGGGACTCCGCAGGCGACGATCCCGTCGAGGAGGACGACCGTGCCGTCGGGCAGGTCGGCCAGGGTCCGGGCGAGTTCCGTACGGGCCGCCGCGGCGGGGCGGGGCCACTGGCCCGCGAGGATGTGCCGCTGGACGTGCCACCCGAAGCCGGGCAGGTCCAGGCACAGGCGGCGGTCGTAGGCGTTGCCGCCGCTCGGCGTGGCCGGGTCGTCGACGCCGCCCGGCATGACGAAGTGCACGGTGCGCAGGGACATGGGGATGATCTCGGCGTTCTTGAGAGCCGCGTTCTGCACGGGCACGTAGTTCAGGGCACCGGATCCGGCGGCCTGAACGGCACGGCCGGACGGCGGGGACGCCTTGTCGAGGGTCACGTCGGTCACAGGTCACGCTCGTAACTCGCCCAGGCGATGTGCGACTCGTGGAGGGTGACGGTGATGCCGGTGAGGCCCCGCGCGCCCGCGCCCAGGGCTCCGGCGTGGACGCGGTCGGCGAGGCGGTCGGCGATGACCTTCGCCAGGAACTCGGTCGAGGTGTTGGTGTCCTTGAAGTCCGGCTCGCTGTCGAGGTTGCGGTAGTTCAACTCGCTCACGACGGCGCCGAGCTCCTGCGTGGCCAGGCCGATGTCGACGACGATGTTGTCGTCGTCCAGCTCGGGGCGACGGAAGGTGGCGTCCACCAGGAACGTCGCCCCGTGGAGGCGCTGCGCGGGTCCGAAGACCTCGCCACGGAAGCTGTGGGCGATCATCAGGTGATCGCGGACGGTGATGCTGAACAACGGACGACCCTCCAGGTGCGGTGCGTCTGATCCCCTGCCGGGATCACGTCGTGTAGTACGGCTGCCCGGTTCACCTTGTTCAGCCGCGCGTCGCCCTTTCTTCGGAGTCCGTGGAGGTCAGGCCGGTTCTCGTCGGCTCAAACCTGTTCGTAGGCGACTCGGTGGCACAGGGCGGGTATCGATCCGGAGGCCAGTTTCCCCATCACGTCGGGGAGTTCGCCGAAGGAGCACTCGCCGGTGATCAGGGCGTCGAAGGCCGGTTCGGCGAGGAGGTCGAGGGCCAGCGCCAGCCGGTCCGCGTAACTGCGGCCGGCCCGGGCGGAGGGGGAGACGGAACCCACCTGGCTGCTGCGCAGGGTCAGCCGGCGGGAGTGGAAGGCCTCGCCGAGCGGCAGGGCGATCCGGCGGTCCCCGTACCAGCTCAGCTCGATGACGGTGCCCTCGTGGGCGAGCAGGCGCAGGGAGAGGTCGAGTCCGGCCTCGCTGGCGCTGGCGTGCACGACGAGGTCGCGTTCGCCCTCGGCCTCCTCGGGGAGCGCGAAGTCGACGCCGAGCGCACGGGCGACGGCACCGCGTGCCGGATCGGCGTCGACGAGCTGGACGCGTACGCCGGGGAAGCGGGCGAGCAGCGCGGCGACCGAGCAGCCGACCATGCCGCCGCCGACCACGGCGATCCGGTCGCCGACGAGCGGGGCGGCGTCCCACAGGGCGTTCACCGCGGTCTCGACGGTGCCGGCGAGGATGGCGCGGGAGGCGGGCACCGACTCGGGTACGACGGTCACGGCGCTCACCGGGACGACGTAGCGCGTCTGGTGCGGGTAGAGGCAGAAGACCGTCCGCCCGAGCAGCCGCTCGGGTCCTTCCTCCACCCGGCCGACGCTCAGATAGCCGTATTTCACGGGTGCGGGGAAGTCCCCGTCCTGGAACGGCGCGCGCATCGAGGCGTGCTGGTTCTCCGGGACTCCCCCGCGGAACACGAGGGTCTCGGTGCCTCTGCTGACTCCCGAGTAGAGCGTACGGACGAGCACCTCGCCGTCCGCGGGCTCGTTCAGGGTGACGTCACGGATCTCGCCGTGGCCCGGAGACGCGAGCCAGAAGGCGCGAGCTGTGAGTTCCATGAGCGTTCCCCTGAACGATTCCGCAGATCTTCACGTACGGAGCAGTGACAAGTCGCGCACACGGTACGCGGCGTTGATCGAATCTGTCATTCGGCCGGAGGAACTGCGGTGGCCCTGAACAACATGTACGGCGCAAGGCTCCCCCAGCAGGAGACCACGGTGGGAGCCGGTGTGCAGCTCCTGGTGCTGGCCCTGCTGGGCACGGCGATCGGGATGGGGCCGGCGGGCTGGCTGACCGGTCTGGTGTTCGCCTTCGCCACTTGGGCGGTGCTGACCCGCGCGCTGCGGCGCACACAGCCCCGCTCCTTCGGACCCGCCAACCGGGTGACGCTCGGCCGCGCGATCCTGGTCGGCGGTGTCACCGCGCTGGTCGCGGACTCCTTCGAGAGCTCGCCGCCGGTGAGCCTGCTCGTCGGTCTGACGGCGGTCGCGCTGATCCTCGACGGCGTCGACGGCAAGGTGGCCCGGCGGACCGGCACGTCGTCGGCCCTGGGCGCCCGCTTCGACATGGAGGTGGACGCGTTCCTGATCCTCGTGCTGAGCGTGTACGTCTCCATGTCGCTCGGCCCGTGGGTGCTGCTGATCGGCACGATGCGGTACGCGTTCGTCGCCGCCGCCCGGGTGCTGCCGTGGCTGAACGGCGAGCTGCCGCCGAGCATGGCGCGCAAGACGGTGGCGGCGCTGCAGGGCGTCATCCTGCTGGTCGCGGGCTCCGGACTGCTGCCGTACGACGCGGAGATGGCCGCCGTGCTGACCGCGCTCGCCCTGCTCGTGTGGTCGTTCGGCCGCGACATCGGCTGGCTGTGGCGGCAGGGCGGCGGTGTACCCGTCGAGCGGACCCACCAGCCGCGGACGAGCGAGCGTCCGCGCGAACTGGTCACCGCGGGCCGGGGGCCCGTCGGTTCCGAGGGCTGACCCGAACTCCCCGCGTACGAGCGGGAGTCGGCACCGGACCGGACGGGTCCGGGCGGAGGCCGAGGGGGTCCGGAAGCGGGACGCGCCCGGAAAAAGGCGGACGCGCGCACGACATTCACGATCTGTCATGGCCGGGAACGAACATCGTCTGACTAGACTACGCACCCTCGTGCACGTCACCGCGCCACGCGCGGGCAAGGCCGTTCCCGAAGGGTTCTCGACGCTTGATAGCCATCGAAGATGTCAGCAAGCGATACGCCGACGGCACGGTGGCCGTCGATCGCCTGTCCCTCCAGATACCGGACCACTCCATCACCGTTCTCGTCGGACCTTCGGGCTGCGGCAAGACCACCACGCTCCGCATGATCAACCGGATGATCGAGCCGAGCAGCGGCACGATCCGGGTCGACGGTGAGGACATCCGCAGCCGCCCGGTCAACACCCTGCGCCGCTCCATGGGTTACGTCATCCAGAACGCCGGACTCTTCCAGCACCGGACCGTCGTCGACAACATCGCCACGGTGCCCCGGCTGCTCGGCTGGTCCAAGCAGCGGGCGCGGGAACGCGCCACGGAACTGATGGAACGGGTCGGCCTCGACCCGGCCATGGCCCGCCGCTACCCGTACCAGCTCTCCGGCGGTCAGCAGCAACGGGTCGGCGTCGCCCGCGCGTTGGCGGCCGATCCGCCCATCCTGCTGATGGACGAGCCGTTCTCCGCGGTCGACCCGGTCGTACGCCGGGGACTGCAGGAGGAGTTGCTGCGCATCCAGATCGAACTGGGCAAGGCCATCGTCTTCGTCACCCACGACATGGACGAGGCGATCACCATCGGTGACCGCATCGCCGTGCTGCGGACCGGCGGCAAGCTGGCCCAGTTCGCGGCCCCGGACGAGATCCTCTCGGCGCCGGCCGATCCGTTCGTCGAGCAGTTCCTCGGCTCCGACCGGGGCATCCGGGGCCTGTCGTTCCTGGGCACCGACGATCTCGAACTCGACGGCTCCCGGGTCTTCCCCGTCGGCTCCGACTGGCGCGAGATCGCCGCACGCGAGCCCGTGGGTGCGCCCGTGCTGGTCACCGACGCCGACGGCCGGCCGCTCGGCTGGGCCGACCCGGGGAGCTGGGGCGGAGAGGTCGGGGACCTCGAACCGTACGGCCCGGCCTTCGAGGTGGGCCGGGACTCGCTGCGGATCGCCCTGGACCGGGCCGTGCTGTCGCCGACCGGCCTGGCCGTGGCGGTCGACGGTTCGGGGACGGTCCTCGGGGTCGCCGGGCAGGAGACGATCGCCGCGGCGATCCGGTCGGCCCGGCGACGGCGGGCGGCGGACGCCCCGCTGGAGACGCCGACGGCGAAGGCCGCGCGATGAACGAGTTCTTCGAGATACCGAGCGCCATCCAGCACAGCTACGGCGGTCTGATCGCCCTCCACATGGAGGAGGCGCTCGTCCCCGTGCTGGCCGGCCTGCTGCTGGCCCTGCCGATCGGACTGCTCTGCGTCCACTTCGACTGGCTCTACGCGCCGGTCCTGTGGACCTCGACGATCCTCTACGCGATCCCCTCGATCGCCTTCTTCGTGGTCCTCATCGACTACACCGGGCTGAGCCGGCTCACCGTGATGATCCCGCTGTGTCTGTACAGCCTGGTCGTACTCGTCCCGGCTGTCGTCGACGGGGTCCGGTCGGTTCCCGAGGAGACGAACGCCGCCGCCTCGGCGATGGGCATCGGCCTCGCGCGCCGCTACTTCCAGGTCCAACTGCCCATCGCCGTACCGGCCATCATGGCCGGACTGCGGGTGGCCGTCGCCTCCAGCATCAGCCTGGTGAGCGTCGGCGCGCTGATCGGCAACCAGGGCGCGTTCGGGAACCTGCTGACCTACGCCCAGTTGTACGGCCGCCCGCGCCTCGCCGTGACCGCGGTGGTCACCCTGGCCGTCCTCGCGGTCGTGATCGACGCCCTGCTGGTCCTGCTGCGGCGGGTGCTCACCCCCTGGCAGCCCCCGTCCGCCCGCACCGGGCGCTTCGGGGCCACGGCCGCGGACGCCACCCCCGTCCCGGAGGCCGCCTCGTGAACGTACTGCACTTCATGCAGGCCTTCTTCAGCGACGGTTCCCACTGGCACGGCTACGACGGCATCCCGCAGCGTGTCTGGGAGCACGTCCAGTACACGGCCGCGGCCCTCGCGATCGCCTCGGCCATCGGGCTGCCGATCGGGCTGGTCACCGGGCACACCGGGCGCGGCGGCAACACGCTCGCCTTCCTGTCCGCGGGGGCCCGGGCGCTGCCGACCTTCGGACTCCTGGTCCTGATGTTCGTGTGGCTGGGCCTCGGCATCGTGCCGGTGATGATCCCGCTCGTTGTGCTGGCGGTCCCGCCGGTCCTCATCACCACCTACGAGGCGATCCGCACCGTGGACCCCTCCCCCGTCGACGCCGCCCGCGGCATGGGCATGCCGGAGGCGCGGATCCTGTTCCAGGTCGAGGTTCCGGCGGCACTGCCGCTGATCCTCAGCGGGCTGCGCTCGGCGACGATCCAGATCGTCTCCACGGCCACGATCGCGGCCTATGTGTCCCTCGGCGGGGTCGGCCGGTACATCCTGGACGGCCTCTACCAGCACAACTACGAGAAGGTGGCCGGCGGAGCCGCCGTCACGGCCGTCCTCGCGCTGCTCGTCCTCGTGCTGTTCTGGGGCGTGGACCGGGTGGCGGTCTCCCCCGGAGTGAGCAGACGCCGGGCCTCGTAGGAAGACCGGACAGGGATGCGGGGAGGGGGACGGCCTGAACGCCGTCCCCCTCCCCGCATCCGTGTCCGTCTACTCTCCCCGAGCGTGTGCCCCGCCCTCGGCCCGGGCGAGGGCGTGTTCCAGGACGACGAGCAACGCGTCCCGCACGGACCCCCGGTCGCGTGCGTCGAACACGGTCAGCGGCACGTGGTCGGCGACGTCGAGGGCCCACCGCACGTCGTCCAGATCGTGTTCGACCCTGCCGTCGAAGGCGTTGACGGCCACCGCGAAGGGGATGTCGCGGTGCTCGAAGTAGTCGACGGCCGCGTAGCAGTCGTCGAGCCGCCGGGTGTCGACGATGACGAGCCCGCCGAGCGCGCCCTCGACGAGGTCGTCCCACATGAACCCGAACCGCTCCTGGCCGGGCGTGCCGAACAGGTAGAGCTTGAGCGTCGGGTCGAGGGTGACGCAGCCGAAGTCCATGGCGACGGTCGTCGTCACCTTCTCCGGGGTGTGGCTGAGGTCGTCGACGCCGGCGGCGACCGAGGTGATGGACGCCTCGGTGGTCAGCGGCTCGATCTCCGAAATGGCCCCCACCGTCGTGGTCTTGCCCACGCCGAAGCCGCCGGCGATCACCATCTTCACGGGCAGGGGCGGCCGGGGACGCTCGTCGTCATCCCTCACGGATCGCGCCCCGGGAGTCGGGGACAGCTCGGAGACCATCGATCACCCTTCGCAGAACAGTGACATCGCGGTTGGAACGGGCCTGCGGCGCGTACAGGGCCAGTTGCCCGTCGGCGCGCAGATCGTCGGCGAGAACCCGGACCACATTCAAGTGCATCCGGAGCCTCGCCGCGATCTCCGCGAGCGACTGCGGCTCGCGGCAGACCGTGATGATGTCGCGGTGCTGGTCGAAGACGAAGCGGTCCAGTGCCGCCAGCCCCACACGCGTGGCCACCACCTGTGTCTCGATCGGTATCGGCGGTACGAGACTGTCTCCGCCGGCGATCCGTCCCGCGGTCAGCAGGAACGGCCGGACGACCGAGGCAGGGCGTTCCGCTCCCCCCTCGGCGTCGCCGCCGGCCAATGGCTCGCCGGACGTCATCACGTCCTCCCCCTTCAACTCGGCGCGCGTCACCGGTCGTGTGACGTGCCCTCGGACAGCGGCCGGCCGGTGGTCAACCGGCCGGTGCGACACCCACGGTTCGCTTCAGCTCCATCACCAGTTGCGGACTGAGCACCGCACCGGCCCGGTTGGCGAACAGCGTCATCTCGTACGCGATGTTGCCGAGCTTCGCCTCCTTCGAGGTGACCACGCCGAGCACCGCACCGGCGCCGAGCGAGGACACCAGCACGTGCCCTTCCTCCAGGTCGATGATGACCTTGTTGAGGCTGCCGAGGCCGTAGTTGCCGGAGGCCCCCATGGCGAGGCTGGTGATGCCGGAGACGATCGCCGCGAGCCGCTCGGAGTCGGCCTGGCCGCGCAGTTGGGAGACCGCGATGAGCAGCCCGTCGGAGGAGACACCGATCACGTCGACGACCCCGGCGGTCTCGGTGGCGAATCGGTTGAGCAGCCAGTTGAAGTCGGCAGCGGCCGTCTTCACGTCCGCCGCGGGTTCCGCTGTCCGGGACTCGGGTCCGCCTGTCCACATGGTCACGTGCTCATGCCTTCCGGAGAAGAGGGTCTTCTGTTCTGGTCGTCGGTCCCGGCCGGGCCGCCGGGTCTGCCGCCCGGCCGGGTCACCAAGGTCGTGCGGTCCTCGGCCGCGCTCTCGCGTTCGGCCCGCAGGACGGCGGCCTCGAACTCGTCGAGTTCGGAGCGCGCGGCCTCGGCGTCCGTCGGCTGCCAGGACGGCGGCCTGCGGTGGGTGGGGGGTTCGGTGGGCCGGGGCAGCCGGCTCGCCGCGGTGCCGGCCGACAGGGTCGCCCCGCGCACGCGGCGGCGCAGCGGACCGGTCTCGCCGGAGCGCGCCGGTCCGGTGGGTGCCGGTCCGGTGAGTGCCGGGTCGGCCCCGCTGCCGGGCCTGGCGCCGCCGTGCGTGGCCGCGCGCTCGGCGCCGGTGTCCGCCGTCTCCGACCGGCGGGCGTGGCCGGGGGACTCGGCGGTACGGGACCAGGAGGGCACCCTGCGGGGCAGGCCCGCGGGTCCGGCCGGCGTCTCGATCCGCGCCTTGCGCGGCTCGGCGGGTCCGGGGCGGCGCGCCGGTGGCTGCATGCGCGGGGCCCGCACGGGGGCGGCCACCTGGTCGCCGGGCACGAGGTGGGCCGCGGGGACGGCGACGGTGGCGGTGACACCGCCGCCCGGGGTACGGGACAGGACGACCTCGATGCCCCAGCGCCGGGACAGGCCGCCGACCACGAACAGACCGAGCACCTCGGTGGGCGCCAGGTCGAGGCGCTCGCGCCGGATCAGCCGGGCGTTCTCCTGTTCCAGGCGCTCCGGGCTCATGCCCAGTCCGTGGTCGATGATCTCGACGAGGGCTCCGCCGCCGTGGTGGCGGGGCCGCAGGACGACTTCGACGCCGCTGGTCGCCGGGGAGAACATCACGGCGTTCTCCAGGAGTTCGGCGAGCATGAGGGTCAGGTCGCCGACGATGTCGGGGACGACGGTGACATCGCCCTCGGCGTGCGGGGTGACGCGCTGGTAGCCCTCGATCTGGCCGAGCGAGGCGCGCACGATGTTGCTGAGCCGCATCGGTTCGGTGTTGAGGCCCGTCTCGCTGATCCCGGCGAGCAGCATGAGGCTGTCGGCGTTGCGCTGGAGACGGACGGCGATGTGGTCGATGCGGTAGAGCCGGTCCAGCACCTCGGGGTCGGTCTCGCCCCGCTCCACGGAGTCGATCAGGGCGAGTTGGCGGGCCGTCAGGTTGCTGACGCGGCGGCCGACGTTGCCGAACATCTCGGCGATGTTGCGCCGGCCGACGACCTGGCGTTCCAGCAGCGCGCTCGCGGTGACCTGAACCTGGTTGAAGGCTTCGGCCAGTTCACCGATCTCGTCGCGCACCGGCACGGGAACGGCCTCCAGGCGCGGCGGGCTCGCGTCGTCGGCGTCGTCGTCGGCGACGCGGGCGAGCTCGCTCTTGGCGGCGCCGGCCACGTGCTGGGCCGCGGAGGTGAGGGCGCGTACGGTCCGCACCACGGATCGCCGGGTCAGCACGGAGAACGCCAGCCAGCCCGCGAAGGCGGCCAGGATGCCGGCGATCAGCCAGGCGACCCGCCACCAGGCGGAGTTCGACGCGGACTGGGCGTTCCCCGCGATCCCGCCGATCAGCGACTGGACGATCTTCAGCCGGTTCTCGGCCTGCCGCTCATAGGTGGGCCCGGCGCGCAGCGCCTCGTCGAGCGCGGCCCGGAGCTGGGTCGCGTTCTCGGCGACCAGCGCTCCGGTGTCGACCTGGAGCGCGGCCCAGTGCTGGGTGATGACGCTCTGGTAGGGGCTGTGCTCGATCCCGGCGAGGTCGGTGCCCTGTTCGGGGCCCGCGAACCGGGTGAACCGCTCGGCCTGGTAGGTGTACTGGTCGTAGTCGCCGACGGCGCCGGTGAACTCGATGAGCGCGTTGGCGTCACGGGTGCGGGCGGCGAAGACGCTGGTCTCGAAGGAGGCGTGGGCGGTGTCGGCGCGCAGCAGGGCGTCGAGCAGATTGCCGGCGGACGCGGAGGACTCGCTGCCCGAGCGGCCGAGACCGAGGCCGTCGATGAGTCCCTCGATCACCGATCCGTACGCCGGGTCGATGTTGTCGGCGGGGATCGGCCCCTGCTCGACGGTCGTGCGGAGGCTGTCCAGGCCTTCGAGCTCCTTGAGCGCCTCGGCCTCGCCGGCGGGCAGCCGGTCGCCGTAGGCGGAGCGGACCGCCGCGATGCGGGCGCCGACCTTGTCCTGCGCGGCCAGATAGGCGGCGGTGTCCGGGGCGCTCTTCCCCTTGCCCGAACCGGCGGCCTCGTAGCGCAGGGAGACCAGGAGCGCCTGCCGGTGCTCGGTCTGCACGGCGTCGATGAGTTGCGTCACCTGCGCGCTGTCGCGCACGAGTTGGGCGGTCTCGGCGGCGGATCTGGCCTTGCCGATTTCCCCGGACACGACATAGGCGAGCATCACGGAGATGACGGCGAGCGGCACGATCACCAGGACGTTGAGTTTCCGGCGGAAAGGCCAGCGGTCCAGCAGAGATGGTGTCCGGCCGGTCCCGAGAGCAGTGGACGGCTGCCCCGAGGCGGCCTTTCTGTGCGCGGGCACCCAACCTCCTTGACGTCATTCCCCGTTGGCATCCCGAAGACAGGCTTGCGTGGATCAATGGTCACGAGCAGCGCGATCGGGCCGACAAGTGGAAGGGGGCCCTCGACGCGGCCAACACTAGCGGCTGCCGTCAGAGTACGGCCATGATCAACCGAAAAGTGGCACGCAAAGACGCCTGGTTCGCTCATGTTTCAGTCGCGTTGCGCCTACGGGCTGAAGCGGCCCGGTCCCCATCAGTGATCTATTCGTGTCTTGACGGTAGTTGAGGCGGCTCGATTGGATCGTCAGGACCGTCACCCGAGCCCACCAGCCACCACCGCCCCGCCGATTGCCAAGTCTGGATGAACAAGTGACCATCGCCAGAAGCACTCGTACCTCCGCAACCTCCGCTGTATCTCTGCTGGTTGTGGCCGCCGCCGCGCTGACGGGCTGCGGATCCTCCGACGACTCGGGCAACAAGGACCCGTTGAAGGGCGACACCGCCAAGGCCGGTACGGTCGTCGTCGGTTCCAACAACTTCCCCGAGAGCATCCTGCTCGCCGACATCTACGGCGAGGCCCTCAAGGCCAAGGGGATCAAGGTCAGTTACAAGCTGAACATCGGCAGCCGCGAGACCACGTACGGACTGATCAAGAACGGCACGATCACGGTCCTGCCGGAGTACAACGGCGCGCTGCTCGCCTACCTGGACGCCAAGGCCGCGCCGACGTCCGTCGACGAGACCAGCTCGGCGATCTCGGCCAAGCTCGACGCGAAGCTCTCCCTGCTGCAGCCGTCCGAGGCCCAGGACAAGGACGCGATCGCCCTGAACGAGGCGACGGCCAAGAAGTACAACCTCACGGAGAAGTCGAGCATCAGCGACCTCGCCGACGTGGCGAAGGACCTGGTCGTCGGCGGCTCGCCCGAATTCCAGACCCGGCAGCAGGGCCTGAAGGGCCTGAAGTCCGTATACGGTCTCGATTTCAAGAGTTTCAAGGCGCTGGACGCGGGTGGCCCGCTCACCGTGGCGGCGCTGAAGGGGAACAGCATCCAGGCCGCGGACATCTTCACGACGGACCCCGGAATCAGCAAGAACAAGTTCGTCGTGCTGCAGGACACCAAGAACCTTTTCGGGTTCGAGAACGTAACTCCGCTGACATACAAGAGCGGTCTGCCCGCGGCCGGGGTCTCGGTCCTCAACGACGTCTCGGCGAAGCTCGACACCGAAGCCCTGGTGAAGCTGAACAGCGACGTGCAGAACGGCAACAAGGACCCGCTGGACGTCGCCAAGAACTGGCTGGCCTCGG
Source organism: Streptomyces sp. NPDC028298 (assembly GCF_055565895.1). Lineage (NCBI taxonomy): Bacteria > Bacillati > Actinomycetota > Actinomycetes > Kitasatosporales > Streptomycetaceae > Streptomyces > Streptomyces sp. NPDC028298. The sequence continues at coordinate 1,185,592 of NZ_JBVHTL010000001.1, forward strand.
CCGGACTGAGCTGACCCCGGCACCGGCGGCCCGGACGCCGGACGCCCAGGGCCGGGAGACGGGCCTCCCGGCCCGGTTCGTCTGTCGACGGTGACGGAGTACGGCTGAGGAGTGAGGTCCGTCATGCTCGAGCGCACGGCCCAGGCCGCCCCGGTCGGGCCGGCCTCGTGGAGCGCGCCGTCCGGCGCCGCCCTCGACGGCCGGGGGCTCGACGCCGCCACGGTGGCCCGGGTCGCCGACGGGGCGCCGCCACCCCCCGTGTGTCCGGCGGCACTCGCGACGATGGAGCACACCCGGCGGGCCGCGCACCGGCTGGCGGCCGAGGGTGCCCGCGTCTACGGACGCAGCACCGGCGTGGGAGCGCACCGGGGACTGGCCGTCGAGGAACACGACGGCGCGGGCCACGATCTGCGGCTGCTGCTGAGCCACGCGGGCGGGGTGGGTGAGGAACTGCCCGCCCGCCAGGTCCGCGCGATGATGGTGGTACGCGCCAACCAGCTCCTCGTCGGCGGCTCGGGGGCGGCCCCCGAGATCGCCACGGCCATCACGCGGGCGCTGGGGGCGGGTGTGCGTCCCCGGGTGCCCGAGTACGGGTCCGTGGGTACCGGTGACCTGACCGCGCTGGCCCGTCTGGGGCTCGCGCTCTTCGGCCACGACACGTGGTCGCCCCGTACTCCCCCGTCCGAGAGACCGTCGGCCGAGAGACCGTCGACCGAGAGACCGTCGGCCGAGAAGCCGTCAGCCGGGCAGTGGGCTCCCGAACCCCTGCCGCTGCGACGCGGGGACGCCCTGGCCCTGTTGAGCAGCAACGCCCTCACCCTCGGGGAGTCCGCGCTCGCCTGGCACGACCTCGGGGCACCGCTGCGTGCCTCCCATGTGGTGGCCGCGCTCGCCCTGCACGCGGTGGACGGCTCCCTCGAACCGTACGCACCGGAGGTCCACGCGGCCCATCCGCACCCGGCGATCGCGCGCGCGGCGGAACACGTCCGATGGCTGCTCGGCGCGGCGACCGGATCGGGGACAGGCGCTCCGGGGCGGGCGGACAGGGTGCCGGCACGGGTGCAGGACCCCTTCGGCTTCCGGTGCTTCCCACAGGCTCACGGTCCCGCGATGGAGACGTGGTCCGGCCTGGAACGGGTGCTGTCCATCGACCTCAACTCCGCCACCGAGAATCCCCTGATCGGCTGGGACGACGTCACGGGCGCTCCCGCCGCCCGGCATCACGGCGGCTTCTTCACCGCGCCGCTCACCCTCGCGCTCGACCAGTCGGTCCTCGCCGTGCTCGGCACGGCCCGGCTCTCCGCGGCCCGGCTGTCCGCCCTCGGCCGTCCCGAACTGACCGGACTGCGCTCCTACTTGGCCGACGCCTCCTCGGCCGGGTCGGGGATGATGATCCTGGAGTACAGCGCCGCGTCCGCCCTCGCGGAGATCCAGGCGTGCGCCACCCCGGCCTCGCTCGGACATGTCGTGCTGTCCCAGGGCATGGAGGAGGCGGCGACGTTCGCGACCCAGGCCGCGCGCAAGGCGCTGCGGGCGGCGAGGGCGTACCGGCTGGTCCTGGCCTGCGAACTCGTCGCGACCGTACGGGCGTTGCGGCTGCGCGGCACGCCGCCGGCGCCCGGCACCCCGGCGGGCCGCGCCTACCTGCGCGCCGCGGCGGCGCTGGACCCGGACATGCGGGACCGCCCCCTCACCGACGACGTGACCGTGGCGGCGGACCTGCTGGACGAGTTCGCCGCACTCGTCGTCGGCGAAGGGGAGCCGGCACGGCTGGGTTAGAGTCGGCGCGGTCCCCGGTCGGAGGTTCTGCCGTGGGCGGGCTGTGCGTTGGGGGATGACGGCACCATGCGGTACGAACACGTGGAACTCTCCGGGTACGAGATCCAGGAGGTCCTCGGCAGGGGCGGCTTCGCCACGGTCTACCGGGCCCATCAGGTGGCGGTGGGCCGCGAGGTCGCGCTCAAGGTCGACAGCAGGGTCCTGGCCACGGACCGCGACCGGCAGCGCTTCCTGCGCGAGGTCACGGCCGCGGGCCGGTTGTCCGGACATCCGCACGTGGTGCCGGTGTACGACGCCGGCGTCCTCGGTGACGACCGCCCGTACATGGTCATGGAGCTGTGTCCGGGCGGCTCGCTCGGCGACCGCCTGCACCGCCACGGACCGCTCTCGGTCAAGGAGGCCCGGGACATCGGGCTCGGCATCGCCGACGCGCTGGCCGCGGCCCACACCGCCGGAGTGCTGCACCGCGACATCAAGCCGGGCAACATCATGGTCAACCGGTACGGCGGGGCCGCCCTCACCGACTTCGGTCTGGCCGCCATGCCGAGGCCCGGCCGGGAGCTGTCGGTGACACGCGAGGCGCTGACCCCGGCGTACGCGCCGCCCGAGGCCTTCCACCTGGCCGAGCCCACCACGACGGGCGACGTGTACTCGCTCGCCGCCACGCTCTACGCCCTCCTGCGCGGCCGCCCGCCGCACCACCCCGACGACGGCACCCAGCTCAGTCTCGCGGAGCTCATCGTCCGGCACACCTGGCCCTACGCCGACCTGCCGGGCGTGCCGGGTGCGCTCAACGAGGTGCTCAGACAGGCCCTGGAGACGGATCCGTCCTCACGGACGCGGGACGCGTCGGCGCTGCGGGACGCTCTGGCCGCGGTCGACGTCGACAGCGCGGCCCGGGGCGTGTTCGGACCGGCGCCCCGGTCGGCCACCACCGTCCCCGCCCACCGCGACACGCCTCCCGCCTCCCCCACCCCGCCCACCACGCTTCCCCCACCGCCCGCGGCCCCGCACGCACCGGGCCCGGCGGCCCCGGGCGACCACTCCGCCGGCGGTGGCGCGGCGAGCACGGTGGCGGAGCCGGGGGCCCGCGGGTCCTCGCGGTGGCGGCCGGGTCTGATCGGCGTGCTGGCGGCGGTCGTGGTCTCGGTGAGCGTGTCCGTCACCTGGGTGGTCAACACGTACGGGTCGCCGGACGGTCCCGGCTCGTCCACGGGCGGATCCCCGGCCCCGGGCGCCTCGGGCAAGGCCTCGCCGGGCGCCGACGCGGCCTTCGGCGGCGTACGGACCACGCGGAGCGGCTGCCCGGCCGCCGGCGTCGAAGGGGTGGGCGGCCGCTGCGTCACGACCCCCGAGTGCTGGAGCGGCATCACCGACATCTCGGGGACGATCACCGTCAGCCGCGCCGACTGCCACGTCGCGCACGTGTGGCAGACCTTCGCCGTCGCCCCGCTGCCCAAGGACGGGATGACGTACAACGCGCGGGATCTCGTGAGGCATCCCGACGTCAAGGCGCTGTGTTCGCAGCGGGTGATGCGTGACTCCCTTGCGTCCGCGCGCCGTTCGGACGGCACCCGCTGGGACGTGGACGTCCTCCCGCCGACCGCCCCGCAGTGGGCCGAGGGCCTCAGGGTGTTCCGCTGCGTGGCCGCGGCGGAGACGGACGACGGCGAGATCACCGGCAGCCACTTCGGCGCGACGGGCTGACCCCGCGCCGCGGGCGGACCTGAACGGGCCCCGCCGGTCCGGGAATTCAGCCCGCCGGGCGTTCCCGCCCGGCCCTCGTCAACAGCCACTGCCAGCGCCGGCGTTCGGTCACGCAGGTCGCGGCGGCCAGCACGGTGACCGGGACCGCCGCCCAGGCGGGCCAGGTGAGCCACGAGGACACCACCGCCGCGACCAGTTGCAGCAGGACCAGCAGCACGGTCGCCCAGCCCGGCACCGGCACGACGACGTCGGCCTTGTCCCCCGGTGTCGCGAAGACCGTCGGCAGACCGATGAGCAGCACCACGGACGCCACGGCGAGCAGCCACGAACGGTCCGACAGCGCCCACGGGGTGGCCACCCAGGCCACGATCTCCGTCGTGAAGCGGAGGACGGACGGCACGCGGTCGTCGGGTCGCCCCGACGCGGTCGTTCCGGGCGCGGTATCGGTCACCGCGAAACGATCCCACGCCGGACTCCCGATCACCAGAGGGGCACGATCCCGAGGAGGCCGGCCCCCGCTCACCTCGCGGCGGACCCGATGTTCCCGCCCGTGATGCCCTTCGGGTTCAGGTGGGCGATGTGGCCGCTCTCGGTGCCGGCGGAGGGGTCGATGACGCAGTCGACGAGCGCCGGGCCTCCGGAGGCCAGCGCCTCGGTGAGGGCCGCGGTGACCTCGGCGGGTGTGGTCGCGCGGTAGCCCTTGCCGCCGAACGCCTCGATCATCCGGTCGTGGCGGGCCGAGCGCATCAGCGTGGTCGGGGACGGCGCGTCGCCCAGGGGATTGACGTCGTCGCCGCGGTAGACGCCTCCGTTGTTCATGACGACCGTGACGACGGGCAGCCCGTACCGGCAGATCGTCTCCAGTTCCATGCCGCTGAACCCGAAGGCACTGTCGCCCTCCACGGCGACGACCGAGGCGCCGCCGCTCTCGACGGCGGCGGCGATCGCGTAGCCCATGCCGATGCCCATGACGCCCCAGGTGCCGCTGTCGAGGCGATGCCGCGGTACGCGCATCTCGATGACGTTGCGCGCGATGTCCAGGGCGTTCGCGCCCTCGTTGACGATGTACGTCTCCGGGTGCTCGCGCACGACGTCGCGTACGGCCCTCAGCGCGCCCATGAACTGCATGGGATGCGGATCCGCGTTCAGCCGCTCCGCCATCTTGGCCACGTTCAGCGCCGAGCGCGCCTCCAGTTCCGCGCGCCAGGCGGCGGGGGCCGTGATCCGGCCGGGTTTGGCGCGCTCGGCGATCGCGTCCAGCACCGACTCGATGTCTCCGACGAGCGGGGCGGCGATGGGCTGGTTGCTGTCCATCTCCCTGGCCTCGATGTCGACGTGCACGAACCGGGCATCGGGGTTCCACTGCGGTGCCTGGCCGTGGTTCAGCAGCCAGTTGAGGCGGGCGCCGACGAGCATCACGACGTCGGCCCGCTTCAGTGCCAGCGAACGGGCGGTGGCCGCCGACTGCGGGTGGTCGTCGGGCAGCAGGCCCTTGGCCATCGACATCGGTACGAACGGGATGCCGGTGGACTCCACGAACTCGCGGACGCGTTCGTCGGCCTGCGCGTACGCGGCACCCTTGCCGAGCACCAGCAGCGGCCGTTCCGCCCCGGCGAGCAGTTCGACGGCCCGGTCCACCGCCTCGGGTCCCGGGAACTGGCGCGGCGCGGGGTCGACGAGCCGGCTCAGCGTCCGCGCGCCCGTCTCCGCGTCCATGACGGAGCCGAGCACCGCGGCGGGGATGTCGAGATACACGCCGCCGGGGCGCCCCGAGACCGCGGTGCGCAGGGCACGGGCGATGCCCCGGCCGATGTCCTCCACCCGGCTGACCCGGTAGGCGGCCTTGCAGAACGGCTGCGCGGCGGCGAGCTGGTCCATCTCCTCGTAGTCACCCTGCCGGAGGTCGACCAGGTGCCGCTCGCTGGAACCGGAGATCTGCACCATGGGGAAGCAGTTGGTGGTGGCGTTGGCCAGGGCGACCAGACCGTTCAGGAACCCCGGCGCGGACACGGTCAGGCAGATGCCGGGCTTCCTGGTGAGAAAGCCGGCGGCCGCCGCCGCGTGACCGGCGTTGCTCTCGTGCCGGAACCCGATGTAGCGGATGCCCCGCGCCTGCGCGAGACGGGCCAGGTCGGTGATGGGGATGCCGACGACCCCGTAGATCGTGTCGACGTCGTTCATCTGCAGCGCGTCGACGACCAGGTGGTAGCCGTCGGTGAGCTCGGTCGGCGCGTCGGTGTCCGCCGCGGTCTCCGGTGTCGAGGGAGCGGTCATGGTCCGAGGTCCTCCTTGGGCTGGTTCTGTCGGTTTCGGTCCCGTGGTTTCCGGCTTCAGCGGGGGCCGGTCCTGGTGGCTCCCGGGTCCAGCGGGGGCTGGTCCTGGTGGTCTTCGGTTCTGCCGCGGGCCGGTCCTGGTGGCTTTTCGGTTCTGGCGGTGGCCACTCCGGGGTGGCCACCCTCGCTCAGCGCAGGAGCCGTACCGCCGCGATCACCAGCGGATGCAGCCCGTCGGCTCCGGTGTCGGCGTACGCGAGGAGGCGGGAGCGCATGCGGGGGTCCCAGAAGCGGCCGATGTGTCCCGCGACGGCCTCGGCGGCCGCCTCCTCCGGCAGATGCCCGAGGTTGCGGGCGATGTCGTTGGCCATGCGGCGCTCCGGGGGCACGGTCGCCGTCATCTCAGTCCCCCGCCGTGAGGACGTCGTCGGCGGCGCGTTCCGGTGTCCGCGCGGGGTGCCCGAGCGGGTGGGCGAGCCCGACCTGTACGGCGGTCACCTTGTACTCGGGGCAGTTGGTCGCCCAGTCCGAGTTCTCGGTGGTCACCACGTTGGCGCCGGTCACGGGGTGGTGGAACGTGGTGTAGACGACGCCGGCCGGCATCCGGTCGGAGATCTCCGCCCGCAGGCTGGTGCTCCCGACACGGCTGGCCAGCGTCACCAGCGCGCCGTCGGTGATGCCGCGGACCTCGGCGTCGTGCGGGTGCAGTTCCAGGACGTCCTCGGGATGCCAGGCGACGTTGCCCGTCCGCCGGGTCTGCGCGCCGACGTTGTACTGGCTGAGGATGCGCCCGGTGGTGAGCACGAGCGGGAAGCGCCGGGTGCTGCGTTCGTCGGTCGGCACGTAGGCGGTGACGACGAACCGGCCCTTGCCGCGCACGAATGCGTCGACGTGCATGACCGGTGTCCCCTCGGGGGCGGAGGCGTTGCACGGCCACTGCACGCTGCCCAGCTTGTCGAGCAGACCGAAGGACACTCCGGTGAACGTCGGGGTGACGGCGGCGATCTCGTCCATGATGCGGCCCGGATGGTCGTACGACATCGGGTATCCCATGGCGGTGGCGATCTCGCACACGATCTGCCACTCGTGCCTGCCGGTCCTCGGCTTCATCACGGCGCGCACCCGGTTGATCCTGCGTTCGGCGTTGGTGAAGGTGCCGTCCTTCTCCAGGAAGGACGCGCCGGGCAGGAAGACGTGGGCGAACCTGGCCGTCTCGTTGAGGAACAGGTCCTGCACGACGACGAGTTCCATGGCTTCGAGCGCGGCGGTGACGTGCTGGAGGTTGGGGTCGGACTGCGCGATGTCCTCTCCGTGCACGAACAGGCCGCGGAACGTCCCGTCGATCGCCGCGTCGAACATGTTGGGGATGCGCAGTCCGGGTTCGCCGAGAAGGGTGCCGCCCCACAGGTTCTCGAACACCTCGCGGACGGCGTCGTCGGACACATGGCGGTAGCCGGGCAGTTCGTGCGGGAACGAGCCCATGTCGCAGGAGCCCTGGACGTTGTTCTGTCCGCGCAGGGGGTTGACCCCGACGCCGTCGCGGCCGATGTTGCCGCACGCCATCGCGAGGTTGGCCATCCCCATGACCATGGTGGAGCCCTGGCTGTGCTCGGTGACGCCGAGGCCGTAGTAGATGGCGCCGTTGGGTGCCGTCGCGTACAGCCGTGCGGCGGCGCGCAGTTGGGCGGCGGGGACGCCGCTGATCCCCTCGGTGGCCTCCGGGCTGTTCTCCGGCCGGGCGACGAACTCCGCCCACGCGTCGAAGTCTTCGCACCGCGTGTCCACGAAGGTCCGGTCGACGAGCCCTTCGGTGACGACCACGTGGGCCATGGCGTTCACGACGGCGACATTGGTGCTGGGGCGGAGCTGGAGGTGGTGCGCGGCCTCGATGTGCGGGGAGCGCACCAGGTCGATGCGGCGCGGGTCGACGACGATCAGCTCCGCGCCCTCGCGCAGGCGCCGCTTCATCCGGGAGGCGAACACCGGGTGTCCGTCGGTGGGGTTGGCCCCGATCACCATGATGACGTCGGCCTGCGCCACCGAGCGGAAGTCCTGGGTGCCGGCCGACTCCCCGAAGGTCTGCTTGAGTCCGTATCCGGTCGGGGAGTGGCAGACGCGGGCGCAGGTGTCCACGTTGTTGTTGCCGAACGCGGCGCGCACCATCTTCTGGACGACGTACACCTCCTCGTTGGTGCACCGCGACGAGGAGATCGCGCCGATCGCCCCCTGGCCGTGGCGCCTCTGGATGTCCCGCATCCGGCGGGCGACCGTGCCGATGGCCTCGTCCCAGCCGACCTCGCGCCAGGGGTCGGTGACGCGGTCGCGCACCATCGGCTTGAGGACCCGGTCGGGGTGGGTGGCGTAGCCGAAGGCGAAGCGGCCCTTCACGCACGAGTGGCCCTCGTTGGCGCCGCCGTCCTTGTACGGCACCATGCGGACGAGTTCGTCGCCGCGCAGCTCGGCCTTGAAGGAGCAGCCGACCCCGCAGTAGGCGCATGTGGTGACCACCGACCGGGTCGGCATGCCGAGCTGGACCACCGACTTCTCCTGGAGCGTGGAGGTCGGGCAGGCCTGGACGCAGGCGCCGCAGGAGACGCACTCGGAGTCCATGAACGTCTCGGCGGCGCCGGGTGAGACCTTGGAGTCGAAGCCGCGTCCCTCGATGGTGAGCGCGAAGGTGCCCTGGACCTCGCCGCAGGCGCGCACGCAGCGGGAGCACGCGATGCACTTGGCGGGGTCGAAGTCGAAGTACGGGTTGGAGGTGTCCTTCGGCGCGTCGAGGTGGTTCTCGCCCTCGTAGCCGTACCGCACCTGGCGCAGGCCCACCACGCCCGCCATGTCCTGGAGTTCGCAGTCGCCGTTGGCGGGACAGGTGAGACAGTCCAGCGGGTGGTCGGAGATGTACAGCTCCATGACGCCCTGGCGGAGCTTCTCGACCTTGGGTGTCTGGGTCCTGACCGTCATCCCGTCCGTCACCGGGGTGGTGCAGGAGGCGGGGGTGCCGCGCCGGCCGTCGATCTCCACCACGCACAGCCGGCAGGAGCCGAAGGCCTCCAGGCTGTCGGTGGCGCACAGTCTGGGTATGTCGACACCGGCGAGCGCGGCGGCGCGCATCACGGAGGTGCCCTCGGGGACGGTCACCGCCAGCCCGTCGACCTCCACCGACACGGTGGCGGCCCCGGGCCGTTCGGGGGTTCCGAAGTCGGGTTCCTTGAGCAGGGTCATGACGTGGCCTCCCTCCTCGCGCCGCTCGGCGGGCGGGAGTCGGCCTCCCGGCCGGCCTCACGGGCGAGGAAGTCGTCAGGGAAGTGGGTGAGGGCGCTCCGTACGGGCATCGGTGTCAGTCCGCCCATCGCGCACAGCGAGCCGTCGGTCATCAGGTCGCACAGGTCTTCCAGGAGCGCCAGGTTCTCGTCCGGGTGCCGACCGGCCACGATCTTGTCGATGACCTCGACGCCGCGTACCGAACCGACCCTGCACGGTGTGCACTTGCCGCAGGACTCCGCGGCGCAGAACTCCATCGCGAAGCGGGCCTGGGCGGCCATGTCGACGGTGTCGTCGAAGACGACGACGCCTCCGTGGCCGACCATCGCGCCTGCCTCCGCGAAGGCCTCGTAGTCCATGGGCAGGTCGAACATCGACGTGGGCAGGTAGGCGCCGAGCGGTCCGCCGACCTGCGCCGTGCGCACCGGACGCCCGGAGAACGTGCCGCCGCCGTATTCCTCGACCAGTTCGCGCAGGGTGACGCCGAACGCGGTCTCGACGATGCCGCCGTGCGCGATGTTGCCGCCGAGCTGGAAGACCTGGGTGCCGCGGGAGCGTCCGACACCGAGTTCCTCGTAGGCCCGCGCGCCGTCCGCGAGCACGACGGGGACGGTCGCGAGGGTGAGCACGTTGTTCACCACGGTCGGTCTGCCGAACAGGCCCTCGATCGCCGGGATCGGGGGTTTGGCGCGGACCGTGCCGCGCTTGCCCTCCAGGCTCTCCAGCAGGGAGGTCTCCTCGCCGCAGATGTACGCGCCGCCGCCTACGCGCACGTGCAGGTCGAAGGCGAGTCCGGAGCCGAGGATGTCCGCGCCGAGCCAGCCGCGTTCGCGGGCGATGCCGATCGCGGCCCGCATCGTGGCCACCGCGTCCGGGTACTCCGAGCGGATGTAGAGGTAGCCCTCGCTCGCCCCGACCGCGTGCGCGGCGATGGTCATGCCCTCGATGAGCATGAACGGGTCGCCCTCCATGACCATCCGGTCGGCGAAGGTGCCGCTGTCGCCCTCGTCGGCGTTGCAGCAGACGAACTTGAGGTCGTCGGCGCGGTCGAGGACGGTCTTCCATTTGACGCCGGCCGGGAAGCCCGCGCCGCCCCTGCCGCGCAGACCGGACGCGGTGACCTCGGCGACCACGTCCGCGGGCGGCCGCTCCAGCGCCGCGCGCAGTCCGGCGAGGCCGCCGTGCGCCACGTAGTCGTCCGTGGACAGCGGGTCGGTGACACCGACCCGGGCGAAGGTGACCCGGTTCTGCCGGGCCAGCCAGGGGAGTTGCTCCACGACGCCGAGCCGCAGCGGATGGTCGGCGCCGTCGAGCAGGCCCGCGGCGAGCAGGTCCTCGACGTCGGACGGGGCCACGGGGCCGTATCCCACGCGGCCGTGCGGGGTCACGACCTCGATCAGGGGCTCCAGCCAGAGCATGCCGCGCGAGCCGTTGCGTACGACGTCGAGGGGGAGGCCGTCGCGCACGGCGGCCCGTCGCAGGGCGTCCGCGATGTCGTCGGCGCCGACGGACCGGGCCGCGGAGTCGCGGGGGACGTAGACGGTGGTCGTGGGGCGTGCCGTACCGTCGCCGTTCACGAGGAGACCGTCCCGTCCAGGACCGAGCCCAGCCGGGCGGGTCCGACGCGCCCGTACAGCCGCCCGTTGACCTCGACGGACGGGCCCAGCGCGCAGTTGCCGAGGCAGAAGACCTGCTCGACGGTGAAGGCTCCGTCCGCGCTCGTCTCGCCGAGCTCCAGTCCGGCCTCCCGCAGGTGTCGCACCAGACCCTCGGCGCCGAGCGCCTGGCAGGCCTCCGCCCGGCAGACGCGCACGGTGGTGCGTCCGGCCGGTTCCGCGCGGAAGTCGTGGTAGAAGGTCACCACTCCGTGGACGTCCGCCCGGGAGAGGTTGAACTCGTCGGCGAGCACGGGAATCGCCTCTCGCGGCACACACCCCAACTCGGCCTGTACGGCGTGCAGTACGGGAAGGAGCGCGCCGCGCTGATCCCGGTGCGCGGCCGCCGCCCTCCGGACCACGCTCTCGACCGTCACGTCGTCCACGCTGGCCGTCATGATCGCTCCGCCTTCCGTCGTGCGGGTTCCCGGCGATGCCTGCGAGACCGGGACACTACCCCATACAGGCTTCTGTATACAGAACTCAATCCGAATCAACCTCCTTCGGCGGGGCGGCACTTGGCCGCGGGAACGGACGACCGCGGGCACCTCGCGCGCGGCCCGTGGCTCGCGGACACCCGTTCAGGCACCCCCGCCGACCTGGGATCGCCTCTCGACCGCCCCACCGTCTTGCATACGAAAACCTGTATGCTGACGCAGCCGTCGGGAACCCTTTCGGCGGCCACCTCTTGGCAGAGCCGTCGGCCCCGCGGGCCCGGTGGCGGAACGGGGCTCCCATGCGTGAGGCACTCACGGCCGCCGCGACCCGGCGCGTCACCCGCCCGGCGCCACTGCGGCAGGCCGTGTACGACGCCCTGACCGAGCTGATCGTCAACGGCTCCCTCAAGCCCGGCCAGCATCTCGTCGAGGCCGAGCTCGCCGAGCATCTCGGGGTCAGCCGGCAGCCCGTACGGGAGGCCCTGCAGCGACTCCAGACCGACGGATGGGTCGATCTGCGTCCCGCCCAGGGAGCCTTCGTCCACTCCCCCACCGAGGAGGAGGCCGCCCAACTCCTCGGCGTCCGGGCGGTGCTGGAGACCTACTCGGCCCAACTCGCCGCCCAGCACGCGAAACCCGAGGACGTCGAGAAGCTCTGGGAGCTGCACCAGGAGGGCGTCGACGCCCTCGCCGCGAGCGACGTCGAGCGGCTGGTCGCGGCCAACACCGCCCTGCACGCCTTCATCACCTCGATCGGCGCCAACGCCGTACTGGCCGAGCTGATCGCGGGTGTCGGCCAGAAGGTGCGCTGGTACTACACGCCGATCGCCCGGCCCCGCGGCAAGGAAGCGTGGAACGAACACGCCCAGCTCATCAGGGCGATCGCCAAGGGCGACTCCGACCGCGCCGGCGAGGTCATGCGCAAGCACACCGAGCGCACGACCGGCTTCTACCGCAAGCAGATCGCCGCCGGGACGAGCCAGGACTGACCGGAGGGGCCCTCGCACGGGAGTCATGACGCGCGTCCGCGGCGTCATGCCGCGGGGGCGGGACGGAGGCGCCGACCCACGGACCGTGGAGCGCTGGGCCCGGGTCCGAGTCCCGGTCCGATTCCGAGTCCCGGTCCAGGCCCGGATCCCGGTCCCGGTCCAGGTCCAGGTCCGGATCCTGGTCCAGGACCGCGTCCGGGAAGCGCGCCGTCCGCCGCCGCCGTCAGCTCCAGGAGCCACGGCCGCACGGTGCGCAGCACGACGTCCAGTCCCCCTCCGTCCCGTCCGAGCATCACGTCGGCGGGCACGAGCACCGGATCCGCGTGCAGGGTGGAGGTGGCGCTGCCCCTGGGCCCTCCCCCGCCGGACCGGGCCGGCACGAACAGGTCCGAGGCCTGCGCCGGGACGACCCACAGCGTCACACCGTCCCGCCCCGCGAGCGGGCGCGAGGACCAGAGGTAGCTGTCGGCCTCGCCCGCCGCGACCACCCGCCGCCTGCGGCCCCGCAGGGCGACCACGTCGGCGAACCTGGCGGCGGCCGAGCAGGACACCGCGCGCGAGCCCTCGTACGAACCCTGGTACCTCGCCTCGTACGTCATCTCGTACGTCATCTCGTACGCCGTCTCGTACGTCGTCGCGTGCGGATCCTCATCCAGCGCAAGGCTCATGAGGTGACGCCCCGCGGCGATCTCCTCCCGCACCCAGGAACCGCCGCAGGACTCGACGGCGGCGACCGCGGCGAAGTGGGACGCGAGCACAGTGGCGGTGGCGGGGCACAGGCGGGCCGTCCGCGCGACCACGTCGGCCGCCTCGGACAGCCCGAGGCCGGCGCCGCCGGACTCCTGAGGGAGGGTCAGACCGAGGAGTCCGGCACGGCCGAAGGCGGCCACCGCGTCACGCGGGAACCGGCCTTCCCGAGCCGTCAGTTCGGCGGCGGGCGCGACGACCTCGGCCAGGACGGCCGAGAGAGAAGTGCGGTAGGACACGGGGTGACCCCCTCCTCGCGAACAGCTTCCCAATGGAACTGCATACAGTATGCAGCGCCCTGTCGCAGTGCACCAGAGAGGCGGAAGGGCGAATCCAGGCGACCCGGCGACCCGGCGACCGGCGACCGGCGACCGGCGACCGGCGACCGGCGACCAACGGAACCGGAGCCCTCAGCCTCGCGGGTCGATCTCCCTCAGCAGCCCGGTCGTGACGTCGAAGACGAAGCCGCGGACGTCGTCGGTGTGCGGCAGGAACGGCGAGGTACGCACCCGTTGGAGCGACTGCCGTACGTCCTGGTCGACGTCCCGGAACGCCTCGACCGCCCAGGCCGGCCGCTGCCCGACCTCCATCTCCAACTCGTGCCGGAACTCCTCGGTGATGCTCTGCAGACCGCAGCCGGTGTGGTGGATGAGTATGACGCTGCGCGTCCCCAGCGCACGCTGACTGATCGTCAGGGACCGGATGGTGTCGTCGGTGACGACACCGCCCGCGTTGCGCACGGTGTGACAGTCGCCCAACCGGAGGCCGAGCGCGGCGTGCAGATCGATGCGGGCGTCCATGCAGGCCACGACGGCGACACGCTGAACCGGCCGCGCGTCCCGGCCCGGATCCACGAACCCGGCGGCATACGCGCGGTTGGCCGCCACGAGCCGGTCGATGACCGTCCCGTCACCCGGAAGGCGGTCCGCGGACGGGGCGGGACGACGGGATGCTGAAGTCGACATTGCGGGGCTACCTCACTCCGGTCGATGACGGGGAGACCGGGGAGACCTCTACCCCTTCCATGTATGCGATATGCGATAACCCACGTTCTCACCGACCCCTTACGAAGCCGTCGCGCCATCCGACGGGAAGGACGGACGGTGTCCGCCCCGGCGCCTCGCCGTGGAGCGCGGGCGCCTCGCCGTGGAGCGCGGGCGGATCGCCGTGGAGCGCGGGCGCGCCTCACCACGGAGCACGGACGCCTCACCAGGGAGACGGCCGCGGCCACCCCGGCGGACGTGCCGGGCACGGTCACGACCCCGCCCATCCGCAGGCCACGCGGCATCACGCCGCACGGCTGGCGGCCGCAGAACGCGCGACGCCGGGTTCGGGGTGATTTATGGTGACTCCAGGAGGATGCCCCGACCGGAGGTGCAATGATGCGCGCCGCGGCAGCGATCGGCTCTCTGGCTGTCAGCGTGGCGCTCATCGTCGCGACATCGGCTTGTGACGAGGGCGAGCCCGAGTCGTCGAAGGCCCAGTACGGGGACTGCGAGGTCTCGGGGCACCACGGAGAGTTCCATCTCTCGCCCCGGACGGCGGGCGCCCTCACGGTCAAGACGACCCTGCCCGCCCCCGGCTGGTGGAACGGCAACACGCCGGCCGAGGTCAAGAGCGGCTACGAGTACTGCATGGCCGCCAACATCGCCTACCGGTCCGGGCTCGACCGGCTGAAGGTGGAGAACGCCCCCTTCCCCGAGGTCGTGTCCGGCCGGACCACGAACTTCGACCTGGCCCTCGCGCAGATCACGATCACCCCGGAACGGAGCAAGGTCGCCGAGTTCTCCCCGCCCTACCTCGACTCCACCCTGGGAGTGCTGATCAGGGACGGCGAGAAGATCAACGAGAACAACCTCCGCGACGTCCGTATCGGGGTCGCCGAGGGCACCACGGGCGAGGCGTTCGTCAAGAACCGTCTCAAGCCGACCAAGCCCGTCACCGCCTACGCCAACGACCCGGAGATGGTCACGGCGCTGGAGAAGGGCCGGATCGACGCGGTCGTCCACGACACGACGATCCTGCTGGCGTACCCCCAGAAGCGGGAGGGCAGGGTGCGCATCGTGGGCCAGTACCGGACCGACCAGGGCTACGGCGCCCTGTTCCCGAAGGGTTCGCCCAACAGGAACGAGGTGGACCGGATCATCAAGCAGCTCATCGACGACGGGACGCTCGCCAAACTGTCGGTCGTCTACCTCGGGGCCGCCTTCGGCCAGGACCCGGACAAGATCCCGTACTTCACGGTGAAGCAGGGCTCCTGAACGCCCCGGCACACCCGGCACCCCGCCGTACGCGGCGAACCCACGCTCCCGCACGGCACGGCGGCCGGGTTCCGCCCCGTTTCACAGGTCCGCCAGCAGGAGACTTCCCAGGTCCCCGGCGGCCGGGGCGTCGAGCGCCTGCTCGGCCCAGATGATCTTGCCCCGGTCGGTGTAGCGGGTCCCCCAGCGGCGGGACATCTGCGCGACGAGGAACAGACCACGGCCCCCCTCGTCGGTGAAGGCCGCGCGGCGCAGGTGCGGGGAGGTGCTGGTGCCGTCGGCGACCTCGCAGATCAGGCTGTCGCGATCGCGCAGCAGCCGCAGACTGATGGGGCTCCCGCCGTACCGGATGGCGTTCGTCACCAGTTCGCTGAGGATCAGCTCGGTCGTGAAGGCGGCCTCGCCGAGCCCCCAGGCCTCCAGCCGGTCCGTGGCCTCGGCGCGGATCCGCGAGACGGCCGCGGGGTCCTCCGGTACGTCCCACTCCGCGACCTGGTCCGGGTCGAGCAGCCGGGTGCGTGCGACGAGCAGGGCGACGTCGTCGCTCGCCCTGGTGCGCAGCATCGCGTCGAGCACCGTGCGGCAGGTGTCGTCGGGGGAGGTGCCGTCCGTGTGGGCGAGCGCGTCCTTCAGCATGCCGAGCCCGGTGTCGATGTCACGGCCGCGGGCCTCGACCAGGCCGTCGGTGTAGAGGACCAGCCGGCTGTCGGCGGGCAGCAGCAGTTCGGCCGTCTCGACCGGCAGACCCGCCCCGACGCCCAGGGGCGGGGCGACGGGGATGTCGGGGAAGGTCACGGAGCCGTCGGGGGACACCAGCGCCGGCCCGGGATGGCCGGCCCGGGCGACGACACACCGCCCGGTGACCGGATCGTAGACCGCGTACAGACAGGTCGCGCCGGTGATGGCCTCCGCCGCCGCGTCCTCGTCGATCCGGGTGATCAGGTCGTCCAGGTGCCCGAGAATCTCGTCCGGGGGCAGGTCGAGGGCGGCGAAGTTGTGCACCGCGGTCCTCAGGCGCCCCATCGTCGCGGCCGCGTGCAGACCGTGTCCGACGACGTCGCCGACCACGAGGGCCACCCGGGCTCCCGGCAGCGGGATGACGTCGTACCAGTCGCCGCCCACCCCCGCCTGGGCGGGCAGGTACCGGTGCCCGACGTCCAGCGCGGACAGCTCGGGGAGCACGCCGGGCAGCAGGCTGCGCTGGAGCGTGACGGCCGTGATGTGCTCGCGGGTGTAGCGGCGGGCGTTGTCGATGCACACGGCCGCCCGGGCGGCGAGCTCCTCCGCGGGGGACAGGTCGTCCGGCTCGAACGCGTCCTGCTCCGAACGCCAGAACTCCACGACCCCCAGCAACTGCCCCCGCGCCTGGAGCGGCACCGAGATCATGGAGTGGATGCCGTACTCGGTGATCTTCCGCGTCCGCTCCGGGTCCTGGGCCCGCCATCCGTCGGCCGTGGCGAGGTCTTCCACCAGGACCGGCCGGCCGGTGACGATACCGATGGCCACAGGGTTGCCAGGCACGTGGTGCATGCGGGTCCCGACGGGCGACAGCGGCGCGTCGTCGCGGATGCCCGCCGACGCGACGCGGTGCATCTCCATGTTCGACCCCGTCGGCTCACCACCGTGCAGCACGGGTTCCACCAGCTCGATGGTGGCGAAGTCGGCGAAGCGCGGGACGGCCACCTCGGCCAGTTCCTCGGCGGTGCGCTTCACGTCCAGGGTGGTGCCGATCCGCGTGCTGGCGTCGTAGAGCAGCCTCAGGCGCCCGCCCGCCACGTCCGCGCGGCCCGCGAGGGCGCGCAGCTCCGTGGTGTCCCGCAGGGTGGCCACGCTGCCCCCCTTCGGGCCGACCGGCCGCACGTTGACCGCGAGCAGGGTGTCCCCGGCCAGGAAGACCTGGTCCGTGGCCACCTGGCCCGATCCCAGCAGTGCGGCCAGGGCCGGGCTCAGGCCGAGTGCGGTGACCGGTCTGCCCTCGGCCTCCGGCGGCAGCGCGAGCAGCCGGCGTGCCTCGTCGTTGGCCAGGAGCAGCGTTCCGTCACCGTCCAGAATGATCACGCCTTCGCGGACCGCGTGCAGGACGGCGTCGTGGTGCTCGTACATGCGGGTCATCTCCACCGGCCCGAGGCCCGCGGTCTGGCGCCGCAGTCGCCCGCTGACCAGTGCCGACCCACCCGCGGCCAGCAGCAGCGCCACACCGCCGGCGGCGAAGATCACCGGCAGTTGGTTCTGCACCACGTTGGCCACCTTGTCCACCGTGACCCCCACGGTGATGAGGCCGACGACGGTCCCCTTGTCGTCGAAGACGGCCACCGTCGAGTCGACCGCCTTGCCCAGGCTGCTGTCGAACGTGGTCTGGTGGGGCTGGCCTCCGAGCGCCTCGCCGTAGGAGGTGGAGACGTGCTTGCCGATCTGGTCCGGGTCCGGGTGGGTCCACCGGAAGCCGTACGGGCTCAGCGCCACGACGTAGTCGACGCCGGTCTTCTTGCGCACCACCTCGGCATGGGGCTGGAGTGCCGCCGTGGGGTCCTTGCTCTTCATCGCGGCCGCGGTGCCCGGGGCGTTCGCGAACGTCTGGGCCACCGCCAGTGACCGGTCGCCGGCCTCCCGGATCGCGCGGTTGCGGTCCTGGAACACGAGCACCACCACGGCCGTGGCGATGAGCAGCAGAACGACCGCCAGTTGCAGCAGGAAGACCTGACCGGCGACGCTGCGCGGAGTCAGCATCGACCGGACACGCCGGCCGGCCGATGGTCGATGGGCCTCCGGGCCGGATTCCGACGGCCCGGCCTTCGGCGGTACCCGGTCACCCCGTCGGCTCGCTGGGACGTATCGCCCAAGTTTGCCCATTTCATCAGTATCAGTGACGGCCCCGGTGGGCGCGGCTCAGGACGGGCCGGTCCGGGCTCCCGGGCGACGCGGCGACCGGGTCCGGCCCGTCGTTCGACGCCGGCGGTCCGGGGGCGGGCCGGGCCGGCTCGCCCCCGGGGGAGGTCAGCTGTTGGCGTTGAGGACGGGGTAGTAGCCGCTCGCGTGGCCGGTGGCGGTGGGGTGGTACGACTCCCAGCTCGGGGAGACCACCAGGGAGTGCAGCCAGCCGTCGCTGGAGCACAGCTCATGGCCGCCGAACGCGGTGCGGACGTCTCCGAAGACGAAGCCGTGGGCGGCGGCGCGGGCGGCGATGACACCATCGATGACGTCAGAGGCCTCGTCGATCTTGCTGTGCTTGGTGGCGCTGAGACCGACGCAGAAGACGTTGAGCGTATACATGTGCGGGTAGCCGAGGACGACCACCTTGGCGTTGGGGGCCTTGGCGCGGATGGCGTCGTACGTGGCGTCGAGGCGGGCGGGGAGGGTGTTCCGGGCGTAGTTCTCGGCTGTGTTCACGCGGTTGACGCAGTCGGTGTCCGACCCGGTGACACAGGTGGTCATGACGTCCGAGAAGCCGGCGTCGTTGCCGCCGATGGTGAGCGAGACGAGGCCGGTGGCGGAGTTCAGCGGGGCGAGCTGGCTGTTCGTCACATCCGTGGTGACCGCTCCCGAGCAGGACGTGTCGGCGAACGAGGACGGGGCGTGCGCGTTTTTCCACAGGTAGGGGTAGGCGCTGAGGCTGCGGTGGCAGCCTCCGCTCGAACTGTCGTAGTTCCCTGCGCCGTTGCCGGCCGAGTACGAATCCCCCAGCGCGACATACGCCGGCCCGGCGGCGTGCGCCGGGCCGGTCAGCACCAGGCCGAACATCATCGCGAGACCGAAGGCGACAAGGGTGGATCGCAATTTGACGCGTCTCACAGGACCTCCCTGAGCGGGAAAGCTGGCCCTCATTTGGTACAACAGGCAACCACTTGACGGAAGTGTTCATGTCAACATTGTTTCCGTATTCAACATCACGTTTGACGTCACGGAAACATGTCTCCGACCGGGCGCGCGGCACCCTGAAGGAGGGGGTGTGACGGGAGAGGACGCCTGATGCGAACCAGCGACGAGATGCGCCGCTCGGCGGTGGCCTGGATCCCGCCCGCCGACCTGTGGCCGCCCATCCAGGGCATCCGCCGGGACTACGACCCTCAGATCCACCGCTGGCCGCCCCACGTCAACGTCCTCTTCCCGTTCGTGCCCGAGTCCGACTTCGAGCGGGCGGCCCCGCTGCTCGCCGCGGCGAGCGCCGAGGTGCCGGTGTTCACCGCGCGACTGGACGGCGTACGGACCTTCCGGCACAGGGCGTACGCCACCGTGTGGCTCGACCCGGCGGCGGCCGGCCAAGCCCCCTGGGCGGACCTGCACCACGCACTGCGGCAGCGGTTCCCGCACGGCGACGGGCCCGCCAGGAGCTTCACCCCCCATCTGTCCCTGGGCCGGACCCGTGATCCACTGCGGGTCGGCGCCGACTGCGCCGCCCGGCTCGACGCCATGACGGCGACGGTCTGGGAGCTCGTCCTGCTCTCCCGCAGGGGCCAGGGGCCGATGCGCCCCCGGGCCACGATCGCCCTGAGCACGGGCGAGCTCCGCCGACTCCCCGCACCGGACCCGGAGACTCCCGGCCCGGAGGACACGGCGTGGCTCTCCGTGATCTCCGAGAGGTGAGGCGCCGGCCGACCGGGCCGGGCGGCCCGATGGCGGATCCGGCGACCGGGCGGCCCGACGGCGATCCAGCGGCCAGGTGGCCCACTGGCGGATCTGGCGGCAAGGCGGCCCACTGGCGGATCTGGCGGCAAGGCGGCGCACACGTGGCGCGTGAGACCCGCCACAAACCACCCAACAAATCGGACTAATGCGCAAAAATGCTTCTTTGAAGCTGATTGCCCCCTGGCGATCGGCCGGGGGATTCAACCACCAGTGGCATGGGAGAAGCGTTTGATCACCGCACGCAAGCGACGCACCGGGCTGATGGCTACGGCCGGAGCACTCGCACTCACGGCGCTGGGCGGTACCAGCTACGCAGCCACCAATGACACCGGGTCCCACCCGGAGACGCGGGCACAGGCGACCCAGTCGGACGCCCAGGACGTCTCCGACGCCCGAATAAAGATCACGCCCGGTCCGGCCCACGGCGTCGGGACGGACGACCCCGTGAGCGTCACCGTCAGCGACGGCAGACTCACCAAGGTGACCATGACCGCCGTCGCGACCGGCACCGAGGTGCAGGGCACCCTGTCCGCGGACGGCACGTCCTGGACGGCGAACGGCCCGCTGAAGCAGGCCACCCGCTACCAGGTCGCCGCGGAGGCCGTGGACGCCAAGGGCCGCGCCGCCACCGAGAACGCCTCGATCTCCACGGTCTCCCCGGCCAACGACTTCCTCGGCCACCTCTCCCCCGAGAACGGCTCGACCGTCGGCGTGGGCATGCCGGTGAGCTTCGACTTCGGCAGGGCGATCGCCGACAAGGCCGCCATGGAGTCGAAGATCCAGGTCAGCACCAGCAGCGGCGAGCAGGTCGTCGGCCACTGGCTCAGCGGCAGCCGCCTGGACTTCCGCCCCGAGCACTACTGGAAGCCCGGCTCCACCGTCACCGTGAGGATGAACCTCGACGGTGTCGAGAAGACGGTCACGTTCAAGATCGGCCGGAGCCAGATCAGCACCGTCGACGCCAAGACGAAGCAGATGACCGTCAAGCGGGACGGCAAGACGATCAGGACCATCCCGATCTCGTCCGGCAGCGCCGAGCACCCGACGTACAACGGCCAGATGGTCATCTCCGAGAAGTACCGGCAGATCCACATGAACGGTGCGACCGTCGGCCTCACGGAGAAGAACGGCAAGCCCTCCTACGACATCGAGGCCGTGCCGCACGCCATGCGCCTGACCGACTCGGGCACGTTCATCCACGGCAACTACTGGGGCGGCGACTCCGTCTTCGGCAAGGTCAACACCAGCCACGGCTGCGTCGGCCTGAAGGACGTCAGGAACGCCGGCAACGGCAAGATGCCGGCCGCGTGGTTCTTCGACAACTCGCTGACCGGTGACGTCGTGATCGTCAAGAACTCCGCGGACAAGGCCACCGTGGCCCCGGGCAACGGCTTCAGCGACTGGAACATGCCGTGGAGCCAGTGGGTCTCGGGCGGCACGTCGAACTGACGCCACACCCCCACGGGCACGCGAGCCCGCATCCCTCCCGCCAGGCGGCGGCCGGCACACCACCGGCCGCCGCCCACGGCGCCGGGGACGCCCGGAGGACCCTCCGAGGAGCCCCGAGTGAGGAAAACGCGAAGAGGACCTCGACCATCAGGTCGGGGTCCTCGTTCGTGAATCACTACAGAGAGTGTCCGAGGGGGGACTTGAACCCCCACGCCCGATAAAGGGCACTAGCACCTCAAGCTAGCGCGTCTGCCATTCCGCCACCCGGACAAGGTGTCTGCCGCCTGACCGGGGCGTTCCCCGCGGCGACATGGATAACAATACCAAGGTTTCGGAGTGCCTTTCACCTGCATATCCGTCCCCCGGAGCGGGTCCGCGGAGCGGAGTGGGGGTGCGCCTACAGTCTCACCATGGGTGACTGGATGACTACCGGTGGTCTGCGGGAAGGGCGGCGGCCGAGAGCGCTGTCGCCGTTGCGGGAGCACCTGCGGGACACGTTCTGGTTCGCGCCCACCGCGGCCATGGTGCTGGTCTTCGTGGTGTGGGCGGTGGCGACGGAGATCGACACCGCGATCGTCGACGCGCTGCACGACGCCCGCGACTACGACACCCTCGACGATCTGCTGCGCCTGGCCGACGACGCGAAGGCCGTCGTGACCGTGGTCAGCTCGGCGATGATGACCTTCATCGGCGTGGTCTTCAGCATCTCGCTGGTCGCCGTGCAGATGGCGAGCGGGCAGTTCAGTCCGCGCGTGGTGCGGATCTTCGTACGGAGCCGGATCACCAAGGCCACCTTCGCGGTGTTCCTCGCCACCTTCCTGCTGTCGCTCCTCGTGCTGACCTCGTACGAGGGACAGGCCGAAGCGCGGTACGTGACCTCGATCCCGCTGGTCCAGTCGGTGCTGACGCTCACCATGCTCGGGCTGAGCCTGCTGCTCTTCGTGCTGTACGTGAACCAGACCCTGCGGCTCATGCGCATCAGCCATGTCATCGACCGCATCACCCGCGAGGCGTTCAAGGTGGTCGCGCGCATGCCCGTGGCCCGCTCGACCGGCGAGGAGGACACGCTCGGGCCCGAGACGGCCCGGGTCGCCCACCACGGACGGGCCGGCGTCCTTCGGGACGTGAACATCGCCCGGCTGGTGCGGGCGGCCGGGCAGGAGGACGTCGTGCTGCGGCTGCTCCCGCGGATCGGGGACTTCGTCGTACCGGGCACTCCGCTGTTCGCCGTGCACGGAGGCCCCGCCCCGGCCGGGCGGTCGCTGAGCTACACCGTGTCCGTCGGCGTGGACCGCACCTTCCACCAGGACTTCGCGTTCGGACTGCGCCAGCTCGCCGACATCGGGCTGCGGGCGCTGTCGGCCGCGGTGAACGACCCGACCACGGCCGTGCAGGCGATCGACCGCATCGTGCAGTTCCTGGCCGCCGTCGCCGGCCGGCCCCTCGACACCGCTCTCCACCGGGACCGGCGCGGGAAGGTTCGGCTGGTGCAGCCCGTGCCGGGCTGGACGGAGCTGGTCGATCTCGGGTTCGCGGAGATCCGGGGCTGCGCGGTGGGCACTCCGCAGGTCACCCGGCGCATCGTGGCGGGCCTGGACGACCTCGCCGCGATCGCTCCCGCGGACCGCCGCGAGCCCCTGCTCCGCCACCGCGCCCTGCTCGTCGAGGCCGTCGAGCGCTCCGTGGCCGAGCCCTCGGACCGCGCCTTCGCCCTGCACCCGGACCGGCAGGGCATCGGTTAGCCGACCGGAAGGCACCGATTCACCGACCCGCCCGGCTCACGGCATCAAGTGGTACTCCGGGAAGTTCCCCGGCAGCCGCTCCCCCGCCGGGCCCCGCGTCACCGCGCGCACCAGGAGTTCCCCGCCCACGAACGCGCCGCGCCACGACGCTCCGAAGCCGCCGAAGAGTTCGTCGCGGTCGCCGCGGGAGCGGGGCCTGCCGTGGCCGACCTTGAACGCGCGGATCTGGGGGGCCAGCCGGTCGTACGTCGCCTCGTCGTCCGTGGACAGGGTGGCGACCAGCGCCCCGTTCGAGGCGTTCATCGCGGCGAGCAGTTCGGCCTCGGTGTCGACCAGGACGATCGTGTCGACCGGGCCGAAGGGCTCCGCGTGGTGCAGCGGTGAGGAGGGCGGCGGATTGAGGAGCGTCACGGGCTGGACGTACGCCGCGGTGTCCTGGCCGGGCAGGAAGCGGGCGTCGGACGGCTTGCCCCGGTACAGCGGGACCGCGCCGCGGTCGATGGCCTCGGTGACCTGGTCGTCGAGTTCCTTGGCCTTGGCCGCGTTGATGACGGGGCCGAAGTCCAGCGACGGGTAGGGGTCGTCTGGGTGCTCGACGGCGAGCGGATGGCCGGTGCGCAGGGTGCGGACGGCCGGCAGGTACGCGGCGAGGAAGTCGTCGAACAGGGCGCGCTGGACGACGAAGCGCGGGTAGGCGGTGCAGCGCTGCTTGCCGTAGTCGAAGAGCTTGGGGACGACCGCCGTCAGCGCGTCCCAGTCGCTGTGGTTCCAGACGCCCCAGGTGTTGAGCCCCTCCTGTTCGAGGACGTGGCGCTTGCCGAGGTCGGCGACGGCGGTGGCCACCGCGGCGCCGGTGTCGCGGCCGCCGACGAAGGAGACGCAGCCGATCTCGGGCGCGCGCACGAGCGCCTCCGACAGCTCGCCCCCGCTGCCGCTGACAAGGGTGAGGGGCAGTCCTTCGCGTACGGCGAGCGCGCAGGCCAGGGTGAGACACGCGACCCCGCCGTCGGTCGGGGTCTTGGCGATGACCGCGTTGCCCGCGAGTGCCTGGACGAGCATGGCGTGGACGAGGACGCTCATCGGGTAGTTCCAGCTCGCGATGTTGGAGACGGGGCCGTCGAGCGGGGTCCGGCCCTCCACCATGGGTTCGATGCCGTCGACGTACCAGCGCACGCCGTCGATCGCGCGGTCCACGTCGGCCTGGGCCAGCCGCCAGGGCTTGCCGATCTCCCAGACGAGCAGCAGCGCGAGCAGTTCACGGTGTTCGGTGAGGGCGTCGAGGGCCGCCGCCACGCGGGCCCGGCGTTCGGCGAGGGGCACGTGCCGCCAGGCGCGGTGCTGGTCGAGCGAGGCGCGGACGGCCTGCCGTGCCGTGGTGGCGTCCAGGCGTGGCGGTCCGGCGACGGGGCCGCCGTCGACGGGGCTGGTGGCGGGCAGGGCCCGGCCGTCGGCCTGCCAGCCGGCGTTCCAGAGGTTGAGCACCCGGTCGTCGCGGAACGCCTCGGGGGCGGCGGCGAGGGACCGCCGCCAGGCGTCGCTCCAGGACGTGCCGGACTTGAGGACGAGGGGGGCGGGAGCGTCGGGGCCGCGACGGGGCGTCGGGCCGGACGGGGTCGGGCCGGGGGTGGTCACGAGTGTCTCCGCTCTCGGTGCACGGTCGGGGGCGGGGGCCCGGCCCCTGCCGGACGGTAGGTCGATCGGGCCTCGCGAACAGTCGTCGCGTACGGAGGTCGCATGAGGAAGGTCGCGTGAGGAAGGTCGCGTAAAGGAGGTCGCGTAAGGAAGGGGGAGGCGGCGGGGGCGGGCGGCTTCCGGAAGTCACCACGGATCAACTATGAGTGACATCGCTCGGCGTCGCGCGCTCCGCCAGCCGCGCGAGGACCAGCCGGGCCGTCTCCGTCGGGGTGCCGCCGACCTGGACCCCGGCCGCCTCCAGGGCCTTCCTCTTGGCCTCGGCGGTGCCCGAGGAGCCGGAGACGATGGCGCCGGCGTGGCCCATGGTCCGGCCCTCGGGGGCGGTGAATCCGGCGATGTAGCCGACGACGGGCTTGGTGACGTGATCGCGTACGTACGCCGCCGCCCGTTCCTCGGCGTCGCCGCCGATCTCCCCGATGAGAAGGATCAGCTCGGTGTCGGGGTCCTTCTCGAAGGCCGCCAGACAGTCGATGTGCGAGGTGCCGACGACGGGGTCCCCGCCGATGCCCACGCAGGTCGAGAAGCCGACGTCCCTCAGTTCGTGCATGAGTTGGTAGGTGAGGGTGCCGGACTTGGAGACCAGGCCGATGCTCCCGGGGCCGGTGATGTCGGCGGGGACGATGCCCGCGTTCGACCGTCCGGGGGAGATGAGGCCGGGGCAGTTGGGGCCGATGACACGGGTCCCGCGGGCGGCGGCGTGCGCGCAGAAGGCCACGGAGTCGTGGACGGGGATGCCCTCGGTGATGACGACGGCGAGCGCGATCCCGGCGTCGGCGGCCTCCAGCACGGCCGCGCGGGCGAAGGCGGGCGGCACGAACACGACGCTCACGTCGGCTCCCGTCGCCTCGATCCCCTCGCGCACCGACCCGAAGACGGGCACGGTCCGCGGGGCCCCGGGGCGGCCCTCGGGACCGGGGAGGTCGAACTCCACGGTCAGACCGGCCTTGCGCGGATTGACGCCGCCGACGACGTCCGTGCCGGCGGCGAGCATGCGCCGGGTGTGCCGCATGCCCTCGGCGCCGGTCATGCCCTGGACGAGGATCTTGGACTCCTGGGTGAGAAAGACGGCCATGTCCCTCTTCCTTCAGTTCGTGTGGGCCAGGCGGGCGGCCAGGCGGGCGGCGGCGTCCATGGTGGGGGCCTGGTGCACCAGGGGGTGGGCGCGGTCGCCGAGGACGGCGCGGCCCCGGGCCGCGTTGTTGCCGTCGAGCCGGACCACGATCGGTTTGGTCGGCCGTACGGCGTCCAGGGCCCGCACGATCCCGTCGGCGACGGCGTCGCAGGCGGTGATGCCGCCGAAGACGTTGACGAGGACGGACCGAACGCCGGGGTCGGACAGGACGACGGACAGACCGTCGGACATGATCCGCGCCGAGGCCCCGCCGCCGATGTCGAGGAAGTTGGCGGGGCGGGCACCGCTTCCGGCGACCACGTCGAGCGTCGACATGACGAGACCGGCGCCGTTGCCGATGACACCGACCTCGCCGTCCAGCTTCACGTAGTTGAGGCCCTTGGCGGCGGCCGCGGCCTCCAGCGGGTCGTCGTGCGAGGTCTCCTCCTTCTGCTCCCAACGTGCTTGGCGGTAGCGGGCGTTGTCGTCGAGCGTGACCTTGCCGTCCAGGGCCGTGAGCTGCCCCTGGGCGGTGCGGACGAGGGGGTTCACCTCGACCAGGAGGGCGTCCTCGCGGACGAGTACCTGCCAGAGCCGGACGAGGACGTCGGCGGCGCGCGGGGGCAGTCCGGCCGCCCGGGCGATGGCGGCGGCCTTCTGCGGGGTGACGCCCTCCGCGGGGTCCACGGGGACGCGCGTCACCGCCTCCGGCCTGGCCGCCGCGACCTCCTCGATCTCGGTGCCGCCCTCGGCGGAGGCGATCGCGAGGAAGCGCCCGGCGGCGCGGTCGAGGACGTACGAGACGTAGAACTCGGCCTCGATGTCGACGGGTCGGGCCAGCATGACCGAGCGGACGGGGTGGCCCTTGATGGTCATGCCGAGGATCTCGCGGGCCGCGCGTTCGGCGGCCTCCGGGTCCTCGGCGAGCCGCACTCCGCCCGCCTTGCCGCGCCCGCCCGTCCTCACCTGGGCCTTGACGACGGCCCGGCCGCCGAGTCGGCGGGCGATGTCCCCCGCCCGGCCGGGTGAGTCGGTGACCTCGGCGCGCGGCACCAAGATGCCGTGTTCCTCGAAGAGTTGCCGCGCCTGATGTTCGTACAGGTCCACGTTTCGGCTCCTGTCCTGAAAGTGGTGCACGACCCCTGGACATCACCCATCGGATGCGGGATAACACTCTTCATACAGTATTCGTCGACTGTATGCAATGTACCGAACCTGGCCCACCCGCCGCCGCACCGCAGCGGCTCAAGGCAACGGACAAGTGAGGTGACCTGTGACGACCAAGGCTCTCGAAGGCATCCGGGTCCTGGACATGACGCACGTTCAGTCCGGCCCCTCGGCGACCCAGTTGATGGCCTGGCTCGGCGCCGACGTGGTCAAACTCGAGGCGCCGAGCGGTGACATCACCCGCACCCAGCTGCGGGACATCCCGGACGCCGACTCGCTCTACTTCACCATGCTGAACAGCAACAAGCGCAGCATCACCCTCAACACCAAGACCGAGCGCGGCAAACAGCTCCTGACCGAGCTGATCAGCCGATCCGACGTCCTGGTGGAGAACTTCGGCCCCGGAGCGATCGACCGCATGGGCTTCACCTGGGACCGCATCCGCGAGATCAACCCGCGGATCGTCTACGCGTCCATCAAGGGCTTCGGGGACGGCCCGTACACCGACTTCAAGGCGTACGAGGTGGTCGCGCAGGCGATGGGCGGCTCCATGGCCACCACCGGGTTCGAGGACGGGCCGCCGATGGCCACCGGCGCCCAGATCGGCGACTCGGGCACCGGCGTCCACGCCGTCGCCGCCGTCCTCGCCGCGCTGCTCCAGCGCACCCGCACCGGACGCGGCCAGCGCGTCAACGTGGCCATGCAGCACGCCGTCCTCAACCTCTGCCGGGTCAAGCTGCGCGACCAGCAGCGCCTGGCCCACGGTCCGCTCGCCGAGTACCCGAACGACGACTTCGGCGACGAGGTCCCCCGCTCGGGCAACGCCTCCGGCGGCGGCCAGCCCGGCTGGGCCGTCAAGTGCGCGCCGGGCGGCCCCAACGACTACGTCTACGTCATCGTCCAGCCCACCGGCTGGAAACCGATCACCCGGCTGATCGGCCGCCCCGAACTGGCCGACGACCCCGGCTGGTCCACCCCGCGGGCCCGGCTGCCCAGGCTCGCCAAGATGTTCCAGCTCATCGAGGAATGGACCACGACGTTGCCCAAATGGCAGGTGCTGGAGAAGCTCAACGCCGAGAACATCCCGTGCGGACCGATCCTGTCCACCAAGGAGATCATCGAGGACGCCTCGCTCGCCGCCAACGACATGGTCGTCGAGGTGCCGCACCCCGAGCGCGGCTCGTACGTCACCGTCGGCAGCCCGCTCAAACTCTCCGACTCCCCCGTCGACATCACCGCCTCCCCGCTGCTCGGTGAGCACAACGAGGAGATCTACATCGGCGAACTCGGCCTCGGTGACGAGGAATTGCGGCTTCTCCGGACGGGCGGGGTGATCTGAGGTGGCGACTCAGGACCGGGTGGCACGGGTGCGGGCGCTCCTCGACGGCGTACGGCGCGAGGGCCGCACCGCGCTGACGGCCCCCGAGGGCAAGCGGATCGCCGACGCCTACGGGATCGCGGTGCCCGGTGAGGAGACCGCCCGCGACGAGGACGAGGCCGTGCGCCACGCGGAAGGGTTCGGCGGCCCCGTGGTGATGAAGATCGTCTCCCCCGACATCCTGCACAAGACCGACGCGGGCGGGGTGCTGGTCGGTGTGGAGGGGGAAGCGGACGTACGGGCCGCGTTCCGGACGCTGGTCGCCAACGCCCGCTCGTACGACGCCCGCGCCCGCGTCGACGGCGTCCAGGTGCAGGAGCTGATCCCGCCCGGACAGGAGGTCATCGTCGGCGCGGTGACCGACCCGACCTTCGGGAAGGTCGTCGCCTTCGGGCTCGGCGGTGTGCTCGTCGAGGTGCTCAAGGACGTCACCTTCCGGCTCGCTCCGGTGGACACCGACGAGGCGCTGTCGATGCTCGACTCGATCCGCTCGGCGCAGATCCTGCGCGGGGTGCGCGGCGGGCCGGCGGTGGACCGGACGGCCCTCGCCGAACAGATCCGCCGCGTCTCCGAACTCGTCACGGACTTCCCCGAGATCGCCGAGGTCGACCTCAACCCGGTGATCGCGTCCCCGGACGGCGCGGTCGCGGCGGACATCCGCGTGATCCTCGGCGCGAGCGCCCCGGCCGGGCGGCGCCGGTACACCCGTGAGGAGATCCTCGCCTCCATGGACCGGCTGATGCGGCCGAGGTCGATCGCCGTGATCGGCGCCTCCGACGTCCCGGGCAAGATCGGTCACGCGGTGCTGCGCAACCTCGTCGACGGAGGCTTCGCGGGCGAGATCCACCCGGTGAACCCCAAGGCCGACGACATCCAGGGCCGCAAGGCCTACGCGAGTGTCACGGACGTCCCCGGCGAGGTGGACGTCGCGGTCTTCGCCGTCCCCGCCCGCGCGGTGCCCCGCGTCCTGGAGGAGGCCGGACGCAAGAACATCCCCAACGCGGTCCTGATCCCCTCCGGTTTCGCGGAGACCGGCGAAGCGGCCCTCCAGGACGAGATCACGGCCATCGGCGAGCGCCACGGCATCCGGCTGCTCGGTCCGAACATCTACGGCTACTACTCGACCTGGCACGACGTGTGCGCCACGTTCTGCACGCCCTACGACGTGAAGGGCGGTGTCGCGCTCTCCTCGCAGTCCGGCGGGATCGGCATGGCCGTGCTGGGGTTCGCCCGGACGACGAAGACGGGTGTCTCGGCGATCGTCGGGCTCGGCAACAAGGCGGACCTGGACGAGGACGACCTGCTCACCTGGTTCGGCGAGGACCCGCACACCCGGTGCGTGGCGATGCACCTGGAGGACCTCAAGGACGGCCGCGCCTTCGTGGAGGCGGCCCGCGCCACCGTCCCGAAGAAGCCCGTCATCGTCCTGAAGGCGGGGCGGACCGCCGCCGGCGCGCGGGCCGCGGGCTCGCACACCGGGGCCCTCGCGGGCGACGACGCCGTGTACGACGACATCCTCCGGCAGGCCGGGGTCATCAGGGCTCCCGGCCTGACCGACATGCTGGAGTACGCGCGCGCCCTGCCGGTGCTGCCCGCCCCCCGGGGCGACAACGTCGTGATCATCACCGGAGCGGGCGGAAGCGGGGTGCTGCTGTCGGACGCGGTCACGGACAACGGGCTGTCCCTGATGGAGATCCCGCCGGACCTCGACGCCTCCTTCCGGGAGTTCATCCCGCCCTTCGGGGCCGCGGGCAACCCGGTGGACATCACGGGCGGCGAACCGCCGTCGACGTACGAGGCGACGATCCGGCTCGGTCTGGAGGACCCGCGCGTCCACGCGCTGGTCCTCGGCTACTGGCACACCGTCGTCACCCCGCCCATGGTCTTCGCCGAGCTCACCGCGCGCGTGGTGGCCGAGTTCCGCGAACGCGGCGTCGAGAAGCCCGTGGTGGCGTCGCTCGCGGGCGACGTCGAGGTCGAGGAGGCGTGCCGGTACCTGTACGAGCGGGGGGTCGTGGCCTACCCGTACACCACCGAGATGCCGGTGGCCGTCCTCGGCGCGAAGTACCGCTGGGCGCGTGCTGCGGGCCTGTTGGGGGGTCGTTCATGACCTGAGGACGCGGGGGGCCGGCCGACGGTGCGCGTCGGCCGCCCCCGGGACCCGTGAGCGCACGAAAGGCATGTGGCAGGGGGCGCTGACCAGATCTTTCGACGCAAGGGGATCTCGATCGACATGACAACCACCGGCTACTCGACATCGGTTCCACCCCGAGAGGTGAAGGACCGGAACGGACGCGTGTACCGCGTCGGCGAGACCGACATCGACATCATGGGCCGCAGACGCGCGTGGATGGTCGTCCTGCCCTGGGCGGGCATGCTGGGCATCAGCTCGGCCGAGTACGCGTTCACCTCCGCGGAGGACACCCTTCACGAGGCTCATCTGTGGAGCAGCGGACACATCTTCTGGCTGATGGGCGTCTGGATCTTCTTCCAGGCGGCCGTGGCCTTCCCGGCCGGGCGGCTGCGGGAGAGCGGCAGGCTCCCCGCCCGTACGGCCATGCTGCTGGGCGCGCTCGGCACGCTGCTCGGCTATGTGTCCCTGGCGTTCGCCCCGCATGTGGCGGTCGCCTATCTCGGCTTCGGCATGTGCAGCGGCATCGGAGCGGGTCTCGTCTACGCGACCTGCGTGAACATGGTCGGCAAGTGGTATCCGGAGCGCAAGGGCGGCAAGACGGGCTTCGTCAACGGCGGTTTCGCCTACGGGTCCGTGCCCTTCGTCTTCCTGTTCACCTCGTACATGGACCTGGGCAACTACCGGGGCGTCCTGGTGGGCGTCGGCCTGGTCTGCTGTGCCCTGGTCGCGGCGGCCG
This sequence comes from Streptomyces sp. NPDC028298, assembly GCF_055565895.1. NCBI lineage: Bacteria > Bacillati > Actinomycetota > Actinomycetes > Kitasatosporales > Streptomycetaceae > Streptomyces > Streptomyces sp. NPDC028298. The sequence goes on from NZ_JBVHTL010000001.1 coordinate 1,216,739, forward strand.
GCTGGTTCTTCAAGGACCCGCCGAAGGGCTGGTGGCCGCCGGACGTGGACCCGTTGAAGGTGCCGGACGACCCGAGGATCCGGCGGGCGCTGGAGAAGAACCCGCCGGCCGTGAAGCAGTACACCCCGAAGGAGGCCGCGCGTACCCCTGTTCTGTGGATGATGTGGTTCTGTCTGCTGTGCACGGCCGGGATCAACATCTTCGGCATCGCCTTCCAGGTCCCGTTCGGCAAGGACATGGGCTTCGCGGGCGGGATCGTGGCCACGGCGATGTCGCTGAAGGCGATCGTCAACGGCACCGGTCGCGGGGTCATCGGCTGGATCTCCGACCGCGCCGGACGGCGTCACACGCTGATCATCGTGTGTCTGGTGCTGGGTTCGGCCCAGTTCGGTGTGCTGGTCTCGGGCCAGATGGGCAGCATGCCGTTCTTCCTGTTCTGCTCCATGGTCTCCGGCTTCGGGGGCGGCGCGATCTTCCCGCTGTTCGCGGCCATGACCGCGGACTACTTCGGTGAGAACAACAACGCCTCGAACTACGGGATGGTCTACAGCTCGAAGCTCATCTCGGGCCTCGTGGGCTCCGGCATGGGCGCGGTCGTCGTCGGCGCGTGGGACTACCACGGAGCCTTCGTGCTCGCCGGGTCCATCGGTCTGGCGTCCGCCGTGCTGGCCCTGTTCCTCAAGGCGCCGGGCCGGCCCACGGCCCGCGGCATCGTCCCCAATCCACACCCGCTCGGCGAGGAGATGGCGTCATGACGGCGGAACCGACGGCGGCGAAGGACTCGCCGGACGAGCCCGGCGCCCGGGGGCGCGCGTACCGGGAGCTGACGGACGCCCGGGGCCGCGTCTACCGGGTCGGCGAGAGCGACCGGGACATCCTCGGCCATTCGCGCGCGTTCATGGTCTACCTGCCCTGGGTCGCCATGATGGCCATCAGTGTCTTCGAGTACGCCTACGGCTCGGCCGAGGACACCCTGTCCCACGCCCACGGCTGGACGCAGAGCAACACCTTCTGGATCCTCAGCGTCTGGGTGTTCTTCCAGGCCGGCATCGCCTTCCCGGCGGGCTGGCTGCGGGAGAGGGGCATCTTGACGGCACGTCAGGCCATGTACGTGGGCTCGGTCATGTGCGCGGCCGGGTTCCTGGCCCTGTCTCATCTGGACGACGTGCTCCTGGCGATCCTGGGCTTCGGCGTCGTCGGCGGTGTCGGGTCCGGTCTGGTGTACGCGACCTGCATCAACATGGTCGGGAAGTGGTACCCCGAACGGCGTGGCGCGCGGACGGGGTTCGTCAACGGCGGCTTCGCGTACGGCTCCCTGCCGTTCATCTTCATCTTCAACTACGCCTTCGACACGGCCAATTACCACCGCGTGCTGGACCTCATCGGCTGTTACGTGATGGTCGTGGTGCTGACCGCCGCGTTCTTCTTCAAGGACCCGCCGAAGAACTGGTGGCCGGCGGACGTCGACCCGCTGGCCCACGGCGGTTCCGGGAAGGCGGCCGCGGGCCTCGCGAAGAACCCTCCGGCCGTGAAGCAGTACACCCCCAAGGAGGCGATCAGGACCGGCATGCTCCCGCTGATGTGGGTCGCGCTGGTGATGACCGCCGGTGTGTCGATCTTCGGGATCTCCTTCCAGGTCGACTTCGCCAAGGAGGTGGGCTTCGGACCGCTGGTGGCGGCCTCGTCCATGGGAGTGATGGCGGTCGTCAACGGTGTGGGCCGGGGTGTGGTGGGCTGGCTCTCCGACACCTGGGGGCGCAAGCAGACGCTGGTCTTCGTGATCGTGGTCCTGGGACTCGCGCAGTTCGGCGTGATCTGGGCCGGCGACGTCCACAGCGAGGCGCTGTTCCTGTTCTTCGCCTTCCTCTCCGGATTCGGCGGCGGGGCGTTCTACCCGATGTTCGCGGCGCTGACCCCGGACTACTTCGGCGAGAACTACAACGCCACCAACTACGGGCTGGTGTACAGCGGAAAGCTGATCAGCGGTCTGTTCGGCGGCGGACTCGGCTCGATGGTGGTCGCCGCCTGGGGCTACGACGGCGCGTACGCGCTGGCCGGCGGCATCTCCATGGTGGCGGCCGCGGTCGCCCTGCTGCTGCGGCAGCCGGGGCGCAGTACCGCGGACACCTCGGCACCGCAGCCGCAGCCGGTGGGCTGAGCGGCGGCGGGCCCCGCGGAGAAGCGGTCCCCCTCGCCGTGTGGCGAGGGGGGCCGCTTCCGCGCAAGGGGCCGGGACCCCCGTACCCGGCCCCTCCCCCGCGTTCCCGGGGTCCTGTTCCCCGCCCCCGGGCCTACGCCCCCCGATCCCCCGGTCCCCCGGCCTAGCCGTTGCCGCCGAACGCCGCGTCGAACGACGCCGACGGCGGCTCGAAGTCGTACGTCTTGAGCCGGGCCAGGGCCTCGGGCGCGCCGTGGAGGCGGTCCATGCCGGCGTCCTCCCACTCGACCGAGACGGGCCCGGCGTAGCCGATGGAGCGCAGCATGCGGAAGACGTCCTCCCAGGGGACGTCGCCGTGGCCCGCCGAGACGAAGTCCCAGCCGCGGCGCGGGTCTCCCCAGGGCAGATGGGAGCCGAGCCGTCCGTTGCGGCCGTCGAGGCGGGTCCGGGCCTCCTTGCAGTCGACGTGGTAGATGCGGTCGCGGAAGTCGTAGAGGAATCCGACGGGGTCGAGGTCCTGCCAGACGAAATGGGAGGGGTCGAAGTTGAGGCCGAAGGCGGGCCGGTGGCCGATCGCCTCCAGGGCCTTGTGCGTGGTCCAGTAGTCGTAGGCGATCTCGCTCGGGTGGACCTCGTGCGCGAAGCGGACGCCCTCGGCGTCGAAGACGTCGAGGACGGGGTTCCAGCGGGTGGCGAAGTCCTCGTAACCCCGCTCGATCATCGCTTCGGGCACGGGCGGGAACATGGCGACGAGGTGCCAGATCGCCGAGCCGGTGAATCCGATGACGGTGTCGACGCCGAGGGCGGCCGCCGCGCGGGCGGTGTCGGCGATCTCGGCGGCGGCCCGCCTGCGGACTCCCTCCGGTTCGCCGTCGCCCCAGACACGGGCGGGCAGGATCGCCAGATGGCGTTCGTCGATGATGGCGTCGCAGACGGCCTGGCCGACCAGATGGTTGGAGATCGCCAGGCACTTGAGACCGTACTTGTCGAGGAGCGCGCGCCGGGACTCCACGTAGGAGGGATCCGCGAGCGCTTTGTCGACCTCGAAGTGGTCGCCCCAGCAGGCGAGTTCGAGTCCGTCGTAGCCGAAGTCGCGGGCCAGCCGGCAGACCTCCTCGAGAGGCAGGTCGGCCCACTGGCCGGTGAAGAGCGTGAAGTCGCGCGGCATTTCGGGGCCTCCTCAGACCGCTACGGGGGTGTACGTGGAGTTCTTGCCGGCGCTCTCCTCGACCGCGGCGAGGACGCGCTGGACCTGGAGTCCGTCGGCGAAGGACGGTTCGGGTGGCCGCCCGTCCGCGATGGCCCGCACGAAGTCGCGGGCCTGGTGCGCGAAGGTGTGCTCGTAGCCGAGACCGTGGCCCGGCGGCCACCAGGCGTCGAGGTAGGGGTGGTCGGGCTCGGTGACGAGGATGCGCCGGAAGCCGGCGTGGGCGGCGGGTTCGGTGTGGTCGTGGTAGGAGAGTTCGTTGAGCCGTTCCAGGTCGAAGGCCAGCGAACCGCGGTCTCCGTTGAGTTCGAGGCGCAGGGAGTTCTTGCGCCCGGCCGCGAAGCGGGAGGCCTCGAAGGAGGCGAGGGCGCCGGAGGCGAAGCGGGCGGTGAACAGGGCGGCGTCGTCGACGGTGACGGCGTCCGAACGGGATCCCCGCGCGGGCCCGGAGGCCGACAGCCCGCCGGCCGGCCGTGCGGGCAGGGGCCGTCGGCGTACGAAGGTCTCGGTGAGCGCGGAGACCCCGCCGAGCGGCTCCCCCGCCAGGTACTGCGCGAGGTCGACGATGTGGGCCCCGAGATCGCCGAGGGCGCCGGAGCCGGCCCTCTCCTTGCGGAGCCGCCAGGTGAGCGGGAACTCGGGGTCGGTCAGCCAGTCCTGAAGGTACGTCACCCGCACGTGCCGCAGGGTGCCGAGGCGGCCCTCGGCCACCATCGCGCGGGCCAGCGCCGTGGCGGGGAGGCGGCGGTAGTTGAAGCCCACCATCGACATCTGGCCGCGTGCGGCGGCCTCGGCCGCGGCCGCCGCCATCGCCTCCGCCTCCTCGACGGTGTTGGCGAGCGGCTTCTCGCACAGCACGTGCTTGCCCGCGGCCAGCGCGGCGACGGCGATCTCGGCGTGGCTGTCGCCAGGGGTGCAGATGTCGACGACGTCGACGTCGTCCCGGGTGATCAGGGCGCGCCAGTCGGTCTCGGCGGCTCCCCAGCCGTGCCGGCCGGCCATGGCGCGTACGGCCTGTTCGTCGCGGCCGCAGACGGCGGCGAGGACCGGGCGGCGCGGCAGGTCGAAGACGCGGCCCACGGTGCGCCAGCCCTGTGAGTGGGCGGCGCCCATGAACGCGTAACCGACCATGCCCACGCCCAGGGGCGGTTTCGCGGCCTCGTCGCCCTGGTCCGGCTGTCCCATGCGGTGGTCCTCCTCGTGGTCGTGGCGCGGTGGGGGTGGGGCCCGGTCCCGCCGGACCGGGCCCCGCGGGCGGCGGTTCGCATCACCGGAAGCCGGTGGCCATGTACTGCTGGACGTTGTCCTTGTCGACGACGGCCGAGTAGAGCGTGAGCGAGGCGGGGATCTCGAACTCGGCGAGCCCGCTGATGCCCTTGCCCTGGCCGAGGGTGCGGGCGAGGTCGATCGCGGAGGCCGCCATGGTCGGCGGGTACAGGACGGTGGCCTTCAGGACGCTGTTGTCGGCGTCGATGGCCTGGAAGGCGGAGAGCGCTCCGGCTCCGCCGACCATGAGGAAGCCGTCGCGGCCGGCCTGCTTGATGGCCCGCAGCGCTCCCACGCCCTGGTCGTCGTCGTGGTTCCACAGCGCGTCGAACTCCGGCTGGGCCTGGAGGAGCTGGGACATCTTGGCCTGGCCGGACTCGACGGTGAACTCGGCGGCCTGGCGGGCGACCTTGGTGATGTTCGGGTAGTTCTTCAGAGCGGCGTCGAAGCCCTCGGTGCGCTGCTTGGTGAGTTCCAGGTTGTCGAGCCCCGCGAGCTCGATGACCTTGGCGTTCTTCCTGCCCTTGAGCTTCTCGCCGATGTAGTGGCCGGCGCTGAGGCCCATGCCGTAGTTGTCGCCGCCGATCCAGCAGCGGTACGCCTGGGGCGAGTTGAAGATGCGGTCGAGGTTGACGACCGGGATGCCGGCGCGCATCGCCTTGAGGCCGACCTGGGTCAGCGCCTTGCCGTCGGCGGGCAGCACGACCAGGACGTCGACCTTCTTGTTGATCAGGGTCTCGATCTGGCCGATCTGCGCCGCCGTGTCGTTGGAGCCCTCGGTGATCTCCAGGGTCACGTCCTTGTACTTCCCGGCGCGGCTCTTGGCGTTGTCGTTGATGGCGTTGAGCCAGCCGTGGTCGGCCTGGGGCCCGGCGAAGCCGATCGTGACGTGCTTGCCGGGCTTGCCGTCGGCGGCCGGGCCGGAGTTCGCGGCGGGGTTCGCGTCCTTGGTGTCGTTGCTGGTGCAGCCGGTGAGGAGGGCACCGGCCGAGACGGCGGCGGTCCCGAGGAGAAGTCCTCTGCGGCTGGTCGGGCTCGTTGGTACTGGCATGGCGGTGGACCCTTCCCGTGTCAGGTCGTGCTTGCTGTGCGCCGCTGGACCAGGACCGCGGCGACGATGATCGCGCCCTTGGCGATCTGCTGGACGTCGCTCTGGAGGTTGTTCAGCGCGAAGATGTCGGTGATCGTCGTGAAGATCAGCACGCCGAGCACCGAACCGGTGATGGTGCCGCGGCCCCCGCTGAGCAGGGTGCCGCCGATGATCGCCGCCGCGATGGCGTCGAGCTCGTAGAGGTTGCCGTTGGTGTTCTGGCCCGAGCCGGACAGGATGACCAGCAGGAACGCGGCGATGCCGCAGCACAGTCCGGAGAGCAGGTACAGGTACAGGCGCTGGCGTCGTACGTCGATGCCGGCGAGCCGGGCCGCCTCCGCGTTGCCTCCGACGGCGACCGTGCGCCGGCCGAAGGTGGTGCGGTTGAGCACCAGCCAGCCGATGACGGTGACGAGGGCGAAGACCAGGACGAGCGGCGGGACGCCCAGGACGTAGGAGTCGCGTTCGCCGAGCTTCAGGATTCCGTCCACGGTGACGATCTGGGTCCGGCCGTCGGTGATCTGGAGGGCCAGCCCGCGGGCCGAGGCGAGCATGGCGAGCGTCGCGATGAAGGGGACCATCCCGCCGTACGCGACGAGCAGTCCGTTGACCAGGCCGCAGCCGAGTCCGACGAGCACGGCGGTGACGAGGATGCCGGTGAAGCCGTACTCCTGGGTGGCGACCGTCGTGGCCCAGACCGAGGCGAGGGCGACGATCGCGCCCACCGACAGATCGATGCCGCCCGAGGTGATGACGAAGGTCATGCCGACGGTGACGACGCCGATCACCGAGGCCTGGGTGAGCACGAGTTGGAGGTTGCGGGTGTCGAGGAACTCGTCGGGCCGGGTGACGCCGCCGATGACGACGAGGACGGCCAGGACGCCGAGGAGCGAGAGCGTGCGGACGTCGGCGCGGGCCACCACGGTGCGCCACGCGGGGGCTTCGCCCGTGGCGGGCACCTTGCCGGTGCCGTCCCGGGGCGGGGACACGAACTGCGTCATGACGCCTGACTCCCTTCACTGGCCACGGGGCCTCCTTCCAGCACGAGGTCGAGTACGCGGTGTTCGTCGAGGTCCCGGGCGGGCGCCGTGTGCACGACCCGGCCCTCGCGCAGCACCAGGACGCGGTCGGCGAGTCCGAGCACCTCGGGGACCTCGCTGGAGACCATGAGGACGGCGAGGCCCTCGTCGGCGAGCCGGCGGATCACCGCGTACAGCTCGGCGCGCGCCCCGACGTCGACGCCGCGGGTGGGCTCGTCGAGGAGCAGGACGCGGCAGCCGCGCAGCAGCCAGCGCGCCAGCACGGCCTTCTGCTGGTTGCCGCCGGACAGGGTCCTGACCGGGAGGGCGGGATCGTCGGGGCGCAGGGAGAGCTCACGGGTGGCGGCCCGTGCCGCTCCGCGCTCGGCCCGCCGGTCGATCCAGCCCCCGCGCGCGTAGCGGGACATGGAGGAGACGGAGACGTTGCGGGTGACCGACTCCAGCATCAGCAGGGCCTGCGCCTTGCGTTCCTCGGGGGCCAGTCCGAGGCCGGCGCGCACCGCGGCCCGGACGCTGCCGGTGCGCAGCGGCTTCCCGCCGACGCTCACCCGGCCGGTGGTGGGCCTGCGCGCTCCGTAGATCGTCTCCAGGATCTCGGAGCGGCCCGAGCCGACCAGCCCGGCCAGTCCGACGATCTCACCCGGTCGTACGTCGAGGTCGAACGGGGCGAACTCGCCCTGGCGGGAGAGTCCTTGGACCGAGAGCACCGGCTCGGCCGGTGGCCGTTCACGGGGCCGGTCGGGGAAGACGTACTCGACGCTGCGCCCGGTCATGAGGGAGACCACCTCGCGGGTGGGGGTCGATCGGGCGGGCAGCCCGCCCGCGACCGCGCGTCCGTCCTTCAGGACCGTGACCCGGTCGCCGATGCGCCGGATCTCCTCCAGGCGGTGCGAGATGTAGACCACGGCGACGCCGTCAGCGGTCAGTTGGGCGACGATCCGGAAGAGGTTGCCGACCTCGTCGGGGTCGAGCGCCGCGGACGGCTCGTCCATGACGATGAGCCGTACGTCGTGGGAGAGCGCCCGCGCCATGGAGACGATCTGCCGCTGGGCGGCGGAGAGTTCACCGACGAGCCGGGCCGAGTCGATCTCCGGGTGGCCGAGCCGTTCGAGCAGCAGCGCGGTCGCGGTCCTGGCGGCCTTGCCCCTGACGACGAACCCCGCGGTGGTCGGTTCGTGTCCCAGGTGGACGTTCTCGGCGACCGACAGGCCCTCCACCAGGTCGAGTTCCTGGTAGATGGTGGCGATGCCGAGGCGCATGGCGGCGATCGGGGACTTGAGGGTGACCGGCTCGCCGCGCCAGGTGATGGTGCCGTCGTCGGGCTGGTGGGCACCGGACAGGACCTTGATGAGGGTGGACTTCCCGGCGCCGTTCTGGCCGAGCAGACAGTGCACCTCGCCGGCCTGGACGTCGAGGTCGACGCCGTCGAGGGCCCGGACTCCGGGGAACGACTTGGTGATGCCGGACATCGTGAGCAGTGGTGGTTCTGGTGCCATGACGGTTCCCTGGGGCAGGCGTGCGGGCCGGTTGCCGGGCGGTGCGCGTACGGGCGGGGGGTGGTTCGGGCACGGGGGCGGCCGGTCGCGGCGCCGGTGGTCCGATTCCTGGAGACGGTCGGTGCGGAGACGGCTGGTGCGGAGACGGCTGGTGCGGGCGCGAGGAGCTGGTGCGCGCGCGGGAGGAGGTGGCTTACGCGGGCGAGAACAGGTGGTCGCTGATCAGCCGGGCCCCGCCGATGACTCCGGCTGCCGGGCCCAGCTCCCCGAGGACGATGGGCAGATTGCCGGTCGCGAGCGGCAGCGACTGGCGGTAGACCTGGGTGCGGATCGCGGCGAGCAGGGTGTGGCCGAGACCGGTCACCCCGCCGCCGATCACCACCAGGGCGGGATTGAAGAAGCTGACGAGCGCCGCGATGACCTGTCCGGTGCGGTTGCCGCCCTCCCGGATCAGATCGAGCGCGGTGGCGTCGCCCGCCGCGGCGGCCGCGGCGACGTCGACGGCGCTCAGCGCGCCGTTCGCCGCCAGCCGTGCGGCGAGTTCGGCCGAGCGGCCCTGCTGGACCGCCTCCACGGCGTCGCGCGCCAGCGCGGCACCGCTGAAGTGGGCCTCCAGGCAGCCCCGGTTGCCGCAGGCGCACGGACGCCCGTCGGGCACGGCCTGGATGTGCCCGATGTCGCCCGCGCTGCCGGTCGCGCCGCGGTGGACCTCTCCGCCGACGACGATGCCGCAGCCGATGCCGGTACCGATCTTGACGCAGAGGAAGTCGCCCACGGAGCGGGCGACGCCCGCGTGCTGCTCCCCCATGGCCATCAGGTTCACGTCGTTGTCGACCATGACCGGACAGCCGAGTTCCTGGCCGAGTGCCTCACGGACCGGGAAGCCGTCCCAGCCCGGCATGATCGGCGGGGCGACCGGGACCCCCTCGGGGAAACGGACCGGACCGGGAACGCCGATCCCCGCCCCGTCGAACCCCTCCGCGATCCCCGAGGCCTTCAACTTGGCCGCCATGGAGAGCACTTGCTCGCAGACCGCGACCGGTCCCTCGCGTACGTCCATGGGCTGGTTGAGGTGCCCGAGGATCTCCAGCTCCGCGTTGGTGACGGCCACGTCGACCGACGTCGCCCCGATGTCGACGCCCAGGAACCGCAGCGCCGGGGAGAGCCGGACGTTGTGGGAACGGCGGCCGCCCCGCGAGGCGGCGAGTCCGTCGGCCACCACGAGGCCGGTCTCCAGGAGCCGGTCCACCTCGACGGCCAGCTTCGACCGGGAGAGGTCGACGCGATCGCCGAGCTGGGCACGGGAGTTGGGGCCGCCGTCACGCAACAGACGCAGCAGCCGGGCCTGATGGGCGTTCGCGGGTCGTGCCGTCATCCGTCTCACGAACCCCTCCCGCCTCGGCCGACACCTGCGTCGGTCACATTCCGGCCACCGTCACCGGTCGCGCTTTCGAGGGGAACGTAGCAGCGGCTGCCGGGAGTTGGAAGAAGTCGTGCACGGATTGCAGCAGACTTTTCCCACTCCCAGGACAAAGGGAGATCGGCGGGCGAAGGACCGGGCTCGAGGCCAGGCGGCCCCTTACGATCTCCGCAGACCATCTGTCACGGGGGGACACATGAACAGGACAGGGGACGGTGCGGGGCCCAGGCCGGTGACCGAGGCTGAGCCGTCCGAGGCGCCGGGGCACGGGCCGGTGGCCGAGGCTGAGCCGTCCGAGGTGCCGGGGACCACGTACTCGGCGGGCGGGACCGGACAGCCGACGGGCGACGAGGTCGGCGGGACCGGACGGCCCGCGGGCGACGAGGCGGGGCGGCGCGTCAGTACGCTGGAGCTCTTCTTCGACCTCGTCTTCGTCTTCACCCTCACCCAGCTCACGGTGCTGCTCGCCGCCGACCTGTCGTTCGCGACGGCGGCCCGCGTCGCGCTGATCTTCGTGGTGCTGTTCTGGATGTACGGCGCGTACGCGTATCTCACCAACCAGGTTCCGCCGGACCGGCCTTCACGGCGGATCCTGCTGATGCTCGGCATGGGCGCGTTCCTGGTGTGCGCGCTGGCCATCCCGCGCGCCTTCGACGACGGCGGTGTGGTCTTCGGCCTGGGCTTCCTGGGCGTCGTCCTCGTGCACAGCGCGCTCTACACCCGCAGCCACGGCCGTGACGTCATCTGGTACGCGGTGCCGAACGCGCTCGCCGCGCTGGCCGTCACGGCGGCTGGCCTGTTCGACGGCCCGGGCGCCGACGGTCTGTGGCTGCTGGCCGTGGTCCTCCAGTTCGTCACGCCGTTCTTCGCCGAACACGGGGCCAGGCGCCGGGGCGGGCGGGACGCCGCGGTGCTGCGGGCACAGTTGGGCGCGCTCGACCCGGCCCACTTCGTCGAGCGGCACGGGCTGCTGCTCATCGTCGCGTTCGGCGAGTCCGTCATCGCGATCGGCATCGGGATCGGGAGCCGGCCGCTCACCGTGGATCTGTTCGTCGGAGCCTTCCTCGCGCTCGCGCTGGCCGGTGCCCTGTGGTGGACGTACTTCGTACGCGACGAGCACGCGGCGGAGGCCGTGTTCACGGCGACACCGCCGGACCGTCGCTGGCGCCTGGCGATGAACGCGTACTACTACGCCTTCCTGCCCATGCTGCTCGGCATCGCCTACTGCGCGACCGGGGTGAAGAAGACGCTCGGCCATCTCACCGAGCAGTCCGCCACCGGGCCCGCGCTGACGCTCGCGGGCGGGGTCGCCCTGTTCCTCGCCGGGGACGTGGCGTTCCGTTCGGTGCTGCGGCTGTGGCCGGTGACGTTCCGCGCGGTCGCGGTGCCCGTCGCGGCGGCCACGGCGCTGCTCGGCATCCGTTTCTCGGCGGTCACCGAACTGCTGGCGCTGGTGGGGGTGTTGGTGGTGATGCTCGGCGCGGAGGCCCGCTGGTCACCCTCCCGACCCGGCCCCCGGACGGCGCCGGCGCCCACCGGCTGACGAGCGGAGACGACAAGCAGAGGACCAGAAGAGGGCCAGGAGAGGACCAGCCGAGACGGCGGCGTCCGCCGTCTCGGCTACTTTTCGCGGTCGTGGTACATCTGCCGTGTGTGCTCGGTGTGCGCGCGCATGACCGTGGTGGCCCGCTGTCCGTCGCGCTCCGCTATCGCGGCGATCAGCTCGCGGTGCTCGATCCAGGACTGCCGCCCGCGCTGCCGGGCCACCGGCGTGTAGTACCAGCGGACTCGGCGGTCGACCTGCGCGGCGAGTTCGGCGAGGACCGCGTTGCCCGCGAGTTCCATGACCTTGGCGTGCAGTCGCGCGTTCGTCGCGACCGCGGCGTCGACGTCGTCGGCGGCGACCGCCCGTTCACCCTCGGTGCACAGCTCTTCGAGCGCGCTGACGGCCGCCGGACTCGCGTTGGCGGCGGCGAGCCGGGCCGCCTCCGCCTCCAGGAGCGTACGGACGGTGAGGAGCTGGTCGGCCTCCTCCTCGGTCGGCTCGTGTACGAACGCGCCCTGGGCGGGCCGGAGGTCGACCCAGCCGTCCGTGCTCAGCCGTTGCAGGGCCTCGCGCACCGGCTGCCGTGACACTCCGAGATGACCGGCGAGCTCGCTCTCGACCAGGTGCTGGCCCGGCTGGAGGGCGCGGGTGGTGATGAGTTCGAGCAGCGCTTCGTAGACACGGTCACGGAGCGGGCCGGGCCGCTCCAGCTTCGGTACCGCTCCCTGAGGCAGGCCTGTCGACAACATCACGGTCCCTCCCTGGGCAGCGTCGTCGCCGCGATAAGGAAAGTCGATTATCAATTGTCTTTCGCCTACAGTCTACGGCGCACAAACGAGCCGACCGGCACGGGAGTTGGGCTTGTCACACCCGGGGACCCGGGCGCCGGGCGGACGGCTCGGACCCGCGGACGGCCCGGATCACCTCAGCGACGGCTCCGTCCCGCGAAGGGCCGGTCCGCCGTCCGGTCCGCCTCACGGGCAGCGGACGACCTGCCCCGCGTAGGAGAGGTTGCCGCCGAAGCCGAACAGCAGGACGGGGTCGCCGGTGGAGATCTCGCCGCGCTCGACCAGCTTGGAGAAGGCGAGCGGGATGCTGGCGGCCGAGGTGTTCCCGGAGTCGACCACATCGCGCGCGACGACCGCGTTGACCGCGCCGATCTTCAGGGCGAGCGGCTCGATGATCCGCAGGTTGGCCTGGTGCAGGACGACCCCGGCCAGGTCCTCGGGGGCGAGGCCGGCGCGCTCGCAGGCCTTCCGGGCGATCGGCGGGAGCTGGGTGGTGGCCCAGCGGTAGACGCTCTGTCCCTCCTGCGCGAACCGGGAGGGGGTGCCCTCGATGCGCACCGCGTGCCCCATCTCGGGGACCGAGCCCCACAGCACCGGCCCGATGCCGGGCTCCTCGCCCGCGGGGCAGGCCTCGACCACGGCGGCCCCCGCGCCGTCGCCGACGAGAACGCACGTGGTGCGGTCGGTCCAGTCCGTCACGTCGGTCATCTTGTCGGCGCCGATGACGAGCGCCCGGGTCGCGGCGCCGGCCCGCACGGTGTGGTCGGCGGTGGCGAGGGCGTGGGTGAACCCGGCGCAGACGACGTTGACGTCCATCGCGGCCGGGGAGGGGATGCCGAGACGGGCGGCGACCCGGGCGGCCATGTTCGGGGACCGGTCGACGGCCGTGGAGGTGGCGACGAGGACGAGGTCGATGTCGCCGGGCGTCAGACCGGCCGAGGCGAGCGCCTTGGCGGCCGCGTGCGCCGCCAGCTCGTCGACCGGTTCGTCGGGCCCGGCGACATGGCGGGTCCGGATGCCCACACGGCTCCGGATCCACTCGTCACTGGTGTCGACCATGCCCGCCAGATCCTCGTTGGTGAGTACCTTGGCGGGCTGATAATGGCCGACGGCGGCGATCCGTGTGCCGTTCATGTGGTCCCCCTCGTGCTTCGGGTAGCGGGATCCACCAGTCTGATCAGTGACTCGCGGGTACGACGGCAGGTGATGCCACAGGATTGCGCCGCCAGGCTTGTCGGCTTCTGTCAGACCTTGGGACGTCCGAACAACTACCCCGAGAACAGTTGAGTGGCCTTCTGTACGAGCTCGTAGACGCCGTAGCACAGGGGCGCACCGACCCACAGCCACGCGAACGCGGTCAGGGCCGGCCGGGCGCGGGGGCCCGGGACAGCGGCGGGGACACCGGCGGCGTCAGGCGGACTCGGACTGCTGTCGTGCGACATCGGCGGCCTCCCTGGGCGCGGGGATGTGATGGCGGGGGTGCACGGGGCGGACGAACTCGTTGGCGACGAAGCCGACGGCGAGCAGCCCGATCATGATCAGGAACGACAGTCCGTACAGGGACGAGCCGTGCTTGCCCGCGGCCTCCTGGTGGTCGGCGATCCGGTTCACGATCAGCGGCCCGAGGACGCCGGCGGTGGACCAGGCGGTGAGCAGCCGTCCGTGGATGGCGCCGACCTGGTACGTGCCGAACAGGTCCTTCAGATAGGCCGGGACCGTGGCGAAGCCTCCGCCGTAGAAGGAGAGGATCACCAGCGCGCTCAGGATGAACAGGGGCTTGGAGGAATCTCCGAACCACGCGATGAGCGCGTACATCAGGGCGCCGGCCCCGAGGTAGACCCGGTAGACGTTCTTGCGGCCGATCAGGTCGGAGGTCGAGGACCAGCCGATCCGGCCGGCCATGTTGGCGGCGGAGAGCAGGGCGACGAATCCGGCCGCCGCGGTGGCGGTGACCGGAGTGGAACTGTCCGCGAAGAAGTCCGTGATCATCGGGGCGGCCTTCTCCAGGATGCCGATGCCCGCGGTGACGTTCATGCACAGGACGACCCACAGCAGCCAGAACTGCGGGGTGCGGACGGCGTTGCGGGCGGAGACCTGGACCCCGTCGAGGGCGCTCGGCCCGGACGGGGCCGGTGTCTCGCCGCGCGGGACGCGCACCAGCAGCACGCCGAGGGTCATGAACACGGCGTACGACAGTCCGTGCACGAGGAAGGCGACGGCGATCCCGGAGGAGTCGGAACCGAACGACTTCAGCATCTGGGCGGACCAGGGCGAGGCGATCAGCGCGCCGCCGCCGAAGCCCATGATCGCGATGCCGGTGGCCATTCCTGGCCGGTCCGGGAACCACTTGATCAGTGTGGAGACCGGTGAGATGTAGCCGATGCCGAGGCCGGTGCCGCCGACGAAGCCGTAGCCGAGGACGATCAGCCAGTACTGCTCGGTGGCCGCGCCGAGCGCGGAGATGAGGAAGCCGGACGAGAAGCAGACCAGGGCGACGGTCATGGCCCAGCGCGGGCCGTTGCGCTCGACGAGGGTGCCGCCGAACGCGGCCGACAGGCCGAGCATCACGATGGCGAGCTGGAAGGGCAGCGCGCTCTGCGTCCCGCTGAGACCGAGCGCGGATTCGAGCGGCGGCTTGAAGACGCTCCAGGCGTAGGCCTGGCCGATGGAGAGGTGGACCGACAGGGCGGCCGGCGGGACGAGCCAGCGGCTCCAACCGGGGGGTGCGACGGGAGGGCTCATGATCCAGGACGATAGGAAGCGGTTGTCCGGCTGTGAAGCGGGGTGACACGAACTCGTCGACCGTATGCGGTGAGCGGTATCCCTGACGCGACGAACGGTCACCGGAGCGGACCCTGGCGCGCAGCAGCCGGTACGGCCCGCACCCTTGTCGCCCCTCATTCCATCCTGTAGACAATATTTCGTCGACAGAGTTCGGCAGTTCCTCGGTACCCTCGACCGAACGGAGCGCCACACAGTGAGAGTCGCAGTTCTCGGCGCCGGTGCGATCGGCGCCTACGTCGGCGCCGCTCTGCACCGCGCGGGCGCCGACGTGCATCTCGTCGCACGTGGACCGCATCTGGCGGCCATGAGGCAGCACGGCGTCCAAGTCCTCAGTCCACGCGGGGACTTCACCGCGCGGGCCCACGCCACCGACGACCCGGCCGAGATCGGGCCGGTCGACTACGTCTTCCTCGGCCTCAAGGCCAACTCGTACGCGGCGTGCGGGCCGCTGATCGAGCCCCTGCTGCACGGCACGACGGCGGTCGTCGCCGCCCAGAACGGCATTCCCTGGTGGTACTTCCACCGGCACGGCGGACCCTACGACGGCCACCGGGTGGAGAGCGTGGACCCGGGCGGCGCGGTCAGCGCGGTCCTGGCCCCCGAGCGGGCCGTCGGGTGCGTCGTCTACGCCGCGACCGAGCTCGCGGCACCGGGCGTCGTCCGCCATCTCGAAGGCACCCGGTTCTCCGTCGGGGAACCCGACCGGTCCCTCTCGCCGCGCTGCCGGGCGTTCAGCGACGCCCTGCGGGAGGGCGGCCTGAAATGCCCGGTCGAAGCGGACCTGCGCAACGACATCTGGCTCAAGTTGCTCGGCAACATCTCCTTCAACCCCATCAGCGCGCTGGCCCGCGCCACGATGCGGCAGATGTGCCTGCACGGCGGGACGCGCAGGGTCATCGAGATCATGATGACCGAGACGCTGACCGTCGCGGAGGCACTCGGCTGCGAGGTGGGGGTGTCCATCGAGCGGCGCCTCGCGGGGGCCGAGCGGGTCGGCGACCACCGCACCTCCACACTCCAGGACCTGGAACGCGGCAAACCGCTGGAACTCGACGTGCTGCTCGCGGCCGTCGTGGAACTCGCGGAGATCACCGGGGTCCCGGTCCCGACGCTGCGCACCGTCCACGCCATCTCGGACCTGCTCGCGCTGCGGACGGCGGCGTGAACGCGGAGCGGGCCGCACGGCGAGGCTCCCTGCGGCCCGCTCCGCGGGTGCAGGACAATGAGTACGTGAAGGTCGCCCTCGCGGCACGCCCGGGTGACCCGAACGCCACCCGGCGATCGCGAGGGCCGATCCGGCCGGCCGAACGCATGGAAGCGGGACTGATCAGGACATGGGACGAGTCACGGAACGACGCAAGGTGATCCGCGTCCGGGACGGAGTCGTGAGCTCCCGCCCGGACACGCTCGTCGCCGAGGAGCCACTGGAGATCCGGCTCGACGGCAAGCCTCTGGCGATCACCATGCGCACCCCGGGCGACGACTTCGCGCTGGCCGCGGGGTTCCTGGTCAGCGAAGGCGTGCTGGGGCGTGCCGACGAACTCCAGAACATCGTGTACTGCGCGGGAGCCACGGAGGACGGCTCCAACACGTACAACGTCGTCGACGTGCGGACGGCGCCCGGTCTCGTCGTCCCGGACATCACGCTCGAACGCAACGTGTACACGACGTCCTCGTGCGGCCTGTGCGGCAAGGCCAGTCTGGACGCGGTCCGCACGACGGCCCGCTGGAGCATCGACGACACGGAGGGCGGCACCACTCCCCCGGTACGGCTGGAACCCGGCCTGCTCGCGAGCCTCCCCGACCGGCTGCGCGCGGCCCAGCGGGTCTTCGACCGGACCGGGGGTCTGCACGCGGCGGCCCTGTTCACCGAGGAGGGCGAGCTGGTCGACATACGGGAGGACGTGGGCCGGCACAACGCGGTCGACAAGCTGGTCGGCCGCGCGCTGCAGAACGGCACGCTCCCGCTCTCCCGGACGGTCCTGCTGGTCTCCGGCCGGGCGTCCTTCGAGCTGGCGCAGAAGGCGGTGATGGCGGGCATCCCGGTGCTGGCGGCCGTCTCCGCTCCTTCGTCGCTGGCCGTCGACCTGGCGGCGGAGACCGGCCTGACCCTGGTCGGCTTCCTGCGCGGCGCCAACATGAACGTGTACGCGGGCGAGCACCGCATCACCCTGCGGGCCGCGGCCGGCCAGGGCTGACACCGCCCCCCCCGCGGCACGGCGGCGGGGCCCCGGACGGCGGGGAGCGCCCCCTGCGCCGGAGGGGCCCCGCCTCGGTCCCGGTCCACCGCCGCCGCCGTGACGGGCTTCGCCCGTGCCCGGACTCAGCGAACCGGGAAGCGCACCTCGTCCGCGGTCACGACCGTGCCGAGGCGCGGGAAGTCCAGCCGGACGGAGGCGTCGTGCTCGGCGGCGGTGAACGCGGCCATCGCGTCCTCGACGAAGACGAGGTCGTAGCCGAGGTCGCCGGCGGCGCGCGCGGTCGACTCGACCCCGAGGTTGGTGGCGATCCCGCCGAACACCAGGGTGGAGACGCCGTGTTCACGCAGGTGCTCGTCGAGGCCGGTGCCCTGGAACCCGCCGATGGTCCGCTTCACGATCTCCAGGTCGCCCTCCGCGACGAGCCCGGCGACCAGGCCGCTCCCGGGCGGCTGCTCCGCGACCCCGGACCGCTCGACCCGGATGAGCACGACGAGCGCGCCCGCCTTGCGGAAGGTTTCCGCCAACTCCTCGGCGGTGGCGAGAACTTCGGTCCCCTTGTTCGGTTCCAGGGGCAACGCCACGATGCGCTCCATCAGATCGACGAGCACGAGTGCGGTGCGCGCCGGGTCGAGGGCGAGGCGGGGTTCGGTTTCGGGTGCGGTCATGACGGAACGTTAGCCCGCATCAGCCGTCCGTACCGGAAATCCGGATCGACAAGCCCGTGAACTGCTCCTCGCCGGGCGGACACACGGGCGCCGAATTCTGGCGTGAACACGACCGGTGCATGCTCCTTGTGGGGTGCCTGAGGGCCCAAGTAGCCTCTGCGGCGCGAACGTTGGACGTGGGATGTCCTTAGAATCCGGATTGCCCAGCCGTCGTACGAAGGGCAGGTCGCACCATGCCGTCACGCCTCGCCACCCGTCTGAGATCCCTCTCCGCCGCGCTCCTCGGCATCGCCGCGCTGATCGCGCTCCCGGGCACGGCGCGAGCCGAACCCGTGCCGGTCGCACCGGCGTTCGAGCAGCAGGTGCTCTTCAAGGCCTCGCAGGATCCGGGATACGCCTGCTTCCGCATCCCCTCCGTCGTCCGGACGACCAGGGGAACTCTGCTGGCGTTCGCCGAGGGACGCGTCCTCAACTGCGGTGACGCGGCCGACATAGACATCGTGGTGAAGCGCTCCGCCGACGGCGGCCGCACCTGGGGCCCGCTCCAGGTCGTCAACGAGGGGAACGGGGACACCCACGGCAACCCGACCCCGGTCGTGGACCGCGAGACCGGCCGGATCGTGCTGGCGGAGACCTACAACACGGGCCGTACGGACAGCGCGAGCTGCACGGTCCCCTGCGACCGCACCCCGCATCTCCAGTACAGCGACGACGACGGTCTGAGCTGGTCGCAGCCGCGCGACCTCAGCTCCGAGATCCTGCCCGCGAACTGGAACTCCTGGTACGCCACCGGCCCGGTCCACGGCGTCCAGCTCACCCGCGGCCGGCACGCGGGCCGGCTCGTGTTCGCCGTCAACACCGAGACCTGGGACGGCACCCGGGTGACCGCCAACAACGCCGCCCTCATCACCAGCGACGACGGCGGCGAGCACTGGGACATCGGGGCGAGCGACTCCTGGCCGATCGCGGCCGACGGCACCTTCCGGCAGAAGCCGTCCGAGATGACCCTCACCGAGCGCGCCGACGGATCGCTCCTGATCAGCGGCCGCGAGCAGGACGGGACCGACCTCGGCCACCGCACCCAGGCGGTCAGCCGGGACGGCGGCGACAGTTTCGCGGCCCCCTTCCGTGACGTCCCCGACCTCTACGCGCCCCAGGTGCAGGGCTCGACGCTGCGCTTCGGGAACCGGATCCTGCTCTCCTGCCCCGCCGACCCGGACCGCCGCCGCACCATGGCGATCCGCTCCTCCTACGACGGCGGACGCACCTGGGACAGCGTGGACCGCGGGACGGTCGTCACCACCGACTGGTCGGGCTACTCCGACCTGGTGGGTGTCGACGGCGACACCGTGGGCCTGCTGTACGAGGGCGGCGCGGTGGACGCGCGCGACGAGATCCGCTTCGCCCGCTTCACCGAGGACTGGCTCCAGCCGCGCCGTGGCCCCGACCCGACGACGGCCGACCTCGCTCCGCTCACCCGGCGGGCGGCGGTCCTCGGCGGCCCGAGCGAGACCGCCGGCGTGCTCGGGGGCGGGCTGGAGTTCGACGGCACCGACGACGCCGTACGACTGCCGTATCAGGACCGGCTGCCGCTGGGGACGAAGGACTTCACGGCGTCCCTGTGGTTCCGCTACACGGCCACCAGCGGTGAACAGCCCCTGCTGTGGATGGGCGGGATCGGTACGAGCCAGCCGCAGGTGTGGCTGCGCGGGGAACCCGCCTCCAACCGGATCACCGGGCTGATCACCACCAGGAACGGCGCGTCGGCCCCGGCCACGGCGTTCGTGCGCACCACGAGCTCCTTCAACGACGGCCAGTGGCACCATCTGGCGCTGCGGCGCGGCGGGGGACAGCTCACCCTGTTCCTCGACGGGACGACCGTCAGCACGGCGGACGTGCCCGGATCGGTGAGCCGGAACTCGCCGTTCGGCGTGCACATCGGCCAGCGGATGGACAGCCGGGCCTTCTTCACCGGGGCGATCGACGACGTGCGGGTCTACGACCGCGCGTTGAGCGACGACGAGCTGTCGGCGCCGCCCTCGCGGAAGGTGACCCGGGACACCGTCCTGTGGCTTCCCCTGGACCGGGTCGCCAAGGACGGTTAGCGTCCCGCCGTCGCGGCCGGGGAGACCCGGAGGCCGTCGGAGCGGGCCGGGCCGGCGGCCCGGCCCGCTCCTTCGCCCGTACCTCCCGTCCCCGCCGCGCCACCGGACGGCCGGTCCGGGCCGGGGCGGCCGCTCACCTCGCGATCCCGGGCCCGGCGTTTGGCGATCACCGCGCACACCATGAGCTGCATCTGGTGGAAGAGCATCAGCGGGAGCACGGCGAGGGAGGCGTGCGCACCGAACAGGACACCGGCCATGGGCAGGCCCGACGCGAGCGACTTCTTGGACCCGGCGAACTGGATGGCGATCCGGTCCTCGCGGTCGAAGCGCAGGGCCTTCGCGCCGTACCAGGTCAGGAGGAGCATGACGCCGAGCATCAGCGCCTCGACGACGAGGAGCCCCGCCAGCCGCGCCGCGCTGACCTGGCTCCAGATGCCCCGCACCATTCCCTCGCTGAAGGCCGTGTACACGACGAGCAGGATGGATCCGCGGTCGACGTAGCCGAGAACCTTCTTGTGGCGGGTGATGAAGCCGCCGATCCACGGGCGCAGGAGCTGTCCGGCCAGGAACGGCACCAGCAGTTGCAGCACGATCTTGACGACCGAGTCCGTGGAGAAGCCGCCGCCGCTGCCGCCGAGGAGGAGCGCGGCGAGCAGCGGGGTGACGACGATGCCCGCGAGGGAGGAGAAGGAGCCCGCGCAGATGGCGGCGGGCACGTTGCCGCGGGCGATCGAGGTGAAGGCGATCGACGACTGGATGGTCGAGGGGACGAGCGTGAGGAAGAGGAGGCCGGTGTAGAGGTCGTGGGTCAGGAGGACGGGCTCCAGGCCGCGGGCGGCGAGGCCGAGCAGCGGGAACGCCACGAAGGTGCAGATCAGGACCGTACCGTGCAGCCGCCAGTGCTTGAGGCCGTCCATCGCCTCACGGGTGGACAGGCGAGCGCCGTACAGGAAGAAGAGGAAGGCGATGGCCGCCGTGGACGCGCCCGAGGCGACGTCCGCCGCCGTTCCGCTCGCCGGGAACAGGGCGGCGAGGCCCACGGTCCCGAGCAGCAGCAGGATGTAGGGGTCGACCGGCATCCAGCTCGGCCACTGCAGGCGTTTCACGGTGCTCCACTGCTCGGTTGCTCGGTTCGGTGCGGGTGATCGTCGTCGGCGGATCGTGCCCTCTCCATCGTCCCCTCCCGGGCCGCGATCGGGAATCCGTCATACCGCTCTGACTGTCATCACGTATCGCGATAACGTGGGCCCGTGTACGACCCTTCCCAGCTCCGTACGTTCCTGGCGGTGGCCCAGACGCTGAGCTTCACGCGGGCCGCCAGGCGGCTGGGGGTGCGCCAGTCCACGGTCAGCCAGCACGTGCGCCGGCTGGAGGACGCCGCCGGACGGCAGTTCTTCGCCCGCGACACCCACTCCGTCGAGCTCACCGAGGACGGTGAGGCGATGCTCGGGTTCGCGCGGCGGATCCTGGAGGTGCAGGAACAGGCGACGGCGTTCTTCACGGGCACCCGGTTGCGGGGGCGGCTGCGCTTCGGCGCGTCCGAGGACTTCGTGCTGACCCGGCTGCCGGAGATCCTGGAGGGGTTCCGCACCGACCACCCCGAGGTGGACCTGGAACTGACGGTGGAGCTGTCCGGCACGCTCCACGAACAGCTCGCAGCCGGGCACCTCGATCTGGTCCTGGCGAAACGGCGGCCGGAGGATCCGCGCGGCGAGCTCGTCTGGCACGACCGTCTCGTGTGGATCGGCGCCCAGCGGCTGCGGCTCGACCCGGACCGTCCGGTCCCGCTGATCGTCTACCCGCCCCCGGGCATCACCCGCGCGCTCGCCCTCGAAGCGCTGGAGCGCCAGGGGCGGCCGTGGCGCGTCGCCTGCACCAGCGGCAGCCTCAACGGGCTGATCGCGGCGGCTCGCGCAGGCCTGGGTGTGATGGCCCACTCGCGGGGGCTGGTGCCGCCCGGCCTGGTGCGGGTGCCGGAGCGAGCGGGGCTGCCGGAGCTCGGCGAGGTCGACTTCGTACTGGTGCACGGCCGGCGGCGGCCGTCCGCGCAGGACGCCGCGGACGCGCTCGCGGCGGCGATCCTCGCGGGCGGGGACCGGCTGCACCGAGGGCAGCGCGGCTAGGGTCCGGCGGCGAGCGAGCCGGGGTTCGACGGGTCGGGGTCCGGCGGGTCGGCGGCGTAGGCGAAGCCGGGGACCGGCGGGTCGGCGGGTCGGCGGGTCGGCGGGTCGGCGGGTCGGCGGGTCGGCGGAGCCGGAGACCGGCGGGTCCGCAGCGTAAGCGGAGCCGGGGACCGGCGGGTCGGCGGCGTGCGGAGCCGGGGTTCCGCGGGGGGCGAATCGCCCGGAGCGAGGCATTCCGGATCGGCTCTCCAGGGCCCCTGATCCCCGTCCTGGCTCGTGCCGATTCCGTGGAGATTACGGACTCGAAACCTACGGAACCGTAAGGGATTCTGTCCGACCCTTCCCCTTGTGCGGCATTTCCGTGGTTGACCTGTGCGGACGCCGCACCCCTCGGCGGTTCGAGCCCCCTCCCGTCCGCTCGCGTGGTGGGGTAGCTTTCACGGCGCTGTGCGGAGGCCACGAGGAGCGGTATTGCGCGAGTTCACCAACCCCCCGTTGGCGTCGGCGCCGCCGGTGGGCGGCCTGGCCGACGCCGTGTTCGAGTATGCCCGGGTGGACCCGCTCCACGTGGCGCTCGGCCGCAAGGACGAGCAGGGACAGTGGCGCGACGTCACCTCGGCGGAGTTCCGGGACGAGGTCCTGGCGCTCGCCAAGGGCATGCTGTCCCAGGGCATACGCTTCGGCGACCGGGTCGCCATCATGTGCCGCACCCGCTACGAGTGGACCCTCTTCGACTTCGCCCTGTGGACGATCGGCGCCCAGGTCGTGCCCATCTATCCCACCTCCTCCGCCGAGCAGGTCTTCTGGATGCTGCACGACGCGCAGGTGTCGGCGGTCATGGTGGAGCACGAGGACCACGCGATGACCGTCGCCACGGTCGTCGACCGGCTCCCCCAGCTCCACAAGCTGTGGCAGCTCGACGTGGGCGCGGTCCATGAGCTGTACGAGGCCGGCGCGCACCTCGACGACGAGGTGGTGCACCGCCACCGCCGCGCCGTCACGCCCGAATCCATCGCGACGATCATCTACACCTCGGGCACCACGGGGCGCCCCAAGGGCTGTGTCATCTCGCACGCGAACTTCATGTTCGAGGCGGACACCGTCATCAAGCGCTGGGAACCCGTCTTCCACTCCAAGCGGGGCGACGAGGCGAGCACCCTGCTGTTCCTGCCGCTCGCGCACGTCTTCGGGCGGATGGTCCAGATCGCCGCGTTCCGCGGGCGGGTCAAGTTCGGGCACCAGCCCCAGCTCAACGCGTCCGCGCTGCTGCCGGACCTCGCCGCCTTCCGGCCCACCTTCTTCCTGGCCGTGCCGTACATCTTCGAGAAGGTCTTCAACTCCGCGCGCCGCAAGGCCGAGCGGGAGGGCAAGGCGGGGCCCTTCGAGAAGGCCGTCGACGTCGCCGTGCGCTACGCGGACGCCGTCGAGGCCAAGGCCTGGGGCACCGGGCCCGGCCCCTCGGCGAGCCTGCGCATGCAGCACCAGGTCCTCGACAAGCTCGTCTACTCCAAGGTCCGGGCCGCGATGGGCGGCCGGGTCAGACACGCGATGTCCGGCGGCTCGGCGATGGACCGGCAGCTCGGGCTGTTCTTCGCGGGCGCGGGCATCACCATCTACGAGGGGTACGGGCTCACCGAGTCCACGGCGGCCGCCACCGCCAATCCGCCCGAGCTCACCCGGTTCGGCACCGTCGGGCAGGCGATCCCCGGGACCACCGTGCACATCGCGGACGACGGCGAGATCTGGTTGAACGGCGGCAACGTCTTCCAGGGCTACCTCAACAACGACAAGGCCACCGACGCGACCCTGCACGACGGCTGGCTGGCCACCGGCGACCTCGGCTCCCTGGACGAGGACGGCTACCTCACCATCACCGGGCGCAAGAAGGAGATCCTGGTGACCTCCGGCGGCAAGAGCGTCTCGCCGGGCGCGCTGGAGGAGCGGGTGCGCGACCATCCGCTCGTCGCGCAGTGCATAGTGGTCGGCAACGACCGGCCGTACATCGCCGCGCTCGTCACCCTCGACTCCGAGGCCGTCGAGCACTGGCTCCAGATGCGCGGCAAGCCGCCGCTGTCGGCCGGGGATCTGGTGCGCGACCCCGATCTGGAGACCGAGGTGCGGCGCGCCGTGGTCGCCGCCAACACGCTGGTGTCGCAGGCCGAGTCGATCCGCACCTTCCGGATCCTGGCCAACCAGTTCACCGAGGAGCACGGCCTGCTGACGCCGTCGCTGAAGCTGAAGCGCAAGGCGATCGAGAAGGCGTACGAGACCGAGGTCGAGGCGCTCTACCGGACGTAGGGCCGGTCGTTCGGGATCACGCGGCGGGACACGGAGCTGGCACAAGCCCGTATCGCCCTGCGGCACGGACACCGGCGTGATTGATCGGACTATTTCAGCCAATCTTCGATTCCACGCGCCCTGAGCCCGGTCAGGAATGCATCACGGCCCGTGATCGTTGACCATACGAAGACCACCCGACGACTTAAGGATCGAGAGCTCGTGAGCAAGGTCCCCCCGATCATCCTGAACAACGGCGTCGAGATGCCCCAGCTCGGCTTCGGTGTCTGGCAGGTGCCGGACGACGAGGCGGAGCGGGCGGTCGCCACCGCACTGGAGTCCGGGTACCGCAGCATCGACACAGCGGCGATCTACGGCAACGAAGAGGGCACCGGCAAGGCCGTGCGCGCCTCGGGCATCGCCCGCGAGGAGCTCTTCGTCACCACCAAGCTCTGGAACAGCGACCAGGGGTACGACTCCGCGCTGCGCGCCTTCGACACCTCGCTGGAGAAGCTCGGCCTGGACTACGTCGACCTGTATCTGATCCACTGGCCGACGCCGGCCCGCGGGCGTTACGTCGACACGTTCAAGGCCCTGGAGAAGATCTACGCCGACGGCCGCGCCAAGGCCATCGGCACCTCGAACTTCCTCCCGGAGCACCTGGCGAAGCTGATCGAGGAGACGTCCGTCATCCCGGCGGTCAACCAGATCGAGCTGCACCCGCACCTCCAGCAGCGCCCGGCCCGTGAGTTCCACGCCGAGCAGGGCATCGCCACCGAGGCCTGGTCTCCGCTGGGCCAGGGCAAGGGCCTCCTGGAGGTCCCGGCGATCGTCGCCATCGCCCAGAAGCACGGCCGCACCCCGGCCCAGATCGTCCTGCGCTGGCACCTCCAGCTCGGAAACGTCGTGATCCCGAAGTCCGTGACCCCGTCCCGGATCAAGGAGAACATCGACGTCTTCGACTTCTCCCTGGACACCGAGGACATCGCGGCGATCTCGGCACTGAACGAGGACCGCCGGCTGGGGCCCGACCCGGCCGCGTTCGACATCGGCTGACCGGCCCGCCGGCACCGAAGCGCCGGCCCGACCGGCAGCGGCCCGCGGCCCGGATGCTCACCGCATCCGGGCCGCGGGTTTTTTTAACGCCCTTGGACCGGACCAACCGGGACTCAAGCCTTGACGCGCTCATGCAAACGGGGCCACCGTGGACGAACCCGGTAAGGAAAGTTTCCTAACAGAAGGGTTCCCCCACAGTGCGCACTCGAACACTGACCCTGTCCGCGGCCTTCGGAGCGGCACTGCTCGCCCTCGCCACGCTCCCGGCCAGCGCCTCCGGAACCACCGCACCCCGCTCGGCACAGGAGGGTTCGGTCAGCGCGGCCGCCCTCCTGGCCAAGGTGACGTCCTGTTCGCAGATCTCGAACGGCAAGTACCGGACGGACGAGGAGACCTCGGCCACGATCCCCGTCTGCGGCAAGAACGGAGCCGTGTTCTGGAAGGCCGACATGGACATCGACTGCGACGGCCAGGTCACCGCCAAGTGCAGCTCCGGCACCGACCCCTGGTTCCAGGACGACACCGCCTTCCATCAGTCCGACGGCCGGGCGCTGCGCGCCGACACGCTGCCCTACGTCGTCGTGCCGAGCTCCAGCAGCATCTGGAAGTACACGAGTTCGGGCATCAAGGGCGGCGGTGTGGTCGCCGTCGTCTACAACGGCAAGGTCGAGTACGCGGTCGTCGGCGACACCGGACCGACGCAGATCATCGGTGAGGCGTCGTACGCCACGGCCAACGCGCTCGGCATCGACCCCGACCCGGAGACGGGCGGAGCCGACAGCGGAGTGACGTACATCCTGTTCAAGAACTCGCAGGTGTCCCCCATCGAGAGCCACAGCGCGGCCGTGTCGCTCGGGGACTCCCTGGCCCGGCAGTTCCTCGCGAACAACTGACGAGCGGGGGACGGAGACGGCCCGCGGGGCGGGAACGCCCCGCGGGCGGATCAGACGGGCTGGCCGATCGGGCGGACGACCACCGTGTTCACGTCGACGCCCGCCGGCTGCCCGACCGCCCAGACGATCGAGTCGGCGAGCTGCTCCGCCGTCAGGAGCTGCCCCGGCGGCAGGCTGCCGTAGCTGTCCCAGAACGGGGTCTCCACCCGGCCGGGCGAGACCAGCGTGACGCCCACGCCGTACTCGGTGACCTGGCGCCTGGTGTTCTCCGCGAGCCCGGTCACCGCCCACTTGGTCGCGCCGTAGATGTTGCCGGGCGTGTTCACGTGCCCGGCGACACTGCCGATCAGCACGATGCGGCCGCGGGACTCCTTCAGCGCGTCGATGGACGCCCTGATGAGCAGCGCGGGCCCCAGCACATTGGTCAGCACCATCTCGGACCAGCCGGCGGGGTCCCCGTCCGCGACCGTGTCGTGGGTGGCGAACCCGGCGTTGGCGACGACGGTGTCGAGGCGCCCGAACTCCTTGAGCGTCGCCTCGACCGCGGCCCGCACCTGGTCGTACTCGGCCGCGTGCCCCACGAGCGTCAACAGCCCTTCGGGGCGGCCGAGTTCCTCGGCGAAGGCGTTCAGCCGCTCCTCTCCGCGCCCGGTGACGGCCACCCGGTGCCCGGCGTCGAGCAGCCGGCGGGCGACCGCGGCTCCGATGCCGCTTCCGCCCCCGGTGATGAGCGCGACGGGAGAATCGGTCATGGTGTACCCCCTGGGGTGTCCGGCCCCGCGGCCGGCCGACTGTGCCTCGAACTCCGGGAGTTCATCACTTGGAGCGCGCTCGATGTCAAGGCCCGCCGACCGCGCTCGCGGCCGGCCGGCGGTCGCCGTGACTACTCGGGCTTGACCCCCACGTACACCGTCATCGCGGTCAGGACGAACGGGTCCGAACGGTGGTGCACGCTCGCCTTGTCCTCCGGGTCGAGCAGCCGGTCGAGCGTGGCGAGGTCCTCGGCGTCGAGGCCTTCGGCGAGGCCCTCACGCCTGCGGGTGAGCGCGGTGACGACGAAGGCGCGGGCCTCGTCCGAGATCGGGGCGGGCAGGTCGAGCAGGAAGGTGCGGGTCGCCGTGTGGCGCAGCCCGACGGCGGTGAGCAGGGCGGGCCAGTCCTCCGTCTCCGCCACCGATCCGGGCAGCTCGGCCCGCATCCGGGTGAACCACTCGTCGTGCACCGCGTCGATGCGGGCCTCCAGACCGGGCCGGCCGATGCCGGTGTCGCGCGGGAGGAAACGCGTGGGCAGGCCGCCCTCCAGCAGGGCGAGGGTGCCACCGGGTGCCAGGCTCCGGACGAAACCGGTGAGCGCCGCCCGCTGGTCGCCGACGTGGTGCAGCGACCTGCTGGCCCACAGCAGGTCCGCCGGGTACTCCAGGTCCCCGACGCCCTCGGAGAGTTCGGCCTCGATCGTGCTGAACCGGTCGGCGAAGCCCAGCCGCTCGGCGCGGGCGCGGGCCTCCACCAGCAGGGGTTCGGCGCCGTCCACGGCGACGATGCGGGCACCGGGGAACTTCTCCGCGAGCAGGCCGGAGATCACACCGGGGCCGCTTCCGGCGTCCACGATCAGCCCGGGATCGGGCCGCTGCTCCCGCAGCCACTCGGCCGCCTGGACGTAGGCCGGGGTGAACAGCTCCGCCTCCTGCACCAGCATGGGCAGCATCTGGCCGAAGTCCATGTGGGTGTGGTCGTGGCCGGCGCCGTGCCCCTGGCCCGGCGCGGAGCCGTGGTGCGAGCCGTGGCCGTGAGCCCCGCCCCGGGGGTGTGCCGGGCCGCTGCCGTGCTCGTGGTCGTGGTCCTGTGCCATGGGGCAAGCCTCTCTCTCGGGATGAGGACAGCCTGCTCCGCCACTCCCGGAAACGGCCAGTCGTGTTGCCCGAACGGCAAAAAGTCGAGCGCCTCCGGACATCCGGAGGCGCCCGCCTTTCCCGGTGCCCGCCGTCAGCCGTTGAGAGCGCGCAGATGGTCGCGCAGCCCGATGCCGTAGGCGGTCGGGGTTCCGTCGTAGTTCGAGATCAGCGACGGACCCGAGGAGCAGTCCCAGGTGTTCCAGGTCCAGCCGAGATACGAGAGCCCCCGGTCGTCGAACCACTTCATGACGGTGTCGACGAACGCGTGGGAGCAGGTGTTCTCCCCGATCTCGCCCGCCACCAGCGGGACTTGGGCGGCGACGGGAGCCAGGGTGGAGTTCCAGCAGCTCTCGCTCGCACAGGTGTTGAAGTTGTAGACGTGGTACGCGGCGACGAGATTGCCCGTGGGATCACTGGGTTTGTACGTCAGCCATTGGCTCAGGTCGTTCGAGTACGCGAGACCGCCGGCCAGGATCAGGTTCTTGGCGCCGGTGCCGCGCACCGCGTCGACCAGGTCCTGCATTCCGGCGACCTCGTAGGAGATGCCGGGGCAGGTGCCGCCGTCGCGCCAGCAGGTCCACGCCTGGGTGGTCGTGGAGGTCGCGCGGTCGGGATAGGGCTCGTTGAACAGGTCGAAGGCGACGGCCGGGTCGTCCTTGAAGGTGCTCGCGACCGAGGACCAGAAGGACGGGGTGTACTGGGCGTCGGGCATCGGTTTCTGGCAGGTGGCGTGCACGTCGGAGCAGCCCGCCGAGTTGCCGGTGTACTGGCCGTAGGTCCAGTGCAGTTCGACGAGCGGCGTCATGCCGTGCGCCTCGACCTTGGCCACCAGGTCCTTGACCGCGGCGATGTAGTGGGCGCCCGCGTACTCCGGCTTGATGTTGGAAAGCCCCAGCCAGCACTCCTCGTTCAGCGGGATGCGGACCGTGTTGGCCTTCCAGTCGGCGATCGCCTTGACGGAGGCGTCGTCGACGGGACCG
The DNA here is from genome assembly GCF_055565895.1 of Streptomyces sp. NPDC028298. Lineage (NCBI taxonomy): Bacteria > Bacillati > Actinomycetota > Actinomycetes > Kitasatosporales > Streptomycetaceae > Streptomyces > Streptomyces sp. NPDC028298. The sequence goes on from NZ_JBVHTL010000001.1 coordinate 1,245,726, forward strand.
TCGAAGAAGCCGTAGCCCTGGACGCACATGAACTCGCCGCCGGAGCGGTTGACGCCGAGCATGCGGCGGGTGGCACCCGCCGAGTCGACCAGCTTGTTGCCCGAGACGTGCAGTTTCGGCGCCTCGCCGCCGGTCGGCGGCGGATCGGTGGGCGTGGGTGTGGGAGTGGGTGTCGGCTGGGTGTCCACGTTGCAGGTGGTGCCGTTGAGCCGGAAGGCCGTCGGCACCGCGTTGCTTCCCGACCAGGACGCGAGGAATCCGGCACTGACGCTCGCGCCGCTCGCCAGCGAGCCGTTCCAGCTCTCGTTGACCACGGTGACCGTCGTACCGGACTGGGACCACTTGCCGTTCCAGCCCTGGGTGACCTTCTGACCGGCCGGGAAGTCGAAGCCGAGGCTCCAACCGCTCAGCGCGGCCATGTTGTTGGTGATTTTCACGGCGCCCTGGAAGCCGGTGTCCCACTGGCCGGTGACCGAGTACTCCACCGTGCACGCGGGAGTTGCTCCCGAGGCCGTGACGACCGGCGCGACAACCGTGCCGACGAGGGCGACGGCGGCGCCGATGACCAAGAGCGACAGACGCGGGGGGTGACGCATGAAGCGACTCCTTGCAGCTCTGACGCGCCGTGACGGACGCGTCGACTGATGGAACCGCTCCCACTGGTGCGGACGAAGCTAGCGCCAAGTGCCCGCGTTGCCCAGAGGGGTCACGCAGTTGATCTGTCGAATCATTTCGACTCTTCAAGCACCTTGACCGCTCACACCCCTCTCTCCAATATGGGAGCGCTCCCACTGGTTCAAGGCTTGTTGCTCCTCCCCCCATTCTCCGAGCCGCAAGGAGGAACCAGCACCATGGATCCGAGCCCTCGATGGAGACGTCGTCGCAGGTCACGACGGTTGTGGACCGCCGTAGTGGCGACACTCGCCCTCCCGCTCACGACATTGGCGACCGGTACGACTCCCGCACACGCGGCCACGGTTCAGTGCAGCGTCGACTACAAGACCAACGACTGGGGATCCGGCTTCACGGCTGATCTGACGATCACCAACCGGGGCGCCGACGCCATCAACGGCTGGACCCTGACCTACGCCTACACGGGCAACCAGACGCTCACCAACGGCTGGAACGGCACGTGGTCCCAGTCCGGCAAGACGGTCACCGTGAAGAACGCCGCCTGGAACGGGACGATCGGCGCCGGAACCGCGGTGACCACCGGCGCGCAGTTCACCTACAGCGGCACCAACGCGGCCCCCGCGTCCTACGCCGTCAACGGCACCACCTGCACCGGCGCGCACCAGCCGCCGATCACCGTGCTGACCAGCCCGGCGGCCGGCGCCGTCTACACCCAGGGCGACGCCGTCCCGATGGCCGCGACCGCGGCGGCGGCCGACGGCGCGACCATCTCCAAGGTCGAGTTCTACGACGACACGACCCTGCTCGGCACCGACACCAGCTCGCCGTACACGCTGTCGGCGTCCGGACTGGCCGTGGGCAGTCATTCCATCGTCGCGAAGGCCTACGACAGTCTGGGCGCGTCGGCGGCTTCCGTACCGGCCGGCATCACGGTCGCCGCGGGACCGGCGATCGTCGCGTCACCGATCCAACTCGGCGTCCAGCAGGGCAAGTCGGGAACGTTCACGGTCAAGCTCTCGACCCAGCCGAGCGCCAACGTGACGGTGGCGGTGGCCCGGACGGACGGGAACACCGGGCTGTCGGTGACCGGCGGTTCGAGTCTGACCTTCACGCCGTCCAACTGGAACACCGCCCAGACGGTGACGATCACCGCCGACGCCTCGGGCACCGGGTCCGCGACCTTCACGGCCTCGGCGACCGGTCAGGCCAAGGCCACGGTGACCGTGACGGAACTGGCCGCGACGAAGGCGTACGACGCGCGCTTCCTGGACCTCTACGGCAAGATCACCAACCCGGCGAACGGCTACTTCTCCCCCGAGGGCATTCCCTACCACTCGGTGGAGACGCTGATCGTCGAGGCGCCGGACCAGGGCCATGAGACGACGTCGGAGGCGTACAGCTATCTGATCTGGCTCCAGGCGATGTACGGGAAGGTCACCGGCGACTGGTCGAAGTTCAACGCCGCGTGGACGACCATGGAGACGTACATGATCCCCACGCACGCCGACCAGCCGACCAACTCGTTCTACAACGCGTCCAAGCCGGCCACCTACGCGCCCGAGCTGGACACCCCGAACGAGTACCCGGCCAAGCTCGACACCGGAGTCTCCGTCGGCACGGACCCGATCGCCGGCGAGCTGAAGAGCGCGTACGGCACGGACGACGTGTACGGCATGCACTGGCTCCAGGACGTGGACAACACCTACGGCTACGGGAACGAACCCGGCAAGTGCGAGGCCGGTCCCACCGCCACGGGTCCGTCGTACATCAACACCTTCCAGCGCGGCGCGCAGGAGTCGGTGTGGGAGACGGTTCCGCAGCCCACCTGCGACGCCTTCAAGTACGGCGGGAAGAACGGCTACCTGGACCTGTTCACCGGGGACTCCTCGTACGCCAAGCAGTGGAAGTACACCGACGCCCCCGACGCCGACGCGCGTGCGGTGCAGGCCGCGTACTGGGCCGACGTGTGGGCCAAGGCCCAGGGCAGGAGCGCGGACGTGTCGGCGACCGTCGGCAAGGCGGCGAAGATGGGCGACTATCTGCGCTACGCCATGTACGACAAGTACTTCAAGAAGATAGGCAACTGCGTCGGACCGTCGACCTGCGCGGCCGGCACCGGCAAGGACGCCTCCTCCTATCTGCTCTCCTGGTACTACGCATGGGGCGGCGCCACCGACACCTCGGCGGGCTGGGCCTGGCGGATCGGCTCCAGCCACGTCCACGGCGGCTACCAGAACCCCCTGGCGGCGTACGCGCTCAGCACGAACGCCGACCTGAAGCCCAAGTCCTCGACAGGCGCGGCGGACTGGGGCACCTCCCTCACCCGGCAACTGGAGTTCTACCGCTGGCTCCAGTCGAGCGAGGGCGCCATCGCGGGCGGCGCGACCAACAGTTGGGCGGGCCGCTACGCGACACCTCCCACGGGAACGCCGACCTTCTACGGCATGTACTACGACCAGCAGCCGGTGTACCACGATCCGCCGTCCAACCAGTGGTTCGGCTTCCAGGCGTGGTCCATGGAGCGCGTCGCCGAGTACTACCAGCAGACGGGCAACGCGAGCGCCAAGGCTGTCCTCGACAAGTGGGTCACGTGGGCGCTGTCCAAGACCACGATCAACCCGGACGGCACCTACCAGATCCCCTCCACCCTCCAGTGGTCCGGTGCGCCGGACACCTGGAACGCGTCGAGTCCCGGTGCCAACAGCGGACTTCACGTCACCGTCGCCGACTACACGAACGACGTCGGGGTGGCCGCCGCGTACGCCAAGACCCTGTCGTACTACGCCGCCAAGTCCGGCAACACCCAGGCGAAGACGACGGCCAAGGCGCTTCTGGACGGCATGTGGAACAACTACCAGGACGGTCTGGGCATAGCCGTTCCGGAGACGCGCGCCGACTACAACCGCTTCAACGACAGCGTGTACGTGCCGAGCACGTTCACCGGCACGATGCCGAACGGCGACGCGATCAACTCGTCGTCCACGTTCGCCTCGCTGCGGTCCTTCTACAAGAACGACCCGGCCTGGTCGAAGATCCAGGCCTATCTGGCGGGCGGCGCCGCGCCGTCCTTCACGTACCACCGGTTCTGGGCGCAGGCGGACATCGCCCTCGCCATGGGTTCGTACGCGGAGCTTCTCGAATAGTCCCCGCTGTGGCTCCGGGTACGCGGTCCTGTCCCTGACGGCAGGACCACCGGCCGGGCGGTCCCTCACCACAACGAGGGCCGCCCGGCCGTCACTTGCCCCCTCTTCCCGGCTCGCTCCGCCCCATCCCCACTCCTCCTGTGCACCGGAGAGGACTCCCCCCGTGCGAAGAACACGCATCCTCACGGCCGTACTCGCCCTGGCCGCCGGCCTGTTGGCCGGCACCCCGCCCGCCCTGGCCGCGAGCACCCCCACGAAGACGGCCGCGAACACCCCCACGGCAAGGGTCGCGGCCGACACGTACACCTGGAAGAACGCCCGCGTCGACGGCGGAGGCTTCGTCCCCGGCATCGTCTTCAACCGCTCCGAGAAGAACCTCGCCTACGCCCGCACGGACATCGGCGGCGCCTACCGCTGGGTCCAGGCCACGAAGAGCTGGACCCCGCTGCTGGACTCGGTCGGCTGGAACGAGTGGGGCCACACCGGCGTCGTCAGCCTCGCCTCCGACTCCGTCGACCCGGACAAGGTGTACGCGGCGGTCGGCACGTACACCAACGACTGGGACCCGACGAACGGGGCCGTGCTGCGCTCCGCCGACCGCGGGGCGAGCTGGCAGAAGACCGATCTGCCCTTCAAGCTGGGCGGCAACATGCCCGGACGCGGCATGGGCGAGCGGCTGGCCGTCGACCCCGCCAAGAACAGCGTCCTCTACCTCGGCGCGCCCAGCGGCAAGGGCCTGTGGCGTTCCACGGACTCCGGGGTGAGCTGGTCGCAGGTCACGGCGTTCCCGAACCCGGGCAACTACGTCCAGGACTCGACCGACACCAGCGGCTACGCCTCCGACAACCAGGGCGTCGTGTGGGTCACCTTCGACGAGTCCACCGGCACCCGGGGAAGCGCCACGCAGACGATCTACGTGGGTGTCGCCGACAAGGACAACGCGGTCTACCGCTCGACGGACGGCGGCGCGACCTGGTCCCGGCTCGCCGGACAGCCGACCGGGTACCTCGCCCACAAGGGCGTCCTCGACGCCGCGAACGGCTACCTCTATCTCGCCTACAGCGACAAGGGCGGACCGTACGACGGCGGCAAGGGCCGGCTGTGGCGGTACGCGACGAAGACCGGGACGTGGACGGACATCAGCCCGGTGGCGGAGGCCGACACCTACTACGGCTTCAGCGGGCTGACCGTCGACCGGCAGCACCCGGGAACCGTGATGGCGACGGCGTACAGCTCCTGGTGGCCGGACACGCAGATCTTCCGGTCCACGGACAGCGGCGGGACCTGGACCAAGGCCTGGGACTACACGTCGTACCCGAACCGCTCCAACCGCTACACGATGGACGTCTCGTCCGTGCCGTGGCTGACCTTCGGCGCGAATCCCGCGCCGCCCGAACAGGCCCCCAAACTCGGCTGGATGACCGAGGGCCTGGAGATCGACCCGTTCGACTCGGCCCGCATGATGTACGGGACGGGCGCGACGATCTACGGAACCGAGAACCTCACCAACTGGGACTCCGGGAGCCAGTTCACCGTCAAGCCCATGGTCCAGGGTCTGGAGGAGACGGCCGTCAACGACCTCGCCTCTCCCCCGTCGGGTGCTCCGCTGCTCAGCGCGCTCGGTGACATCGGCGGTTTCCGGCACACGGATCTCACCAAGGTCCCGTCGATGATGTACACATCGCCGAACCTCACCTCCACGACCAGCCTCGACTACGCCGAGACCAACCCGAACACGGTGGTCCGGGTCGGCGACCTCGACTCCGGGCCGCACATCGGCTTCTCGACGGACAACGGCGCCAACTGGTTCGCGGGCAGCGACCCTTCGGGCGTGACCGGCGGCGGCACGGTCGCCGCGGCCGCGGACGGCGGCCGCTTCGTGTGGAGCCCGGCGGGCACCGGGGTGCAGTACACCACCGGGTTCGGCACGTCGTGGTCCGCGTCGAGCGGCATCCCGGCGGGCGCGATCGTCGAGTCGGACCGGGGCGACCCCAGGACCTTCTACGGCTTCAAGTCGGGCAAGTTCTACGTCAGTTCGGACGGCGGAGCGACCTTCACGGCGTCCGCGGCCGCCAACCTCCCCGCCGGGGACAGCGTGCGCTTCAAAGCCCTGCCCGGCACCAAGGGCGATGTGTGGCTGGCGGGCGGCGCGAGCGACGGCGCGTACGGGCTGTGGCACTCGACGGACGGCGGGGCGGCCTTCACCAAGCTGTCGAACGTCGACCAGGCCGACACCGTCGGCTTCGGCAAGGCGGCGACCGGCTCCTCGTACCAGACGCTCTACACCAGCGCCAAGATCGGCGGCGTACGCGGGATCTTCCGCTCGACGGACAAGGGCGCGAGCTGGACCCGCGTCAACGACGACGCCCACCAGTGGGGTTGGACCGGCGCAGCCATCACCGGGGACCCGCGGGTCTACGGGCGCGTGTACGTGGCCACGAACGGACGCGGGATCGTCTACGGCGACACCTCGGACGCCGGGGGCGGTGACGGGGGCGGCGGTACGGACCCGACGCCGCCGTCCACCGGGGCCTGCACGGTGACGTACAAGATCACGAACCAGTGGCAGGGCGGCTTCCAGGCGGACGTGTCCCTCACCAACACCGGCTCCTCGGCCTGGACCGGCTGGAACCTGGGCTGGTCCTTCACCGACGGCCAGAAGATCACCCAGCTCTGGAACGCCGACTACACCCAGGCGGGCGCGGCCGTGACGGCCAAGAACGTGAGCTGGAACGCGAACGTCGCCGCCGGTTCGACGGTCGGTTTCGGCTTCACGGGGAGCTGGACGGGGTCGAACACCAAACCGTCGGTGTTCAGGCTGGGGGATCGGGCCTGTGCGGTGAGTTGAGCGCGCGGTGCCATGACCTTCGGGGCACCTGTCCACCGGCCTGTGCCGGTGGACAGGTGCCCCCGGGCGGCCCGGCCCCACCCCCCTTGATGATCACGACTACGTCACCTCCTTCACGCAAGCCTCACACCGTCTTCACATCCCCCGATATCGTCGCCCCATCACGATCCATCCCTGGGGGGACCATGTCGCACAACAAGCCATCGCGTGAGCACGAGCAGCCGCCCGTAGCACCCGGGTTCACGCCGGGGCCGGCGAGAGCTCGCAGGGCACGCAGGCGCCACCTGCTGCCGGTGGTCGCCGTCGCGGTCCTGTTCGGCGTCGGCGCCTGCGGCAGTGGCAGCAGCGACGACAAGAGCGACACCACGAAGGTCGCGGCCGCCGAGGCACGGCCCACCGTCACCGTCACGGCGACGGCTACCGCGACCGTGACCGCGGAGCCGGAACCGGCTCCGACCGTGACCGCGACGAAGACGGTCAAGGTGAAGGTCACCGTCACCGCGCACGCGGCCTCGGGCAGCGGCTCCGGCAGCAGCGGAAGCACCGGCGGCGGAACGAGCGTCAGCACCTGCTCGATCACCTCGAACGCCGGCAACTGCTACTCGGCGGGCCAGTACTGCCGCAACAGCGACCACGGCGCCTCGACGACCACGGCGGGAGGCACCAGGATCACGTGCGCGTACCGCTCCGGCGGCTGGCGCTGGACGTACAGCTGACGGGATTGCGCCGCCGCGGACCACCCGGCCGACACGGAGCCCGGCCCGGCTGGTCGCGGGCAGCCGCGGAGCCTCCCGTGGGGAGCCGGGAGGTGCGGCGGACCCGTGAAGAGCACAGCTCGGGCGGGGTCCGAGGGGTGGCGGTCCCGGTCCTGAAGGGCCGGGAAGGTCACACGCACACCATGCATCAGGAACCGGCCACAGCAATAGGGTCCGGCCGAAAATCGATCGTGTGAGTCGTGTGGGTCGCCGGGCGAACCGGTGGCGGCCGGCGGCGGCGCCTCCTAGTTTGTGCCTTCGTGACCGATGAGCAGAGGACGCGCAGGGACCGGCTCGGCCTCGGCCGGGTGTTCGACGAGGTGCCGGAGCTCTACGACCGGGTCCGGCCGGGATACCCCGACGAACTGTTCGCGGACCTCGCGGCCCTCACCGGCATGGACGCGGGGTCGTCGGTGCTGGAGGTGGGCTGCGGCACCGGTCACGCCACGCGGTCCCTGGCGGCGCTCGGATGCTCGGTGACCGCCGTGGAACCGGGCACGGGCATGGCCGCGCTCGCCCGTCGGCGGCTCGCGGCCCTCGGCGACTTCGACGTCGGGATCGAGACGTCGACGTTCGAGGAGTGGGACGACCGCGGGCGGCGCTTCGACGTCCTCGTGGCCGCGGCGTCCTGGCACTGGGTCGACCCGGCGATCGGCTGGCCGCGGGCTTACGAGGTGCTGCGGCCCGGAGGCTGGGCGGCGCTGCTCGGCCACGTCGTCGTCCGCAGACCGGGAGAACCGGAGGTCTACGCCGAGACCTCCGCCCTCCACGAGCGGTTCGCCCCCGGGAACCCCGACTGGGGCCATCCCCCGCTGGAGGACGAAGTGCGCGCCACCGACACCGGCTGGGGCCTGGTCGAGGACCCAGGACCCCTGTTCGGCCCGACAACGGTGCGCTGGTACCCGACGGTCCAGCGGCTCGACGGAACCGGCTTCGCGGATCTCCTCCGCTCGACATCACCGTACAGACGGCTCACCCCGGCCACCCGCGAGCCCCTGCTCGACGCGATCGCGGAACACATCCGAACCCGGATGAACGACAGGGCGACCCGCCGCTATCTCACGGTCCTGCGGGTGGGACGACGAGCCGAGCCAAGGCCTGCCTGAAGCACCGGCCGCACGTATGCGAGCTTGGCTCAGCGAGAACAGTGACGCCGCCGCCTACCTGGTCGAGCGTGGATACGACAACCGCCCATGACAGCAGCGAGCCCCGCCGGGCATCACTCCGGCGGGGCATCAGCAACAACCCGACTTGCTAGTCGTTGTGTTGGCAACCATTCTACGAGCCGCCACTGACAACGGGCTCAGGCTGCTGGCTCGGTGCCGGCAAGCCGGCCCCATAACCCAGTGCAAGACGACGAGGGACACGACCGCCCGGGCCGAGTTTCGGGGCGAGCGCTCTCTACGCGTATCTGCGGGCCAGTTCCGCCACCGTCTCGGCGATGCGGGCGCGTAGTTCGGGTGGTTCCAGGACCTCGACTGCCGTCCCGAGGCGCAGGAAGTCGTCGTGGGCCTGGTCCAGGGACTCGACGGGGACGGTCGCCCGGGTCCAGCCCTCGTCGTCCGTACGCCCGTCGGTTGCCACGGCCTGGCCGGCCGGACCGCTCAGGCGGGTGCCGGGCGCGATCCGCACGACCGCCTCGGCTTGGTGCAGCCTTTCGTGGAAGCCCCGTTGATATGCGGTCCAGTACGCCGCCAGGTCGAATCCCTCAGGCCGGACGAACTCCTCCTCGGACGCCTGGAGTTCGAGGATCTGGTCCACGCGGTAGGTGCGCGGCCCCGGGCCCGCGACGACGTACCAGCGACCGGCCTTCAGGACGAGCCCGTACGGTTCCAGGCGCCGCTCCACATCGGTGGGCTCGCGCCAGCGGCGGTAGCGGATGTCCAGGACCCGGCCGTTCCAGACGGCGTCGGCGACGGCGGTGAGGTACGGGGTCGCGTCGGCGTCCGCGTACCAGCCCGGCGCGTCCAGGTGGAAGCGGCCGCTCACCCGGTCCGCGTGCTCGCGCAGTTCACGCGGGAGGGCGGCACGCACCTTGAGCTGGGCGGCCGCGAGCACCGCGCCGAGTCCGAGTTCGGCGGCGGGCCCGGGGACCCCGGCGAGGAACAGCGCCTCGGCCTCCTCGGTGGTGAGGCCGGTGAGGCGGGTGCGGTAGCCGTCGAGCAGGCGGTAGCCGCCCGCGTGTCCCGCGTCCCCGTACAGCGGGACGCCCGCAGCGCTCAGCGCCTCCACGTCCCGGTACACGGTCCGGACCGAGACCTCCAGTTCCTCGGCGAGCTGGGCGGCGGTGAGTCTGCCGCGAGTCTGGAGCAGCAGGAGGATCGAGATGAGACGGCTGGACTTCACTGACACAGGATGTCAGTGAAGCGGCCCTAGCGTCCTGCCATGACTTCAGCCACCTCCACACCCGGCGCGGTCCCCGCGGCGCCCGCCGGACCGGCGTCCTCCGGGACTTCCGCCGGTTCCGGCGCGTCCCCGACCCCGGCCCCGGTCCCCGCACCGTTCCGGGAGAAGCTCCTGACCGTGCCGCCGCCCATCGAGACGGCGGGTCGGTGGATCAAGCGGTACCACGTGACCGCGGACCCCGCCGGTATCGAGCCGGAGGTCGAACGGGCGGCCCACGCGGTGCTGCCGCGGCTGCTTCCCGAGCCGGACGGCACCCCGCCCGCCACGTTCACCGTCCTGCACCGGGGCGGCGACGGCAGCGCCTATCTCTGCGCGTACAGCTGGGTCTGGGACAACGTCCTGCACTTCCGGGCCGCCGCCGCGGGCCAGCCCGTGCTCGGCTGCCCCGACCGGGACCCGACGAACTTCGTCGTCACGGAACGCCCGTGGATCGGCTGCGTCTGGGAACTGCCGCCGATCCTGCACGAGCGGAACGCCTGGGTACGGCACCTGCTCGCCTCCGAAGTGCCCGACCTCGACGCCTACTTGGCCGACTCGCTGCCCGAAGGAACCACGGGAGACCGCACATGAACGACGTCCGCCACAACGCCCCCGCCGCGCGGGACTTCGACTTCTTCCACGGCGACTGGGACGTGGCCCACCGCCGCCGTACCGACTTCCTCGACCCGGATAGCACCTGGGAGGAGTTTCCGGCGGTCACCCACTGCCGTTCCCTGTTCGGCGGCGCGGCGAACATCGACGAGATGGAGGTGCCGAGCCAGGGCTGGACGGGCCTGACGCTGCGGCTCTTCGACGTGGAGAGTGAACTGTGGTCGCTGAACTGGTCGTCCAGCCGCAGCGGCCGGCTGTTCCCGCCGGTGTCCGGGCGGTTCGGGCCGGACGGGCGCGGCGAGTTCCACGGCGACGACACCCATGACGGGAAAGACGTGCGGGTGCGGTTCGTGTGGTCGGGGATCTCGGCGACGACGGCCCGCTGGGAGCAGGCGTTCTCCGTGGACGGGGAGAAGACCTGGCTGACCAACTGGATCATGGACTTCACCCGGAGGGAGACCGGCTGACGTCAGGTGCCGGCCGGGGTCCCCGCACGTTCGCCGCTCGCGGAGGGCCCGCGGGGACCGGGGCCGGATCACTCCTTGCGGAAGGCCCGCAGGGTGAAGTCCGGTTCGCGGCGAGGGACGTCGGGACCCGGCAGGGTCTCGACCCGCTCGGCCAGCCCGGGCCCGCCGGCCGCGTAGAGACGGCCGTCGCGGATGTACTGGGCCACGCGGCGCGGGGTGCGACCCTGGCCGTGACCGCGGAAGAGGGCCGTACCGCTCGGGACCAGGCCGTGCCCGGCGGCGTACGCCGTGACGCGTTCGTTCGCGTCCTCGGCGTGCTCGGCGCTCCAGGACGCGGTCAACGCGTCGATGTCGCTGCCGACATGGTGGGCCGCGGCCTTGTCGACGGTGGTGACGAACACACCGCCGGGACGCAGGACGCGTGCGGCCTCGGCGACGACGGGCCCGGCGTCGTCCAGCAGATGGAGCAGCCAGACTGCGCACACGGCGTCGAACGAGCCGTCCGGGAAGGGGAGTCGGCGGCCGTCGGCGCGGACGACCGCTCCCGGGAGGCGTTCCGCCGCCCGGCGCGCCATGCCGTGGGCCGCGTCCGCCCCCGTCACCCGCAGGCCGGGCCGTCCGGCGGCGATCCCGCTCGTCACGATGCCGGTGCCGCAGGCCACGTCGAGCAGGCTGCGGGCGGTGTCGGGGACCAGCGCGAGGACGGCGGCAGCGGCAGCGGCGGCCCGTGGTGCGCCGCCGCGCGTCGCGTCGTAGCCGTCCGCTTCCTTGTCGTAGTTCAGCACGGACGTCAGCTCGCCCCGTGCCCCGGCGCGAGCGCCTCGACCCGGCGGGCGAGATCGAAGTCGAGGACGGTGACGGCGCCGCCGACGCTGTGGGTGTTCACGGTGAGGACGATCGTGTTGTAGCCGAGGGTGAGGTCGGAGTGGTGGCCGAGTTCCTCCTGCACCTGGGCGATGTGCACGACCATCGCGGTCGCCGCGAAATGTGTGCCGAGCCGGTAGGTGCGGGAGAGCCGGTCGCCGTCCAGCGACCAGCCGGGCAGTTCCGCCAGCCGTTCCTCGATCTCCTTGGGCTCCAGCGGTTCGACGGCCATGGACGTGATCCCTTCGTACGGCGGGTGGGGCGTGCGGGGCGGTGGGTCCGGGACGGGGCGCGGGACGGTCGGTCCGGGGTGGGGCGCGGGGGTCGGACCGGCGGCCGGCGACGCCCGGAGCGGGCCCTCGCCCAGCGTGCCACAGCGCCCACCCCTCGGCAGGGCGCGGCGGGCACCCCGGCTCGGCGGCGACGGCCGAACGGGCTACCCCGCCGGCCGCCGTCCCCCGGCGACGGCGGCCGGGCCGCCGGGCTGCCGTCGCATGCGTACGCGGCCCACGCGACCGGCGGACAGCCGCGTGCCGGTGCGCGGCCGACAGCACCATCAGACGGCAGCACATCCGTCCACGGCCGACAGCACCAGCGGACAGCCGCACATCCCTGCACGGCCGACAGCACCAGCGGACAGCCGCACATCCGTGCGCGACCGAAGACACCAGCAGACAGCCGCGTACTCATACGCGGTCGACGACACGGGCAGGCGGCCCCGTACCCGTGCCGCGCGCGGTCGGCGGCCTCCGCCGCCCCGGGCCGAACCCGGGTCGGGCCCAGGCGGGGATTCCCGGAACGGGTCCCCGGGGCTGGTCCCCGGGGCGGGCCCGGGACCGGTTTCCCAGGTCGTTCGCGTGCCTCGCCTCGGCTACCGTCCTCCTATGAGCATCGACCCGCCCGGTCCGGCCCTCACCCCAAGGACACCCACCCCAAGTGCCGCCAAGGACAACGGGGTCGGGCCGCTGCTGCGCGGCTGGCGGGAGCAGCGGCGGGTGAGCCAGCTCGAACTGGCCCTGCGGGCGGACTCCTCGGCCCGGCACATCAGCTTCATCGAGACGGGCCGCTCGCGCCCGAGCGAGGAGATGGTGCTGCGGCTCGCCGAGCACCTCGACGTGCCGGTCCGCGAGCGCAACGGGCTGCTGCTCGCGGCCGGTTACGCCCCGCGCTACGCGGAGACCCCGCTGGACGACCCGTCGATGGACGCGCTCCGCGAGGGCATGGAGCGGCTGATCCAGGGCTACGAGCCGTATCCGGCGCTGGTGGTCGACGCGACGTACGACGTGCTGGCCGCGAACCGAGGGATCGCCCTGCTGCTGGACGGGGTCCCGGAGCGGCTCCTCGTGCCGCCGCTCAACGCCATGCGGCTGACGCTGCACCCGGAGGGCCTGGCGCCGCGCATCCGCAATCTGCGCACGTGGCGGGACCACCTGCTCGCCCAGATGGACCGGCAGATCGCCCTGCGCCGTTCGGAGCCGCTGCGCGCGCTGTACGAGGAGGTGGCGGCGTATCCGGTCCCGGACCGGGACGCCGAGGCGGACGACGACGAGTCGCTCGGTCCCGCCCCCCACTTCGCGCTCCCGCTGCGGATCGAGCACGAGGGCCGGGTGCTGTCGTTCATCTCGTCCATCTCCACGTTCAACACCCCGATGGACGTGACGGTCGCCGAGCTGGCCATCGAGACGTTCCTCCCGGCGGACCCGGCGACGGGCAAGTACCTGCACGCGCTGCACTCGTGACGGCTCGCCCACCGGACGGGCGAGGAGCCGGCGACGACGGTGACGGCCGCCGACGACCGGTGACGGTGGTGCGGGAAGAGGGCGACAGAGGCTTCGGCAGAGGCTTACGAGGCGTCATATCACGCTGAATGACGTCGGGTTGAGGCCAAACGATGATGGTTCCGCACGGACATGGCACACTGCACGCATACTTCGGCGCGTGGGGAGGCGTGGCGTGAGTGAGCGGCGGCCGGCGCCCACGGTGGGGCAGGTGGTCCTGGGCCGACGGCTCCAGGAGCTGCGCGAGACCGCGGGCCTGAAGCGGGAAGAGGCGGCGCGTGTCCTGAGGGTCGCGCCGGCGACCGTGCGCCGGATGGAGATGGCCGAGGTCGCCCTCAAGATCCCCTACGTGCAGGTCCTGTTGACGACGTACGGCGTCGCCGACGACGAGGTCGAGACCTTCGTGGCGCTGGCCGAGGAGGCCAACGAGCCGGGCTGGTGGCAGCGGTACCACGACGTGCTGCCTGACTGGTTCAGCATGCACGTCAGCCTGGAGGGCGCGGCACGGCTCATCCGCAGTTATGAACCGCACTTCGTGCCGGGGCTGCTGCAGACCGAGGAGTACGCGCGGGCCGTGCTGGAGGCCGGGACGGTCGGGCAGACGGGCGCCGACGCCATAGACCGGCATGTGGCGCTGCGCATGAAGCGGCAGGCGCTGCTCACCCGTGAGAACCCGCCCCACCTCTGGGTGATCATGGACGAGACGGCCTTGCTGCGTCCGGTGAGCATCCGGGGTGAGGTCATGCGCGAGCAGATGGACCGGCTCCTCGAATGGGTCGAGCTCGATCACGTCACGCTCCAGGTCGCGGAGTACGCGGCGGGGCCGCACCCGGGGACGTACACGTCCTTCGCGCTGTTCCGCTTCGCCGAGCGAGAGCTGCCGGACATCGTCTACAGCGAGTACGTGACCGGCGCTCTCTATCTCGACGCGCGGGAGGAGGTCGCTCTGCATCTGGAGGTGCTGGACCACATGTCGGCCCACTCCGCCTCCGCCGAGCGCACCAAGGAGATCCTCCGGGAGTTCCGCGACCGCTACTGAGCGGCCCCCGGTCCCGGGGATCCGCCCCGGGTGCCCCCGGAGTCCCCTTCGCGGTCCTCGTCCACGATCTCCGCGTCCACCACGGCGTCGTCGTCGCCGGGGGCCTGCTCGGTGGGCGGCTGGTCCTGCGGGGCCGAACGCTGCTGGGCCTGGGCGTACATGGCCTGGCCCATCTGCTGGCTGACGCCGGCCAGCCGCTCGATGGCGCCGCGCAGCGCGGCGGTGTCGGTGGAGGAGTCCGCCAGGAGCTGTTTGAGCTCGTCGGCCGCCGAGGCGACCTGGGCCTTGGTGTCCGCCGGGATGCGTTCGTCGTTCTCGCGGACGAACTTCTCCGTCTGGTAGACGAGTTGCTCGCCGTGGTTGCGGGTCTCGGCCGCCTCCCGGTTGCGCCGGTCCTCCTCGGCGTACTGCTCGGCCTCGCGCACCAGGCGGTCGATGTCGTTCTTGGGCAGCGCGGAGCCGCCGGTCACGGTCATCTTCTGCTCGCGCCCGGTGGCCAGGTCCTTCGCCGAGACGTGGGTGATCCCGTTGGCGTCGATGTCGAAGGCGACCTCGATCTGCGGGACCCCGCGCGGCGCGGGCGGCAGACCGGTGAGGTCGAAGACGCCGAGCTTCTTGTTGTACGCGGCGATCTCGCGCTCTCCCTGGTAGACCTGGATGCCGACCGAGGGCTGGTTGTCGGCGGCCGTCGTGAAGATCTCCGAACGCCGCGTGGGGATCGTGGTGTTGCGCTCGATGAGGGTGGTCATGATGCCGCCCTTGGTCTCGATGCCGAGGGACAGCGGGGTGACGTCGAGGAGCAGGACGTCCTTCACGTCGCCGCGGATCACGCCGGCCTGGAGTCCCGCGCCGAGGGCCACGACCTCGTCCGGGTTGACGCCCTTGTGCGGGTCCTTGCCGGTGAGTTCCTTCACCAGGTCGGAGACGGCGGGCATCCGGGTGGAACCGCCGACCAGGATGACGTGGTCGACCGCGGACAGCTTCACACCGGCGTCCTTGACGGCCTGGTGGAAGGGCGTCCGGCAGCGGTCGAGCAAGTCGGCCGTCAGTTCCTGGAACTGGGCGCGCGTCAGCTTCTCGTCGAGGTGCAGCGGGCCCTGGGCGGTGGCGGTGATGTAGGGCAGGTTGACACTGGTCTCGGTGGACGAGGACAGCTCGATCTTGGCCTTCTCGGCGCCTTCGCGCAGCCGTTGCAGTGCCATCTTGTCGTGTCCGAGATCGATGCCGTGTGCGGCCTTGAAGCGCTGGGCGAGGTGCTCGACGACCCGCTGGTCCCAGTCGTCACCGCCCAGCCGGGTGTCACCGTTGGTCGCCTTGACCTCGATCACACCGTCGCCGATCTCCAGGAGCGAGACGTCGAAGGTACCGCCGCCCAGGTCGAAGACGAGGACGGTCTGCTCCTCCCCGCGGTCGAGCCCGTAGGCCAGGGCCGCGGCGGTGGGCTCGTTGATGATCCGTAAGACCTTCAGGCCCGCGATCTCGCCCGCCTCCTTCGTGGCCTGGCGCTGGGCGTCGTCAAAATACGCGGGCACGGTGATCACGGCGTCCGTGACGTCCTGGCCGAGGTAGGCCTCGGCGTCCCGCTTCAGCTTCTGCAGGACCCGCGCGGACAGTTCCTGGGCGCGGTAGCGGGTGCCGTCGACAGCGCCCTTCTCGGGAAACCGCCAGTTCACGTCGCCCATGTACCGCTTCACGGACCGCGCGGTGCGCTCCACGTTCGTCACGGCCTGCCGTTTGGCGACCTCGCCGACCAGCACCTCGCCGTTCTTGGCGAAGGCCACCACCGAGGGCGTGGTGCGTGCTCCCTCGGCGTTGGCGACGACCGTCGCCTCACCGCCCTCCAGGACGGCCACCACCGAGTTCGTCGTACCGAGATCGATCCCGACCGCACGTCCCATGTCAGTCCCCTTCCGCCCCGGCTCTGCCCGCCCTCAAGCACAAAACCTGTGTTCTCGCTTGTCAATGGCGCGGACGGCCGTACGGGGGCGGACACGCCGGTGCCGCGCCCCCACCGGGAGGGCGCGGCACCGGTGTACGTGCGTCAGGCGAGCTTCGCCGACAGGGTGATCGTCGTGCCGGTCAGGGCCTGGCTGACCGGGCAGTTCTTCTTGGCGTCCTCGGCCGCCGCGACGAAGCCGTCGTTGTCGAGGCCCGGCACCGTGCCCTCGACCGTGAGGTGGATGCCGGTGATGCCCTCGCCGGGCTGGAAGGTGACGTCGGCGTTGGTGAGGAGCTTGGTGGGCGGGGTGCCGGCACCCGCGAGGGCGTGCGACAGCGCCATGGAGAAGCAGCTCGAGTGGGCGGCCGCGATCAGTTCCTCGGGGCTGGTCTTGCCGTTGGCGTCCTGCGCCCGCGACGCCCACGTCACCGGCTGCTGGCCGATGCCGGAGGAGTCGAAGGTGACGACGCCGTTGCCCTCGAGCAGGTTGCCTTCCCACACGGTGTGTGCGGTGCGCGTGGTTGCCACGATGATTCCTTTCGGGTGTGGTCCCGTTGCCGGGGTCCGTGCCTCCATCCGATCACACCTGGGCCCGCCGTACCCCGCGGTTCGGGCGGCGACCTGCCGGTGCGTGTCCGGGATTTCGTCACCGGCGTCCGTGGAGGGACCCGGCGGCGCGCCGCGGCGGTGGGTTCAGCTCACCCGGAAGACCGGTCCGCGCGCGGTGAACGGGAGCCGTGCGCCGTGCGGGATCAGATAGGCGTGCTCGCGCCGTACCCGGAGCACGTCGCAGTATCCGTCCGTGATCACCAGGACGGGCGCGCCGGGCGGGAAGTCGTCGGCCCGGTGCAGCAGATCGATGCCCGGCTGCAGCACGGTGCCGCCGCGTCCGTGCACCCGTACGCGTCCGGCGATCTCCGTGACGGGCAGATAGCCCGCGTCGTGCGGGGCGGCGTCGCAGAACACGACGCGCGCGGCCGGAACGTCACGGGCCTCGGCGTACGAGGCGATGGCGCCCAGTGCCTTGCCGAGCAGGGTGCGGTCCATGGAGGCGGAGGTGTCGAGGACGACGCCGAAGGTGCAGCGGGCGATCTCCTCGGGCGGGAACCAGCGGCCCGCGCGCGGGATGCCCGGGGTGGACGCCTGCCGCCGGGAGGGACGGGCGTACGAGCGCAGCGGCTCGGGCCGGGGCACGAACTCGTCGAACCAGCGGGCGAGTCGGGCGTCCCAGGGCAGCGGTGGATGACTGAGCGCGCGGATCTCCTCGACCAGGCCGCCGGGGAGGAAACCGCGCTCCTGCTGCTGGTGCAGGTCGAGGCCCCGGGCCAGGCCGCGCCGGTAGAACTCGTCGAGGTCGACGTAGTCGCGCGGCGAGCCGAGCGGTCCGCCCAGGATGTCGCCCGCTCCCCTGCCGCGCAGGGTGGCGAGGCGGCGCGCGCGGCGCAGATCGCCGGCGATCCGGTCGTACACCTCCTCGGCGGAGAGGTCCTTCAGCTCCGGGTCGTACAGCAGGCCCTCGGGCATCGTGCCGACCTGCATCTCGCACAACCAGCCGTTGATCACGTAGTCGGCGGCGATGTTGAAGAGGTACGGGTCCCGGGTGCCGCAGCGGTCACCGTGGCGCAGGGCGGCGTGCAGCATCTCGTGGGCGAGGACGAACCGCCATTCCTCGTCGTCGAACTGCCGCAGCGGGTTGATGTAGATCTCGGCCGCCCCGGTGTCCACGGCGGCGACGGAGATGCCGTGGGCGCGGGCGAGTTCGGCGTCGGCGACGAGGGTGATGCCGGCGGCGAGCCCGCCGAGCAGCGGGTAGGAGGAGACGAACCAGCTCAGCGCGCGCTCCCAGGGCCGGAGCGGGGTGGGGCCCTCGCCCAGGGAGGCGCGCCGTCCGCCCGCCACGTCCATCGTGGCGGCCACGGTGCGGGTCAGCGCGTGCGCGAAGGCCACCTGCCAGTCGGCCGGAACCCCTCCGCGCCAGGTGCTCCAGGGCACGAGCACCTGGTCGGGGGCTCCGCCCGCCGTACCGCAGTGCTCGTACCGGGCCGGGATGCCGTCGCGGCGCCAGGCCGCGGCCAGCCGTTCCTCGTCCCCGTCGGGGTAGGAGTCCGGGAGCTCCTCGGGGGTCAGCCGCGCCGAGAAGCCGCGCAGGAAGCGGTTCACCACCACGCAGCGGGCGGCGAGGTCGAAGCGGTCGGGCTGCTCGCGCTCGCCGGCCGCGGCCGGGAGATGACCGAAACCCAGGTGGATGACGGCGTGCGCCACGGCCCAGGCCCAGGCGACCGGGTCGGCGCGCCGAACCGGATTGACGTGCACGATCCCGTTGGAGCTGACGACCACGAGCCCGTCCGTGGGGACTCTGTCGCACTTCTCCTCCCGGCAGATGCGGAAGTCCACCGCGTCCAGCGCCGGGTTGGCCCGGACCAGCCGCATCCCCTCGGCGAACGCCTCGGCGGCGGGGTCGGGCTTGGTCTTCTTGGGCCCGGGCTTGCGGGAACGGCTCACCGCCGCGCCTCCACGAGACGCGGCATGTCCCGGGCGGCCTCCACCAGGAACCACGCCGGCAGGACCGGATTGCCGTCGGCGTCCGAGGCGATGACCGTCTGGGCGACCTCGACGGATATCTCCGCGAGCTGGATGAGCAGGGACTTGGCCCGGTACGCCGTCTGGCGGGCGCTCGCCGGGATGTGGTCCCGGCCGGCCGGGAGTTCCTTGATCAGACGGCCGCGGAAGGACTCCGCGAGGTAGTAGAGGAGATCGCGGTCCTCGATGCGGTTGGGCCAGCGGGCGTCGCCCTTGAGGATGGCCTCGATGCCGAAACGGCTGCGCACGATCTTGACGTAGCCGCAGAACGCGACCGCGTGCGCGGGCGTCAGCGTGCCGTGGGCGATCACCTTCAGGGTCTCCTCGTCGAGCGCGTCGCCGAAGGAGCGCAGCGCGTCGGAGAGCATGTGCCAGGAGCGCGGCGTGGAGAAGGGCTCCTCGGTCTTCGGCGGCTTGGACCACAGGTGGTCGGGGCGGTCGGTGACGTGGTCGAGCACCCAGGGGTGGATGTCGTTCGCGGCGGCCCAGACGAGCCAGTCCTTCGGAGAGGCCTCCAGATGGACGTGGGTGAGGCGGTTGACCAGCGCCGAGGCGATCGGGCGGGCCAGGGCGTTGTCCGTCGCGCGGTTGCCCGCGCCGATCACGATGGAGCCCTTGGGCAGCTCGTAGTCGCCGATGCGGCGGTCCAGGATCAGCGAGTAGAAGGCCTTCTGCACGTCGGGGGTCGCCGCGTTCAGCTCGTCCAGGAACAGGCAGTACGGCTCGTCGCGGGCGATGGCCTGCGGCGGACAGAACACGGAACGCCCGTCGCGGATCTGCGGCACACCGATCAGGTCCTCGGGCGCGAGCTGCGTACCCAGCAGGCTCACGCACTCCAGCCCGAGCGATTCGGCGAACTCCCTGACCAGGGAGGACTTTCCGATGCCGGGGGCACCCCAGAGGAAGACCGGCCGCACGGTGGCGAGACCGAGAAGCAGCTCCGGGACACGGGAGGGAGTGACGGTGACGGCTGCCTGCACAGGCGGGCTCCTTGAGGGCGTGGGAGAGACGAGAGGGGTGTGAGGGACGAGAGCGAGGTGCGAGGCGAGGGTGACGTGGGGGGCGCGTGAGACGTGAGACGCGCACGAGATGTGAGAGACGGGGGAGATGGGAGACGGGGGAGGGACGCGCGCGACAACGCGGCGTGCGATGCCCACAGTGTGGACACGGCGGTGCGCCCGCCGCCTCCCATTTTCCGTCGCACACGCCCCTTTTCGGCCGGTCCGTCGCCGCCGCTCGTCCTCTCGCGCCGGACTCCCGCTCAGGCGGCCCGCTCGTCCCCACTCGACGGAAGGGGGACGTGGGAGCCGTCGCACTCGCGCAGCCAGCGCCGCAGCACGTCGTGCACCCGCTCGGCACCGACGAGCCCGTCGTCCGGGCCGACCGCTTGCGTGTCCCCGCCGGCCCCTCGCGTGTCCGCGCCGACGGGTGGGGACAGGGTCAGCGGGGACAGGAGGAACGGATGCCCCTGCGCGCCCCCGAGCCCGCCGTGCGAGCCGATCTGCTCCTCGAAGGCGAGGACTTCGCCCTCGACGGGGTCGTACCAGGAGTTGACCATGATGTCGGCGGTGTGCGGGAACGTGTGCGTGCGCCGCACCGCGGCGGCGGCGCCGGGGCCGAAGTCGGCCAGCGGGCCCGGGTGTTCGTCGTCGAGCCGGTCCACCGGCACCTCGACGCCGTGCGCGGCGAGCACGAGGCCGCCGTGCTCCTCGCTGCGCACCAGGAGGAAGCCGACGCCGGGATGGTTGGCGAGCGTGGACAGCAGCGCGGGGTGACGCCGGTCGATCTCCTCCCGGCTCATCCGGTGCGGAACGTCCGGGAAGGAGACGAGTCCGAGGTTCCCGGAGGCCAGGACCAGCGGCTCGGAGCGCCGCCCCACCGGTTCGCGCCGCTCCTCGCGCTCCTCCACCGGCCGGCGCAGCGCGGCCCGCACGGCGGTCCGGGCCTCGGCACCGCTGTGGGTGCGCCGGGCCTTGCGGGGCACCGGCAACCCGCAGCCGGCCCGGACCAGATTGCCGAGGCTGAGGCCGTACCTGGTCAGGAAGGTCTCCCCCGGGCTCTGACCGTGGTCGGAGAGCACGACGACCCGATACGGCCGCGGGGCGTGCTCGGCGACCTTCTCGATCAGCGCCAGCGAACGGTCGAGCCGCTCCAGGATCCGCTCGGCGTCGCGGCTCCGCGGTCCCGAGTGGTGCGCCACCTCGTCGTAGGCGACCAGGTCCGCGTAGACGGCGTTGCGCCCGGCGAGCATGTCGCCGATCACGGCCGCGACGACGACGTCCCGCTCCACGACGGTCGCGAAGGCGCGGACGAGCGGGTACAGCCCGCCGCGTTTGACGCGGGGCCGTCGCCGCTGGAGTCGGGCCCGGGTGGACTGGCCCGTCTCCCGGAAGACCTCGGCGACGAACGACATGGCCGTACGGACGGCGTTGGCCGGGTCTGAGAAGTACGCGAAGTACCCGGCCCGTGAGCGGTTCTCCCGTCCCCTGCGCGCGGCCACGGACAGCACGAGCGCGAGTTCGTCGGCCCCGCCTCCGAAGAGGTTGCCCCGGCTCGCGCCATCGGCCGTGAGCAGGCCGCCGTCGCCGGTGCGCGCGACGGCCCGCCGCTGGAGCTCGGCGGCGCCGGTCGGCCGGTTGCAGACCATGACCTCCTGGGTGTCCTTCTCGTACCAGCGGAAGGCGGGGACGTCGTGGTTGGTGCCGTGCAGGATGCCGAGCTGGCTGGCGCCGGTCTGGCTGGACCAGTCGGTTCTCCACGGGGTGAGCCGGTGGCTGGGACGGCTCCCTTCGAGCCACCGGGCGGCGGTCGGCATGAGCCGTTTGCCGATCGCGTCCCGCAGTACGTCGTGTCCGACGCCGTCGAGCTGGAGGAAGACCACGCCGGGAGTCGAGGGGCCGGGCCGTCCGGCGGCGCGTCTGCGGCGCCGGTCGGCGAGCCGGTAGAGGCGGCGCCGGTACGCGTCGTCGTCCCGGACGGCGAGGGCGGCGCCGGTGGCCGAGGCGACGGCCGACATGACGGCGGCCACGACCACGGCGGTCTCGGGGGCCGCCTCACTGCTCCCGGAGGGGTTGAGCCGCAGGGCGATCAGCAGCAGCGAGCCGTTCAGGAAGAAGACGAGCAGGCCGAGCACCAGGGCGGGGACGAGCAGCAGGGCCCGGACGAGCAGGGGCCACACCAGTGCCGAGAGGAGGCCGAAGACACCGGCGCCGGCCGCCGCGGTGACGGCGATCCTGGTCGCGCTGTCCCCGCTCTCCGACTGGAGCCGGAAGTCGGGCAGCAGACCGGCGAGGACGAGCATCGTGAGTGTGGACACGGCCCACACCGTGATGCTGCGCCCGGCCGCGCTGGCGAGGCGCCGCCAACGTCCCTTGTCCACGCCCAGTCCACCTCACGTCCCGGCCCGCCCGGTCCGCGCGGCCTGCTCCCACCCTGTCACAACGGCCGGAGATCCCCGGAAGTCCCCGAGAGCCGCGAGAAGTGCCCGCGCGCGGGTGCCCGGGTGATGCCCCGGCGGGCTCGCCCGGGCGGCGGGTGCGGGTTCAGCGGCCGTCGTAGCCGGCCGGGGGGTGAGGGTTCAGCGGCCGAGATGACCGGCGGGGCGGGTGCGGGTTCAGCGGCCGTCGTAGCCGGCGGTCGGCATCGACAGCCGGCGGTGGACCCTGGCCTTCATCTGGGCGTCGTACGAGGGTTCGGCGGTGCCGACGGTCTCGACCCGGACGCCGCGGCGGGCGCACTCGGCGGTGAACTCCTCCACCGAGGCGAGGGCACGCTCCAGCACCCGGGCGCTGGGCGCGACGAACAGGTCCACGAGACCGGCCTCGACGTCCGCCCACAGGCTGCGGTGGTCGGGGCGCAGCCCGCGTACGAGGAGTTCCCGGGTGACGACGTAGCCGTGCTCGGCGGCCCAGCGGGCGCACATCGCGTGCTGGCTGCGGGAGTCGACGAGGAAGGGGTCCTCGTCGAGTTCTTCCAGAGGGGTCAGGCTCGCGATCGCCGTGACCCGGAGCGACGAGGGGTGCGGCAGGGGGCCGCCGTGCTCGTGCGGGCCCACGAGGGCGTGCGCGCCGGAGGCACCGCGTGCGTCTCTCATGGTGTCCCCCCTCACCTCCTGGTTTCGCCGCAGACCCTACTCCTGCCCGTAGGCTCGGGGGGAGTCGTGCGAAGGAGGCAAAGAGGTGCCGGTGGAGATCACCTGGTGGGGGCATGCCACCTGCACGCTGGAGGACTCCGGGACACGCGTGCTCACCGATCCCCTCTTCGCGCGCCGGCTCGCGCACCTGCGGCGCAGGCGCGGGGCGCCGCCCCCTCCCCCGGCCGCGGTCGCGGACGTCGCGCTGATCTCCCATCTGCACGCCGACCATCTGCATCTGCCCTCGCTGGCACGGCTGGCCCCGGGCACCCGGCTGCTCGTGCCGCACGGTGCCCCGCGGTCGGTGCCCGGGCTGCGCAAGCTGCGTCATCTGCGGCTCACGGAGGTCGCGCCCGGTGACCGCACCCGGGTCGGTGACCTGGCCGTACGCACGGTCCCGGCCCGGCACGACGGGCGCCGGCTGCCGATCGGACCGCACCGCTCCCCCGCCGTGGGGTACGTGATCGAGGGAGAGGCGCGGACGTACTTCGCCGGGGACACCGGGCTGTTCGCGTCGATGGCCGAGGAGGTCGGTCCGGTCGACGTGGCCCTGCTGCCGGTGGGCGGCTGGGGCCCGTATCTCGGCGAGGGACATCTGGACGCGGGGCGCGCCGCGGAGGCGCTCGCCGCGCTGCGTCCGCGCAGCGCCGTGCCGGTGCACTACGGCACGTTCTGGCCCATCGGGATGGATGCCGTGCGCCCTCATGAATTCCATGCGCCGGGTGAGGAGTTCGTGCGCCTGGCGGCGGAGCGCGCGCCCCAGGTGGCGGTGCATCTGCTGAGTCAGGGCGAGAGCGTACGTCCGGAGGCCGCTCGGTGATCTTCCTGGCCGCGGCGGCCCCGGCCGTGCCCCCGGAGTCCACTCAGCAGGCGATCGGCTATCCGTCGCTGTTCCTGCTGGTGCTGATCGGGGCTCTGGTGCCGGTGGTGCCGACGGGGGCGCTGGTGAGTTCGGCGGCGGTGGTGGCCTTCCATCAGGAGTCGCCCTTCGCCATGCTGACGGTGTTCCTGGTCTCCTCGGTCGCCGCGTTCCTCGGCGACATGTCGCTCTACTGGCTCGGGCACCGCGGCATGGGCTCGCAGAACGGGTCGCGCTGGCTGGAGGCGATCCGGGACCGCGCTCCCGAGGACCGGCTGGCTCAGGCGCAGGAGAAGCTCGACGACCACGGTATCGCCGTGCTCGTCCTGTCCCGTCTCGTGCCGGCGGGCCGCATCCCGGTGATGCTGGCCTGTCTGCTCGCGAGGATGCCGCTGCGGGTCTTCGCCCGCGGAGACGTCCCGGCCTGCCTCGCGTGGGCGGCCACCTACCAGGTCATCGGCATCCTGGGCGGCTCGCTCTTCCCCGAGCCGTGGCAGGGCGTGGTGGCCGCGGTGGCGCTGACCGTCGCGATCAGCGTGGCGCCGAGTGTGTGGCGCCGGTTCCGCCGTACGAAGGCCTCGTAGGACGGGCTGGGCGCTTCCCACGAGGGGACGGCCGCCCCTCTCTCCCGCAGGGCGCAGGCGGGGACGGCCACTCCGGCAGGGCGTGGCGGGGACGGTTCTCCCGCGGGCCGCGGCCGGAGGGGCCTCACTCCAGTACCCGGGACCCTCCCACCGCCATGTCCCACAGGTTCTCCCGGGCCAGGCCCGCCCGTTCCCACGCGGCCCGCACCCGGCGCAGGGGTTCGAGGACGGGCTCGGCGGAGAGCACGAACGTGCCCCAGTGCATCGGGGCCATCCTCCGCGCGCGCAGGTCGACGGCCGCCTGCACGGCCTCCTCCGGGTCGCAGTGCACGTCGCTCAGCCACCAGCGGGGGTCGTACGCGCCGATGGGCAGGAGGGCGAGGTCGATCCCCGGGTGGCGCTGCCCGATGCGGGTGAACCAGTGGCCGTAACCGGTGTCGCCCGCGAAGTAGACGCGCCGCCCCTCGGGGGCCGTGAGTACCCAGCCGCCCCACAGGGAGCGGCAGGTGTCGGTGAGGGTGCGCTTGGACCAGTGGTGGGCGGGGACGAAATCGAAGCGGACACCTTCGAGTTGGGCCGCCTCCCACCAGTCGAGTTCGGTGACCCGGCTGAACCGCCTTCGCCTGAACCAGCGTCCGAGCCCGGCCGGGACGAACACCGGTGTGTCAGGCGGGAGTCGGCGCAGGGTCGGGGCGTCCAGGTGGTCGTAGTGGTTGTGGCTGATGACGACCGCGTCGACGCGTGGCAGCGCGCTCCAGGCCACACCGACCGGGGTGATCCGGGCCGGGGTTCCCACGATGCGGCGGGACCAGACCGGGTCGGTGAGGACGGTGAGACCGCCGATCCGGATCACCCAACTCGCGTGCCCGGCCCAGGAGACGGCGGTGGTGCGGGCGTCGACGTCGGGCAGCGGTCCCGGCTCGAAGGGCAGCAGCGGGATGTCGGCGAGCCCGTCCGCGGACGGCCGCAGGGCGCCCTCGCGGGCGAGCCGCGCGAAGGCCCGCAGCCCGGGCAGCGGCGCGGTCAGCCGGTCCACGAAGGACCGGGGCCAGACACGCCGCTCGCCGAGCGGACGGGGCTCGGCGAGCGGCGGGGCGGGCGGAGAAGGAGGGGATGGAGGAAGGACGGCGGGGTGCCCCGGCACGGGGGCGACGGCGGGTACGGGATCGCCGGTGCCCTGGGGCTTCGTGCTCGTGGTCGACTCGGACTGCTGCGTCATCGAGGAGGCTCCCGTCGCTGAGCGTCGTCGCGGAGATCGTCGAAGGCCGACCCCAGGAGGGTCAACGCGCGGTGCACGTGCGGCAGTTCCAGCGGCGCTTCGGAGTCGAGGGATTCCTCCCGCTCCTCGTCGGTGGAGCCGAGCAGTGGTCCGGTGCCGAGGCGGAAGCGCAGGGAGGCGAGGTCGTCCCCGAAGCGGTGTCCGCCCGGCGCGGGCAGGCCGAGCCGGGTGGAGAGCCAGTCCTCCAGGTCCTGCGCGTCGCCGACGCCGTGCGCGCCGAGGGCCGAGCGGAGCGGGCCGAGGTCGACGTACAGGTGCCGGCCGGCCTGCGGGGGGCGCGCGACGGCACCGGCGGCGGTGATCAGGCGGTGGACGGCGTCGGCCACGCGCGCGTGCAGGCGTACGGCGGCGGTGAGCCGTTCGGTGATCGCGGCGGGCTCGCCGAGCGCGTATGCGGCCGCCGCCGCGACCGGTTCGGCGACGCGCGCGCCCAGCACGGTGAGCACGTCGAGGACGCGGGAACGCAGGGCCGCGCCCGCCTCGTTGTCGGGGAAGCGGGCGACGGCGGCGGGCCAGCCCTGGGGCAGGAAGGCACCCGCGAGGTCGGTGATCACGCAGACGTCGTCGGGGAGCATCTCGGCGGGGCTGACCAGCACGGTGTCCCGCGGCTCGTGCAGGGTGTCGCGCCAGGTCTCGTCACTGACGATGTGCAGCCCCGCGCCGGCCGCGGCCTCCACGGCCTCGTGCACCACCTCGGGCGGGGCGACGGTGGCGGTCGGGTCGTCGGCGACGGACAGCAGGAGCATCCGAGGGTCGCCGCCCTCGGCCCGGACCCTGCGGACCGTCTCCAGGAGGGCGTACGGATCGGGGACGCCCCCGCACTCGGCGGGCGTCGCCACATGGAACACGGATCTGCCCAGCAGGCGTGCCTGCGGTGCCCACCACGCGGCACACGGGCGGCTCACGAGGATGTCGCCGCCGAGCGCCCCGGTCAGGGCCAGCAGCAGCGCGGCGGCTCCGGGGGCGGCCGCCACCCGGTCGGGCGCGGCGCGCAGTCCGCGCCGGGTCCAGTAGCCGCTGGCCGCGTCGAGGAGCACGGGGCCGCCGCCGCAGGGCTCGGCGGCGGAGCGGTCCGCGGCGGCGGCCAGCACGGCGCGGAGTTCCGGCAGCACCGGCAGGCCCTGGTCGGGCAGGGGCGGACCGTACCGGACCGGTCCGTGGCCTTCGGGGTCCGTCCGCCGCATACTGCCTCCGCACCGTGGATGCCGCCGTTCCCTGTTCCGGAGCCTGCCTGCCCGTGCGGTTCCGGTGCCCTCGTCCCCTCGTCCCCTCGTACGACTAGAGGTGCCAGCTCCGTCGTCGGCGCAGTCGGTGCAGCCGGTGGGCGGCGGCTCCCAGGGCGCCGGCGATCAGCACCCCACCGGCGACCAGGGCCGGCACGGAGTCGGTGAACACACCGCCCTCACCGGCGTGCACACCCTGCCGGCCGGTAGGCGGCTCGGCCGCCACGGTGCCGGTCCCGCTGTCGGGCACATGGGTCGCCGTGGGGCCGCGGCCCACGGAGTACGACGCGGTCCACTGCTTGCCGTGACCGCCCGGGGGCGCGGGACAGACGCCGCCGACGTTCCACCGTCCGTCGCCGTCCCCGGTGCCGGGGGCCGCCTCGTCCGGGACCTCCTTGCCGGGAGCCGTGGCGGCGGGGCCCACGGTGTCCGGGCCGGCCGGCTCGGGGACCGTGTCGGGGCCCACGGTGTCAGGGCCCAGGCCGTCGGGGCCCACCGAGTCGGGGCCGAGCTGATCCGCGCCGAGCGCGTCCGGGCCGAGGGGGTCGGGAGCGGCCGTGTCCTGGGCGTCGGTGCCGGGGATCAGCGCGTCGTGGGCCGCGGGGTCGTCGGCGCCGGAACCGGGCGCCTGGGCGTCGGGCCCGACGGTGTCCGAGCTCCCGGCGGCGGGGTTCACCGCGTCCGTACGCGCGTCCGCGGACACCTCCGCTCGCGCGCCGCCGGAGTTCTTCGCGTCGGAGGCGCTCGACGCGCCGGAACTCAGCCCGTCGAGGCCGGGCCCCGGATCGTCGGAGCCTCGCGTGGCCGGGTCGGCGCCCGGATCGGGCTCGCCGGAGGCGACGTGGGCGGTTCCGCTGTAGGAGGCGGCGCCCGCGGCGGCCGGGTCGGCGCCCTCGACACGGTGGAGCTGGACCTTGCCGTCCTGGAAGCCCTGGGAACTGGCGTCGATGGAGTCGGGCAGGGTCCCGCCGATCGCGTCGCAGCTCACCGTGACGGTGACGGTGCCGCCGGGTTCGACGGAGCCCGGACTGACCTCCGCGGCCGGATCCGCGGCCGCTCCCGACGCGGCGGCGCCGAGAGCGGCGCCGGCCAGGGCGGTGGCGTACAGGACACGGGCGGTACGGCGCATGAGCGGGGCTCCTTCGGCGGGCTGCGGTCCGAGAGCCACGGCCGTCGTGTCCCTCGGAGCCATCAGAGCCCGCCGTACCGCCGGGCGCGAACGGCCGGGCACCATTCGCGGGAAAGCGGGGGCCCGAGCGGGTGACGGCACGGACGCCGCCGAGACCGGACCGGAGCCGGAACGGACCCGGACCGGAGCCGGAGCGGACCGGAGCCGGAGCGGACCGGAGCCGGAAGGGACTCGGACCGGAGCCGGAAGGGACTCGGACCGGAGCCGGCTCTCAGGCCGCGTCGCGCATGATCTGGTCCCGCAGCCGGGTGCAGCAGCGGCTGATGAGGCGGGAGACGTGCATCTGGGAGATGCCCAGTTCGTCGGCGATACGGCTCTGGGTCATGTCGCTGAAGAACCGCATGTAGAGGATCGCGCGTTCCCGCTCGGACAGGGCCTGGAGCCGGGGTTTGACGGCTTCGCGGTCGATGACGGTGTCGAGGGCCGGATCGGGCGAACCGAGGGCGTCGCTGAGCGAGTAGCCGTCCTCGCTGCCCGGCAGTTCGGCGTCGAGGGAGAGCGCGGTGAAGCTCTCCAGCGCCTCCAGGCCCGTACGGACGTCGTCCTCGCTCATGCGGGCGTGCTCGGCCATCTCGGCGACGGTGGGCCTGCGGCCCGGGATGGTCTGGGACAGGTCCTGGGCGGCGAACCGGACCCGGTTGCGCAGGTCCTGGACCCGCCGCGGCACGTGCAGGGTCCACATGTGGTCACGGAAGTGACGCTTGATCTCGCCGGTGATCGTCGGGACCGCGTAGCTCTCGAAGGCGTTGCCGAGCTCGGGGTCGTAGCGGTCGACGGCCTTGACCAGGCCGAGCGCCGCGACCTGGCGCAGGTCCTCGTAGCTCTCGCCACGGCTGCGGAAGCGGCCCGCGAGGCGCTCGGCCATCGGCAGCCAGGATTCGACGATCTCGGAACGCAGCGCGTCGCGCTGCTCTCCGGGCGGGAGCATGGCGAGCCTGCGGAATGCCTCCCCGGTGTCGGGGGCGTCGTCGTGCGGATGGTGCGTCGCGCTCGCTTGGGTTCGCATGGTGCGTCGCAACTCCCTTGATGGTGCCATGTGATGGACAGTCATCGTGGGAACGCACCCGTGCTCCGGACGAGTACACCCATGGCGCGGCTGGCCGCTCCCACGGACGTGCCTCCTGTCCGAAGCACTGCAACTGCGTCTGCCCCGCGCCATGCGGGGCAAACGCCCTTCCATTCTCCCCGACTTCGGCGCGCGCGTCCTTCCGGGGCCTCTTACGCGGCTCCGATCAGGGCCTGCGTCCGACCAGGCAGAGGAGTTTCGTCTGGACGTCCGCGCCGGGCGGGGGCTCCTCCGGGGCGGCGAAGAGTCCGGACTTCTCCAGCTCCGCGGCGTGCGGGGTGACCTCCCGGACCGCGAACGACAGAAGGTTCTCGGGGAGTTGTTCGTCGGCGCCGATGGCGCGGGACAGGTCCCAGGTGTGGACCGTCAGGTCGGTGACGAGCTGCGCGCAGTAGTCGTCCGCCGGCATGTCGCCGAAGGACAGATGGACCGTGCGGTCGAGCGCGCCGGGCTCGGCGAACACCGCTCGGGAGGCGTCGGCCACGGCCTCCCAGGCGGCGACGGGGTCGGCCCCGAGTAGATCGCCGTCCAGACGGTCGCCGACCGAGTCGACGCTCTCGCCGTCACGGACCAGAGCGGGCACCCAGGCCTGCTCGGCGACAAGATGGCCCACGAGGTCGCGCACGCTCCAGGCGGAGCAGGGCGTGGGGGCCTGCCACTGGTCGTCGCGGACCGCGTGGACCCGGCGGCCGAAGAGCTCCAGGGCCTCCGCCTGCCGGGCCAGCACAGGATGCGGTTCGGTCATGCCGGCGGCACCCCCGCGGGTCCGCGTTCCCGGGCGCCGTCACGGGTACGTGCCGCCGCGACGGGCCGTCGCGGGTGGCGGCGCAGGTACTCGCCCTCCAACTGGGCCATGCGCACGTTGTGGGTGTGCAGCGCGTCGTTCGAGCCGTGCAACAGCGTGTCGTGGCGGGTGCGGTGGATGGCCTCCAGCTCTTTCATGAGCTGCTGATCGTCCAGCCGGCCCGGGTCGACTCCGGTCATGGTGCCACCCCGCTCGTCGTGGCCGTCGGTGCGGTCCGGGCCTCCGCGCGGGGCAGACACTGCCCGAGCGGCGTCCGGGAGGGAGCCGTGGATCGAGACCCACTCCCTCCACTCTACGAACATCCGGGGTGCCGGGCCTCCCCGGAACGTGCCCGACGCCCCCGCGTCCGGGCCGGGGCGCGGGGCGGGGCGGGGCGGTCGGGCGGTGCGGAAGGGACGCGGCGCGGGCGGGGACGCGGCGCAGGCGGGGGACGCAGGACGGGCGGGGACCGCGGCGCGGGCGGGGGGCTCGGCTCCCGCCCTCCCGCCGCTCGCGCCCGAGCGCCCACCTGCCGCGCACCCCTGGTGCCCGCCTACCTCTCGCGCCCCTGGCGCCGCCTACCTCTCGCGCCCCAGGTGTCGCCTACCGCTCGCGTTCCACGCGGCGCTCGTCCCAGACCGGCTCCTGCGTCTCCCGTACGCGGCCGTCCGAGCCGAAGACCAGGTAGCGGTCGAAGGAGCGGGCGAACCAGCGGTCGTGGGTGACCGACAGCACCGTTCCCTCGTACGCCTCCAGGCCCTCCTGAAGCGCCTCCGCGGACTCCAGGTCGAGGTTGTCGGTCGGCTCGTCCAGCAGCAGGGCCGTCGAGCCCTCCAGCTCCAGGAGCAGGATCTGGAAACGTGCCTGCTGGCCGCCCGACAGCTTCTCGAAGCGCTGCTCGGCCTGGGCGGTCAGCTCGTAGCGGCGCAGCCGGGACATCGCCGCCCCGCGGTCCTGCGAATGCTCGGTCCACAGGATGTCCAGGAGCGTGCGGCCCTCCAGTTCCGGGTGGGCGTGGGTCTGCGCGAAGTGGCCGGCGACCACGCGGGCGCCGAGCTTCCACTCGCCGGTGTGCGCCACGTCGCCGCCCGCGAGCAGCCGCAGGAAGTGCGACTTCCCCGAGCCGTTGGAGCCGAGGACGGCGACGCGCTCGCCGTAGAAGATCTCCAGGTCGAACGGCTTCATCAGGCCGGTGAGCTCCAGCCCCTTGCAGGTCACCGCCCGCACACCGGTCCGCCCGCCGTGCAGCCGCATCTTGATGTCCTGCTCGCGCGGCGGCTCCGGAGGCGGTCCGGCCTCCTCGAACTTGCGCAGCCGGGTCTGAGCCGCCGCGTAGCGGGAGGCCATCTCATGGCTGACGGCGGCCGCCTGACGGAGGTTCAGCACCAGCTTCTTGAGCTGTGCGTGCTTCTCGTCCCAGCGCCTGCGCAGCTCCTCGAAGCGCGCGAACCGCTCCCGCCTGGCCTCGTGATAGGTCGCGAAACCGGCGCCGTGCACCCAGGCGTCCGCGCCGGCCGGGCCGGGCTCGACGCTGACGATCTTCTCGGCGGCACGGGCGAGGAGTTCGCGGTCGTGGGAGACGAACAGGACGGTCTTGCGGGTCTCCTTGAGGCGCTCCTCGAGCCAGCGCTTGCCGGGCACGTCGAGGTAGTTGTCCGGCTCGTCAAGGAGCAGCACCTCGTCGGTGCCGCGCAGCAGCGCCTCCAGGACCAGGCGCTTCTGCTCGCCTCCGGACAGGGTCCGCACCAGGCGCCACTGGGCCTTCTCGTAGGGGATGCCGAGGGCGGCCATCGTGCACATGTCCCAGAGGGTCTCGGCCTCGTATCCGCGGACCTCGGCCCAGTCGGACAGCGCCTGCGCGTAGCGGAGCTGTGCCGCCTCGTCGTCCACGGTCATCATCGCGTGCTCGGCGGCGTCCACGGCCTCGGCGGCCTGGCGGATGCGGGGCGGGGCCACGGAGACGAGCAGCTCGCGCACGGTCGTCTCGTCGCGTACGGACCCCACGAACTGGCGCATCACCCCGAGCCCGCCGCCGACGTTCACGGTCCCGCCGTGGGGTTTGATCTCGCCCGAGATCAGCCGCAGCAGCGTCGTCTTGCCGGCGCCGTTCGGACCCACCAGGGCCACGACGGCGCCCTCCCCCACCCGAAACGACACATCGCCGAGCAGCGCCCTCCCGTCGGGAAGGTAGTACTCAAGGTGTGCGGCTTCGAGATGTCCCATGGGCAGGCATTCTCCGGGGAGCGGGGGCGCTGGGCAAACGGGTATGCGAGGACGGGCCCGGGGAGCGGGGGCGGGAAGCGCCTGATCCGGGGTAGACGGAGCCGCATGACCACGACCCCGGATGTCGACCTGACCGCCCTCGTACCGGGCCGCCACGCCCTTCGGGACCGCCTCCTCGCCCTGGACTGCCGGCTCTTCGAGGCGGTCGCGGCACGCCACTGGCCGGGCGGCGACCCCGTGCTGCCGCGGCTGAGCCGGGGCGCGAACCACGGAGTGCTGTGGTTCGCGACGGCCGCCGCCGTGGCCGCGAGCCGCACCCCGCGGGCCCGCCGGGCCGCGGCACGGGGAGTCGCCTCGCTGGCCCTGGCCTCCGCCACGATCAACACCGTCGGCAAGCGCTCGGTGCGCCGCACGCGCCCGGGGCTCGACGCGGTCCCCGCCGTCCGGCAGCTCAAGCGGCAGCCGATCACCACGTCGTTCCCGTCGGGGCACGCCGCGTCCGCCGCCGCGTTCGCGACGGGGGTGGCGCTGGAGTCCCGCGGCTGGGGCGCGGCCGTCGCGCCGCTGGCCGCCGCGGTGGCGCTGTCCCGCGTCTACACCGGTGTCCACTTCCCGAGCGACGTCGTGGCCGGCGCGGCCCTGGGCGTCGGGGCGGCGTACGCGGTGCGGGCGCTGGTGCCCACCCGGGACGGGCTCACCCCGCCCGGCCGTCCGCGCACGGACGCGCCCGCGCTGGCCGACGGTGAGGGCGAGGGGCTGGTCATGGTGGCCAACAGGGCCTCGGGCACGGTGGAGCGGGTCGGGGCGCTGGCGGCCGCGCTGCCGCGGGCGGAGATCGTGGAATGCGAGCCCCACGAGATTCAGGAGGAGCTGGAGAAGGCGGCGGCCCGGGCCCTCGTGCTGGGTGTGTGCGGCGGCGACGGCACGGTGAACAGCGCGGCCGAGGTGGCCCTGCGCCACGGCCTTCCCCTGGCCGTCCTGCCGGGCGGCACGCTCAACCACTTCGCCCACGACCTCGGTGTGGAGGGCGAACGCGATCTGGTCCGCGCACTCCGGGAGGGCGAGGCGGTCCGGGTCGACGTGGGCCGGTTCGCGTCCGGCGACAGGAGCGGCATCTTCCTCAACACCTGCAGCCTGGGCATCTACCCGGAGTTGGTGCGTGAGCGGGAGAACTGGTCCAAGGTGATCGGCAGTTGGCCCGCCGGCGTGCTGGGCGCGCTCCGTGTGCTGCGCGCCGACCACCACCCGCTGCGGGCCGAACTCGGCGGCCGCAGCCACCCGTTGTGGCTCCTGTTCGCGGGCAACGGCACCTACCACCGGATGGGCCTTGCCCCCGCCCGCCGCTTCGACCTCGCGGACGGCCGCCTCGACGTCCGGGTCGTGCACGGGGGCCGCCATCCCGCGATGCGGCTGCTGGCCGCGGCCTTCGCGGGGCCGCTCACCCGCTCGCCCGCGCACGCGGCGGTACGGGTGGGCCGCTTGAGCATCGAGGGTGTCGCACCCGGCACGCTGCTGGCCTACGACGGCGAGGTCACCGAGGTCGGCGGCGAGGTGACGCTGCGCAAGAGCCGTGAGGCGCTGACCGTCTACCGCCCGCGTCCCGCGCACTGACCGTCTGCCGCGTACTCCCGCTCCCCGCCTGCCACGTATGCCCGCGTCCCGCCCACTGACCGCCTGCCACGCATGCCCGCTCCCCGCCCCCTGACCGTGTGCCGCCTGCGTCCGCGTCCCGCCGACTGACCAGGCACCCCAATCCCCTTGTCCACATAGCAAGATGCGGGTCTCATCATTCGGCATGACCGCGTACGGTGATGACATCGCCTCGGGGAGTGCGTACACGCCCGGGAGGCCCGTACGACGAGAAGGGGATCGGTCATGGCTCAGTCACAGTCGAAACCGCAGGAGACGGCCGTCTACACGCACGGCCACCACGAGTCGGTGCTCCGCTCGCACACCTGGCGCACCGCCGCCAACTCGGCGGCCTACCTGCTCGACTCCCTGAAGCCGCACATGAAGATCCTGGACATCGGCTGCGGACCGGGCACCATCACCGCGGACCTGGCCGAACGGGTGCCGGACGGCCGGGTCACCGGAGTCGACCACGCCCCCGGCATCCTGGACCAGGCACGCCGGACGGCGGCCGAACGCGGTCTGGAGAACGTCGAGTTCGCCGTCGCCGACGTCCACGCACTGGAGTATCCGGACGACACGTTCTGCGTGGTCCACGCCCACCAGGTGCTCCAGCACG
Organism: Streptomyces sp. NPDC028298; assembly: GCF_055565895.1. NCBI lineage: Bacteria > Bacillati > Actinomycetota > Actinomycetes > Kitasatosporales > Streptomycetaceae > Streptomyces > Streptomyces sp. NPDC028298. Next base: position 1,280,356 of record NZ_JBVHTL010000001.1, read on the forward strand.
TGGGTGATCCGGTCCAGGCGCTGCGCGAGATGCACCGGGTCACCAGGCCGGGCGGGATCATCGCGGTCCGCGACTCGGACTACTCGGCCATGACCTGGTATCCGGCGGTGCCGGGCATGGACGACTGGCAGGACCTGTACCTGCGGGTGGCCCGCGCCAACGGGGGCGAGCCCGACGCGGGCCGCCGTCTCAAATCGTGGGCGCTGGCCGCCGGGATCCGGGACATCCGGGCCACGTCGAGCACCTGGACGTTCGCCACCGAGGACGAACGGGCGTGGTGGAGCGGACTGTGGGCCGACCGCACGGTGGCCTCGGCGTACGCGGAGCGCGCGACGCAGGGAGGCCATGCGACGACGGAGGAGCTGCGGGCGGTGTCGGACGCCTGGCGGCGGTGGGGACGGCAGGAGGACGGCTGGTTCTCCGTGCTGCACGGGGAGATCCTCTGCCGAAAGGCGGCGTGACGCCGCTCCCGCCCGGGAGAGCCGAGGGAACGGGCGCGCGCCGGGACGCGGTCCGCGAGGCGAACGGCCGCGCGCGGTCCGGGTCGGGGGGCGCCCCGACCCCGGCCCCGGGCCGCGCGGACCGCGCGGTCCGCGCCGCTCAGCCTGTACGGCCCGTACAGCTCGGCAGACCGGTGAACCCGGTGACGCCCGTGAACCCGGTGAGACCCGTGGATCCCGTGAAGGAGTACGCCGCCCACGGTCCGGTCAGCTCCACCCGGATCCCCGCCTCCTCTCCCTCACTGTTCAGCCGTTCCACAAATTCCCCCGAGTCCGCGCGCGGCACCAGATAGGCCGCGTCGAGGACGTGCCGCCCCTCTTCCCCGGAAGGCGCCTGGCGGGACGAGGCCGGGTTCGTCGGGGTCAGCAGCCGGTTCTCCTCGGCGCACTCGGAGAGTGTGCGGTGCAGCCGGCGCGTGAACGCCTCGGCTTGTTCCGGGGCGGCGTCGGCGTACACCCGCACATCCCACTCCACGCGTCCGTCGAGCCGGTCGAGCGTCCGCAGGAAGTCCTCCCTGCGTTCGTCGATCATCACGCGCACTCCGCTGTCGTCCCTGAGGACGGTGGCGAGCCGGAGCGGCAGCGGGCTGGTGACGGCGGTGAGCGCGTCGAGGACGCCCTGGTGGGCGCGGGCCGTCGCCTCCAGCCAGTGGACGTCCTCCAGTCGGCGGCGCAGCGGCTCGGCGGCGAAGTCCCGCTCCGGGACCGAGCCGACCACGGCGATCAGATCGCCGTGGCGCAGCAGCTTGGGCGGGACGCCGCCGACCCCGGTCAGCTCGGCCGACAGCGCCGCCGGGAAGGGGCGGCAGATCGCGTAGACATAGCGCAGAGCGCTCATGAATCTCCTCCCGCGCTTCCACTCGCACCCCCCGCGGCGTACTGACCATGGTGCCCTCCGGACACCGGTCAGCGCACCACGGCCGTCTCGACCAGCAGACGGCCCGCCGCCGCGATCGACTCGGCGTCGATGCCCGCCGCGTGGAGCTGCTCGGCCGGGCTCGCGGAGCCGGGCATCGTACGGACGGCGAGGCGTACCAGCCGGGGCACGGGGCGGCCGTCGGTGAAGGCGTCGAGGACCGCGTCCCCGAGACCGCCCTCCTCACGGTGGTCCTCCACCGTGACCAGGCAGCCGGTCTCCTCGGCGGCCTCGCGCAGGGTCTCCCGGTCCACCGGCTTCACCGAGTAGAGGTCGATCACCCGGGCCTGGATGCCCTCGCGGTCGAGCGCCTCCGCGGCGGCCAGCGCTTCGTGGACGGTGACACCGGCGGCGACCAGCGTGAGCCGGTCGTCGGCGGAGGCGCGGAGCACCTTGCTGCCGCCGACGGGGAACTCCTCGGTGGCGCTGTAGATGACGGGGCCCTCCCCGCGCGAGGTGCGCAGATAGCGGACGCCCTCCAGACCCGCCATCGTGGCGACGAGCTTGGCCGTCTGGTTGGCGTCGCACGGGTACAGCACGGTCGAGCCGTACACGGTCCGGAACATCGCCAGGTCCTCCAGGCCCATCTGCGAAGGTCCGTCCTGGCCGATGGCGACGCCCGCGTGGGAGCCGACGAGGTTGATGCCGGCACCGCTGACGGCGGCCATGCGCACGAAGTCGTGGGCACGGGTGAGGAAGGCCGCGAACGTCGAGGCGTACGGCACCCAGCCGCGCGCGGCCATGCCCACGGCGGTGGCGACGAGCTGCTGCTCGGCGATGTAGCACTCGAAGTAGCGCTCGGGGTGTTCCTTGGCGAAGAACTCGGCGCGGGTCGAGTCGCCGACCTCGCCGTCCAGCGCCACGACGTCGCCGCGGGCGCCGCCGAGCGCGGCGAGCGCCTTCCCGAAGGCGTCACGGGTGGCGACCTCGTCACCGGTCTCGTACCGCGGCAGGTCGAGGTGGCCGGAGCGTACGGCGTGCAGCATCCGGGCGGCGGGCGGCGGCTGGACCGCGACCCGGTGGTCGTGCACCCCGCCGAGTTCGGCGATCGCCGCCTCGGCGTCCGGCAGCGGTTTGCCGTGCATGCCCTCGCGGTCCTGGACCGATGCCACGCCCTTGCCCTTGAGGGTGCGGGCGAGGATCACGGTGGGCTGTCCGGCGGTGGAGTCGGCCTCCGTGAAGGCCCGGTCGATGGCGTCCACGTCGTGTCCGTCGACCTCGACGGTGTGCCAGCCGAAGGCCGCGAACCGGCGCGCGTACGCGTCGAGGTCGTGTCCGTGCCGGGTCGGCCCGCGCTGGCCCAGGCGGTTGACGTCGACGATAACGGTCAGATTGTCGAGGTGCTCGAACCCCGCGTGTTCGGCGGCCTCCCACACCGAGCCCTCGGCGAGTTCGCTGTCGCCGCACAGCACCCGGACGCGGTATCCGGTGCGGTCGAGGCGCTTCCCGGCGAGCGCGATGCCGACCGCGACGGGCAGTCCCTGGCCGAGCGAGCCGGTGGCGGTCTCGACCCACGGGAGCTGCCGGGGGGTGGGGTGCCCTTCGAGCCGGCTGCCGGCCTTGCGGAAGGTGAGCAGTTCGGCCTCGTTCAGCGCGCCGGCCGCCTTGTACGCGGAGTACAGGAGCGGTGAGGCGTGTCCCTTGGAGAGGACGAAACGGTCGTTGCCGGGATGCCGCGGGCGCTCGAAGTCGTAGCGCGTGTGGTTGGCCAGCAGGACCGCCATCAGGTCGGCGGCGGACATGGACGACGTCGGGTGTCCCGAACCCGCCGCGTCGGCGGCCCGGACGCTGTCGACGCGCAGTTGCCGGGCCAGGTCGTTGAGCTCGCGTGTGTTCATCGTGTTCCTTCCCTGCGTCCGGCGGTTTCCGGACAGCTCGGTGCTCCGGCCCCTCCTCGTCGGCACGGGTGAGGCCGGTCTCCGCCCGCCGTACGGGCTTTCCGCGTCCCCCCGAGCCGGGCGCCCAAACACGGGCATGCCCGGCGACTCACGGCCCCCGGTACCCGGGGTCGTCGGCCCGGGACACCGGGCTCGTCGGTCTCCGGCAGCCGGAGGCGTCGGCCCGAGGCACCTGGGCGGCCGGACACCCGGCGGAGCCGGCGGAGCCGACCGGGTGCCGGGAGCGATCGTCCGAATCGATCTCCCGTGCCGTGCGCGCCCAACTAGGCTCGTCCTCATGGAGATTCTGGGAGCCACGCTGCGCGTCTGCGTCGACGACCTGGAGACCGCGGTCCCCTTCTACGAACGGCTGGCGGGCGGCAGAGCGCTCCGTTTCGAGCGCGGCGGTGTGTCGGTCGCGGCGGTCGGCTGCTTTCTGCTGATGAGCGGGCCCGCGTCCGAGCTCGACGTGCTGCGCAAGGTCGCGGCGACGATCGCCGTCGAGGACGTGGAGGAGACCGGCCGGGTCCTCACCGACCTCGGCGCCCGGGTCGTCGCGGGCCCGGTGGGGACACCGGCGGGCCGCAACCTCATCGCCGTCCATCCCGACGGCTCGGTGTACGAGTACGCGGACCGCCGCGGCTGAGCGGTTCCGGCCGCCGGACGCGACGGGCCTCGGGTACACCACCCGGCGGTGGCGCACCCGAGGCCGTCGTCACGGGGAACCCGAGGCCGTCGTCAAGGGGATCCCTGGGCCGTCGTCACCGGGAACCCGAGGCCGTCCTCACGGGGGCCCCGGGCCGGGGCCCTCAAGGCGTCGCCGGTGGCCGCATGCGGAAGTCGTAGCGCGCCGGGAGCGGCTCGTCGGCGATGCGGGACCACAGCCGGTCGATGGTCTCCGCCCCTTCGCGCAGGTCGGCGACCTCGAAGCCCGCGTCGAAGATCGCCCGCGCGTCCTCGCGGCGGCCCTCGGCGAGCAGCAGCTCGGCCTCGACGAGCCGGAACCTGCCACGGTCCCGGGTCCCGGGAAGCAGCCGCTCCCACACGGCACGCGCCTGCGCCGGACGGCGCGCCTTCAGCAGGGCCTCGATGGCCTCGCGGCCGAGCGCGGCGGTCACGGCGGTCCACCGTTCCCCGTCGTCGCGCCGCTCCCGGCACAGGTCGTCGAAGGCTTCGGCGTAGCGGTCCGCGGCCCGCTCGTCGTTGCCCGCCTCCTGGTCGGCGACGGCGAGGCAGCGCAGCAACGGCCAGAGCGACGGCGCGAGTTCGAGGGCCCGCTCCCAGCTCCGCACGGCCTGGGCCACGTCTCCGGCATGCCACTGGGCGACGCCGAGGTGGTACTCGGCGGCCGGGGTGGCGGGCGCCGTCTCCAGCATGTCGCGCCAGTGCGAGGCCACCAGCGTCTCGCCGGGCGGCCCGACCTTCCGGAGCTCGGGGAAGGCGCCGGAGCTGAGCAGTTCCCGCCACGGCTCCTGGTCCGCGCCGAGCGTGCTCTCCTCGAAGGGCGTCCCGGGCAGCTTGTGGGCGGCGCGCAGCACTTCGAGCGCGCCCCAGCCGGAACCGACGGCGAGGACCTCGCCGGGCGCGGTGTCGGCGTGCGGGAGCCAGGCGGTGTACGCGGCGTCGACCGCGTCGCGGGCGAGGACGCCCTCCAGCCGGCTCTCCACCTCGGCCCGCGCGGCCTCCCAGTCCGCTCCGTGCGCCGTCTCCGCGCCGACCGACAGCGGCCCGTACGCCTCCAGCCAGGAGACGTCGCTCTCGGCCTCGAGCCGTACGTGTTCGAGCTGCGTACGGGCCAGCCCGGCCTGGATCTCGCAGTATCCGCCGGTCCCCGGCTCGGTGAGCCACTCCTGCCAGCGCCGGCCGCCGGGTCCCGAGCCCCAGACGAAGAGCTTGCGCCCGCGCAGCACGTCGGTGGACGTCTGGACCAGGCCCTCGCCCGAGCCGTCGACCGCGGCGATCCAGCGGCGCCGCCCGTCGGGCACCTCGTAGAAGTAGTCGGCGGGGAAGACGCTGTTGAGCGGGTACGTCCGGTCGGTCCCGTCGTACTCCGGCACGGGTACCCGGCGCAGCCGTCGCTCGTAGCCGAAGTGCCAGGCCTCCTCGGCGGGGGCGAGCACCCTGCGCTCCTCGGGGACCGCGATGTTGGACCACCAGTACAGCGGGGCGGGCCTCTCGTGCGGGTTGCGCACGCGGACGCCGACGTACAGGAAGTCGGAGCCCTCCGGCAGCCACAGATCGACCTGGAAGGGGAGGTCGCGCAGTCGTTCCCACTCCCACAGGCGCAGCATCTCGCCGCCGTCGGGGGCGGGGACGCGGGCCGCGTGGACGGGTGAGCACGACAGGGTGGTGTGCCCGGTGGCGCCGATGTTCCACTCGATGCCGCCGGAGAACCAGGCGCCGTTGAGCGCGAAGCAGGCCGGCTGGAGCACCGGGTTGGTGTAGAGCAGTTCCGTCTCGGTGGGCTTGTGGAAGAGCGAGACGATGCGGCCCCCGTAGCCGGGCAGCACGGTGGCGCGCAGCCGGTCGTTCTCGATCACGATCGTGTCGAGTTCGCGCGGCGCCCTTTCTCGCTCGTACCCGTCGCGTATGCGTTCGGGCAGCACGCTGCGCAGCGGCTCGTACCCGATCTGCCGGGCCATGTCGCCCGGCAGGCCGACGCGGTCGCGGTCGTCGATCTGGTGCATCTCGTCGAGGGTCCGCAGGGGCGGCAGCGGGTTGCTCGGGCCCAGTTCCGCCGCCGGGAGGGCCAGTACGTCACGTCGGATCGTCGTCACGACGACCATGGAACAGGGAGATCGGCCCGCTGACCAGGGTGTCCGCTCATCGGAATCGGGTCAGGATTGCGCAAAGGCGCGGCCGGTCAGCCGGGTTTGACCATCTCCGCGGTGATCGCCCACCGTTCGTGGTCCCGCCAGGCGCCGTCGATGTGGATGAAGGCGGGCGAGAAGCCTTCGAGGCGGAAGCCGCAGGTGCGGGCCAGCGCGATCGACCCCGCGTTGCCGGGCTGCGCGTTGATCTCCAGCCGGTGCAGGCCCATCTCCCCGAAGGCGTACCGCACGACGAGGCCCAGCGCCTCGGTCATCAGCCCGCGCCCTGCCGCGTGGGCGAAGGCGCCGTAGCCGAGGGCACCGCACAGGAAGCCGCCCAGGACGATGTTGTTGATGTTGATGAAACCGGCGATGCCCCCGCCGTCCCGTTCGCAGACGAGGAACCCGGCCTTGGTCGGATCCTTGATCAGCCGGCCGGCGTAGACGGCGTAGGCGTCGATGTCACCGGGCGGGAAGAGCCAGGGGTGGTGCAGGCTCCTGCTCTCCCTGGCCCGAGCGGTGAACTCCGCGCCGTCCTCGATGGTGAAGTGACGGATGCCCACACGGGGGCCCTCGGCGAGAAAGCCGACGTTCTCAGGCATCCGGTCACCCTACGCGATCACCGACGCGGCGGCAGCTTCATCTGTCAGCGCAGCGCGGGCTCGTCCAGGGTGAGTGTCCCCGCGTCCGCGTCGAGCTCGGCGCGGACTCCGAACGGCATCGTCAGCGTCCCCTCCGCGTGCCCGAACCCGGCGTGCTCGACGACCGGGACGCCGAGCGGGCCGAGCCGGTCGGCGAACACCGCGCGGAGTCTGTCGTACGGGCCGCAGTCCGCCCAGGAGCCGAGGGCGACGCCGGCGACTCCGTCGAGCCAGCCGCTGCGCAGCAGTTGGGTCAGGATCCGGTCCAGGCGGTAGGCCTCCTCGCCGACGTCCTCGATCAGGAGCAGCCCGCCGCGGGCCCCGGCACGGGTGTGCGGGGTGCCCAGCCCGGCGGCCAGCAGGCTGGCGCAGCCGCCGAGCGTGACACCGCGGGCCTTCCCGGGCACGAGCGGAGCGGCCTCGGAGGAGGCGATGGTCCGGACCGACTCGGGTTCGAAGAGGGTCGCCCGCAGATGCTCCTGGGACCGCTCGTTCTTCACGAAGCCGAGGGACGACACCATCGGGCCGTGCAGGGTCGCGAGCCCCACCCGGGTGGCGAACGCCTCGTGCAGGGCGGTGATGTCGCTGAAGCCGACGAAGACCTTGGGACCCGCGGCGCGGATGGCGTCCCAGTCGAGGAGGTCGATCATGCGCTGGGCGCCGTAGCCGCCTCGGGCGCACAGCACCGCGGCCACGTCGGGGTCGCACCAGGCCGCCTGGAAGTCGGCGGCCCGGTCCGCGTCCGTCCCCGCCAGGTAGGCGAACTCGTTGTGCCGGTCCAGGACATGGGGTGCCACGACCGGGTCGAGGCCCCAGCCGCGCAGGATGTCGAGGCCGGCTTCGAGCCGCTCCTCGGGGACGGGCCCGCTGGGTGCGACGACCGCGACCCTGGCCCCGGCGGCGAGCCGCGCGGGCCTGGTCAGTGCGGTGATCGGTGCGGTCGTTCGGGTCACGCGTGGGGCTCCAGGTGCTGATGGTTCGTGTGCGGGTGGTTCATGTGCCGGTGCCGGTGGTTGGCGTGCGCGTGGTTCATGTGCCGGTGGTTCGTGTGCGGGTGTTCACGGCCGACAGCTCGGATTCAAGGGTTCAGGTGCCGGTGTCGCGATCCAGGTGCCCGGTGCCGGCGTTCAGGTCCCTCGGGTTCCTGTGTCTCCGGTTGCCGGGCCGCCTCACTTGGACAGCTCCAGGGTGGGGATGCCGGGCGGGTCCAGCCCGAGGACCTGGGCGTACAGGGAGAGTTCGGACTCCAGGGCACGCACCATCGTCTCCGCGCGGCGGAAACCGTGGCCCTCGCCCTCGAAGGCGATGTAGGCGTGCGGGACCCGGCGGCCCTGCTCCTCCAGCCTGGCCAGGAACCGCTCGCACTGCACGGGCGGGCAGACGGCGTCCTCGAGCCCCTGGAGCAGCAGGAAGGGCGCGGTGATCTTGTCGGCGTGCGTGGACGGCGACCGCTCGGTGTACCGGGCCGGTACCTCGGCGATCGGGCCGACGAGCGATTCCAGGTACTGCGACTCGAAGTCGTGGGTCTCCCCCGAGGCCCATTCGGTGAGGTCGATCACGGGGTAGAGGATCGTGCCGCAGGCGTAGACGTCGGTGGTGGCCAGCGAGGCGGCCGTGGTCCAGCCGCCCGCGCTGCCGCCGCGAACGGCGAGCCGCCGCCCGTCGGCGGTGCCCTCCTCGGCGAGGGCGAGCGCGACGGCCGCGCAGTCCTCGACGTCGACGACACCCCACTGCTCCCGCAGCAGGTTGCGGTACTCCCGTCCGTGGCCGGTCGATCCGCCGTAGTTGACCTCGGCCACCCCGATGCCGCGGGAGGTGAAGTAGGCGATCTCCAGGTCGAGCACCAGGGGCGACCTGCTGGTGGGGCCGCCGTGGACCCATATGACGTACGGCGGGAGTTCGTCGGCGCGGCCCACATGGCCGGGGTGGTGCGGCGGGTAGATGTGCGCGTGGACCTCGCGGCCGGCGGGGCCGACGAAGGTGCGCATCTGGGGTTCCGGGTAGTAGGCCGGGTCGACCGGGTCGTCGTGCGCGGCGCCGATCACCCGGGCCCGCCCGGTGCGGGCGTCCAGTTCGACGACCTCGTGGGCGCTGCGGGGGCTGGCTCCCACACCGACGACCCTGCTGCCGTGCACCGCGAGCGTCGGCGAGAACTCGGTCCAGGGTCCGGCCGCGTCGACGACTTCGCCGGTCTCGGGGTCCAGGATCCCGAGCGCGGTGGTGCCCCGTCCGTGCACGACGGCGACCAGTCCGCTCTCCAGCGGTGCGAACCACCGGAGGCCGACCTTCCAGAGCGGTCCCCCGAACTCCTCCTCGCGCGGACAGACGGCGACCGCCTCGCCGTCCGCGCACAGGCGGTGGAGGTTCCACCAGCCGCTGCGGTCGCTGACGAACAGGAGCGTGCCGTCGGCCGCCCAGTCGGCCTGGGCGACGGACTCCTCCGGGCCGCCCGCGACGGGCCGCGGGGCGGACAGCGTGCCGTCCTCGGTGACGTCCGAGAGGATCACCTCGGTGCCGTCCCACGGCATCCGGGGGTGGTCCCAGGCGAGCCAGACCGCCTGCCGGCCGTCCGGGGAGAGCCGGGGGCCGGTGACGAACCGGTGCCGCCCGTCGGACAGTTCACGCACGGCGGCCCGGTCCCGCGCCGCCGATCCGTCCAGCGGCACCGCGACGAGGGCCCGGCGCACGTCGGTGGCTCCGCCGCCGGTGAACTCCTCCATGACGCACCAGACCTCACCGAGCTCGGGGCGCAACTGCGGGTCCACCCAGCGCAGTCCGCCTCCCACCGGCGAGAGAGGTGTCAGCGGGCGCGGTTCGCTCCCGGGTTCCCAGTGGTAGAGGCGCTGGTCGGCAAAGTCGACGAAGACGACGAGCGGGCCTTCGGGGCCCATGACCCCCGCCCAGGGGCTGCCGCCGTACTCCATGACGCGGCTGCGGACGTTCCACGGGGCGGGGAGGACCGCCTCCTCGGTGCCGTCCGCCGTCCGCCGCACGAGTGTGCGCCGCCCGCCCTCGGCAGGCCGGGGCTCGGTCCACCAGGCCTCGTCGCCGACGAAACCGACGAACTCGGGATGGCCGTCGTGCGCCGCGGCGAGCCGCGCGTCGATCGGCGAGGGCCATGAGCCGTATGGCGTGGTCTGCATCTCGTCCCCCTAGGCCGTGCGCAGGAAGCGGTCGAGGACGCGGACGCCGAAGTGGAGCGCCTCGACCGGGACGCGCTCGTCGACTCCGTGGAACATCGCCTGGTAGTCGAAGCCCTCGGGGAGCTTGAGCGGCGTGAAGCCGTAGCCGGTGATGCCGAGGCGGGAGAACTGCTTGGCGTCCGTGCCGCCCGACATGCAGTAGGGGACGACATGGCCCTCGGGTGCGAACTCCTCGACGGCCGCCCGCATCCGCGCGTACGTCGGCGTGTCCAGCGGCGCCTGGAGCGCCACCTCGTGGTGATGGAACTCCCACTCCACGTCCGGTCCGGTGAGCCGGTCCATGGTCGTGCGGAACTCGTCCTCGCCGCCCGGCAGATAGCGGCCGTCCACGTAGGCGACGGCCTCCCCGGGGATCACGTTGATCTTGTAACCGGCGCTCAGCATCGTCGGGTTGGCGCTGTTGCGGACGGTCGCCTCCACCAGCGCCGCGGCCGGTCCGAGCTTGCTCAGGAGGGCGTCCACGTCGTCCAGGCCGCCGTCCACGCCGTACAGGGCGGCGAGTTCGGTCAGGGCGGCCCGCACGGTCGGGGTGACGCGCAGCGGCCACTCGTGGGCGCCGATGCGGGTGACCGCTGCGGCCAGCCGGGTCACCGCGTTGCTCCGGTTCACCTTGGAGCCGTGTCCCGCCCGTCCCCGCGCGGTGAGCTTGAGCCAGCCGGTGCCGCGCTCCCCCGCGGCGATCGGATAGAGCTGCCGTCCGCTGCCGTCGTGGAAGGTGAACGCCCCCGACTCGCTGATGCCTTCCGTGCACCCCTCGAAGAGGCCGGGGTGCTCGTCGGCCAGGAAGCCCGAGCCGTCCTCGGCGCTCGCCTCCTCGTCCGCGGTGAAGGCGATGACCAGGTCGCGGCGGGGCCGTACCCCTTCGCGCGCCCAGGAGCGGACGACGGCGAGGATCATCGCGTCCATGTTCTTCATGTCGACCGCGCCGCGTCCCCAGACGACGCCGTCGCGGATCTCTCCGGAGAACGGGTGGACGCTCCAGTCCTCGGCCTGGGCCGGCACGACGTCCAGATGACCGTGGACGAGCAGGGCGTCGGCGGACGGGTCGGTGCCCTCCAGCCGGGCCACGACGTTCGTACGCCCCTTGGTGCGCTCCAGGAGCGTGGGCTCCAGGCCCGCCTCGGCCAGCCGCGCGGCCGCGTACTCGGCGGCCGGGCGCTCCTGGCAGTCCCCGCCGCCGCGGTTGGTGGTGTCGACGCGGATGAGGTCCGAGGTGAACCGGACGACCTCGTCCAGTGCCCGTTCGTCAGCCATACTGCTCCTCCACCGCGGCCGAGACGATCGTGGTGACCGCCTTGAAGGTCCGAATCCCCTCGTACATCGTGTCGCTGGTGTACGCGATCTTGCGCTCACCGACACGGCCGACCCCGGGGACGACGGTGGCCGCCATGGCCAGATGCTCGGCGTCGAACTCCAGGGCGATCGTGAACGGCCCGCCGGCGACCGGCTCGTGCCGCACCGCGAGGGCGGCCGCCTCCTTGGCCGCGGCCCGGATGTCCGCCGCGGTCCTGGCCGGGGTGCGGCACACGGCCGCGTACCGCGAGACATGGTCCTTCACGGCGACCTTCAGTGCCTCCGGCGCGTACCCCAGGGCGTCCTCGCAGGCCACGTCGTCGCCGGTGACCAGGACGACCGGCACGCCGTACTCGGCGACGACGCGCGCGTTCAGCAGGCCTTCGCTGGCCCGTACGTCGTCGACCCACACACCCGTGATGGAGTTCGCCAGATAGGTGTGGGCGAGGACGCCCTCCATGCCCGCGCCCGCGTGGTAGCCGACGAACGCGATGCCGTCCACGTCCCCGTGCTGGACGCCCTCGACCATGGACAGCGCCTTGTGCCGCCCGGTGAGCATCTCCGCTCTCTCGTCGAGCCGCTCCAGCAGCAGGTTCCGCATGGTCCAGTGCGCTTCGTTGATCAGCACCTCGTCGGCGCCGCCGTCGAAGAAGCCGAGCACCGCGGCGTTCACGTCCGAGGTGAACAGCGCGCGGCAGCGCTCCCACTGGGGAGTCCCCGGCAACACGTCGGCCGGCCAGGTCACACCCGTGGCGCCTTCCATGTCGGCGCTGATGAGGATCTTCATGCCGAAACCGTACGCGCTTCGGCCCGGACCCGGCAGAGCCTGTGGACAACTCCTGCCGGTCCGGGCCGGCGTGTCACCCGGGGCGTCCGGCCACCAGCCACCGCGACGGAAGTTCGATGAGGGTGCCGTCGGGCGTGTGCTCGGTCGTGAAGAGCGGGAGCTCACCGCTCGCGAGGACGGTGAGGCCGGCCTGGCGCAGATGCTCGGGGACCGCGGCGTCCTCGACCTCGCCCGGGGCGATGCCGTGCCGGAACACCGGGGCCAGTTTGGCCGGAGGACCGTCCTCGCTCCGGGCGAGGGCGCGCAGGATCGGACCGGCGGCCTCGGCGAGCTCGACCAGGAACACCCGGCCCCGGTCGCCCGCGAGGACGGCCAGGCCGTCCGCGAGCGGCTGCCGGTCGTCGGGCTCCGACTGGTGGAGCACGCCCCGCATGTAGACGTTGGCGTCGCCGAGCTCCGCGTGCAGCGCCTCGGTCTCGGCCTTGTCCGCCGCGTCGAGCAGCCGGTAGCGGGCCCGGCCCGCCGGATCCGCGTCGCGGGCGTGGTCGAGCGCCGCGGGCACGAGGTCGGTGCCGACGACCTGCGGGAACCGGTCGGACAGGAAGCGGGTCTGGGTGCCGTTGCCGCAGCCGAGGTCCACCAGGGGCAGGTCCGGCGCGGTCAGATGGGGCTCGAAGTGGGCGAGGTGGACCGCGGCGGTGAGCGCCGGCTCGGCGTCCCAGAGGACTCCGCCCTGCCCGCTGGGGGCCTCGCGCCAGAAGCCCTCCCAGGCCCCCCTGTACCGACTGCTCACGCTCATGCCCGCTCCCCGGGTCGCGACCGCGCCCGCCGGCACCCGGCGGGCCTGATCGGTCTACCGCGCCGGGCGTGCGCCGACAAGCCGCCGGCGCATTCCTTCACCGCTCATTCGAACCCCGTACCCCTTCGCCCACCGGAACCGCGCCGGCGTGCGGGAGGCGGCGGGAACGGATCAGCCGCGCGGGAGCGTCAGTTCGAACCACACGGTCTTGCCCGCGCCGGTGCGGCTGGCGCCCCACTCGCGGGACAGCGCGCTGACGAGCCGCAGTCCGCGTCCGAACTCGTCGCCCGGACCGGCGCTGAGCAGGATCGGGAGCGTGTGGTCGTCGTCGTCCACCTCGCACAGCAGGGTGTCGCCGCGGACGAGCCGCAACTCGATCCGGCGACTGTGCGCGTGCCGTACGGCGTTGGTGACGAGCTCTCCGACCATCAGCTCCGCGTTGTCGGCGAGAGCCGTCAGCCCCCACTCGTGGAGCTGTTCGCGCACCACGGCGCGCGCTCGGCCGGCCTCCGCCGGGTCGAGCGCCAGGCGCCATTCGGCGACGGCCTCGGGCCCGATGCCGTAGAGCCGGGCCATCAGCAGGGCGACGTCGTCCTTGCGTCCGCCGCGGGTGTTGAGGGCCCGGATGATGGTGTCGCAGGCCTGGTCCATGGAGGCGGCCGGGTGGGCGGCCGATTCGCACAGGGTGGCCAGGCCGACACCGATGTCCTCGCCGCGCACCTCGACCAGTCCGTCGGTGCACATCACGAGCCGGTCCCCGGGCCGCACCCGGACGCGGACCGCTTCGAAGGGCACTCCGCCGACGCCGATGGGCGCCCCGGTCGGCAGGTCGAGCAGCTCGCTGCGGCCGTCCGCGGCGCGGACCAGGACCGGCGGGATGTGGCCCGCGTTGGCGAGGTGCAGCATCCCGGCGATCGGGTCGTAGACGGCGTACAGGCAGGTCGCGAGGTAGGTGTCGCCGAGGCGCTGGGCGAGGTCGTCCAGGTTGCGCAGGAGCTGGGCGGGCGGCAGGTCGAGCGCGGCCATGGTCTGCACGGCGGTGCGCAACTGGCCCATCATCGCGGCGGAGTTGAGGCCGTGGCCCATGACGTCCCCGACCACCAGGGCGGTGCGCGAGCCGGGCAGCTTCACCGAGTCGAACCAGTCGCCGCCGACGCGTCCGAGGAGTGTTCCCGGCAGATAGCGGGTGGCGATGTCGCAGCCCGCCATGCGCGGTTCGATGGTCGGCAGCATGCTGTCCTGGAGGGTCTCGGCGACGCTCTCCTGATAGGTGTACATGCGCGCGTTGTCGAGCACCAGGCCCGCACGGGCGGCGAGTTCGGCGCCGGTGACCCGGTCCATGTCGTTGAACTCGACCCGCTCGGGGTGCCGGAGCAGGATCATGAACCCGAGCACCACCTGCCGGGCCTTGAGGGGCACGACGAGCATGGAGCGGCCGGTGATGAGCGGCCTGATGTCGCGCTTCTCGAACTGCGCGGCGATCATGTGGCCCATCTGCTCGCTGATGCGCGGCACGAGGACGGGCTCGCCGGTGGTCATGCACTGGAAGAAGGGTGTGTGCGCCGGGAAGGGCATGGCCTCGCCGACCGGCACGACGTCGTCCCAGCGGCCCGGCTCGTCCGTGTGCTCCAGGGCGACCCGGTGCCACATGGTGGTGGTGTCGGGGACGCCTTCAGGGAAGCCCTCACCGGCGACGACCTGCTCGCGCAGATAGGTGCCCGCCACGTCCGTGAAGCGCGGCACGACGGCCCGGCTGACCTCCACGATGGTCCGCGACAGGTCGAGGGAGGTGCCGATGCGCCCGCTGACCTCGTTCAGGAACTCCAGGCGCTCCCGCACCGCCACGTACTCGAGGTCCTCGCCCTCGTCGTCCGGGAGGTCCTGCGGCAGGGGCGCTCCGGAGGCCGCGGCCCGGACGGCCCGCTCGCGGCGCGCCCTGCGCTCCGCGCGCCGGGGCACGCCCCAGTCGGGGGTGACGGGAACCCGGTCGTTCTGGCTGAACTCCAGGACGGGATAGCCCAGTTCCAGCACCTGGGAGACGATGCGGGCGCTTTCGCCGACGCTCATGCTTGGCAGGATGTCGGGGAGCCGGCGGGCCAGTTCCTCGGCGCCGGGGAAGTCCGTGTGCAGCGCGAAGCCCGGTGCGATGCGCTCGAAGGAGACGTCGTCGTCCTCGTGCCGCATGGCGGCCGCGTCCGCGGCGAGCACGAGCAGCCGTTCCGGGCCGGGGCCCACCAGCGGGTAGGCCCACCACAGGACGTCGATCCGCTCGGGACGGGCGGTGGTGAGCCGGGCGCGTCCGGCGGCGGGATAGGAGAGATGTCCGTCCAGGGAGGACTCCAGGCCGGGGCCGAGTCCGTCGTACGTGGCGCGGCTCCCCAGGGGAGTCGCGCCCGCGTCCTCGGGGAGCGCCCCGGAGACCGGGAGCAGGTCCGCCGCGTGGCGGCCCAGCGCCTCTTCCTTGGGGGCGCCGAAAAGGCGTCGTGCGCCGCTGCTCCAGTGCGAGACGAGTCCGTCACGGTCCACGACCACCACGGCCAGCGGGATGCGTCCGGCGTCGGCGTGCTCCGCCACGCCGTTCCCGGCTCCGGGGCCGGGAGTCGCGCCCGCTTCGGTGCCACGGTCCATGGCCCAGGCCCTCTCTCCCCACGGCTCCGCATGATCTGGTCGGCCTCCACCACCGTACGGCGGCGGCTCGTCGCGATGTGCGACAACGCGGGAATTGGCGTCGGCAGCGGCGGCTCCGGCGCGCGGGGTGCCCGCCCGGGCGCCTGTCGGGCCCGGCCGGCGGGCGGGGGCGCGCGTCAGTCCTCGTGTCCCACCAGCAGGTCGTGCTCCGTGCGGCCGCCTCCGGCGACCTGGAGCACGGTGGCCACGGGCGGGTAGCCGGCCGCGATGACGGTGTACTCGCCGGACGACAGGTCGATGAACCGGAACGTCCCGTCCGGGCCGGTGGTGAGGGTGTCGACGACGTTGCCCGCGGCGTCCAGCAGGGTCACGCGCGCGTCCTCCACGGGCCGTCCCCCGCCCGCCCGGACGGTACCGCGCAGCACGGCGCCACCGGCGAGTTCGACGTCCTGGCGGGTCTCGTGGGCCGCGTGGACGGTCACCGGGAGGGCCGCGGGCCGGAACGCGGGCGCGCCGGCGGCGAGGGTGTACTCGCCGGCCACCAGTTCCGTGATGACGTAGCCGCCCTCGCGTCCGCTGCGGGTGGTGGCGACCACCTCGCCGTGGACGTTGGTGAGGGTGACGGTGGCCTCGCGCACGGGGGTGCCGTCCGCGGTCAGGACGCTGCCGGTGAGCCGTCCGGCGCCGCCCAGCACGACGTCGAGCTCGACCGGCCGCTCGCCGACCGTGACCGAGACGGCCTGCGGCTGGTGCCCGCCTGCCGCGGCGATCAGCACGTACGAGCCCGCCCCGGGCGTGGACAGCGCGTACCGGCCGTCCTCCGCGCTGGCGCCCCGGCCGATCTGCTGTCCGCCGATGTCGATGAGGGTGAGCGCGGCGCGTGCCACGGCGGTTCCGTCGGGGTGCTGCACGGTGCCGCAGACGGGGAGCCCGGCGGCGTACCCCGAACGGGCCTGGGGGATCCGGTCGTTCGTCCGCGCGGCGGCCGGGTCTGCGGCGGATGCGTTGTGGGACACCAGCGGTCTCTCCTTGAGGAAGCAGGCGATGAGCAGGCCGAGGACGAGGACGGGGACGAGGTAGAGGAAGATCCTCGGCATCGCCTCGACGTAGGCGCCGATGTAGGGGGCGCGCAGGGCGGCGGGCATCGCGTGGACGGCCTGCGGGGTGATGGACTCGGGGTCCGGGGCCGCCCTCCCCGCGCGCGGGGGCAGGCGGTGGGCGAGCGCGTCGGCCAGCCGGTGGGCGAAGAGCGTGCCGAAGACGGCGGCGCCGACGCTGCCGCCGATCTGCCGGAAGTAGGTGTTGGCGCTGGTGGCGGTGCCGAGGTCGGCGGGCCGTACGGAGTTCTGCACGGCGACCACCAGCACGGGCATCACCATGCCGATGCCGACACCGAGGACCGCCATCCAGAGGCTGTACTGCGGCCGGGGCGTGTCGGCGTCGAGGCGAGAGAGGAGCCCCATGCCGGCGGCCGCCAGGGCGCAGCCGAGGGCCGGGAACACCTTGTGGCGGCCGGTGCGGCTGACGATCTGCCCGGAGACGACGGAGGCGACGACGATGCCGCCCATCATGGGGAGCATCAGGAGCCCGGACTCCGTGGCGCCGGCGCCGTCCGCCATCTGCAGGAACGTGGGGAGGTAGCCGGCGGCGCCGAAGAGCGCGGCGCCGACGACCAGGCCGACGAGCGCGGTGACGTTGAAGACGGGGTCCTTGAACAGCCTGAGCGGGATGAGGGGTTCGACCGCGAAATGCTCGACGACGAGGAAGAGCGCCGTCGTCGCGACCGCGCCGGCCGCCAGCGCGAGGACGGTCCGTGAGCTCCACGCGTACTGGGTGCCGCCCCAACTGGTCAGCAGGACGAGGCAGGTGGAGGCGGCGGCGAGGAGCAGGACGCCGAGGACGTCGACCCGCCCGCGGACGGCGGGCTTCGGCAGCTTGAGGACGACGGTGACGACGGCCAGGGTGAGCAGGCCGAAGGGCACGTTGACGTAGAAGCACCACCGCCAGGACAGATGGTCGGTGAAGTAGCCGCCGAGCAGGGGTCCCGCGACCGAGGCGAGCCCGAAGGCGGCGCCGATCAGGCCCATGAACCGGCCGCGGCGGCGCGGCGGCACGATGTCCGCGATGATCGCCTGCACGCCGATCATGAGCCCGCCGGCACCGACGCCCTGGACCGCGCGGAAGGCGATCAACTGGTCCATGGTCCGGGCCCGTCCGGCGAGCGCGGAGCCGATGACGAAGACCGCGATGGCGAACTGGAAGACGCCCTTGCGGCCGTAGAGGTCGCCGAGTTTTCCGTAGACGGGGAGTCCGACGGTGGAGGTGAGCAGGTAGGCGGTGATCGCCCAGGACATCCGGTCGAGGCCGTGCAGTTCTCCGACGATCCTCGGGAGCGCGGTGGCCACGATCATCTGCTCGAGCGCGGCGAGGAGCAGGGCCGGGATCAGTCCGCAGAAGATCAGCCGTACCTGGCGCGGGGTCGGCCCGACGGGCTCGGCGGCGGGCGGAGCCGGGTCGCGCGGGGGTGCGAGGGCCGGTTCGTCCCGCACCGAAGTGATCCCGCCCATGTGTCCGCTCCCCTCGTCGCGCCCGCCGCACAATTGCCGCCAATCGCGACAACTTCCGGCAAGCGTGACGAGTTACGGCATAGCGCCGCACAGGAGGGAGATCCACCCGAAACGGTGAGGGCACAACACGCTTTCGGGGGCGGCCTCTTGGCGGTCTCGACCGTCAAGTCGCCGCCCGGAGGCCGTACCTGAGCCTCCGGGAACCGCTTCGCCCCGGAGGGCGGGGCTCACTTCTCGGTGTGCGTGGCGAGGTTGGCGAGCAGGGTGTCGTAGATGCGGCCGAGGCCCTTGGGCGCGAAGGTCCGCTCGAAGAAGCCGCCGATGCCGCCCGCGCCGTTCCAGACGCTGGTGACCACGACGCGCGACTTCCCCTCGCCGGCCGGGGTGACACGCCAGGTGGTGACCATGGAGGAGTTGCGGTCCTTCTCGACGAGCTCGCCGTCGGTGGGCTCGCTCACCTCCAGCAGGCAGTCACGGACCCGCTTGCTGGTGGCCTGGAGCTTCCAGTGCACCAGGGTGCCCTCGCCGTCGCCGCCCTCGCGGACCTCGTACTCGCTGAAGTGCTCGGACAGCAGCTTCGGCCGCGTGCCGCTGTAGTCGGCCAGGGCGTCGAACACCGCCTCCGCGTCCGCCGCGATGACCCGCTCCGTCGTGGCCTCGACCTGCGCCATGGCACTTCCTCCAGCACTTGGTTCCCGGGATGTGCGGCCAGCCAACCACCCGGTGCCCCGGCCGCCCAAATCGGGGTGCCCGTGGGCGCGCGCGGAACGCGTCGGGAATCAGGTCGCACGATCAAGGGAACATGTGTTCTATTCTCTGTCCAGTACTACCTAGGAGGCGCCATGCGCTGGGAGAACCTGACAGCGGACCCCGCCGGGGGCCCCGCCCGGGACGCCGCCCTGTTCGGCGCGGACGCGGTCACGACGAGGACGTTCGACACGCCCGAGTTCCGGGGGATCACGTTCCACGAGATCCGGGCACGGTCGATCGTGAACCGGGTGCCGGGGGCCTCCCGGATGCCGTTCGAGTGGACCGTCAACCCCTATCGAGGCTGCTCACACGCCTGCGTCTACTGTTTCGCCCGCAAGACGCACAGCTATCTGGACCTCGACACCGGCCTCGGCTTCGACTCGCAGATCGTGGTGAAGGTCAACGCTCCGGAACTGCTGCGCCGCCAGCTCGCCTCGCGCCGCTGGCACGGCGAGCACATCGCCATGGGCACCAACGTCGACTGCTACCAGCGCGCCGAGGGCCGCTACCGGCTCATGCCGGGCATCATCGCGGCCCTGCGCGACCACGCGAACCCCTTCTCGATCCTGACGAAGGGCACACTCATCCTGCGCGACCTCGACCTGCTGAAACAGGCCTCCGAGGTCACCGACGTCGGGATCTCGGTCTCCGTCGGCTTCACGGACGGCGAGCTGTGGCGCACCGTGGAGCCGGGCACACCGGCCCCCGAGCGCCGCCTGGACGTCGTCCGCGCCCTGACGGAGAACGGCATCGGCTGCGGTGTCCTCATGGCCCCCGTCATCCCCTTCCTGGGCGACCACCCCGCCCAGCTCCGCGCCACGGTGCGGGCCATCGCCGCCTCGGGAGCCACCTCGGTGACCCCTCTGGTGCTGCATCTGCGGCCCGGCGCCCGCGAATGGTTCATGGCCTGGCTGGAGCACCACCACCCGCATCTCGTACGGCGGTACGAGCGGCTGTACGCGGAGGGCGCGTACGCCCCGAAGTGGTACCAGCGCCGGATCACCCGTCAGGTCCACGAGCTGGCGCAGGAGTACGGCATCGGCCCCTCGCGCGCGGGAATGCCCCGCCGGATCACCCCGCCCGGGCCCGTGGAAGCCCCGGCTCCCGTCACCCCGGAACCGACGCAGTTGACCCTGCTCTGAGGGCCGATGACGATCCGTCACGGCGCACTGTCGCGCGCCCCCGCCCGACCGCCTCCCCCAAGGGCCGCCGGTACGGCCCGTGACGGCATCCGAGCGCATCGGGCCATCCAATCGGGTCGAGTCTCGCCGGAACACGTTCTTCCAGGACCACCGCCCGGCACGATACGGCGAAGGCCGTGGCGTGCACGGCTCAGATTCCTCCGTCCTGGGAGGCCTTGTGAAGAAACACGCAGCCGCGCTGTGCGGGGCGGCCGTCGTGCTGGCCGGGATGATCACGTCGATCCCCGCCGACGCGAGCACCGGCCCCGGCGCCGCGCCACCCACCACCCGGACCGCCGAGCCCGTCTGGAAGAAGTGCGGCACCAGCGACTATCCGACGCTCCAGTGCGCGTCCGTGAAGGTGCCGCTGGACCACTCGAACCCCTACAGCGAGCGGATCACCCTCGCCCTGTCCCGTGTCCCGCACACCGCCAAGACGTACCAGGGACCGCTGCTGGTGAACCCGGGCGGTCCCGGCGGCAGCGGACTCACGCTGGCCGGTTTCGTCGCCTCCGCGCTGCCCGAGGCCGTGGCGGCGCAGTACGACGTCATCGGCTTCGACCCGCGCGGTGTCGGCAAGAGCAAGCCGGCCCTCGACTGCGAGCCCGGACACTTCAAGCCCGTCCGCCCCGACACCGTCCCGAGCACCCGGGCCCTCGAGAAGGCGAACCTCGCCCGCGCGAGGAACTTCGCCGTGGCGTGCGCGAAGAAGTACGAGAACCTGCTGCCGTACCTCGACACGGTGAGCGCGGTCCGCGACATGGACGCGATCCGGGCCGCCCTCGGCGCCAAGAAGATCAACTACTTCGGCTACTCGTACGGCACCTACCTGGGCGCCGTGTACGCCAAGCTCTACCCCCAGCGGGTGCGCCGGCTGGTCCTCGACTCCATCGTCGACCCCACCGGGGTGTGGTACGACGACAACATCAGCCAGGACTACGCCTTCAACGACCGTCACCTGGCGTTCCTGGCGTGGGTCGCGAAGAACGACGCCGTCTACAAGCTCGGCACCGACCCGGCCGCCGTCGAGACCAAGTGGTACGCGATGCGCGCGGCGCTCGCCAAGGAACCCGCCGAGAACAAGGTGGGCGCCTCCGAGCTGGAGGACACCTTCATCCCGGGCGGCTACTACAACGGCTACTGGCCCTACCTAGCCGAGGCGTTCGCGTCCTACGTGAACGACAAGAAGTCGGACGCGCTGGTCGAGGCGTACGAGAACTTCGGCGCCGTCGACGCCTCGGGCGACAACGGCTACAGCGTCTACACGGCGGTCCAGTGCCGTGACGCGTCCTGGCCGCGCGACTGGAGCCAGTGGCGCAAGGACAACTGGGCGGTGTACGACAAGGCGCCGTTCATGGCCTGGAACAACGCCTGGTACAACGCGCCGTGCGCGTTCTGGTCCACGGACTCGCTGCGGCCGGTGGACATCTCCAACCGCAAGCTGCCTCCGACGCTGCTGTTCCAGGCGACCGACGACGCGGCCACTCCCTACGAGGGAGGGGTGACCGTCCATCACCAGTTGCGCGGCTCCAGCCTCGTGGTCGAGCAGGGCGGCGGCAACCACGGCATCACGCTGAGCGGCAACGCCTGCCTCGACAAGTACCTCGCGGCCTATCTGACCGACGGCAAGGTGCCGCGCGGCGGCGGCGAGGCCGACGCGGTGTGCAAGGCGCTGCCCGACCCGAAGCCGCTGGCCGCGAAGGCCCTGTCCTCCTCGTCCCAGGGCTCGACCCTGCACCGGATGCTCGGTCACCGGGGCTGACCCTCCCTGACCCGCAAGCCCGTCGGGGGCGCTGTCGGACCCGTGGTCCACGATGGACCCATGAACGAGCCGACGACCGCCTTCGCCCCCGACGGGCCCCGGGTCCGCGAGATGACCCTCGACGACTGCGCGCGCGTGGCCGAGATCCGGGTGCGCGGCTGGCAGCACGCGTACAAGGGCCTGATCCCGCAGTCGTACCTGGACGGACTCAGCGTGACCGAGGACGCGGCACGCCGGCGCGCCCGCCTCGAACAGGGCGACGGGTCCGTCGTGAACCTGGTCGCGGAGCGCGCCGGATCCGTGGTCGGCTGGGCCTGCCACGGACCGCACCGCGACGACGAAGTCCGGTCCCAGGACGTCGAGTTGTACGCCATCTACGTACACCCGGATGTGCTGGGCCAGGGGATCGGGCACGCCCTGCTGCGGGAGTCGGTGGAGCGCTGCACGGCGGCCGGGCGCGAGCGCATGCTGCTGTGGGTCCTCAAGGAGAACGCCCCGGCCCGCCGCTTCTACGAGAGAGCCGGCTTCGGCCCCGACGGCGCCGAGGAACCCTTCGAGGCGGCCGGGGTCGCGGTGCCCGAGGTGCGCTACGCCCGCGTACTGACCGGCACCGGCCCCGCCCGGGCGCGGACACCGGCGGAGTCACCCTCTGAAGGGTCCTAGACCTGCCCGTCGGGCAGCCGGGCCAGCGCGCGCACGGCCGTCTCCGCGAGCGCCGGGTGGGCCAGCGCCTCGTTCAGGACCCGTCTGGCCCGCGCGTCGCCGAGGACGCCCAGGCCCTCCGCGCAGGCGAGGGCGACCTTGCGGTAGGGGTCGTGCGGGCGCAGCCTGCGCTCCAGGGTGGTGATCAGCGCGGGTACGGCCTCGGGCGCGCGCAGTTCGACCAGGAGCCGCACCGGCTGGAGCGCGTACGCGACCCGCAGCTCGTTGGTGGCCAGCGCCGCGGCGGCGCGGGCGGTGCGCGGGTCGCCGAGCCGGGCCAGGGCGTGGGCGGCGGACGCGCAGCGCTGCGGATCGCGGTGGTTGAGCAGCAGGACGAGTGCCTCGAAGGCCCGCCGGTCCCCTGCCGTGCCGAGCCGGAAGGCGACCAACTCCCGCGCCCAGAGCGGCTGTCCCGGCTCGGTCAGCGCCGCGGCGAGCACCTCGGGATCCCCCGTCCCGGCCAGACGTTCGTAGGCCGCCGATGCGCCGGACCCGGCCTCGGTCCGCAGACGCTCCGTGAGCGATCGCAACGCTTCGTCCATGGGGCGAGCTTAGGCAAGCGGGTGACGTGCGGGGACGTACATCACAAAGTCGGGGGCTGGCGCGCTCGTTACCGGCGGGTTAAGCTCAGACGAGCGAGTTACCCACTCGTGTCTCACCTCTCGGTGGCCTGGTGACGCAGCCACCGTGAGCGCAGTCGGTTCGGTACTTCAGGTACCTCTCAGTACGACATGGCTCCGGGACAGGGCCGGTCGGCTTTCACCGCCCGTGGGCGCCCGTTCGTCGGCACCCCCGGGACGGCACCGGGCGTGTGCGCTCGTCAGCCCGGAAACACCCGCAACCTCCGCACGGTGTGCGCCTGTCGGCGTACCCGCGTGCGCTCCTCAGTCGTCACCTCTCCCAGGAGTCCCGCGATGGCCACTCCCCTGTCCGACACCCCTCTGTCCCCGCTCAAGACCGTCGCCGTCGTCGGCCTCGGCACCATGGGAACCGGCATCGCCGAGGTCCTGGTCCGGGCCGGCCGTGACGTGATCGGCATCGACATCAGCGAAGCCGCCGCAGCACAGGCCGTGGCCACCCTCGAAGCCTCCACCGCCCGCGCCGTGCGCCGCGAGCACCTGAGCGACGCGGAGCGCACGGACGCCCTCGCCCGCTTCCGCACCTTCACCGACCTCGCGGCCGCGGCCGACGCCGACCTCGTCATCGAGGTGACCCCGGAGTCGTACGACATCAAGCAGCAGGTCTTCCGGGCGCTCGACGGCATCGTGCGCCGTGAGGCGATCCTCGCGACGGGCACCAACGCCCTGTCCGTGACCCGTCTCGCCGCCGACTCGGCGCACCCCGAGCGCGTGCTCGGTCTGCACTTCTTCAACCCGGCGCCCGCGATGAAGCTCGTCGAGGTCGTCTCCTCGGTGCTCACCGCGCCGACCGCCGTGGCCGCGGTGACCGATCTGGCCCTGGAGCTCGGCAAGGAGCCGGTCGCGGTGGGCGACCGCCCCGGTTTCGTCGCCGACGGACTGCTCTTCGGCTACCTCAACCAGGCCGCCGCGATGTACGAGGCGAAGTACGCCTCCCGCGAGGACATCGACGCGGCGATGAAGCTCGGCTGCGGACTGCCCATGGGCCCGCTCGCGCTGCTCGACCTGATCGGCGTGGACACCGCGCGGACCGTCCTGGAGGCGATGTACTCCGAGTCGCGCGACCGGCTGCACGCCCCCGCGCCCATCCTCAAGCAGCTCAGCGAGGCGGGCCTGACCGGGCGCAAGTCCGGCCGCGGCTTCTACTCGTACGAGGCCCCGGGCAGCGACGCCGTCGTGCGGGACGCGCTGACGCCGCTGGAGGGCTCCGTCCTGGCGGAGGGCCGCACGATCCGCTCGGTGGGTGTCGCCGGCTCCGGCACGATGGCCTCCGGCATCGCCGAGGTCTTCGCCAAGGCCGGGTACGAGGTCGTCCTCGCCGCCCGTACGGAGGAGAAGGCGCAGACCGCCAAGGCCCGCATCGGCAAGTCGCTCTCCCGTTCCGTCGACAAGGGCCGCATGACGGCCGAGGCGGCGGCGAAGACCCTGGAGCTGATCACGCCGACCGGCAGCTACGACGACTTCGCCGACGTGGACCTGGCCCTGGAGGCGGTCGCCGAGGACCTGGAGATCAAGCAGCAGCTCTTCGGCACGTTCGACAAGGTCTGCAAGCCCGGCGCGATCCTCGCCACCACCACCTCCTCGCTGCCCGTCGTCGCCTGCGCCCGCGCCACCTCGCGCCCGCAGGACGTCATCGGCATGCACTTCTTCAACCCGGCCCCGGCGATGAAGCTCGTCGAGGTCGTGCGGACCGTGCTGACCGCGGACGACGTGCACGCCACCGTGCGCGAGGTCTGCGCGAAGATCCGCAAGCACCCGGTGGACTGCGGCGACCGGGCCGGCTTCATCGTGAACGCGCTGCTCTTCCCGTACCTGAACAACGCGATCAAGATGGTGCAGGAGCACTACGCCACGCTGGACGACATCGACGCGGCGATGAAGCTGGGCGGCGGCTACCCGATGGGGCCGTTCGAACTGCTCGACGTGGTCGGGCTCGATGTCTCGCTGGCCATCGAGAAGGTCCTGCACCGCGAGTTCCGGGACCCGGGGCTGGCCCCCGCCCCGCTTCTGGAGCACCTGGTGGCCGCGGGCTGCCTCGGCCGCAAGACGGGCCGCGGCTTCCGCGAATATGCCCGCCGCTGAGGTTCCGGGCGACCGGTTCGCGGACGACGCCGACTGGGGCGGACTGCTGGGCCACGCCGGACACCCCCCGCCCTTCCCGGGCGGGGGGATCCCCGGTCATGAGCGCTCTCCTGCGCACATGCAGTACGTTCGGGGCATGTCCCAGCCCGCCAGGTCCTCACGTACACCAGCCACGCCCGACGCGCCGGAGAGCGCCGCGGGCAGTCGCGCGGCGGCCCAACGCCTCAAGATGCGCCGGGAACTGGCGGCCGCGGCCATGGAGCTGTTCGCCGCCAAGGGGTACGAGGCGACCACCGTCGACGAGATCGCGGCCCAGGCCGGAGTGGCCCGCCGGACGTTCTTCCGCCACTTCCGCTCCAAGGAAGAGGCGATCTTCCCCGACCACGACGACACCCTGATCCGGGCCGAGGCGGTGCTCAACGCGGCCCCCGCGCACGAGCATCCGCTCGACACCGTGTGCCGCGGCATCAAGGAAGTCATGAAGATGTACGCGGCCCAGCCGGAGATCTCCGTCTCCCGCTACAAGCTGACGCGCGAGGTGCCGACGCTCCGCGAGGCCGAGATCGCCTCGGTGGCCCGCTACGAGCGGCTCTTCACCCGCTATCTCCTCGGCCACTTCGACGAGCACGCGCACGACGACGACGCCAACGACGATCCGCTGCTCGCGGAGGTCGCCGCGTCGGCCGTGGTCACGGCCCACAACCACGTCCTGCGGCGGTGGCTGCGGGCCGGCGGGCAGGGCGACGTGGAGTCCCAGCTCGACCACGCCTTCGCCATCGTCCGCAAGACCTTCGGCACCGGGATCGGCGCGGGACGGGAGACCGCGCCGCGACCGGCACCGGCGTCGTCCTTCACCGAGGGGGACGTCCTGGTGACCGTCGCCCGTGTCGACGCCCCGCTGGACCAGGTGATGCGCACCATCGAGCAGGCCCTCAAGGAACGGTCGTAGCGACCCGCCGCCCCAGGGCGGCCCCTTTCTCCGACCACGCGCCGGACACGCTCACTTCGAGCGCGTCCGGCGTTTTTTGTGCCCTGGTTTGAGTGTTTTGCGGCCCGATCTGATCGATCATCGCTCACGTGTTACGTAAAGATTTCACCTGAGCGCAACTTCTGGCACTCCGTGCCTTGTCAGGTGACACGGCGTGCCATACGTTGAATGTGTCCGGGCGGCCGGCGTGCAGAGACCATTCGTACGCCGGCTGTCCCCGCAAGCCCCATGGCCTGCGCGCCCGGACGCCTGCGTCACAGGCAACCTCCTGCGCCAACCACAGCGCTGCCACAGCACCACCTCCGCCGGACCGACGGCACACCCCTCAGCAGCAGCACCGACGTACCCCTCAGCGTTCTCCCTCGGAACATCCCCAAGCTCTCGACTTCGCTCGACCAGGGGAGACCCCATCTCGCCGGAGGCAACACCGTGAAGGAAATCCTGGACGCGATTCAGTCGCAGACGGCCACGTCCGCCGACTTCGCCGCTCTTCCGCTCCCCGACTCCTACCGCGCGATCACCGTGCACAAGGACGAGACGGAGATGTTCGCCGGCCTCAGCAGCCGCGACAAGGACCCCCGCAAGTCGATCCACCTGGACGACGTGCCGGTGCCGGAACTCGGCCCGGGCGAGGCCCTGGTCGCCGTGATGGCGTCCTCCGTGAACTACAACTCGGTCTGGACGTCGATCTTCGAGCCGGTGTCGACCTTCAGCTTCCTGGAGCGCTACGGGCGGCTCAGCGACCTCAGCAAGCGCCACGACCTGCCGTACCACATCATCGGTTCGGACCTCGCGGGCGTCGTCCTGCGCACCGGCCCGGGAGTCAACTCCTGGAAGCCCGGTGACGAGGTCGTCGCGCACTGCCTGTCGGTCGAGCTGGAGTCCTCGGACGGCCACAACGACACGATGCTCGACCCCGAGCAGCGCATCTGGGGCTTCGAGACCAACTTCGGCGGCCTCGCCGAGATCGCGCTCGTCAAGTCCAACCAGCTCATGCCGAAGCCGGACCACCTGAGCTGGGAGGAGGCCGCGGCGCCCGGACTGGTGAACTCCACCGCCTACCGGCAGCTCGTCTCCCGCAACGGCGCCGGCATGAAGCAGGGCGACAACGTGCTCATCTGGGGCGCGAGCGGCGGACTGGGCTCGTACGCCACGCAGTTCGCGCTCGCCGGTGGCGCCAACCCGATCTGTGTCGTCTCCAGCGAGCAGAAGGCGGACATCTGCCGCTCGATGGGCGCCGAGGCGATCATCGACCGCAGCGCCGAGGGCTACAAGTTCTGGAAGGACGAGAGCACCCAGGACCCGAAGGAGTGGAAGCGCTTCGGCAAGCGCATCCGCGAGTTCACCGGCGGCGAGGACATCGACATCGTCTTCGAGCACCCCGGCCGCGAGACCTTCGGCGCCTCGGTCTACGTCACCCGCAAGGGCGGCACCATCACCACCTGCGCCTCGACCTCGGGCTACATGCACGAGTACGACAACCGCTACCTGTGGATGTCGCTGAAGCGGATCATCGGCTCGCACTTCGCGAACTACCGCGAGGCCTGGGAGGCCAACCGGCTCGTCGCCAAGGGCAAGATCCACCCGACGCTCTCCAAGGTCTACTCCCTGGACGAGACCGGGCAGGCCGCCTACGACGTGCACCGCAACCTCCACCAGGGCAAGGTCGGCGTCCTCGCGCTGGCGCCCGAGGAGGGCCTGGGGGTCCGCGACCACGAGAAGCGCGCCCAGCACATCGACGCCATCAACCGCTTCCGGAACGTCTGAGGTCCACCATGACAGAGCGTCAGACAGCCGACGGGCAGAGGGTGAAGGACCGGCCGTGGCTCATGCGCACGTACGCCGGCCACTCCACGGCCGAGGCGTCCAACGAGTTGTACCGGCGCAACCTCGCCAAGGGGCAGACAGGGCTCTCCGTGGCCTTCGACCTGCCGACGCAGACCGGCTACGACCCCGACCACATCCTCGCCCGCGGCGAGGTCGGCCGGGTCGGTGTCCCCGTCTCGCACCTCGGTGACATGCGCCGGCTGTTCCAGGACATCCCCCTGGAGCAGATGAACACCTCGATGACCATCAACGCCACCGCCATGTGGCTGCTGGCGCTCTATCAGGTCGTCGCCGAGGAGCAGGGCGCGGACATCACGCAGCTCCAGGGCACGACCCAGAACGACATCGTGAAGGAGTACCTCTCGCGGGGGACGCACGTCTTCCCGCCGGTGCCCTCGCTCCGTCTGACGACGGACATGATCACGTACACGGTCAACCACATCCCCAAGTGGAACCCGATCAACATCTGCAGCTACCACCTGCAGGAAGCGGGCGCCACGCCGGTCCAGGAGATCGCGTACGCGATGTCCACCGCGATCGCCGTCCTGGACGCGGTGTTCGCGTCCGGGCAGATCGCCGAGGACCGCAAGGGCGATGTCGTGGCCCGCATCTCCTTCTTCGTGAACGCGGGTGTCCGCTTCATCGAGGAGATGTGCAAGATGCGGGCGTTCGGGCGGATCTGGGACAAGATCACGCGTGAGCGGTACGGCATCGAGAACCCCAAGCAGCGGCGCTTCCGGTACGGCGTCCAGGTCAACTCCCTCGGTCTGACCGAGGCGCAGCCGGAGAACAACGTCCAGCGCATCGTGCTGGAGATGCTGGCCGTCACCCTGTCCAAGGACGCCCGCGCGCGTGCCGTCCAACTGCCCGCCTGGAACGAGGCGCTGGGCCTGCCCCGCCCGTGGGACCAGCAGTGGTCGCTGCGCATCCAGCAGGTCCTGGCGCACGAGAGCGACCTGCTGGAGTACGAGGACATCTTCGAGGGCTCGCACGTCATCGAGGCCAAGGTGACCGCCCTCGTCGAGGAGTCGCTGGCCGAGATCGCGCGGATCGAGGAGATGGGCGGCGCGATGGCCGCCGTCGAGTCCGGCTACCTCAAGTCCCAGCTCGTCTCCTCGCACGCCGAGCGCCGGGGCCGGATCGAGGGCGGCACCGACAAGATCGTCGGCGTCAACGTCTTCCAGTCGACCGAGCCGAACCCGCTCACGGCCGACCTGGACGCGGCGATCATGACGGTCGACCCGGCGGTCGAGGCCCGGGTGATCTCCGCGCTCGGGACCTGGCGCGACACGCGCTACCAGCCGCCCTTCAACCACCCGCGCCCGTGCAAGGCGCTGGAGCGGCTGAAGGAGGCCGCGAAGGGCACCGCCAACCTCATGGAGGCCACCCTGGAGTGCGCCCGCGCCGGTGTCACCACCGGCGAGTGGGCCGGGGCCCTGCGCGAGGTGTTCGGCGAGTTCCGCGCCCCGACCGGTGTCTCGTCCGCGCCCGTCGCGGTGACCGCCGAGGAGGGCACCGCGCTGGCGCTGGTGCGCCGCAAGGTGGAGCTGACCGCCAAGGACCTCGGCGCCGGCAACCTGCGCTTCCTGGTGGGCAAGCCGGGCCTGGACGGACACTCCAACGGCGCCGAGCAGATCGCCGTGCGGGCGCGTGACGCCGGCTTCGAGGTGGTCTACCAGGGCATCCGGCTCACCCCCGAGCAGATCGTGGACGCGGCCGTGGCCGAGGACGTGCACGCCGTGGGCCTGTCCATCCTGTCCGGCTCGCACGCCCAGCTCGTGCCGGACGTCCTGGAGAAGCTGCGCGCGGCCGGTGCGGCCGACATTCCGGTGATCGCGGGCGGGATCATCCCGAACGCCGACGCCGAACAGCTCAGGGCCGCGGGAGTGGCCGCGGTCTTCACACCGAAGGACTTCGACATCACCGGAATCATCGGCCGTATCGTCGACGAGATCCGGAAAGCGAACAAGCTCGACCCCCTGGAGGTCCCCGCATGACCACGCCCGTGAACCGTCTGCGTCCCAGGCGCTCCTGCCTCGCCGTGCCGGGCAGCAACCCGCGCTTCCTGGAGAAGGCCCAGGGGCTGCCCGCGGACCAGGTGTTCCTGGACCTGGAGGACGCGTGCGCGCCGCTGGCCAAGCCCGACGCCCGGCACACCATCGTCAAGTTCCTCAACGAGGGTGACTGGACCGGCAAGACGCGGGTCGTGCGCGTCAACGACTGGACGACCGAGTGGACGTACCGCGACGTCGTCACGGTCGTCGAGGGCGCGGGGCAGAACCTCGACTGCATCATGCTGCCGAAGGTCCAGACGGCTCAGCAGGTCGTCGCGCTCGACCTCCTGCTGACGCAGATCGAGAAGACGATGGGCTTCGAGGTCGGCAAGATCGGCATCGAGGCGCAGATCGAGAACGCCCAGGGCCTGAACAACGTCAACGAGATCGCCACCGCCTCGCAGCGTGTGGAGACCATCATCTTCGGCCCGGCCGACTTCATGGCGTCGATCAACATGAAGTCGCTCGTCGTGGGTGAGCAGCCGCCCGGCTACCCGGCGGACGCCTACCACTACATCCTGATGAAGATCCTGATGGCCGCGCGCGCCAACAACCTCCAGGCGATCGACGGTCCCTACCTCCAGATCCGCAACATCGACGGCTACCGCGCGGTCGCCCAGCGCGCCGCCGCGCTCGGCTTCGACGGCAAGTGGGTGCTGCACCCGGGTCAGGTGGAGGCCTCGAACGAGATCTTCTCCCCCTCGCAGGAGGACTTCGACCACGCCGAGCTCATCCTGGACGCGTACGACTACTACACGTCCGAGGCGGGCGGCAAGAAGGGCTCCGCGATGCTCGGCGACGAGATGATCGACGAGGCCAGCCGCAAGATGGCGCTCGTCATCTCGGGCAAGGGCCGGGCCGCCGGCATGCAGCGCACCACCTCGTTCGAAGCCCCGGAGGCCTGAGCACCATGCAGTTCGGACGCACCTACGAAGAGTTCGAGGTCGGGGCGGTCTACAAGCACTGGCCCGGAAAAACGGTCACGGAGTACGACGACCACCTCTTCTGTCTGCTGACCATGAACCACCACCCGCTCCACATGGACAGCAACTACGCGGAGAAAACCACCGATTTCGGCAAGAACGTCGTCGTCGGCAACTACATCTACTCGCTGCTGCTGGGCATGTCCGTGCCGGACGTCTCGGGCAAGGCGATCGCCAACCTGGAGATCGAGTCGCTCAAGCACGTGGCGCCGACCTTCCACGGCGACACGATCTACGGCGAGACCACGGTCCTCGACAAGACGCCCTCCCGGTCCAAGTCGGACCGCGGGATCGTCTACGTGGAGACCAAGGGCTACAAGCAGGACGGCACGCTCGTCTGCGTGTTCCGCCGCAAGGTGATGGTCCCCACCGAGACGTACATCAAGGAGCGCGGCGGCGAGCAGCCCGGCCGGCCCGAACTCACCGCCCCGGCGGAGAAGAAGACGGAGAAGTAGTCATGGCGCGACTCGCCCAGACCGCCGGTCTGACCGATGTGCAGCAGGAGATCCTCTCCACGGTCCGCGATTTCGTGGACAAGGAGATCATCCCGGTCGCCACCGAGCTGGAGCACCGCGACGAGTACCCCCAGCAGATCGTCGACGGACTCAAGGAGCTGGGTCTGTTCGGTCTGATGATCCCCGAGGAGTACGGGGGCCTGGGCGAGTCGCTGCTCACCTACGCGCTGTGCGTGGAGGAGATCGCCCGCGGCTGGATGTCGGTCTCCGGCATCATCAACACCCACTTCATCGTGGCGTACATGCTCAAGCAGCACGGGACGCAGGAGCAGAAGGACCACTTCCTGCCCCGTATGGCGCTCGGCGAGGTGCGCGGCGCCTTCTCGATGTCGGAGCCGGGGCTCGGCTCGGATGTGTCGGCCATCACGTCCAAGGCGGTCAAGGACGGCGACGAGTACGTCCTGAACGGCCAGAAGATGTGGCTGACGAACGGCGGATCCTCGACCCTGGTGGCCGTTCTGGTCAGAAGTGACGAAGGACACCCCGAGGGCACGGCGCCCCACAAGTCGATGACGACCTTCCTCGTGGAGAAGGAGCCG
Source organism: Streptomyces sp. NPDC028298 (assembly GCF_055565895.1). NCBI lineage: Bacteria > Bacillati > Actinomycetota > Actinomycetes > Kitasatosporales > Streptomycetaceae > Streptomyces > Streptomyces sp. NPDC028298. The sequence continues at coordinate 1,312,398 of NZ_JBVHTL010000001.1, forward strand.
GGCTTCGGAGAGGTCCGTCCGGGCCTCACCATCCCCGGGAAGATCGACAAGATGGGTTACAAGGGGGTCGACACCACCGAACTCATCATGGACGGACTGCGCATTCCGGCCAATCGGGTGCTCGGCGGCACCACCGGCCGAGGGTTTTACCAAATGATGGACGGAGTCGAGGTCGGCCGCGTCAATGTCGCGGCTCGTGGCTGCGGTGTCGCACAGCGTGCATTTGAGCTCGGCGTCTCATATGCCCAGCAACGTCACACTTTCGGCAAGGCGATCGCCCAGCACCAGGCGATCCAGTTCAAGTTGGCCGAGATGGCTACCAAGGTCGAGGCCGCCCATGCAATGATGGTGAACGCGGCTCGCAAAAAGGACTCCGGGGAACGAAACGACCTCGAAGCAGGGATGGCGAAGTACCTCGCCTCCGAGTACTGCAAAGAGGTCGTTGAGGACGCTTTCCGGATCCACGGCGGCTACGGCTTCTCCAAGGAGTACGAGATCGAGCGCCTCTACCGTGAGGCACCGATGCTGCTGATCGGCGAAGGTACCGCCGAGATCCAGAAAATGATCATCGGGCGCCGACTGCTCGAAGAGTATCGACTCCAGGGCTAGATGTCCGGGTTCGGGGTGTTTTCTTCGCGAAGAAGATCACACCCCGTCAGCTCTCCTCAGCCGTCGACTCCGCATCTTGGCTTGCCCAGTTGCGGTCTGCGACCGGTACGATCGCGTGAAAGCCGCCGTCCCCCGTTCGAGCGCGGCATCATCCGCTACGAAGGTCATCCATGCCCCACAGCCAAACCTCTGCACCTCGCGGCCGGGTCCGCCTCGCGCGCGGAGCATCGCCGTGGCTTCTCCCGACCGTTGCCACCGCAGCACTCAGCCTGGCCCGTTCGCGCCGCTCCGGCGCGGCCAAGGCCGTGGCCGTACCCGTCACCGCACTCGCGGCCGGGATGCTGTGGTTCTTCCGCGACCCCGAGCGCGAGATCACGCAGGGCCGTGTCATCTCGCCCGCCGACGGTGTGGTGCAGAGCATCATGCCGTGGAAGGACGGACGCACCCGCGTCGCGATCTTCATGAGCCCGCTCAACGTCCACGTCAACCGCGCGCCACTCTCCGGCACGGTGACGTCGGTCGAGCACATCCCCGGTGGGTTCGTTCCGGCGTTCAACAAGGAGAGCGAGAACAACGAGCGCGTCGTCTGGCACTTCGACACCGAGCTCGGTGACATCGAGATGATCCAGATCGCCGGCGCCGTCGCCCGCCGCATCGTGCCCTACATCCCGCAGGGGACGAAGGTCGAGCAGGGTGACCGGATCGGTCTGATCCGCTTCGGCTCGCGCGTGGACATCTACCTCCCCGAGGGTGTCGAGGTCGACGTGGAGGTCGGTCAGAAGACCGTGGCTGGGGTGACTCGAATTGACCGTGATTGATCCCGAGACACAGGCCGGCTGGGTGCCGGAGGCCGATGAGGTGGACGACGAGGAGGAGATGCCTCTCTCGCTCCGCCTGTCGATAGCGGACACGCTCACCCTCGGCAACGCCACCTGCGGCTTCATGGCGGTGTACTACACCACCACCGGCATCCTGATCCCGCACCTCACGGGCAGCGACGAGTCGGGCATGGCCCGTCACTCCGCCGCCACGGCCGTGATCCTCATGCTCTGCGCCGCGGTCTTCGACCTGTTCGACGGCCTGGTGGCCCGCAAGCTGCGCTCCTCCCCCATGGGCGCCGAGCTGGACAACCTGTCCGACCTGATCAGCTTCGGCCTCGCGCCGGCGTACTTCGTGCTGGTCTACGGCATGGTCGCGGACGACGCCTACCAGAAGGTGGCGGCGGTCGGGGCGATCGTGGTGCTCCTGGCCGTGGTGCTGAGGCTCGCGAGATTCTCCTGCGTCACGGTGAAGGACGGCACGTTCCAGGGCATGCCGAGCCCGTTCGGCGCGCTGACGGTGGTCTCGATCATCCTGCTGGAGCTGCCCTTCGTCGCCACGCTCCTGGCGATCATGGGCACCGCCTGGCTGATGGTGAGCCGGGTCGAGTACCCCAAGCCGCGGGGCCGCCTCGCGGTGGCGATGCTCTCGTGGATCGTGCTCTCGATGGCGCTCCTGGCGGCCTGGGCGTTCGACGCTCCCGGTGGCCAGCTCCTCCTCCAGACCGGCTGCGCGCTGCAGCTCGTCATGGGCGCGGTCATCCCGCTGTTCGCCACGGCCCGCCGGGTGAACAACTTCCGGGGCAACCGCCGTGAGGCGCGAGCCGCACAGCTCCCGTAACACCCTGAACGACACGGAAGGGCCCCGAACCACTCGGTTCGGGGCCCTTCCGCTTGCCCGGACTCCTCCGGCTCCGTGCGCCCCGCGCCCCGCGCGCCGGGGCGCGGGGAATCACGCGCCGGGCGTGCGCCGGGGTCAGGCGCCGGGTGTGTACCCCTGTGCCACGGACGAGGCCTCCGCCTCACGGACGACCTTCATCCCGCCCACGGCGTTCTTGTCGGGCTGCAGGATGACGCTCTCCTTCGACGAGGCCGCCTTCGGGTCGGTGAAGTCCTGCGGGATGCCGAACCCCGGGTCGAAGCCCTTGATCGTCAGCAGGGCCTTGTCGACACCCTCACGGGTGAGGTCCTTGGCGGCGCAGGCCTTCTTCAGCGCCTCGCCGAACGCCGACGCGGCCGTCCAGCCCGCCACCACGCCGTTGTCCAGGGAGTCCTTCGGATAGGCCGCCCGGTAGTCCGCGACCAGCTTCTTGGCCTTCGGGGTGTCCGCGCCGATCGGCAGCGAGGGGTTCGCGACGTAGTAGTTCGCCTCCAGGGCAGGGGCGGCCGCGGTGGCCAGGAGCTGCGGGGCGAACGCCGAGTTGTTGCCGATCACCGGCACGTCGAACTTGACGGCCGCCGCGACCCCGACGAGCGAGGCCGCCTGCCGCGGGCCCGCGCTGATCACGACGGCCTTCACCCCTGCCTTCTTCAGGGCGACGACCTGGCCGGTCATGTCGTTGTCGGTCGGCTTGATCTTCTGCTCGACGACCTTGAGCCCCGCCTGCTTCGCCATGTACCGGGAGCCCGTCAGCGCGTTCTCGCCGTAGTCGCCCTCGAAGTACACATGGCCGATGCTGTCGCCCTTCTTCAGCCCCTTCTCCTTCATCAGGAAGTCGATCGCGTTGATCGTCTCGATGTCGTACGTGGAGCCGATGGGCCGGATGTACGGGCTGCCCAGCAAGGTGGCCGACCAGGCCTGCGGCAGGACCAGGGCCTTGTCCTGGCCGTCGATGCGCTGCTTGACGGCCGCGACGAACGGCGAGCCGATGAACTGGGTGAAGCCCAGCACCTTCGGTGCCAGCTCCGTGTAGCCGGAGACGGCCTTCTGCGGGTCGTAGCCGTGGTCGCGGACCGTCAGCGCCAGCTTGTAGCCGCAGACGCCGCCGGCGGCGTTGGTCTGCTTCACATAGAGCTGCTGGGCCTGGGTGACGCTCTTGCCGAGCGTGGCGTAGACACCGCTCATGTCGGTGAGCACGCCGAGGCTGATCGTCTTCCCGGAGATCCCCTCGCCGGTCTTCACCCCGCCGGCGGCCTTCTCGCCGTCGTCTCCGCTCTTGGCCTTGGAACTGCATCCGGCCAGCACGAGCAGGGCGGCCAGCGCCCCCGCGGCCAGCCTCGCGGTGTGTGTCGTTCTCATCGTTCCTCCCCTTCAGTGACCCCGGGACGGGGCGTGACGCGAAGCCGGGCGGCCACCCTGACCAGGCCGCCCGGAAGAAAGAGCACCACCGCCACGACGGCGGCGCCGTACAGGTACCGGGCCGCCTCGCCCGGCGCGATGCCGCCCGTGCCCGGGTCGGAGACCAGGGGGAGGGTGTCGCTGTAGCGGGTCAGCACCTGGGGCAGCAGCGAGACGAACACGGCCCCGGCCACCGCTCCCGTCACCGAGCCGAGCCCGCCGATGACGATCATGGCGAGGTAGTCGAGCGAGAGGGTGATCCCGAAGTAGTCGGGCACCGTGCGCTGGAAGACCAGGGCGAGCAGCACCCCGGCCAGGCCCGCGTACATCGAGGACAGGACGAAGACCCCGGCGCGGTAGCGGGCGACGGGCACGCCGATCACCCCGGCCGCGATCCGGTGGTCGCGGATCGCGTTCATCGCCCGTCCGGGCCGGCCGCGCAGCACCCCGCGGGCGAACAGTCCGCAGCCGAGGAGCAGCAGCAGCCCCACGTACCAGAGCTTCTCGGCCGAGCCGAAGGGCACGTTCGCGACGACCAGCTCGCGGTCGTCGAAGGTGAGGCCGAAGAGGCTCAGCGGCGGCACGTCGCGGCCGTTGAAGCCGCCCGTCAGATCCCGGGCGTTGAACAGGACGTGCTGGCCGATGAAGATCAGGGCGAGCGTGGCGATGCCGAGGTAGGCGCCGCGCAGCCGTCCCGCGATCGGGCTGAACAGGCCTCCGGCGATCCCGGAGACGGCCACGGCGAGGACGGCGGCGAGCCAGGCGGGCAGGCCGAGCCCGGTCAGCCCGTCGCCCCCGTCGGCGGCGAACACGCAGTAGCCGTACGCGCCGACCGCGAGGAAGAACGCGTGCCCCATGGAGAGCTGCCCGGTCGCGCCGGTCAGGAGGTTCAGGCCGATGGCGCCGATCGCGGCGGCCATCGCGAACAGTCCGGCCTGCAGCCAGAAGCGGTCGACGTAGAAGGGCAGGGCGAGCAGCAGGACGGCTCCGGCGGCGCCGCCCGCGGTACGGGCCGCGGGCAGCCGGACGGTGCGGCGGCGGGCGGGGCGGGGCGCGCTGCCCGCCTCGTCGTGGGTGAGGACCTCAGACACGGGCGAGCTCCTTCGTGCCGAACAGCCCGGCGGGCCGGATGAGCAGGATCGCGACCATCACCAGGTAGGGCGCGAGGTCGCCGAGACCGCGCCCGAGGAAGGTGAGGTCGCTCTGGTAGCCGGTGGCCAGGGACTCGGTGACGCCGACGAGGAGTCCGCCGACCAGCGCGCCGGTCGTCGAGTCGAGGCCGCCGAGGATGGCCGCGGGGAAGGCCTTGAGCGCGGCGAGCGAGGTGGCCCGTTCCAGCCCGGGTGTCGGGAAGACGGTCAGGAACAGCGCGGCGACGGCCGCGAGGCCACCGGCCACCGCCCAGGCCCCCAGCGACACCCGGCCGAGCCGGACGCCCATCAGGGCCGCGGTCTCCGGGCTCTCGGCCGCGGCGCGCGTGGCCACGCCCCAGGACGTGTACCGGAATGCCAGCAGGAAGGCCGTGATGAGCAGGGACGCGGTGACGAAGGCCGCGATCCGGGTGTGGGCGACGGAGACGGGGCCGACGGTGAGGACGGCGTCGCCCCAGGGGTCGCCGAGCGCCAGGACGTCGGTGCCGATGCGGCGGGTGAGTTCGGTGGTGAGCAGGATGTCGACGCCGATGGTGACGATCGCGAGGACGCTCTGGTCGGAGCCCCGGTAGCGGCGCATGACCAGGAACTCGACGGCGGCGCCCACCGCCGCGGCGCCCGCGACCCCGGCGAGCAGGGCGGGCCAGAAACCGATGTCGTCGTGGAGCGTCGCGGTGACGTAGCCGCCCGCCAGGAGCAGGGAGGCGTGCGCGAAGTTGACGACCTCGGTGGCCCGGAAGATGACGACGAATCCGAGCGCGATGAGCGCGTAGACGGAGCCCAACGACAGTCCGTTGAGCAGGAGTTCGGCAAAGGTGCTCATGACGCGGTCTCCTCCGGTTCGGCGTGCTCGCCCAGGTACGCGCGGACGACGGCCGGATCGTTCTGTACGTCGGCGGGGGCGCCGTCGGCGATCCGGCGCCCGAAGTCGAGTACGGTCACCGCGTCCGCGAGCCGCATCACCACCCCCATGTCGTGTTCCACGAGCACGATCGAGATGCCGAGGCTGTCGCGGACCCCCGCGACGACCGCGGCGGTACGGCGCCGTTCGTCGGCGGTCATGCCAGCGACGGGTTCGTCCAGCAGGAGGACCCGGGGTTCCATGCACAGCGCCCGGGCGAGCTCGGCGAGCTTCTGCTGTCCGTACGGGAGCGAACCCGCGGGCCGGCCGAGCTGCCGCTCCAGGCCCACGAACGCGGCGATCTCGCGGACGCGTTCGCGGTGGCGCCGGTCCTCGCGGGCCGCCGAGGGCAGCCGCAGACCGGCGGCGAGGAATCCGGCGCGGGTCAGCCGGTGCCGGCCGAGCAGCAGACAGTCCTCGACGGTGGCGTGCGGGGGCAGGGCCAGGTTCTGGAAGATCCGGGCCACGCCGAGCCCGGCGATCCTGTGGGGCGGCAGTCCGGTGAGCTCGTGCTCCCCCAGACGGACGCTTCCGGAGGCGGGCCGGCACACACCGGACAGCACGTTGAAGCAGGTGGACTTCCCGGCGCCGTTCGGTCCTATGAGGGCGTGCACGGTGCCCGGCCGCACGGTGAAGCCCACCGTGTCGAGCGCGGTCAGCCCGGCGAAGCGGACGGTCACGTCCCGGACCACGAGCGGCGGGATGCCGGAGGGCACGGCCGCCGTGTCGTCGTGTTCTTCCACGGTGGGTTCACCCCTTCCAGCGGGACAGGGACGGAAGGCCGGCGGAGGAGGCCGCGCCGTCGGCGGCGGCGTCCTCGTCGACCACGCCGAGGTAGCGGCGGCGCACCTCGTCCGAGGCGGCGAGTTCGTCGGCGGGACCGGACAGGGTGACCTCGCCGACCTCCAGGACGTAGGCGGTGGAGGCGAGCCGCAGGGCGAGGGCGGCGTTCTGTTCCACGAGCAGGACGGAGGTGCCCTGCTCGTTGATCTCCCGCACGGTGTCGGCGATCCGCGCGGCCATCAACGGGGCGAGCCCGAGGGAGGGTTCGTCGAGCAGCAGCACCTTCGGGGCTCCCATGAGCGCCCGCCCGACCGCGAGCATCTGCTGCTCACCGCCGGACAGCAGTCCCGCCCGCTGGCCCGCGCGGTCGGCGAGGACCGGGAAGAGTTCGTGCACCCGTCGCAGGGCGCGGCTTCTGCCGACGCGGCCGCCGGTGCCGCCGAGGGCTCCGGCGCGCAGATTGTCCGCGACCGTCATGCGGCTGAACACCCGCCGCCCTTCGGGCACTTGGGACACCCCGGCGGCCACCACCCGGTCCGGCGGCAGCCGGTCGAGCGGGCGCCCGCCCAGCGTGACCGTGCCGCCGGTGACCGCGCCCCCGTGGAAGGAGAGGGTTCGGCACACCGCCCGCAGCAGCGTCGACTTGCCCGCGCCGTTGCCGCCGAGGACCGTCACCACGGCCGCCTCGGGCACCTCCAACGACACATGACGCAGTGCGCGTACGGGGCCGTATCCGACCGACAGATCCCGCACGTGCAGAGCGGAACCGCCCATGGCATCTCCCTTGTCCTCGCTCGGTGTGGCGCTCACCTCAGCACCGGCGGGCACCCCCGTCCACGGGCCGCGGCCGATACGCGGCGGGAGCCCACCGGTGGCGCCCGCCCGTTGTGCACGCGCACAACACCGCGTGTCAGGGGCCTGTGCGACCCCGGGTCGCGGTGGCATCCTCCGGCCATGGGAGGGCGCAGACCGCGGACCGGTCATGACTGGAAGCTGCTCGCGGAGTCGTGTGGGGCTCTGCTGGAACGGCTGCCCGAGCTCGTCGACGAGCACGTCAGGCAGCTCACCGAGTACTCCCCCGTCTACGGACAGGTGCTGCCGTACGACCAGCAGTGGCGGGAGGCGGAGACCGCGATGCGCATCGGCATCAAGGCGATCTCCGCGCCGCGGGACTCACCGCGCCGCGATCTGGAGCACGCCGAGGAGGCGGGGCGCAGGCGGGCCCAGCAGGGGCTGCCGCTCGAACTCCTCGTGCACGCCTACCGTGCCGCGGGCTATCTGGTGTGGGACGCGCTGATGGAGAGCGCGGCGAGCCGTGAGCCCGAGCGGCTCGCGGTGCTCATGCGGTGCGCCACGATGGTGTGGTCGGCGGTGGACGCGCAGGCCGCGACCGCCTCGGAGTCCTACCTGGCCACGGAACGGGAGCTGCGGCGGCGCACGGACGAGCAGTTGCAGGCCCTGCTCGACGCGCTGCTGGAGGGTCATCAGGCCCCGGGGCTCGCGGCCAGGGCGGCGGCCGGTCTCGATCTGCCCGAGCACGGGCCGTACGCCGTCGTCGTGCTGCGGACGGAACGCCACGACGGACGGGACGCCTGCGTCCGGCCGGTGCTGGGCGCCGGGCTGCGGTTCATCTGGCGGATGCGGGCCGACTGCGAGATCGCCGTGGTGGCGCTGGACGCGGGGCAGGGCCTGGACGGAGTGGCCCGGCTGCTGGACGGCCGGCGGTCGGGTCCGGGCGGCATCAGTCCCGTGGTGTCGGGTCTGGGCGAACTGGGGCGGGCCCGGCGGTGGGCCGAACTGGCGCTGCGCACCTGTCCGCCGGACGCGACCGGTGTCGTACGCCTCGATCAGCGGATGCCGACGGCGCTCGTCGTGAGCCAGCCGGAGCTGGCGGGCCGGCTGGTGTCGGAGGTGTTCGGCACGGTGCTGGAGCTCGAACCCGGGGACCGGGCGGTGCTGATCGAGACGCTGGACATGTGGCTGGCCTGCGAGGGCTCCGCCGGGCGCGCGGCCGGACGCCTGTACTGCCACCGCAACACCGTCTTCAACCGCCTGCGCCGGCTGGAGCAGCTCACCTCGCGCTCACTGGCCCGCCCCCGCGACCTGATCGAGATGACACTGGCCCTGGACGCCTACCGGCTGGCGGGCGCGACGACGGCCGCGGGCGCGACCCCGGGACGGTGAGCCGGGAGCACCCGGCGCCCCGGGCACCGACGCCCCGGGCACCGACGCCCCGGGGGCACCCGTGCCGCGGGGCTGCCGGGCCACCGGCCGGGTCCGAGAACCGGAGCGCCGGCCGCCGGGGAATCGGGTGCACGGGGAGTCGGGTGCGTGCCGCCGGATGTGCGGGGCGTCGGGCGTGCGGGGCGTCGAGCGTCTGAGACGTCGAGCGTCTGAGACGTCGAGCGTCTGAGACGTCGAGCGTCTGAGACGTCGAGCGTCTGAGGCGTCGGGTGTGCGCGGGTCAGAGCAGGAAGTCGCGGCCGATGTTCTCCGCCACCCGTTCCAGGATCGGTCCGGCCTCGGAGAGGCACCGGGCGATGTCGGGCTCGGCCTCCGTCAGCGGGTAGGCGCGCCGGATGCCGGCCCTGCCGAGCGCCTCGGGCGGGAGCGCGAGGCGGCCGCAGACCGCGACGACCTCCTTGCCCGCCGCACGGGCGGCCGCCGCGACCCCGGCCGGCGCCTTGCCGTGCAGGGTCTGCTCGTCCAGCGAGCCCTCACCGGTGATCACCAGCGTGGCGCGCTCCAGCGCGGGCGCGAAACCGAGCACGTCGAGCATCACCTCGATGCCGGGCCGGAAGCGGGCGCCGAGGACCAGCGCCCCGTAGCCGACCCCTCCCGCGGCACCGGCGCCGGGCGCGGTCGCGTACCCGGCGGCCTTCGGTCCGATCTCCTTCTCCAGGACACCGGCGAAGTGACCGAGGGCGATGTCCAGCACCGCCACGTCGTCGGGACCGGCGCCCTTCTGGGGACCGTAGACGGCGGGGGCGCCCTTCGGTCCGGTCAGCGGGTTGTCCACGTCGCTGGCGAGAACGAGGTCGACCCCGGCGAGCCGGTCGTCGAGGCCGGACAGATCGGCGCTCTGCACGTCGGCCAGCGCGGCGCCGCCGGGAGCCACCGGCTCACCCCGCGCGTCGAGGAAGCGCGCGCCGAGCGCCGAGAGCATGCCCGCGCCGCCGTCCGTCGTCGCGCTGCCGCCCACGCCGAAGACGACGGTGTCGACACCGGCGTCGAGCGCTGCGCGCAGCAGTTCCCCGGTGCCGTACGTCGAGGACGAGAGCGGCGCGAGGACCCCCCGGGGCAGCCGCTGGAGCCCGCTCGCCTCGGCCATCTCCACGACCGCGGTCCGCCCGCGCAGGGCGAACGCGGCGGTCACCTCGTCGCCCAGCGGTCCGGCGACGCGCACCTCGTGGCGCTCGAACCCGGCCGCGACGGCGGCGTCGACGGTGCCGTCGCCTCCGTCGGCCACGGGCAGCGACTCGACCCGGACGTGCGGCGCGACCCTGCGCAGTCCGGCCGTCACCCGCTCCGCGACCTGTACGGCCGTCAGTGATCCCTTGAACTTGTCCGCCGCGATGAGCACACGCGGGGTCCGATCCACAGCAGCGTCCGCCACCTTGCATTCCCCTTGCTTCCGGGCCTTGCACACGTCAAGGCAGTCGCGCCGCTGCGACCATAACCGGAGCGGCCCCTCGCCGTCATGCCCCTGCCCAGCCTGCGGGACCGCCCGCGATTGGGTAGACCTGAGCCATGACCCCTGTGGGCACCGACCTCGCCGACCGCGTCCTCGGGGGCTGGCTCGGCCGGATCGCGGGCAACATGCTCGGCAAGCCGGTCGAGCAGGGCGACCACTGGACGCGGGACCGGATCGACCGCTATCTGCGGCGGACGGCGGCCCTGCCGCTGACCGACTATCTCCCCGGACCCGCCGACGACGGCGACGGCGACAGCGGGTGGGGCGAGTTCGAGCTGCGGCCCGAGTGGCGCGAGTGCGTACGCGGCCGCATCCACGGCAGTTGCCGCGACGACGACGTGGACTACGCGATCCTCGGACTCGACCTGCTGGAGACGTACGGCTTCTCGTTCAGCACCGAGCAGGTCGGTGATCTGTGGCTGACGCGGCTTCCGTACCTCCAGACGTTCACGGCGGAGCGCGCCGCCTACCGCAACCTCGCCCAGGGCCTGAAGCCGCCGGTGACGGCCACGTACGAGAATCCGTACCAGGAGTGGATCGGCGCGCTGATCCGCGCCGACGTCTACGGCTGGACGTCACCGGGGATGCCGCTGCGCGCGGCCTCCCTGGCCCGCCGTGACGCCGTCCTGTCCCACACCGGCAACGGCGTGTACGGCGCGATGTGGGCGGCGGCGCTGATCTCCGCCGCCTTCACCACCCCCTCCGTGCGGGGCGCGCTGGAGACGGCGCTCACCGTGATCCCCGCGAGCAGCCGGCTGTCCCGCACCGTCCGCCGGGTGCTCGCGCTCCACGAGACGCGGATGTCCTGGGAGGACACGCTGACCGCCGTGTCCGAGGAGACCGCGGGGATGGGCTGGATCCACACGGTCCCGAACGCGGCCGTGCTGACCGCCGGGCTGCTGTACGGCGACGGCGACTTCACCCGCACCATCACGCTGACGGTCCGCGGCGGCCTCGACACCGACTCGAACGGCGCGACCGCCGGCTCCGTCGCGGGCGTCCTGTGCGGTGCCCGGGCGATTCCGCCGCAGTGGAAGGACCCGCTGGAGGACACCGTCCGCAGCGCGGTGTTCGGCTTCGACGGGGTGCGGATCACCGAGCTCGCGTCACGCACGGTCGCGCTGGTCGAGGCCTGAGCGGGCTTCTCGTTACGCTTCCGGGGTGAGCACTTCGGACTATGCCGCCTATATCGCCGGCCTGCCCCGTGTCCTCCTCGGGGCCGCCGCGCTCTTCCGTGACGCAGAGGGGCGGGTGCTGCTCGTCGAACCGAACTACCGCGACGGCTGGACGCTTCCGGGCGGGACCGTGGAGTCGGACGACGGCGAGAGCCCTCGGCAGGGGGCGCGCCGCGAGACGGCCGAGGAGATCGGGCTGGACGTGGAGCTCGGACGGCTGCTGGCGGTCGACTGGATCCTCGGACCGGAGCGACCGCCGCTGGTGGCCTATCTGTACGACGGCGGGGTGCTGGACGACCGGGAGCTCAAGTCGATCCGGCTGCAGGAGGAGGAGCTGCTGTCCTGGCGGCTGGTGCCGCGTGAGGACGTGCCGAGCCATCTGTCGGGCGCGACGGGCCGCCGGGTCCTCGCGGCGCTCGACGTCCTGGCGGAGGGCTCGGGCACGGCGGAACTGGAGAACGGCCGGCGGGTGGGCTGACGTCGGCGGCGGAGGCGGCTGCCGGCGAAGGTGGCCGGCGACGGCCGTCGAGGCGGCCTGACGGTGGCGACGCGGCGGCCTGCCGTGGCGACGCGGCGGCCTGGCGTGGCGACGCGGCGGCCTGGCGTGGCGACGCGGCGGGACGGCAGGGGTCCGAGGACGGTCACCCGGCGGGCCGCTGAAGGCAGGGGCCCGCGAACACCGGCCAGGGGCCGGTGTTCGCGAAGCCGGTCCCAGCCGGGGTTCCTCGCCGGGTTGTCAGGGGACCTCGACGGGGCGCCTCGACCGGGCGTTCACGGGTCAGCCGAGGATCCGGGCCTTCTGCGCCTCGAACTCGGCCTCGGTCAGCACGCCCTGGGCCTTGAGGTCCCCCAGTTGCTTGAGCTGATCGATCTTGCTGGTCATCTCGTCGCCCGGCGCGGGGGGCGGAGGCGGCGGCGGAGCCTGCTGCTCCTGGTACTGGTACTGCTGCTGTGCTTCCTGCTGCGCCCATCGTCCCTGCTGACGACGTGACACACGGTTCGAGACGGCGGTGGCCGTACCGGCCACCACGGCGGTGCGGGCGACCCCGCGGAGGAGACCTGGCACGGTGGTTTCCTTTCCGGGCACGAGTGCATACGGAACCGGCGCCGAATTCGACTCGGCGCACCGGGCAGAACCATTGGAGCACCGAACCCATTCACCCGCACGTCGATCTCGTCCCGGCCGGGCGCGCTTTTCGACGATCTGCCGGTCCGTCATTCCCGTGGCAAGCTGAAATGTGGGCCACCGGCCGTCGCCCGGTCAGTGGCGAGGTCTACGCACGAGGAGCTCGCAATGGCTACGACGGGTATGCACCACCGACAGGAATCCGCCGGCGGTTCCGGGGCCTGGGTGTCCGGCTGGACCGCCTTCGCCGGAGTCATGATGATCTTCGGAGGGGCGATGGCGATATTCCAGGGCATCGCCGCCATCGCGCAGGACGACGTGTTCGTCACCACCGGCAACTACGTCTACACCTTCAACCTCACGAGCTGGGGATGGATCCACCTCACCCTCGGCGTCCTCGTCGTCCTCGCCGGCATCGCCGTGTTCCGCGGCATGCTGTGGGCCCGCGTCGTCGGCATCACCCTGGCGGGACTGGCCATGGTCGCCAACTTCATGTGGCTGCCGTACTCCCCGGTGTGGGCCAGCGTGCTGATCGCCATCGACGCCTTCGTCATCTGGGCGCTGTGCGTCGGAGCCGGCCGGGACGCCGCCCGTACCGCGTAGCCGCTCGCGACCTCCCCGAAGTCCCCGGCCGTGGGGGGGGGGGGGGGGAGGGGGGGGGGGGGGGGAGGGGGGGGGTGGGGGGGGGGGGGGGGGGGGGGAGGGGGGGGGAGAAGGGGGGGGGGGGCT